>CAVROO010000022.1:0-68538 GCA_963722765.1 uncultured Acidobacteriota bacterium
ATCGGTCTGCGCAACGCTTTTTAAAGAGCTTTCTGAACACACAAGAGTTGGTCGTCGGCTGGTTCAAAAATTGTTCACGCTTTTTTTCTTGACAAGTAGAGTCAAGATCGGTAAAACTTCAACTCCCAACCCGAATTACTTTTTCCCTACAAAGCAACGTAGCCGGATTGTGAAGTCTGGCACCTAGTGAGATAACGATGAGCGGAGTCTTTTTAACGACACCTTCCATCCGGAAGCTTTTCTGCGTGCTGGTTGATGCGGGTATCGTCACAGTGACTCTGTTCCTGGCGATCGTCATTCGATTGGGCGGCGAAATGGGTGCGATGGAGGGCGTCGGCAGTAAGGATGGCCGCCCTCATCGTCTGTCTCTTGCTCTGCTTCTACTACAACGATTTATACAGCGGACGACCGCCGCGCGACCGCAGAGACCTGGCCTTGAGGCTAGGTAAAAGCTATGTGGCAGCAGGTATCTTTCTTTCCTTACTCTATTACGCGATACCATGGCTGACTTTGGGCCGCGGTATCCTTCTGCTTCATCTGCCTGTTTCGATTCTGCTGATGCTGATTTGGAGAATCTCCTATCACTGGGCGATCCAGAGCGAATCGTTGGTGGAGAATGTTCTCATTCTGGGTACGGGACCAACCGCCCAAGAAATAGCTCGTGAAGTGCTCACGCGGAATAAGGAGGGATATCGAGTCCTCGGATTTCTAGGAACCGATCCCGAAGAAATCGGGCGGAGCATCGTCAATCCTTCCGTGCTTGGAACCATCGATGAGCTGGCCGTTATGGCGCAGCAGGCACAAGTGGATACCGTGGTCGTCGCGTTAGAGGATCGACGTGGAAAGCTACCTCTGTCGGAGCTCGTACGGTGCAAGACGGACGGCGTAAGGGTTGAGGAAGCCGCCTCCTTTTACGAAACACTGAGCGGACAGATCCCGATAAGGCACTTGAATCCCAGCTGGTTGATCTTTTCGGAAGGATTTAGGAAATCTCGCTTGTTTAGAAATACTAGACGGTTCTTCGAGCTTGGAGCAGCCCTGCTAGCTGTATTAATTGCTTTGCCCGTCCTGTTGATAGCCTGTCTTTTCATTTGGATGGAGACCGGACGCCCCATCTTTTTTCGTCAAGAGCGCGTGGGCGAGAAGGGAAAGAATTTCACGCTGTTCAAGCTTCGAACGATGCACAAAGACGCCGAAAAGGGCACCGGCGCAGTGTGGGCGCAGGCCAACGGTGATGACCCACGAATCACCAAAGTGGGTGGTTTTCTTCGCAAGAATCGAATCGATGAGCTTCCGCAGCTTTTCAATGTTCTGAGGGGAGAGATGAGCTTCGTCGGACCCAGGCCGGAACGACCTCAATTCGTCGATCAGCTCCGGGAAGTCATCCCTTTTTACGATGAAAGACATGCGGTTAAGCCTGGAATTACCGGCTGGGCCCAGGTCAGGTACGGGTACGGATCTACAGTTGAGGAAGCGGAAACGAAATTGCAGTACGATCTCTACTACATCAAGAACATGAGCGTGTGGCTGGACATCATGATTGTCATGGACACCGCCAAGGTCGTGATTCTCGGTCGTGGAGCGCGTTAAATCCCCCGTTCTTTCACCTCTTGTTTCTTACACCAAACGGAATCTCTAATTTCAGATTGAAAGTATGCCCAATGGACAAATTCAGCGTCAATGAGTTCCGCGTAAAGTTGTCCCCTTCGTCCGGGATTGGCAAGAAAAATCGGCCGTCCTGTTGGCTATAGTTGTATGTGCTCCACAATGCTACCCAGTCGGCGATGTCCCAGCGGATCTCGGCGGCGGCCTGGTAGGAAATGATTTGTTGGCCACTCCGATCGTTACGATAAACACCTGGTGTGATACCAATTCGAAATGATCGACCGGCTGATACGTTGCTCCAATACTTATGCTTTCGGTATTCACAAAACCAGATAGTCCGAACGCCGGGTTCTGGGTGCGGAGTAGTTGAAGGAGACCTGAAATTTCTCCCACGTTTGACTGAAAGAGGCTGCCACATCCGGGGTTACAAATCGTTTAACGCCCGGTTCCGCGGAGTCCGAGCTGATGCCGGCCAGAGGGTCTTCAGAAAGGCGAGGGCCGGCACTCAACAGCGACAGTGGTGCGGGGAGTGAACCGGCGCGTAAAGCCAATGGACAAAACATGTGAATTATTGAAACCTCCGCCGCCCAACTCCAACGTGAGGTCGTTGGAAAATGCGCTGAAGCCATAGCTGACCTGAAAGGAGTTACAGTCGACTGTTGGTAGCTCCATCCTGTACTTAGAGAATGGGCCTTCGTTTCATTACCTATCAGGACATCGTCAAGCGGCTCCAGAGAAATAAGTCTGAACTCGTAGGCGACGTTCCAAGACGATCGCCGGGAAATCCTCTTGGCAAATCCAACGTCCCCGCTGTAACCTTGCGACCGGCGAAATCCCAAACTAAGTCCGGTATCTTCGACTAACTCACCGGGACGCCGAGTGTCTGTATACGCCGCACCGAGCGAAAAAGTTGTATGTTGTGTGAAGCGGTGTTCGAAAACTTGCAGATGCATTCTGGCGCGCAAAGACCTGGCTCAAGTCATCGAGATGTTCGGGGAAGATTTCCGAATCGAATAAGTAACCACAGCCAATCGTGGAAGTGGTACTCTGGTAGGCCAGCTCGACGCCTTGGGTGATCCTCGTGTAGGTTGCCTCCAACAGGTCCGTTTGCGGTAAAAGAAGAGATTGTCCTCGTAGATGCCGGCGGCCACGACCGACGGTGAGATATTAAACCCCCTCTCCTGATCGGCGGCTTCCGGCGTCTGTGCATTTATTGCCCGGGGGGCTATTAAGGCACACAGCATGGTTGGCGCAAGAACGAGGACGACTTTGAAAAGCCCAGCCGATATCTTTTTACGGGACATCTCCCTACCCAGATTATGATGTCGTTAGTTGCAGCTCTATTGAGCCTGGTTGGGGAAGACTATTCAACTTTAGTAGACTCGAAGTCATGTGTCAAAGAGATGAATTCCGGACCCCCGTGCGGGGAAACCTAAGAAAACCACAGAAAGGCTTGCATATTTCTGTTCTACTCAAGACCTACGAATACCTAGTTTCTCCATCAACTCGTAAAGCGTAGGGCGACTGATTCCGAGCTCGCTTGCCGACTGACTGATGTTACCCTTGTTTCGAGCGAGTGCCTTTTGAATCATGTCCCTTTCGAGCGCTTCACGGGCTGCTTTCAGCCCCGTCCCTTCGTAGCGGGCTGAGGTTCGTAGCCTCGAGTCTCGAGATCCGCTGGTGTCAGCTTCTGCCCCTCCGCCATGACGACAGCACGGCGGACCCGATTTTCGAGCTCGCGGACGTTTCCCGGCCAGCTGTGGGACCGCAAGGACCGGAGCGCCTCTTTGTTGAAGCCCTTGATCGCACGCCGATGCTCATCAATAAATCTCTGTGCGAAATACTTGGCGAGAAGGATAATGTCCTCACCTCGCTCCCGAAGGGGAGGCATGGATATCTTGACTACGCTGAGCCGGTAGTAGAGGTCCTCCCGAAAGGCTCCATCGGCCGTTGCTTTCTTTAGATCCCGATTGCTGGCCGCGACAACCCGCGTGTCAACGACTATTTCTTCCCTTCCTCCGACCCGTTCGATATGATGCTCCTGTAAGAAGCGAAGCAATTTGACTTGAAGGCCCAACGGCAGTTCGCCTACTTCGTCCAAAAAGAGGGTTCCCCCGCCGGCCGTTTCGATACGTCCCTTTCGACGGGTGTGGGCTCCGGTAAAAGCTCCTTTTTCATGGCCGAAGAGCTCGCTTTCGAGAAGCGCCTCCGGTATCGCCCCGCAATTGATTACGACGAAGGGCCCGTCCTTTCGTGAGCTCTCGGCATGGATCGCTCGAGCGACTAGTTCCTTCCCCGCCCCGCTTTCTCCCTCAACCAGAACAGTGACATCGATCGTCGCCACCTTTCGAATCGAGGTGTAGACGCTCCTGCATCTGCGAGCTCGTTCCCAGCATGCCCGCGAAGGCCTCACCCCCGAGCCGTTCCTGCAACTCCCGGTATTCCTTTTCCAACCGGTAGACATGGTGGGCCCGCCGAAGGACGACTTTGAGCTCATCGATGAGAATCGGTTTCGAAAAGAAGTCGTAGGCGCCCTGAGCAATCGACTCGAGTGCGTTCTCGCGTCCGTCTTGACCGGTGATAACAATCACTTTGACACGCCGGTCTCGCTCTAAAATTTCACTAAGGGCCTGGAAGCCTTCGGAGACGCCGTTACGGTCCGGCGGTAATCCCAGGTCCAAGGCGACCAAAGCCGGTTGGTGCTCGTTGACCACTTCGAGAGCACTCAACCGATCCTCGGCGATGGACACGTCGTATTCGTTAACCAGAGCCCACTTCATTTGATTTCGGATGCTTTCGTCATCTTCAACGATGAGCAGTTTCGGCTTACTCATTGGTTTTTCCCAAGCACTTCCCTACCGTCTTCGTGACTTTCCGCGGAACCTCTGAGCGGTAAGATGACCCGAAAGGTGCTCCCCTCCCCCACACGGCTTTCTACCTCCATTCTCCCATGGTGCGCGTCTACGATATTCCGACAATGGAAGAGACCAATCCCCAATCCTTGCTTTTTCGTCGTCTGGAAGGGCTGGAACAACGAGCGGGCGATGAATTCCTCTGACATTCCGGCGCCTTCATCGCGCACCGTAAGAATCACCCAGTCGTCATGGGCGCCCGTACTCACACAGATCGCTTCATTGCCTTGCGTTGCCTCGATGGCATTCATAACCAGGTTGGTCACAACGGTACGAATGCCTTCGGGGTCCATGTAGACGTTTTCCACGGGATGAAGATCTTGAACCAATTGGGCTTGAACGGAACCGTTCAAGTTGGCGAGTGCGTCGGCCACGACTTCGTTGATGTCAACGAGGAATCCTGTTTATTTCCGTCTGGATACTCAAAGGCGACAGGCGTTGCGTCATATTGGAGATCTTCTCCACACTTCTGCTCGATCGTTCGCTGCATGTCTTTGCGAAAATCCGGATCACTAAAATGCCCCGGAATGTTCTGCATCGTCAGGGAAAGTTGTGAAGCCAGGTTCTTTAGATCGTGGACAAAGAAAGCGGAAAGTGTCTGAAAAGCCTCCATCTGCCTAGCTCGGAGAAGTCGTTCCGCAAGTCGCAGGTTGAGGAGATGGGCCGCGGCCTCGTCGGCGATGATCTTCAAGAGATCCAAATCTTCAGGGGTGAATGGGTCCTTGGTGATGCGGGTGTTCAGGGTCAAAAGACCGAGGTGTTGCCCGCCCGCAACAAGTGAAACGCCGTAGCGCAAATTCATCTCACGCAACGCATCCGACGCCGGACTCCCTCCCCTACCACTGATGATAGTTCGGATAATGTTGAAGTCCCACGGATTTTCGTGACCTCGCATGAGCTCGATGAGTAGCTTTCCGTTCTCCTTACTCCGGAGCCACTCGTGAGCGCGCTCTCTCGAAAGCGCGGTCGAAGCTCCAGGTTCAACTCGTCTCCGGCGTCGCTCAGTAACCACAACGATGCGGACGACACGTCGAAGGTCTCCGCAGTAAATTTGACCATGGCTGCGCTCAGGGACTCAATATCGAGATCCGACCCGATATGGCGCGTGAAGCTCCTCCAGACCTCTCTATGGTCATAGCGGGGCCGCTTCAGGTGTCGATAGATGAATGCCCTGAATTTGATTCTGCCCTCATCGGAAAGGAGACCAACAGCAAGGACCGTTAGAGCCACGAACACGATGAACGTGGCTGCGGGAAGGCTCTGAGAACCACCAAAAGCGAGGACCCCTTGCGCGACGAAACCGACTGCCAGAAGGTAGATCCCGACAATCAAAAGGGTGAGAGATCGGTAAACGGCGGTGACGGAAAGGTAGAGGTCGAATCGAATATCCCGGCTTCGCCAGAGCGATACGGCGATGAGAAGCGCCGATAAAATCAGTGTTGCGGAGCTAATCGTCAATAGGGGCGTATAGGTCGAGCTATAAAGCAACGTTTGACTACTGAGATAGATCCGGACCGCCAAGATCGCGCCGACCCCAAGAAGGGTGAATTTGATCCGCCATCGCCGAGCGCCCGTCGAAGCCCGCAGGGTGCCTTCCAAGTTCATCAAGATGAGAATAGAAATCAGCAAAGAAAAAAGCTGCAGCGCGAAACCGGCCCAGCCGATGGGTAATCTCCATCCGCCGGCCTCTTCGAGGACGGCATCGATCAGGAGCGCATTTCTTCCAATCGATATGAGCAACGATGGAACGACGAAGACCGCGACGAGAATCCACCTCCACCGGCGCAGGAAGTCACGGTAGTTCGACCGAGCGAAGCTGAGACTAAAAAGAAGCCAAACGCCGGGCACGTAAGCGTCCAGAGTCCAACGGATCCTGTGCCACCACAAGACCTCGGACCTAAAGAGACCGTCGGCCTCGATCGCGGCGATGATCTCCTGCGCTGCAAGTAGAAGCATCCCGGCAAAAAAAGTACGATTCGAGAGGCTCTTCCGATCTTTCGCCAAAACGTAGACCGCAAGCCCAATGCTCAATGCAGCGGCGAAAAGGGAAAGTAGCGCTGTTGGGTTCATAACCATCTCGACGTTCCAGTGATCGGAATCACCTGACTATTTCCGGGATCGGGACGCCGAAAGGCGTTCGAGGGATCTTCCAGGTCCGCACCGTACGCTCCGGCCATCATTCCTCATGGCTTCCCCCTCTACGGTCCGATTGGGTGGGAGAACAATCAGGACGGTCTATACCGCTGATTTTCTACACGATGCGTCCGGCCCTGTCAAACGAACGCTGTGCCAAAGTCCTGTTATCGCAGTTATTTGAACCCACGTTGTCCCGATGGTATGCTTTTCTACATATCGGGATGGCTTTTGCCCGAAGGAAACGAATATTGCCTCGCCTTTTGCCCAACCTAGGGCGGGTTTCAAACGAATAAATACGGGGGTTCTCCAATGGACACTTGGTCTCGAGCCCAGATGAGTAAAATCTACTTTTCTTGCCATCCTTCTGAGCGCTATCTGTTTTAGCTTGCTCACCGGAAGCGAGGAAGGCCCGTCATTTGGAGAGGGGGGACAAGTATTTCGACGCCGAGCAGTACCGTGAAGCTGCCCTCGAGTATCGAAACGTCCTTCAAATCGAGGAAGAAAATGCCCACGCGACCTTGCGGCTGGGGCTCGCTTCCTTCGAAACCGGTGGATGGGCGCAAGCACACAACTCGCTCCAAAAGGCCAAGAAATTCTATCCGGACAACCTCGACGTTCGAGTCAAGCTCGCCACGATCTATTTGCTGGCGAAAGATCTCGATAAGGCCCGTTCCGAAACTTGGCAGGTCCTGGAGATGGATCCCGCCAATCTCGATGCGTTGGTTCTGGAATCCGACATGACAGAGAGCCTCGAAGACGTGGAAGTTTCCTTACAGAAGCTTCACGAGGTTCAAGAGCAGTACGAGGATTCGGCAAAGCTCCATTTGGCCCTCGGTAACCTCTATCTCAAAAAGAGAGACTTGGAGACGGCTGAGCTGGAGTTCAATCGTGCGATAGAGAAGGAACCCGATTCGGTCGCTTCACACAACGCGCTGGCCAACGTTTACCTCATTCGCCGGGACCTGGACAACGCCGAGATCGAGCTGAGAAAGGCCGCGGAGCTCGCGCCGGCAGCCTCGCAAGCTCGGATACGACTGGCTGAGTTCTACATCCGGCAGAACAAACGCGAGGAAGCCAAACAGGTGCTTACCGGAATTACGGAGGAAGCTCCCGAGTTCGCCACAGCCTGGCACCTTCTTGCTCAAATCGCCTTCGAGGAAGGTAACCTCGAAGAAAGCATCGAGCTCCTCGACTCGGCTCTTGAAAAAAATCCGTCCGATCCGGTCGCTCTGCTACTCAGGGGTCGTATTCATCTAGGCCAACGCGAGACACCCGAGGCTATCCAGAGCTTTCAAAAGATACTGGACCTTCAGCCCAATCATGCTCCCACTCGTTTCAATCTCGCGTTGGCAAACCTTCAAAACGGAGACATTCAGCAAGCCAAGGTTGAGCTAAGGGAGGTCGTGGAGTCGAATCCGGGCTACGCGGACCCGGTCTTGACGTTGGCGGAGCTCAACCTAAGAACCGGAGCCGACGACGTCGCTGCTGAGGATCTCGAGAATTTCGTTCAGGCCCAATCGAGTAACGCGCGAGCATATCAGCTTCTGGGTAGCGCCTACCTCAGAGTGAACAAGCGGGCGGAGGCAACGGAGGCCTATCGTAAGATACGCCGAGCTCGAACCCGAGAATCCGCGCGGGCCTTTCCTCGTCGGCATCGGTTTGAGAGCCCAGGGAGATAGTCAAGCTCGCGGATTCTTCGAGAAAGCTCTCGAAATGCAGCCGAACTTCATCGAGCCTTTAGGCCAGCTCGTGGCTATGGACTTTGCGCGGAACCGACCGGACGCTGCACTCGAACGGGTTCAGAAAGCAAATCGGACTCGTCCCCGAGTCGGGTCCCCTCCAGTTGCTCCTGGGCCGAGTTTATATGAGTCGCGGCGAGAAAGAACAAGCAGAAGCAGCTTACCTCCGAGCCGTAGAACTAGACCCGAATTCAGTCGCTGCCCATGCTCAACTAGGGAATTTGTATGCCTCCGGCGGTGATTACGACAAAGCTCTTGAAAAATATCGACAAGGCGCTGGAAGAGGGGCCCGAGACACCGTCGTTGCTGGCGCGTTCCGGGATCGTCCAACAGATGTCGGGGGATGTTTCGAGCGCGGTGGAAAGCTACCGAAAGGCCCTCAAAATCAATCCGAGATACGCCGTAGCGGCCAACAACCTGGCCTACATCCTTTCCCAAAACGAAGAGGATCAAGAGCAAGCCCTCGAGCTCGCGCAGATGGCGAGGGAAGTGGCGCCGGATGATCCGCGCATCGCCGACACCTTGGGGTGGATTCTCTACGAGCGCGGAGTCTATCAGCAGGCCCTCTCACTGATTCAGGAGAGCGCCGAGAAACTATCCGGCAATGCCGAAGTGCTTTACCACCTGGGAATGACCCATTACAAGCTGGGGAATCTGGACGAAGCTCGGCGAGCCCTGTCCGAAGCAACGATGACAAATCAGGAGTTCAGTGGCGTCGAAGAAGCAAGAGCGATCCTGCAAGAGCTCCGATAGCGTCCAAAAAACACTCCGAAATCCCTGCCCCAAATGGGCTTCTCTCACTGACTCAACGATACGGACGTTGCCTGGGAAACCTGTCTTATACTGTCGGATCTCTTTACAATTCTCCCCTTTGAGCTCAACATCCATAACACAATGTGCTTACTCATGTTACGAGCTGATCCAGAAAAAATTGGCATCCCCTCCACTCGAGTGTCGGAATTCTTCACATTTCTGTATCCCGTGACCCTGCGCGGAAATATGGCCGGCAACCGGAGGAACAGAGAAGCATTCCCCTTGTGTTCAAGTACTTATGATAACCAACCCGCTTGTTGAAACGCTCGCTGTTGCAATGGCACATCCTTTGCGTAAGCTTTTGAGACTTAGAGATATGGGAGAATGAAATGAGATCAAAAGGGCTCTTATTTGCAGCAGTAGCAGTCGCCTTTCTGTTTTGTAGTGTTTCTGCTCAGGCAGTCACAATTTTTATGGAAGACTTCGAGGACACTACTCTCGCAACTGGGTTCGGCACCAACTACGACGCTATTGACTTCACTCAAGCCCCCGCCAACGGATACTTTTGGGGTTATACCGATGGAGGTTCCGCTCTCGGCTATTGGAATTCCCAGTTTACAGCCCGAAATCAGCTAGGTAATCAAAAGCCGGCTATTTCAGTAGATCTTGGAAACTTAGGAATAGACTTAACTGGCTATACGGATTTGGAGTTGGTCGTTTCAATTCGAACACCGGGTGAAGGCGACAGCGGCACAGAGTATGGGTTTGAATGGATTCCTCCTCGTAATAAGGATAGACTGATAGTTAATGCTACCGCTAATTCTACGGAAGAAGAATTGGCATCTTTTCAAGGTCCCGATGGTGAAAGTGGACCTCTATCCGATGGCACCACGACCTTAGACGATACGTATCAGTTCGTATCCTTTAACCTAGATTCCGAGACAACATCGATTAGTCTTCAATTCGACACAGATTCGATCGAGGAAATAATCAGGATTGGTTCCATCGAGATCACAGGCGAACCTGCGTCGGTCCCCGAACCAGCGACCTTGTTGCTTCTCGGTTTCGGTTTAGCAACTCTAGGATTGCTGGGTCGGAGAAAAGAAACCTAAAATAGACCTTGAAATCCTCGCCGATCGTTAAGCCCGGCTCTGCTTAGAATCCAGAGTCGGGTTTCTTTTGTTCCCCTGGATTCCAGCCCACCAGAAAACCGTGCCGCCAGCGAAACGGATACGGAACCGAAAGACAAGATGCGATCGTGGAACTTGCTCCAATCATGCTTAGGTGCCTTACCAACCAACTGCTTTGCACCGATGAGGTACATGAGCGCCGTTCCTGGAAACATGCTGTTCTTGTAGGTTCGGACGACATACCGATGCGGTCCAGGTAGAATCGCGTTGCATGCTCCAACGTGAACGCCCCAGATTGTAGGCGGGTGTCCACGATGGCGGGCCGGCCATTCGAAGGCAGTTGTGGACTTCAGAAAGTTGCTCTAGCGGGGTGAGAAAGCCGACCTCCTCATGCCATGGTGCCTCCACAAAACATGGCGATGCGGGAGGGCAATCCACCTCCGCCATCTGACCGATTCGGGACTGAGATCGAAAGGCGTTGTAGTTCTGCACGTGGTGCCCGGGTCCGCTATGGTGGTCGACGTGATTCAGTTTGATGACGCCCTCGTTATCCGTACAGTGGGCTTCCACCGCCCGGGTAGTGCCGGTGGTGACGAAGCTGGATTCGGATCCGGAACCGATGGGCCATTCGTGTACTTATATTCGTCGGAATTCTTTACAGGTACAGGTTCGATGAAACCATTCCGATAAGTCTTTTTAAATGTGTACTTAGGTTGCTTTGTTTTCCCAACGGACTTGCCTTCCCTCCAAAACCGTCGGTCTTCCTATCAACAATGCATTGCTAATCCCTGCTAGAGAAAAGCACGCAATTCTGTAAACCATACAATTTAAAACTTTTACCCATATTGGTATGTGATTTGCATTTCAGCCAATTATGTTGTTGTTGGCATAGCCTTAAATCCAGCTTTAAAAGACAAAGCCAGCACACAGAGAAGATGGAGGTTACGAAGATGAAAAATGCCTTACTACTTCTATGGGTTGTGGCGCTAGCGTTTGGTACAGCAGGTACGGCCGGTGCTATTGTTATTAACTATGATGATGTCGCCATCGATCCAGCTGGTTGGGTTGTTCTTGATTCGAATTACCAGGGTTTTAGCTGGTCTGCTGGCTGGGAAGTCACTAATGACACCTAGTTATACATCGTTACAATAACGGTTACGGTTCCCCTTCAGGTGAGAATCCGCCGTACAACGACGGTAACAACCGACAGTGTTTCGATTTCTTCAAGTACCGCCTTCAATTTTATTGGGGCATCGTTCACCGGCTGGGCTTTGAACAATAGCGCGCAATCTTTTACTACCCGAGAAATAACGGTTACGGGGTACCTCGGTGGTGTTGAAGTCGGCAGCACAGGACCCATAGCATTGCCTGCTGATTCATATAGCCCTGTTTCCGCAAATCTAATGGGCGTAGATGAGCTCGTATTCACCGCTTCTGCAGACTGACACGTGGTTTTTAGTGGATGACCTCGAGATTAACTCTGTTCCCGAACCGGCCACTCTGATACTGCTCGGCGGTGGGCTGATTTGCTTGGCGGGACTCAAACGGAAGAAAGTTTTCAAGAGATAGTCCCCATCCCATAATCAGATCTCAAAAGCCCTGGGTCGTAAGCCTAGGGCTTTTTTTCTGCTACATGAAAGATCCTCTGTTGTCGGCCCCTCGGCCAAAACAAAGATTTTTAAAAGAAGATTTAAGCATCCTTTGGCTTCCGCATGGGCCGTCGTTTGTTACCGCCGTCGCGGGAAAGTTTAACATTAGGACCGTGACTTCCCCCACGCTAAGCCTGGAAATTCACAATGAGCGACACGGGAATCGAACCGCAGGACAAGATACCGATCGTGGAAGCGTTTCGAGTCGAACCCAGGTCCCTGCGCGCCTCGGCGCGAGTTGTGGATGAGGTCGGTTCCGACGAGGTACATGAGGGCCGGTACCCGGGGAACATGCTGTTTTTGACGGTTTCGCGATTGGGCGGCTTCAGTGGACATTCCAATGCGGTCACGGTAGAAATCGGCCGCCTGCTCGAGGGTATGAGCTCACCGTGTGGAGGCGGACGTCCACGAACGCGCGGCCCGCCATGCGGAGGCGGGTGTGGGCTTCCGCAAGTTGCTCGAGCGGAGTCAGAAAACCAACCTCCTCCATGAGGTCGGTGGCGTAGCAGGCCCATCCTTCGGCCATGGTGCCGCCGCAAAACATGGCGATGCGGGAGGCACAGTCCACCGCCGCGATCTGACCGATTCGGGACCGGGTCGGTAAGGCGTTGTAGTTCTGGACATGGTGGCCGGGGCCGCCGTGGTGGACGACATGGTTGAGCTTGATGACACTGTCGTTGTTGGCTCTCAAGAGGCGCTCTTGCTCCTCCGGCGGCATCTCGGGCTCGATGGGGGTGACGAGATAGTCGACGATGGGCACCTCGTCGAAGGCTGCCGGGGAGCGATAGAAAAGGAAATATAGATACGGCGCCGCTTTTCGGGCCCAGCGAGGCTGGGGGACATAGCGAATGGGATAGTCGGGCCAGGTCAGGAGCTTGTTCTCCTCGACCTTGGCCCGGCAGGCGTCCCAGACCTCCTGATAACGATCGTAGTAGCCATCAACGGTCGGGTGCACGTCCGATAGCTGTGAGAGGGCCTCTTTCCAGTCTGAAGCTCCGAAGTCGGCGGCATGCGACTCCAAGGCCTCTTCACACTCCGAAAGCCGCTCCAGGGCGAATTTCTCGATGGCGGCGGCATCCATGTCGAGGAAGTGGCCTTTACTTAGAAAGCAGATCCAGGGGTTTTTCCCCACAGGCATACGTGGTCGGTCGAATTCTGGATGAGCTCGGACTCGAGGTAGTTTTGGAGCTCGGTGAAGTGCCTCTGCCGCACGGTCGGCCTCCTCCCGCAACCGCGACTCGGAAACCGCTCGTCCTCCATGAGGATGTCGATGCCCTCGCCGAGGAAATGAAGCGCACCCGTACACTCCCGGATGGCACGTTGGGTCCAGGTCTCGCGGCGCTCGGCGTACGTTCCGCCGCGCCTGGCCAAAAACTCCGGGATAGCCGCGAGGCGGGCGATGGCCGACTCCACCCGATCGCGGAACGGCGCAAAGGGACGAAGGAAGAGCGACATGACACCGAAGATCGCCTCTCCCGTATAAACACTGGGATTGCCCCGGTGGAAGTGGTTCGAGTCGTACTCCCAGAGCTGGATCTCGAGAAAACCCTCGGCGAGCTTCCGGTCCATGGACTCGAATTCGGTCAAGGACTCCTCCGGCAAGTCATGAAGTCGTCTCAGGAGAGCTCTTCATCTCGCTCACGACTTCGCGACACGCCGCCTCTCGGAAAAGTCGGGCAGACGGTCGTCGTAGTCATGAACGCCGATGAATGTCGCGTTGACCGGGCGGTGCCGGTAGTAGGAATGAAAGAAATCATCGAGCCACTTATTGAAAGCGGGGGCCTTGGTTTCCATGCTCATCACTCCAGAGGAAGATCCACCCAACGACGCTCGTGGAACGAAAGCTCCACGGCATTAATGGCTTCCTGGACCCAGGCACCATCCTCGAAATTGCCTTGGTTGCGCTCCCCTCCTTCGACGATCTCGTCAATGAAGTCCTTGATGAGGTTGGCGTAGAAAAGGCTCCGCCAGGACTCCCGTCGGGTGACCGCCCGCCGGGTAGAACCGCTCGGGGATCTCGAGCTCCTTGAACTCCACATCGTCCGGAGTGGCCACTTTGATGGTCTCGGCAACGCCGAACTCCTCGACCAGCGGCAAATGATGGCTCCCGTGCTTCCATAGATTCGGGCTTCCACGCCGGGGTAGTTGCCGATGGTGACGAAGCTGGTTTGGATGGAGCCGATGGCGCCGTTCGCGTACTCGCAAAGGTAGATATCGCCGTCATCGATGTTCATGCGCATCATGCGACCCGTGTCGCGCACCATCCGTTCGGGGATGAAGTTGCGCATGGTCCCCACCACCCGGCTCAGGTCCGCCCCCACCCACCAGTGGCCGATATCGATGATGGGGGCGCCGTAACCTTCCAAAGACGACGTTTGGATGACGGCCGGATCGGCCTCGTGGTCCACCTGGCGGAGGGGCTCCTGCGGGTCGAGCCACTGGGAGTTTTGCTCGTAGCCATTCATGATGAAGGGCGTTCCGACGAAACCCTCGTCGATCATGGACTTGGCGTACTGAACTCCCGGGCTGTAGCGAAAGGTGAAGCCGAGCTTGGTTTTGAGCCCCTTGTTCTTCGCCAGCTCAGCCGCGCGCCGGGTCTCACGGAAATCGTAGGCCACCGGCTTTTCACACAAGACGTGCTTTCCCGCCTCGATGGCGGCCCAGGCGAGCTCGATGGTGGGTCCGGGAGGGAGTGGCGATGTCGACGACATCGATATCCGACCGGCCGACAACGGCCTGCCAGTCGTCGGTGGCGTCCGGGATGGAGAAATGCCCGGCCATCTCCCGGGCCCGCTCCCCCACGACGTCGCAGAGGACGGCAACCTCGGCGCGGGGGTCCCGCTGCCAGCCGGGGATGTGGGCGAATTCCGCCCATTTTCCGGCCCCCAGGACGGCAACACGCAAGCGGTCATTTTTCATCTAAGCCTCCTCAGTCTGCTAATATAAGTCGTTTGTTTGAGCTACAGAACAGCTCGTATTGTGGAGGCAACACATGGCAAAGCTCATCTACCTGGATAACGGCGCTACATCCTACCCCAAACCGGAAGAAGTCTATACATTCATGGACCGTTTTTACCGCGATTTCGGCGTCAATCCCGGTCGCTCCGGCTTCGACCTGTGCATCGAGACGGGAGATTCGTCGAGAACACCCGCAAGATGCTCACGGAGTTCTTCAACGGCGGAGGCCCCCGGAACGGCTTTGCTATTCCTACAATTCCACCGACGCTTTGAATCTCATCATCTGGGGGATGCTCGAGAAAGGCGACCACGCCATCTCGACGACCATCGAGCACAACTCGGTGCTCCGGCCCCTTCATCATCAAAGCGAGTTCAACGGCGTAGAGGTCGACTGGGTGCCCTTCGACGACAAGGGATTCGTCGATCCCGACGACATCAAAAAGAGGTTCAAGGACAACACGAAGCTCGTCATTGTCAATCACGCCTCGAATGTCATCGGTACTATCCAGCCGATCAAGGAAATCGGAGCCTACTGCAAGGAAAGAGGAATCCCCTTCGCCATCGACGTTTCTCAATCGGCAGGCAAGATCCCCATCGACATGCAGGAACAAAACGTCGATGTCGTGGCATTCACCGGCCACAAATCTCTTTTCGGCCCCACCGGTATCGGCGGGCTTTACGTCCGAGACGGTATCGACATCCGGCTCACCCGCGCCGGAGGAACCGGTGTGCGTTCCGCCGTAAAGACCCACCTCTACGAGTACCCCTGGCGACTCGAGTACGGCACCGCCAATGTCGTCGGTATAGCGGGACTCAATGCGGGTCTCAAGTGGATTCAGGAAAAGGGCCTCGAAGCGATCCACGAGAATGAGATGAAGCTCACCACGATGCTCAGGGATGGCCTCAGGGAAATCGATGGCGTCACCATGTACTGCCAAGACGATCTGACGAATCACATCGGCATCTTCACCTTCAACGTCGACGGCGTGGAGTCCATGAACGTAGGCACCATGCTCGATGTGGACTACGACATCGCCTGTCGAACCGGCCTGCACTGTGCCCCACGGGTCCACGATCAACTGGGAACGACCGAAATGCACGGTTCGGTTCGGTTCGGTGTCGGGCCGTTCAACACCGAGGAGCACATCCAGACGGCCATCGATGCGGTGAGCGAGATCGCCAAGATTCGACATAAAATGCGGTAGCTTCGCCGCCGCCATCTATCGCTGCAGTTCACTTCAACATCCATCGATCGCTGGGAGTGTCGAAAAATGAGCCTGAAAATCTACGACACCATGACCCGGACCAAAAAATCCTTCGAGCCGATCCAGCCGGGAATCGTCCGGATGTACGTGTGCGGTCCCACGGTCTACGACAAGGCCCACGTGGGCCATGCCATGTCGTCTCTCGTTTTCGATGTCGTCCGGCGCTACTTGGAATACAAAGGGTACGAGGTCGTCCACGTCATGAACTATACCGATGTGGACGACAAGGTGATCCGGCGGGCCCAACGAACTGGGGGTCGAACCGGTGAGCCTTGTCCGAGCGATACATGAAGGAATACAACGAACACCTTCGTGACTTGGGTATCCTTCCCGCCCACGTCTACCCCCGGGTGTCCGATGGAAATGCCGGAGATCATCCGAGCTGGTCGAGGGCCTGATCGACCGAGGACTCGCGTACCCTCTCGACGGAGATGTCTATTTCCGGGTAGGGCGAAGCGGCAATTACGGCAAGCTATCCAAAAGAGCGCTCGAGGATATGCAGGCCGGGGCACGCCTCGAGATCGATGAAAGAAAAGAAGATCCGGCCGACTTCGCTCTATGGAAAGCGGCCAAGCCGGGCGAGCCTGTCCTGGGAAAGCCCCTGGGGCGCGGGCCGGCCCGGTTGGCACATCGAATGCTCCGCCATGTGCCTTCGGCACCTCGGTGAGCAAATCGATATCCACGGCGGCGGAAATGACCTGGTCTTTCCCCATCACGAGAACGAGATTGCTCAAAGTGAGGGCTTCACGGGAAAGCCCTTCGTCAACTTCTGGATGCACAACGGTATGATGCAAATGGGCGGCGAAGCCATGTCCAAGTCAACGGGCAACGTTTTCACCATCGAAGCCTTTCTCAACGAGCACGAGGCCGATGTGCTCCGGCTCCTGATCCTCAACTCGCACTACCGGAGTCCCCTCACCTTCAACGATGAGGTGATCAAGCAGGCGGAGAGCGCGCTGGAACGACTGCGCGGCGGGCTGCGACCGGCCCGAGCTTCCTCGAGGGATTCCTCACAAGGACCGGAGCTCGTAAAAAAGGCTCTCGATGCCCGGAACGGATTCGAAGCCGCCATGGACGACGATTTCAACACGCCGGTCGCCCTCAGCCACCTCTTCGAGCTGGTGCGGGCCATCAACCAGGCTCGGGAAGCCGGAACCGGTGCCGAAGCGCTTGAAACGGCTCAGTCAACCTTACAGGAGCTATCTGGTGTCCTCGGCCTTCGTCTCGAGACGGTTCGGACCTCCCAACGAGAAGCAGCCCCATTCATCGACTTGCTCGTCGAGCTACGGACGCGCCTGAGGCAGGAAAAACAGTGGGCTTTGGCAGACGAAATCCGCAACCGCCTCATGGAGCTCGGGGTCGTGGTGGAAGACACCAAGGAAGGCACGACGTGGCGAACAGCCAGCTATAGAAATTAGTCGGGCTCAGCCCAGATTCCGCATTTGTTAATTAATTAGAAACATTTGCGGTATCCTTTTCATCCCAACCTCAATAATAATCCAAGGTTCTCAAAAGCCATGCGCATACTCGGAATCTCCGCCTTCTATCACGACAGCGCCGCCTGCCTGGTCGAGGACGGCGACCTCGTGGCCGCCGCTCAGGAAGAGCGATTCACCCGGAAGAAGCACGACTACCGCTTCCCTACCCATGCCTTGAACTACTGCCTGGAAGAAGCGGGAATCGGACCGGGCGAGCTCGACTACGTGGCCTTTTACGATAAGCCCTTGCTCAAGTTCGACCGGCTTCTCGAAACCTATATCGCCTATGCCCCCAGGGGTTACAAGCTCTTTCTCAAGGGCCTGCCTCTGTGGCTCAAGCAGAAGCTCTACATGCCGCGGGAATTGGACAAAGGGCTGTCGCATCAGTATCAAAGGTCGCTACATCTTCACCGAGCATCACGAATCGCACGCCGCCAGCGCCTTTTTTCCATCTCCCTTCGACGAGGCGGCCATCCTGACGCTCGACGGTGTCGGCGAATGGGCGACCGGCAGTATCGGCGTCGGGCGAGGCAACAAGATCGAGCTCGAGCCTGAGCTGCGGTTCCCCCACTCTTTGGGGCTCCTGTATTCGGCCTTTACTTACTTTTGCGGCTTCAAGGTCGAACAGCGGCGAGTACAAGCTCATGGGGCTCGCGCCCTACGGAGAGCCGAAATATCGCGACGTGATTCTCGAAAAGCTGATCGACCTCAAACAAGACGGTTCGTTCCGGATGGACATGAACTATTTCGGTTTTTGCACCGACGACGTCATGACCAACCGCAATTTCGACCGGCTCTTCGACGGCCCGCCTCGGAAGATGGAGTCCGCCCTGACCCAGCGAGAGATGGACATCGCCGCGTCGATCCAGGATGTTACCGAGGAGATCATGCTCCGCATCGCCCGCCATACGCACGAATTGACGGGACTCGAGGATCTCTGCCTGGCCGGGGGTGTTGCCCTGAACTGCGTGGGTAACGGCCGGATTCTGCGGGAAGGCCCTTTCAAGAATATATGGATCCAGCCCGCCGCCGGAGACGCGGGCGGGGCTCTCGGAGCGGCCCTTTTCGTCTGGCATCAACTTCTTGAAAAACCTCGGCCTTCGAGAACGGTGGACTCCCAAAAAGGCTCTCTTCTCGGCCCGGAATTCACGAACGGAACCATCAAGAGCTTCTTGGACTCCCAAGGAGCCAAGTATCGACAGTTCGACCGAGAAGAAGACCTCGTCGAGGAAGTGACGGAGCTCATCGCCGGCGAGAAAGTCGTCGGGCACATGGCAGGGCGCATGGAGTTCGGGCCGCGCGCGCTGGGATGTCGCTCGATCATCGGCGACGCCCGCTCTCCCAAGATGCAGTCGGTCATGAACCTCAAGATCAAGTTTCGCGAGTCTTTCCGGCCCTTTGCTCCGTCCGTGCTTCGAGACCATGTGGCCGACTACTTCCAGATGCGTCCCGAAGAGGACAGCCCTTACATGCTTCTCGTCGCTCCGGTGGTCGAGGACAAAAGAACGAGCTCCACGGATGGCGATGCATGGGGTTTGGAAAAGCTCAAGCAGCTCCGGTCGGAGATTCCCGCCATCACCCACGTGGACTATTCGGCCCGGGTCCAGACGGTGGATAAGGAGCGACACGGCCGGTACTACGACATCATCAAACGGTTCAGGGATAAAACGGGTTGCCCCGTCATTATCAATACCAGCTTCAACGTGCGTGGCGAACCGATCGTTTGCAACCCCGAGCACGCCTATCGATGCTTCATGGCCACCAACATGGACGCGCTGGTGATGGGCGATTTTCTCCTCCTGAAGGAGGATCAGCCCCAGGCCAAGCAGCACGAGATCGATGCCTACCTGGCCCAGTTCGCCTTGGATTAACCGGAGTCTCAAGATGCTCGACATCAATTTCAATCCGACGAAAAAGGAGCTTCGTAGCTTCGGTTTCCTGGCGCTTGCCGCCTTCGGCTTGATTGGCGGGCTGGTCTACTGGAAACGGGGACTTTTCGGATTCGATTTCGGCGGCGCCACCGAGACCGTGTCTTACGTTTTATGGGGGCTTGGTTTGCTGAGCGGGTTTTTCTCCATCGCCGTACCGGTCGCCAACCGAGCTCTTTTTGTGACGCTCTCCGTCATCACCTACCCCATCGGGTTCGTCGTCTCTCACGTTGTGATGGCTGTCATCTTTTTCGTTATCATTACCCCGGTCGGTCTGTTATTCCGAGTCCTCCGGCGCGACCCGCTCCACCGGAAGCTCGACCGCTCGGCCGAGAGTTATTGGGAACCCCATGTCGCCCGTAAGGACAAGGCAAGCTACTTCAAGCAGTTTTAACGAGATTTTTGGAGACCGTCGATGACTAAACAGGATCGAGACGAAGCTGGCGATTTCCAGCAACTTGCCGAAGAAAAGCGTGTCGGACTTCTGGTCGAGTTTTGGCAGTTTCTCAAAGAGAACAAGAAGTGGTGGCTCGCCCCGATTGTGATCACGGTGCTCTTCCTGGGTGCATTGGTTTTGTTGAGTGGAAGCGCTGCGGCACCGTTCATCTATACGCTTTTTTAGTCGTTGCTCGACTCTTCAGATTGGTTGAGCACACAGCACCGCTCTGCACGTTTGCCTTCGGATCAACCCGTAACCGGCCAATGTGATAATATTTCCGCTCCTTTACGTCCGCCCGGACCTGTCAGGAGGTATCCATGCTGAGAAGAGCGCTCCCTTTTATCATCCTATTGTTCGTTGCCCCCGTTATCGTTTTCGCGGAAGAGGTCGTAGACCTCGACATGGTCAACAAGATTCGCGACGAGGGACTCAACCGTTCGGAAATCATGGAGACCGTAGCCATGTTGGCGGACGTCATCGGACCCCGGTTGACCGGTTCGCCGGGACTCAAGCAAGCCAATGAATGGACCCAACAAAAGCTCGAGTCGTGGGGTCTCGAGAACGCCCAACTCGAGGGCTGGGATTTCGGGCGGGGATGGTCTTTCGATCACGCCGCCGTACATATGACCGAGCCACGCCGTACACCTCTTCTCGCGCTACCCAAGGCTTGGACGCCGGGGACCAAGGGACCGGTCACCGGCACGGTGATGAAGGTCAAGCTCGAGTCCGAAGAAGACCTGGAAAAGTATAAGGGCAAGCTCGCCGGTAAGATTTTGCTCCTCGACGATCCGCGGGAGGCCAAGGAAAGGAATCAACCTTTTTTCCAACGCTACTCCGAAAAAGACCTGGACGACATGGCCAAGTTCGAGATTCCTCGGGACCGGCCCCAGGAATGGAGACAGCGGTTCCTCAAACGTTACCAATTCAGCAAAACTCTCAACGAGTTCCTCGTTCAAGAAAAAGTCGCCGCCATCATCGAGATCAGCTCGCGGGATAACGGCATCGTCCGAGTCTCCGGTGGCGGCTCCCGCGAAGTAGATGGCAATCCCGGTGTGCCCGCTCTGGCCATGGCGACCGAGCACTACAACTGGATCCACCGCTTGGTCACCGACCACGAAAAACAAGTCCGCCTCGAGGTGAACGTTCAGGCCCGGTTCCACGATGAGGACACGAAGGCCTACAACACGGTGGCGGAGATTCCCGGCACGGATAAGAAGGACGAGCTCGTCATGCTGGGAGGACACCTCGACTCCTGGCACACCGGCACGGGGGCGACAGACAATGCCTCCGGCGTTTCCGTAGCGATGGAAGCGGTCCGGATCCTAAAAGCGTTGGGCGTTCGGCCGCGCCGCACGATCCGCATCGCTCTGTGGGGTGGCGAAGAGCAGGGCTTTTTGGGCTCCGTGGCTCATGTCCAGAATCACTTCGCGACTCGACCCGAGCCCACCGATCCCGAAAAAAAGAAAATGCCCTCGTTCATGCGTGCCGAGGAGGGCCCTCTCATCTTGAAGCCCGCGCACGCCAAGCTCTCGGTTTACTTCAACCTGGATAACGGCGGCGGCAAGATCCGAGGGATCTACGCGGAGGGCAATGTCGCGGTTCAGCCGATCTTCGAAGCCTGGCTCGCACCCTTCCACGATCTCGGCGCCGATACCGTAACGCCCAACACCACGGGAGGAACGGATCATGTGCCCTTCGACCGGGTGGGGCTGCCCGGATTCCAATTCATCCAGGATGGCCTGGACTACTCGACGCGTACCCACCACACGGTTCTGGACGTCTACGATCATCTGCGCCGGGAAGACCTGATGCAGGCGGCGGTCATCATGGCCTCTTTCGTGTACCATGCCGCGATGCGCGATGAGATGCTACCTCGCAAGCCACTACCCAAAGACGTTGAGGAGAAAAAGGCAACGGAAAACTAGAAATCACGCGGAGGGGAAAGCTCGCAGAGCCCGAGGGACCGGGCGAAATCCGCCACATCCGGTTCACGATCGGCGCGACGGAGCTCAATCCCGCCCGTTTCGATGTTTGGTCCATTCATGGCAACGAACGGAACCCGACGACCTGGATCGGAAACTGGGATGGAGCGGACTCTCAATAGAGCCCGCTAGACTCGTCGCCGGGCTCATTCTGGTATCGGTACCCTTCGATATGTCTGCGGTCCCGGCCGGGGTGTCGACCTCGTTTTGCGCGGCGGCAACGTCTTCACGCTCGATCCGAGCCACCCTTGGGCGGAAGCTCTCGCCATCGAGGCGGATACGATAAGGTCCGTCGGCTCAAACGTCGACATGGACCGTTTCATCGGAACGGAAACCACGGTCATCGAGCTCGGCGGTCGGACCGTCACCCCAGGTTTTCACGACAGCTCGGTGTTTTTTCTCGAGGGATCGATCGGACTCGATCGACTCCGTTTGGACGAAGTCCATTCCGTTGCCGACATACGAGATCTAGTCCAAGCCCATGCGAACAACACTCCCGATTCTGAATGGATTGTCGGATCAGGTCGGTTTGGTCATCTTTTGGAACTATCGGCCGCAGACCTGGATCTGTGGTCTCGGACCGGCCCGTATTTCTCGAGGATCGACTTAGCCATGTGGCGCTGCTCAACTCGATCGCCTTGAAGCGCCTACGAATAAACTCGGATACGGGCCTCCTCTCCGGAGAGGCCATCGCGCCGGCCCGCGACCGTCTACCGCAACTGACGCGCGAAGGAAAGCTCGAAGCGCTTCGACGCGGCATCGAATACGCCCACCGGTTCGGCGTCACCTCGATACAAACCTTTGACGCTGACCCGGAGCTCTACGAGGAGCTATCCAAACGGGGAGAACTCGAGCTACGAGTCGTGCTTGCCAAGGATTCCCCCGACGTTCTCCAAGCCCTCAATGAAGATGAAGTCCGAGCCGCACTAGCTGCATTTGAAAAGGCGGACCGCATGTTTTTTTCGAAACAGCAACGGTACTTGGATGGAGTCACTGTCGTGTCGGAAGAGGTCCTGCGCGAGGTTGGCCGCTCTCGACGTCACGGTGATCGCCCAACCCTATCGGGCCTCGTTCGACTTCGTCGAAATCCAACAGGCAGGTCTTTATCCCTGGAAAACACTCCTTCGATCGGGTACGCGTCTGGTCTTTGGAAGCCACTGGCCCCGATATCCCCTGAGCCCCTTCCTGGGCATATTCACCGCCGTGACCCGACAAAACCTCGACGGAAAACCCGAAGGCGGCTGGGGCCCCGGCGAGAAGCTTTCGCTCGAAGAAGCAATTCGCGCTTACACAGGCGACGGAGCTCTCACTGCGGGGACACCCGCGGATCTCGTCGTCGCGAGCGAGAACCTCTTCAAAATACCGCCGCGCCGCCTCGCGGAGGTGGAAACCGCCATGACCCTATTTGGGGGTCGGGTGGTCTACGCTTCGCCGAGCTTTTTGCCCGAGGAGATGCGGCAATATCTAGCGAATGGCTATAATGAATGAAACGAGGGCGAAAACATGCCCACCTTACAAGAAACACTGAACGACAATGTCCGCGAGGGCACCCTCTACGAAACACTGGAAGAAAACAAAGTCCGGTGTTACGCCTGCGGACACGAATGCCCCATTCCCGACGGCCGCCCCGGCGTCTGCAAAATCCGCTACAACGAGGGCGGAAAGCTCTACGTGCCCTGGGGCTACGTGAGCGGTCTGCAATGCGACCCCATCGAGAAGAAGCCCTTCTTCCACGCCTACCCGGGCGGTCTGGCCTATAGCTTCGGCATGCTCGGGTGCGACCTCCATTGTGCGTACTGCCAAAACTGGGTGACCTCTCAAGCCCTTCGAGATCCATCGGCGGTCGTACCTCCCCATCGGGCAAATCCCGAAGCCATGGTTCGAGACGCGATCGAACAAGGAGCACGGGTTGTAGTCAGCACTTATAACGAGCCTTTGATCACGAGTGAGTGGGCGGTCGCCGTTTTCAAAGAGGCCCGTGCCGCCGGTCTTGCAACCGGTTACGTTTCGAACGGCAACGCGACACCCGAGGTTCTCGAATACCTTCGTCCCTGGCTCGATCTCTTTAAAGTCGATCTCAAGAGCTTCAATCCCGCCAACTACCGAAAGCTCGGCGCGCAGATCGACCCTATTCTCGAGTCTATCCGTCGCATCCACGAGATGGGATTTTGGACCGAGATCGTGACGTTGGTCGTGCCCGGCTTCAATGATTCCGATGATGAGCTCCGGCAGATTGCGGATTTCCTCGTCGCCATCTCACCCGATATCCCCTGGCACGTGACCGCCTTTCACAAGAACTACAAGATGACGGATCCTGCCAACACCGACGCGAGGACTCTCGAAAGGGCGGCGGAGATCGGAAAGAAGGCGGGCTTGCGCTACATCTACGCCGGGAATCTACCGGGAAGGGTGAGCGACCTCGAGAACACGCGATGTCCCGATTGCCGAGAGCTCCTCATCGAGCGCCACGGTTATCTGATCGAGTCCTACAAGCTGACTCCGGAAGGTTGCTGTCCTTCCTGTAACGCCTCCATCTCCGGCCGTTGGGACTCGGAGTTTGGAGGGCAAAGAGCTTCGTTTCCGTTTTCGTTGCGCAGACGATAGAGCTCCATCTCCGCGCCGTAGCGAGTGACACGAAGCGCCATCCGCCAGAAGACGTAGGCCTGCTGAAGCAGCAAAAGCAAGACGACTCCCAGCACACCCGATAGTCCTCGGTAAACCCAAAGAACCACGTGCACCGGCGAGGAACAAGACCAACGCCAATCCACAAACCGCGATCAGGTTTCGAAGGCTGAACCGGATGCCACGCCACAGGGACCGGCGCATCCGTTTTTCGTCTTCGAGCACGGTTTGAACTCGGGCATAGTCGAGACAGATCACGAAAAAGGCAAGACCGAGCAAAGCGAGACCCACTTGAATCCTGCGTCCCCAGAAACTTACGTATTCGTAGGGATCGGCACCGTAAATCAATCGTTGCAACCCATAGGCGATGAGGGGGAATAGTGCCAGAACAAGAAGAAGCAGGAGACTCCAAAGAACCAGCCGAATGAACCGGCCAAAGAAGCGAGCCGAGCCGCCCCAGAAGACATCCGGTCGGTATCGCTCGTCTCGGGCCAGAACACAGATTACCCCTCCAGAAAAAAAGAGCGATATCAGGCTATAAATGCCGAAGACCAACAACGCAGGACCGATGAGGCTCGAGAGAGCAGTTCTGTGAGCCGCGAAAAGCTCCAGATAGAAGTGAATGTCGAAACGTGTCTCGCCGCCGAGCAAGCTTCGCCCGGCGAACTGACTCAAAACGCTTCGCAACGGGAGCGCGACCAACAATCCCAGGACTAGGTTCGCGAGATACAAGACGACAACGGCCCGCTTGACGCGGAGGGTGTCACGCACGCCAACCCGGAACGCGCGGCCCAGGTCATGGAAAAAGCCGCCACGTTTTCCCATCGCCGTCATAGACTGAGAAGCTCCGTCAGACATTGCCATAAAAAGAGCCATCGAAACGTCAACTTGTTCACCCCGGCGGACTGGACCTCCACGGTGCGGCTGTTGTTGGTATAGCTCACGTCGAGAAGAATCTTTCGCTCGGGATCCACCGTCGCCGAAACGAGCCGGTCCGGACGAACGTAAGTGAATTTTTTCCAGGTCTCCTTTCCGTCCCACGATTCGAGTACGGTCGCACCGTCCTCGAAACGGACCTCGAGCTCGACAGGAAAGATGAACTCCCCTTTTCTTCGAACCAGAACGACACTTTTGAATTCGTCGCCCTCCGGCGTCGTTTCTACCGAGTCCACGGCGTAGTCGAGAACCGCGTTGGTATCGAGAGCCTGGTCCAAGTACCAACTCCAATCCTCCCCCGTGACCTCGTTCACGACATCGATGAAATCCCGGGTCTTGGGATGCTTGAAGCGCCAGCGATCCGCATAGGTCTTGAGGACCTCCCGCATGGTCTCCGGACCGATCCGGTTTCGCAGTGTTTCCAGAATGAGAGCCGGTTTCTGATAGGAATTGGTCCCGTAACTCGATCCATCAACGAACTCCCATGCCTTGCGGCGCACCGGATCCGCTTTGGAGTCGAAAAGGTATGAGGCACGGGAAGTGTCTACGGCATTGACTTCGAGCCCGAGAAAATCGATGGCGTCACCAGTGGGACCGTAGGCATCGGCCATGATGCGCCCGTGGGTATAGGTATTGATACCCTCGTCCAACCAGGGCTCCTCGAACTCATTCGAGGCAATCAAGTGATACCAATAATTGTGTCCGAACTCGTGAATGATGACGAGCTCGAGCAGGCGGACGCCCTCCGGCAGTCCGTAGAAAGTGCCTGCCGTAATGAGGGTCGGATACTCCATACCGCCCGAGCCCCCGGCACCGCGTCTCGGATCGACCACGGTCAGGTTGGGATAAGGGTAGTCGCCGTAGTGGTCCTGAAAATACGCCACCGCCACTTTGGCGGCCTCGAGATGACGCTGACCCTGGTAAGCATGATCGGGCTGGACCAGAGCCCGGATCTCTACGTCCTGGACCTCGCCGGTAAATTCCACGAACTCCGGACTGGCGGTCCAGGCGAAATCATGGACATCCTCGGCGAGGTAACGATGGGTCGCCGTACCGTCGGGATTGTCTTTGTACTCGACCCGCTGCCCGGTGGCCCCTACGATGAACTCGTTGGGTAACGTGATGGAAACGTCGTAGACACCGAAGTCCGCAAAGAACTCGGAGTTGGCGTGAAATTGATGGCAATTCCAGCCACCTTCCTCGAAAACTCCGATTTTAGGAAACCACTGGCCGGCGAAAAAGTACTCCTCGAGAGCACCGGTTCGGGCAAAAGGCGGTGTCGGAAGCAAAGCCGTGAAGTCGATTTCCAAGAAAAGGGTCTCGCCGGGCGGAACCGGTTTGGGCAAGGGCAGGCGAAACACGGTCTGATCGTGCTCGTTTCCATCATCGGGTTGGATAAACTCGATTCGATCGGTCCAGTCCACCGAACCTTCCATGTCCGAAGGCACTTCAGTGGGACTCAAGCGTTCGACCTTGATGGAGCCCCAACCATCTTCCCCGAGCTCCTGACCTCGCATAACGCCGCCCGACTCTCGCATGAAAGTCGTGCGTTCGCTCTCGAACGCGTTCAAGTAAAGGTGGAACTGCAGCTCCTCGGCCGGAGTATCGGTCGGATTGGTCCACGAAAGAACTTGATGACCTATCAAAGTGCGGGTTTCAGGCTCCAAACGGACATCGATGTAGTAGTTGGCAATGCGGGGACTCAGAGGCTGGGCGAGAAGAACCGGGGTTGCCAGGAGTACGAAACAAAAACGAAGTAATCTTTCCATGATTTTGGAGACCGGCAAATCCAACTTGCCTATCCGGCGCGCCCAATCTATCATTTCCAGCAGTATGATTCTAGCCAAGCTGATCGACCTCTACTCTCTCGTGGTCCTCGTGGCCGTGATCACGTCCTGGATTCAACTCCCTCCTCATCATCCGGTGGTCCAGTTCACGCGAATGCTCGTCGAGCCCGCCTTGGCGCCTATCCGAAAGATTTTGCCGCCCATGGGAGGCATCGACTTCTCACCACTGATTCTACTCTTTGGGCTTCAGGCCCTTAAAGGATTGCTTCTTCGGTAGGCCAGGCTGTGCCTGGCGGGCAAGCGGTTCATTGCATCCATCTTCGAAGGAAACTCATTCCATCTTCATAACCTTGGTCGCACGCCCGCTCGAGCTTCGCACGGTCCCGGGTCGCCCGGCTCGCCGCCAGGGGTTGCGACGGCCGAATGACATGGACACGAATCCCCGGCCCCGGTGAAGCCAAAAGCTCGGCCGCCTCCCGATATCGCAGATGACGTGACTCGAGGGCTCGACGAACGGCAGGGTCGGAAGATAGGAGTCGCGTCAAACCCGGAATCCGCCGAGGCTCCTTGGTCCGCTTTTCTATCGCGCTCGTGAGCACGACGACCAATTCCCGGGCACCGAGGTCCAGAGCTTTCTGAATGGGGACGGGATCACTCACTCCCCCGTCGAGATAGCGCCGACCCTCATAGGTAACGGTCTTCCGGTAAAAAGATGGAAGCGCACAGGAGGCTTTCAAAGCCGTGAGCAGATCATCTCGGTGACTGTTGAGGTAGCGGGACTCTCCCGAGTCCGCATCCATCACTCCGATATGGAGGGGGGTGGGGTGACCTCGCAACTTATCGAGATCCAATGGGCAGGACCTTACCGTCACATCATCCATCAAATAGTCGATGTCCATGACGTTTCCGCCCGTCAGCAACCGGCTCCAATGGATGAACTTACTGCCGTCGATAAACTCCAGGTAGATCCGGCGGTTACGATGGGGTTGACCGGCTAAGTAGGACGCGGCCGACAAAGCGCCGGCCGAACAAGCTACGACGACATCGAATCCGTTTCCGACGCCGAGTTTCTCGGCAAAGGCTTCAAGTACCCCGGTTGTGAAGGTGCCGCGCATGCCGCCGCCCTCGAGAACCAGGGCTCGGGTCGGAGGTTTCACATTGTGGTCCAAAGGAAGCTCAAGGCGTAGGTTTCAACCCTGAAGCGACAATAAATGAGCGAAATCAGCATTGGCAGACGCAACAAAAGTAATGTGTCTTCACGGAATGGCCTTGTTGGCACGTATTCGTTTCAGGGCGAACCCTAATCCGAGTTCAAGAAATCTACGCAAATTACTGGAAAAAACGGGACAGGTCCGTTTTTGGTGTCCGTTTCGCTTTGCCAAAAAGGGACCTGTCCCCTTTTTTCCTGCAATTTACCCTGAGTTTATTGTCGGATTAGGGTTAAAAAGGCGAGTCGAAAGAGTCCGACGATCAATTCAATTCGTCTTCGTCCTCCCAGTCATCGTCGTCGTCGTCGTCGTCGTCCCAATCGTCGTCGTCGTCATCCTCGTCGTCGTCGTCGTCGAGATCATCGTCCAAATCGTCGTCGTCGTCATCATCATCGTCATCGTCGAGATCGTCGTCGAGGTCTTCATCGTCGTCCCAGTCGTCCTCGTCCTCTTCATCCAGAAGCCAATAAAAGGGCCCGTCCGGTTTGGGATCGCCGCTCTCCGTGGGCTCGCCCGTGGCAAGGTCCGAAGCAAGGCCTGTGGCAAAGCCTCCGGCAAAGCCTCCGGCAAAGAATGCCCAGCGATTTTTCATTGGATTCATCCTTCTATGACTCGACGTTTACCCACCACTCGGATTACCGAGCAGCAATATTATACCGACTGCCTCCAAACCCGGCAAGGTAGCATTTTGCCAGGCGCAGCCTGGCCTACTCTATTCTTGACCTCAACAACAGAAGTACCTTAAGATAAAAATCTCCCGTTAAAGTCTCCAGTTAAAAGCCAATTGTGTTGGATGCTCCATGGGTGACGAAAGCAACAAGCGCGAGAACGGCTCGCCACAGGCGAGCGAGGACAAGCCGGGCGAGGCGATCGACGAGACTCTCGTTCAAAGCGACGATCAACAGGCCCGATCGGCCAAACGTTCGAGCGGAGCTTTCATGCGCCCGGACTTGCCGGGCTACGAGGTCCGAGCACGGCTCGGCGCCGGTGCCTACGGTGAGGTCTGGCTGGCGATCCAAACCAACACGGGCCGTAAAGTGGCAGTCAAGTTTTTTTCGCGCCACAAGGGGCTCGATTGGCCGCTTCTCAAACGAGAAGTGGGGAAGCTCGTCCAGGTCATCAGCGAGCGACGCGTCGTCCACCTCCTCGAAGTCGGATGGGACGCCGAGCCTCCGTACTATGTCATGGAGTTTCTCGGAGGAGGCTCTTTGGCCGACC
This sequence comes from uncultured Acidobacteriota bacterium, assembly GCA_963722765.1. Lineage (GTDB taxonomy): Bacteria > Acidobacteriota > Vicinamibacteria > Marinacidobacterales > DATDRI01 > CAVROO01. The sequence goes on from CAVROO010000022.1 coordinate 29,746, forward strand.
GCCTCGACAAAGAGCCGCTCTCGACCACTGAAGCGGTTCGCTTGTTTCGCGAGCTTGCCGAAGCTCTCGTCTATTTACACAACAAAGCCGTCCTGCATTGTGATTTGAAACCCTCGAACGTCTTGCTCGATGAGAGGGGTCAATCCGCTTGGCGGATTTCGGACAGGCACGGCTGAGCAGCGAAAAGGGCCCGGCCATCGGGACCTTGTTCTATATGGCCCCGGAGCAAGCCGAGCCCGACGCCCGACCCGACGTACGCTCCGACCTCTACTCCCTTGGTGCTCTGCTCTACACGATGCTTACCGGCTCTCCGCCCTACTCCACACCGGAGACCGCCCACGAGCTGGCGAGCACAGGGACGACCAGTGAGCGCATCGAACGGTACCGCCAACTCATCAAAGACTCTCCACCGCCTGCCAAGCATCGCGAGCTCCCGAGCGTCGATCGAGGCATTGCCGACCTCATCGACCGCTGTCTCCACACCGAATCCTTCCGAGCGCTTCGAGAACGTTGAGCAGGTCTTGAACGCTCTCGATGCACGGGAGCGTCGACGGACACAGCGCCCCCTCGTCACCTTTGGTCTACTCGGTCCCCTGGCGCTTCTCATCGCGATGGTGGGAGTCGGCACGTGGGTATGGAGCCAGGCCGAAGGCGGAGCACGGGAAGCTTTGACCCGTCAGACACTCGACGCCAATCTCGGCACCGCACAGGTCATCGCCGCGGTGGTCAACCGAAACCTTTCCGCCGTGAAGCGGCGCGTCTCGAGAGAAGCCGAGCGAAAAACTCTTCAGGGGCTGATGAGTGCCGAAACGAAAGCGACCGGTGACGGAGAGAAGGGTCGGATTCACGCCGAGCTTCAAACGCTTGCGGAAGGACTTCACGAAGACTACAAGGACCGACACTTTCACAACTGGGTGGTTGCCGATCGAAACGCCGTGGTCATCGCCCGCGCTCCCTTCGACGCGAAGGTCGTGGGAAGCCGCTATGCCTATCGAGAGTGGTTCACCGGCCGGCCGGAAACAAGGCCTGAGGACGTCCCGCCCGATGTCGCGCCACGCGACCAGGTTGGGCTCACACTGGCTTTTAAAAGCACGGCCACCGATAGCCCGCTTCTCATCAGCGTGGCGAGTCCCATTTGGTCGCCCGAGACGGAGAACGGGTCGAGAGAGGTTCTCGGCGTCCTTTCCGCCACGATCCACCTGCGAACCTTCAACGAATGGCTAAAGACGTCCGAGGGCCCGACGAACGATGACGGTTGCCCCACCCGCATGGCCATTCTCATCAACCGCGATCAATTGGTGCGGCATCCGTGCCCGAGCCCCGAGGGTCCGAGCCCTCCCTTATCAAGCGGACTATTCTTCGACCTACCGACGGTTCAAAACCTTTTGGGAGAAAGCGATCGTACGACCGAGGGCTACCACGATCCCCTGCGACCCGGTCAAACGTTTCTCGCCGCCTTCAGCCGTCTCGAAACGAGCACAGGCTGGATCGCCATCGTTCAACACAACTACGCCGAGGCGATGCGGCCGGTGACGGATCTGTCCGATCAGATTTCTTGGCTTGGCTGGATGGCTCTTGCCGCCGGTCTCACCGGCGTCGGTGTTCTCTGGGTGCTTCTTTTCCGGGTGACTCGTGAACGGACTGCCACCCCCACTAGAAAACCACTGACGATCCTCGAGTGAAACCATGCCCAGGCTCATCGCGATAGGACCGAAAGACCAGCGGGTGCGACACAGCCTGAGGCCCGAACGAACCGTTCGTGTCGGCCGCGCCCCTTCCTATCGCGACAAAGCGGAGACGGCGCCACTGGTCAAAGCGCTCGAAGTTTTCACCATTCCCTTCGACTCTCTCATCTCCCGGAATCATGCCGACCTGCGCTGGCAGCAAGGACGGCTTCACGTAGAACATTTGGAACAAGGTCGGAATCCGATCTTCTTCAAAGGTGAACCGCAAAATAAGTTCAGCCTCGCCATGGGCGACCACTTCGTCATCGGCGAAACGACCTTCCGCTTGGTCGAAGACCGAGTCAGCGTTTCCGAGGAGGAGCCCACACCGGTAGACGTGGTCGGCTACACCGTGGCCGACCTGAAAAACGCTCACTATCGAGACGCCGACGAACGGTTGGAGGTCCTTTCCCATTTACCTAACGTCCTCCGCAGCGCAGCAAACGACGAAGAGCTCTTCTCGCGTTTGACGTTACTCCTCATGGAAGGTATTCCGGAGGCCGACGCGGTGGCCATCGTTCGGGTAGTGAAATCGGACGAGGAACGAGAGCCGGCCGTGGAAATCTGCCACTGGGACAGCCACGATGCCTCGACCACGAGCTTTCAACCAAGCCGCCGGCTCATCTTGGATGCCATCGATAACCGCCGCCACAGCGTGCGGAGCATTTGGAGCGCCGGCGCAAAACCCGCTCTCAATCATACGATCTCCGACTCCCTCGACTGGGCGTTCTGTACGCCGGTACCGGGTGAGGCTTGCGTGGGATGGGGACTCTACGTTTCGGGTACGGGCACCCAAACCGATTTGCGACCCGACCTCAAATTTACCGAACTGGTGGCGGACCTACTGGGAGCGGTACGCGACTCCCAGCAACTCCAGCACAACCAGTCCGTTCTCGGGCGATTCTTTTCGCCGGTAACGCTCCCCATTTTGTCGAGTCCCGAAGGCGAAAAGGCCCTCGCGCCGCGCCAGACGCAGGTGACAGTTCTCTTTTGCGACCTTCGCGGCTTTTCTCGCCAAGCGGAGCAGGCCAAGGGAGATCTCCTCGGCTTACTCCAACGGGTCAGTCATGCCCTCGACGTCATGACGGACTGCATCCACTCCCATCAAGGAGTCATTGGAGACTTCCAAGGCGACGCGGCGCTGGCGTTTTGGGGATGGCCCTTGGACAGCGAGGATTCGGTCGTCCAAGCCTGCCGGGCGGCGCTCGATATCCGCATGAGATTCGCCGAAGCTGCAAAAAAAAGCGGTGACCCGCTGGCGGATTTCCAATGCGGCGTCGGGATCGCTTCGGGGATCGCAGTGGCCGGCCGTCTCGGAACCGCGGGGAAATTCAAGATCGATGTCTTCGGCCCGGTGGTCAACCTGGCGTCACGGCTCGAAGGCATTACGAAACAGCTACGCGTCCCCATTCTCCTGGACGAGAACACGCTCGGCCTCGTCGAAGAAACCGGCAAAGACACGTCGTTGCGTTTTCGCCGTCTGGCGCGGCTTCGGCCTTTCGGCATGGACCAGGCCGTGACGGTCGCCGAGCTCCTTCCGCCCGAAGGCGAGCCCGATGTCCTCACCAACGAGCATCTGAGCCAATACGAAGCGGCACTCGAGGCGTTCAACACCGGGAACTGGGACGAGGCCTTCGCCCTCCTGCACGAAGTCCCCCACTGGGATCAAGGCGCGGATTTTCTAACCTCTCACATCCTCTTACACAAGCGCCAACCACCTCCCGATTGGGACGGCATTATTACTTTGGATAGTAAGTAAAAAAAGAGAAGGCAGAATACAAAATACAGAATGCAGAATTAAATCAGAGGACGGCTACGCCGTCGTCATTTGGAATTATCGCCGGTAATCGAAGGGCGAAAAGCTAGGTTGTCTAAGATTACGACGCCCTCCTCGGACCGGTCGAAGACGAAACGAATCGCGTCGAGGTTCGCGACATCCAATTCCGGGCTCACCGCAATGAAATCGGCGAGTGGGAAAGCAAAGCTCTGAAACACGGGCTCCGATTTCTTCGTCGTGTTGAACACGTCCGCCTTACGGACCTGAACCTCGATCTGCGGCTGGAGCAGTGAGAAGTGCGCGAGCGGAAGGCGCGCCGTCACTCCGCCACGGTCCCGAAGCTCCACGCTCAGGTCGATAGGAACGGGTTCTTTTTCTTCCTCCTCGGCCTCGTCCGACTTTTCCGAGCCGAGCTTCTTGGGATTGGATTTTTCCTTGGCGTCGGCGAGCGTAAAGACGAGCGTGTCGGTTTCCGTGGTGGAAAGTCCTTCAACGGGAAACTGGATGGTAAAGGACGCTATCTCCTCGATGGCATCCCGATTCCAACCGAGGTAAACCGCGTTGGTCGCTTTGTCCCCATGCTTCAACTCGACGAGCTGTTCCTTCCAAACCGTCAGGTTCTCCCCGCTCTGCGATCCTCCGGGGAAGGTCGCCGTAACGACGTTCCGATCTTCTTCGAAGTTACTGACCACACGATGGGTGGAATCTTCGTAGTGCGTCAAATAGATCGTGTCGGGAAGCCATCGGGCGCCGCGTCTGAAGTCACGAAAAAGCGGAAGGTAGCCATTCTCATCTCGCAAAGCGATCTCGAAGAAGGCGGACAAATAGACCTTCGCGATGCGGGCCTGATCCTCGGGCGGCATAATGATGCTCAGATTCAAAAAGTTTTTGTGAGGAAAGGAGCTATCGGTCCGGCCCCAGGTCGTGTTGAACTGGCCGTGATTGGCTCCATAGATGTAGAGACTGGACTTGAACCGGAAGCGATCGCCCGAAAAGCGAACGCGTTCGAACTGGCGAGAACCGGCGAAGGACTGCACGTCCCCGTCATGAGAACCGTGTAGAACGAAGTAGTCCACGTCGTCGAAGTCCGTGCCGAGTCCAGCCGGTTTGTATTGGCCGTCCACCGGGGCAATCGCCGCGACGGCGCGGATGGAAAAGTCGTAGTCGAATCGGATCGTTGCATCGTCCGGATAATGAGGAAGCTGACTAAAAGCGGCGGCCACCGCCACAGCTTCGCCCCCACGAGAATGGCCGATGAGACCGATGCGACCGAGATCGATCCGTCCAAAGAACGGATGATCTGGGTCCTCGTTCCACTCGCTCCACCGGCGTAGATGCTCGAGCAGAATCCAGCCGCGCGCATCGTTTTCCTCTTTGAGGCCTCGTCCCCGAAGGCCGTTCAGCCGACCCGAGAAAGAGCTGTTGATGAAGTTCTCGTCCACCGAGACCATGATGATCCCGCGGCTCGCAAAAAGCTCTCCCAGGTACCCGTAACCGGGGTCGGAAAAGTCTTCCATCGCGTGATTGCCGTGGACCACCAAGACCAGTGGAAACGGACCCTCACCGTCGGGAGTCCAGACCCGACCCTGAAGTGGAAGACGCTCAGCGTCGAATCCCCAGTACTGGGTGCGCGCCCAACCCGAGCGCTTTTCCCAACCGTCGATAAAGGCCGATCCGTCCACCGGTTCGGTGACCCAATCGACACCTTCGGCAAATTCCCGTCGATGTCGATCCGCCCCGCTTCCATACTGCAGCGACTTCACGGGAAACTTGCCCGGCTCGGACGGGTTCGGAAGCTCGAGGCTAGCAGATCCAGGCTCAGACATCAGAGCCGCGTTGACCGGCACCTCGCCGGGGAATCCGGGGCGAAAAAAGTAGATGAGAACAAATACGAGTGTCAAACCTCCCACAACCGTTCCGACAAGGGCTACGATCCGCTCTCCTCCTCGTCCCTTGCTGCGCAGAATTGATAGGCTCCCTCCTAACAAGCTTGGCGGCAAAATAACGGCTACCACCGTCCAAGCCATTCCGGAACCCTCGAAACGGCCGAAATGGTAATAGAGAAAGACCAGACCGCAAGCCAGGATCCATGTGAACAGCCCCGGAAGTCGAGCTAAGAGCCGAAGGCCAACCAGAATCGCCGTGCCGACGATGAGCATTTGTGCCGTGAGCGTCAGCACCGCCAAGAAGGATCCCAGACTGGGTGTCGGCGGCGCCACCCGGGTATAGGCGGCCATACCGTAGAAAATCAATAGGAAAGAAAGGAGACCCCACAATGCTCCTTTCCAAAAACGCGGCCCAAGCCCGCGCACTTCGTCAAATCCGCCCCGAAGACTCCGCACCAACATCTTGAACTTGTCGAGTTTCATAAGGTTGCCTCAAAACTCAGGAAGAGTAATTCCAGGTTAGCGTGCCGTCAACTGTGTAAGGCTTACGTTACACTTTTAACTGTTTGTTTAGCTTATAGAGTCATTTTTACCTAATTTTTAACGGTTTTGAACGAGAGGACGGATTGGGCGGAGCGAAGAACCGTATATTTTCGTGATTACTTTTCTCAATATCTCATTATTGTTCATAGAGTTACGGTCCTATTTCTTTCAGCAAGTTCGGTAAACTTTCTGTTTGCCAATAGTGCATATTGCCTGGTACAATTATTGCTACATATTTAGAATGGAAAACTAGAACGCGCGCTGGAAAGGAAAAAGACCATGCTGCCCGCTCCAGGTCTTTGGATCCTTCTAGGCCTCGCGACATGGCTGCTTGCCGGCCTTGCTCTCGCGTGGGTCTTTGGAGGTGCTAGTCGTCTCGGTGGAAGAGAAAATCCTCGGATCGTATTCTGCTCGCACGGCATATCGATGAGGAGCCCGTGCAACCCATGTGGACGCCTCTCGGAGGCTTACAAAGTGCCTCCTCTCGCAGCTGCCACAAAAGTTGAGCTAAACGCCGAGACCCAGTAAGAAACCTAACGACGGCAAATTTTCTCGCCTTCAATTCCCACCCTTTTTGACACTCGCAGTCGACGAAGACTTCGTACAGAATGCTCTGTTCGGGAGGTTCTATGTACGACGAGCTCACTCGAGAAGAGTTGGAAGGTATGCTGCACGACGCTGCGCTCAATTGGCTGGCGCACGACGGCTTGTGGTTTCTCGCGGTGGAAGACCGATTCGGCATGGAGGCCGCTATCGAGCTCGACGGCCGAGCCTGGGAGCAGTTTACGGTCATCGAGGCGAAGCGGATCATGAAACGCCACGGAATTGCCCCCGGTGGCGGGATTCCCGCCCTTGCCAGAGCGCTTGGGAAACGACTCTATGCCCTGATCAACCGCCAGGAAATCGTGGAGCAAACCGAGTCGCGCCTCGTTTTCCGGATGAACGATTGTCGCGTGCAATCGACGCGTCGTCGAAAGGGACTGCCCGACTTCCCCTGTAAGCCCGTGGGTATCATCGAGTATCGAGAGTTCGCCAAAACGATCGATCCACGCATCGAGACACGCTGCCTGAGCTGTCCGCCCGATCCGCACCCGGAAGGGTGGTTTTGTGCTTGGGAATTCTCGCTGGTTTCAGATCGCACGTGAAAATCACACGAAAGTAAGGTATTCTGGTCGACTGGACGATAGTTATGGAAACCGCGATTCTCTACCACGCCAACTGCTACGACGGATTCGGCTCCGCCTGGGCGGCGTGGAAAAAATTCGGAGACGGAGCTCAATATCGGCCTGTCCAGTACGGGGAGGACCCGCCCTCCTTGGACAACCCCAAATTGGTCTACTTACTCGATTTTTACTACCCTCTGCCCATCGTCGAGGAAATGATCTCTCGATACGGTCGGGTCGTGATCATCGATCACCACAAGAGCGCCATGAGCGTACTGAGTGGACTCGAAAGCACCATCTTCGATATGGAAAAATCCGCTGCGGTTCTCACCTGGGAGCACTTCTTTCCCGGGACCGAGGTCCCGCTCCTGCTTCGGTATATTCAGGACTACGACCTGTGGAAATTCGAGCTTCCGAATAGCAAAGAAGTATCGGTCGCTCTCAGCTCACACCCCATGGATTTCGACGAATGGGACCGGCTCGACCCGGAAGACCTGGCCAGAGACGGTCGTCCCCTTCTTCGCCTCCAAGCTGCTATGGTCAAGATGATGTGTGACGAAGCGGAGCTCAAGAACTTCGACGGTTACGAGGTTCCGGTCGTCAACATCACCATTCACAGCTCTGAAGTAGGCGCGCAGCTTCTCAAGCGGTTTCCGGACGCCCCCTTCTCGGTCTCCTACCACGATCGAGGAGACGGCCAACGCCACTGGTCGCTTCGCTCGCGGCCCGACTTCGACGTGTCTCTCATCGCCAAGAAATACGGCGGCGGCGGCCACAAGCAGGCGGCGGGATTCGAGACCTTCCTGCCCGAGGACAACTTCTTTCCCAGCCCTTCTTTGGACCCCAAATAGTAAACTCGAGAACCCAAGAACTCGAGAACTCAGAAGGAAACTTGAAGACGGCTCCCGCCTTCGCAGGGCCTTCGGCGGACAGGTCGCCGTCGTCATCCGGATTTAAGTTTAAGAAATCTGTAGGCCAGGCTTCGCCTGGCAATCCAAGGCAGCATCCCGTAAGTCAACCTGTGCACGGCAATCCAAAATTCAAGTTTCTCTTTTTCATCTATAGACATCCCATCTACTGCTAAAATAACTATTGACAAATAGTCTGTAGATAAAGTATCCTTCATTCAGGAAGTGGAGGAGATTCAAATGCCTGGACCTGGAAGAGGACAACGCGGCGGAGGATGGGGTCGTGGTTTGGGTCACGGTCTTCGGCGATTTCTCGAGCCGGTCCTTCTCATGAAGCTGCATTTGGGCGCTGCGCACGGTTACAGCCTGCGCGAGGGCCTAGAGGAGTTTGGCATGCAGCAGCTCGACCCCAGCGTCATTTACCGCGCTCTCAGGGACATGGAGGACCAAGGATGGATGACTTCCACCTGGGACGAAGAGAAAACTCAAGGTCCGCCGCGCCGGATCTACCGGATGACAGACCGTGGAAACGAGGTTCTCGAGCTATGGGTCAAGGAGCTCGAGCGATCGAAGACCCGAATCGAGCGTCTTCTCGACGCGTATCACGGACACATGAAGGAGTGTAAAGGTGACCACGACTGATCGTCTCATCGAGGAGGTCCATACCGATGCTCCGCTTCGGAAGATTGTCGTCGGAGCTTTCTGGACCGCCGTCGTCCTGGACGGCGACCCACCGCGTTGCGGTTTGGCCTCGACTCTCGCAGACCCTCATAGTCACTCGGCGAATGAGCCGCCGATAAAAGACGCGGGAAACCTTCTCGAGCAAAGTGCCCGCAACCTGGTGGAAAAACTTCGCTCCGTGCACTCACTCGATGCGGCGGTCGGAATGGCGGCATTCAATGCGCTACTCGACGTTGACGAAGACCGATGTCGCGACCTCAACGCCAAATCCATCATCCTGGAAAAAGGCTCGGCGCGCCGCGTGGCCGTCGTGGGTCACTTCCCCTTCGTTGAGCACATCCGGCGGGAGGCCGGAGAGTGCTCCGTCCTCGAGCTCATGCCCCAACCCGGAGACGAACCGGCGGAACGGGCGAAAGATCTCATCCCTCGTGCCGACGTTGTGGTGATGAGTGGGACGACCCTCATCAACCACACGTTCGAAAACTTAATCGAGCTCTGCCGGCCCGACGCTTTCGTGCTCCTCGTTGGAGCCAGCGCACCGCTCACTCCCGTACTCTTCGACTACGGAGTTGACGCGATCTGCGGAACTCGAGTCATCTCCGTCGAGGACGTCGTACGAGCCGTGAGCCAAGGAGCGACATTCAGACAAATAAAGGGCCGCCGCTCTCTGACCATGTTCAAAGAGCGCGCCGGAAAGGCAGGCCGAAGTGAATAGACAGCTAGGCCTGCACGGCCCGGAGGGCCGCCAGCCGGGAGAATCGTCCGCTTTGGGGCTGCTTCGAAGGAATCAGATGTCGCCGGTCTCCTTCGAAGGAAAGCCCACGGCGATAAATGGCGCGGAGCGATCGAGCGGAGCGACAGGGAATCGGCCGTGAGAGGCTTGAGCGACGAGGAAGCGAGGAGCGAAAGCCAGCGAGCGAGGCTGCGAGGCCGAGCGAAGCACGGCAGGCCGAAGTGAATAGACAGCTAGGCCTGCACGGCCCGGAGGGCCGCCGGCCGGAGGAATGGCGCGGAGCGATTGAGCGGAGCGACAGGGAATCGGCCGTGAGAGGCTTGAGCGACGAGGAAGCGAGGAGCGAAAGCCAGCGAGCGAGGCTGCGAGGCCGAGCGAAGCACTAATTAATGGAGGTTAACAATGCCTGGAAGAAACAAAACAGGACCACAAGGACAGGGACCCGCCACCGGACGAGGGATGGGTGTCTGTGCAAATCGAAACCCCGATGCCGGTATGGGTCGCAGCGGTGGTATGGGTCGTGGCGGCGGTGGTATGGGTCGTGGCGGCGGCGGTATGGGCCGTGGCGGCGGCGGCGGTATGGGTCGCGGCGGAGGCGGTATGGGCCGAGGCGGAGGCGGTATGGGCCGCGGTGGCGGCGGTATGGGCCGCGGCACCGGTGGCGGTCGAGGTCGGGGCCGTGGTGCCCCGATGGGACCCGATCCAGCCGAGGCCGGCGGCGGCTTCGTGGACGCACCACTGCGTGAGGAAAGCGACGAGCTAACCGGGCTCCGCGCCGAGGCATCACATTTGAAAGAGCTGCTGAAAAACATCGAGCAGCGTCTTTCCAAATTCAAAACGCCGGAAAACGAAAGGTAGAACGTCATGAAAGTGGCCATCTCTTCGAATGGAGCCGACCTCGATTCCCCATTGAACGAGACCTTCGGGCGCTGCCCCATGTTCGTCTTTGTTAACACCGAAACGATGGAGCATGAAGCGGTGGCGAATCCCGCTGCTGAAGCTCCCAGCGGCGCCGGTATCCGGGCGGCCGAGCTGGTCGTCGGCGCCGATATCAAAGCCGTCATCACGGGGCGGGTCGGCCCCAAAGCCATGAATGTGATCGACGCCGCGGGAGTGGATGTTTTTCTCGTTAGCGGCGGCACGGTGCTTCAGGCGGTCGACAAATACAAAGCCGATAGGTTGTCACAGGCGCAAGGAAACTCGGAAGCCGGTGAACAGGGGATGAAATCTCCGCCGCGCTCCCGGAAAGAAGAAATTAAAGCGCTCGAGAACGAGGTCGCCGGACTACGTCAAAAACTGTCTCAACTAGTACAAAAAATCGAACGTGTTCAGGAGGAACGTTGAAATGCGAATTGCCATCTCTGTCGATCAAGACCAAGGTCTCGAAAGTGTCGTGAGCCACCACTTCGGACGCTGCCCGTATTACGCGCTGGTGGACATGGAAGACAAAACGGTCAAAACGGTAAGTACCGTTACGAATCCGTTTTTCCAACAACATCAACCGGGACAGGTCCCCGGCTTCATCAACGACCAGGGCGCCGAAGTGATCATCACCGGCGGAATGGGAAGACGGGCGATTACCTTCTTTCAGCAATTCAACATCGAACCGGTGACAGGCGCGTTCGGAACCGTGACTCAAGTGCTGGAAAATTACTTGGGCGGCCGGTTGAGCGGAGCCCAGGCCTGCCGGGAAAGCATGGAGCACGCTCATCATCATCACGAAGAACCGGCCTATGAGAAAGACGAGACGGGACGCTTGCAGGAAGAGGCCGAGGCGCTCTCCCAACAGATCGCCGAGGTCCAAGACCGTATCAAGAAAATGAAATCCGGCGACTGATCACAGTTGTCCGGTCTCGAATAAAGGAGCGAAAAATGGTTTACGTCGATACGGAAGTCTGTGAAGGATGTGGACTCTGTGTCGAAGCCTGTCCTCATAACGCGTTGACGATCGAAGAGGAAAAGCCGTCGCGATTCAAGGGCTCTGCCGCGACGAAGGGCGCTGTTTGGAGGTCTGTCCGAACCAGGCCTTGATGTCGGTGCTCGAGCCCGAGGAAAGTCGAATCCAATCCGCCGGAGAGCCAGTGAAGCCGGACGTGATCCTGACGGCCGAGACGCTGCGGCGTCGCCGGCCGCCAACCGGCTGTGAGCATGCCGACCTGTTGAGCAACGATGAGCGCTGGCTCGGCACCGCGCTGGGCATTTTTCGTGAGCGACATTCTGCCGGAGATCACCCATCGCTGGCGGGCCGGCGCCGCCAACCTCGGATGCGGATGGGGTACGGCCGCTCTCCGGAGGTCGCAAGCTTCGACGCCGGCGACGGAAAGGCTGTCGCTCATGAAAATCCATTGCCTGGTCGACAACAGCGTGGCACCGCTTTCGGACTACTGGGGCGAGCACGGGCTCTCCTTCCTCGTCGAGACCGACGAGGGACGGCGTCTCCTCTTCGACACCGGCGCCGGCGGTACCGTGCTCATGCACAATCTCGAACGTGCCGGAGTGGGAGTTGACACGATCGACGCCGTGGTGCTGAGTCACTCCCACCCCGATCACACCGGCGGTCTCCCCGACGCTTCTGAAGCAGCGGGAAGGTATTCCGTCGTTCACGCTCACCCGGAGCTACTCGTCCTCGATACTCCCAAAAGGACGGAGACATGAAGCGGAAGTGGCTTCCCATGCCGTAGATTCATTGGAGCAGCGGGCCGATCTTCGTTTGAGCGAATCTTCTAAGAAATCCTGCCCGGGATCTGGACCACCGGTGAATCTGAGACCGAACCGAGCCCGAAGGAAGAAGCCCCCACCACTTCGTGCGCGACGGGGAGAAATGGCTAGCCGGACCCCTACCGGGACGACATGTCACTGGTTCTCACAACCCGCGACGGCCCCTTCGTCCTTTGCGGGTGTTGCCATGCGGGGCTGATAAACACGCTGGCCCAGGTGAGAGAGTCAGTTCGGCACGAATCCCGTCGGAGTCGCAGGTGGGACCCATCTCGTCGGCGCCGGACCCGAACAGCTAGCCGACACGGTGGAGAAACTGCGGGATCTCGGGCTCTCCCGCCCTTCATCTCAACCATTGCACCGGCACGCCGGCTCTCGTGGCACTATCCCAGCTTTCGGGGATCGGGTTTCGCATCTGCCGGCGGGCACAACACTGGAGATTAATCATGCGTATAGCCATCGCAAGCGGCAAAGGCGGTACAGGGAAAACGACCGTCGCCGTGAGTCTGGCTTTGAGCCTAGCGGAAAACGGCAACGCCGACACTCCTCTTCTCGTTGACTGCGACGTGGAAGCACCCAACGCGGGTCTGTTTCTAGAGCCGGCAATCGACGAGCGCCGGGAAGTCGTCCAGCTCGTTCCTTCCGTTGATCAAAACAAATGCGATCTCTGCCGCCGATGCGCGGACGTATGCGCTTTCAACGCTCTCGCAGTCGTAGGCAAGCGGGTACTTCTGTTTCCGGAGATGTGCCACAGCTGCGGGAGTTGTGCGCTCAACTGCCCTACCGGCGCCATTCAAGAAGTTCGCGATGTGAAGGGCTCGCTCGAGCGCGGCCGCGCCCGCGAGCTCGACTTCGCACAAGGCACATTGAACGTCGGTGTCGCCATGCCGGTCCCGGCCATCCATCAACTGAAAAAGTGGACCCTTCCGGGCACTCGAAACGGCCGGCCCGTCATTGTTGATGCTCCCCCCGGGACATCGTGTCCCGTCGTCGAAACCATGAGGGATGCGGACTTCGTCCTGCTGGTCACGGAGCCCACCCCCTTTGGACTTCACGATCTTCGCATGGCGGTCGAGGTAGCACGTGGTGAGCTCGGACTACCGGTGGGTGTCGTCATCAACCGAGACGGAATCGGAGATCGAGGGAGTCGAAAAGTACTGTCTGGCCGAAAAAGTACCGATCCTGATGCGCATCCCCAACGACCGGCGGATCGCCGAAGCCTACTCCCGGGGTATCCCCCTCGTCGATGCCCTACCGGAATATCGTGAGCGTTTTCGCGAGCTCTATCGAGCCGTATCGAAAATCAACCGAGGAGTATCATGAAACAACTCGTTGTTCTCAGCGGAAAGGGAGGTACGGGAAAAACCACCGTCGCCGCCGCTCTCGCTCATCTCGCATCGCAAGAGCTCCAACTCGTCATGGCCGATGCCGACGTCAACGCGGCCAACCTCGAGCTCCTTTTGTCACCGACCCGAAAAGAGGAAAACGTCTTCATGTCGGGACAGGTCGCCGTCATCGACGAGGAGATGTGCGCCGGTTGTGGAACCTGCGAAACCGTCTGCCGTTTTGATGCGGTGCTGCCGCCTCAGCGTGGGGGCCTCGCCTATCGAGTTCGACCCAACCGCCTGTGAAGGATGCGCCGCCTGTTTCTATCAATGCCCGGAGGAAGCCATCCGAACCGAAACCCGCCGATCGGGAATGTGGTTCCTTTCGGAAACTCGATTCGGCCCACTCGTGCATGCTCATCTCGTTCGCCGGCCAAGAAAACTCCGGCAAGCTCGTGACCCTTGTCAAGCAACAAGCTCGTGAGATCGCCAAGCGCGACGGCCGAAAGCTCGTTCTGGTGGACGGCCCACCGGGAATCGGATGTCCCGTCATTTCCGCCTTGTCGGGATCGGACGCGGCGCTTTTAGTCTGTGAGCCCACCGTTTCAGGCGTCCACGACCTACAGCGGGTGCTCGCCACCACCCGGCATTTTCAGGTCCGGGCTTCCGTCGTCATCAACAAATGCGACCTCAATCGAGAGATGGCTGTTGCCATCGAAGAGATTTGTCGCGCCCAGCAGGTCGACGTCGTGGGGTGGATTCCCTACGATTCCATCGTCACGGAAGCCGTCGTGAACGGCCAACCCTTGACCACGTATACAGATGGAGACATTGCAAACGCATTGCGGGAGATATGGAAGAAAACACAGAAACAACTATTTAAGCCGGAGACCATTTCAGTTTGAGAGGCTCAAGGTATGAGCTCGACGGGAACCGGCATGATGTTCCAGGTGAACAAGCTGATGTCGTCCGGATGCGCGTAGATGATTTCCCGCTCCGGTTTGCCGTCTTTCCACACGTAGCGACGCACTTCCTTGTGCGAATCACTTGCCACGTAGAGCTCGTCGATGCCGTCCTCATCGAGGTCGGCGAGGATCGCGGCGTGCTCGAAACCGGAGGAGTCTTTGTCGATGGAGGTAGCCGACCAACGCGATTTCGGATCGACACCGGGAGCGAGCAGCCAGAGTCCGCTCTTGTGGGCCGCCGCCACCATCTCCTTTTTTCCATCACCGTCCAGATCACCGGCGGTCAGGAAACGGCACAGTTGGTCGGGGAGCTGGGCGATGGTAACTCCCCCGGTGGGGTCGGTGCCGGCATCGAAACGAAGGATCTCGACCGTGCCGCCCGTCACAGCTTCCACGGAAACATAAAGCTCGTCGGTCCCGTCACCATCGACGTCGTTGACTAGAATCTCTTTGGCGTGGCGCTCCCCTAGATCGGCGGCAATCGTTCGACCTTCTTTTTTCGCCGGAACGTAGCGCATGACCTTGCCGGGTTGAGGCGTTCCGTCGAATCGGTTGGGCTCGCTGGGAGTGGTGTAAATTTCGAGCGTGCCGTCTTTGTCGAGGTCGCCGATTTCTACCTCGTGCACGAACGTATCGGCCTGCTGGTCCAGTTCCTCGGCCTGATAGCCGCCGGCGCCGTCGGGACGGACCACGGCAACGACACCTTGGTCATGGGTGGCCACGGCGATGGCCGCCGAACCGTCACCGTAAATGTCCGCTATTTCGGCATCTCGCATCCGGCTGAACTTGCCTCCGAAATCTTTCTCCCAAAGGGTCTCCGGCGACGCGCCCTTCCGCCACAGCTTGAGCGCCGCTCGCGTGCCGCCCAGGGTCAGCACGCCGGCACTGCCCGGCGCCGGCTCGTAGACCATGGCCTTGTGAAACACGTTGCTGTCCGGGTCTTCGATGCTGCGGTAGGTCCATCCGGTTTCTTCCCGAACGAGAATGCCGGTCTGGGCCGGC
Organism: uncultured Acidobacteriota bacterium; assembly: GCA_963722765.1. Taxonomy (GTDB): domain Bacteria; phylum Acidobacteriota; class Vicinamibacteria; order Marinacidobacterales; family DATDRI01; genus CAVROO01. The sequence continues at coordinate 45,168 of CAVROO010000022.1, forward strand.
TGAGGAAGAGGATTTCCGCTGTCGTCTTGGCCCGAGAACAGCCAGAGCGAGCATGAGCCCGTTAGGAAGGGGCTCGACCGTGACCACGGGCTCTTTCTCGGCACAACCGAGCGAGAAAGTGATGAGAAGGCACAGAGCGAATGCAAGACTTCGTTTCATTTTCAATCGACCTCCGAAAAAGAGATAGAACTTATCACAATGTTTTGGGTCGAAACGAGCATACTGCCAGCCCACTTGGAAATCGCGCCTCGCGAGAGTTATCCTTTCGTCCGGTCCCAATAGACTCCAAAGGAGGTTCATTGTGGCTCCCGATTGCGCCGACTGCGCCGGTACCATCTGCGGCACCGGTCGAAGCGATGTCGTTCCCGAAAACCTGCCCCATGCGAGGTGACTTCCCTGATTTCGAAACGCTCTACGCACCACAACCCTGGCGGGACATCGCCTATCACGCCGCTCTCGTCGAAGCCGAGGGCTATGGTCGCTGGCCGCGCATCAAAGAAGTCGCCGAGCTGTCACGCCGCATGAGCTACCGTCTCATCGGTGTCGCTCACTGTCCCGACATGACGCGAGAGGCGCGCCTGACTGCGAAGTATCTCGAAGGCCGACGGATTCGAAGTGGTCGTACCGCCGGCCGAAGACTGCAATCCCGAAGAACAGGCGCGTTATTTCGAAGACCGAGGAACCCATTTCAACATCATCTGCGGCATGTGTGTCGGCCATGACTCCGTCTTCATCCGAGCCTCGTCGGCACCCGTCACATCACTCATCGCGAGGGACATCAAAGCTCCACCACAACCCGGCCGCCGCCCTCTACACCGCCGAAAGCTATTTCCGAGAAGCGCTCTATGTCTCCCACCGGCGTACAGATCCATCCACCGACTTCGAGGGAGTCGACGCCACCACGTTGGACAAAGTGTCGAGAGAAATCACGCGAGAGGGTCGAGGTGAATGGTGCCGGCTCGAGGAAACCCTCGAGCTCGCCCATCGTATCGGCGCCCGACGCCTAGGGATTGTTTTCTGCTCCGGCTTTGTCGGCGAGGCGAGGATACTGAAACGTGTCTTAGAAGCTCATGGCCTAGAAGTTCACTCGAGCTGCTGTAAGACCGGGTCCGTACCCAAGGAGACGCTCGGCATCCTGGATTCGGAAAAAGTGAAACCGGGAACCGCCGAGGTGCTCTGCAATCCCCTGGCTCAGGCGGAGCTCTCTGAACCGGGAGCAGGTTCATTTGGTATTGCTACTCGGACAGTGTGTGGGACACGACTCGGCCACGATGGCTCATCTCGAAGCGCCGGCGGTTTGTATCGTCGCGAAAGACCGGGCGCTCGGCCACAACACGGTGGCGGCGCTTTACCGCTCGTTCGAATAGCGGATCGCGCGATCAGCTCTTGGGTTTCCGAGCCTTGGCCTTTCTTTCTTTTGATCCTTGTGCTTCACCAAAGGGCACCACGTTACCGCTACGCTTGGTCGAGTTATTCTCCGCCCGGACCGCGTTGCCTGAGCCATTACTCCGACTCGCGAGATGGTCTTTGAGACCCCCGTTGGTCTCGACTTCTACGAGATAGGACTCATCGACGAGAGCTTCCCGCAGAGTGGGAACTCCCTCCATCTGTGCCCCTTTGACGCGAGCTCCCAGGAGACGCGTACCTTTCATACTGGCGCCGTCGAGCCTGGCCCCTTCGAGGTTCGCGCCATCTAGAGTTGCACCGTCCAGGTTCGCGCCCGTCAAATCTGCGCCGACGAGCTTGGCCTGCCTGAGGTTGGCCCCCGCGAGCTGCGCTCCACGTAGGCTGGCCCCCCAAAGATACGCTTTTACCAAGGAAGCGCCCGTGAGATCGGCTTCCTCGAGATTCGATTCAGCCAGATCCGTGGTGTCGAGGTTCGCATCCTCCAGAATCGCTTTGGACAGATTGGCCCCCACAAGAATGGCCCCACTGAGATTCGTGTTGGCAAGATTCGAGTCGGTAAGATTCGCTTCCCAGAGTTGGGCTCTCGTGAGCTGGGACCCGGTGAGGTCCGCCCCTTTGAGATTGGCGCCCGAAAGATGAGCCGCTTCGAGATGGACTCCCCGCAGAATGGCCCGCTCGAGCTCCGCCCCTTCCAAGCGACAACCGTTCAGATCGACGGATTCGAGAGTAGGCTTGTCTCCCTTTTTTTGTGCCGGTCTCCAACCAAGTTTTGTGGGCTTTGAGGATCTCTTCCAGATCGTCAGCGTTCGCGTTCGCTTTCTTTTCCGAAACATCAGCCGTTTTCACTTCCACCGCTCCTTGTAACATTTAAATATTCAGCCAAGACGTCTTTATTAACTTCTTCACCCCCCATTAATGCAAGGGGCGTTCCAAAAACGCAAATAAAGTCGAGAAGTAAATTTACCCTTTAGGTGCTTGATTCTAATCATGTTAATCAACTCATCCAGGAGGCTAACTGCCAAAAGGGTGTCCGCGATATCCAAGATCTGTCTCATCACGGCACTCCAATAGAGTGGGTCACCCACACTATGAGACCTTGATTCCCCCGAAGTCTCACAATGAAATGGACTTACGCGACAATGTCTCATTATGAAATTCCACGCGGGGAATGCTTCAAAGCACAAGCAGTGAGAGTGCCATGACCGCCATCCCCGCTATCAGACCGTAAACGGATGGGTGGCCCTCGCCGTACTTTTTGGCGTTGGGGATGAGCTGGTCGAGAGAAATGAAGACCATGATACCCGCCACTGCCGCGAAAACGACCCCCATCAGAGCGTCGGAAATGAACGGCCGGAGGACGAGGTAGCCGACTAACGCTCCGATGGGCTCGGACAGGCCCGACAGAAAGGAGTAAAAGAAGGCCTTACGGCGACTGCCCGTGGCGTAGTACATGGGAACCGATACGGAGATCCCTTCCGGAATGTTGTGAAGAGCAATGGCCACCGCCACGGGGATGCCGGCGGTCATGCTCGGTAGGGCGGCAAAGAAAGTGGCCAATCCTTCGGGAAAGTTGTGGATTCCAATGGCCAGCGCTGTTAGCAAACCGACCCGCTCTAGGTGGCGCATCTCGCCCGGCGATCCCATCTCTTCGACCAAACCGGCTTCGTGAGGATTTTCGTAGGATGGAACAACGAAGTCGATCAAAGCGGTTAGAATCATGCCCAAGAAAAAGCTGCCGGCGGTGATCCAACCGCCGACACGTTCGCCGTATCCTTGCGCTAGAAAGTCGGTGCTCATAGGGAAAAGCTCGACGAAGGATACGTAGATCATGACGCCCGCGGAAAATCCCAGAGAAGCAGCTAAGAAGGCCTTGTTGGTCCTTTTGGCAAACAGCGCAATAGCGCTGCCGATGCCGGTAGACAGGCCCGCGAGGGCGGTCAGGGCGAAGGCGAATAGGACGTTTTCGTTCACGAGCCGCTATTCTTGCTCAGATCGAGGTCTGGTTCCAAATGAACTACACATACACTAGTAGTCCACCAACACGGGGGGGGTGAGCGTGGGGTCTTCCAGAAGGCGGAGGGCGGCTGCGATAACGGCGTGTTGCTTGTCGGGATCGCCCGGAGTGTCGAGGGGGAAGCCGTGTGGGAAGGGCACGAAAAGAGCACGCGGGGGGCGTACCTTGACCGCTACTTCACGCAGGAGATTGATGATTACGGTTGAGATGTTGTTCCGTTCGAGCTCCGCCGCCATCAGACTCACGGTCTGATTACACATGGGTCAGACGGGGACCAAAAGCGCCACATCGACGCCGTCGGCGACGAAGTTCTTCGCCGCTTCCGGAGCGTGGTTCTTGATGAAACGGCCGGGCGCGGTGATGGAGCCCATTAGAGAGAGATGTCGATGATTGACGGCACCGATTCGCCCCCTCTCCACCAACTCCCGCAGGCGATCCAGGGGGAACGCCACGTTGCGGTCTTTTTCCAAACCGGTGTGATCGAAGGACTCGCTCCGGTGAGTATCGATCAAAGTCGACACATCGATATTGCCACGGATTTCTCGGAAGCTCGGGTCACCACCTCGCATGGACTCGTCGAAGTGATCTTGTTCGGGCATGACCAGCCCGGCACTGGTAACCAGGGCCACGTTGCATTTGGACAATGGTTTTACGAGCGGCGTCCAGGGCACCGGATCGATGCGACGCCATTTGTAAGTTCTCAGAAACAAACGGATGGAAAAGGAAAACTCGCTCAGCTTGCCCACATTCTGCTCCTACCTATATTCACCGCAGTACAGGATTTCACCAGGCACAGCCTGGCCCACAGCTCTACACCACAGGATTTCGCCAGGCACAGCCTGGCCTACAGCACTAAGCAAACAATTTTGCCGGACGCCGGTCGGCATTAAGCACACATAAAAACTGCCATTTTACGGCAGAAAGCCTATATAAATGAAGGGATTTCCCCTCCTGTTGAAGGTTATTCACTACAGCCTTAGGCCCCCGATCCACCTCACATTTCGCTAAGCTATTGTAATTAAAGGATCTCAATTTAGCATGGGAGGGCACCCCACAGGCACGAGAATTGCACATTTCCGCAGCGGCGGTGTGTCCGTCACTGGATTTCTACACGATGCAAGATCACCTGATAGGCAAAAGACTTCGCGAGTACGTCATCCTGGATTGTATCGGCAAAGGGGGTATGGCCAAGGTCTATAAGGCCCGCCATACCATGCTGAGCGAGATCCGCGCCATAAAATTCCTACGCTCCGAGCTCATGGACCGTAACGAGTTCATCGCTCGTTTTCACCGCGAGGCGCAGATTCTCGTCCGCCTTCGCCATCGCCACCTGGTCATGCTCCACGAGTTCGGCACGCTCGGTAAGGACCTCTTGTTCATTGTGATGGAGTTCCTGCAGGGGGAAAGCCTGCGCAAACGGTTGAGGCGGAAGGGATGGATTCCCGTTTCCGAAACCCTGAAGATCGCCAAGCAGGTCACCTTGGGCCTCATGGCCGCCCATCAGCAGGGTGTCGTCCACCGTGACATCTCGCCGGACAACATCTTCCTCGTGCCTGAAAGCGAAGAGGATGTCGTCAAGCTCATCGATTTCGGAATCGCCAAAAACATCATTTCCGTGGGCAATCCCAAGATCACGGGAACCATGGAGATCGTAGGTAAGGCCGAGTACTGCTCCCCCGAGCAAATCGAGCTTCCATCGAGCAATGGTGGAAATGGGATCGATGGTCGCACCGATATTTATTCTCTTGGAGTCACCCTTTTCGAGATGCTCACCGGCGAGAGGCCTTTCGACGCCAAAACACCTCAAGGCTACCTCGCCATGCATCTCAAAAAGACACCGAAGTCGCTCATGGAAGCCAACCCTCTCGTCAGTATCCCACCCGGCGTCGGTGAGCTGGTGATGAGGATGCTGGAAAAGGACCGTGCCCAAAGACCCTCCACGGCAGAGGAGCTCTATAAAGAGCTGGTGGCGGTTCACCACGAGGTGCCCGTTCTGACTCCCATCTGACCACCTCGCTCCAGTACCCGTATCCGACTCAACTTTTTTCCGGTCCGTCTTTCTTTGTCGCCCCAGACCCCATTTGTTTTCCCTGCCCATCATTGAATACCATGCTCCGAACTGGAGAAAGTACCTGTGTCCGAACCGTTCTCACGCTCCATGCGATCGCTGCGCGCCGATGGATTCCGTCTCACCCTCGGCATACTGGCTTTCGCCGGTCTGTTTCTCTTCCTTTGGGGCCTCTGGTTCTTCTTTGCGACCGTCTCGCTTTACGCCGTCACCGACATCGCCCGTTTAGAAGTCGAGAAGCTCGCTCACCCCGTTGAAGCTCCCATCGCCGGACGGGTCGTCGCCACCGAGCTTCGGCTCGGCCGGGACGTCCGGCAAGGCGATTTGCTCGTAGAGCTCGACTCGCAAAAAGTCCGTTTTCAACTCGAGGAAGTGGGCGCCAGGCGCGCCGGAATCAGCAGCCAGCTCGATACGCTGAGAAAAGAGCTCCAGGCCCAAAACCAGGCCCTGCGCCAGGCGCGCCAAGCAGAAAGCTCCGCCCTCGACGAAGCTCGGGCCGAGCAACAAGAGGCGGAAGCGGCCGCTCGATTGGCGGAAGAGGATGCGGGTCGGGTGGTGCGACTTCACGACCAAGGCCTGGTCTCCGACGCGGAGCAAAAAAGGGCCGCCGCCGCCGCCGAGCAACGACGGGCCGCCGCCCGCGCCAAACAGCAATCTTTGAAACGCATGGAGCTCGACCGCCGACTCGAGCAATCGGAAAAGCTCGCCCTTCTGGCCGAGCTCGAACGTCAAGCCGACGTTTTACAGGGCGATCTTTCTACGCTGGATGCGACCCGATCCCGACTCGAATACGAGCTCGAGCTCCACCGGATCTCGGCTCCCGTCTCCGGACATTTGGGTGAAATGGTCCCGCTCCAAGTCGGCTCCTTCGTGGACGAGGGGGACCAGCTCGCCGCCGTCGTTCCTCCGGGTGAAATCCGGGTCGTTGCCGAGTTCGCGCCTTCCGAGGCCCTGGGGAGAATCCGACCGGAACAACGAGGCACTTTGCGCTTGAAGGGCTTTCCATGGATCTCCTACGGCACCGTTCCCGCCACAGTGGCCCGGGTGGCCGACGAGACTCAGAACGGGAAAATTCGAGTGGAGGCGAGCGTTCGACCCCTCATTCGTCTTCCCAGTTCCCCTCCAGCACGGCTTGCCTGGAACCCTGGAGGTGGAAGTGGAAAAGCTCTCCCCCGCTTCCCTCGTCTTGCGTTTCGCGGGACAGGCACTTTCTCGCCCCACGGGAGGACGTGGCTCGGTGGTGAGCCGCAACGAGACTCCATGAGGGTCACCGGGCGCCGTTTCTTCGTTCCCGAAATCGTACAGTCTTCGGCCATGGACTGCGGACCGGCCGCCCTCAAGGCCCTTCTGGACGGCCACGGCATCCCGGTGAGCTATGGGCGATTGCGCGAAGTGTGCCAGACCGATGTAGACGGGACCTCGATCGATACCCTCGAAGAGGTCGCCTTCGGACTCGGACTCGAGGCCGAGCAGATCATGGTGCCGGTAGACCACGTTCTCTTGCCCGAGGCGAATGCACTTCCCGCTATCGCCGTCGTGCAACTGCCCAACGGCAACACCCACTTTATCGTCGTTTGGAGCCGGCATTTGGGTTGGGTTCAGATCATGGATCCGGGCTTCGGCCGCCACTGGGTTCCCCGCTCCCGATTTCTTTCGGAGCTCTACCAGCATGGGATGCCCGTACCTGCCGCGGACTGGCGTGAATGGGCGGGCTCGGACGAGGCCATCGCAACACTCCGGCGGCGCATATCCAATCTGAGAATCTCCGACGACACCGTGAACGGGCTTGTCGAAACATCGTCAGTGCCGAGCTGGTATCCACTGGCTTGTCTCGACGCTTCCACGCGGGCCGCAGACGCCATGGTACGCTCCGGCGCCATTCGAACCGGTCGCGAAGCCGCCCGGGCCCTCGAGAGCTTGTACAAGCAGGCGCGCGAGAACGAATCGGATCCCGGCAGTGCTATCCCCACAGACTACTGGTCGGTGCGGGCGGCAACCGCCGGGCCTGACAATAACGACGAGGAGGAACGTGTTCATCTCCGCGGAGCCGTCTTGGTCCGCGCTCGAGGACGCCGCCCGACCCCAACCGGCACCGAAACGCCGTCCGAGGACGAAGCTCTATCGCCTGATCTCGAATCGGTTTTGGAGGTCGAGCCCGTTCGTCCCCTGCGCGAGATCTTTCGATTTCTCAAAGCGGATGGACTCCTCGCACCGACCGCGCTCATCGGTGCACTTCTCGGAGCCTCGATGGGCGTCCTCATCGAGGCGCTCCTGTTTCGGAACTTGCTCGAGCTCGGGCCGGAGCTCGGGGTCTCCGGACAGCGGCTGGGCGCCTTCGGCGCTCTCATCCTGCTATTGATACTTCTCTTGTGCATCGAGATTCCGATCGCCACCGGAGAGTACCGGTTGGGGCGACGACTCGAAGCTCGGCTCCGTATGGCCTTTCAGCGAAAGATACCGCTTCTGGCCGACCGGTACTTCCGCAGTCGGTTGACCTCCGATATGGCGGAGCGCAACCACAGCGTGCACACTCTGAGAACCCTACCCAAGCTCGGGAGCAACTTCATCCGTCGGGTGTTCGAGATGCTCCTGACCGTGGTCGGGATTATCTGGCTCGACCCGCCGAGCGCGGCGCCGGCCCTCAGCGTCGCCGCCGTCGCTCTAGGGATACCCCTCGCCACGATGTCTCTTCTCGAGGAACGCGAATTAAGAGTCCGCACGCATGTGGGTGCTCTGAGTCGATTCTACCTGGATGCACTTCTCGGTCTGATCCCGGTTTTCGCTCATAGCGCCGGGCAGGCGATCCGAAGCGAGCACGAAGGCCTGCTCACCGAGTGGGCGCGCTCGCGGCTCTCTCTCATGCGAGGCATCCTGGCGGTTGAAGCGGTGCCCGCCTTCCTGGGCTTCGGACTCTCCGCATGGCTCTTGCTCGGTCACCTCGGCCGCGGGGGAGAGTTGGGCGTCGTGCTGCTGCTCGCCTACTGGGCACTCAATCTCCCCGTCCTCGGATTGGAGATCGCCTGGCTTGCCTGGCAATACCCGACCCGTCACAACATCATGTTGAGGTTCCTCGAGCCGCTGGGCGCTCCGGAGGAGATCGTCGCCGGAACCAAGCCTGGTGAATCCGTGACGGCAACGGGCGCCGCCATCCAGATTCAAAACGTAACCGTTCGCTCCGGCGGCCACGTCGTCCTCCGCGAAATCGATTTGGCGCTCGAGGCGGGCGATCACGTTGCCGTCGTCGGCGCCTCAGGCACCGGAAAAACGAGCTTGTTCGGACTTCTGCTGGGATGGCACCGGCCGGCGATCGGGAATGTACGAGTCGACGGCGAAGCTCTGGAGGCGGAGCGATTGAGTCGCACCCGTGCCGAGACCGCCTGGGTGGACCCGGCGATTCAAATCTGGAACCGCAGTCTGCTCGAAAACCTTCAGTACGGCTCCGCGGACGCGGCGCCCCGTCTTCCCTCGGTGGTCGACCAGGCGGAGCTTCGATCCGTGTTGGAAAAGCTCCCCGAAGGCTATCAAACCAAGCTCGGCGAAGGCGGTGGGCTGGTCTCGGGTGGAGAGGGACAGCGTGTGCGTCTGGGACGGGCTCTGCTACGCCCCGGAACCCGCCTGGTTCTCTTGGACGAGCCCTTCCGCGGTCTAGCCCGAGCCCAACGTCGTGACCTCCTGAGGCGGGCGAGATCGTTTTGGAACGAGGCAACACTTCTTTGCGTGACCCACGACATCGCGGAGACACGCCTTTTCGATCGAGTTCTCGTGATGGAAGGCGGGACCATCGTCGAAGACGGAGCGCCGAGCGAGCTCGAGGCACGGGCCGAATCCCGCTACCGATCCCTGCTGAGCTCGGAGGAGAAGCTCCGGCAATTGTGGGCCGAACCCTCCTGGCGGCGGTGGCGCCTCGAGGAAGGGCGGATTCGAGAGACTGCACCATGACCCCGGATTGGACCGTGCTCGCTTGGCCCCGATCCCGACTGGGAGAAGCCATCACCTTGCTCGCCCGCCGGTCGGGACTCGAATCCCAAACCCACGAACCTCGAGCCCCCTCCCGAATCTTTGAGCCCCGGCTCCAAGAGACCCGGTTCTTTGAAAGATGACGACCTCGGCGACTGGATGTTCATCGCCGCCCAGACGGCGGGCGTGGACATCAAACCCGTCGGTTGCCTCTATCCGGAGCTTCGTAAGCTCCTCCGCGAATCCGGCCCCTCCATCATGCGTCTCACCGGTCAGGAAGAGCCGCGTTTCTTGCTGCTGCTCAGGGGCTCGTCCCGAAAGGTGCGACTTCTCGGAACCAATCTCGATGTTCACACCCTGTCGGTGCATAAAGTTCATGAAGCCCTTTGCGGCGACATCGAATCACCCATCGCAACCCGCATCGACTCGCTCCTCGATCAAGCCGGGGTCTCCGAGGCCCGGCGAGCCAAATCTCGAAGCCTCATGATGAAGGAGCGATTGAGCCGTACAATGGTCGGCGAAGGATGGCTTTTGCGGAATCCGCCCGGCGACAGAGTTTGGCCGCTCGCCCGCTCGGTCAACGTCCCCCGGCACCTGTTCCTCTTTGCGGCCTCCTACACAACCCAGTATCTCCTATGGATTTTATCCTGGTGGGTCATCGGCAAAGGAGTCCTGGCGGGCCGACTCGATCCGGGATGGCTCCTTGCCTGGGGCCTTTGTTTGCTGTCTCAGATCCCTTTTCTCCTGTGGTCTTCCTTGTATCAGTCTTTGGTCGAAATGGGAGTAGGAGGACTTTTGAAACAGCGTCTGCTCCAAGGCGCCCTTCAACTTCATCCCGACGAGATGCGCCGCGACGGCGCCGGTCATCATCTGGGACGGGTGCTCGAGTCGGAAGCGGTCGAGAAAATGGTTTTGAGCGGCGGCTTCGTCACCTTGGCTTCCTCCATCGAGCTGGTCGGGGCGGCGATCGTGCTGTCGCTGGGCTCCGGTGGAGTTTCACACGCGCTCCTACTCGTCGTCTGGCTTGGCTTGACGGTGTTGCTCGGAAGGCGTTATCTCGGGCAACGACGCGCCTGGGCGGACGCACGCCTCGGTATCAGTCACGACCTCATCGAGAAAATGGTGGGCCATCGAACACGGCTCGCCCAGCAAGGGCCGAGCGGTGGCACGAGACCGAGGACCAAGAGCTCGAACGCTATCTCGACACCTCATCCCGGGTCGACCGGACCGCCGCCCTCATGACTTTGATTCCGCGCGGATGGCTCGTGGTCGGACTTCTCGGACTGGCGCCCGCCTTCATCATCGGAGGAGCGGACCCGGCCGGGCTGGCCATCGGCCTGGGTGGGGTGATTCTCTCCTTTCGCGCCATACGCCGGTTTACGAACGGTTTCGAGATCTTGGTGGACGCCGCGGTCGCATGGAGACAGGTGGTGCCGCTGTTTCAAGCGGCGGCTCGATCGCGCTCGCCCGGGGATCCGGCATGGAGCGTACGGCCGCCACCCGCCACGACAACGGATGAAACCTCGACGCCTCTCGTCGAGGCGGACGATCTGGTCTTTCGTTTTCGCGACCGAGCCGATCCGGTTCTCAACAAGTGCAGCTTTCGAATCGGCGCCGGGGATCGGATTCTCCTCGAGTCCCCGTCCGGGGGTGGAAAATCCACGCTGGTCTCACTACTCAACGGCCTGCGCGAGCCCGACTCGGGTTTGCTCCTTCTCCACGGTCTCGATCAACGGAGCCTGGGCGACGAGGGTTGGACGAAACGGATCGCCGCCGCCCCGCAGTTTCATGAGAACCACGTCATTACAGAGACCTTTCTTTTCAATTTGCTCATGGGCCGCAGATGGCCGCCCCGGCAGACGGATATCAATGAAGCCAAAGCCCTTTGCCATGAGCTCGGGCTCGGTCCCCTGCTCGAGCACATGCCCGCGGGGCTGCTGCAAATGGTCGGGGATACCGGTTGGCAGCTATCGCATGGAGAAAAGAGCCGCCTTTACCTTGCCCGTGCACTGCTCCAGGGCGCGGAGCTGGCCGTTCTCGATGAGAGCTTCGCCGCTCTCGATCCGGATAACCTCAAGACGGCGCTCGAGTGTGCCCGAAGACGGGCCGGGACGCTTCTTCTGATCGCCCATCCGTAAACGAGCACCAAATCCAATCTGTATCCACCTATCAGGGCAAAACCAGTTGATCCAAACAGCAACGCGACGTCCAATCTAATCCAATCTACGCTGTCAGCCCGAGCGAGAACTAGATCGTTGGTTGTTGCTAAGCGAACTGGAGCCTGCGACCTTTCGGTGCTGGGATGGGATCGCCGAATTCCTTGGCTGTTTCAATCCAGAGGTCCATCGCTTCCCGAACGTTGGATAGGGCTTCGTCTTGGGTTGGTCCATGCGCCATACAACCAGGGAGCTCTGGTACCTCGGCGACGAAGGCGTCGTCTTCGTTGCTCCAAAAGATGATGATTTCATACTTATGCATCGCCGATTTCCCCCAATCCATAGCGGAGAATCACGTTTCTCACCTGCTTCACCTGGTATGGTTTGGCCTTGTTGTTGTCACGCTGAAGATTGACCTTCTCTTCCACCCCTTGCTTTCGAAAGATGTGGTGGCTCCCTCTAATACGCATCTCGAATCCAAGACTCTGCAGCAAGGCACAAAGTTCGTTGAACGCAATGTTAGCATCAGATCGCCCTTCAAGTACCCGGCGGAGCGTTTTTCGATGATCGCTCACTGCTATTATTCTACGATGCCCTGGCAATAGGGACAAAACGATCAAAAATAGATTCATATAGGAGGCAATGACTGGAGCAAGAGCATTACCTTCCTGAAATCACGTCATTACAGAAATCTTAATCTTCGATTTGCTCATGGGCCGAAGATGGCCGCCCCGGCAGACGGATATCAATGAAGCCAAAGCCCTTTGTCATGAGCTCGGGCTCGGTCCCCTGCTCGAGCACATGCCCGCGGGGTTGCTGCAAATGGTCGGGGATACCGGTTGGCAGCTATCGCATGGAGAAAAGAGCCGCCTTTACCTTGCCCGTGCACTGCTCCAGGGCGCGGAGCTGGCCGTTCTCGATGAGAGCTTCGCCGCTCTCGATCCGGATAACCTCGAGACGGCGCTCGAGTGTGCCCGAAGACGGGCCGGGACGCTTCTGCTAATCGCCCATCCGTAGAAACAACTAAACCTAATACGACAATAAACTCAGGGGAAATTGCAGGAAAAACGGGGACAGGTCCCCTTTTTGGCAAAGACAACGGTCCACCAAAAACGGACCTGTCCCTGTTTTTCCAGTAATTTGCGTAGATTTCGTGAACTCGGATTAGGGTTCGCCCTGAAGCGAACACGAGCTGATTCGCTTATTTATTGTCGCTTCAGGGCTAATAATCAACGCTTTACCACGCTTACGTGGGTCAGCGACCACGGGGTATTTCTAACACATCACCGTTACGTATCTACACCTTTCGCGGGGTTGACACCACGTGGGGAAATAGGTTACGTTTGGTTGTGGCCAGTAGAACGTACCGGATCTAAACGGGGGCGATCTGGGACTTTCAAGGATCGGAGGTACGGTTATGAAGGTCAAGACGAAAGTTAAGGCTGGGCCAGGCACTGGCGGCGGACACGATTAAGTCCGTCCAGAATTTCTATTTTTTCTTTGGAGAGCAGCACAAGTGCTGCTCTTTTTTTTCGGGCGGCGCCTGAGCCCAATGAACGGGGTTCACCTGCTTTCCGGACTCCTGCGACGCTGAATTTTTCGCTGCAGAGAAGCGGCCTTTTCAGAATGACCGCCCCCTTCCAGCGCCCGCACCGCATTTGGCAGCCACCTCTGGACTTCGGGACTTCTCAAGTAGGACGCGGCGTGCTCACTCTGAAGGTTTCCTTCTATCCACGTCAAAACCTCGGCAAAATTCGAGTAGGCTTCGAGAGCTTCCTGAGTCGATTCGTTTTTCTCGCACGCGTTAGCAAGAGTCGTATAGTTTCTCAACAAGAGCGGCCTTCCCAAGAAGGTATCCGCTAGATCGATGGTTTCTCGCGCGGTGTTGTAGGCCTTTGTAACATCTCCCTTTTCCCAATAAAGCTCTGCAAGAGCAGTGGTTGCCTTCGCCTCGACAATCCGCAGACGGAAGCGAATGGCGTCCGCCCGTGCCTGTACGAGCATTTGCTCCGCCTTCAGGAATTTTTCCCGAGCCATCTCGACACGGCCAAGGACAATCCGCGCCATAATGCCGTGGTAGTTTTGACCAATTCGATCGGCCTCATCGACAGCTCTTCGACACAACTGGAAAGCTTGCTCATTGAGGCCTCGGAGACGTAGAAGGTCACATTGGACGTGAAGAACCATGGGCAGAATGTCATTGGCCTTCACTTTTTCCGCCAGCTCACGCGCGACGTTTAGCTCTTCTTCCGCCGCCTGTAATTGACCAACCTCGACGAGGAGTTGCCCCCACATGGTTTGCGGCCAAACGAGGTCGGCATCACTCCCTCTTTCCTTGTATATCCTCAACGCACTAACCAAAGCATTTCTAGAGTCCGTGTATCGCCCTTGATCCAGATATATTTCCGCCAAGTTGGCTTGGACCAATGCAACGCCAGACAAACTTTCGATTTCCTCGAAAAGCGGAAGGACGGTGAGCAGGGCTTCTATGGCTTCTCCGTATCGACCCTGATACATCTTTGCCGCCGCAATGTTATTGAGATTCCAAGCCTGTTCATCTCGATTGCCGGAATCCTTGAGGTACTCTCTTGCTTGTTCCAGATAGACGATGGCATCCTCGTATTGGAATCGCACCATATATATGCCTGCAATTTGGTTCAGGCGAGCGGCCATCCGCGAGGTGTTTTTCCGCTCTCTCTCGATGCGAAGAGCTTGCTGAAAAGCTTCCAAAGCTTTGTCCAGGTTGGTGCTTCGGTAAGTCACTCCAATATTGTAGAGCGCATACGACTCGGCTCGACGATCGCCGATGTCACGCGAGAGCATCAAAGCTTCTCTTTGAACCTCGAGGGCCTCGTCAATCTGTCCTCGTCGCCGATACATGATCCCCAGGCCCACCAAGGTCTTGGATTGACCTTGTTTGTCCCCCGCTCGGCGAAGATAGTCCAGCGAGAGTTTCGAGTGCTGAAAAGCCTTATCGATTTCTCTACTATCCAGATAGGATCGACCGAGAACTCGGTGATAGGTACCCATCGCCTCCAGATCCTCGGCGAATCGCTCGGTGTCAAAATTGGTTTCGAGCCACTGGATGGCTTCAAGATGCTGACCATTCAGTGCTTGGGAGCGACCTATGCCCAAGACAGCGGCACCGGATCCAGCGTCGATCTCCAAAACACGTTGATAAGCTTCCTGAGCTTCCAGGTACTGGCCCTGTTTTTCCAAAGATTGAGCCAAGCCAAGCTGAATGTCCGGATCTTCCGGATACATTCTGACCAGCTCGCGATAGCTTTGCACCGCGGTCTCGTGCTCCTCACTCACCAGGGCGGTGATCGCGTGGATCTGATAACGATCGGCAAGTGGAAGCGAGGCGTTTTCCATCAGGCCCTGGGCGCCCTCAACGACCTCTTCAGCCTTTGTGTACTGGCCACTGTTCAAATACGCTTCGGCCAGCTTGGCTTGGGCCATGGCAAAGTTGGCGTCATCGGCCACTGCTTTCTCGAAAAGAGGGATCGCTTTTTTGTTGGCGTCCTGGCGGACCAGGTCTAGTCCGGCCGCATACGACTGAAGGGCTTCCACCGAAGCCGTGGAAACGTCGGCCACAGGGCGATCGGTGTCACCCTTGAGCTGCTCGGGCGTGAGATCGAGCTGCAATTTGACCTGCTGGGTGATCTGATCGACCAGCTCAAAGACTTCGCTCGATTCGGTTTCCAGCTTAATGGGAACGGCGACGCCGGAGCCGGCGCGGCGAAGGGAAAGGTCCAGTCGAACGCGGCTCCCCGACGCCACGAACTGCCCGTAGAGGACGGACTGCGCCGGTGCCCTTTCGGCGACGGACTCGAGCGTCGTCTCGTCGAAGCGCGCTTGCCCCTCCACACCCAGCTCGCGGAGCAGCCTGGCCACGCGGTCTCCCGGTATCGGCCGGACGTAACGGGACTGCGAAATATCGGTGAAAAGCATATCGGGAAGTCCGGTCCGCATCCATTCGAGCTCTTCCGAGCCCGTGGCATTGGTGAAGGGCAAGATGGCCAACGTGGTCACCTGGACGGGAGGAGGCGGAGGAGTAGGAGGAGGGGGAGGCCAAAGGATAATGATGACAACAACGAGTGCCAAGGCGGCAACCGCTGCAAGAACCGGTTTGCGGCGGACGACGGCCCGGCGCACGTTCTTGCCGATGTCACGGTCCACTCGCTCTTTGTCGAGGTCTTCGAGGACCGCTTCGGCGCTCTCGTAGCGAAGCTCTTTGTCCAGCTCCATCAACTTGAGGATGATCTTTTCGAGATAAGGCGGCAGCTCGCCGTTTAACTCCCGCGGCTTCCTCGGTTTCTTGGTGAGACGAACCACCACCCGGGAGACCGGCGATTCCGCCTGAAAGGGCAGCTCGCCGGTGAGCATCTCGAAGAGAATGACGCCGAACGAGTAGAGGTCGGATTGCTGATCGGCCTTCTCGCCGTAAGCCTGCTCGGGAGACAGATAATCCGGCGTTCCCATGACGGCGCCGGTGGCGGTCATGGTGTTGGTATCGGCGGCGCGGGCGATACCGAAATCCATGAGTTGCGCCTCGCCGTTTCGGTCGATCATGATGTTTTGGGGCTTGAGATCGCGATGGACCACGCCCTGGCGGTGCGCCTCCTGAAGGCCCTCGAGCATCTGACGGATCCAGGGAAGCGCTTCTTCGGGCGGTATCTTGCCCCGCCGACGGATCACGTCTTTCAAGTCCTCCCCGTCGATATACTCCATGGTGAAGAACTTGAGCCCGTCGGCTTCTCCGAAGTCGTAAATGCGAACGACGTTCTTGTGGGTCACCTCCCGGGCCAGGAGGAGCTCTTGCTTGAATCTCTGAACGGTGGTCGGGTCGCCGGCTTGTTCGCTGCGGATGAGCTTGAGGGCGATGACCTTGTCGAGCTCCCGGTCGTGGACCTTGTAGACATAGCCCATCCCGCCCTCACCGATCTGCTCCAAGATCTCATACCGTCCCCCCACCAAAACGCCGGGGACAATCTGGTCGGCCGTCAAACGGGCAACAGAGAGGCCGGTCGGGGTAGGTAAGCCCGGATCGACAAAGGAAGTCCCTCCTTCGACGGGCGTGGAAACAGGAGTGGAAGACGCTTGACTCGGGCCGAATACGTCTACGATAACCTCACCGCAGTTCTCACATTCGATGAGATCGGCAGAATTCGCGTGGCCGCACAGGGGGCATGTCATGGCCGTATTTCGCATCCAATTTTTAAGGATAAATCCATGGTACGGGAGGGTAGGGGTGAAGTCAAATAATGGCTCAACCGGAATGATTCTTGACGGCGACACCGCCGTACATGAAGCCGCCGACGCTCGCCCCTTTGATGAAGAAGTTCTCCAAACGCTTCGTGTCGAGACCGCTCGAATCGATGAGCTCGTCGATCCGGCGATTGAGGTGGCATCCTCCCGCTATTCGCTTGTGGATGGGATTCAAACGGTCCTGCCACCTGGCCAGCTTCTCGTCGGTCGCCCGGCCGTGCTCCAAAAAGTGAAGGCTCCCACCGCTTTTCAGGACTCTTTTGATCTCGGCCAGAGCCTTGTGGACATCGGGAATCGTGCACAACGTCCAGGTGCTTACGACATGATCGACCGCCCCGTCGTCGAGAGGAAGCTCTTGACCATCGAGACCCACAAATTCCACCGGAATGTGGGTGGTCGCCAAACGGTCTTTGGCCATCTCTCGCCCCAGTTGCGCCGGATCGCAGGCCAAGATGCGCTCCACGCCTTCGGGGTAGAAAGGCAGATTGAGGCCGGAACCGAACCCGACCTCGAGAACCGTCCCACTTAAACCGAACAGAAACGTCCGGCGAAGCTTCTTGAACTGCCCTGCCGACAGCGTCCACTCGACGAGCCTGGGCAGAATTCGATCGCTGTAAAAACCCATGTCCGTATTCTACTGATATCGAAACGTCCGCACTGCAAGCCAGCTGACAACGGCCGCGGCGACCAATTCACCGTACTCCTTACGCAGTCCTTCGACTTCAATCATGAGGATTTGACCCCCGCCTACCGGTCGAAATGGTGATGGAAAAAGTATCCGTTCGCCAAGCCTCTGTCAAGAGAAGGATACGCAACTCCAGGTGGGGAGGTTTCATTCGCACGATGCAGGCGGTCACCGGGCCGCCCGCCCGCCGAAGCCTTGGCGAAGGCGGGAGCCCGGCCAAAGTCCGGCTAGAACCGGACACCAAAGCTGATGAGAAACGTCCGGGTCTTGACGTTGGTGATGTTGTCATCCGCCGAGACGTTGGCGATATTTCTCAATCCAACGGAATATAGACCTTCGGCGAGAATCGAAACGCGGCCCGCCGGAATCTCGACACCTCCTCCAAGACACATGGCGAAATCCATCGAACGGACACCTTCGTCGAAATCAGCGTCGTCCTCGACCCCCAACGGACCTCGGACGACGGCTTTGGCGCTGGTCTTGTAACCGATCTCCGGCCCGACGACCAGATAGGGCCGCCAAAGATCCGAAATATGCTTTACTTTCAGGAGAACAGGAAAAGTTACATAGTTCGCCATCGCCTCGGCGCGGAAGTCCTGCTCCAACCCTCTTCCTTTCGCATCGGCGCCCTTCTGAACATACATGCCGCGGGTTTCGAGAAAGACATTCCGAGACAGGCCAAACTCGATGAAACCACCGATGTTTGCCCGGTTCGTCGCGGACGGGTCAAACGCCGTCTTCGGGTCTATGGTGATGGTGGAGAAGTTCCCTCCGCCCAAAGCCCCGAAGTGGATGTTCTCCGCAGCGGACGCGTCGGTGATCGAGATCATCAAGCAAATCAAGATCAACGATGTTATATGCAAGCTCCTCATGATGGTCCGGCCTCCTTTTCGGTTTCGATTGCTCCCTCACGATGTATAGGCGTGAAAAGAGTCCGAAAACAGGCAAACACACGGGGCTTCTGGTCATTACCGATGGATTTCCGTATACTTCAACGAGATAAAAGGAAACTTTTGTGAACGAGACCTCTCCTCCCGAATTCACCCAATTGCTGGTGGCTTGGGGTCACGGCGACGAAGGCGCTCTCGAAGAGCTCCTCCCTCAGGTCTACGACGAGCTCCGGCGTACCGCCCGTCGCCAGCTTCGAGGAGAACGGAGCGGGATGCAGACCTCGTCGCTGGTTCATGAGGCCTACCTTCGACTTCTCGACTCCAGTCGCGTGCGCTGGCAAAACCGGGCGCACTTTTTCGCCGTGTCGTCCATCCTCATGAGACGGATCCTGGTGGACTTCGCCCGAGCACGCCGGTCACTCAAGCGAGGCGGCGATGCCGTCCGAGTCCCCATCGATGAAGCCCTGGACGCGGCACCGGAGCGCGGGGCGGACCTCGTGGCGCTCGATGACGCGCTCGAAGCGCTTTCGGGATTCGACGAGCGAAAAGCACGGGTTGTCGAGCTGCGTTTTTTCGGTGGACTCAGCGTCGAGGAAACGGCTCAAACGCTCGAGGTCTCCCCCGATACGGTCATGCGGGACTGGAGAATGGCCAAGTCCTGGTTGCTACGCGAGCTGAGCGAGGAGGCGCCATCGTGAAACCGGAGCGCTGGAAGAAAATCGAGACCCTCTATCACGCGGCGCTCGAGCAAGAGGACGAGGACCGGTCTCGATTTCTCGATAGAGAAACGGCGGACGATGAAAAGCTTCGCAGGGAAGTCGAGTCGCTCCTGGCGTATGACAAAAAGGCCGAACGGTTCCTCGAAACGACCGCCCTCGACGAAGCGGCAAAAACCGTTGCCGGAGGCCTAACCGCCTCGGCGACCCACCACGAACTTCTATCTCGCCTCTTCGAGAGCGAGCTTGGACAGGCTCAGGACGACCCCGAGCTTCGTATCACGACGCCGGACGGACACCCGAAAACGATACGGCTCGAAGATGCGCGCTATTCGATCGGACGCGCCGAGGAGAACGAGATCGCCTTTCCCGAAGACGATGGCCTGTCTCGCCACCACCTTCTCGTCTCGAGACAAGGCGACGGCTGGATGGTCGAAGACTTGGGAAGCAAGAACGGAACTTTCGTCAACGGAAAGCGAATCGAGGCCGGACGTCGCCTGCAGGACGGAGACCGAATCACGGTCAGTTGCCTCTCGATCAGCTACAGCGGCCCGTAACCGCTTTGAAGGGAATCTTCACGCTTCAAATTTACAAGGAGAGGTCGGGCAAGCCGAGAGCGATGGCCAACGCTTGATCGACCTGACGCATCAAAGTGCGAGGAACCGTACCTGCCGGCCCTTGAAGCTGGTCTTTCCAAAGAGTATAGACCTCGCCGCATTTGACTACGCCGGACCGCTCGAGTCCCGCCGTTCCCCGCGGAAACTCGACTTCCCAATCGTAAGGACCGCCCAGACGCTTCACGGTGGTGACGTGAACGACCATGACTTTGGAATAGCGATCGTTTTGGTTGAAGGCATCGTGTGAAACGATGAGCATTGGACGGCGCTTGCCGCGAGTACCGCTCATCGGGACCTTGGCCCACCAGACTTCGCCACGCTGCATCAGCTTTTTTCCATATCAAACGCTTGGACGTCGGCAAGCTCGCGGTCTTCGTCGTCGTGGCCGGCCGTGCAATAACGCTCGATCTGGTCCGAAAGGCGTTCGAGGTGCAGACGTTGGAGTTTCTCCTGGATCGCTTCGCGAAGGAACTCGGAGGTACTTCGATATCTCCCCGACCGAATGATCTCCTGGATTTCTTTTAATTGATTGGGTTCGGCCGTGAATACCGTTTTCCGCTTTGTTTGTGCCATTATCACTATAGTATTTTAGGTGACTACTTTGGTCAATTACTTAATACCCCCTAAAATGGACACCAAAAAGGAGTACTTAAAGGCTGACCCGTTCCGAAATCAGGTGGTTCAATATTTGGAAATGGCGGCTTGCTCTCCCGCCATCTCCCCGCTAGCATAACTTCAGCTCTCATGAAACGTTACTTCTCTTTCTCGGTCCTCACCGTTCTTTTGATGCTGTTCTCCTCCCCCACCCTCTTTGCCGATCCCTGGTACGAGCACTATGCCAAAGCGGAAAAAGCGCTCGAAGAACTGAATTGGACCGAAGCGATCGAACAGCTCAATCAAGCCATCGAAAGAAAGGGAGACTCCGGCGCTCGGGTCCGCACCTACGGGATGAAAATCATCTCGTACTTTCCGTACTTCAAGCTGGGCCTCGCCTATTACAACCTCGGCCAGTGGGATGCAGCGCTTCAAGCCTTCGAGACCGAGGAGCGGATTGGGGCGATCACGCGTTCCAATAAGGACACACATCGACCTCCAGCGATTCCGAAATCTAGCTCGGCAAGCCAAGGAGGCGGTGGCGGAACAGGAAAACCGACGCGTCGCGGAGATCGTCAGCGGGAAACTGGAGCCGAGCCGCCGAGCTCGAGGCGAACGGTGAGCTCGACGAGGCCATGGCGGTTATCGGTCAGGCGCTGGCGGTATCTCCCGAGGATGGGGAAGCCTTGGCCGCCATGGACCGGCTGCGGGAAAAAGTCGCCTCCGAACAGACGGCTCGGGATCTCAGCGATCGCGTGGCCGAGCTTACCGAACAAGGGCGATCCATGCTGGGCGCGGGTCGCTACGAAGAAGCTTCGAGCGTGTTCCGGCAGGCCCTGTCTCTTAAGCCTAGCGACGAGATCCAATCGCTTCTGGACGATGCCCAAGGAAGACTCCGATTCCCAAGTCGAGAGCGCAGAACCGTGAAACGCTCATCGCACGGCGCTCGCCGAAGCGCGAGAGCTCGAAGCGGCGGGCGATGTCACATCGGCCCTCGACCGGCTCCAATCCATTTTCGCCGTGGACCCCACGAACCGAGAGGCCACGGACATCCAAATCCGACTCCTCCGAGATTCAGGAGGAAGCCGAAAGGCAACGCTCCCGACAGGACTCCGTTCAGACGCTCCTGACGGAAGCTCAGAGTCACTTCGATGCCGGCCGACACGAACAGAGCCTCGCCACCGCCAATCGTATTCTCGCGCTCGATCCGGGAAACTCCGAAGCTCTGGGATACATCGGACAGGCTTATCAGCAAATCAACCGGAGGTTGCTCGGTACCGGCGCCGGGGGAAACATCCCTCCGGCGATCCGCTTCGCCGATTTTCGACAAGACCGGGACGACGGGTCTCGGGTCCAACTCGTGGACTCGCCCGAGTTCCGACTGAGCGGCGTCATCATCGACGACTCGCCGGTGGAGATCACTTTTTCCGATACCCAACAAAACGAGCTCGACGGGATCGAGCACCAGCCAGCCTCTCGGCGATTTCTACCTCACCGAGTTTCAGCTCACTCAAGAGCTGGAGCCGGGTCCATCCACTTTTCGTTTGACCGCCACCGATTCGGAAAACCTGAGCTCGAGCAGCGAGTATGTGGTCGTCTATGAACGCCCCTTCTTCCGCTCACCTTGGTTTTATTTCGCTTCCGTGGCTCTCATCTCTCGCCGGCGGCGTCGCCTTATTTCGCGCGGCGGTCCCGGAAACGGACTCGGTTACTCAAACGGCGGTTCAACCCTTACGTGGCCGGGCCTCCCGTGCTCGACGAAAATCTCTTTTTCGGCCGCGAGCAACTCATCGAGCGCGTTCTCCAAACCATCCACAACAACTCTCTGTTGCTTTACGGCGAAAGGCGCATCGGCAAAACTTCGGTTCAGCATCATCTCAAGAAACGCCTCGAGAATCTCCGCGATCCGGACTACGACTTCTATCCCGTTTATGTGGACCTGCAGGGCGTTCCGGAGGACAAGTTCTTCCGTACCCTATCCGAGGACATCTTCCATGGAACTGGCCCCGGTACTGGAAGACTTCGAACCCGGCGAGCCCAAAGATGAAGAAGCCGACTACGATTATCGCGATCTCGTGCGCGATATGAAACGGGTTCTCAAACACCTCAAGCAAAAAAGCTCCAAGCAGATACGCCTGGTTCTCCTCATGGACGAGGTCGACGTTCTCAACGAGTACGATCCCAAGGTGAACCAAAGACTGCGAAGCCTCTTCATGAAGAGCTTCGCCGAGAACCTGGTGGCGGTGGTCTCCGGCGTGGAGATCAAGAAACACTGGGAGGGTGAAGGCAGTCCCTGGTACAACTTCTTCGAGGAGATTGAGGTCCGGGCTTTCCAGAAAAGCGACGCCGAAGAGCTCATCGAACGACCCATTCAAGGCGTGTTCAAGCTCGACCCGGGGGTGGTCGACCGCATCATCGATCTTGACCGATGGACAACCCTACTTGATTCAGCGGCTTTGCGTCGCTCTGGTGAACCGCCTGCACGAGGACAAACGCCGCACCGTGACTCTCGCCGACGTGGACGCCGTCGGCCGCCCCGAGGAAGCCTGACCGATGTCACCGCTCATCCCCTACGTCGTCGGCCAATGGGTGCGGGGGGACCGCTTCTATGGCCGCGCCTCACAGATCGAGGAGGTCCTCGAAGGGCCGAGGAACTCCCTGTGGCTCCTCGGAACCCGGCGGGTGGGCAAGACTTCCCTTCTCAAACAGCTCGAGCACATCACCTCGACCTCGCCCGAGCGCGGCTACTTTCCCATCTTTTGGGATTTTCAGGGAGCGTCGGACCCGGAAGAGCTCCATCTCGATTTCAACGACGCCCTTCTCGATGCGGAAGAACGGCTCGAGCAGTACGGTGTCGCCCTGGGTGACGTGGAAGCCGATGATCTCTTCGCGTCTCTCGGACTCCTGCGCCGAAAGCTCCGGTCGAAGCAGTTCAAGCTGCTCTTGCTCTGCGACGAAGTCGAAGAGCTCATCGTGCTCAACCGTAAGGCTCCGGC
>CAVROO010000023.1:0-470792 GCA_963722765.1 uncultured Acidobacteriota bacterium
CCGGAGATCGCGTCATCGCCGGAATCCCTCGATATGCAGCGCCCCGGTGCGAAGCTGCAATCATCAAAACAGTGTGATCTGTTTCGTCAATCTCGTAGATTGTCGGATTAGGATTAGGTCCAAAGTGCGGATGCAATCTTAGTTGGGGGTAAGTCTCAAAGTCACCACTTTCGCCATTGCTACCTCGATACTTATATGAATGCAATTGTATTCAATGCAATTTAATTCTTATATCTTCCACTCACAATATCAACCCGGATTTCAACAACGGCAACGGCGATCAGTATCCAGTAACCAGTGAATCCTTGCCGTCACCGACGTGCTGAAGCCAGCCAGCCTGGAATCGAGTGAATGAACGCTACTCGCCACCGAGCCCGCGGCGGCCTAGGCTAAAGAAGGTCTCTTCTCGCAGCTTCCAGATCTTCGAGATCGAACTGGACCATAGCCAACTCCGGTCCGTCATGGGCGGCGGTAAACATATGGGTGCGGCCGATCTTGTCCTTCCACGTGCCAGTGAGACGGGCCGACTCGTGCACGTGGCCATGAAGCGTCAAAAGGGGTTGCCGGACCTCGATGAATCTCTTAATTGCAATGCTGCCCACGTGAACGTCGAGCGGAGCGTGATCTACATGCTTCCCGTCGAGGGCTGCACGGTCCAACCCGGTCTGATAGGGTGGGCTGTGAAAAAGGAAAACCGAACGGTCGAGTGAGTCCGAGCCGGCCAGCCTGTCTAAATCCCCCGCGATCGTGCCAAACCGAATCTCGTGAGGTTCGCAGTCCGTCGTGCGCCACCCGTCTTCGGGCGAGACACACCCGGGGTTGACGAAGCGAGAGACGTCATAGCGCTCCCAATCCTTCAGTTGGAAAGGGGTCGGCGGTACGAAGGCGTATCCCGTAACGAGGTAACTTCCGAAAGAGGAGATCCGTTCATGAGCATAAGACCAAAGTCCCCGTTCAGCCACTTCCAGGAACGCCGCTTCCTCGGAACGGGGATCGTCATTTCCGAGGATGACGAAGACTTCTGGATATTTCTCACCGAGCCTCTGTCGGACGCGGTCGAATCCTCGGGCCAGGAAGTCGTTGACGAAATCATCGGGACCTGAATCTTGTTCAACTCCGGAAAGCGACAAGTGTGGAAGTAGATCTCCGCCGAGAAAAACGCCCGCCGGTCGCTCGTTTTCGATGACGTGAAAAAGCTTTTCGTAGCGACCCACGTTACCGTGGAGGTCGGAGACGAATAGGCAACGGCTCATGATGAACTCTCAACAATCGGACCCGAAAATGGGCTATTTCTTTTTCAACTCATCCTGAAGAAAAAACCTGTAGGCGAGATAGGCACTGTAAAGATCGACCTTGTGAGTCAATTCGAACAGAGTGTGCATAGAGACCAGTGGGAATCCGAAGTAGATCGTATCCATACCTGTCTCGCCCGGCGGCACGGCAAACTGTTCGATGGATGACTGTGACTGGCGAAAATCGCCGGTCTGCCAAATAGCGCCGGACCGGATGAGCATATCCCGTAGCTTCCACCAAAATTCAGCGTGATCACCGTTTTGCCACAGGCTCGGGCCGAAACCTAGAGCCGCCACGTTCTGTAGCTCATGGGGTTGTGGAAACAAAGGATTCACGGCAGCGGTAACATCCGCATTGAGGGAGTACCCGTGCTCGAAGCCGTCGCGAATCGTATTAACGTTCGGTGAGCCGTCCATCCGCTCAACGATCTGACCGATGAGCCGTTCGATTTTGTAGGTGTTGATGCCCGTGGTTCCGCTCCAGCCAACTTCCTCCTTGTCGCTCATGTCAACAAAGCAGGTGTGTTTGGGGCTATCGATCTCTCTCAAGGCACGGTACTGCACATAGGAGCAGACTTTGTCATCCTGCCCGAAGCCTCCGATGAGCGCCCGGTCCAATCCGACCACCCGCGGTTTGGCGGTAGGCACCAATTCGATCTCGGCAGAGAGGAGATCTTCTTCCACGATCCCGTATTCCGTTTTCAGGTAATCCAGAACATAGGCTTTGACGCCTTTCGCGCCGTTCACCCCGGCAGGTGTGCTCGCCAGCAGAATATCCATTTCCTCTGACTTTACGTGCTCGCCTCCCACCTCCCATCGACTCATGTGAGCGGCGATATCCGGAATGGTGACGACCGGGTCATTCGGCGTCTTCGCCGATGACGATATCCACTCTCTTCCCCTCCCGTGTGTACACGACGCCGTGAATCGCCAGGGGCTGTGACAGCCACTGGAACTTCTTGATCCCACCGAAGGTTTTCGTATGAGCCAGAGCGAAACCCAGTTTTTCGTACAGAGGATTGAATTTCAGATAAAGATGATTGGCATCCAGATGCGAGACCATCTGGTGGATGCCTTCCTTTATGGGTTTTTCTCCGATAATGAACAGAACGAGGTTCTTACGCCGGTTATTGAAGTAGAAACGATCCCCGGCTTTAGGTATTTTCCCCGATTCATAAAAGGACTCCCAATTCACAAAACCGTCTCGTTTAGCTTTGGCTTCGAAATAGGCCACACTTTCTCGCACGGTTTTGCAGGTACCCAAGAAATCCATGTAGTCCTTGGCGAAAGCATCGATCTCGTTCTCGTATTTCTCGGCGAAGGCCATCTGTATCGGTGTAATCCTTGCCGCCGAAGAGAGTGTTGCTTTTCTCCTGCCCGACAACACTCGAGGCACTCGCGATCATCAAGAAAATACCGGCCGGCACGTTAGCGCTCAATCTCTTCATCTCGCTCCTCCATTTGACCGAACAGAAATGGGTCGGCTCTTCGCATCCAAGAGCCGGAACCAGTTCCTTCACGCGGGTCTGAACGTAGCAAAGCGAGTTTAGGAAAGCAAAGATGCAGACAACGCTACGACTCCAAAACTGCACGGTTGAGTTGCAAAGAGAGAGTCGTTATAATGACTCTAAATGAGTCAATAACGACTCAGGAGCGCTGAAATGGAACAATTAACGATTCGAGGCTTCGAGGAAGAGTTGGAACTGCATATTAGAAAGTTAGCCCGAAGCCAGGGCATCTCATTGAACCAGGCCGTTTTGAGGCTCCTTCGTAAGGGGGCCGGCCTGATTGAAAGAAAAGACACACCAGACGTCGTAGGTTCCTCACTGGACCATTTCATAGGTACTTGGTCGTCGAAGGAGGCGGACGAGATCAAAAGCGCCATTTCGGATTTCGAGGAGATCGACGAGACGATGTGGAAATGAAGATACTTCTCGACTCAGATGCCTACTCGGAGCTCAGGCGGGGACACCCGAGTGTGGCAGAGCTCGTTCGAGCTTCCGAGAGAGTGTATTTTTCCGCCGTCGTAGCGGGAGAATTGCTGTACGGCTTCAGACACGGCCCGCGTTTTGACAAGAACCTCCGCGAACTGCGCGAGTTCCTTGTCCATCCATATATCGCTTTCCTTCCAGTCACGCTCGTAACGAGCGATCGCTACTCACGGATCGCTCTTTCTCTCCGCCGAAAGGGTAGACCTATCCCGACGAACGACATCTGGATTGCAGCTCACGCTATGGAGACCGGCGCCGATCTCATTTCTTTCGATGAGCACTTCGAACAGGTCGAAGGCTTGGCGTGGGTTCATCCTTCTGAATGATTTTACGGTTAAAAAAGAAGCAAGCCGTCCGATCGCGGTTTCCAATCCTTCACGGTCGATCGGACGCCCCAGTAGTTTGTGGGACTGTAAAGAAATATCCAAGGGGCATCGTCCCGTATGATGGAATAGATTTCCTGGTAGATCTTCTGTCTCTCCGTGTCAAAGATGGTCGCTTGAGCTTGCTCGATCAAGGTGTTGACTCGTTCGCTTTCGTATCCCTGCCACCAAGGACCCCCCAGCGTTGATTGGATTTTCTCCCTTAGCACACGGTAGGTGCTTCGCGGACTCGAGTCAAAGCAACAGGCGTCGTTGATTTGCTTCTCCCGGACCATCTCGGCGTAAGCCGCCCGATCCTGATGCTCGATGACCTCGATGGATATTCCGACTTGTTCGTACTGTTCGATCATCATCCGTGTGAGCTCGGGCGCTTCATCGGGCATCACCGAGGGGATGTCGAATACCAACCTTAATCCACCACCATAGCCGGCATCGGCAAGCAGCTCACGGGCTTTCTCCGGGTCATGAGGATAGACGGGAGTCTCCGGGTTGTAACCGAAGTGGTGAGGAGTCAAGTAGCCACTAAGCCGTGATGCCGCTCCTTTTTTAATCTCGCCGATGATCGCGTTCACATCCAAGGCATAATTCAAAGCCTGCCGGACTCGGGGATCCTGACACGGTCCCTCCTGGGCATTCAACATGAAGATGATGCAAAGCCCGCTTTCGAGCTCGTGAACGGTAGCTCCCCCATCTTTCGCAATTCGTTCTTTGCCCTCGATGCCTATGCTGGAAGCGATATCCGCCTCACCCTTCAGTAGTGCCTCGACACGTTTAATGGCGTCCGGTTCCGCAATCCAGTGAATCTCTTTATATGCCGGAGACTTTCCCCAGTATTCATCATGGGCCTCCAGGATCGTCCTGGCTTTCGTTTTGTTCCGAAATCTTGTATGGTCCGCTCCCGACGTACTCATGGCGGCAATTTGGCGAGCTCACTCTCGGGGCTGACGGGCATGGCAACCACGAGATCCAGCAGATCCGCCATGGGCTCTGCGGTGACGATCTGCACCGTCGAGTCATCGAGAGCCGAGATCCCGGCGGTTCCAAGGTAACTGATGAAGACGCCCTGGGTTCCAAAAGCTCCTCCAATCGCCGGGTCCAGCACGCGACCGAGCGTGGCGACCACATCTTTTGCAGAAGTGTCTCTCCGTTGTGGAACTTCACGCCGCTTCTCAGATTGAAGGTCCAGGTGCGGGCATCCTCCCCGACGGCCCAGCTCTCTGCCAGAGACGGCCTGTAGTTCCCCGCGCTATCCAACTTCACGAGGGACTCATAAACGGAGAATATAATGCTGAGCCGATTCACCGAATCGCTGACGATATGAGGGTCGCCAAGTGAGACAGACGATTGAATAACCGTAACCTTCTCCAGCCGCTCGGAAGACGTAGAGGGGGTCTTGCAGCCAGACGCAAAAATTAGGACCGGGAACAAAGTACAAATTGTAAGTTTTTCAAGGATATTGTTTTTCATATGGCGATCCGATTCGTTGAAATCGGTGAATGATTGTGTTTAACGCTTGTGTTGTCAAGCAAAACAAAAGCAGAGGGCACGCTTTATCTCAATACTAGAGATATGCTATTTTCAACTTATAGAAAGTGAAACCCGCTAACCATCTGACGAGGAAGGCCTGTTAGGAGGTCACATTTTATGATTCAAGTGCGAGGGAAGTTCATCATTTTGACCGCCCAGCTAATCAGCCTCTAATGAAGACAAATTGAAACAGGCCGACGATTATCTGTTCACAAAAAGTGGTAAGCATTACCATGAACGTATCCGGAGGCCTGGTATGACTTGTCTTTCAATAAAGCTTTTCTCGAAGCCTATGTCGAAGCCTCCCCTTCAGGTGAAAAGGCCCTAGCGACCTTAGGGAGAAATATTTATCCGGAAATCAAAAAAGCAACGGGGCTTCCCCCCAATATTAAAACTCCTCTCTATTTCATAGATTTCGAGGAACAAGGTTTCAAAGAGAGCCTGCAAGGCCCAGAGTCTCGACGACAGGAAATATCTAAAGAAAGAGGACGGGGAAGTCGTCTTTCAAACAAAGATGGATCCCTTGCTATGCAGGGTACAAGAGGGAATATTCGTCGGACTCTTGGGGCTCGCGGGCGCTAAAGATTGCACTGTGAAGCAGGAAAAATGCTGTGGCCGCGGAGACGCCTACTGCGAATTCCACATAAATTGGCAATAAGGCCTAGGCGGCCGCACACTCCTTAATTCCCTGGACGAGAAGGTCCAGATCCGAAAGACGGGTGAAGACGTTCGGCGCGATGCGCGCCCCCTGTTCCACCCCAACCGTGAAGATACGATAGCGCTCCCAGAGCGTGTCGACGAAATCTGCGGGCGTCATCCCATCAACGAGTACATTGGCGATCGCACAGGATTGGTCGTCACCGAGAGGTGTGTTGATCTTCACGCCGGGCGTTTCCCGCACTTGGTCGACCCAGTAGTTCTTGAGAAACCGTAGGCGTGCTTCTTTGCGCGCCCCTCCGATTGCCTCATGGAACCGTATGGCATCCATGATCGTTTGGTCCGTTCCCTGGGGATGCGTCCCGATGTGCTCGAACTTGGCAATGTCGTCACCCTGCGCCCTCCGGTCGCCAAAGAGCGGCCACACTTTTTGGATGTGCTCCCGGCGGATGTACATGAGTCCGGTGCCGAGCGGGGCGCCGAGCCATTTGTGCAGACTCGTTCCGTAGTAGTCACAATCGAGGTCGGTGAAGGGTCTGGTTCAGGTGCGCCAAGGCGTGCGCACCGTCGACGATAACCTCGACGCCGCGTTCGTGGGCCATGTCGCAGATTTCCCTTACCGGTAGTACCTGGCCGGTCAGGTAGATCATGTGGGACACCAGGATGTATCGCGTTTTGGGCGTGATCGCCTCGGCGTAGGCGCGAACGATTTCGTCCTGGGACGAGGGCAGCCACGGGATATCGATGACCCGGTTGACCGTCCCGTAGCGTAAAGCGCGTTGCTCGAGCGCCTCCTGCATGCTCGGGTATTCCCGGCTGTTGTACAAGACCTCCTCACCCCGCTCGAGCGGAATGCCGTGAATGATGTTGTTCAGCGCTTCCGTCGTGTTCCGTGCAATAACGAACTCGTCGGGCGAGACACCGACGAAACGACCAATGAAGCGTTTCAGGTTGACACGCTCCTTTGCCATCCGACGCCGCATATAAAACGAAGGGATGCGATTGATCCCGCGTAGCCTTTCCACCTGCGCGTCCAAGACCACCTCCGCTGCGGGGCTGAAGAAGCCACTCTCGATGTTGATGAAGCTCGCGTCCTGGGTGTACGCCCGCTGGATCACTTCCCAGTAGGCTTCGTCTCGCGCGACCTTCGGATGTATCGCGGTCATCACCCAGGCGATGGCGCTCGATTCGTTCCGTCGTCGCGGCGTTCAGGATGGGAGAAGCAAGCGGACTCAAGGCGGCACCGGCCGCCACTCGCACAAATGAACGTCGTGTCGTCATGAGTCGTTTCTCCTCGAGCAGATCAGACTCGGCTGCATCGCCTCAATCGAATTGAGCACTCTATGAACCGTCCCCGCCCCGGTGCAGCCAGGCACTTTTCACCGTCTATGATCAGCTCGCCGCGGGAGAACACCTTGGCCACTTTGCCCGTTACCTCGACGCCCTCATAGGCCGTGTAGTCGGAGGCCATGTGAAGCGTTTCCTGACTCATCGTCCACTCGACCGACGGATCAAACAGGACGACATCGGCATCGCTACCCGGCGCCAAGACTGCCCTTTCTCGGAGCGAGACCAAAAAGCCGTGCCGGAGCTGTCGATGTCAACTCCACCATTTTCGGCAGCGAAATGCGTCCCTTGGCCACGCCTTCGGAGTACAAGAGTCGTCAATCGTGGCTCGATACCCGGCATCCCTTCGGGACATAGATCGAAACTCTCGGCACCGGCCACGCTTGGAGTCCAGAGAGAAGGCGCAGTCGTCGGTCGCCACTGTCGAGATGCGTCCATCTGCCAACCCACCCCAAAGAGCCGACTGGGTCGCTTCGTCCCTGAAGCGGTGGCGAGCCCAACCACTTGTATCCATCGTCTCGCTTCAGTTTCTCATCGGTGAAAACGAGGAAGTGGGGACAGGTCTCAGCGTAAACCGGCAGACCCGCCTTTCGTGCCTCGCTCACCTGATTCAAACCATCGATCGAGGAGAGGTGAACGATGTAGACGCTTCCGCCTGACTGTCTCGACGACCTCCACGATCCGTCTAACCGCGTTGCCTTCCGATTCAGGTGGCCGGCAACGAGCATGGTCGATCGCCTTGGTCTCACCCTGAGCCAATTTGTCCAGGGCGATCTTGTCGATGATCGTGCTGTCTTCCGCATGCACCATCAGCATACCTCCGGCTGCTTTCAGCCGGGACGACAAGTCCACGAAATCATCGTCGGTGATGATTCGACCCGGTTTGCCGGAATACATGTTTTCCGCCGACTCGCCCGTCAGCGACCTGAAAGTCATGAAACACTTGATGGTGGGAAGGCCGGCCGCCACAACGGCGGGGATTTCGTCCAACACCTCGGGAGTCACGTGATTGATGATGGGGTGCACGTTCCAGTCGACAATCGCCTTGCCCTTGGCCTCGCCTCTTTTTACGTCGAGAACGGAAAGCAACGGTTGCCCGTGAATTTGATCGGCAAAATCAATGACCGTGGTCGTCCCGCCGAAGGCCGCGGCTCGACCACCGGTCAGATAGTCGTGGACTCCCATTTGCCCCTTGTTTCTTTCGTTGAAATGGATGTGAGGATCGACTGCGCCGGGTAGCACCAACAATCCACTCGCATCAACGACCTCGTCGGCACCACCGTCAAACACGTTCTCCACGGCTGCGATGGTCTCGTTCCGGATCAGCACATCCTGCTTCGAAACAGACTTGGTCCGTGACGACGGTTCCGCCGCGGATTAAAATCGTTTGGTTGCTCACAATACCTCCAATTAATGGGCTCTAATGGTCCCAGGCCGTGGACCTCGCGTCAACCGTCGGACCCCAATCGCGAAAA
Organism: uncultured Acidobacteriota bacterium; assembly: GCA_963722765.1. Taxonomy (GTDB): domain Bacteria; phylum Acidobacteriota; class Vicinamibacteria; order Marinacidobacterales; family DATDRI01; genus CAVROO01. The sequence goes on from CAVROO010000023.1 coordinate 8,673, forward strand.
GTGAAATATAATACCCTTGATTCTCAGACCCGTGTTTTTTTCAATTGCAGCGAAAACCCATGTCGGGGGAGAACCTTATGAGTAACCGCCACAAGCTTGCGATTATTTCTCTTGGCCTAGCGCTCTTTGTCACCGTCTGCGCGGCTCCGAAGTATCCCGAAGGCCTGTATGCCGAGGTGAACACCAACAAGGGGAAGTTCGTCTTCCGGATCGAGCTCGAGAAAACTCCGATGACGGCCTCCAATTTCGTCGGCCTGGCCGAAGGGACCATCGACAATGCCGCTCTTGCCCCGGGCACACCCTATTTCGACGGGACGAAATGGCATCGGGTCGTCCCGGGTCACGTCATCCAGTGCGGGATACCCAGGAACGGCAAGGATGAAGGTCCGGGGTACCAATTTCCCAACGAAATCGTTCCCGGATTGACCCACGGGAAAGCCGGCATGGTCAACATGGCCAACGGCGGGCCACACACGAATGCGAGCCAGTGGTGCGTCACGCTCGGAGATCGTTCCTACCTGGACGGCGACTACACGGTCTGGGGCGAGATTGTTGAAGGGATGGATGTGGTCCAATCCATCGTCCAAGACGATGAGATCCGGAGCGTCGAGATTGTCCGGGTCGGCAAGGCTGCACAAGACTTCAAGCCGACGACCGAGACCTTTTTCGAGATGGTCGAAGAAGCCAAGGTCCGGGTTCAAAAGTCCGACACCAAAAGAAAGGCGGACGAGGAAGCGGCGATTGCAGCGAACTGGCCCAACGCCGTTGACGCAGAGGGCGGACTCAAGCACGTCATTCAAAGGGAAGGCCAAGGAAAATCCCTCGAGCCGGGAGCCCGGGTCCGTGTGGTTTATTCCGGAAAGTGCCTCTTGAGCGGAGAGCCCTTCGTGAGTACGACCGACGACGGCAAACCTCACTGGGGCGAGACACCGGCGGCTTTTGACTACGAGATTGGACAAACCAAAGTCACACCCGGCTTCGACGCCGCCGTGGCGCAGATGAAACCAGGCGAAAAACGCCTCGTCATCGTCCCATCCGCCCTCGGTTACGGAACGGGGGGCTTCTACGCCAAGGAGACGCCGGGCGAGCCACGCTTCGTCATTTCTCCGAACACTTCGTTAGTCTACGAGATTGAGCTCTTTAGCGAAGGAGACAATTGATGCTGAAAGTCATTCATATCGACCGCTGCTTCGAGAAGTTCGCCGACACCTTTTCGCCGAAGATCGTGGGAGAACTGAACGGGCAACACGTCAAGGTCGTACGACTGGAAGGAGACAAAGTTCCTTGGCACACCCACGACAACGAAGACGAGCTGTTTTGGGTTCTGGAAGGCGAGCTGGACATACTGGAAAGGGACGAGACGGTGACGCTCCGCGCCGGTGAGTTTTGCATCGTTCCACACGGCGTCGAGCATCGGGTCGCACCTCACGGGCACGTCAAGCTGGTTTTGTTCGAGCCGGCGGGGATCGCCCACACCGGAAAGGTAAGGGCTGAGATCACGAAAGACCAGCACGACTGGCTCGAATAAGACCTCCTTACCCTTTCTCGATAAGGGCCTCTTTTCTATCACGACGCCAACGTTTGATCTCCGCTTCGCGGCGTTGCGCCAGGGAGCGATTGGGGAACCGGTCGCTCCAGAGGAGCTCCACGGGGCGGCGCGGCGCAGTGTACCGGGCGCCTTTGCCCTGGTTGTGCTCCTCGACTCGGCGGGCGAGATTGGTGGTCACACCCGTGTAAAATGTGCCGTCGGCACAGCGCAAGATATAGCAGTAGTACATTCGCAAGTCGTCCAGGGATCAGGGAAAGGTATATTCTAATCGATGGAGATTGTTTTTTGATTCTCGAAGCCTCATGCCCTAAGGTTCCTGTCTCGACAAGGTCACTCTATCCGTTTGGACCGTTTTCGCTCCGCGTCGCCGACCGTTCGAGGGCGCGAGCCCGTCCACGAAATATACGATTTTGAAACGCTTGGGATTTGTCTTTCTCGTTTTGTTGACCGTCGGCATCTCTCTGCAAGTCGCCGTGGTCAAGCAGCCGAAAAATTACACGGTCGTCACCAACGCAGCTCAAAACGTCCTCCAAGGAGAAAATCCCTACGCAGCCCAGCCGCGCCTGGACTACTTCAAGTACAGCCCCCTGGCCGGAATTTTGGTAGCCCCTTTCCTCTTCCTACCGAAACAGGCGGGCATGTTCGTTTTTGTGATCGCACAGTTCTGGCTCTTCATTTGGGCTTTTCGACGATGGGCAACCACCGTCCATCTCGACGGCCTCCGTTCATCGAGCGTCGCGCTCGTGGCTTTTCTATCCACCATCTTCGACGTCACGGTCTCTCTCGAGAACTGTCAGGTAAACGTCGGTATTTTTGCCTTGATGCTTCTCGCCTCTGCGCAATACGCGGAGGGGAAGTACGTTCGAGCCGGGCTGGTCCTGTCTTTGGCCACCAACCTGAAGCTTTTTCCCTTTGCTTTGGCGCTTTGTTTCTTGACGGGATTCCGGAAAAGGTATTGGGCAGCCTATTGGGGCGGACACCTCTTGTGGTTGGCACTGCCGGCTCTGTTCGTTGGAGTGGAGTCCGCCTTTCGTCTTCATGGCGATTGGCTCAACCTCATGACGTGGGACCAAACCCGAAACCTGGGCATGCTGGACCTGGGCAGCTTCCTCGAGCTTCATTTCGGGATCGATCCCGCCATCCGTAATCCGTTCGCCGTGATGGTCGGGTTTCTCATCGGCTTGACGACGTTGCAACTGTTCCGGCTGGAACGTAACGATCTCGTCAATCGTTTTCTCCTCCCTATCAATGGACTCTACGTTCTCATCTTCTCCTACCTGAGCGAATCCCCAACGTCCGTTCTCGCAACCGCCGGTATCTTTCTCATCGGAGTAGAAGCGCTGTCCGACCGTCCGCGTTCACGGATTTATTGGGTACTTGTGGACCATCGCCTTGATGCTCGTGCCTATCTTGTATTCGGATTCTGGTCCCCGACGGCCTGGAACAGTGGGCGCGGGCCGTCCACCTCAAGACCGTAGGATACGTCTACGTGGCCGCGATTCTGGGCTTTATCTCTTACAATCGATATCGGGAACAGGGCGATCAGACAATCTAGCAGAGTTTTCTGAATCGGAGAGCTGCCAGGCACCCTATCACGATCAGGAAACTCACCGTTAACACCGACCACGACATGAAGGTTCCATACAGTTCCCTTCCGATGACGTCATAGATCGTCAGCGAAACGATACAGAAGTTGATCACAAGAACGATTCGCCACAACTTCGAGAGCTCTGAGAAGTGACGGACCAGCAGGGTGACTCCGAGAACCGACATCAAAAGGGTATAGTCCCACCCCATGGGAGAGACGAGCGGAATCGAGATGAGCAAGACAGAACCTTCGAGAACCACCGAGTCATGAATCCGCCTCCCCTTTAGAATCACCACCAGCACAAGGCCCGCGAGTGCTGCGACGGCGAGGAAGTACAGCAGTAAAGAAACCTCACCGGTTCCGATCCACTTCGTCAGGAATCCGATCATGGAGACGTTATCGTTCGTATCGAATTGGGATGGAGTGGACTGCGAAAGTGTCGCGCCCCACCGGCGCAGCAGAATAAGATTGCCCTCGAGACCATAGAAAACCGACGGCGCCAAAAGTGCCGCACCAATGACGCCGAGCCCGGCGAAGAGTGCCCGCCAATTCATCTTGACGATGAAGTAAGGAAAGAAGATAAAGGCATAGGGTTTGAGCGCGGTGGCAAGTCCCCAGAGAGCGCCGGACCCGAGGGCGCTTCGAGCTTTTCTCACGCGGTCATCCATCAGGTACCAAATCATGAACAGCATGACGACCGTTACGATGGTATTGATTTGTCCTAATTTTAATTCCCGGAAGAAAAATTTGGCCAGGATCAGTGGAGGCCAGATCATCCAAAACCTAGAGCCTTGGCCTTCCCCGCGGACCATCCGATAAGAGAGATAGAAAAGGAAGATGGCGCAGATCACCGTCAGCAAGTACCAAATCGCCTTGGCCGCCTCGAAAGGAAGGTATGAGAACGGCACATATAACAAGGCCGAAGAAGGAAGGTACTTGAACATGAAGTGGCCGTCGCTGGGCTGGTAGAGGTTCTCGCCAGCTCGCAGTCTCTCGCCGGCCCGGTAGTTGACACGGAAATCCACCATGTCTTCCCGAATACGGACGACGTAGACGCCCGAGAAGAAAACCGCGGCGAGGAGAAACCAGAGGAGGCGTTTACAGGTTGCGGTCATGATACAGCGGGGCAAGCTCGAGTCATTGATTCCGAATCGCGGCGCAGCCACCACCACCAGGCTGACTGCTGTCTACTGACTGCCGACTGCTTCCGGTTCGCCAAGGGCTCGGTCTCAGTTATTGGGGTTTCAAGGGGTGCCGCCCTTGGCCACAGTTAGTGAAACTCGATCGCCAACACGGCGATGTCATCGGCCGGTTCTGCCCCGTTCACGAACGTGCTCACCGCCTCAAAAATGGCGGACTCGAACTCACGGACCGGAGCCGAGGCGTTCTCCTCCACAACGGCCATGAGCCGCTCGAGCTCAAAGATTTCGCCTTCCTTATTGACCGCGTCCGTCAGACCGTCGGTGGCGAGTAACAACTTCGTTCCCGGCTCCATGGTGAACGGTTCGGCATCGATGTCATCATATTCGAAGAGGCCCAACGGCATGATAGAAGCCTCGCTCAGCGGCGCAGCCTTTCCATCAGGCGTGATCAAAATCGGCAGCGGCTGGTGGCCCGAGTTGAGGTAGCGGAGCTTCCGATTTTCGATATTGTAGGTGCAGTAAATCATGGTTGCGTAGCTGCCGACCGGCGTCAGCTTGCAGAGCATTTTGTTGAGCCAGTCCACGAACTGCTCGGGCCAGCGCCGCGAATCTCCCGCGAGCTCGCAGGCGGTTTTGATCAAACCCGTGATGAACGCCGCCTGCATGCCGTGGCCACATACATCGGCCAGCACGATCGCCACGTGTTTCGCGTCCAAGGCTTTGATGTCGAAGAAGTCGCCGCCGACCGCCATCTCGGGCACGTACCTCGAAACGATGGTCAGGGCATCCGGAAACGGTTGCACATCGGAGTCGGGCAGCAGGGTGCTCTGGATTTCTCGGGCTCGATCGATATCGTGTTGAAGCTTGTTCATTGCGGCCGCAAGCTCTTCCCGCTCCTTCTTGATGATCTCGTTTTTCTCTTTGAGAGCGAGATGGGTTCGTACGCGCGCTTCGACGATGGTTGGGTTGAGAGGTTTGGTGATGTAGTCCACGGCCCCGATCTCGAGACCCTTGGCCTCGTCATCCACCTCGCTCATGGCGGTGGTGAATATCACGGGGATCTCACTCGTCTCCTGCTTTTCTTTCAAACGCCGACACACCTCGTGCCCATCCATCTCGGGCATCATGACGTCGAGCAGAATGAGGTCCGGACGGTTGTCGGATGACGCGATCTCGAGAGCCGTGGCGCCGTTGGTGGCAGCCATCACACGATACTCCCCCTTCAGTAGGCCGGTGAGTACTGCCAAGTTCTCCGGCTGGTCATCTACAACTAGTATCTTTCTTTTGGATTCGACCATTCTCATCTCCTCACGACACGGGGCCAATGGTATCCCGGATTTTCTTCAATGTCTCCTGAGCACCGCTGAAATCGAATCGCGCCACCTGGTCGGAGAGTTTCTGTGCCTCTCCCGCCGCACCTAAGCCGGCAAGGCTTCCCTTCAAGGTGTCTGCCACATCTCCGGCTTCGGTGTCGTAGGCCCCGAGGAGATCTTCCAGTTTCGCCAGCAAAGGCGCTATTTCCGAGCGATTCATTACCGGACCTTCCTCCGTCGCGTCGGCCGGCCGCTCCCCCATATTTCGTACCGATTCCAGGACTTGTACGAGTGCCGTTTGTACCGTCACCAGCTTGGCATCGATATCGTCAACTTGCGCCTTTTTGATGTCCGTTTCCAGAGCGAGAGCGGCCGCCTGCAACTCCAGAGCCGACAGGTTTCCCGCCAGCCCTTTCAGCGTGTGGGTCAATTCTTGGGCCCGCTTCGTATCCTTTCGACTCAGTGCTTTCTCTATCTCCGCCACATCGCCCGCATGGTTGCCGGCAAAGTTCCTGAGCAACCTCTCGAAAAGAGCCGCGTCACCGCGCACTCGGCGTAGCCCTTCCTCGACATGGATACCCGGCAACTCCGCCATTGTTTTCCGGCCATCGGCCAGTGGCGATGGTTTCTCGATCCGACCCGATGCACGGCCACTCACTCCCGGTTCCTTCGGGTCAATCCATTTTGCGAGAGCGGAGAAGAGTTTGTCGGGATCGATGGGTTTGGTCACGTAGTCGCTCGCGCCCGCTTCAAGACACTTCTCGCGATCGCCTTGCATGGCGTGAGCGGTCATGGCGATGATGGGCAACTTACGGAGCCGCGCGTCCTGTCGGAGTGCGCGCGTCGCTTCATATCCGTCCATCTCGGGCATCTGCATGTCCATGAGCACGGCATCGTAGGCGCCCTTTTTTGAAGCCAAAGAGCTGAGAACCGCATCGACCGCCTTTCTCCCGTCGGGGACCACCACTACTACAATCTCAACGTCCTCCAGGATTTTGGTGGCAACCTCTTGATTGATGACATTGTCCTCGGCCAGGAGAACTCTGGCTCCCGCCAGACCGGCGGTACGAGCGACTTCCTTCGTAATCATTCGGCCTTTTGCCGGATGCTTGTCCGTTCGTTTCTTACCAAAAACTTCCATGAGCGTGTTGAACAGAACCGACTGCTGGATGGGCTTGGTGAGAAACGCGCTGATTCCAATGGACTCGCCTTCCTGCATCTCCCGCTCGCGCCCGAAAGCCGTAACCATCACCACGGGTATCTCGGCCAGATCGGGATCTGCTTGATTCGATTCGTTGTCTCCAGGCCGTCGAGGCCCGGCATGCGCCAGTCCATGAGCACGAGCTGATAGGGATTGTCTCCAGCAGCGGCCGCAAGGACCTCGAGAGCCTTCTCCCCGGACGATACCGTGGCGACCTCGAAACCGAACGATGCCATCATCGCGACGAGAACCTCGCGACTGGTCTCGTTGTCGTTGACAACGAGCGCTCGAAGTCCCCTCAGGTCGACGGCGAGTCGGTGGGTTGGCTCCTTGTCTCCAGATTGCCTCTGCAAGGTCAAATCAAAAGAGAAAGTCGTACCCTTTCCCAGCTCGCTCGTGACCTGGATTTGGCCGCCCATGAGCTCAACCAACTGCCGGCAAATGGTGAGTCCCAATCCGGTTCCTCCATACTTCCTGGTCGTGGAACCGTCCGCCTGAGTGAAGGCCGAGAAGAGCTTCTCGATATTCTCTTTCGATATGCCGACACCGGTGTCCCTCACCGAAAACGCGAGCCGGGAGGTTGTATCCGTTTGCTCCAGGCGAGAAACGTTGACGAAGATCTCCCCGCCTTCGGTGAACTTCACGGCGTTGCTCGTCAAGTTCACCAAGATCTGCCTCAGACGGAGGGGGTCGCCAATGAGAGCGCTCGGCACATCGGACTCTCTGTGAATGATGAGCTCGATGTCTTTTTGGGCCGACTGGTTCGCAAACAGATCGGCTAGGTCTTCGAGCACGACCTGCAACTGGAAATCCGTCAATTCGATATCGAGCTTGCCCGCCTCGATCTTGGAAAAATCCAAGATGTCGTTGATGATACCGAGAAGCGATTCGGCCGAGGTGTTTATCTTGTTCAAGTAGTCCCGCTGTTGGGCGGTCAACTCGGTCCGGAGGGCCAGGTTAGTGAATCCCATGACCCCGTTCATGGGCGTACGAATCTCGTGGCTCATGTTGGCCAGAAAATCGCTCTTGGCCTGTGTCGCGGCCTCGGCAGCTTCCTTGGCCGCGGCCAATGCCTCTTCCGCTGACTTACGATCGGTGATATCGAAAATGGCGCCGTCGATATACTCCACACCGTCCACTTCGTCTGAGGAGCGTCGCCCTCTTTCCTGCACCCAGCGCACCGTGCCGTCCGCGCGGACGATCCGGTATTCCATTTCGAAAGGGGCGTTGCTCGTCATCGATTCCTGAACGATCCGGTCAACCTCGCCCGAGTCTGCGGATTCGATGACACTCGCGTAGCTTCGCACTCGGTTTTGGACGAAGTCGGAAGAGGGGTAACCGGTGATATCACCAATGGGGTCGCTCACGAAATGCATGGTCCAATCCGCATCGTTCGCACACCGGTAGACCGCTCCCGGGATGTTTTCCACCATGCCTCGAAACCGTTCCTCGCTTGCCCGCAAAGCCTCTTCGGCTTTCTCGCGTATGGCCATATCGGCGCTCACGCCGCGGGTGATAACGAAAGTCAGCGCGACGCCGAGCAGAATCGCAACCAAGCTGCCCCCGGCAATGAAAGACTCGGCCAGGACGACTTGTTGGTCCATGGCTTCTTCCTGTTCGACGCGCGCCGCTTCGTTCGTACTCTGGGCAGTGCGAGCATCGGAAACCATAGCCTCCTGAGCTTCATCTTGGGCTGTCATCATCGAAGCGAACTCATGGAAGGCCGCTTCGTACTCGCGGACCTTCACGACGACGGCGTCGACTTGAGCGCGGTTCTCAGGAGATTTGAAGCGTGACCTCAGATCGTCGGCCAAGGCCAGAACGTCCGCGATTCGGCCGGTGACCTGGTCATGCCAAACCCGCTCTCCGTTGGCAATGGTGAACTGCTTTTCACTCCGGCGGGCTTCTAGAAGCCACTTGATGATACGGTTTGCATCGTCCGCCTTCACCATTCGGTCCATCAAGAAGGCTTCACCCTCCGCCTTGACCTCCGCGAGTTGCTTCTTCTGATCCTCGCGTATGGTCACTGCCGCGCTCTCGAGGCGCCTGGCTTGCTCGACCATTTCGCGATCTGCGGCGAGTTTTTTTTCATGAAGCTCCATGTAGAGGTAAAAGGCATCGCGGTAACGCTCAGAAGCGGCACGGACCTCATCTGCGAGGTCTTTGTTCTCTGCTTTGTCGAACCTCGACTTCAGGTCATCCGCTAATTCGATGATCTGATTGATGAGCTCATCGACCTTTTCATGGTGTGCCTCGTCACCACTGATGATGAAGCTTTTTTCCTCCCTCCGGGCATCGAGCGCCCACTTGATGATTCGGTTGGCATCGTCGGCTTTAATGAGCTTATCTTCCCGAGACTCCAAGGTCGCGGCCGGATCCTCGAGGAGCCTCATCAACTGTTCCTTCTGTTGACCGCGGATTGCGATCGCCGACGTCTCGAGCAGCCTGGCGCTGTCTACCATGATCTGCTCGGCGTCGTTTTGTTCGCCCATGAGCGAATCATATTCTCGGAACGCCCGCCGGTAGGCCTCGGCCGCAGCGATAACTTCACCGGCTTCAACCTTGTTGCTCTCGTTCGTAAAACGAAACATCAAGAGATTAGCAGAACCAATGATGCCGGCGACCAGCTCCTCTGCTCTCTCCTTGGAGCTCTCGTCTCTTCGCAGAATGAAGTTCTTTTCTTCCTTCCGTGCGTCGAGGGCCGACTTGATAATCCGATTGGCCTCGTCGGCCTTGGAAAGTTTGTCGTCTATGATCACGGCGCTGTCCAGCCTTCCGGCAGTCAGCTCAGTTTTTTGGCCGGCTCGAATCGATTCGGCTTGGGCCATGGCTTCGCGGGCTGAAACCCTCATCCGCTCCATCGCGTCGAGGCGCCGGCGGTCCAGGTTCACGTAGTCATCGAATGCGGTTTGGTACTGTCGGATCTCCGTCAAGACCTCCGTCATTTTCTGCTTGTTGGTCTGCTCCCCGAGCTCGTCATGCGTTTCTTCCGCTTTGGCGACGAGGTCATCCACCATTTTGTCCACAGTCTCTTTGTATTCCGAGTCGCTACGAATGATGTAGTTTTTTTCCTGAAGTCGGACGGCATTGATACCGTCCACCAGATCGTCGACTTTTTCGGTTGCTTCGATCCGCCGTTGAATTCCGGTAAACCCGATGTACCCTACCAAGGCGACACCGACCAGAAGGACCAGAATCAGGCCAAAACCGACGTAGACTTTGGTGATTAAGCTCGAGCGCACCATCTTATCGACTCCTCATGTCTTCGAAGTCTCATTCTATTGGACTGGGGTCGGGGATGCCATGGGAGTTGTTAGAAGGAGAGTACTCAAGAGCTCGAGGACTCGAGAACTCAGAATCGAGCAGGAGGACGGCTTCCGCCGTCGCCATCCGGATCGCCAATCAGTTCAATCGGAGCTCGGATCCAACAACTCCAAGGTTGCGTCCAACACCGTCTTCACCTCGATCTTGTTCAGGCAGGCGAGTTGCTCGCTGTTCGCGCAAAACTTGCCGTGACAGGGGCTGCAGTCCAACCCGGCCCATAGCGTCCTCTGGGCAACTCCCCAAGGATGCCATCGCCTGGGATCGGACGAGCCGAAGATGCCGACGACGGGCGTGCCGGTCGCCGCCGCAATGTGCATGGGACCGGCGTCGTTTCCAACGTAGACCGCCGCTCCTTTCATGAGCGCCGCGAGCTCACCCAAAGGCAGATCGTGAACCAGCGGATACCAACCTTCGAAGCTCTCGGTCGGATCTGAAGGAGCTTCACGTTCACGGCGGAACCAACGTCCCAAGGGACCGTGCTCCCTTCCTAGGCGCGGAGCGCGGGGAAGACTCACCACGATGTCTCGGTCCGTCACGTTCGCCAGCTCACGAGCGAGCGCGAGAAATCGGTCTGCAGGCCAGGACTTCGTTGGAAAGCTTGCCGTGGGCTGAAAAACAATGTATCCGCTCTCCGCCACACCGCGGTCTTTCAATTTCGTGGCAATTCGCTTCTCAGCCGCAGCGGAAATTGAGAGATGAAGCGACAGGTCCCGGGGCTCGATCCCGAGCGCCGTCACTAAGGACACCTGGTTTTGCACGGTGTGGATTGCGGACGGGTCGTCAAAAACAACCTCGGTCGCAGCGACACGTTTGTTGTAGACAAATCCAAAGCGATAGCTATCACGGCCTACACGAATCCGCGCTCCTGTCGCCGCGGTCAGCCAAGCGCTGGTGGGACCGCCATGGAAATTCACAACGGCGTCGTAACCCGATCGACGCAGGCGGGTTGCCAGAGCCATTTTTGCGAGACCCTGTCTAGCTAACGGATGAACGTGGTCCACGAAGGGATGGTTTTCGAAGAGTCCGGTCAACTCAGGATCGAGAACTAGGTGAATCTCTGCACCGGGGCAACCCAGTCTCAAGGCTCGAAGCGCCGGTGTCATGAGCACAGCGTCGCCCATCGAGCGGAGTCTCAAACAAAGAATACGTTGGAACATCTCGGTAGAGTAAGACCTTCAGGCACTCTAATCATATCAACGTTATTCTTGTCGCAGCACCTCAACTAGGTTGACTTGCGTGGCTCGCCAAGCCGGCAGGAAGCAAGCCAACAGGGTGACGAGAACGAGGAACATGCTGGCGCTTGCATAGGTCGCCGGGTCGAGGGGTTGGGTCTCGAACAGGAGATGCTGAATCAAGAGCGTTCCGGAGTAAGCGCCGACGAGTCCCAGGAGCAAACCGGCTCCGACCAGAGTCATCCCCCGTTTGAGGATCATGCCCAGCATATCGATGCGCGAAGCCCCTACAGCTAGGCGGATGCCCATCTCATGAGTCCGTTGACTGACTTGGTACGCAAGCGCACCGTAGAGGCCGATCGCAGTCAACAAAAGCGCCACGCCTGCGAACAAACTCAAAGACAGGATCACGATTCGGAAATCACCGGAAAGGCCATCGAGGATCGATGTCATCGAGGTCGCCTCGGCGAAGAGCACGTTGGCATCCTTATGGCGAACCGTCCGGTGGATGGGTCCTATGAGGAGGGTCGGATCTCCCGCGATACGCGCGGCCAATTGCATCTGCGTTGCCTTCATCTGGGCGGAAGACATGTACATCGCCGGCGCGAGCTCGCCGCGCAATGTGTTTAGGCGGGCATTTCCTACGACACCGATCACTTCGTAGGGTGGGCTGTTTCTACCCAGGATCACGGCTCGGCCGATCGCCTCCTGCCCCTGGAAAAGGGTCTGCGCTACGTTTTCACTCACCACCATGATCCGGGGATTCCCCGAAATGTCGGTCGTCGAGATGTCCCTTCCGCTCAAGAGCGGGATGCCCATGGTCTCGAAGTAGCCGGGAGTGACCCATCGTGCCATAGCGGAATAGTTGTCCTGTCCCGAAGGAGGCGGCTCATCCGCCGGCCTGATTCCCCAGTTCTGCCAAGGACTCGAGATCGGCAGCTTGTTGATCAGGCTTGCCGACCTCACACCCGGCAAAGCCTCGATGTCCTCGAGCAAAGACGTGAAGAATCGTTGACGCTCTTGCGGAGTAGGATAATCGGATTCCTGAATCTGGATCCGGCCCGTCAGAAGGTTTTCGGGATCGAAACCCAGCTCCACCGTGGCCAGTTGGACGAAACTGCGGATCAGAAGGCCCGATCCGATCAAAAGAGCGAGGGTGATCGCGACCTGTAAGACCACCAACCCACTGCCTACCCGCGCGCCGTAGATTCCATCCGATGTCCGTGTCCTCGACCTCATCTGGCAAGCAGGGTCCGCTGCCGTTCCTCTCAACGCCGGAAAAACGCCAACGGCCAATCCTGAGACGATGGAGACCGCCAGGGCAAACGCAAGTGCCTGAGCATCGATGGTGGGATGCGCACTACCGACTTCCCCCATCGGAAGCAGGTGTAGGAGCAGGTCCTGCAACAAGTAGGCGAGAGCGATACCCGCCAAGCCCGCCAAAATACCGAAGAGCAAGCTTTCGGTAATGAGCTGACGGACCAGACGACGTCTCGAAGCTCCCAATGCGGATCGCATCGCCATTTCCGATAGTCGGCGCTCACCCCGCGCCATGAAAAGGCCTGCTACGTTGCCGCACGCAATCACCAGGACCAGCCCCGTTGTGGCAATGAGCAACAGAAGCATGGTCTCGACATCAGACACCATGGCACCGTGCAGGTCCGTCAACCAGAGCCCTTTCCCCTCATTGGTGTCGGGATATTGCTCCTCAAGGCTCGTTGAGATCGAATCGATCTCACTTTGCGCCCCTTCAATCGAAACGCCGGACTTCAGTCGGCCGACAACGAGGTGACTGTGCGAGTCCCGTATCTTGTCGAAGGGTCCATTTCGGTTGACCAGGCGCCAGAGATCGGCATCGAACATGAAACGGAAGCCACGAGGCATCACGCCCACCACGGTGTGAGGAGCGGTATCAATATTAAATACGCTGCCCACGACATCGGGGGAGGCGCCAAATCGAGTGCGCCACAAGCTGTTGCTGATGAGAACAACGCCTCCTCCCCCCTGCTGCTCCTCTTCGGGAAGAAAATGCCGTCCGGTAATCGGGTTCACCCCCAAGGTGGGAAACAAATTCCAAGTGACGTAGCCGGCCTGCACCAACTCAGGCTCCGATCCGCCTGTGATGGTGTGTTGCCTCGTTCCGCCTACGAGGGCCGCGAGCTCGTCGAAGGATCGGCTGCGATCCCTGTAATCGAAGTAATCTAAACGGGAAACGGACCCGTCAACCTCACCGTTCACCGTTTTGTAGGCAGCTACCAGCCGGTCCGGATCCATGTAGGGGATTTGGCGCAGAAGGACGCTGTTGATCGTCGTGAAGAGCGCCGTGTTGGCGCCGATTCCGATGGCCAGAATCAGAACGGCCACACAGGCAAATCCGAGATTCTTTCTCAGAGCTCGGAGGGTGTAACGGATGTCTTGAAGGAGCGTATCGAAAACGGCCTCCTGATCCTGTTTAAACAGCGGCATCGGTCTCTCCTTTCTCCTATCGAAATCCTATACGAGAATATTCTACGAAATGTTTCGTAGTAAATAAAGGCCGGCCTTTTTCGGATTGGATTTTCCTCTTATCCGTCTACATCCATTACATTTGTTAAATTGTGCGAGTCGTAAGCACAAGTGATTCGTTTAGGTTACAATCGGTGCTCGGACTATTCGAGTCCTCGACTGAGGGAGGTCATGTGCTCAAAACAACCGGAATCCGCTCGAGCAACATTGTCCTGGCTGGGCTATTCGTTGTAGCGTCGTTTTTCATCGCAACAGCGACGTCGGCCGCGCCGCCGACTCTCGCTCCGATACCCGACGCACAACTGCTCGCGGGCTCACCCCTTCACATCCCGCTTTTGGGCTCGGATCCGGATGGGCAACCGCTGACCTTTAGCGCCGAGAGCGCAAACAGTGTCGTGACGACTTTCATCCCCGAAGGCAACCGGAGTCTGCGAATCAACGTGGCGGGATACGGAGAGATGGTTTTCGAGCTTTTCGAAGGTCGCGTTCCACGGGTCACCCAGCAAATTATTGCGCTGGCAGAGAGCGGATTCTACAACGGTGTCATCTTTCACCGGATCATCAACGACTTTGTCATCCAGGGAGGCGACCCGACCGGGACCGGCTCCGGCGGTTCGAATCTCGCGAATTTCGACGACCAGTTCCACGTGGATCTACAGCATAATCGGACCGGACTCCTATCCATGGCCAAGGCGGGAGACGACACCAACAACTCCCAGTTTTTCATTACGGAAGGCGAGACGAGACATCTCGATTTCAATCACTCCATCTTCGGCCTGCTCGTGCAAGGCGAAGAGGTTCGGGACCGGATCAGCAACGTCATCGTCGATTCGAGTGATCGCCCCCTCACACCGGTGACCATGGAAGCGGTCAGCGTGTTTGCCGACACCAAAAACGCGGTTCTCATGTTGAAGGCTCCCGAGGGAACCACCGGAACCAGCATGGTCACCGTCACCGCCACCAATGCGAGCGGCGATCAGACGCAGAAAACCTTCCGTGTCGATGTCCGCCCGGACGAAGTGAACAGCTCGCCGTTTTTAGCCGATATCCCGCAAATTCGCACCAAGATGGACACTCCGATAACGGTCCAACTGGAAGCCAAGGATGTGGAAGGCGATCCTGCTTTCTATTTGGATGAACAGACCTTGGATTCCAACGGAATTGCCGTACCGGTACGGGCTCCCGCTAACTTGATCTACCAGGTCGATTTCGAGACCGGAGTGCTCACGATAGCGCCACGGAACGGACTTCTAGGTGAGTGGTTCTTCACCGTTGCCACTGCCGCCACACCCGACGCGGTGGACTACCAGGTGGTCTCGCTCTTCGTCGAAGAATAGGCCATTCACTATTCGACGACGATCTCCGGCACTCCTTCTTCCACGGTACCGATCATCGGCACACAACCCCTTAGGGGAAATCAAAAGAACGAATATCCAGCGGAAACAGAATTATCGACCGGGAGCAGTACCTTCCGGCTACCTCGTTTCCAGCGTGTCAGACCTTGCACGCTTCTTGGTCGCTGAAATCAAGGCTGGTTCCGGAAAAACATCACCACTCGATTCCGAGGTTATAAAAGCGACCTGGAGTCCACCAGAAAATGTAAAGGAGGGATATGCCATGGGGTGGCAGGTGGTTGATGACCCCGTCCACGGCCGATTCCTTATACATGGTGGAGCCCTCGAGAACTATCGATCATTCTTTTGCATAAATCCAGATCTCAAACTCGGCTTCGCCCTTCTGATGAACCAGGGGGGACTTCTTCCAACGGTTCTCGGCTTTACTGCGGCTCGGGATGGACTTTTTAAAACCATTCATGGGAAAAAAACAGAAAGTGGACCAGGACGATGGCCGATATTCGTCGTTTCCGGAATATTTTTCTTCGTGATTGGAACGGGGATCTTGAAGACGATAGGACTCAGGAACTGGCCCACTCGGGCCGATTCACAGAAGCCGTGGAAACGATGGCTTGGTCCGACCCTCGAGCTAGTAGGATCGAGCTTCCTTCTCTTTGGGTTCATTCCTCTCATGAATAGACTGATGGGTGACAAAGCCGACTGGGCCATGATTTACGGCCTTGTCCCGGAATTGTTCTATTTGTTGATTTTTTTGATTTTTCTCGGATTTTTCCGCTTTTTTTTGAAGGTCTGGATGCTCACGGGCGCCCGCCGAAATTTCGGGTCGCTGGCACGGTGAAAGCTCAGGCGCCTCACCGCGCTGTTCTGCCAGCAGGTCCCGGACGAGAAATGCTCGGCGGCGCGGTGTTTGCCGTGAACAACCCGCTGATCCTTACGGGGAACACCGATCGAGCTATCGGCGGACCTAGATCTCATCCCTAAACTTTTACGGCGCCGCTTCCGTTAAGATTCCAGGCGCTACAGAACGTTCATCCAGGATTCGAACGACCGGACCAAGTTCTCACCATGCGCGTCGCGATTCCCTACGCGGAGATCGAGGATGATGAAGGTGTCGCTCGGGTTCACGAAACGATCATCCAACGTCTCGCCCAAATCGGCGGTGTCACCTCGGTCGGCGGATCGAACTCCGTTCCGATGGACGAATGGGACAGCAACGACCCGATAATCGTTGAAGGCTTCCCCATGCCCAATGACACACTCCCACCCATCCGTCGGCTCAAATGGATTACAGGTGATTATTTTTCCACCATGGGTAATCCCGTGTTTGCGGGACGGCCGATCACTTGGACCGACGTCCGAAACCGGATCAAAGCAGTCGTCATCACTGAAAACCTCGCTCGGGAATACTGGCAGGATCCATCCCAGGCCATCGGAAAGCGCATCCGCATACCACCGCCCCATTGTCCGTGGTATGAAATTGTCGGTGTTGTCGGCAACATACGTGACGAGGGCATCAGCCGGGAACCCACCAAGACCGTGTACTGGCCCATGGTCGTTGAAAATTTCTGGGAGGAGGGCCTCTGGGCGCAACGGTCCCTGGTTTACGTCATTCGCACTTCCCGGTCGAATTCTGAGAGTCTTTTGCCCGAGGCCCGCGAGGCCATCTGGTCCGTCAATGCCAATCTACCGCTCGCCAACGTGCGAACCCTGCAGGAGATCCTCGACCGGTCCATGGCCCGCACGGCGTTCACGCTCGGTATCGCCGCTACGGTGGCCGTCCTCCTCGGGGCCATCGGTATCTACGGTGTGATCTCCTACGCCGTCTCGCAACGAACCCATGAGATCGGCGTACGTATGGCGCTCGGAGCCCGACACGCCGACGTGAGCCGGATGGTTCTACGGCAGGGTGGACTCGTTGCCGCGATCGGTATCGTTTTCGGCCTGGCAGCCGCCGCCGGGCTCACGAGGCTGATGTCATCCCTTCTCTACGGTGTGAACCCATCCGATCCCATCACTTATGCCCTGGTCGCCCTCGTTGTTTCCGCTGTAGCGCTCGTCGCGACCTACATCCCCGCACGACGGGCCACGACCGTCGACCCAATTGAAGCTCTGCGTTGGGAATGAGGCGCATGCTCATGTAATCTTGGGCCATGAAACTGAGCAAACTTCTTCTGGGAATGTCCGCGACGGTTTGTATCCTCGCTGCCGCCCCAAAGAGGCAAGATGCGTCAGCACTGCCCACGGGTCCGCTCGCTTTCGGCGCCTTTGTCCTCGAGTTCAGTAGCGGCGGGGAGTTCCGCCTCGAAGGCCAAGGATGGCCGGCTTTCGTCGGCTCCTGGACGGTCTCCGGCCCCGAGCTCTCGCTGGTGTCCAACGAAGCGGAAAGCGACTGCTCCGGGCCGGGTCGATACACATTCGAAGTCGAAGAAGCCCGACTTCACCTGCGGCTGGTTGCCGACGATTGCTCCCCGCGACGCATGATTCTCGACGGCAGCAACTGGAGACCGGCAGGGGAGCCCGAGCCGGCAATCGAACGCCGTATCGAGCTCACCACCGCCGAGACCCGCGGCCCGTTGCCCGATCCCAAGAGTGCCAAGGGTAGCTGGCCCTCGTTCCGTGGACCGTCCGCTTCCGGCGTGGCGGACAAGCAGAACCTCCCCGACGAATGGAACGGTGAAACCGGCAAGAACATTCTTTGGAAGAAGTCGATTCCCGGTCTGGCGCATTCGAGTCCCATCCTTTGGGGAAATCGCCTGTTCGTGACAAGCGCCGTCAGCAGTCGCGGAGACGCGAGCTTCCGTCCCGGTTTGTACGGCGACGGTGATGCTTCCGACGATCGCTCTCCACACAAATGGATGGTCTACGCTCTCGACAAAAACACCGGCGACATCCTTTGGGAACGGGTCGCCTACGAAGGCGAGCCCGTTGAAAAACGCCACGTGAAATCAACCTATGCCAGCTCGACGCCGGCCACCGACGGCCGCGTCGTCGTCGCGTGGTTCGGTTCCCAAGGTGTGTATGCTTACGACGTCGAAGGGGATTTCCTCTGGAGCGTAGACCTCGGACATCTCGATCTCGGTGCCTACGACATTCCGACCTTCGAATGGGGGCCGGCGAGCTCGCCGATCCTCTGGAATGGAAGGGTACTCCTTCAGTGCGACACGCAGAAGGACTCGTTCCTCCTCGCCCTCGATGCAGAAACCGGAAAAACAATATGGAAGACCGACCGCGACGATTTTCCGTCCTGGGGAACACCGTCCGTTTATGAGGGGCCCACCGGCGCCGAACTAATCACCAATGCCTCCAACTTCATCCGGGGCTACAATCCACAAAGTGGTAAGGAGCTCTGGCGGCTCGGCGGCAGCTCGAAGATCACGGCACCCACACCGATCTTCACCGACGAGCTCATCGTTGTTGCCAGCGGCCGTCAACCCGAGCAACCGATCTTCGTTCTACGTCCGGGGGCCCGCGGTGACATCACCCTCGCGGACGGGCAAACCAAAAATGATACGGTTGTTTGGAGTCTCCGGCGGCGAGGGCCCTACATGCCAACGCCGGTGATCTACAACGGCCTCCTTTACGTAGTTGCCAACAACGGCATCTTCGACGCCTACGATCTCGCGACGGGTGACGAAGTCTACCGCACTCGGATTCCGCATCTAGGCAGCGGTTTCAGCGCCTCCCCCGTCGCCGCCGACGGCAAGATCTATCTATCGAACGAGGACGGCGACATGATCGTCGTGGGTGCCGGTCGTGAGTTCAACCCTATCGCAACCAACCCGATGGGTGAGCTGCTGATGGCAACGCCCGCCTTGTCGGAGGGCGTGATGTACGTGCGCGCTACAAACCACCTCTTTGCCATTGGACGGCCGGAGGCTAATCGAGGTCGAGACCGTTTTTGAGCCGGTCCATCTGTTGGTCGTCGAGCGGCTGAGATTCCAAAACCTCCAGGCGAAAAAACGAATCTCGAGCTCCACAGCTCAATCGTCCGAGAAGGAACGGAATGTCCACGTTCGTACCTCGGTCAAGAAAAACAGTAAAATGCTCGTCCGATCCTCAGGAGGTAACATGAAAAAAGCTCAACCTGGCATTCTAGCGCCGGTTCCTCGGCTGGCACGTTATCTGACTTTCTCCCTCCGACCCGGCGCCGAGCCCGGTCAAACCCTACGATCTTTGAGTGAAACCGTGGACGGAGATGAGACGGTGGTGGGAATCGGACCATCGATGGCCCTGGCCCTCGGCGCCGAGGTCGACGGACTCAGGACCTTTCCTCCATTAGTGGGATCCGGGCTGGAAGTGCCCTCAACACCGGCCGCTCTCTGGTGCTGGTTGCGAGGAGAAGACCGTGGCGAGCTCGTGCACAGAACGCGCACCATCCGGAATACTATTGCTCCGGACTTTCGACTGGACGACGTGATCGACGCCTTTCAATATGGGCCCAGCCTCGACCTCACCGGCTACGAAGATGGAACGGAGAATCCGGAAGGAGAAAAAGCCGTCGATGCCGGGATCGTGAGCGATCGCGGGGAAGGATTAAACGGATCGAGCTTTGTCGCCGTACAACAGTGGGTGCACGATCTCGACCGGTTCCAATCGATGCCGCCCAACGAGCAGGACGAAACGATCGGACGCCGTAAGAGTGATAACGAGGAAATCGACGAAGCGCCCACTTCGGCGCATGTCAAGAGGACCGCTCAGGAAAGCTTCGACCCGGAAGCCTTTATACTCCGACGCTCCATGCCTTGGGCCGACGCGACCCGGGAAGGCCTCGTCTTTGTCGCCTTCGGGAAATCTTTCGACGCCTTCGAAGCTCTGCTCAAACGAATGGTGGGAGCCGAAGATGGTGTCCCGGACGCCCTATTTCGTTTTACGCGACCGATCACCGGGAGTTTCTTTTGGTGCCCTCCGGTCGAGGAGAGAGGATTGGATTTGAGCGCTCTCGGCCTTTAGACGCACCGAAGCGGGTCGGGAGGCAATCTTACGAATGGTGTTTCGGAGACCGCAGCTCTGACATACCGTCCCTACGTAGACTGAAGCAATCGCATCAAACAACCAGCCGCCTCGTGGCACTCATCTTGCTCGGCACTCTGACGAGGAATCGAAACCATGAAGCCCTTTTCTCCGTCCGTGCTCGTCACAGCCACTCTAGCGCTATCGGCATCCGTCTTCGCCCAACCCGAAGGTGAAAACATCGTCATCGGCAAATCCGTCGAGATGCACTCGAAGATCTACGACAAGGACATAAGGTTGTCGGTTGTATTTCCTTCAGACTATGCCGATTCGGACGAGAAATATCCCGTTTTGTTCTCGGTTCAAACCTACTTTCTCCACATTGCCGGAAGCGTAGAGCACCTTTCCCGCGGGCCAACTCCCAAATTGATCTACGTTCATGTCGAGACCTACGATTCGGGAGACCTCATTCCGACCCCGATCGAAAGCAGGCCCGGGAGCGGAGGAGCGGGCCGCTTTATTTCTTTCTTCAAAGACGAATTGATCCCATTCGTTGATTCCAACTATCGGACGCAGCCATTCAGAGTAGTTCTGTCCAGTTCCTGGGGAGGCGTGTTTTGTCTCTATGCGCTCCTGACACAACCAGAGGTCTTCAACGGATATATTGCAGCCACTCCGTGGCTCATCTACGACGGCGAAAAACAATTCATGCTCGTAAACACTGAGACCTTTTTGAAGCAACAGGACTTCGCAAGAAATTACCTCTTTATGGCCATAGGCAACGATCCCGATCCGGGACTTCACGAAAGTTTCGATGCTTTTGTCACGATGCTGGAGCAGAATCCGAAGCAGGGATTGAAGCTTCATCATGTCTCTTGGCCCAACGAAGACCACTGGTCCATTTCGCACAAAGCCGTTTACGACGGTTTGAAGTGGATATTCAAGGACTGGAGGGAGATTCCAGAAAGCCGACTGAACGAAGGCGTTTCGTCTGTCAAAAAATACCGGGCTGAGCTCGAGGAATTCTACGGGTATGACATCGGCATCAACCCATCCTCCCTTCGAATGTTCTGCAATCGCTTGAGACGCGAGAAGCGGTACGAAGAAGCCATCGAGATGTACAAGTTCCAAATAGAACTGAGTCCCGACTCCCCCTATTCTCATGAAGGGTTGGGATGGACCTACGAGACCATGGGTAATCTGGAGCTTGCTCTACGGAGTTTCCAAACCGCGCGCGATCGGGCAATGAAGCAGTCCGTATCTGATTTAACCAGATTCGACGACCATATCGAGAGAGTCCAGGAGAAAATCCAGAAATAGTCGGCGGAAATCCCAGTCATTCTTTAGTAGCTTATCAGCGAACTGAAAGGCAGTGTCAGTTTCAACCGGGAATCAGAGACAGGCAATTATGCAAGGCATGAAGGATGATGCTCGTCCACACCGATCCCGTCCAAATGACCGCTGACGAGAAGATGACCGCCATGACGAAAGAGTGCGTCAGCTTGAACGGCTCGAACGTGTGGAACAATGCCGTTAGAACCCCCACCGCAACAATTGCGATGACCCTGCCGTAGCGTTGCTTCAAAGAGTAGAGAAGCAGTCCTCGAAAGAAGAGCTCATCCGCAAATGGCGCAGCGACCGCAATTGTGAGGAGCATGAGCAAAAACTCAGGAACGTTGCTGTAGCTCACGATGGAGCCCGCCATATCGCTGTAGACCGGCGTCGGGGGAACGATTCGTGGCAGGACGGCATTGACTCCGTAAATCAATACGATTCCTCCGAAGACGGCGATAGCGGTCTTCAGAAAAGGGGGTCTGTGAAACCCCAGAGTCTCCTTCCAAGGAAGGCGGTTGAGCCACACGAAAATCAGGACGGGGAGAAGGATGGAAATAATCTGGTTCGCCAAAACCATCCACTTCAGCCAATTTCCCTCCGGCGCGAGCGCTTGGCGAGTACCGAGCATGAGCTGCTGCAGAAGGTACACGACCACGACGAGAGCAAGGAGTGCGAGGAGTGGAACGTTTCTTTTATCGGGAACTTTGTTCACCTAGGTCTGTCTCCTTTAGAGGTAAATCCGGCAAGGCCTGATCACTACCTGCTGGTTCCCGCTCCCAATAGAAAGGACATAGAGCGAAAGTTAATGGTGTACTCGTCGAACTGGGTCAGCAGATCTTGGCCGATGTTGCAGAATAAAATGTTGTTTTTATCCTCCGTGATGGCCTCGGCAAAGACATCGATTTCCTTCAGCGTCACCGTCGTTCCTCCTATGCTCAGTTCCACTTCAGGTAACCGATGTGCGGAAATCTCACGGATGCCCCCGACTCCCCCGACGGGGGTTTTGTAGAGGCTGCCAAGCGATTCGATGTGGTTCTTATAACGGCGAAAGAAGGGTTCGTAAAACATCGTCTTGCTCGCTCCGGTGTCGAACTGGCATACGAAGGAGTCATCCCCGTACCTTACACGCACGAGCGGCCGGAGCTCTACCAAGGCCAAGTTTTTTTCAGGATGGTCCGGTGCGCGAGCGGGAATCTCAACCTCTCCGCCTCGAAACCGTATCTCACCCATCGCCTCGATGAGAGGAAAGCCGATGAGCCCGGGAATACGAACGCCGTGCTCCGGGAAGGACAAGGCCTCGTCCGGAAACACCAGGAAGACAACGTGACGGTACGCGATGTTGCCGATGAGAACCCGGTCCGCCACCGCCACGTCGGCCGAGACCTTGACGTCCGTCGAGGTTCCCACTTCGAGCCCCACCTTTTTTATATGAAGCCCGAGCGCTTGGGCTTCCGAACGCATCAAGACTGAGAGGTTGGCTCCCGTATCGAAGGTAAAGCGGCGCGGAGAACCATCGATCTCGATGGGAAGGTGGCCCGCAGGCTCGAAGCTGAGTACCGTTTCGTCCCCAATCGTGGTCGTCTGAGGTGGAACATCGCCGAGTGCTTTCAGCAGCTTTGCTGCATTTCGAAGGTCCTCGACTTCGACGGGGTCCACCGAAACGGGCGGCGCGTCGAGGATTGCCGTCGCAATCTCGTAGGCCTCCGCGTACCGGTAGAGACGCAGATAGTTGCCGAGTCGTATCTGTCCGAGAGTAAAAACGAGGGAATCGGACAATTCGGCGTCCGAAGGGATCGAATCGATCGTGGCGTTCGAGCGAACCGGTTCGTTGAAGGCATTTTGAACCGCCGCCAAAAAGAAAAGGGCCTCGGGAGATTCACGAGACGGCAGCTCCTCGAGTCGCTCCCGCAAAGCGAAGTAGTCACGCGCCTCGAAGATCGGCAGCAACTCGGAAACCAGCGGGCTCGATCCCGAATCACAACCCAAGATCGCGAGAAGAATTAGAAGCGGGGTCAGGCGTGGCATTCTTGAATTCTGTTCGATCGGTCAGAATGCCGCAAGTTTCAGTCCATCAAGCGCTTGGCCTCATGCGCCCCCGGGGTCAGGCTTGCAATTCTTGAATTGTCGGAATCGGATTGATTCGGCTGAAAGACAGGAGTCAAAAAGACTCCCTACAACCGCCGGCAGCTCACGGGTAAAGACTCAACGGCTCTAGATCCTCGCAACTCCAACTGGAAATCGAGGTCCATTCGCCGTCATATACGTACATGCCGTTGTCGGGACCGAAATCCAAAACCAGCATTTGCTCGAGAGCCGCCATCCGTTCGGGAATCCAGGTGGAAAGCCGACGGAACCCGGCGAATGCTTGAAAGGTATACACACCCGAATCCAGAACTACAACCAGCTTCTCACCCCACGACAGTAACTGCTGCGGATCGCCCGTACTGATCCTTTGCCATCCAGTGATCGAATCATACAAGAACAAACCTCTGCCGGCTCCAAAATCAACCACCAGTCGGTCATACCAGGCCACCAGATTTTCCGGCTCCCAAGTCGAAAGAGCGGTCCACTGGCCGTCATAAAGAAACAGTCCTCTTCCGTTATCAAAAGCAAAGGCAAGCTTGTCGCCCCACGGTGCCATGACGTAAGGGGCCCAGGTGGTCAGATGCGTCCAATTCCCATCATAGGAGAATACACCTCGACCGGCGCCGAAATCGACGGCTAGATGATCTTCCCAGGCAGCCACACGGGCCGGCTCCCAAATGGTCAGATGCTCCCAACCACCGTCATAGAGAAATAATCCTCTGCCGGCGTCGAAGCCTATCGCGAGCTTGTCGTTCCAGGCATTCAACAGATAAGGATCCCAACCGGTGAGATGGATCCAGCCGCTGGAATCGGTAAGAAACAAACCGCGGTTGTTCCCGAAATCCACCGCCAGCTGGCTTTGCCACGCTTCGAGAGCTTCCGGATCCCAAATCGACGATCGGGTCCAAGCGGTTTGGTAATGAAACAAGCCTTCAGAACCGAAATCGACCGCCAGTTCGTCCCACAGATCGGGGAAGTAGAACTTCGTCACAAAAGCGTCGTCTCCATAACCTACCCCAACACCTAAAGAAACCTGGATGGGATTCCGCGTTGGGAAATCCGTGGACCCAGTGACCCCTGTGACATAAGCATTGTCGCTGGCGTCCACCACTATTCCGTAGGCCTTCTCACTATTACTTCCGCCGAGGTAGGTCGAGTAGAGGAGCGTCGTTGCCTCCGCATTGATCTTGCTCACAAAAACATCGCCGATTCCTTTATTGGAGGTTTGGAAGGGATTTCGTGTAGGAAAATCTGTAGATGCAGTCATTCCGGCCACGTAAACGTTACCGGTGGAGTCTACGTCTAGTCCGTAAGCCGTGTCACTGCTCGAGCCACCAAGGTAGGTGGAGTAAACAAGCGCAGTTCCCTCCGCATTGAGCTTGCTGACAAATACATCGACACCACCGCTCCTGGAATCCTGAAGAGCATTCTGAGTCGGAAATCCATCGGAGTAAGTATAACCGGTAATATAAGCATTGCCGGCGGCGTCTACAGCGATACCAGAGGCCAAGTCCTCGTAATCGCCGCCTAGGTAGGTGGAGTAGACCATTCCGATCCCATCCACATCGAGCTTGCTCACAAAGGCATCGACGTAACCACCATTAGATCCCTGAATTGGATTCAGAGTGGGAAAGTCATCGGAGTAAGTGTTCCCGGTAACATAAGCATGACCGATGGCATCCACTACGATTCCATTGGCCTCGTCTTGATCACCACCACCAAGGTAGGTGGAGTAAACCAAACCACTTCCCTCCGGATTGAGTTTGCTCGCAAAAACATCAAAGCCGCCGCCAAAAACTCCTTGAATAGGATTCTGTGTAGGAAAATCCGGGGATGACGTAATCCCACCAATGACAGCGCTACCGTCACCATCTACTGCGATTCCACGCACTTCGTCATGGATGCTACCGCCAATATAAGTCGAGTAGACGAGCGCGTTTCCTTCCGTATTGAGCTTACTCACAAAGACATCGGAGTTCCCGCCAGGTGAGCCCTGCAGGGGATTCTGGGTTGGGAAGTCGTTGGACATGGTGACGCCCGAGATATAAGCGTGGCCGGAAACGTCTACAGCTATTCCAAGAGCTTGGTCGCTGTCCTGGCCGCCAAGGTAGGTGGAGTAGACGAGCGCAGTTCCCTCCGCATTGAGCTTGCTCACAAAAACGTCGATTGAGCCGTTTGAGTTGCCCTGGAGTGGATTCTCAGTAGGAAAGTCATTGGACAAGGTCCACCCGGTGACATAAGCGTTGCCGGCAGAGTCCACCGCAATTCCACGGGCTTCTTCCCAGCTACTGCCTCCTAGAAAGGTGGAGTAAACAAGCACAGGATCGATCACCAGCGGCTGCTCCTCATCGTAGTCTCCAATCGTGAAGGCTATTCGCTGCTGCTCTAGTAGTGCATAAGAACCTTCCACCCCTTTCCGTTCACCTTCGAGCTCTTGGTAGACCACCGGCGCCTTCTGTATAACCTCGCCCACACCGGTTTGAAGTACCAGATTCCCATCCTCGTCCAACGCGATCGTTTCCGCTCCTTCGAACTGAAGTTGGATTCGTTCAGGATCCGCGCCCGGCGCCACGACGAAGTCGTACTCCAGTTGGCGTGAGTTGCCGTAAAAGATGAGATCCACACCTTGGTAGACCTCCTCATATTTCACCCCGCCGAAATGCTCGACTCCCGTGAGCCACTTGTCGGTGTCTTTGCCGATGAAATAGTTGCTCCGGCCTTCGAGTGGATTGACCCCGACCAGCTTCGCCCCGAGACCGGCCCCCGTGAGATTCATCTGAAGCGTGGCGTCTTTTCCAGTCCCTGTATCGATCGATGCCGGATCGTTGTTGTCCGCCGTCCG
The DNA here is from genome assembly GCA_963722765.1 of uncultured Acidobacteriota bacterium. Taxonomy (GTDB): domain Bacteria; phylum Acidobacteriota; class Vicinamibacteria; order Marinacidobacterales; family DATDRI01; genus CAVROO01. The sequence goes on from CAVROO010000023.1 coordinate 35,034, forward strand.
AGCAAGGACTAGAATCGCCTCGGTAGGTGTAAGGTAGAGGCCGTAACCTCTTCCCCGAGAAAGAAACTCAACGCGGGAATCCGTCTGGCCTTTGTTCGGTTCGAAGACGAGTGGCAGAGCCCCGTAGGTTTCCATCGCTTGGTCTGCGACAAACTTTGGTTCTTCAATCCCGTATTCGCTCGACGACACCACGAAAATCGCGACCATCAAAAGTGCAACAACTAGAACCATCCCCCCACGCATCGTTCCCTCCTCGGATTGTTCCGCGGACAAGATGATGGCGTCTTAAGAAGCTATTCGGATCTGCGTTGCCCCACCATCTTTTCCGACCCGGAAGCTGAAGAGCACCTATGCAAGGGACGTACCCGAGTCAACCGAGGGTGCCGATTTGGTACGTAAAGCTATCAAAGAGACGAGTTTACTATTAGAGTTTGTGGGGCAACTCTTTTCAAAGACGGACGAAGTTTTGTCATGGTGATGACAACTTTTGTCTCGTCCCGGCGGCGGAGTCCCAGCGTTTGATGTAGTCGTCGTGCTCGAACTGATCAGATTGGAAGATTTCTGTTTTATCAGGAAGACTTGGATGAATTCCTGGAACGATTCCGTGAGGGAAGCGGACTTTTTGGGGAAGAATTCGTGGCCGATCCGTGACGTTCGGTTACACGAGAGTCTTCTGGCTAGACTGAGACCGGACCCGTACCCCCATCGGTGGATGGACGACGATGGAGTGTTTCGAGGAGGTACGGGTCGGACTCCTACCAGCGTTGACTAGAGGTGTTGCGGAATCAAGGATGTTCATCATGACCTCAACCGTTCACGCTGATCTCTATAACCTTTTGTTTTCCCCGTTCCGAAAATTGTTGAATTGCTCAGCCGGTGATTTCATCCCTTTCGGAACGGGGCGAGCGGAGAGTTTTTTCGAGGTTGTTGCCATCCAGTTGTTCCTCGCCGCTCAGCAATATCTATAGCAAGGGTAGTGCCAGGACGGGGCCAAAAGAGACAACCCGCGCAAACACTTGAAAACAAAAGCTTACTCATGATTGGCAGTGGATGATACGAATGCGCAAACTCTACCAGGCCATATCTATTCGGATAGACCTCTATCCATAATTTGTCCATACACTGATATACGATCACAACGTCGGAGGCTGCTTTCGCCAGGCACAGCCTGGCCTACTCAACTTCCTGTGGCCAACCCGCCACAGTTGTTGCTTCACTGAGGGCAAAACGCCTCAATTCATTCTTCCTCTTACACCTCCGGGTGATTTGTGCTAACCTTTTGTGCACTGGGGCTCTCGAACCCCCGAGCCTCGGTTGTGGAGCCCCGACCCATACCTGCTCTCCGTCAGGAGACAGGGCGACTTGAGAATATCTAAATAGCGAAACTGGAACGGGACTCGATTCGATGGAGCTCGGCAAAGAAAGGAAAATCTTCGGAAAACTCGGCAGTATCAGTCTGGCCGATATCGTCCAGCTTCTAGGAGTCAACAAACGAACGGCGACCCTCGAGCTCGATAACGACGGCGATCGCGGCAGCATCTATTTCAAAGACGGGATCGTCGTCCACGCCTCCAACGGAGGGGTTGAAGGTGAAGACGCCATCCTCCACATCCTCGAATGGCCCGATGCAAGTTTCGTGATCGAGGAAGGAATCCCCACCCTCCCAAAAGTAACCATGGCCGGGGACGCGGAAGCTTTGATGCTGAGATTGTGCAGTAAGCTCGATGAGCTTCGCCGCCACCAGCCGGACAGACACAAGCGCCGAAAAAAAAGAGTCCGGTTTTCCCTGTCTTTCAACAAAGAACCAGAGCGGCGGAGATTCTCCATGCCCGTCATCGCAGTCATCCTGGCGGTGATTGCCGCTCTTTCCGTCCTCATCCCCGGACTGTTCATAGGCGAAAGTTTAGCCCCCATGGCCAAGGCGCCGGAGGAACAGACCACCAATCCCGTCGAAGAGAATTTCGGAGAGACGCCGGTAGATGTGGAGAATCCGTCCGAACCGACTTTGGAGAGCGCGGACCCGAACCCAGTGGAAGGGGAAAGCACGGCATCAACGCCGGAGACACGCCTAGCTCGTGCCCCGGAACAACGAGTCGCGGCCCCCAATTCCTCTCCTCCAGTCCAGCCGAGCACAACGACAGTGTCGGCGCCGCCCTCGTTCGGTTTCCTACTCGTCGTTGCGGAACCCTGGGCCGAGGTCTCCATCGACGGAGAAAAGGTCGGTGAAACCCCCATGGGCAGAATCCGACTTTCGGCGGGGGAACATACGATCTCGTTGATGAACGAGAATTTCGCCGGACTCATAACAGACCGCGTCTCAATCCCAACCGACGAGACCGTGACCCAAAAATACTCGTTCAACGAATCGGGCTATCTTCAAGTCGTGGTCCAACCGTGGGCCGATGTTTTTGTAGATGGCCGCCCCGTCGGACAGACACCCCTTCAGAAAGTTCGTATTCCGGTGGGACGGCATACCGTCACCTTGAGGCATCCTCAACTGGGAGAAAAAGCCAACGAGGTCGAACATCAGGCTCGAAGAAACTACTTTCTTGCGGATTGAAATGTAGGACCCGAACGTGTTGACTCACAAGCTCGGTATCGTCGCGTTGGTCTTGAGCACGCTCTTGCAGGCTCAGCAGGAAGAGACATGGTTCGATCGGGTCGTCAATCTCTATTGGAATGGGGAATACGAACAAACGCTTGCGGTTTTGGTCGCGGTCGCACCCGAAACTCTCCCCGATTTTGAACGCCTCGAGTACTACAAGTATAGCGGGTTCAGCCACATGGCACTCGGGGACCTCGATGCGGCGCTCGAGGATTTCGTCGGTCTTCTCTCGACCGATCCCGGATACAGCTTCGATCCCTCTATGGTCTCGCCCAAGATCATCGAGCACCTCGAAACGGCGAAAGAGACCGTCATGAAGGATCTTTTCAACAAGGGAAAAACTGCCTACTACGAAGAGGACTACGAAACAGCCGTAGGCTTCATGGACCAAATTCTTCAGATGGACCCGGACTACGAGCTGGCCAAAGAGTACAAGCAGCTTTCCGAAGAACGCGTCGAACCTTACGGAGAAGATAGCTTCCATAGAGAATCCGGAGCCCCAAGCGGAGCAAGATACGACGAGCTCTCCCGCCGAAGACGAAAATCGTATCTACCACGTGACGAGCGAGATGACCCCGCCCGTACTACTACAAAGGATCCTTCCGGAATACCCTCGCTTCGACAGCCGGATCAAGCGAGAAGGAAGAGTCATCATTCTGATCGTCATCGAAAAGGATGGAACGGTCCAAGAAGCAAGAGTGCTACGCTCGGTGAGCGCTCGCATCGACCAAGCCGCTATCGAGGCGGTGCAACAATGGCGGTATCGTCCAGCCCTCCTGTCCGGCACACCGGTTCGAGTCACACAAGTGGTGGGTTTAAACTTCGAGGTCAAAAGATAGAACCTTCTGCGCGGTCTCCTTTCTCTCCTTAGCAGCTTCCGAACCTGCGTAATCCCCGTAAACCGGTTCCGCCCCCGACCTCTATATTCTAAATCTAAAAAATCTCATTGGCTTGTCGTGTTTTTCTGCCGATTGCGCATCACCATAGTGAGGTAGGCAAAACGCCCAATACATCACTAAAGGAGTAGCAAATGTCTACAGCCCAAATGACGACAAGCGACACCGCCGTTGAGAGCCGCGACGCCCTGGCAGATCGCCTGGTCCAATCGGCAAAGGGAACGTGGGATATCTTCACCGTCCATCTCGGCGACCAACTAGGCTTCTATTCCGCGCTATCCGACAACGGTTCGATGACGGCGAGCGAGCTGGCGAGCCGAACCGGTACCAACGAGAGATACGTTCGCGAGTGGCTGGAGCAGCAAACGGTGGCCGGCATTCTGGCCGTCGAGGACGCCAAGGAGGACGCGAAAGAGCGCCGGTTCTGCCTCCCGGCGGGGCACGAAGAGGTGCTCGCGGACCGAGACAATTTGAACTACTTGACTAGCCCAAATCGTGGCCGGCGCGGTGAGTCCCCTCGACCAGGTGCTCGAGGCGTACCGGAGCGGCGGCGGAGTTCCGTTCGCGGCATACGGACGTGACCTTCGCAACGGCCAGGCACGGATGAACCGAGGTGCCTTTCTTCAGCTTCTAGGCCGGGAATGGCTGCCTTCGATTCCCGATGTTCACAACCGCCTGCAAAGCGAGCCACCCGCTCAGGTAGCCGACATCGGTTGTGGCGCCGGGTGGTCGAGCATCGGGATTGCCCAAAGCTATGCACGGGTCCAAGTCGAAGGTTTCGATCTCGATGAACCGTCCGTCGAGATGGCACGAGACAACGCCTGGGAATCAGGAGTAGCCAAACGAGTGACCTTCGCAGCCCGCGATGTCGGAGACCCAGAACTGGCGGGCCGGTACGACCTCGTCACCGCCTTCGAGTGCATTCACGATATGTCCCAGCCGGTTGTCGTCCTCCGAGCCATGCGCCAAATGGTCAAGGACGGCGGCGCCGTCATCGCCGTGGACGAACGGGCGGGAGAAACATTCACACCAAGCGGGAATGAAATCGAAGGTCTCTTGTACGGCTTCAGCGTGATGCACTGCCTACCGGCCTCGATGGCGGAGCATCCTTCGGCGGGAACGGGAACGGTCATGCGACCTTCCACTCTTTCGGCCTATGCCCGGGAGGCCGGTTTTCGAGAGGTGGAAATTCTGCCTATCGACAACTTCTTCTTCCGGTTCTACCGCCTGCATATCTGAGAAGGTTCGGGCCGGTCCGAGGTTTAGAGACCTTGGGCCGGTCCTCCCCTTCAAGCTCCTTGCCAAATGGTTCGAATCGCTGCTTCGAGCTCTTGCGGCTTCTGCGTGCCGATGAGCAGCGACCCACCGGCACGGTATTTTAGAAGCACGCCTTGGTTTCCACTAACGTTGTAGGCCCGGCCACCGTCCTTGCCGCAGCGGATTCCCCATCCTCCGTATTCCCGAATCGGGGAATAGGTTTTGGACTGGACCTCGATGACATCCTCCAGGGGTATGCGCTTGCGAGACCAGTGGAAAGGGAAGAAACGTACAAAGAGCCCATCAGGTTTCACGATGGAAACGAGCTTGAGGCTCCTGAACAGAACAAGAACCCCCAGCAAGACGACGGAACCGATCACGTCCTTCCACATGCCCTGCGTGATCTGGCTAATCAGAAAGGCAACGCCTGCCACCGCAACGACGGCAACCAACACATTCATCCACGGCTTGAGGAATCTTTGGGTTTCCTTGAAGATTTCTTTCATCCCCTCACTCCTCTCTAATGAATTGTCGGGGCAAAGCTTGTTCCGGTTTCAAAACACTAGAGCTCATTTCTCTATCTCCCGCAGAAGCTTCGCCCCCTCTTTGACACTCATCTCGCCTTTGGATATGGCATCTAGAATCCGGTGCCGCTCACCTTCGAGGTCCCGCGCCGCTGCTTCCAGCTTTTTGATGATCGCGTTCAGACGATTACGAATAGTCGGATAGCTTTGACCGTACCGCCCGGCCATCTCTTTGAGACTCCCCGACGCGCGCACGAAATAGATGATGAACTCCAGGTCCTCGCCCGGCAGATGAAGCAGCTCGTGTATATCGAACCGACCCTCGAGCTGCATGGCACACCCAGGACAATCCAACCGGATGACTTGGAGTCGGGCTCCGCATCCGGGGCAGTTCGAAGGTAGGATTGACATCTTCACCTTATAACTATTTTTTTGTATTTCAATTATAGCATATTGTACTTTATATAATTAATCATATTATAAATAATATCAATATATCAATAAATTATATTCAACATCTAGTCTTTGCACTCCTATGTGGTCGAATGACGCCCGGTGTGTTACCCTCTCGTCGGCGAAGGGGGCAATCCGATGGTCTCGAGAAGAAGCAGTAGATACGTCGCGTTTTTGATGCTCGCGCTCATGGCATGGGCGGTGAAACCTGCTTGGAGTGCCGAACGACCCAAGATCGGTATCGCCCTCGGCGGTGGCGCCGCAAAAGGTTTTGCACACGTCGGTATCCTAAAATGGCTTGAAGAGCATCGTATCCCTGTGGACTATGTGGCCGGCACCAGTATGGGCGGACTCGTTGGGGGGGCCTATGCAACGGGCATGTCAACTTCCGAAATTGCGGACCTCTTGCGGGGAGTGGATTATGACCTCCTTTTTCTCGGTGAAACGCCGTACGAGCTCAAAGAGTTCCGCCGCAAACAAGACGCGCGAGATTTCCCGACCCGCCTGGAAATCGGACTGAAGAACGGTATCAGCCTTCCCGGTGGACTCGATCCCGGACACCAGATCGGCCTGCTCTTGAGCCGCATCGCCCTGCCTTACTCGACCGTCGAGAATTTCGGAGAGCTCCCGATTCCATTTCAATGCGTGGCGGTGGACATGGAAACGGCGACTGCGGTCGCGATGGCCGACGGTTCGTTCGCCCAGGCACTTCGGGCGACCATGGCCATTCCGGGCGTCTTCACACCGATTGTTCGCAACGACCGCCTGCTCGCCGACGGCGGCATGATTGACAACGTCCCGGCAGATGTCGCCCGTTCGATGGGCGCCGATATCGTCATTGCCGTTGACGTCGGCGCGAAGATGAAGGGCAAGGGCCAACTCACTTCGCTCCTCGAAAATGCCTCACAGGCCATCGACGTCATGATGCGCAGTAACACACGAAGGGCTTTGGAACAAGCCGACCTGGTCATTGTGCCCGATCTCGGTGAATACACCTCCTCCGACTACCGAGCCAGTGACGCGCTGGCCGACCTGGGATACCAAGCGGCGGATGAAAATGCCGGCGCCCTCGAGCGATGGAGCCTCGGGGAAGAGGAGTGGCAACGGTATCTCGAGGAGAGAAAAGCGCGTTCGCGTGCGCGCACGGGCGATCTCATCCCGGAGTTCTTGGTCGTCGAGGGAGTGAGCGACAAACTGGAAGGGCAGATAGAGAGAGCGCTCCAATATCACTTGAATCGACCGCTCGACATACCCGAGCTCGAGCGGGATTTGACCGCCATTACCGGTATGAAGCGCGTCGAAAGCATCCGCTATGAAGCCGTGGAAAAGGAGGGAGCCTACGGCTTAAAGCTCGTTGGCACCGAAACTTCTCATGGTCCTCCTTTTATCAAGTTCTCCCTCGGACTCATGAACGAGCCCGACAACATCGACTTCAATTTCGGCAGCCGTTTAACCGCTCTCGACGTCGGGCACGATGGGGCGGAAGTCCGGGCCGACGTCTACCTCGGTTCAACGACCGGTGTGGGGCTCGAGTATTATCTGCCCTTTTTCCGCCGTTTGTTCGTTGCGCCCCGCGGAACATTCGTTCAAAGAACTGAGAATGTTTACGACGACGACGAGTTGTTGAGCCGAGAGCGTAAACGCCGAGCCGCGATTGGAGGTGACTTTGGGATATCGTCCGGGCGGCGGAGCGAGCTCCGGCTCGGCTACACTCTGGCGGAGTCGAGATCTGAAGTTCGCGTGGGCTCACCCTCGATTCCCGAAGCGAAGGGGCGCGAGCAACGCGTTCGGTTCCGTTGGATTTTCGATGGGCAGGACCGACCCGTAGTGCCGACACGCGGTCTACGCACGAACTTGAGCGTAGAAGGTTACCCGGAAGCCCCCGAAGCCGAACGGACTTTCTGGCAAAGCAGGTTTTCCTTTTCCGTCTACTGGCCCTGGAGCAGGAAGGACAGGCTCCTCTATCGCCGGACTCACCGGAAATACCTATGACGTCTCGATACCGACTCTCTACAATTTCACGCTGGGAGGTGCGCGACGTCTGAGCGCCTTCAACAACGAGGAGTTCCGCGGAAGAAATGCTCTTTTGGGTCAGGTCGGATACTTGCGAACCATTGGACGGCTTCCCGACTTCGTGGGCGGCCCCATTTACGCTCTCGGACTGGCCGAGGTCGGTAGCGCCTATGACACCTTCGATATGGCAGAGTTCAACTTTAGCGCCTCGGCCGGCGTACTACTCGATACGTCCGTCGGTCCTTTGTTCGTGGGCTACGCCGTTGGCGACGATGGCTCGGGGCGGTTTTACTTTATGCTGGGGAGATTCATTCGATAATCGATCGCCTCGAAGGTCTCATTAATATTTTGTTATGATGATGACGTGGCCAAGCAACGTAAGAAAAAGCGCAAGAAAACGCCGCAGGTAGCGCGAGTCGCTCCCAAACGCGGGAAGCAGGCGGCAACCTCATCGAGGCAGTTGCCCTGGCGTGTCGTGCTCATGGTCGGGGTGGCGGTACTCGTCTCTTCGTGGATTTTGTGGATGTGGTCCAACCCGGACGGCACCAGGCTCGAGTCGCTAGCTCTGCGGCCGAATCCCAATGTGCTCCTCGTGAGCGTCGATACGCTTCGAGCCGACCATCTCGGCACCTATGGAGCCCGGGTTAAAACGCCGGTTATCGATCGACTGGCCGAAGAAGGCGTAGTTTTCGAGAAAACCATTGCGTCCGTTCCGGTCACGCTCCCGTCGCACACGTCGCTCTTCACTGGAAGTTATCCCATCGCGCACGGCGTTAGGGACAACGGTTCGTTTCGGCTCGCCGATGAGCACGAAACGATCGCAGAGACGTTCAAGAAAGCAGGATACGAGACGGCCGCCTTCATCGGCTCTTTTGCGTTGGACTCTCGCTTCGGGCTGGATCAAGGCTTCGATCTCTACGACGATTACTACGGAGACACGTCGAGCTACAGCGATTTCGGTATCTCCGAACGTCCCGCCGACGAGGTTCTAGAGCCCGCTCTCGAGTGGATGATGGAGCGAACGGAAAAACCCTGGTTCGCCTTCATCCATCTTTGGGATCCACATCACCCCTATTTACCTCCCTCTCCATTCAAGGAATCTCATCCCGAAGACCTCTATGCAGGTGAGATCGCTTACGTCGATGATGCTCTCGGTCGGTTTCTGAACGAGCTCGAAAAGCTGAATCAGCTCGACAATACACTCATTGTTTTGACCGCCGACCACGGTGAGGGACTCGGGGACCATGGAGAAAAAACGCACGGCATGTTCGCTTACGAGTCCACCTTGCATGTGCCACTCATTCTTCACTGGAACGGTGTGCTCCCGGGCGGCCGTCGAATTCCGGCTCGAGTTCGTCTCATCGACGCGACTCCCACGGTTATCGAGCTGGCGGGCCGCGATCCGCTGCCTAGCTACCAAGGGGATTCCCTCGTCCCGCTGATCCTCGACCCTTCCGGAGAAGAGGGGCGGCAAACGTACTTCGAAGCGATGGCATTCAATCTCAACCGCAACTGGGCCCCTTTGACCGGCCTCTATGACGGCAACGACAAGTATGTAGACCTTCCCATTCCAGAGCTCTATGACCTCGCGCACGATCCTGGAGAGCTGCGCAACCGGGCCGATGAAGACGTAGAGACGATCGAAGGTATGAGGGAAATCCTCGAGGGGGTCATTGCATCCAACTCCACCGAGGAGTCGCGGGAGATCAAGACCTCCGCCGTCGACAGCGAAACAGCGGCCCGCCTTCAGGCGTTGGGTTACGTCGTGGATCCGGGTCAGCCTCGCGGGTCGCAGGAATTCACGGAGGACGACGACCCGAAACGGCTGGTGCATCTTTCCGACAAACTGGATGAAGGTGTGGCCTATCATGCCGCCGGCCGATCCGAAGAGGCCAAGCGACTCTTTCGCGAGATCATCGCCGAACGGCCGTCGTTTTCTAACGCCCACGCAAACCTGGCGCATGTACTTCAAGAAACCGGTCAGCTAGGAGAAGCCATCCAAGTTCTCGAAAACGCCCTCGAAAAGGGATATCAGACACGAACCATGATGGGACGTCTCGGCTTATATCTCCAAGAATCGGGAGATATCGAAAAATCGGTTCAGGTGCTGGAATCCGTGATCGAGACCGATCCGACCTATGCCGAAGCCTACAACTATTTGAGCACGTCTTACGCGCAGCTCGGCAGAATGCAGGACGCTGTCCAGACCGTCCGAAAGCTCCTCGATCTCGATCCCAGCTATGCCAGCGGCTACAGCAATCTCGGTTCGATCTTCCTCGGTGCGAATCGGGTTGAGGACGCAGAGACCAACTTCCGCCGAGCTCTCGACCTCGATCCTCGACTGGCCAAGGGCTGGAACGGTCTCGGCGTGGTCTACGCCCGAACGGGAAGACAGCAAGAGGCCATTGACGCTTGGAAACGAACGGTGGAGCTCGACCCGCGGCAATACGACACAATCTACAATCTCGGAACGATGTTGACCCAGCTCAATCGATTCGACCAAGCCATCCCCTACCTCGAGCAGTTCGTCCGTACCGCACCACCCGGCCAATACGGAGACGACATTCCCAAGGTGAACCGCCTCATCACCCAGCTGAAAGCCGCGAGGTAAAAATCCAACTCTCTCGTTGATTTTCCGACCAGCCACGCCGCAAGACTTTTCGTACGCTTCGATGGAATGGGCCTGTATAAACTAAGGTGAGATTTTGGACTTCCCATATCTAAGAATTCAAGAATCGTCCGCATCGGGCTTCCCCAACGGAATGAGATGTTGCGGGACCACCCCCAACCGGCATCCCGCTGCAAAATTACACGCCTGACCCCACCGGAAAATCCAGCCAAGTTATTAAATTTCAATCGGTTAGGGGATTTGCGTTCGCCGTAAGAATTCAAGAAAGCCAAGGTTGACCCCAATACAGATCTCCTGCTACTCTGAAGTGGTAATCCCGATACAAAAGGAATAATTCGATTTCTGGAAGGGACGCGGTCCCCCAGCCTATAGCGTCCCGATGCAATATCGCGACTCAGCTCGTGTGGGATTCTTGCTGTCGCTGAAGGGGGAGATCTCGGGTGTCGCACAAGATTTTCTCAGCCGGTTTTCTGTTCTTCTACCTACTCTGTGGCTCAGCCTCCGCAGAAGTGATCGTCCTCACCGACGGTAGTCGGCTGGACGTTCTCAACTACCAAGTGAAAGACAAGGTGGTGGTGTTCGAGACCACCGAAGGGAAGCTCCGGTCCCTTCCGCTCACCTATGTCGACGTCGAAGCGACGGGTCGAGCCAACCACCGCACTGCCATCGAGCCAGAGACAGAATCTCCCACTTCCGTTGTTCACCCTCCGGAAAGCCACGATGAGCTGGCAAAGCGAGTCCTCGAGCTCTACGGAATCGAGGATTCTCGTCATCCAGTTAGTGGACGAGGTGCATCAGCAAAAAGATGGCGTGCTCGGAACGGAGTCTATGGGCGAGACTTCCGTTGTCGTTCGGGAAGCTTTCGAGGAGAGCTTCTCTGCCGAGGACATCTACCGGAACGTCAGGAAAGCGTTCGCCGGTGCCGCCGACGAAAGAGACTTGAGAGCTTGGCTGGAGCATCTTCAATCTCCTCTCCATCAACGAATGACCGAGCTCGAAGAAGCAGCAAATCGGCCCGAAGCGTCCGAATCCTTTCAGCAATACATCCAGACCCTCGAAACCATTCCCCCGCCATCGGGTCGTCTGGAGCTCGTCGGGCGTTTCGAAGAGGCCGTCGGCCTATCCGACCTCATGATCGAGTCGATTGCTGCGTTCGTCGCATCTATGATGACGAGCTCCCAGCCTGCCTCGGTCGATTCGGGATCGCTCGAAGGCGACGTAGATAGCTTCCGCGAGCAATATGCCGTCCCTCTTCGGGATCTCACCCGCAAGGGAATGCTTTTCATGTACCGCACGGTCGATGATGAAGAGCTCGAGGAATACGTCACCTACTGGGAAACGGAGGAGGGTCGCCGGCTGAATCGACTGGTGAAATTGTCTTTCCAGGAAGGCTTCGGCGTTGCCGGCCGAGTCATGGGTCAGGCATTGGTGAAAACGGCGGAGGAGATCCGTGCTCAAAATGCATCGATTCCTGCGCCGCCGGCGCAAGTCTATGAGGAGCTCAATTTTCGATTCACACCCCCCAACGGCCCGTGGGTTCCTCTCGACGTCGAAACCGTGAATAAAGACGCCACACTGGGTTTCTCTTTACAGAACCCTTCGGTGCTCTTCATGATCATTGCGGAAAGCGGAGGCACGCAGAACGTTGGTTTGTCCAACGAAGGCGCGGCAGCCATCGTACGCTCCAACCTCGAAGACTCGGCCGGTTCTTGCCGCCACTTGCGAGAGGCACCGCACTCCATCAACGGGATGGAGGGAATTCTTTTGGAGTCCGAAGTCGTTCGAGACAACAAACCTTACAGTTATATCAAATGGGTTTACACGACAAACGGCTTCATCTATCAGCTCATGCTTTCCGCAGCGACGGGTGAACCGGGGCAAGAAACGTTCCAGGCCCTGGCCCATGACGTCTTCCGTGGCTTCCAACTCATCGCCCCCAATCGAATCTCGAGCAAGCCTTCGGGCAATCTTCTGGGAGACTACGCCTCGGATCGCTACGGATATCGCATACGACTGGATGGTTCCGGGTGGACCCCGTGGACGAATTTGGCCGAACAATACCCCGAGGCCGACTTCGGAGGTTTCTACGGCGCCGGCTCCGCTTTCGCGGTCGTTGCCGTGTCACTTCAAGGTCTCGAACCGGACCTCGACGTCTTGACTCCGGCGCTTCTGGAAACCCTCGAGGTTTCGCTCACGGATGATCGATTGACAAACCAACAAGAGCTCCACGAAGAAGGTTTCATCGGACAATCCTTCGATTTCGAGAGGAACGTCGATGGAACCGACTTCGTTTATCGAGCTCAAATCCGGCGAGGCGACCATATCGCGTATCTCCTGGTCGCCTGGACCCTTGCGTCCGAGCAGAGCTCCAATCTCCAGATCCTGGACGATTGGTTGGGTCGCGTTACCATCGTCCCGAGTCACGAGGGCATAACGTCTCCGGCAGCCCTACCCGAGCGGGATCGCCTCGCTCACGCCGCCCTTTTCAACAGCATGGGACTCTATCACTACGATCAGGAACGTTTCCCGGAGAGCGCCGAATATCTCGAAACCGCATTTTCATTTCAAAATTCAAACGCCACGATCTTCGAGAATATGATGTCGGCACTAACGTTTACGGGGAGGTTCGAAGAAGCTTACCAGTATCTGGACGATCACCTGGGGCGGTTTCCCGATCACCTGTCCATACGCTCCTACTCGCCGTTTCTCAAAGCGCGACTCGGCCGAAAAGAAGAGGCTTTGGACGACTACGCATCTCTCTTCGTCGCCGGCTATCAAAACGACTACGACTTGAAAGACTACGTCGAGCTTCTCTGGGAAATGAATCGTCGTGACCGAGCCCAAACGACTCTCGCAAACTATCGACGCGGCCACGACTCGCTATTCGTGACACGTCTCGCCGCCGAGCTTCACCGGCGGGCCGGAGAGTATGACGAAGCACTCCTTTTACTCCAGGACCGTCGCGGCAGAAGCGCCTTCAATCTCGAGCTCACACTCGACCTCGCCGATGTGTACTACGACGCGGAAAGATACAAAGAGTCCTTGACTCTCGTTGCGGAGACTCTCCAGCTAGGTCATGAAACGGCAGAGGTGTATTTCTGCAAGGGGCGAAGTGAGCTCGCCCTGGGTTCTTATAGAGAGGCCAAAACGTCCATGCAATCCGCCCTGGATCGAAACCCGGGCGACTCGCTGGCGCGTGAGTATCTAGACTATATCTCCGGCCAACTCGGAGAGGGAAGCCAGGAAGGCGTCCGACATCCCATCGAGCCCGTCGCGTTCCCAGACGCTTTGCGCGCATCCGCCGCGTCCGCGACCCAAACTCAATCGGATCACGGGGCTATTTACGAAAACCGCGTCAGCGCGGTCCACTATAAAAAGGGAGAGACCTATAAACAGACGGAGTTCATTCGCATCAAGATCCACAAACCCGAGGCTGTGTCGGCGTTCAACACCTTGAGATTCTCCTTCGATCCCCTCGACGAAAGGATCTTCGTCAACGCGCTAAGGGTGCTCGACGAAGAGGGCCGGGTGCAATCGACGGGCGATGTGTCGGATTTCTACGTGCTCGACGAGGGAACGAGTGAGTCGGCGAGTCAAGACCAGACACTATCCTTGCCCGTTGCCGGTCTCGCCCCGGGAGCAACTATCGAGGTCACGATCACGACCCTTCGGAAGTCTCCGCCGGAGAAAATGCCTTTCGTTCGGTACAGCCTATCGTCAAGCTATCCGGTGTTGCGAAGCAATTTCTTCGTGAGCGGTGACGTTTCCGACGTCATCTATCGCTCGGTCAACCTACCGGAACCTCAGAAAAGCAATGAAACCATTCTATGGACCGCCGAGAACCCGCCCCTTTATCGATCGGAGTCTCTAGCGGCGGACGTCAACTTGTTTCTACCCATCGTTTGGGTCGGAGACCGATCGAATACTTGGGAATCGGTGGCCAAGGACTATTTAAATTCCATCCACGATCGACTCGATACGTCGCCGCAAACCAAGGAGCTCGCCGGAGACCTGCTGGGCAAAGAGTCCGAAGCGAGCATCGAGGCACTTGCCTCGTACGTCCAAGAAAGCTTCACTTATAAGGGGATCGCCTTCGGCCACCGGGCCTGGTTACCCAATCGAGCCGAGGATATCATCCGGAATCGCTACGGCGACTGTAAGGACCACTCCTTACTTTTCTACCAGTTGTTGCGGGCCGCCGATGTTCCGGCACATCTGGCGCTCGTCAATGTTTCCGCCGACATTCAAACAGAGATTCCGTCGCTCGATCAGTTCGACCACATGATTGTGTTCGCACCCAACTACGACGGTGGTCATTTCTTCGACCTCACTGACAAGAACCACGACATTTCTAAACTTCCCCCCATGGGGCTGGGCGGAAAACAAGCACTGGTCCTCGATCCGGCCGAGCCGGCTCTCATACAGATTCCCGACTATCCTCTCGACAGCAGCACGGTGACTTCCGAACGCACGCTAAGAGTCATCGGCGAATCCGATATCGAGGTGGAAGAAACACTGACGCTATCCGGCTACTACAGCGCTTACATGCGCTCGTTCCTGAAAGGGAGCGATTCCGCCGGCCGCCTTCGTCAGATTCAGGACGTCATGGCCGGCTCCGCGCAGGTCCTGGTCCGGAGCGTGGATGCGGAGCGTCTCGACACTCCCAATCATGAAGTGGTCCTGAAGCTACGCTACCTGGTCAAGGGCGCATTCCATCCCTTGGAAAATCGAATCATCGGACGGCTGCCGGCCATATGGGAACGAGAGTTCCTCGCCGTGGATTATCAAGAAAATCGCCAGACGCCGTATCAGATCGAGTATCCGCTGACCGTCCAAACCAAGGTCATGCTCGAGCCACCGGAAGGCTACCGCATTGGATCAGCGCTTCCGGCCAAGGAGCAAGAACAAACGAGCTATTCTCAGTGGAACGTCGAGATTGAGAACGCCCCAAAAGAGATGCTCATTCGATACAGCAACGTGCGCCCTAGAGCTCAGGGCTCACCTTCCGAGTACGGTGCTTTGGCCGAATCCTTGGGACGGGCTCTCGACGCCCTGGAGCGGAGCGTCGTTTTCGTGAAGAGCCAACAAGCGGGCCTATCCGATCCTTCTTCAGCACCTAGATGAAACCAAATCCGGAAGACGACGGCGGCCCGCCCGCCGTCCTCCAGTTCCATTCTGAGTTCTCGAGTCCTTGAGTTCTAGAGTTCTTCTTAGAGCTCCACCTCCGTGCCAACTCCCTTTTCGCGGGCGGCATTGTAAATCGCCAGCGCCGTGGAAACGTCTTGAATGGCCAGGCCACACGACTTGAAGACCGTAATTTCCTCTGCGTTCTCACGACCGGGCTTGTCGCCGACCACGATCTCACCCAAGCTGGCATAGATGTGGTCTTCGGTCACCGCGCCCTCCTTGATGGGAATCAAGATATCACCCGCTTCTGCCAAGTTCGCCTCTTTGAGGTCGGCCACGAACTTGGAGCGCTTGACGGTGATCGTGTCCATTTCGCGCGCGTCCGGAGTGTGGGAACCGATATTGTTGACGTGGGTTCCGGGTTTCAGCCAATTCCCGTCGAACACCGGGTCATGAGAGCTCGAGGCCGTCACGATGATGTCGGACTCACGGACTATTTTTTCCACGTCTTGACTCGGCACGATCTCGATACCCAGCGAAGCACTCAAGTCCCCGGCAAAGCTTTCCATGGCTTCTTTAGAGATATCGTTGACATAAACTCTTTCCAAAGGTCGAATGATCTGTACGGCTTCCAACTGTTTTCGGGCTTGAACACCCGCGCCGAAAACAGTGCAAACCTTCGAGTCCTCGCGGGCGAGATACTTGGTGGCGACGCCGCTCGCCGCTCCTGTTCTGACCGCAGTGAGATAGCCGGCATCCATGATGGCTATCGCTTTCCCCGTCGCCGGATCGCACAACATCAAGGTGCCCAAAATCGTCGGCAGGTCGTATTTCGAAGGATTGTTCGGATAAACCGTGACAACCTTGAGACCGAGCGCGTTCATGTCACCCCCGATGTAACCAGGCATGGCCAAGTAGATGCCCTTGTGGTCGGGGATGGGAATGACGGCCCGCTGAGGCATGACGGTTCTGCCACGGGCGAGCTCACCGAAAGCAGTCTCCACTGCCTGAGGCAGTCGTCCATGGTGAGGATGGACTCAACGTCCTTGCGTGAAAGTAGTAACGGCATGATTCGTCTCCTGGTTCTGGATTATCAATCCGTTTGAGTTGAAATTTCGGGATCTATTCGATACTCGCGATGGCCTCGACCGCGACAAGGGCTCCCTTGGGAAGCGCAGACGCTTCGATGACACCTCTCGCAGGCAGATTCTCCGCAAAGAATTTGGTGTACACTTCGTTGACAGCTACAAAATCCGTAATGTCCGCCAAATATATCGTCGTCTTCACGATGTCGTTCATCGAGCCGCCCGCCGCTTCGACGATGGCCTTGATGTTCTCGAGACACCGACCGGCTTGTTCGGGCGTGCCCTCGCCCGTCATTTCCCCTGAGTCCGGATCGAGAGGGATTTGCATCGAGGTGAACAGCATCCCCCCGGAAACCACACCTTGAGAATAAGGTCCAATGGCTGCCGGTGCCTTATCCGTGTTGACCGTTCGTGACATGATTGCCTCCTTGGTGGGCGACCTTGGTCTACGGCAGCCCGGACGATTCCGAGGCGCCGACGCGCCCGACGAAGATAGCACATCGGATCAAGCGATAGAAAATCCGACGCCACCCGACCCATATCCGTCACGCTAGCGAAGCTCGCGCCGTACGCGAGCTTCACCACCCTCGATGTGATAACATTTCGGCCATCGAAAAACTAACTTTCATGTATGGACGTCGCCTCTCAGCATACAGCACCGGCGTGAGTGTTTCATGACCGGTGAGACCGACATTGTTGTGGGGATGGGAGAGCTGTTGTGGGACTGCTTCTCCGACTCGAGGCGACCGGGCGGCGCGCCCGCCAATGTCGCCTTTCACGTCCAGCAATTGGGCCACCGGGGAGTTATTTGTTCTCGAGTCGGTGACGATGCACTTGGAAACGAGATCCTGAAGTATCTGACGGACCACGGGATGGACACGGGACACATCCAGAAGGATGCGCATACGCCCACCGGTACCGTATCGGTCGATACGACGCGGCCGAAAGCACCGTCGTTCGTCATTCACGAGAATGTGGCTTGGGATCACCTGGTCTTCGATGAATCGCTGGATGCTTTGATGAAAAAAGCGTCTGCTGTATGTTTCGGGACCTTGGCGCAGCGCCATCCCGACAGTCGCAAGACGATCCGTCGCGCCCTCGAAGCCTCCCGGCAAGCGGTCATCGTTTACGACGTCAACCTACGTCAATCCTGGTATCGAAAAGACTGGATCGAAGAGTCCTTGCAGGCATCAAACGTCGTGAAGCTCAACGAGAGTGAGCTCATCATGCTGGCCGACATGATTGCCACCGGACCGAACCGACCGGGAGACACGGCCCGTTTCTTGCTGGAACGTTACTTACTCGATCTCGTCGTCGTTACCCGAGGAGAGCGCGGTTGCCTGCTCGTTGGAGAACAAGTGACCGTAGATGAACCGGGGATGCCCATCGATGTGACGGACTCGGTGGGCGCCGGAGACGCCTTCACGGCGGCGATCATCTCCTCACGACTCCGCGGTTGGCCGCTCGACGTCTCGGCTTGGTTCGCCAACCGAGTCGGTTCGTTGGTCGCGGCGCGCCCCGGTGCCATGCCGGACCTCAGCGAAGCGCTCCAACGGGTCGTTACAGACGCGGAGTATCGAGTTTACCGCTGATATTGATACCGGGCGACATCCACACACAAGAGAAAGGTGTGAGATGCCACAACATAGCCATCGTTACATTTTGCTGGTCAGCGTCCATGGACTCGTTCGCGGCTCCGATATGGAACTGGGTCGCGACGCCGACACCGGGGGGCAGGTTAAATACGTCGTCGAGCTGGCACGGGCCCTCATCGAGCACCCCGGCGTGGAGAAAGTCGACCTGGTTACCCGCCGGGTTCCCGACTCGCGAGTGGACGCAGGCTACGCCAAGCCTGTCGAGGTGCTCCAACCGGGCGTAAATATCATTCGTATCCCTTGCGGGCCGAACCGCTACGTCGCCAAGGAGTCTCTGTGGCCCTACCTCGACAGTTTCGTTGACAACACGCTTCAGTATCTGCGGTCGCAGGGACGGCCGCCCGATCTGGTTCACGGTCACTATGCCGACGCCGGTTATGTCGCTTCCTGCTTGTCGGGAGTGATGAACATCCCCATGGCTTTTACGGGTCACTCTCTGGGTCGGGTCAAGCGCGAGCGTCTCCTCGAAAAAGGCTCCAAACCGGAATCCATCGAAAAACGCTATCGTATCTCGCGACGCATCGAGGCGGAAGAAAACGCCCTCGACCATGCCGCGCTGGTGGTTGCCAGCACCAGCCAGGAAGTCGAAGAGCAATACTGCGCTATACGACTACTATCAACCGCGACGGATGCTCGTCATCCCGCCGGGCGTGGATCTCAGCCGATTCTCGCCGCCGGGCCGAACCTGGCTCCGGCAACCTCCCATTTTGGATACGGTGAGAACGTTTCTCGACAACTGGCGAAAGCCCATGATCCTCGCCCTATCCCGGCCCGATCCGAGGAAGAACATCGCGACCTTGCTCAAGGCATACGGTGAAAATGCCGCGCTCCGCGAAGCCGCTAATCTGGTCATCGTGGCGGGTAATCGTTCCGACATCCGGGAAATGGACAAGGGCGCCCGGGAAGTTCTCAATGAGATCCTCTATCTGGTCGACTACTACAACCTGTACGGCCACGTCGCCTATCCCAAATTTCACGAGCCCGACGATGTCCCCGACCTCTATCGTCTGGCTGCAAAAACCAAAGGTGTGTTCGTCAATCCCGCCCTCACCGAGCCTTTCGGTCTGACACTACTGGAAGCGGCGGCGAGCGGATTGCCGGTCGTTGCAACGGCGGACGGCGGGCCGCGCGACATCGTCTCCCTTTGCAGGAACGGCATGTTGTTCGATCCCCTCGACGTAGAAGGGCTCGGCGAAGCGCTGCTATTCGCGTTGAGTGACAACGGCCGGTGGCGGAAGTGGTCTCAAAGCGGCGTCCGGGGTGTCCATCGACATTTCTCCTGGAACGCGCACGTCAAGAAGTACATGCGGGCCGCCAACATGGTGATCCAGCAGTCGGAACGGCGCCGTTTCTACAAGCCCAAGAGCCGCTTGATCACGGCCGACCGAATTCTCGTGAGTGACATCGACAACACGCTCGTCGGAGACCGGACCGCGCTGCGTCTGTTGCTCAGGATGCTCAAAGATGCCGGAGAGCAGGTGGCCTTCGGGATCGCCACGGGACGCAGCATGGAATTGACTCTCGAAGTCCTGGAAGAGTGGAAGATTCCAACCCCACAACTTCTCATCACGTCGGTCGGAAGCGATATTCACTACGGCCCCCATCACGTTCAGGACAAAGCATGGGAAAGACACATACATTACCGTTGGAGGCCGGATGCTCTGCGAAAGGCCATGAGAAAGCTGCCCGGCGTGAAACTCCAGCCTCCAAAAGGGCAGGGAGATTTCAAGGTCAGCTATTCCGTAGACCCGAACAAAATGCCCTCCATCGAAAAGATCGTCAGTCGTCTCAGACGCCAGCGCCTGCATGCACGCGTCATCTATTCTCATCGCGCCTATCTCGATCTTCTTCCGATCCGCGCTTCCAAAGGCATGGCATTGCGCTACTTCGCCACCAAGTGGGGAATCCCCTTGGATCGCTGCCTGGTCGCCGGAGACTCCGGCAACGACGAGGAAATGTTGACCGGTAATACCTTGGCTGTAGTCGTGGGCAACCACGATCCCGAGCTCGAGATACTGCGCGGCGAGCCCTTTGTCTACTTCGCCGAGGGTCGATATGCGCGTGGTATCATCGAAGGCATCGAGCACTACGACTTCCTCGGCGGGATGAGCCAAACTCAATTGGAGACTTCACCCTATGTTCGAATCGCTCATTGATTATCTTCAAAATCATCGTGATGAAGCCTACTTGCTGTTTCGACGGTACGTAACCCGAGAAAGGAATTTTCTTTTGCGCTCGGATCTGATCGACGAGCTCGAGGCTTTCGCAGCGGAGAATCATGCCGTGA
Organism: uncultured Acidobacteriota bacterium; assembly: GCA_963722765.1. Taxonomy (GTDB): domain Bacteria; phylum Acidobacteriota; class Vicinamibacteria; order Marinacidobacterales; family DATDRI01; genus CAVROO01. The sequence continues at coordinate 55,565 of CAVROO010000023.1, forward strand.
GCATCGGGGAATCACCGTTGGGAGATACCGTCCGAGTCGGCCAGGAAGCCGCCCTCGAGGCGCCGTGGCTTTTTCTCGCCATCCGGCCTCGTATCGGGGAATGGCGCTACCTACGATTCCACGTCGAGACGGTGGATGTCGAGGAGGTCAACGCGTCGGACTACCTGGCATTCAAAGAACGCATTTTGAACGGCCAGGCGGCGGTCGACGAGTGGCCTTTGGAGATCGATCTAAAACCGTTCAATCGGGAGTTCCCTCGCCTGAAAGAAGCGCGGTCCATCGGTCAAGGCGTATCCTTTCTGAATCGGAAACTGTCGAGCGAGCTCTTCGAGAAACTCGACAAGGGAGACGAGAGGCTCCTGGACTTCCTTCGCCTTCATCAAGTGCGTGGAACGCAGTTGATGCTGAACCAGCGCATCGTCAACGTGGCGGAGCTACGCGGGGCGGTCCGGCGCGCCGGTGAGTATCTGGAAAAGCAGCCCGAAGACTCCACCTGGGACCAGGTCGGGCACAAGCTGCAGGAGCTGGGTTTCGAGCCCGGTTGGGGCAAAACCGTCCAAAGGATGCTGGATACGTTTCATTTGCTCTCCGACATCTTGGAGGCTCCGGCGCCGACCAATCTCGAGGAGTTCCTTTCGCGGATTCCCATGATCTTCAGCATCGTCATCCTTTCACCGCACGGCTATTTCGGACAATCCAACGTCCTCGGACTTCCCGACACGGGCGGGCAGGTTGTCTATATCCTCGATCAGACGCGGGCCTTGGAAAAGGAAATGCACGAGCGTCTCGACGAGCAGGGCGTCGATCTGGAGCCGAAGATTCTCGTCGTGACGCGTTTGATTCCCGAAGCCCATGGTACGACCTGTGACCAGCCGATCGAGAAGATCATGGGAACCCGGAACGCCCTCATCCTGCGCGTGCCGTTTCGCGGAGAAGACGGAGAGATCGTCCCCCATTGGATCTCGCGCTTCGAGGTTTGGCCCTATCTCGAACGCTTCGCACTGGAAGCCGAGAAAGAAATTGTTGCCGAGCTCGAGGGACGGCCCGCACTTCTTATCGGTAACTATTCCGACGGGAACTTGGTGGCTTCACTGATGTCGCGCCGCCTCCATGTGACGCAATGCAACATCGCCCACGCTCTCGAGAAAACCAAATACCTCTGGTCCGACCTCTATTGGCGACAAAACGACGACCAATATCATTTCGCATGTCAGTTCACGGCGGATCTCATCGCGATGAACACCGCCGACTTCATCATCACCAGCACCTATCAGGAAATTGCCGGCACAAAAGAGAGCGTGGGCCAGTACGAGAGCTACGGTTCCTTCACCATGCCCGATCTTTATCGCGTGGTCAACGGAATCGACGTTTTCGATCCCAAGTTCAATGTCGTTTCTCCCGGCGCCGATCCCGACGTCTATTTCCCGTATACGGATACGGATCGACGTCTCCAGGGCTTACATGACGAGCTACAAACACTCATCCTGGGGGACGGTGGAGGGCATCCGTACCGGGGACGGTTTGCAGAATCAGGCAAACCCATTATTTTTACTATGGCACGGTTGGATCGCATCAAAAATCTCACCGGATTAGTGGATTGGTACGGCCGCTCTTCTCGTTTGAGAGAGCTGGCCAATCTACTCGTCATCGGTGGGAACATCGACCCCGGCCGGTCGAACGACCATGAAGAACGCGAGCAAATTCAGCGGATGCACGAGCTGATCGACTCACACCGACTCGAGTCGAACCTGCACTGGGTCGAGTTTCAAGCGGAGCGCACGCTGGTGGGTGAGCTCTATCGCTTCGTGGCCGATTTCAGAGGGGTCTTCGTTCAGCCGGCTCTGTTCGAGGCTTACGGCCTAACGGTCATCGAGGCCATGAGCTCGGGGCTTCCGACGTTCGCTACTTGTTACGGCGGACCGTCTGAAGTCATAGAGGACGGAGTTTCGGGTTTTCATATCGACCCGAATCACGGCGACGCAGCCGCCGACAAAATCGCCGATTTTCTCGAGAGGAGTGGGGAAAATCCAGAGCATTGGGAAAGCATCTCCCGAGGTTCTCTCGATCGCATCGAGACTAGGTACACCTGGAGACTCTACGGCCGGCGCATGATGACCCTGGCACGAATTTACGGTTTCTGGAAGTTCGTGACCAATCTCGAGCGCGAAGAGACCCGCCGTTATTTGGAAATGTTTTACGGCCTGCAGTACCGACCTTTGACGGAACGAATCAGCTCTACCTAAACGAGTGAGATCGAGCTACCGGGAAGATGCTTGGTTTGAGATGGCCCCTGAATCCAACAGTTTTCGAGATCAACACGTGGACCTGGCTACACGAGCTATCGAAAAAGCACGAGCACAGGGTGACACTCGACACCGTCCCTCCGGGTGAGCTCGACGGACTGCGGCGATTCGACGCCGTGTGGCTCATGGGCGTCTGGGAACGCAGTCCGAAAGGCCGCGAAATCGCACTTCGCCACCCGTCCTTGCAAGGCGAACAATCCCCGAACGTCATCCTTTGAGGCGTTTTTGCGGTCCGCTCGCAGTGCTACAATGCGGTATCTCCACGACACGAACCATTGAGCCGGAGTCTCTTTTCGATCGATAGAGGAAGCGAACTTATGGATGCGAAAACAAATCATCGACCCGGCAAGGACGTTATCCCGGGTCAAATCAAGCCGACGCGGGTCGACACGGATCTCTTGGAGCTCGGCAACCGAAAGATCTACTGGCCGCAAAAGGTCGCCGTGTCGAGAAAAGGCATGATCTCCACCGCGCATTACCGAGCCACGGAAGCCGGTGTCGAGATGCTCGAAACGGGAGGTAACGCCTTCGACGCAGCCGTCGCCGCCGCCTTCGCCCTCGGCGTTTGTGAGCCGGCCGCCTCGGGGCTGGGCGGACAGACCATGCTCCTGATCCACGATGCCGAGACCGCACAGACCATCGCTCTCGACGGATCTTCACGGGCGCCCAATCGCGCCACAGCGGAGGCACTTTCCAAAGTCGAGCGCCGCCGAGGCTACCGTGCGGCTACCGTTCCAAGCACCCCCGCGGTTCTGCGCTACGTGCTCGAACGTTATGGCAAGCTAAAGCTTGCCCGGGTGCTCGAACCGTCCATCCGACTTGCCGAAGACGGATACGCGGTGAGTGTCCTCCAGCGCGCGCTCGCCCGGCGCGAGCTCAAAAACCTGAAGTCCCACACCGCGGGCCCGCTCTTTCTCCAAGGTGGCGCAAAAACCTATCAAGCGGGAACGATCTTCAAACAGCAGGCGTTGGCCGATACTTTGAGACGGCTTGCCAAAAAGGGAATCAAGGACTTCTACTCCGGCCAGATCGCGAAAGCAATTCACGACGATATGGCGCGACACGACGGCTTCATCCAGCAAGACGATCTGGCACAGGTTCCCCGTCCCATAGAGCGACGTCCCGTCACGACGCGCTTCAACGGGCAACGGGTCTTCACGTTTCCGCCGCCTGGAGCCGGTCGGACGCTCATCGAGATGATGAACGTCTATCAACAGTTGCCCGCCTCGCGCCAGGCACTGGATCGGCCCGAAGGGGCCGTGTTTCTGGCAGAGATCATCCGCCGCGCTTTCGTGGACCGACAGGATCGGCCTTTCGACCCCCACTTCTTCGCCCAGGTCTCGGAAAAACGGATGCTGAGCCAGGACTACGCGAAGCTCGTGGCAAAACAAGCGCTGAAGAGATTCAAGGGCCACGGAGAGACGACACACTTGTCCGTCATGGACCAGGATGGAAACACCGTCGCCCTCACTCAATCGATTGAGAGAGTCTACGGTTCGTATTCGGCGACGGCGGAGCTGGGTTTTCTCTACAACAACTACATGAGCGCCTTCGAGTACGAGGACATCTCTCACCCCTATTACATGCGCCCCAATGCCGTTCCTTGGGCGAGCGTGGCCCCGACCATCGTCTTTCGTGGAAGAAGGCCCTGGCTCGCCATCGGGTCTCCGGGAAGCGAGCGAATCACCTCCGCGATCCTTCAAGTGCTCATCCGGCTCGAGTCGGGAAGCCCACTCGCTGCGGTGGACGCACCGCGGCTGCACAGCTCTTTGCTTGGAAAGGTCTCCCTCGAGGCGACGCGCATGAGAAGCGACATTCCGGAGGCGCTCAAGCGTTATGGCTTCGAGGTCGACGTCAGGGATCCCTATTCTTTCTATCTGGGTTGCGTCCAGCTCGTGATGCGCGACAAACACGAGCTCATTGGAGTCGCCGACCCCCGCCGCGATGGCGCCGCCGGCGGCCCGACCCACCGAGCGGTGACGACCGTCTCTTCGCACTCCGCGAAAGCAGCCAGAAATACCAAAACCCCCGTGGCGAAAACCGATAAGAAAGCAGCAACAAGATGAAACTGCCGCTCCTAGGTTCCGTACCGCATGCCGGACTGCGCGTTCCCGAAGAGGCGGAACCTTACTGCATCCTCACGCCGGAGGAGGTGGAAGAGGACGGCGACGTGGGCGCGGCGGAGATTTATGCGCTCGAGTCGGAGCTCGATGCCTACCTAACGTCGGACATAGCCCGCGCCATCGTGGACCTCAACCGAGCCGTCGACGATCGCAGGCCCGACGGAGTGGTCAAAACGCACACATGCTGGAACGTTCCGGTGTACGGCGAGTTTCCTCCGGTCGAGGTCGTGAATCAACTACTCGATCGCTACTACCACCCCTACCACGGGCGTCTGACCGAGCTGGCCGGGACCGGAGTCCGATTGGCATTGGACCTCCACACGATGGCTGCAACCGGTCCACCCGTGGGGCCGGATCCCGGAATCGAGCGTCCTTGGGTTTGCCTGAGCAACGGCGACGGAACGACATGCCCGCAAGAGTGGATCGAATCTCTCGCAAAATGCTTTGAAAAAGAATTTGGACCGAAGGTCCAAATCAACGATCCGTTCAAAGGCGGCTACATCACCCGCTCGCACGCCCCTGAGCTTCCCTGGATTCAAGTGGAGCTTTCGCGCGGACCTTTCATGACGAACGCGGACAAGCGCCGCGCCGTACTCGAAGCGCTCACGCGATGGTGCCGGCAGAATCCGTGAACGTCGAGTCGTTACGCCCCGCGTGACGTTTTGTATCTCGCGAAAAAGCGCTTCACCATCGCAGCCGGACCTCCTGGATCGCCTGAGAAGTACTTCGTTCAACGGTGAAAGTAACGCCCCTTGATTTGATGACGGTTCCCGGGGGTGATATCTCACCCGATTTCTCGAGCAAGTACCCAGCCAACGTCGCATAGTTGCCCTTAGGTAGCTGGATGCCCAGTTCCTCCTCCAATCGATCCAATTCGATGCGGGCACTCACGATGTAGTCTTTCTTGGAGATCTTGCGTATCCACTGTTGCGGTTTCTCCCCGATGTCATACTCATCTTCGAGCTCTTCGACGACTTCCTCCATGATGTCTTCCATGGTGACCAGTCCCGCCGCCCCTCCGAATTCATCAACGACCACGGCGACGGTGTCGCCGTCCTTGCGAAGATCCAGAAGTAGCTCGCTGATGTTCTTGGAGGGAGGTACGAATCGAACTTCACGCACGAAAGGCTTGATGGATATTTGGCCATCGGCATCGAGAAGCTCCAGCGCGTTGAGCACTCCCACGATTTTGTCCACCCGTTCGATATAAACCAGCAGCCGGACGTGTGATTGGCTTCCTGCCAAACGAATGGCTTCCGCGCAGGTGGCGCCCTGCTCGATAGCCACCACGTCGATCAGGGGAATCATCACTTCATAGGCCGTTGTCTCGGAAAAGGTGAAGACACGCTGGATCATGTCTCGTTCCACCGGTTGAATATCCCCTCCGGTGGCGGGCAAATGCAGCATGGTGAGAATTTCTTCACGGAGTGTGAAAGGACTTTGAACCTGCTGCCCGAATCCTTTCGTGAGAGCGCGAGTGATCACGGAAAAGACAATGAGTATCGGGAAGAAGACATAGGAGGCGAAACGAAGCAGGAAGATGACGCGTGGAGTGATCGTGTCGGCGCGTTGTTGAAAAATGCTCTTCGGTACGATCTCTCCCAAGATCCAGATCAGGGGAGCCACGAGTACAATTGCCAGCCAGCTGTTCTGCTCCCCGAACAGATCTATCATCAAAGCCGTGACAATCGTGGTATTGCTTACCACGGCGATATTGGTTCCCACGAGAGTGGTGGATAGGAGCCACTCGGGCTCCTTCAACATATGCAGCGCGATCTTCGCTCCCCGGGACCCTTTGGCGGCAGCGTGGCGGAGTTTCATCTGATCCGCACTCACGACTCCCAACTCAGAACCGGAAAAGAAGGCTTCCATGAGAAGGAAAGCCAACATCAAGATCAGAGTCGTGACTACGTCCATGGTTGCGATGTATTTACCTCGTGCATTCGCCGTCAAAGGCCCGGTGCAAAGTATTAGCCTCGATTATTGTCGTCATCCCGCGGAGGCTCGAGCTCGGGGGATGAAGACGGAGTCCCTCAGATCCCGTTTCTTCCTGACTCACTACGAACTCCAATGTTTTGATTCGGTTTTCTTCGACTTCCAAGACGAGGAACCGGAATCTGTCGATCTCTATTTCGGCCCCTTCGGGCGGCAACTCACCGTAATGATGCAAGTATCAATCCCCCGATGGTATCCCCCCACTCATCCGAAAGATCCGATTCCATTTCCCGGTTGAACTCCGCAATGGGGATGCCGCCCTCCACCGTATAGCGACCTTTGCTCGGATCTTTCGCGCTGATATTGTGCTGCTCATCGGAAGGGCTGTGGATCTCACCGAAGATGCATTCGAGCAAATCTTCCATGGTAACGAGACCGGTGACACCACCGTATTCATCGACGGTGAGGGCGATGGATAGTTTGCGCTCTCGAAAAGTGCGGAAGAGATCAGCCGCCAATTTGGATTCCGGCACGAAATAGGGCTCACGTAAAAGCCGCCGAAAGGCGTCTTTATCCGGAGAAAAACCATCAATGTCTATGCCGAGAAGATCTCTCGCATGGAGTATTCCGGCGATATCGTCCTTGTGCTCATCGTAAACAGGGACCTTCGTGTGACGAGTTTCACACAGTTCCTTTGTTATTTGATTTATCGGCGAATCGAGACTCAAGAAAAAAATATCCGATCGAGGCGTCATGACGTCATTCAGGGTCTTGTTCCCGAAGTCGAATATCTGCTCGATATATTGAGCTTCGAGATGATCCAAGGCGCCTTCTCCAAGGGCCTCCCTGGCCAGAACTCGAACCATATCTTCCGTGATGATATTGCCGCGGGAGCGGTCCTTGCCGATGAAGAGAGTGATGATCCGGTCCGCGATCTTGCGGATCACCCAGCGTAACGGCTTGATCATGCGGGCAAAGGTGTCGATGAGGCCCGCTCTCGAACCCGGCAAAGGCCACGTTGTGACGTATCGCCAAAGCTTTGGGAGTTATCTCACCCAAGAGCAGCAGGAGCGGCACCATGATGAGCAGGTTCATCCACTTGCTCTCGGCACCCATCACCTTTATCAAAACCGCCGCCGATATGACGGAGGCCGTCACATTGACCAGTTCGTTTCCGATCAGGATGGTGATGATGAGTCGACGCGGTTCACTGAGTAGGCGTTGGATGATTTCGACCCGCGGATGCCGGTCCCGCCGCATTTGCTCCAGCTGTACGTCCCTCAGGGAGAAAAGCGAAGTCTCCGAGCTCGAGAAAAAAGCCGAAAACCCCATCATGACCGCGAATAGCACCAGCTCGAGCCAGAGCACGTAGTCCATGGTCAATCCATCGGCCTCTTGTAGTGAAACGTCACCGTTCCCTCGTCGCTAAAGCCGCAGACGTCCCGGCTACTTGACATAGAGGATGGTCCTCGAAGGTTCGATCTCCACCGCTCGGCGAACGCACCGAGCACCGCACATCGCCATCAAAATCGTATCTTATCACCGAACGAGAGGCCCTCGGTTACCAAGAAATAATGATGGTCCACGATTGGCAGGCAGGTTTCGAAGCCAAGAGCGTATGTATGCATTTTTCGATTTCCCTAACGATCGGATCCCCACGCTACTCCAGAGGTCCGTTGTTCGGAAGCCGGTGGTTCTTCTTGAGAAGAATTCGCGCATCAACGACGGTCAAACCGTCTTCGCGGACGATGACCGGATTGAGGTCCATCTCCTGGATCTGAGGATAGGACTCGACGATCTCGGCGACCGCCATGAGGAGATCGACTAGAGCTTCGTGGTCGACGGAGGGCTGACCGCGAACCCCATTGAGAATGGGCGCCGAACGAATCTCGGAGAGCATCTGTTTGGCGGAACCGCGGCTGATAGGGAGGACCCGAAACACGACGTCCTTGAGCACCTCGACCAGGATCCCGCCGATACCGAACATGATGACGGGACCGAACTGAGGGTCGATTTTGGTGCCGACGATGACCTCGGTCCCCGGATCGGCCATGGGTGAGACGACACACCCTTTGATGTCGGCCTTCGCCTTGAAACGTTTGGCGCGGCGTACGATGTCGGTGAAGGCTTTTCGAACTTGGGGTCCGTCCTCGAGCTGTAGTTTGATCCCGCCGGCTTCGCTTTTGTGAAGAATGTCGGGAGAGCAGATCTTGAGAGCAACAGGTGCCCGAATCTTAGCCGCAATCGCCACGGCTTCCTCGGCTGTGCGGGCGAGTCGGTCCTTCGAGACCGGCACATCGTGCAGTCTCAGAAGCTGCTTGGCCTCATGCTCGAGAAGAGAGTACCGCCCGTCCTTCTCCGCCGCCGCCAGGATATTCTGTCCTCCGGTTTTCGCTCTCACACCCCAGTTGAAGACGAAATTCGTCCAGCGGTGCGATGTTCCCAGATAGTGGCCGTACTGCGACAGGGCGGCGACGCATTTGCAGGCCACTTCCACCGAGTCGAAGACGGGTATGCCGTAGTACCTGAGTAGGTCGAGAGAATGGGGTCGGGCAAAGTTGTACAGACTGTGGACAACGATTGGCTTGCCGGTCTCCCTAACCAGTTTGCCCATCCGATGGGCGGCGTCCTCCTCGATGAAACGCAATCGCTCGGAGAACCGGAGCCCGTAGCCGCCAAAGAGGCCGACGACGAGCAGACCGCCGATCTGGTAGCTCTCCAGAAGAATGCGCGCGCAGTCGGCAAAAACGCCGGGGTCCGAATCTCCGCTTCCCGCGACATCGACGGGATTGTGCAGCGAGGCGTTGGGAAGCAGCACATCGGCCAGCTTCTGCCGCGTGGGCTTGGTGAGCTCGGGGATCTTGATTCCCTGGTCGCTCAAGACATCGGCGGCGACGGTGGCGTGGCCACCGCCATCGGCCAGGATGGCGACGCGGCTGTTCCGATCGTCGGCAGACTCGACAGCGCTTCTGCCACCGGAAAAAGCTCGTCCGAGCTCTCGATGGTGATGATGCCGGCACGGGCAAAAGCCGTAGCGCGACACCTCCGAAATCCCGGCCAGGGCGCCGGTGTGAGAGCCGGCCGACTTGCTCCCCTTCGCCGAACGTCCGCTTTTGAGTAGGATCGACGGGTTTTTTCCGAGTCGTCTGATACGCCTGCTGCAGAAAACGACGTCCGTCGCTCATCCCCTCCACGTACATCACGATCGCTTTCGTCTTCGGATCTTCGGTGAAGAACTCGAGGTACTCGTGGAACTTGATATCGGCCTCGTTGCCCACGCCCACGTAGTAGGAAAAGCCCTTCTGGCTCTTGAGTTGTGCCTCCGTGATGAGATGCAGCGCCATGTTTCCACTTTGCGTCAGCAGGGCGAGGTCGCCTTTGGGTACCCGTTCCAGGCCCACGAGATTGAGGCCGGAGTGGACGTTGATCATTCCGCTGGTATTCGGGCCGAGAATGCGCATGTCGTGACCTGCCGCGATTCCGACGATCTTGTCCTGTAGCTGTTTACCCTTCCTTCCCAGCTCGCCGAATCCGCCGGCCACGACCACGGCCCCGGCGACGCCCTTGCTCCCGCACTCCTCCAGAATTTCCGGTAGGGTCTCGGCCGGCGTGGTGACCAGGGCCAGATCCACCGGGCCCTCGATATCGAGAACGCTGCGATAGCATCGCAAACCCAGGATGGTCTCCTCGTGCGGATTGATCGGGATAGACAGAACCTTCGTACTTGCTTTCGATCAGAGCCCGAACGGCATGGAAACCGCGCTTCTTCTCGTCGCGGGAGGCACCCACGACCGCCACCGACCGCGCGTCTAGCAGCTTTCCAAGAGACATTTCACCTCCCGAGAAACTTGGGTTTCCGTTTCTCGCGGAATGCGGCATGACCTTCGTGCCAGTCCGCGCTGTCCATGCAGGCGAGGATCGCCTTCGTCTCTTGCTCGAGCGCCGTCTCGAAGTCGCGGCCCGGCGAGCGCTGCAGGAGCTCTTTGGCAAAGGCGATGGAGATCGGCGCTTTTTCGGAAATCTCGAGAGCGAGCGCGCGAGCTTGCTCCATGAGGCGTTCCACCGGACAGCAGCGAATCGCAAGCCCAAGCTCGACAGCGGTTTTTCCATCGATGACCCGGCCGGTGAAAACCAGTTCTTTGGCCCTGGCCAAACCGATGAGGCGCGGCAGGATGTGAGTCACACCGCCGCCCACGAACGTCCCGAGTCCGGTCTCGGGCAGCCCGAGCGTGGCCTCCTCGGCCATCAGGAGCAGGTCGCAGGCGAGGGCCATCTCGGTTCCCGGCGCCTCGTGCCGGCCCGTTGACGGCAGCGAGGACGGGCTTGGGAAACTCGACGATCTTCCGGATGGTTTCGTGGGCGAGCCGGATATATTCCTCTCGCTCGGTCGCGCTCCGTTCCCCGGACGAATGCTTCTTGAGATCGGCGCCGGCACAAAATGCTTGCTTCTCGACTCCGTCCCTTTCGAGAACCGAGCCGGTGAGGATCAGACAACGGATCCCGTCTTCGGCGCCTGTACTGGCAAGGACGTCCTGAATCTCGAGGTACATCTCCTCGATCACCGCGTTCATGCGTTCGGGCCGGTTGAGCTTGACCGTGGCCAAAGGTTCGTTGACGAGAAGCTCAATCGTCTCGTAGCTCATCTCTACCTCCGTCACGAGCGTGTACGGCATTCTGCACCTGTCTGTCTATCCGGGACACAGGCCAGAATTATATACGAGCCCTTCCATAGAGACGTCCAACAAAGTGTGGCAGACAGGAACCGATGTGGCGATTCTGCAACGCGGAGCGGTACGAAACAACTCCCCTCACAGGCGCCTATCCATCAGCGCCTCAAATACTTCCTCGAAACGGGTGTGCTAATATCCAACGCCATGGTTTCGGAACGTGAATTGCAGTCGGCAGGAAATGCAAAGGAGTTCGAATCGGAGGTGGCCAAGGCGACTCGAGAACTGGAGGAAAAGAACCGTGAGCTACGTCGGCTGAACGAGGAGCTTTACTACATTCAGCGACGATTGGCTCGAATGGAACGACTCTCCGCAGCACAGCATGTCGCGGCGCGGTTCGCCCACAAGATCGGAACGCCCCTCAATCTCATCTCGGGACATATACAAGTTCTTCTGCAAGGCCGCAAAGAGGACGAGCCTCTTTCAGAAAAACTGCAATTGATACAATCTCAAATCGGGAAACTCGAAACGATCGTTCGGGAAATAATGGATGAGACACGCAAGACCGATTCTCGAGCTCGAGTCCTTCGATTTGACCCGACTGCTCGACCGGATTTGCGCGCTCGTGGAGCCCACCTTCGCCGGCCGGGGGATTCCGGTCGACAGGAAGTTCGCCAGCCGATCCGCTCACGATTCTCGGGGACGAGGCACAACTCGAGCAAGTGTTTCTCAATCTCTTCAACAACAGCCTTGGACGCCATGCCGGAAGGAGGCACACTTACAGTTCGGACGGAACCAAGCGAAGAAGGTGTTCGGGTCGAGCTCGTAGATTCCGGCGAGGGAATGACGGAAAGCGCTCTTTCTCAGATGTTCCGGCCCTTCTTCACGACGAAGGAAATGGGACGCGGGACGGGACTCGGTCTATCCATCGTCAAGGAAATTCTCAGCGCTCACGGCGCGACCATCGATGCAGAAAGTGAGCTCGGACAAGGCACCACGTTTAAGCTCGTGTTTCCTGTGGGGAACAGACGATACGGAGGTATCAGGAAATGACTCGGCTCCTAGTAGCTGACGACGACCCCTTGACCTGTGATTTCTTCAAGGAGATCCTCCAAGAGCTTCCGCTCGAGATTCGACCTGTCTCGACCCTAGAAAAGCTGTTATTCTCGCAACGGAAGATCGTTTCGATGTCGTCATCAGCGACATCAACTTCGAGCAGGCAACGACCGGCATCGACGTGCTGCGGGCCATCAAGAAGGCGCAGCCCGAAACTCAGGTGATTCTGGTGAGCGGTTTCGGAAGCCTCGACACCGCAATCGCCGCCGTTCGGGAGGGCGCTTTCGACTACGTCAGCAAGCCCTTCAATGTGGAGGAAGTTCAGGCCACGGTCCGCCGAGCCCTGGAAAAGCGAAAAGTCGGGCTGGCCGTTCAAGGACATGAAGGTGCTGCGGGAGAGGAGCCGATTCTGATCGGCTCGAGCGCCAAGATGCTGGCGGTCTACAAGACCATAGCCTATGTAGCCGACTCGAGAACGACGGTACTCATACAAGGTGACAGTGGTACCGGAAAAGAGCTCGTGGCGCGTGCGATCCACGCCAAGGGCCCTCGTAGCTCGAAACCCTTCATCGCAGTCAACTGCGGAGCTCTGACCGAGACCCTGCTTGAAAGTGAGTTGTTCGGTCACTGTGAAGGGGTCGTTCACGGGTGCGGTAGCGGACAAACACGGCCTTTTCCATGCCGCCCAGGGAGGGACTCTCTTTCTGGACGAGATCAGTGAGACCAGCCCGGCACTCCAGGTCAAGCTGCTGCGGGTCCTTCAGCAGGATGAGTACACTCCGGTGGGAAGCACGAAAGTCGCTCAAAACCGACGCTCGCGTCATCGCGGCAACCAATCGGGACCTCGAGAAAAGGGTCGACGCGGGCCTTTTCCGTGAAGACCTTTTCTACCGGCTGAACGTTGTCACCATCGAGGTTCCTTCGCTTCGCGAGCGCCGGGAAGACATCCCCAAGCTCATTGCCTATTTCATACGGCGACTGGCCTCCAAGGGACAAACGGCGCCTCAATTCTCCTCCAAGAGCGCTCGAGATTCTGGTGCGATACCCCTGGCCGGGCAACGTTCGGGAGCTGGAGAACACCATCGAGCGGCTGGCCCTTTTCAGCCGGGGCCGTCTCATCGAGGTCCAGGATCTTCCGGAAAAGATCAGGCAGAAGCAGGTATCCTTAGAGAGCAGAATGTTCAAAGAGCTCCCGTCACTGGAGGAAATGGAGCGCCGCTACCTCTTCCACGTGCTGAAGGCGGTGGGAGGAAACCGGAAGACGGGCCGCCGAGGTCCTGAAAATCGATCGGCGAACGCTATACCGCATGCTCGACCGCTTCGAGCCCATGGACGAAAAAGGGACTCCAGAGGACGAAGTCGGAGCCTGATGCGGGGCCTGTCCGCCGTGTGGCATTTTGCCCCAACGAGCGAGAACCTTGCCCCAAAAACGGATACCGCCCGCAAACGGCAAACGACGGCACAACCGCCCCACCGCACCATTCCATAGGCGCCACGACCATCCTCGACCTCGATTCTTAAAGCACGGTAAACGTTGAACGTAGCCGACTCGTTCAGTCAGAGTCAAAGCGGCACAGGTCTTGCGATGACCTAAGCGATTGGGGGTATCAGAACTATGCGCAAGATCGGCGTAGGGCTTACAACAATTCTTCTTTTCCTCCTCCCATTGGGATTCGGGCAATCCGATATGGAGACTTGATCGACCTGGAGGACCGTGTGGGTCGAAGTGACTACTTGAACCGTGTTCTGGGGAACATCATCAAGTTATTGTCCCCAGCGGGCTCGAAATCCCCTCACATCCACGTGGACAAAGGGGCCGTGGGCAGTCGTTTTCCGGTACCTTCCCAAACCGCCCGTAAAGGGCGCATAGAAAGGTCTCCCGAACAGATCATCAACAATGTCGTAGACGACGGCGGCATCACGGAAATCAATCACTCCATCCTGGTTGAGGTCATCCATCATCGCGTCTTTGGGATTTTCGTCCACGAAGATATCGGCCGCACCTCCCCATACGTGTCGGCTGTAGCGCACGTTTCCGATGGCCTTGTTGTAGTAGGGCGTGCGGTAGCCGCTCATGATGTGGAAGGTGTCACAGCGATATCCGCGCTCGTTCGTCCGTTCCAGGATGAGTTCGAGCTTCAGTAGGAGCCTCTCCTTCAACACAAGATAGACGGGATATCCGCCTTCCTGCTTGCACAAAAATTGCCGGAGAACAAAATGGGGGGAGATCTCCGTGTTCTGATTCCTCTCGGTGACCTCGATGAAGCCGAGCGGGGTTTGTAGATGGACAACCCCTTCAACGGATTTTTAGGATAGGCACCAATCCGGTACCCGTTGATGTACTCGCCTTTTAGCTCGTCGAACGGCACAAGAACGAAAACGGTGAAGTGCATCACTTCACCCGTCCCTTGATGATGGATTTCCAACGGGTAGACGCCCTTTTCAACGGGAGCCTTCCAAAGCCAGACGCACGGTCCCTGGCGGGTCACGAACCCCGACTCCGCGCGCATCTCGAAGCGAGCCGAGTCGCCGCTACCGATAGCTTCGAAGCGATGTTCCTCGCCGGGCAGAACGAAGATCCCCATGATCCGATAAGGTGAGATCTCGTCCTTGAACTTCACCGAGAAACCCACTCGCCCGGTTGAAAAAGGCTCGCGAGCCGCCGGTCGAGCGAAGATCCCGGGACGATCCAAACCGGCAGAAAAAACGCCCAGGAAACCGATGACGAGTAATTTGCGCCGGAGCAACTTATTCCCTCGACGGAGGCTTGTCTTTCAAAGCTTCGTCCAAGAGTCGATCGCGGCCGTAAACGTCATTTCTGAAATGGATGGTTCCTGCCTGGTCAACCCAGCTCGTCCAATAGAGGAGATGCACTGGAATAGGTCGAGGCAGCCGAACGGTTTGTTCCATACCTTTCTGCGAAGCGGCAGTAATGTTCTCGGGGCTCCAACCGGCGGCCTCGCGCAGGAGATACTCCGCCAGCTCGAGAGGCTTCTCAATCCGGATACAACCGGAGCTGAACGTGCGCTCCGTCCTCCGGAACAACTCTCGGGAGGGCGTATCGTGGAGATAAACGTTGTAAGGATTGGGAAACATGAACTTCACTCCACCCAAGGCGTTATCCGGACCGGGTTCTTGACGAAATCGATAAGGAAAGCCTTCTCGTTTCAAGCTCGACCAGTCAACCGCCGCCGGGTCAACCTCCTCGGCCTCCGAGCCCCAGCCGCGAAATACTTTGATGCTCTTCTTCGCCAGATAGTCTCCTTCTTTCTGAACCGCGGGAAGGACGTCTTGAACGGCAAGACTCGGCGGAACATGCCAGTACGGACTGAATACGAGATAGGTCATGGGGGAGCTGAACACCGGGGTTCGCCGATACGGTCTCCCAACAACAACCCGCATCGCCAGCACCATCCTTCCACCTTCGATGACTTCGAGATCGAAGCCGGGGATGTTGACAAGAATGTAGCTCTCACCCAAATCGAGAGGTAGCCATCGCCATCGCTCAAGATTCAGCTCGAGTTGCCGGACACGATCTCCCGCCGAAACGTTGAGGGCCGCCAACGTACCCTTGCCTACCACACCGTCGGTATCGAGTCCGTGACGCCGCTGAAATCTTTTCACCGCCTCTTTTACGTCGGCATCAAACCGCACCGGTACCTCGGATGTTGCCGGGGCCAAATCCCCTGATGCTTCGAGCCGGCGGCGCAGGACGGTTACACGGTCATCCCGGTCGTCGAGCTGCAGCTTGGGTCCGTCCGCGAATCCGAGTCCAGCCACCTTCCCCGGCGAGGTTTCGATAACCGGCGAGCGCCTCCTTCATCCTCGAATATCCGTCGTCTCTCGGAAGCAGGCCACTCAAGGCTTCCGAGATATTGCCCGAGTCGAGAGCCGATTCGAGCAGACTGACAAAGTCCGCCTCTTTCGATTCGACGACGTGCCATTCGGTATCGAAAGTCGTGGGATTCACGCGGCCGGAGAGCAGATGGGAAGCGTAAACGATGAAGCCGTCCGTCAGCAACAAGTCGAGATCGACCAGACGTCGAGGGTCGATAGGTTTACCCGTCCGTGCGTCGAGCTCGATTTCACCCAACGTTGTGTCTATCTTGGCCAGGTGGTAGACGCTTGGATCCATGCCCTCCTGTTCGGCGTTGCGTAACGCTTGCAGCAAACGCACCGCTCGAGGAAGGGCTCCTTGGTCGGCACTCCATGCGGGCTGGTAAAGACGTTGTTGATAAAAGAGAGGTAGGAATCGTGAGGCGTAGATCGCCTCTCCACCCACCTCGATTCGATGCAGAGCTCCGGCCGCCTCGATTCGATTGCGTATGGACTCGGCGACTCGTTCTGCTTGGGAGGCTGCAGAAAGGGCGGGAACGAGAGATCGAATAGAGCATCCAAGCTCTCAAAATAAAACAAAGCTTCAAAGTCCCGCCCACGCCCGAGCCACTATTGCCCATCTCACGAACCGTTACAGCACCAATCGACTTCAGGAAGATTCCCCTTCCGCAGCCCACGTCAAGAGTCCGGGCATAAACGGAGTGGCCAGGTCGGGGTGGTTGGGCAAGACACGAAAGGTATATCCGTGCAGCCCACTTCGCTTGCAACGGACTCCTCGTGACTCGAAGGTGTGATTTCCTTCGTTATCGGACTCGGTCCTGTGCATGGTCGCCGCCTGGGCGCTCACAAATTCACCATCCGAGCTCAGGAGCCCGAAGAAGAGTTGTACCGAGACGGCCGCGGGGCCGAGATCACCAAGCTGGACGCGCGCACGAACCTGTATCTCATCTCCAACGGAAAGCTCGGCCTTCGCATGGTCACCTGAATCCACCGGCCCCAAACGGATCCGATTCCAAGATTCTCGGACGCCACGCTTCCAAGTCGCAAGGGCCCTGGCTCCGCTATCAAATGATGCCCTTTAGTCCCAATCGTTTCCAGCCGCACCATCTTCTTCCGACTTGGGTCAAGCCGCCTCTCCCGACCGCCTCGTCCGGCTCGGATGGAGTTTCTTACTCAATGCGAGGATTCTATCCTCCAATTGCCACTGGATCCTGAATCCCCGTCTTTGCGCCATCTCGATTACCTGTCGGTTGTCGGGAGTCGTTACGGCAACGATCTCTTTCACGCCCCCGCGGCACACCACGTCCAGACAATAGTCCGCCAGCGCACTGCCGAGTCCCAGGCCTTGCCAGCGATCCGCGACGAGAACGGCCACCTCTACCGATCGTTGGAGCGTTTCGGCCGCCAGGTCGCCGAAGCCGATCAGTTTTTTCGTTCCCTCAGATTCGATCTCGGCCACTATCACTTTCTCATGTTTGCCTTCGACGTCACAGAACCTCGATGCCAGCTCGCCCAGGCGCTTGGTCACATAGTGGAAGCGGCGATAGAGCGATGTGGGAGAACAGGACTCCAAAAGCTCCTGCAGCAGAAGTTGATCTTCCGGTTGCACCCCTCTCAACACAACAGACGTACCGTCCCTTAGCCGGGCGGTAACGGGACCTGACCCGACCGCCGAATCCAGGGGCGTCATCGATTTGTGGGAGGTCTGGGTCATGTATCTATTTCTTTTTCAACACCGCTCTCCATCCACTGGGATGCGGAAAGGGGGTGAAGTGGCTCGTCTCCGAGAAACGATCCACCACGCAGAAAACGTTCGGATCGACATCCCTCGCCGCTCGAATGGCTTCCGGCAGGTGTCAACGTGCCATGGTAGCGAAGACCAACCGGCTGCGGGAGCCGTTGACCTCACTTTGAAAGACGCCGAGCACGCGGCCGAAAAAGGAAAGCGGCTCGACGATTGCTTTCCCCTTCGCCGAGATCATGCGAACCACGCACTGTCCGAAAGCGAGCCTTCGCTCGAGGACAATCCCGACTGCATTGCCGGCGGCGAAACCGGCGGCATAGGCAACGACGAGCACAGGGTGCTCACGGACTCTCAGAATCACCTGGGAGATGGACGTCATCCACAACAAGACCTCGAAGAAACCGAGAGCCACGGACAGACGTAGTCTTCCGTTGACGACCATAATAGTACGCATCGTGCCCAAAGACACATCGACCACCCTCAGTACAAAGATGAGTCCCGCCAACGCCCACACCGGCAGCCCGTTATCGAGGAATGATCCCATTTCACGATCCTTCCTTCGGAAGACCACCGAGTCCGGGAGCCTCTTTGGGATAGAGGTAGCCTCTCTTGAGAACCACCGCCCCCGCGAAGAGGTCGCCCTCCAAATCGAGATGGCCGTCGAGATCGGCGTAAACGACATTGGGCCGGGCGAGGGCGTAGTGGAGCCCAGCCGCAATGGCCAGCGCCGATTCGTCCATGCAGCCCACCATGACCTCCAAGCGAGCGGCAAGGGCGACGGCATTGATTTGGAGCGCCTCGTCGATACCGCCCACTTTCATGAGCTTCACATTGACCATGTCGGCGAAATCCCGACGCGCCAAAGAGAAAGCGTCGCGCAGGCTCATCAGGCTTTCATCCGCCATAACGGGTATGGCGAGTGGCGGCGACCACGCGCCCCATCAGATCGGGTTGGTTGCGCGGCGTCGGCTGCTCGAGGATCTCGACTTTCGCCGATTTGGTTCGGCGCACAGAACTCGATAGCTTCCGAGGCGGAATAGCCTTGGTTGGCGTCGCACCGAAGCGCCACGCCCGCGCCTATCACCTCCCGAACACGAAAAACCCGGTCAATGTCCTCCTCGAGGTTACTTCCAGTCTTGATCTTGACGGCGCGAAAGCCCTCCTGCACAAACTGTCTGGCACGCGCGGCCGTTTCGTCCACACCCATGATACCGATGGTGATGCTGGTCAGGATGCGGTCTCGATACCCACCCAACACTCTCCACAAGGGTTGACCGGCCGCCTTGCCGAGAAGATCGTGAAGCGCCATGTCTACGGCCGCACGGGCGGAAGGCCGGTCGGGGATCTTTTGCTTCAACTTCACAAGTAGACGTAGACGTCGAAGCGGATCGGCGCCTTCGAGTAGAGGAGTGGCCACCTCGCGGAGCGCGGCGAGGACATCGGACGCCTTCTCGCCGG
Organism: uncultured Acidobacteriota bacterium; assembly: GCA_963722765.1. Classification (GTDB taxonomy): domain Bacteria; phylum Acidobacteriota; class Vicinamibacteria; order Marinacidobacterales; family DATDRI01; genus CAVROO01. Next base: position 74,688 of record CAVROO010000023.1, read on the forward strand.
TGACGGGCTCGTCGGGAGCCGCACATCCGTAGGCGACGAGTCCCGTGTTGGTTTCCAGGCGGATGAAAACATTGGTCGTTTTCTCGACCGTCTCGTAAGCAATGGTATAAGGTTCCCGTAGACGCATCTCCCACGGCCAGATCTCGATTCGATTGATTCGCATTTTAAAAACGCCTCTGGTAGATCTCGTCGAGGGTCATACTCTTGAGAGATTCCACCAGCTCTACGAGATGGCGGATCATGACCTCCCACATCTTCTCACCCTTGGACCGGCTGGCGCAGGTCGGGTCTCCGAAGACGCCACTGGGCGTGATTCTCGCCGTGCGTGCGTACCAGCCGACCCCTCGTAGGGACGCGAGATCGAGATACCGGCTCGAAAACTTGGGAACGAACTTCTCGGCCCGCTCCATTCGCACCAACTCCGGTCTCACCGCGAGCGCCGTGGACGTTTCGATGTCACCGGCATGAACGTCGTTGGGGACTTCGGACATGGCAGCAATGTCTGCATCGGAGGTCTCGCCGGTGTCCACACAGGTGAAGATATGAGCGTCGCGGTTGATCATCTGAGCGGCGAAATGAAGCGCCGGTTCATTGCCTCCGTGGCCGTTGATGATGACCAGTTTGGTGATTCCGTGCTGTGCGACGCTCATTCCGATTTCATAAACGAGTTTCGACAACGTTTCGGGGCCGATACTCACCGTGCCGCTGAAGTCATCGTGGGCGTAAGAGACACCGTAAGGAATGAGCGGCAATACCAGGGGCTTCGGATTCGAGCACGAGGCCGCCACTTGTTTCGCGAGGTAGTCGGCATCGAACGCATCGGTATCGAGGGGCAGATGGGGTCCGTGCTGCTCGATAGAACCCACCGGCAGCAAGGCCAAGTCCACTTGCTTGAAACGGTGCTCGGCTTCCGGCCAGGTCAGCTCGGCCAACAAGAATCGATGCGACAAGCTCTTATCCTCCGCAGCAGCAGCGTCGTCACAGGTTTCGAACCGATAAGGTAGGTCCGCATCGGGGTCTTCGAGCGGATCGGTCTCGACCCACAACCGTCCGACGTGCTTGACGGCGCCTTCGGTATGTTCCATCAGAATCCTATACAAGGGAACCCGAAGATCCATGGGAATCGCATTCATGGGCGAACGCTGGCGGTCGAATCGGAGCTTGAGCACTTCCGGTTGCGCCTCGGCTTTGACCTTACCAAGACGAGGGCGATCGATCTTTCCCTGGCTGTAAAGTAGATGCCCCAGATGGCGGACCGCCGGCAGCTCCTGATGTACGCCCTTTTCTACGAGGCTCTTCAGGCAGTACTCCATTTGCTTGTCGCTGAAACCACAGTCTTTAGGATCCTTGTCGAAAGCGACGAGCATGCCGACGATGCGCCGGCACTTTTCGCACTTGCCGCAGGGACGGACCTTGTCGTTTTCCACGTGGGTCGCGTGGCAAGAGGTCTGCAATCTCAACAATTCGGGATAGCGCGAAGCGAGAGTCTTCTGGATGAGCATCTCCGACATGGGCCGGAGCAACGAGAACTGGTTGATGCCCCAGCCCTTCCTTCGAAAGTAGCTGCTCATGGTCTCATCGAAATATCGACTCTGGTCGTAAAGGCCGTTGTAATGCGTGATCCCCCGGAACGTCGTTCTTTCCGTCGTGTCGTACTCATCCCCCAGCAGCAGACGACCCACGCCGCGTTGTTTAAGGAGCGGTAAGGCCCCGAAAAGGAAAACCGCTACAGTCCAGAGTCGGATGGGATACTCGTCGGATCGCACTTCGGCGAAATCCTCTCGGACGAAAGGAAGATGGCGAAGCATCCAAGAAAAGACCCGATCGGAGTTGGTCCAAACGCGAGCCGTATGGGGAATCTCACGCGTGAAGTACCGATAGGCATTGAGAGCGGTGAACCAGTGACGGCCCGACTCGTTCAGGAACACGGGGTGTGTCTCCCAGCCCATCTCGCGTAACAACCCGAAGGTCAAAAGACTATCTTTCCCACCGCTGGACAAAACGGCGTGCTTCTCCGTCGAGGCCGCCCAAGGTTTCAGCCGCTTGTCCTTCGTTTCCGGAAACACGAGCTCCGCCCGAAGGTAGTTCTTCCTACGCTCCGGAGGGAGGCCTGCCGCCTCTCCAACGAGGAAAGGATTGGGCTCGAGGAACTTCTTGACATAAATCTCCCGTGCCGTGTTCTTGGCCATTTCCAGAAGGAACGCCCGGTCCGCTTTGTCGAAGGTCCCGTGAAAAACAATCGTCCGGGAGAAAAGGCCGTAGTTGAGAGCCAACTGAGCGGCGATCATGCCGGCCAGATTCGCGTCTCCCAAATCTTCCGGGTCGAAAACCGGCTCCTCGTATTTGTACGCGAGCTCCGTGGTGAACGTACCTTTCGTGGTAGTGACCTGGTAGGCAACGGCAAAACGATCGGGCTTCAGACGGACCGGTCCGACCTCGAGACGATCTATCGCAAGGAGCGGATTGGACTCGTCCAAGTCACGAATGTCCTCTATCAATTCAGTCTGTTTCTCGTTCATGCGCTTCTTCTCGAACGTTTAATCTCGGCGATGATCTCGCGGACGATTTCTCCCGGACCGTCGAGCAAAACGTCGGTTGTAGGTAGGTCTATCTGAGAGTTAATGGCACTACAGACCCGTCTTACCTTCTCCATAGGTATCCCCTCATGATTCACGGCGATGGCAACGACCGGCCGACCCGATATAAGCTCGACGGCCTGAATCTGGGTGGGCAGTCCATGAAGCTTGTAACCGGGGAACCCGTCGTATTCCTTGCGGGCCGGGGCATGCTGGAGCACCACCGCGTCCGGCCTCCCGGCGGCCAGGATTTCGAATCCACCCGGATAAGCCGGATTCAGTAGACTGCCTTGACCTTCGATCACGATAATGTCGGGTTGCGCCTCTTTCCAAGCGCTCCAGATGACGTGCTCGATCTCTCCCGCAACAAAGTCGTTGACCAGGCTGTCCAAAACGATCGAGTAACGGGCCCCTTGCAGCCAGGCGGTCTGACCGGTCCCAACCATCTCCGCGGTGAAACCGGTCTCTCGAAATCCTTCAACCAATCGCCAGGCCGTCGTTCGTTTTCCCACTGCCGAGTCCGTTCCCAGAACGGCGACCTTGAACGACCGAACTTCTTCGATCTTTCCGCTGAAGAAATGGAGACCCGAGACCGGCGGTGGTCTACGGATATCTCTCAACTGCACTTGGTGAGCGCGGGCCAGCTCAACCAGCGCCGGGTCGTCACTCAGGTAGTCGTGAAGACCGCAATCGACATGGAGGCCCAGACGAATAGCAACTCCGATGTCTTCTTTGGCCCAGGACGGAAGACGGCCTCCGTCGGGAGCCAAACCGACAACGAGATGGGTCGCCGGCGCTCCGCCACGCCGAGCTTTCTCAACCGCCACCCCGATTTCGGAAAAAATCGGAATAGCCGATGGCCGGCCGTCGAGCACCTCGCCTGCGTCGCGACCCGCGCAGGCCGAGTCCACCACCGAGAGGACTTTGTAACGCTTCGTAAAACGCACCAGCCCGTGAGCGGTTTTACCGTTCGTGGTGTTGAAAGCCTTTTCGCAATAGACGATGGCATTGCCTTCCTCTACTTCTTTCATGTTCGTCTCCCTGTGAGTACGGCTACGTAGCGATCGGGCGCCAAGGGCTCACTTTGATGCCGTTCTAAAAAGGCCTGAAGTCCGGCGGTTGAAGCGGGTAGGATGCTAAGCCCTTCCGAATCACGCAGCTTTTTCGATACCGCCAGCATGTTCTTGTCGCTGGCATAGGCGGCCCAACCGTTCGTCTGCTTGACCGCGTCGAGGCAGATGTTACCGTCGATGGAATGCCAGTTCACCAGCGGTTCGTTGATGGGAGTTTCTTTGATGCTTCTCGGCGCAAGATCCTCGCAGCGATCCAGTTTTTTCAGAAAAGAACTGACAATCGGATTTTTGCCGTAAGAGGAGCCCGCCACCATTTTCGGCATGCGGGACGTCTTGCCGCGACGGTAAAGACTCTGGAAGCCGCGGTGGATTCCCGCAAGGGTGGTGCCGTTGGAAACAGGTACCGCCACTACCGCCGGAGCATCCCTGAGCTCATCGTAGATTTCAAAAGCGATTTGACCGTAGGCTTGAAGCTGCAGAACCGTGTTGGCGCCGCCCGGATTGGCATCGTAGAGCTCGTCTTTTTGCGCGCGCCGACAGCTCTCCTCGACGGCGCTCTCATAGTCGCCCTTCACACGGACGATTTCGGCGCCTTGGGATTCCATCTCCTGGATCCGCCGGGTTTGAAAGGCTTCCGGAATATAGACGAGGCATCGAAGACCCGCCGTAGCCGCGGCGAAGGACATGGCGGCGCCGAAGTTGCCGCAGGTCGCCACGGTCACTGTGTCAAAGCCACGCCGTAGCGCGTCCATAGCTTGAGCGAAAGCGATACGGTCTTTCTGCGTTCCGGTGGGATTTCCACCCTCGAACTTGAGGTAGAGCTGCCTTAGGCCTACCTCACGCTCGATGTTTCTCGCCCGAGACAGGTTGGTGTCGCCGACTTCGGAGTCGAAAATGTCCTCGTAGGCTTCCAGACGCTCGGTTAGAGGTAAGGTCGCGTCGGAGGCAATCTTCCGCTGTCGCTCCTTATCAGGAGCAAGGATAGGATCATGAGAAGTTGCGCCGTTCAGCAGCGGCCGAACGTTTTCCGTATCTCCAACCGTTTGTTCATGCCCGATAGGGTCCAAGGGTCGCTCCTTAATGAATGAGTCTCCGTTCATTCTCCGGCCGCATAAAGGCCATCGACTCTCGTAAGGAGACAGAAAGGGCAAGAAGCGTGCCACCATAGCAAATAGGGCATTGTCCGTATATGATTTAACCCTAATCCGACAATAAACTCAGGGTAAATTGCAGGAAAAACGGGGACAGGTCCCTTTTTGGCAAAGACAACGGTCGGATTAGGGTTCGCCCTGAAGCGAACACGAGCCAACAAAGCCATTGCGTAAAGACACATTAGAACGGCTTCATAGTTGAGTGCATCACAGACCCCTTTCCCAACAATAGCGGTCACTATCATGGCTTTTGTCGCGTCTGCCAAAGCTGATTCGCTTATTTATTGTCGCTTCAGGGTTAAATAATAGACTTATACAAAAGAGAGCAGAAGGCTAGAGATCGAGCCTAGGGAAAGTGTGGCGAAATTGTCGATTACCCCCCGCCCGTCCGCCGCCTGAAAACCCGGCCCACCGCGACGTGCGGACAAAAACGCCACACGCACCACTTTTGCGCCCCATTCGAAGAAAGGAAAAGCACCGTAACCCGCGGGTTTCAAGAGACTTTGCTTTTGTATTGCTTTTCAAATCCCCCTCTACTAATATCGCTCCGCCAAAACCTGAGCTCCCGAGGTCCCATCAGTGTCCATTGAAGTTCGATTGAGCCGCGAGATGAAGCTCATGGACATCACCATGATCGGCGTTGGGGCCATGATTGGTGCAGGGATTTTCGTTCTCACAGGTATCGCCGCCGGCGTGGCCGGACCGGCACTGCTTCTCGTCTTTCTGCTCAATGGGGTCGTTGCACTTCTAACCGCGACGGCCTATGCGGAGCTCGGTAGCGCCATCCATGGTGCCGGCGGTGGCTATCTCTGGATCAAAAGGTCACTCCCCGATCCGAGCGGCTTCCTCGCCGGATGGATGGACTGGTTCGCCCATGCCGTAGCCTGCTCACTCTACGCTCTGGGATTCGGCGCCTATTTCCGGTTGGTGCTCGAGTTCCTCAACATCCCCGAGCTCTCGGTCGGATTCATGGGACTCGAGAAATGGTTGGCCGTTGTTTGCGTTGCCCTTTTCTCCTATATCAACTTCAGCGGGGCATCGGAGACAGGCAAAGCCGGCAACGTCGTTACGATAGGAAAAGTCGCCATCATCGGCGCCTTCATCGTAGCCGGCCTTTGGACTGTTGCAAATCGTCCGGGCTGGCAGGTCTCCTTCAAGCCGTTTCTGGCGAACGGTTGGGGCGGCGTCTTTGCCGCCATGGGGCTCACTTTCATCGCTTTCGAAGGCTACGAGATCATCGCCCAGACCAGCGAGGAAGTGCAGAACCCGAGGCGGAACGTGCCGAGGGCCGTTTTTCTTTCACTGTTGATCGTCGTCCCCATCTATCTCTTAGTGGCCTTTGTCGCGATCGGGGCGGTGACCCCGATCGAAGGACTCAGCGTGACGGAGTACTTGGCGCAAGAGAAGGAGATTGCGCTGGTATCGGCGGCCGACCAATTCGTGGTCGGTGGCGGCCTCGTCATCTTGGTGGGCGGGCTTTTGTCTACGCTTTCGGCATTGAACGCTACCATCTACTCCTCCTCACGAGTGGCCTTTGCCATGGCCCGTGACGCCAGTCTCCCGCAGTGGATCGGCCGCGTTCACCGCCGGCGTCTCACTCCGCACATCGCCATTTTTTTCTCTGCACTCATCGTCATTACCATGGCCATTACCCTTCCCATCGAAGAGGTGGCCGCGGCAGCGGACATCATGTTTCTGCTGCTCTTCGCCGGGGTGAACATCGCTCTCATCCGCCTGAGGAAACTACGTCCCGATCTCGACCGCGGCTTCCGAGTACCCTGGGTACCCTTTACACCAATACTGGCCATTATCACCATGCTCTTCCTCGCCGTCTTCTTGTTCTTCCACTACCCCATGGCCTGGGTGGCCGCCGGCGGCTGGATCGGCGTCGGTTGTCTCGTTTATTACAAATACAGCCATCGACGGGAGGTGGCTTTCGTCGAGCGAGAGAAGTGGATGGAGCGGATCGAGCGGAAAGAATATCGCGTCCTGGTCGCCGTCTCGAGTCCGCGGAGCGTGGAATCTCTCATGGAAGCCGCTTTGCCGCTGGCCCGTAGCCACCAGGGCGAGCTCGTCGTGGTTTCGGTCGCCGAGGTGCCGGAGGGCGAAAGTCTCATGCGTGAACGCCCGTTGAACCGCGAGCTCGAAGAGGTCTTGCAGCAGGCCGTCCGGCTCGCCGAGGAACGCGGCATCAAAGCACGACCCGTGGTCAAGATCGGGCACCGGATCAGCCATTCGCTGGTTCAAACCGCCCGGGAGGAAGCCTGTAATTTCCTCATTATCGGTCAGCCCACGAGCCAATCTTTTTTCGAGCGTATCGTCGCGACGATCGTCGAACGAGTTCTGGAAGATGCGCCTTGTCGAGTGGGCGTCGTTTACGGCACCCTTCGCCGCGATGGGATTCGGGGGATCGCATTGCCCGTAACCCGGGGCATGAACTCCAAGCTGGCAGCCTCGCTGGCTCCCGCCTATGCCGATTGGTTTGGTGCGAAAACCCGTCCCGTCACGATTGTCGAACGGGAAACAAACGAAGAAGAGGCCCAAAAACATACTGCCGAAGCGGAAATGACCCTGAGAGAAGTCGGACTCGAAGAATCTCTCCAAGTCTTACGTCGGCGCGACGTCGGTCAGGGACTATCCGGTGCCGTCAGGATGGGCGAGCTGGTCCTCATCGGAGCGCCGAGCTCAGGGCCGGTGGCGCCGCTTCTGGGGGAGACCATCCCCTCGTTGATGGCCAAACGAGGCCGTACACCCGTCATGGTGGTGCGCGATGTGGAGGAGCGGCGAGCTCGTCGCTTCGAGCGTGTCTTCTTCTCAAGCAACAAGTAGGCGCTTATGCAACAACAACCATCGGGTCCGCTTGCCGAGCTCGGGCTAAAATTCGTCGGCTACCTACCCACCTTGGCGGGCGGTCTGTTCGTAGTGGCCCTCGGCTTGGCCGTTGGCTGGATCGTGAAACGCGCCGTGATCCGGGTCCTGATCTGGCTACGGCTCGATCGCCTCGGGGGACGACTCGGTTGGCGGGCCGCCTTCGGCAAGGGCGATGTCCGTGGCGCGCTTTACAACGTCGCGGGTTCAGCAGCCGCGGTGGTGGTGGTTCTCGTCTTTCTCGACAACGCTCTTCAGATATGGGGACTCACCGTCCTTTCCCGCTTGCTCGAGAGCTTTCTCATTTACCTGCCCAACCTCGCGATGGTCGCCCTCATTGCCGGAGCCGGCTTGGTCCTTTCCAATGCCGCGGCCAACGGTGTCGAACGTGCTCTAGAGGAGGAGGATTTTGCACGCGGGCGACTGGTGGCGAAGGTGTGTAAGGCGGCTCTGCTCTCGGTGGTCAGTGCTCTGGCACTCTGGCAGCTCAACTTCGCAAGGGAAATCGTTTTGTCCGCGTTCCTCATCATTTTCGGTGCTGTAGGTGTTGCGTTTGCCGTGGCCGTCGGGCTGGGCTCGGCCAAAGCCATCGAGCGTGGCTGGCAGGCCCTATTTGGAAATCGAGAAGATGACCAGAACCGAAACGGATGAAGACAGGGTCGTTCACGAAAGCGGCGCAGGCGCAACCAGACAAAGCCGAAGGCCGGGGCCGACAACAATTCCTCAAATGTAATCGGGCTCACTTCCGCTTTCGTCCCCTGGCAAACCCAAAGATCGTCGTGATCAAAAAGATAGCAAGCAGTATCGCCAGAATAGTCGAGGTCTTCGTTTTGCTGGCGTTTGCAGCTTCGAGCTCTGCTGCAAGACCTCCATTTTCGCCTCGGACGGACTGGTTCGTTGAGAGACCGGAGACTCAGTGTCGAGGTTTCTCAATGTCGAGGCGGCCAAATGATTGGGTGGACTTCGAATTGACCCGGGCCTGTTTTCATTATCCGTTTGGACACAGATTGTGCTAGTTTCCCAACTTAATTGGACGCGCGATGCCTGTGCGCCGTCTGGTTGATCCGCCTGCGGGATGGATGAATCGAAGTTGAGTGCACAAACGAATCTAAAGCGGAACCCGGCAAGTTGGAGCGGCAGCCGGTCAAGAAGTTCGGCACCTTCCTAGGGGTTTTCACTCCCTCCGTACTGACGATCCTCGGGCTCATCATGTACCTGCGCTTCGGATGGGCGGTTGGAAACGTCGGTTTGCCCTTGACTCTTTTGATCGTGCTGCTCTCGAGCTCGGTCACTTTCCTGACGGCGCTCAGCGCCTCGGCCTTGGCAACGAATATGCGCGTGGGCGGCGGCGGAGAGTACTACATGTTCGCCCACAGCTTGGGGTTGGAGCTGGGTGGTGCGATCGGGATTCCGCTGTTTCTTTGTCGAACGTTGAGCATTACCTTTTACTCCTATGGTTTGTCGGAATCGATCTTGTGGCTGTGGCCTTCCGAATGGGGTGCGGTTCCGGAGTCTGCCGTTCCGTTGATTGCCGCCATCACGGTTATCACCACAGCCATGGTTGCCGGCAAGAGCGCGGAGCTGACGCTCAAGCTCCAGATCCCCATCATGATTGCGGTCGGGGTCTCCCTCCTCGCGATGATCGGCGGCGTCTTGAGCGGTCCTACGCACACGCCGGAGTTGGTGGCCACTTATCGGACGGCACCCGAAGGTTTTTGGTACGTATTGTCCATCTTCTTTCCTGCCGTCACCGGTTTCACGGCCGGCATCGGTTTGAGTGGAGACCTGAAAGACCCAAGGCAATCCATTCCCGTTGGAACACTTTTGGCCGTCGTGGTTGGCACTCTCGTTTATCTGTCCGTGCCGACCTTTCTCTCCCTTACCGGGCGCGTCAGCATGGAAGAGTCGGCAATGCCTGGTGTCGGCGTTTGGACCTCCGTGGCCGTTTTGGGAGCTTGGTTGGTCTTCCCCGGCATGTGGGGCCATTGCTCGAAATGAACAAGAGCACGAGACTCAGGCCAAGAACCTGGCGGCTCTTCCTGGGGAGGTCCGTACTGGAGCCAGTACGGATATCATCATGGCGCGTTCAGAGCATAGCATCCGGGACGTCATCCACGAGCACAGTGCCCGAGCCGACGTGGTCTTTCTCGGACTGCAAGAACCTCGCCCCGGCACCGAGTCCCGCTACGCACGATGGCTGGAAGAGATGGTCGAGGGGCTCAACACCACGGTTTTCGTGCGCAATGCCAGCGAGTTCGCCGGGAAGTTGATCTCGCGAATGTAGTCAACCCTGAAACACCTTCAAGCAGAACCATCCCCGTCGGACAGGACGGTTAGGACGGGAGAAACGGTAGACGCCAAGGCTTGGCGAATCATTTCCATCGTCTCCGGAACAGGCTCACCGGTCCATTCATCCATGAAGAACTTCTTGAGCTCGATGGCGAGAGCACAACCGGACCCGGGGAAATTTTCCTGGACCCACTTCGAAAGATACGCTCCCCGGAACTTGACATTCTCGCGAACGTCCAAGTGTCGTCCCCCGAAGTCAAATTCGCGTAAAGCCGACATGAACGATTCGACCACCGGCCCCCAACGCTCACGGTCCAAGTTGCCGGTGCCGACGTTCACCTCCGGATTCTCCTCCTGCGCTGCCGGGGGTGCCTCGGGCCCGGACCGCCGGTGATTATAGGAGTGCAGATCGAACAAAACGAAACGCTCGTGACTCTTTTCGACCTTCTGCAATAACTGCTTCAGCTCGGCGTAGAACGAATCGTGCAGAGATAAGGAAAGGTCCACCTTTTCCGGCTCGAGCGGTTCTTTCCATAAGTTCAGCCCCCAGGCATCCTCGGGCCGAAGGTAAACCGCCCTCTCGCGCGGCCGGTTCAGATCCACCTCGAAGCGTGACCGGTGAACCACAACCTGTGTGTCCGCCACCGTCGTCCACTCGCCTGTGAACGGATCCTCCTCCCGCAACCTTTCCGACTCGGGGAGGGCAAACCGCGGTCTCAGTTCCTGGCGGATCGCGTGCCCGTTATGGATCGCGGTCGCAACGAGAGGGCCTTCCCCCGCAACGATTGTCCAAGTTGGTTCGCCCACTATCACTTCTCCTCGGGCCGATCGACCCCGAATCGAGCGGCCTTGTGTCTCCTGCTCGCTCGCAATAGATAGCCACCCAGAATTCCTGCAAACGCTCCCATTACGAATGTGCCCAACAGAACCAGGATTCTCGACAAGGTAAGACTCCAAAACAGAAGTTGGATCGTCACGATTTCCGCGTTCTGAAATGCGATGATGATCATCAACCCGGCGAGAATCACTACGAAAGCTACCCTTGCGTTTTTCAAAATATCACCGGCCATATTCATCCTCGCCCCTTTTCGGGAAAAGTCTTTACAGTGTCGCCATCTCTATATTGTCGAAGTTGCGCCTGTAGTACTTCATGTATTCCACCTTACGTTCCATGGCATGAAGAACGGCATGCGTGAAATTCACCCCTTCGAACTTCTGGGCGCTTCCCAAACCGCCGGGGCTGAATACGTTAATCTCCATCAGTTTGTCCCCGACGATATCGAGTCCGACGAGGAACATACCGTCTTGTACGAGCTTCGGGCGAACGATCTCGACGATTTTCAGATGGTCGCTGGTGATCTCGGCCTGGCGGAGCTTACCTCCTGCGTGGATATTGCTTCGCATGTCATCGCCTTGACGGACCCGCCGGAACGCGGCGTATTTGCCTTTATAGCGCAGCGGTTGTCCATTCATTACAAACAGACGCGTGTCCCCTTCCGCGGCGGCCGGCAAGTATTCTTGGCAGATGACGTACCCCTCGCGGCTGACCGCTTCAATCATCTGGTTCAGATTCGGCACATCGTCCGGGCGAACCAAAAAAACGCTCTGTCCCCCTGAACCTTGAAGCGGCTTCAAGACGATACTGCCCCCCAACTCCTTGGCAAAGGCTTTGATCTCGTCCCGGTCCCGGGTGATGAGCGTCTTCGGTCGGACTTCTTCGGGAAACAACTGAAAATACATCTTGTTCATCGCCTTCGACAGACCGTTGGGGTCGTTGACCACGATCACTCCATGACGCATGGCAACGCGGCCGAAGATGATACCCGAGGCCTGTGCCCAAGCGCGCAGTCCCGTATCATTCGAGGGATCGCTGCGCAGCATGAGCACGTCGAGATCATCGACGGTAATCCTCTCCGTCTTGGCCTTTTTACCCTGCAAGTCGCTCAGAAAGATCTCTGATGACTTGTACTTGGACTTGGAGGCCGTCTTCGCCCGGGCGCGGATGATCTCATCCGGATCGTAGGCAAAGTCGCCGGCTCCCATCAACCATGCTTCGTGACCCAGGTTGATAGCCGCCATGGCCAAGCGGATGGTCGTGTATCCCGGTTCCTCGGTCTTGATATCGTTCACAACGAACCCGATTCTCATCTTTGTTTCTCCCTTCGGGCGGGACGGCCCGCCATTTCCGCCATTTTTGTCAGTGAATATCCATTTTGGAGATCATTCAATCGCAGAATACTGTCCTCCCGGTCGAGGAACCGGGGCCGAAGCGGCAGGGGCCGAAGTACCTTGCGCCACTGCAATTCCTTGATGATAGGCATGTGATGGGCGGCGATCTTGCCGACGTAGAGGGGTTCCAGCTCGCCCCGTTTCTTCACATAGTCGAGAATACGGAGCAACCCGCGTAGGTACACCGCGTCCTTGATCAGTCCGCCCCCGCGAAAGATCCGCATCGTGATCGTGAAAGCGGTCTTCTGGTCGAATTCGTATGTCCGGTCGAGCTGGCGAAAGACCTCGAGGAACGAAGCCCCCTCCACGAGACTGTGTGCCGCCACCACGCGCGCCGCGAGCAGACGCAGGCGTGCCCGACTGAGGCCGCCGACCAGATACTCGGCCAATACCGCCAGTCCCTCTTGGAGCTCGTCATATCCAGCGAGCCCCACGTAGAGCTGGCGCAACGGCTGCGCTCGGCCGTTGTAGTAGGTCAACAGGTGGGTCCCGACCTCATGGCTCAAGAGAGCCTCCACCCGGCGGGCGGGAATTCGGGCATTCCTTCCGATCAATAGCTGCCCCCGTGACACCATCAGTCCTGCATACATGTCCTCGCGGACCTGGGCTTTGGCGGTGAAGCTCGAGCTCATCCGGTGGTAGTGACCCAGTTCTTCCTGAGCCCGCTCGGCAAAGGCCGCGGCGTCCAGGTAGCCGTCTTTCCAATCTTCACGGGTCCGCGAGGGAATCTTATCCAGCAGTTCCCTGGCGGTCGAAACCAGTCTATCGTTCAGGTTGCCGTATAACTGCAATCCGCCGTAGAGAAACCGTGGTGTGTCACGATCGGCAAGCATCGTTAGCTGCCGATCCATTTCCATTTGCTTTTCCAGAAACAGCTGCGCCAGAGTCGGGTCCTCGACGCGCTCAATAGGGACCTCGTACAGCCGCCGCTTCATCAGCACCGGGTCGATGGGCCGGGGGCGATATTGAAAAGCGGGGGCTTCCTGAAAGCGTTTCCGCTTGAAGCGAAGCCACGCCGATTCGATATTCACGGGCGTGACCTGAAGCAGGAAGTCGAACGAATCACTGATGCCCGCCAACTGCTCGTCTACATCCCAAACTGCTTGGACCACCCGACGACGACCCAATGCCTGATAGCTGGGCGGAGTGTGAGAGGTGTGCTCTCGAGCGAAATGGTGGAAGGTTCGTTTCAACGCAGGCGACAGGGCGCGTCTCAGCGCCCTCAGAATGAGGGGGTAAACCGTTTCGCCGTCGGGACTCCTGTAGATAGGGGCAACCTCCAGCCCGATCTTCTGGCAGCGCAGCTCCCGCATCTCAAGAGCAGACAAGATCGACGGCCGTCCCGGTGGTCCCCACCGACTGTCCTGCTTGACCTCGACCTCCGCAGGCTTTCGGTGAATCTTGATTTTTTCCAGATGAACCCTGAGCGTCTCAGCCGTGTCCTGTAGATCCTGGTCCTTTGCAACGTGAATCTCAAAGACGGGATGATGCACCCCTCCCGACTGCGCCGCCTCTTGCTCGGGGAGTTGTTCCGATGACCAAACCTCCACTAACAGAAATGCCCCGAACTGATTGGACAGGGTCTCGATGACCCGGCGAAACAAGGGAGCCAAGGCCGTCGATACCACCCGCTTCCCGGAAACCACAAAATACGAGGCTTCCGCCATGACAAGGCGTTCCGTGCCTTGATCTTTTTGTTCCCGCGGCTGGCGGTGCAGACAAAGAAAGGGCAACTGACGGTCGATATGAAGTCTTCCCAGCCCCTTGAAGCTCCTCCTTACCGGTTGATTTCGCTGCAGCCGCTCGCAGATCTCTTCAATGACTTTCGCGGAGATCACGGGAGCCGCGGTCTTCTGCCTCTTATGTGTCCGAATGGCCGTCACATTCTCACCTGACGCGGCATAGCCACAACCAAAGGGGTGTCGCGGCTCGCCGCGAGCTATCAGCTGTCAGCAATCAGCGGTCAGCTCCCGGAAAATTGTTTACTTTTTGCATTCAATTTCACTCATCAGGGCCTAATTGGAAATCGATGAGAGACCGGAGGACGTCGGTGGAACCGTAGACGGTCCGGTACTCTCTATTCTCTTAGACACAATGGCTCCCGAAATCGTCACATACCGGAAACGAGTGACTCCCGCGATTCCTATTGTCCTCGGGGGACTTTGCGCCGCGGTCGAAACCGACAACCATCGAGACGGTATCGTATCGAAGGAAATCCAATACCTGGGAGGCTAGATAGCTGAACTAGCCGTAGCTAAACTCTGCTTCCCGGTGTCTAGCGTCGGTTATCAACTTCCTTAGCAAGGTACTCCGCCAACAGCAACGTCCTTTGGACTAGGCTGATCCGTTGAACGGACTCGTCGGGCCTTCGGAGGTTCCTCGCAATCGGACCGATACCGCAAAGACAAGCGACCTTGGCAGGTACGAGCCCCGCGACCGAAGGCCAGGACGACGAGGAAGTCTTCTTCAAGGGGATTTCCAGCTCCTTGGCGACCGCCTCCAGTTCTTTTGCCAGGCGGGCCCCTCCCCTTCTATTCTGCATTGGAGGACGATCCGAGAGCATATCGAGCTCCCATCGAAGGCCGCGCTTACCAAAGATCGCGCGCATCTTCTCCTCGACTTCATCGGCCGCCTTTGAATCGGGATGCGTGATCACCACCGTGGCCTCCAACCGGTGGGGAACGCTCATCGGGTGCTTTTCCGTCTTGATGTCGATCGTGGAGATCGAAAGCCGTCCCTTTTGCGACGACAAGTCGCTACATTGCTCGAGCTTGGACCAGGTCCAGCGTAGCGCTTCCATTTTCGAGGTGGGCCGACCGATGCGCAACGGCTCTCCTTCGACTCTCAACCGGTACCGGCGCAGCCCCCGGCGCTGAACGACGTACTGGTCACCGATCCGGCCGGGTCGCAGAACGAACACTTTTTGGGCTCTCGCCGCGGCCGCCTGGATCATCTTTGCGCTCTTGCGGGCGTCGAAACCCTCGTCCCCATAGAGGAGAACTCCAAGGGGCAACTTTCTCAGTTTGCGAACGTTCCGAAGCGATCGCAGTGCGTACTCCAGCATCACCAAAGAGGACCGAGAGCCGATCGACTCACCGTAGAGCCACTCCGGGTCGCGACGAAAAACCGGCGGAGCAAAGTTAACGTCGATAGGCACATCGATGTGACCCACAAACAGAGTGCCTCCTTCATAGCCCTTTGCGGTTTGCCAGGTCCAGACCTCCGGAGGATCGGTGAAATCCGGAACGGACTTCAATCCCAACTCGGTGAACAGACGATCCGCTTGCTTGGCGGCATGTTGAAGCCTGACGGGATCGTTCGTACGGCCGGATATCTCCACCCATTCCTTCAGACGCTTCTCTAATTGGTCCCGACGTTCGGTGATGAAGGCTTGGACCTGCGTCTTGACGTCCTTTGCCTCGGCGTGAAGCTGCTGGGGTCCCGGGATCCCGAAATAGCGAGCGCTGGCTATCTCGACCAACCGGTTGACGAACTTGGTGAAATCCAATCCCACCGCCTCCGCGCCGACGAGGTAGGAGCCATGCTCACCTAAACTCGGGAGACTATTGATCTCGAGGATATAAAGTTTGCCTTTGTCATCGAGCCTCATGTCCACACGGGCACAGTCGTAGAGACCGAGCGATTTGAAGGCCCGAACGGCGATATCCTGAGCCTCGCGAGTGAGATCTTCGCCGATGGGTGCAGGACAAATATGGCCGACGGTACGACCGCTTTTGCCCGTTTTGTCATCGTAGGTGTAAATCGAAGGACCTTCTTGCCCGAAATCGAGCTGGACGGGAGGAAATGCTTCGGGAGGATTATTCCCCAGAATACCGACATTGATTTCCCGCCCCTCGATATACTGCTCCGCCAGAACCGCCTGGCCGAACTCCTTGAAAATCACCAACGCCGCTTCACGAAGCTCCTCCTCGTTATGAACGACCTTGAGGCCGAAAGAGACCGCCTCGTTCTTCGGTTTGACAACGACCGGATAAGCAAGATCAGGAACGGGTGAGTCCGGATTCTCCAAAACTGCGAAATCCGGCGTCGGCAAATTGTGCTGCCGAAGGAATATCTTGGTCACGACTTTGTCGAGCGCCAGGGAATGGGCGAGGGGACCGGAGGCGACATAGGGGATACCCACCATTTCCAGAATACTGGGAACGTGGGTGTAGCGGGCCTGCCCTTGAATACCATAAGAAACGTTGAACACCAAGCCCGGCCGTTCCCCCTTGATGACCCGCGGCATGAACTCACCCAGCCTCTCGACGAGGTCTTTGTCGCCTTCGAAAGCGGTCACGACGTGGCCACCCGCTTTCAACGCATCCGAAAGACGTTTGATAGTGCGAAGACCGATCTTCTCCCGATTGGCGATCCCAAAGAGGTTTATAACGCTCTTGCTACTGCGGTTGTAAACGACGGCGACTTTCATTGGACCCCTTTCTCGACCGGGACAATGCCTTGACTCACAACAATGTTTTCCTCCATCCCGCCGTTGTCATCATAGACCAATAAGCACGGTCGTGCGATGATCCAGTATTCGATAGGATGCTAGAAAGCATGTCCAAAGGTGAACCAGAAGCGGTTGGCTTTCTCCCATGGTTGGCGGTCGAGCACCCGGGCCCAATCGAACCTCAGCATTCCGAAGGGAGCGTCAACACGGAGACCCAAGCCGGCATTGTGTCGCAAGTCGAGGGGATTAAAATCTTCGAGATCGAGGAACACATTGCCTGCATCGTAAAAGACGGCTCCTCGAACCCAACGGTAGACGGGAAAGCGTATCTCCTGGTTGAAAACGGACAGGGCCTCGCCACCTATATTCGTATCCGTCACCGGGTCCACGGGACCGAGACCGTCCTGAGCAAAACCTCGGACCGTGGTCGCCCCACCGGCTCGAAATCGATCCTCTGGGAGGAGGACCTGCCCGAAGCCCTGGGAAAGACCGATTCGGTAGCTCGAAGCCCACACGACCTCGCTCGAGAGAGGCCAGAAAACGTAGAGCTGGCCGAAAAGCTTTGCATAACGGATATCGGAACCGAGAGAGCCGGGAGCAGCCTGAAAAGTGAGGTTCCAAAATCGACCACGGAGTGGGTTTAGCACGCTGTTACGGGTGTCTTCAAAAAGAGAAGCGGTAAAGAACACGCGATCCACAGTGAAGTCGAATGAAAAAGGACCGGTGATCACTTTTCCCGTCGTATGGGTTCGCTTGAATGTAGAGCTCCACTGAGCACCGAGTTTTTCTTTCAGGCGACGCGTTTGCTGGAAAGTAAAGCTCAAGCTGCGCATGTCGGCAAAGTCTTCCTCGTCCGTCTCCCACGTGAAGAACAAGTCGGTATCG
Organism: uncultured Acidobacteriota bacterium; assembly: GCA_963722765.1. Lineage (GTDB taxonomy): Bacteria > Acidobacteriota > Vicinamibacteria > Marinacidobacterales > DATDRI01 > CAVROO01. The sequence goes on from CAVROO010000023.1 coordinate 92,212, forward strand.
AGCCGATGGCCGGAAAGATAGGGAGAACGAAACGTGGTCCGCACGAGACTTCCCTTCGAGCTCCAACGGGTCGTCAGGGAGGCGTGCTGAGCGGCTCCGAACAAATTGGGCGCCTGCGTTTCCGTCAGGAGCTCCAATCCACTCTCGGCCTCATAGCGAACCCCGTAGTTGAACGCAAGATCCGAAACCTCGCTGACTTCGACGATCACGTCTCTTTCCGCGACGCCGGCATCGGAGGGTTCAATCCTCACGTCGGCCGAACGGAAAACATCCAGTTCGTAGAGCCGACGCTGGCTCCGGGTGAAATCGGATATTCGGATCGGATCTCCCTTTTTAAAGGCGAGCTCCCGCTCAATAGTACTCGTACGCGTGCGACGGTTGCCGATCACTCTGACGTTCCCAATCCGGGATCGTCTGCCTTCCTCTATCTGGAATAGGATCTCCAAATCCTGATCCCGGCGCTCAAACCGGCTCTTTATGCGAGCTTGCGAGAAACCTTCCCGCCGGTAGAAGCTCGATAAGGCCGAACGGTTCTGAATGAAGTCCGACAGATTGAACGGACGGCCCTCGCTCGGCCGCATTTGTTGCCTCAACTCGGCCTCGGAAAGCGAGTCCGCTCCGAGTAGCTCGACTCGGGAGACGGTCAAAACCGCACCTTCCTCGATGGGAACGGCCACTTGGAGCTCTCCGGAGTCTTCATCGTAACTCGTCCGCGGTTCTCCAATTCTTGTATCGAGGTAGCCTCGAGAAGCGTAGTACAAACGGAGGGTTTCCCGGAGCCGGCCCGTTGTCCCCGGCATCATTTCAAAAAACTCTATCGAGGATCGAGAGGGCAGGGCACTGGCCAGCTCTTGAGCAGACAGAGCCTGATTGCCCTCGAACACAAGGACGACACGTTCACCCTTCGGACCCTTTTCTACGGTGAAGGTCACGTGTCGCATGCCATCGTCGGTGTCGAACACCGACGGGAAGACTTTGGCAAGGTAGTATCCTTTACTTTGTAGCGTCCTTTCTGCATTCGTGGCGAGCTCCGTCAGCAGGACACTCTCGGGGATCCTTCCATCCCAGAATTTCTCGACGGAGCGGCGGACCGCGCGTCCCACATCGTCTCCTTCCCAAAGGATTTCTACGAGCTTTCCTGTCTGAAAGCGGAACATGAGACTTATGTCTCTTTCCCCAACCGGCTTCGCGTTGACGTCCACGATGGCACTCAAGTAGCCTCGTCCGCCCAAAAAACCTCGTGCTCGATCGGCCGCCTCCTGTGCTCGCCAGTAGTCGTAAGGGGAGCCGACTTTCAAGTGAAAGGTCTTCCTCAACTCCTTTTCTTCAATTCTCGGGAATTCACCCACGAGCTCAATCGATACGATTTTCGAGCGTTTCTCCCGCCCGCTTCCTCGAGGACGACCACGAACATACCAGCTGAGCTTTTGAGACACACTTCCCGCAAACGTGTTGTCTTCCTGGCGAACACCGCGGAGAGCAAGGTTCTGAGGAAGCTGGTAGTCCAGGATCCAAAGCTGGCTCTGCGTGTCGTTGAGGCCAATGGAGTACGTCAGGAAAAGGTCTTGAGTGATGGACTTCCCCAAGCTGAAGCGCACTCCCGGATCCACTTCGCTCCCGAGCCTACCGGGATCGACAGAGACCTGGTCGAAGGGAAGCACCGCGCCGAGCTCACGTTGCGCCAGGCCGGCCAGCGTGCCGGACAAGTACGAAGAAACTTGCTCGCGAACGATCTGCTGCCCTGCCGGCACCTTGTCGAGAGTTCTCCCGGTGACGAGCAGCGACGCGACGTCCGCCCGGGTCAGGTCCGGCTCATCGGGAGCGGTGAGTGTCACCGTGAGGTTGTCCGTGCTACCCTCGAGCTGCAAAACGATATCCACTCCCGACACGTTGGTCCGTGCACGAAGATCGATCTGTGTAGCCCCGGTGGGGTAGCCGTCGAGAACCAACCGGGCGGACTCGATCTGATAGGCATGTCCGCCGAATCGGAGCTCCCCGTCCGGCTGAGCCGTGACCACACCATCGACTTCCGGAGAGGCGAGTGTTCCTCCCAACCTTAAATTCACACCCCCCTGCATCTGAGCCAAATTGTTGTCCACTCGCGCATCGTTCTCGGTTCGAACGCCGAGATCGAGTCGCACTTTGTCCAGGAAGGACTCCTCGGCAACGAAAGCAGCCGCCTCCTGTCTCAGCGCATTCATAAGCTCGGACTGGAGGGACAGATTGCGGCTGAAGAGCACGTCGAGCAACCGACCTTCGCCCGAAAGGAGGAATTGGTCTTCCTCCCCGCTGAAGCGAAAAGAGCCGGAAAGAGAGCTTCTAAAACCTTCGGGATAGTTGAGCCGCACCGATTCGAAGTCGAGTTGGGAATCAATCCCGCCTGCTCCGGGGCCAGCCAGTGAAACGATCCCCGAACCTTTTATAGTGCCACCTCCCGCGTCGGCGGAGAGATCCGAAAGGATGAGCGACTGGTTCTCAATGCGAAGATCTCCCTGAATATTGGAGATGACGAGCGACGGTTCCCTGAATACGAACTGGAGATCGCGAAGACTCCCGCTCCCTTCCATCTGAAGCCCGTCCGGACCGCTTTTCACCACCAGTGACGTCTCAACATTTCCCGAGACAACCGGTCCTCCCTCTGCACTAACCCAAGGATTCAATAAGGCGCCGTCGAGATTCCCCTCGATGAGAGACTCCCACGCGACGCCTTCATCCGAAAGAGTGGCCTGGACCTGGACAATAAGGTCGGTCCCCGCACCGGCAAGCTCGAGGGAGGGCAAACGGAATCCTCCATGGTCGAGAACCCATGGAGCAGACTTCGTGTTTTCGGCGCTCAGTTCCGTCCATCTACCGCTTATCTCAAGAATCTCTCCGGATCCCGTTACGGATTCGAGCTCGAAGCCGGGAGCAGAAAGCATTCCTGACATGCTGAACAATAGAGATGGGCCGGCAGATGGATCCTCGGTCGATGGTAAGAGCTGCCCCAAGTCGAGACGTCGAATATCGAACCGAAGCTTTGCCGGTCTATCTGGACTTGGAGCAGGTAAAGGTAGCTCACCCTCCATTTGGAACTCGCCTGCCAACGCTGAGCCACGGAGATCGTGCAGTATGAGGGTTCCCTGTGCCGCGGCGAATCGAGCCGTCACACCCTCCACGCGAATCTGCTCATACGTACCACTTCCCTCCTCTATCTCTACCTCACCTTCAAGATCGGGATGTGACCACGTACCCTCGAGGCGCAGGTCCACTCGTCCGTCCCCTTCAAAATGTCCTGCCGGGTAAAGCGTGTTCAGAAGCTCGAGCCGTACGTTTCCCTTGGCAAGCAGACCGAAGCTTGCCACTGCGTCCAACGGAACCCGACCTTCGATGGAGAGGTCCGTGTCGGTTCCCACGATATGTAGGTCCTTGATCTGGACAGATTTTCGATCACCTTGCACGTGGAAAGGCGAGCCGGCACCGCCGGCGAGACCTAAATAGCTCCCAACGAATTCTTCCACACGAACGAGATAGCGGAGGTCGTCGGGATGAAGAACGGAGAAGGAGACCTGGGCTTGGCCACGAGCACCCAACCGGGCTTGGGCCTCGACCCATGGTGGAAACGCCGCAAAAAGCGAATCGAAAGGAACCTCCGAGAGATTCAATTTCGCCTCAACGGGATAGGGGCTTTCCAAACGGCACTCGCCGAAGGCGAGCAACCGATCCTCGGGGAGTCGAGCTTCCAGCCTCACCACGCTTCCATCCGAGCGAGCGATCAAGGAAACGCTTGGCAAAGGCTTGTCCCTAAACGATGTCTCGGCGAGCGTGAGCCGAGCCACTCCTACAGGGGCATCGATCGGCCCTTCGAGCTCGACAGAGAACGAGGTAACCACGGCCTCGAGCTCAGGCAAGATCTCGCGGGCGTGAGGTAGTTGACTGAGACGCAGTCCCTTTGCTCGAAGGTTCGCCGAAAGACGCCTCGAGTCGATCCTGTAAGTTCCCGATGCTTCCAGTAATGAACCATCATCGAGCCGTATGCTCAGCTCATCAACCAACACGGAGGGCCCAGACTTCCTGAAGCTCAGGCCGGCCTCGCCCGAAGCGTAGGAGGGCAAATGTAAAGGACGCAGTTGAACGGATCCGGTGACGTCCGGATCGCTCGCAGAACCAGTAACCGCAAACCGTCCAAGGAGCTTCCCCTCGGCCAGGGGCTCTTGTGACTGCCAAGGCCAGGAAATATCCACGCCCTCGAGACTGCCGCTCAGATCGTAGAGTCCGGCGTCGGCCGCAAGAGGAATTTCACCCTGGGTCATGAGAGTCCCATTTCTCCCACGCAAGGAAAGCGTCTCTACGGTGAGTCGATTTTTTGCCAAACGAAGGCTGCCGTCGAGCTCGAAGAGCTCACCTGCCAGTTGGAGGTTCCGGCCGGTCAAGCTCGTGGTTAAAGAGATGTCTGGAAGGGAACCGGAAGCGCGCCCTTCGGCGACGACGGCTCCATCCAAGCCCTCAGGCAGTACAGGTCCTCCGAACGTGCGAAACAAGAAACGAAGGTCCGCGAGCGTATCGAGCCGCAACCGGTACGAGGCGTCGAGCCTACCGCCGCGGTCCAGTTGGACGTCCAGAGCTATTTTTGACTGCGGAAGAGCGAGCTGCTCCGACGTTACGTGAAGGTGGTCACCCTGGACCGAGAAATGAAGACTGCCGCCGAGAGGAATGCCGTCCGCTCCGTCGAGGGGAGAAAAATGGATGGCGCCTTGGCCTTCCGTTCGTTCGAAGTTCCAGTCGGCTAGGGAGAGTTGGACTTCACCAGACGCTTGAGAACGAAGAGGAAGCGGGCGTGCCAACAGATCCCGCACTACCTGCGGGATCTGGACGCCGTCGATTTTAGCCTGAATCGACTGACGGTTTTCCTCCGTTTGGAGTTGCGCATGCAACGAGCCCCCGTATCCAGTGAGGCCCATTTGGCTCGACTCGATAGCTCCATTCACGAGCCGCGCACGCGCGTCGAGCGCTACGGGACCCAACGTTTTCCAGAACAGGCTATCCGAGCCAACCTCAGCTTCTATGCGCTCGCCTTGCTCATCCACCTCGAGGTGGATCGACCCGGAAAGGTCGCCCTCCGCTTCGATTCGGGGGTCCACCTCACTGAGTGCCCCGGTTTCCAATCGAAGGTCCGCATCCAGCGTGGCCAGGAACGGAGAAAAAGAGGCAATGGTTCCCCAAACCCGAGCCGAGGACGAACCTTTTTGGACCTCGAGCTCCTTCAGCACCAAACCTCGCCCATCTATCTGCAGATCGGCCTCCAGGGGACCCACGGTGATGTGGCGTCCCGGGAACTGCAGCTTTATTTCGCTCGAGCGGATGCGACTTTCGTGGCGACCGTTACCCGATGTCAATGAAAGGTGGATCGAGCTCATTTCGAGCCAAGGTTCTCCCGAAGTTCCGAGAACACGCACAATCCCTTCGGTTACCCGAACTTGGCTGAGCCAAGCGTAGTGTGTTGGCCTCCAGGGCGTCTGACTCTGACGTTTCCTCTTGGCCTTCCGGTTGGAAAACGGTTAGCTCAGGAGACGCAAGAAAGATCGACACTCCCCCGACAGGAGAAAACCGGACCTCAACTTCCGAGCTGTCCAACGCGAGCGGTGCGAGCTCGGCCTTCGGAACCCAATGGAACTGCTCGAACCGGATCTCGCCCCTCCACAAACGGTAGTCGATCCTTTCGAGAGTGAGCTCGCCTCCGAAAAACGACAGTGCCGAGCGGATTAGAAGCCGTCGAAAAAGCTCCTTGGCAGGCGGGGTATGAATGAGGATGAAAGTCAGGAAGATGGCGCCTATCAGTACGCCCAAAACTCGTTTAGGCCGATTTCTCATCCCAAAAAGCCCAAGGAGGTCGGCACTATACTCTCTATCGTGAAAGTTTCTTCCTCTACTGTAGCTCGAGCTTTTTCACAGGAAACCGCTGAGTTGCGGCTTCTGCGTTTCGGATACGATGGGTGAATGGCGCGCCGTTTTTCACCGCAGGGCCAGTGAAGTGAGGGTGGCATGGCACGCTTTTCCCGCTTTATCCGGTTTAATCCCAATCCTCAGGTGGGTGACACCCACGGCCGGTACCGACCAAATTTCCCTCTCGAAGGTCGTCCCCGGGGGACTGAAGTTGTATTCCTGGCGTAAAACCTCACGGTAGCTGCGTCCACCGTCACTTGATAAAAAAAGCTCTATCACTTGCGTGCGGCTAACCTCGAGCTCCTCGGCTTCCAAGACCATCTCGTAGATCGTCTGGGGGAGGTCAAACTGGAAAATCAGTACTTGCTCGCCTGGGTCGGACGCTTTCCAACGCGTACCGCCGGGCCCGGTATGTTCGTCAAAAGCGTTCTCGATGGGGAACTCGGGCGATTCCGACGTCAAGCGCCACGTTGGCGATACCGGCAATATCAATCTCCTTACACACGGGAGCCGAGGGCAGAGCTGCTTCCTGTAAGCTGACAATCTTTTTTCGCAATTTCAGTTCTCTTTTTCTGCATCCGCTACCGGGAGCTCAACGTGAGCCCCCGGAGGGATGCTAACTACATTAGGCCAAATTGCGCAAGCCGCTCTTGTGTGTCGCAGTCCTAACTCGATTTCGGTTTTCGCAAAGACTGCGTCCATCCCTTTACCGCTTCGGCGGCAATGTCTCGAGACCCCAGTCCAAAGGCGAGAGCAACCGCTACGGCAATCGCGCCGAGCAACAAGCCGAAGGCTATGCTCACTACTTCATTTGCGAAACCCATGGCTCGAAGGCCAAGCGCTGCTCCGAGAACGATGATCGACACTCTTGCCACTATGGCCAGCAATGCCGCCTGCGGAGAGCGACCGGCCATCACCGTCCGGTGCGCCAGGCTCGCCAGATACAATCCAATCCCGAAGACAACCAGTCCCAGGAGGATATGTCCGACAAACACGAGAAATCCGGCCACGAAATCTCCCAGCGTCACAAAGCCGATGAGGCGGGAAGCTTCAGCCGCCGCGATGAGCATCAACGCGACCAGAGCGAGCTTGCCGACGATGCGTGCCGGTGTGCGGTCACCCGTCGCAGCTTCCCTTGAAAGTCCGATGTGAATCAGAATCGAATTGAAGCCGGCGGCCTCCAGCAGTGACGCTAGGAGGTTCGCGAGTAGCCGCCCAACGAGGTAGGCGAGGGCCAAGACCACGGCCGCAGCGAACATCCCGGGCAGGGCTCCGAGAATCTTTGCGAGCATGTCCGATGCCGGACGCGTAATGGCCTCGAGCTCCAGTGCGGCCAGCGCGGAAATAACGACGGGAAGGAGAATCAAGATGTAGACGACCAGTCCGGCAAGATCCGAGAATTGCCGGGCACCTGCTTCTGCAGATAAACCGGCACGCTCTCCCAACTTGTTCAGGCCCGTAACCGCGAGAAGGTTCGACACAAGTCTTTGGACGATACGGGCCACAAACCATCCAACGACAAGTATCAGCGAGGCAGCGAATAGATTCGGCAGGAAGCTGAACATTTCCGTAATCATCCCCTGCACGGGTTCGAGGAGTCCCTCGAGCGCGAGCGCACCCAGGATCGCCGGCAGAAAGAGAATAAGGACCAACCAGTAGAGGAACTCTGCCAGATTCGAGCTCAGTGGACGAAGCCGATCGGATTGAAATCCCGATTGCTCGGCCAAACGGTCATCCACACGGGTCAGCGAAAAAAGACGTGAAACGAGACTGCGAACGGTGGTAGCCAGTATCCACGCCACCAGTGCCAACAAGCCCGCGCCGAGAAGCCTCGGTAGAAACCCCATGACTTGGGTCAGGAGTCGATTGAGTGGTTCCGTAACGAGTGTAAGACCGAGCACTTCGAAAAACGCCACCAACACAAACAACATGACAAGGTAGTAGACGCCTTTTGAAAACCAACGCTCGACTTTAACTCCGCTGGGCTTGTCTTCTCCCGTGGCCCAAGCAACGAGACGATTGTCCAGCTCGGTCCGGCCGAGTACCCATCGTGTTACTGCCCCTGCTAGAAGCGCCAGTAACCACCCTACTATCAGGACGAGGATGGCCGAAAGCAGGTTGGGCACGAAGGTCACGACCTTCGCCCACATTTCCGTGACGTGCGGTAAAAGTGCTTCTCTCCAGTTCATTAGAAACCTCCATCTTTCCGGATCACTGTCTTGGTCACATCAAATAGCAGACTAAGCCTCGCCCGATTTGGTCAGGAGCTGATTATTCGGGACCACGAGATCCCCTTTTTCTGTTTCGAAGACGACGCTGACTTCGTTGAGGCTCTTGACCTTGGCTCTTTGCTTGCCTATGAATACTTCCTGACCTTCCTGGAAGATCTGTCGCGTATAAAATCCGGCAACGAGATTCGCCACAACGCCCTTACACCCAATGCCGAACGACAGCACAAGTGCTGCTACGAGCCCGGCTACCAAAATGTGAATGTTCGCGGTCAGGAAAGTTAGGTCGATACCTATCTGCTCGACGGCGAGGAAAATCCCGACTACGACCACCAACCAACCGGCCAATCTTGCTGCAGACTCCTTAAAGGGAACATCGAGTGCTGAGAGCAGCGAGCTCACGAAAGCGGCGACGGGTTTGCTTACGAGCATCGCGAGCACGAGAACAATAATTCCGCCAAGAAGATGCGGTGCATAGGCGAGCAGGTCGCGCAGGGTGCTCGATACGACCGGCCACCCTAGAATCTCAGTGGCAGAAACGACGGATAGAACCATGGTCACCCAGAAAACGAACGCCGCGATGAAATCCCCAAGAGTCCCTTTGACTCCTGCCTTTCGGAAGGACTCGTCAATGCCATGGGTGTCGAAAACGGCAAGCAATCCCGTCCAGGAAAGGAGCTTTTTCGAAATGCGCCTGAGAAGCTTAGCGGCAAGCCACCCCACCACCAGGATCGCTATGGCGCCAACAAGTTTCGGGAGGAATCTTGCCACGGTCGCTAAAAATTCGTTTCCTGCGTTGACCGCTACCTGCAACCAATCTTGAGGGTCAATCAGATTCCACCATCATTGCCTCCCACGGTCCAATGGAGCGCTCCCTCGCGGGCCACGGACCGCTCTCCAGACACTAGCGAAAGCACCCACATAGAAAACGACGAGAGACCGGAGGACGTCGGCGAACACAGTTGACCGCAAGACCCTGCGCTCTATCTCCTCCGGCGCCCTTTCGTGCTCATTTTCCGTTTCCAGTGACTTCTTGATCTCCAGCTCAAACTCGTCCATGTTGGTCCCTCACCTCGTCGTTTCACGGCTCAGGGTTTGCTTGGCCCTGGAAATTCGCATTTTCACAGCACTCACACTTAGTCCCGTCAATTCTGCTATTTCTTCATACGTATAGCTGTCAACGTATTTGAGCAGAAGGAGACTCCTCGTTGCTCCCGGCAACCTTCCGAGCGCCTCGCTCAGATCTAGCTTCACGTCCATCTCATTCTGCCTGGATTGCAATGCTCCGGTGTCGACCTCGTCGAAAGAGGCAAAGAGCCTTCGGGCCCGAAGAAAGTTCAGACAGTGATTTGCCGCATGCGGTGCGACCCACGTTGAGACGGCGGATTGGAATCGGAAGGAGCTGAGGCCTGTATATATCTTGATGAAAACCTCTTGCGTAAGATCCCGCGCGTCCGCTTCATTGCCCGAGTAGGCGAGGCATTTTTGATACACCCTATCCGCGTGCCGCCCGTACAAAATCATAAAATAGCCGTGTGCCTTCGGCCGCGCGTTCGCCTTGTAAGGCGCGGACCAGATCCTCGTCCGTTGCATCGTCGAGCGAAGATCCAGGCGCGTTTCTATTTTTGATACGTGCTCCCCAAATCGAATCCTTGCTGAACTTGTCACGATTGATATTCCCCCGTGGCCGACGGAACGGTTCGATTGATGAATCCGAGGCGGTACGGGTACTCTCTGATTCCTTAGACACAATAGCTCCATAAATCGTCACACCCCACACCGTCGTCACGAGCCATTGGCGTTGAGACGAAGTAGTGGACGGTCAATCTCCCGGTGAGGAACGTTAGTGACCTTGTTTACATTCCGGTGGGATTTTCAACTGCCGCTCTTGCGAACTCATGCACTGGCAAGAAACATGCCACCGTCATGAAACGAACCTCGCCCGCATCTCTTAGTGAATAGAAGGATAGATTAAGGAGAGGAAGGTATTTCGAGTTCGAGTCCGAGTCTCGAGAAGGTGTGGCGAAAATGTCGTTCATCTCATCCCGTCGGCGCAGCCGGGTGCTCTCGGGTCATTGAGGCTGTGACCACACTCCTGCACACCCGGCGAAACCATGACACGAATGCCCCACTCGAGCCGAAGCGCCACACGCCGATTCACGGCTCGTCGGCAAGAAATATATCAACGGTCAGGCTCTTCAAGACTTTAAAGGGTCCTTTTTCTCCGGGCAGGAACCAGCCAGTGGCACATTCTTTGCCTAACTGGAAGTAGGAGTTAAGAAAAAGAGTGACGAAAAACAACCATGTTTCATCGAGCCTTGCCACCGCTAGCCCGGTCAACCGGTCGATGCGTAAAGAGCCGCCTATTCTCGAGACCGAACCGCCGGGACCTTCGGAGCGACGCCCGAGGCTGATAAGCGCAGGCCGGTCCGATCGAGCCGGCGCCCCGCGCGCGGCTCGTCACAGCCGCCCGTCTCTAAGCATGGACAGGCCCATTAATAAAGTCACGGACGGAGGCCGCTCGGGTGAACGGAACCACCACGTCGGGACCTTGCAGATGAGTGGGCATTTCGTTGCGCAACACAAAGACGAGATCCTCGAGTTTCTACAGAGCACGCTGGACGAACTGAGATCGGTGAATCCGGGTTCGAACGTCCGAATTGACGCAAGCCCGGCGTGCTCCATCGAAGTCACCTTCAATCCCGCTCCGCCGGCAAGAGATATTGGACAAATGCTTTATCAAAAATACTGGGGAGAGCTCGACGTGCAGGTGGACAACGGAGGCGAGACCCTACGAGTCACATGGTGGCGCTGAGCTTGTAAGTCCGGCAGGGAGCTGATCCTGAGCGCCGTGTGGATACTCAGGCGGCCCGTTTGCCCGAGCCTTTCTTTCTTTTACCTTTTGAAGCACTCGCTTGCTTCCGATAGCGCTCTTCCACTAAATTGCGGCGCGCCCTTCGCGCGTCCAAAACGGCGCGATAATAGAGATCGAGGGTTTGGTCGGAATAAGTCTCGAGCTCACTGGTGATATAAAGGCGAAAGGCCTCCTCATCTCTTTCGAGATTGAAGCCGGCCGACTTCTGGTCCATCTCCCTTTTCAGCCAATCTCAACAGCGAAAGTCGTTCTGGACAAGCTCAACCTCCCACCATCTCTTCCGGTACGACCCAAGCATCGAATTGTTCCGGGCTCATTAAACCCAGCTCGATAGAAGCTTCCCGCAGGGTCTTCCCCTCCCGGTACGCCTTCCTGGCAACCTTGGCAGCGCTGTCGTAGCCGATGTGCGGATTGAGAGCGGTAACCAACATCAAAGAGCTCTCCAAGTTGGCACGAATCCTCTCGTGGTTCGGTTCGATACCCACCACACAATAGGTGCGGAAGCTATCACATCCATCCGCGAGGAGACGGGCGCTTTGAAGGAAATTGTAAATAATCACCGGTTTATAGACATTGAGCTCAAAATTCCCGGACGACTCACCGAAGTTGATCGTCACGTCGTTGCCGAAGACCTGAGCGCAAAGCATGGTCAAGGCTTCGCACTGGGTGGGATTGACCTTCCCCGGCATGATGGAGCTGCCCGGCTCGTTCGCGGGAAGGACGATCTCACCGAGTCCGCACCTTGGACCCGAAGCCGACCACCGAATATCGTTGGCGATTTTGACGAGCGAAGCGGCGAGCGTCTTCAAGGTACCATGGGCGTGTACCAGGGCGTCGTGACCCGCAAGGGCCGCAAACTTGTTGGGAGCGGGGATGAAGGGACTGCCCGTCAGTTCCGCAGATCTTCTTGGCAGCCCGCAGCCGCGAACTCGGGATGCGCGTTCAGTCCCGTACCCACGGCCGTACCACCCAGAGCCAACTCATAAAGGTCCGGCAAAGACCTCTCGACATATCCGAGACCATGGTCGAGTTGGGCGACGTAGCCGGAGAGCTCCTGCCCGAGGGTGAGCGGGACTGCATCTTGAAGATGGGTTCTTCCAATCTTGACAATATCCTGGAAGGCCTCGGATTTGTCGCGGAATGCGTCGCGGAGTCTCTTAACGGCGGGAAGAACTCGAGACTTCAGCATAGTGACGGCGGCCAAGTGCATGGCAGAGGGAAACACGTCGTTCGAAGACTGTCCCATGTTGACATCGTCGTTGGGATGTACGACACGCTTTCCCCGCGGGGACCACCCAGAGCTCGCTGGCACGATTGGCCAAAACTTCGTTGACGTTCATATGGGTCTGCGTACCACTTCCCGTTTGCCAAACGACGAGTGGAAACTCCTCGTCATGGTCTCCGCCCAGAACTTCGTCCGCGGCTGCCCCAATAGCGCGGGCCTTTTTCTCATCCAGAATCCCCAGCTCGAAGTTCACGACGGCCGCCGCCTTTTTGACCAGCGTGACGGCATGAACCACAGCCAACGGCATTCGCTCCTCGGAGATATCGAAGTGGGTCAGGGCTCGCTGGGTTTGAGCACCCCACAGGCGAGCGCCTGCGACCTCGACCGCACCCAAGCTATCACGCTCCGTTCTCTTTTTCGTAGAGCTCATGCTCTCCTCTTTTCTGGTCCGCCGCATGTCCGCAATGGAGGGGACCTTTGGGTACACTAAAACTTGAAAATTATACGAACGCCGAGCATGTTCTCGTGCTCTATTCGGTCCGACCCTTTTGCGGTGGAAGTGTCTGCCGAGAGCATCCCTTCGCCTCTGAGATAGACATTGTTGAATAGCCACCTCACCATCGGATTCCAAGTGCAGTCTACTCCGACGGTGTACTCGTCCACTTTGTCGGCGATATTGCAGAGAATCCTGTCAAGTATTTCCCAGGTAAATCACGGGCTCGGATAGAGAGTCGTCGGTGTCTGTGTACGTATATCGAAACAGAAACTCCCAGGTTCGAATTTAGCAGAAACCTGCTTTCAGTCGTCACTTCACCGATCCTCCGTCCGCGAACAAGGAACGGCCGAAGGCCTTGACCACGAACACCGGGCGGGTCGCCCGACGAATGACCTTTTCTGCAACGCTTCCGAGGAAGAACCGCTTGAGTCCGGTGAGACCGTGGGTAGCAATCACGATCAAATCCGAATCGCACCGATCCGCAAAATCCGTAATATCCGTTGATGCCCGACCTTCGAGGAGGTGAAACTCAGCCGAGACTTGTGGACCGGCCGATTCTTTGAAGATCCGGCGGAGGCTCTCGATGGCTGCATCTTCGATCTCACTCTTTTGAACCAGGTATTTGTCTCTATCTAATGCGTAGAAAGATGGGTAAACAGCCCTTCAAAGATGTGCAACAACTGTAAACGGGACCGTATGAAGCCGCCAATTCTCTCGCATAGGAAACAGCTCGCTGAGAATAGGTTGAAAAATCCACCGGAACCAGTATTTTCTCTACCATCTCGAGCGGCTGGGGTTCTGCCAGTTCGCGTACTGTAAACACCGCACACGGGGCTGAGCGGACCACCTCTTCGGCCACGCTTCCGAGCACGAGATGGCCCAGACCGCGGCGTCCATGCGTTCCCATAACGATGAGGTCAATCTCGTGAGCGCGTGCATACTCGACGATGACCGGACCGGCTGATAGTCCTCGCTTCTTGACTTTTATCACAACGATATTGTTGACGGCTTTCCGGTCCAGCGCAGACTGCATATGCTCGGCGGCCGCGGCCTCGAGACGTCGTTCGACTTCCTCGATATCGGTCAAGCGATAACTTGGGCTGTCATGGACGAGCCCGTGGAGGACGACCGCATGTAGCATGTGAAGCTCGGCGCGATATTCTTTCGCCAGATAGAGCGCGTGCTCCAGTGCTTGGTGGGCACACCTCGTGAAGTCAGTGGGAAACAGTAAATTTTTCAAACGGAGCATGGTTGACGACCTCCACTTCGTTCACAAGTCTTTCAGTCGATTCGAGTCCTCGTCAACTGGAACGGGCTACTTTTCAACGGTTATTCACACTGAGGGAAATACCACGATAGACGGATGACGGTTCCGCGGAACGCTAGGCGACTCTCTCGCACCGACTCTTGATGAGATCGATCGTCTCTTTGCCCGCATGGCGAAGTGCGCATTGAAAAACCGTCTCGCCGTCGCCGTCTTTCGAGTTGGGATTCGCACCACACTCCAAGAGGAGCTCGGCGGTATCAAGGTGGTTCGAATAGACCGCCATCTTGAGCGCGGTCCAACCACGGTCTGATTTGGTATTCACGTCGGCACCGGCATCAACAAGCATCCGAACGATGTCTGTGAATCCCTGGCGGGCCGCCGCCATCAACGCGGTCTCTTCTTTCAAACATCTCAGATTGACGTCCGCTCCGATTCCTAGGAGGGCTCGTACCGTTTCTTTACGCCCGCATTCTGATGCGACCATGAGGGCGGTACATCCCCGCTTGTCCGTTGTGTTGACATCCACACCCGAAATAACAAGGGACTGGAGCTGGTCGGGATCGCCGTCAATCGAAGCCAGAAACAGCATCTGCCTCTTATCTTCTCGTAGTTCCATGGCATGACTCCTTAGGCTCAATTCGTTTGACAACGATACGGTCTCTCAAAGGTTTGATTCTCATTTTTTTCTTTTTCATCTCCAGTTGCTCATCGATACCCACTCGGCACGGTCAGCCGGGGGTACCTGTTGAAACCATCGCAAAAGTCGTGCCGATTCCCATCAAAAAAAATCGAAGTCCCATCTACTTGATAAAAGATGACTTACATGACTCGGCACGGGAGCCCGTTCGGCTCTGAAGTGGGGCAGAGTTGTGTTTCATTTTCCATCCGTAACCCCGAAAAGCTACTGTTCTATCGACTTATCGCCGAGCCGCAGATCCGCCACACCTTGCGTCCTTCGAAAGGCCCCAAATTCCATTACTTTGTTCTCTGTCCCGGCCGGGCGTCGCGACGCTGTCGATTTTGGCCATGAGCCACCGCCCGACCCGCTTGGTTCCGGACCAGCAAAACCGCCACATGTCGCACATTCTGTCGAGTGCATGCTGATGACCCAACATCGAGTACGACAGCGGCTCCATAGCGGGAAACCACGTTTCACGCATTCGTCCGATGTTCATTCACTATCGAATGCATTAACATGCGAAGCGCAAAGGGGATGGGGCGATCTCACCGGAAGGAGAAATCGAACCCATGGGTTCTTCCACTTGCGCGTGCACTGAGAATCCGGCCGGGTTGGGCAGTGAGAAAGGCGCAGCCAAATGGATTTGAAGAACATCTTGGAGAATCATCGCCGCTGGCTCTCCTCGAAGAAGCAAGAGGGACAGAAGGCGAGTTTGTTGGGCGCTTTGCTCGAAGGAGTCAACTTGATGGAAGCTCAACTGCAGGGGGCCAATCTCCGAGGCGCCCGGTTGGAAGACGCCGACATGGCGCAGGCGATCTTAAAGGAAGCCAACCTGGAAGGAGCCAACCTCAAGGGAGCCAATATGGAGGAGGCGGATCTCAGCCGAGCCAATTTGCAGGGGGCCGATCTTCAAAACGCAACTCTCGATGCGGCGGATCTAGAGAACGCGAATCTCGAGAGAGCGAACCTGAGAAAAGCCAAACTGGGTGGCGCTATGCTTCGCGGCGCAAATTTGCGTGAAGCACACCTTCGAGGAGCCGATCTCTGGGGAGCCGATCTTCGGGAGACAGACCTTGGAGAAGCCCATCTACAGGAGACGAATCTTCGCGGCGCGAAGCTTCAGAAGGCCGACCTGGGCGAGGCCCATCTTGGCGACGCCGACCTCCGAGAGAGCCAATCTCCAGGGAGCCGACCTTCAGGGTGCCCGTCTAGGCGGGGCCAATCTACGCCAAGCCCAAATGCAGCGATCGATACTGCGAGACGCCGATCTACGCGGAACGGATCTTCGAGAGGCCGACCTGCAGGACGCCGATCTACGCGGCACAAACCTACTCGGCGCGAAATGCTCGGGTATCGACATCCGGGGCGCCAACCTCAAGAACGCCATTTTCGATGCAGCCGAGCTTCAGGTGACGAAGTCGGACTAGCCCCTATGGTATCGTTATCCAATGGAGCCAATATTAGAGTGGTTTAAAGAGCCTTGTCGTCTCCCAGCGACCTCGAGAGTCGGTCGCTGGCGACGATCGCCGCGCTCCTGATTTTCTCGATCATCCGGGTCCTCGCGCTCCGAATGCTTTACCGCCGGGTCGAGGACGCCCGCGCTCTTTACCAGTGGCGGAAAACGATCACCTACTTTCGGCCCTGCTCGCCTTCTTGGTCATCGGACGCATCTGGATCCAAGGTTTTGCTTCCATTTCCACTTTTTTGGGCCTGCTCAGCGGCGGGTCTTGCCATCGCGCTCCAAGATCCGATTGTGAATCTGGCCGGCTGGCTCTTCATCATGCTGCGGAAGCCTTTCGACGTAGGGGACCGCATACAAATCGGAGACAACCGGGGTGACGTCATCGATCTCCGCATCTTCCAATTCACGCTGATGGAGGTCGGCAACTGGGTGGACGCAGACCAAAGCACCGGCCGGGTTATTCATATACCGAACGGGAAGATATTCCGCGAGGCTCAGGCGAACTACTCGAAGGGATTCCAGTACATCTGGAACGAAGTTCCGGTGCTCGTCACGTTCGAGAGCGACTGGAAGAAGGCGAAATCCATCTTGCTCGAAATAGCGAACCGTCATGCCGAGCACCTATCGAGAGCCGCCGAAGAGAAGCTTCGTCACGCCGCCCGAAATTCATGATTCTCTACACCCACATGACTCCGGTCGTCTACACGAGTGTGGCCGATAGCGGTGTCTGCTGACCATTCGTTACCTTTGCGAGCCCAGGAAACGTCGCGGTACGACCCAAGAGATCTGGGAGGACATCCTGGAAGAGTTCGCAAAATGTGACGATATCGATTTCGCTTACCCGACAACACGCTTCTTCAACAATCCGGTGGAAGGGTAAAACGAACGCTCGAGCCCCGATCCCGCCCGCGTCCGGGGGGTGATTGGATTCCGGCGGGATACAGCCCTCTCGGTTACGATCTCCTCCCCTTGATCCTACGATGCTTCCCCATTTCGTTTTCCCGATCGCGGACCACTCCTCAGGTCAGCCAACGTGTTTTTCTTTCTGCTTTCCAGGCAAGGGCAGCCTGACCTCGACACGATTTCCAGGCGGGATATATCTAAGGTCCAAGGTCGCCGATGCCATGAGGATTCCGCGCCCGTGCGAGTCGAACATTCTCTTCTTGTCCAACGTCATGTACCTATGGAAATCGAACCCGGCTCCCTCGTCCTGCACCGTGACTTTCATCATCTTCCGGATCCGGCGGAGCTTCACTCGGACTCGACGTTTCCTATACTCGGGAAGCGACAGGCGCCGTTCGAGCTCGGACGAGAACCTGCGCTCCGCGAGGAGTCTCCCCTTTTCCTCGTAGTTGACACCGAGATTTCCATGCTCGACCGCGTTCAGCATGAGCTCCGCCAATCCGAGACCCAAATCTGGGTGACCCACTCCCGACGCGATATAGGCTGCGAGAAGCTCTGCTTCGTCCTTCGTTCTGAACTGAAAAGAGCCGCTGTGTAGGAGGCGGAAGGCATCTTCGGCCTCTTTCGCTTTTTCCGCCATACGACGCTTCAGCTCGAAGCTCGACACGGCGGCACGAATGATGGCTTCGAGTTGGGGCTCGTCGAACGGCTTGGTCAGGTAGTAGTAGGCCCCCGCATCGATGGCCTTCTCAACATTCTCCGGGGCGAACTCGGCGGAGTGGACGACGACCTCGACATCGGCAAGCTGAGGCTGGTCCTTCAACCAGCCCAACAGCTCGATCCCGTCTACGTCCGGCAAGATCCAGTCGATGAGAATCGCCGTGATCTCGTCACCCCTGCTTCCCACGATTTCCTTGGTCTCGACGCCCGTCATAGCGGTCTCGAATCGATACGTCGCGTCCTCCAGCATCTCGCGAAGCATGGATATTTCCAGCGGCTCGTTGTCCACTATCAGAATCGATCGCATCGCCGGCCTCCCTCCGCTTATTTCATCATGTTTCTAAAGCATCGAGGACAAAAGTGTAGCTATCCCGAGAAAGCTGAAAAAACCCGCCACGTCCGTTACCGTTGTTAGAACGATCGAGGAAGACTGGGCGGGATCTTGTCGAAGGGCCGTCAAGAGGATCGGGATAACGGCTCCGGCGAGACCGGCAATCGACATCGAGGCCACCATGGAGATCCCGATGACCAAGGCCAAACCGACCGACCGGCTCCATAGATAGACGAAAAAGGATGTCGTCACCGCGACGGCGATCCCATTCAAGGACCCGACACTGAGCTCTTTTATAGCGACGCGTGCCCACTGTCGAACTCGAATCTCGCGGAGCGCCAGGCCGCGCATCACGACCGCCAAGGCTTGGGCCCCTGTATTTCCCGACTGGCCGGCGACCACCGGCAGGAGAACCGCCAGGGCCGTAAAACGGGCTATGGTCTCCTCGAAAAGTCCGACGACCGACGCCGCCAAGAAAGCGGTCCCCAGGTTGATCTCCAACCAGGGCAACCTTTTTCGCACTGCAAAGGAGACTTTGGACAAAGCCCTCTCTTCCTTGCTCGCGCCCACCATGCTCTGCATGTCGGCACTGACCGCGTCCGCCGTCGCAGCCACCAGAGCGTCGTGCCGCAAAACGCCGAGAAGGCGCCCTTCGAGGTTGACGACCGGTAACAACGCCAACCGGTATCGACTCAAAAGCTCCACGACTTCCTCACGAGATGCAACGGGTTGCACGGAAACCGTGGTCGGTTCGAGAAGGGTCTGTAAAGTCACTTTCGGACTCGAAACGGCGACCGTCTGGATCGGAATCGAGCCCAACAATCGACCCCTTTCGTCCACGACGAAAATCGCGTGGAGTCCCTTTCTCGGATAGTGTCTCAATCGACGGAGTGTCTGCTGGATCGTCATGTGCGGAAGGAAGGTCGTCACTCGGGGATCCATCGTGCCGCCCGCCGTGTCCGGAGGATATGATGAAAGCTCCCGCAACTCGGCGGAAAGCTCGGGACTCAACAACCCCAGCAACCGAAGTCGCACCGTTTCATCCATTCGGGACAACAACAGGGCGGAGCGGCTCGGCTCCGTGCGAGAGAGGACGGCCGTCGCGGAGTCATTCGACAGATGTTCGAGCACACGCGCCGCCCTGTCGGGAGACAATCGTTCCATGACCACAACGGTGTCGAAAATAGGAGCGTTCTCGAGAAGCTCGGCCACGTCTCCCGTGGGTTGGGTTTCCAGATGACGGGCCACTTCTTCCGGAAACTCACGAAGGTAGGCTCCGGCTAGAGCCTTCGCCGCTCGGGCAGATCTGCTTTCATGGCTCCTCCTTCGTCGGTTGCGCCGCCCGAGGTCCTATCGTACTCAAGAGACCAAAAAGAAACGTCGATGAGCTTCGCCAGTAAAGCTCGGCAAGCACCACGGCTGAATTCCAAGTCTCGGGTTTCCGCGTCACCTCTCCCGTTTCCATAGTGCGAAAGGTCGAGTACCGGATCACACCGAGCAGGACTCCCGCCTCGTCCACCACAGGGAGGGCCGAATACCGTTGCCAGGCCGCGTGCGCGATAACCGCACGGTCGCTCGCATGGGCTTCGATTCGAGCCACGGGCTTCATCATCACCGATCGAAGCTCCACGTTGGGAGGAGCCGTCATCAACTCTCGCAAGCTCATGACACCTACCAATTTACCTTCTCCTTCGACGATGTAGATATAGGGTCCCAGGCGTCGGTCATAGGCGCTCAACCGCTTCCAGATTCGACCGGCTTTCGAATCCTCGAAAAAAGCCGGGATGTCTGGATCCATCCGAGCTGCCGCCGTACCTTCCGGAAAGCTGAGAATCCCGCGCAATACTCGAGTCCTCGCTTCGGGTGCCAGTTTCATGATGCGGTCCCGATCCGAGACGCTCATCACACGGAGAATCCGAGCGGCATTCGCCAACGGAAGCAACTCGAGTAATGCCGCGATTCGCTCATCCGACCATCCGGAGAGACATTCGGCGGCACCAAAAGCCTCCATATTCCCGAGCGCGGTGGCAGCCACCTTCAGTCAACCTCCGCAAGATAGGCCGCGGCACTGTCGGACCCAACCGTCTCCAGAACCCGCGTGGCGTCGATCGGGGTGAGATTGGAGGAATTCCCGGGAGAGCATCCATTCCGCGTTCATTGCTGAGCTCTCCTCGTGCAACAATACCGATACCTTTTCCACCAGTTGCCTGGCGGGAACCAATACGCGACCTTCGACGCCGTCGATGACGAGATAGGCCGGCTGGATTTCGTCGATGCGGCCCTCCACGTCACCGACTCGGATGCGCTGACCGACTCGATAGGCCTGATTCATATAGTGGGAAGCAATGATATTGCTGACGACGCCGCGGGCTCCCAGACCGAAAGCCAAGGCGAGCCCGCCCAGCACCACGCCGATGACGATCGCAGTGATCAGAATCAGCAACGTGCTGTCGATGCCGATTTGGTCGAGAGCCACCACACCGGCCAGCAAAACAATGCCGGCCTTCGCCGCCCGACCGGCTGCATCCGCATAGGCAAGGTTGGCCGTGCTCCCCGCCCTAGTCACCACGGACTGCGCCAGATTCCCAAGTACCAGACCGGCAAGAAGGATCAAGACCGAAGCCAACACGACCGGGCAGGTAGCCGGCCAGACGACCCAATCCGTTCGTCACCGCGGACAGGCCCAAGGCCTCGGTGGCGGCGGCGACAAAGAACAGGAACACGGCCCAGAAAACGACTGTGCTGACGAGATCGGTCGCTAAGCGGTCGAAACCGGAGCTTTTAATCTCTCGCCCCAGGGCCCGACCGGGGATAAGCGTATGGAGCCGACCCAAAAAACGAGAGGCGATGAAACGCAGCAAGCTTGGCGACGAGCCAACCCGAAGACCAGCAACAACAGCAGCCCCCAGAAGATTGGGGAAATAAGCGCTCACGGCCTGCGATAGCTTCGCAAAGAGATCGCCCAACAGAACGGGCCATTGGTTGAAATCCATCTGAAAACCTCCTTTTGGAGTGAAAGTTCTTTCTCTTGGTGGCAGATTCCGTCTACCACAGCATAGCCGGATTCCGGCTGTGAGTCGGCCGATTTCTCGATATAATGAAAGGTTGTGCGGAATCCGCTCCGGACAACCGAACTGAGCTGAAAGGAGAAACACAACTTGCCGATTCGAAGGATCGCTTACTTTTCGATGGAGATTGGATTCGAAGCGGAGATCCCGACCTATAGCGGTGGTTTGGGCATCCTCGCAGGAGACACCATCCGCTCCGCGGCCGACCACGGGATTCCGCTGGTCGCCGTGACCCTGCTCCACCGAAAAGGCTACTTCCTGCAAAAACTCGATAGCAAAGGCGTACAGACGGAGCTGCCCAGGGAGTGGAACGTCGAGGATTATTTGGCCGAAATGCCCGAACGGGTATCGGTGCGAATCGAGGATCGGAGTGTACGTCTGCGCTGTTGGAAATACGAAGTTCCCGGAATCCGCGGTCAACATGTCCCGGTTTACTTTTTGGATTCCGATGTCCCCGAAAACTCGGAGTGGGATCGAAAGCTTTCTCATCACCTTTACGGCGGAGACGAGCTTTACCGTCTTGCCCAAGAAACGATCCTCGGCATCGGTGGCATTCGCATACTTTCTGCAATGGGCTACGAGGGGCTCGAACGCTACCACATGAACGAGGGCCACTCGAGCCTACTCACCATCGAGTTGCTCCGCGAACGGCTTCGGTCCACGCGTCGCACGAAGATCTCGGACGCCGAGATCCAAACGGTGCGCGAGAAATGCATCTTCACCACCCACACTCCGGTGGCGGCGGGACACGATCGTTTTGCCCCCGAGCTCGCCAAGAAAGTGTTGGGCGAGGAAACCTACGCGAAAATCGAGCCCTTCGGCAGTATGGACGGCAAGCTCAACCTGACCTATCTCGCCTTGAATTTGAGCGAGTACGTCAACGGAGTCGCTCGAAAGCACAAGAAGGTCTCGGAGTTGATGTTCGGTGGATACCGTGTTCAACTCGATCACCAACGGGGTTCATGCCGCGACCTGGACCTCCGAGCCGTTCCAGCAGCTGTTCGACGGCCACGTGCCCGGTTGGAGGGAAGACAACTGCAGTCTGCGGTACGCTTCCGGCATCCCGAAGGAGGAAATCTGGAAAGCTCATCGAGCAGCTAAAAAGAAGCTTCTCGAGTTCATCGCACAGGTCGAGAAAACCGAGCTGGATCCGGAAGGTTTTACCATCGGTTTTGCACGCCGGGCGACAGCCTACAAGCGAGCCGATCTACTCTTCGACGACGTCGAAAAATTACAGAAGCTGGCCAAGCGCTTTGGACCCATTCAACTCGTGTTCGCCGGCAAAGCACACCCTCGAGACCAGGCGGGGAAAGAGCTCATACGCACCATCTTCAAGGTCAAACGTAAACTCAAGCCTCCGATCCGTCTGGTCTATCTCGAGAACTACGATATCGAAATCGGCCATCTGGTGACGTCCGGTCCGGACATTTGGCTCAACAACCCGCAACCTCCCATGGAGGCCTCGGGAACGAGCGGCATGAAGGCGGCTCTCAACGGAGTGCCGAGTCTGAGCGTTCCCGACGGATGGTGGATCGAAGGTCACGTGGAAGGGACCACCGGTTGGGCCATCGGGGAGGATTCTCGATTGACGCCGAGTGCCGACGATCGCGCCAAAGACGCGGCATCCCTCTACGAAAAGCTCGAGAGAAGTCATTCTCCCTCTGTACTACGAAAACCGTGACGGGTATATCGAAGTGATGCGTAACGCCATTTCGCTCAACGGATCGTTTTTCAACACGGACCGGATGATCGCGGAGTATGTGCGGAAGGCGTATCGGTAGCAGAGAATACAGAATTCAGAAGACAGAATACAGAAGGGAACAGGGAGACGGCTCGAGGACTCGCCGTCGTCATCCGGATTTATAAGTTGCGGGCTCTGCTTTCGGGCGTGTCCGGGGCGCGGGAGACCACGACGATTCCACCCTCCGACACGTGATATCTCTCGCGGTCTTTTTCCAGGTCGTAGCCTATCGTTTCTCCCGCTTCAATCCGATTGTTCTTGTCGATGATCGCCCGCCGGACACGTGCCCCGCGGCCGATCCAGGCGTTGTCGTGGACAACGGATCCCAGCACTTCGGCACCCTCGTTGACGAAAACATTCCTCCCGAGAACCGAGTCTTTGACATAGGCGCCGGAAAGAATACATCCGGAGCAGACGGCGGACTGGATCGATTGACCACGCCGGCCGTTTTCATCGAAGACGAACTTGGCGGGAGGGTCGTTGAAATTGACCGACCGGATGGGCCAATGCCAGTTGTAGAGGTTGAGCTGGGGCGCGACGTTTTTCAGATCGAGGTTGGCTTCGTAATAAGCCTCGATCGTACCGATGTCTCTCCAGTAAGCGGTTTCCACCTCAGCGCCGGTTTCCACGGGGATGCGATTGCGATTGAAATCGTAGGCGAAAACCGGTTGCTCGTGAATCATCTTGGGTAGGATCGATTTTCCGAAATCGTGAACCGAGTCCGGATCCGTCGCGTCTGCCCTCAGAGCTTTCACGAGAACGTCGGTATTGAAAAGGTAGTTCCCCATGGAAACCAGGGACATTCCGGGTTGATCCGGTATCTCCGGCGGATTGTCGGGCTTTTCCACAAACCCCGTAATCCTCCAATCCTTGTTCACTTGGATCACTCCGAAAGAGGACGCTTCCTCGACCGGTACCGGCAAACAAGCGACGGTGGCGGCGGCATCCCACTGCCTGTGTAGACCCGCCATCTGATGAACGTTCATCTTATAAATATGATCCGCACCGAAAACGGCGACGATCTTCGGGTGTGTTCGATCGAGCAGACGCAAGTTCTGATAGATGGCATCGGCGGTGCCTTTGTACCACGACTCTCCCGACTGCATCTGCGCCGGAACCGCCAACAGGAATTCTTCGGGACCGGAAGCGTGGATCCAACCGAGTTGAAGATGTTCGAGAAGCGACTGGGCTTTGTACTGAGTAAGAACGAAGTTGGTCCGAATACCTGAATTGACGAGATTGCTTAGAACGAAATCGATGATGCGGTATTTTCCGCCAAAGGGTACGGCGGGTTTGGAGCGCTCTGCAGTCAAGGGGTACAAACGGGAGCCTTTGCCCCCTGCAAGAATCAGAGCGAGAATTCGGGACGGCGCCAGTTCGATATCCATATCATTCCTACCGGATCGCGTAATATATCATTATCGGAAGTCAGAATACAGAAGTCAGAATACAGAATGAAATCGGAGGACGGCTACCGTTTTCGACGGGGTAAGTCGCCGTCGGCATCAGGAAACCGCAGCGTGCCCGCGCCCCTGCCCTTGCCCGACATTCAGGACTTTCTTCTATGCTTTGCGGCTCTGCATTAATTTTCACTTGGGGCACGGCCTAGGCCGCATTCGGCGCCCCAAATTGAATACAATAGTGTCTCGAGCATAAAAACGAATATCTGTTTCTGCTTTCGAGGAGGCTTTATGAGCGATTTCCATCAGACCGGTGTGGTTGCTACGCTTCATTATCTAGGCAAACCCGATCCGGAGCGGCTCGAACGCGAGCTCGTTACGCTCGGCAAGATTCGACCGTTGGCGCTGGTTCTACCTTCCCTCTATAGCGAGCTCGAGGGCCCGGCCTTGAATCACATCGTCAACGAGCTACAGAAGGTGCCTTACATCAACGAGATAGTCATCAGTCTGGATCGGGCGGACCCCGCGCAGTTCGAAAAAGCCCGAGATTTTTTCTCCCGTCTTCCTCAACGCCATCGCATCCTGTGGCAGGACGGACCTCGCTTGACAGCCGTCCGCGACAGGCTGACGAAAGAGGGCCTCTTCCTGGGGGAGCAAGGCAAAGGCCGCGGTGCCTGGATGTCCTACGGCTACGTTTTGTCCCGCGGGGAGTCCGACGTCATCGCTCTTCACGATTGCGACATTTTGACTTATACCCGTGAAGTCCTGGCCCGTCTGGTTTATCCGGTCATGAATCCCAACATCGACTACCGTTTTTGCAAGGGTTTTTACAGCCGGATATCGAACCGCATGCATGGACGGGTGACCCGGCTTCTCATGACACCCCTCATCCGAAGTATCCAACGCCTCGTCGGAGATCTGCGGTTTCTTATGTACCTGGATAGCTTTCGCTACGTGCTGGCCGGTGAGTTTGCGATGGACGCCGATCTGGCGCGCGTGAACCGCATCCCTGCCGACTGGGGACTGGAGGTTGGAATGCTGGCCGAGATTTTCCGAAACGTCACGAACCGGCGGGTCTGCCAGGTGGATTTGAACATCAATTACGATCACAAACATCAGACCTTCTCCCAAGAGTGATCCCAACTCCGGCCTGATGAAGATGACCATCGACATCTGCAAATCCTTGTTCCGAACGCTGGCCGCGGAAGGCGTCGTCATCTCCGAGGGCCTACTTCGCAGTCTGCTCGTGAGGTACAAACGATCGGCTGAAGACCACATCGAGCGCTTCAGCGCCGATTCCGCAATCAACAGCCTCGAATTCGACCGGCATGGAGAGGAGTCGGCAGTGGAAGCCTTCACTCAGGCCATCAGGATCGCCGGGCGACCAGTTCATCGAAGATCCCTTGGCGGCAACACTCATCCCGAATTGGGGCCGAGTCACATCGGCTCTGCCAAATGTCCTCGACGATCTCTACGAGGCGGTGGAGGCCGACAGTAGCGACGGTTGATTCAGCCAGGGATTGTCAGATGTGCCTCATCTCGTCCTTGGGCTCGTCGTCCGGGGACCGGCTCAGGCTCTTCTCCAGAAAAGCCTTGGCCATGTCTTTGCCGGCGAGCCCGAACGCGAGCGCGAGACCCAGGATGACTCCCCCGAAAGTGATTGAAAAGGCGGCCAGCACGACGGTACGACCGATGGAAAGATGTTCGAGCGCCACCGCGCAACCGAGGATGAGGACGCCGATCTGGGCGGCGCGGGCGAGCGCGCCGGCGTGGCCCACATGGGCGTTGACGGCGGCAATCAGAACACTCCGGTAAAGGAATCGAGCCAGGAGATATCCGGCGGCCAATATGCCGAAGGCAACGAGCAAGTTCGGTAGATAGCCGAAGAAGTCCGAAATCAGTTGGTTCGTAGCGCGAATGTTCAAAGCGGCCAGGGCCATGAAGAACGTGACGAGTGCAACCAGATAGTAAACGATTCGACCGGCGATTTCGGAGCGGGGTGTACCGGCTTCCGCCTTTGGCAAGCATCTCGGTCAGGCCCAATCGATCGCAAAATTTGTCGAATCCCGCGATTTTCAAAAACCGGCGAACGAAGGCGCGAAGCAGGCGAGCGACCACGGCCCCCAAAGCCAATACCACCAGCATGAGGATGACGTTGGGAAGGAACGCCAGCACCCTTTCGATAAACAGTCGCACCGGCTCCATCACCGGGTGACGGTACCATTGTGATAACATCTCTTACCTCCCTCGAGACACGTTCTCGGCCTTCCAGCGCCGAACGAAATCTCGCTTCGCCGTACTCGAAAGCGCCCGCCAACGGACTCGATACGCTCCTCGACCTGGTCGGAATTGGCGTCCGCCGTTTCCATTACGAATGCGGCGGTCCGTCCGATATAAAGAGGCGTCAAAGACTTCAGCAGATGGTCTCGGTTCATGACGCCGCGATTGTAGGCGAGTGCGAAATCATAAATGACGGAAGCCCAGATATCGTCGGGAAATCTGGTGCGGGTCCGACCCGCGAATATCGCGCAGCGCGCTCAACCGGGAAGGATCGATGAATCTCGCTCAATATCGGATCCAGTTCGCGGGCTGCCTGCCGGAAGTTGTCCACCATTCGCGCCGTATTGACGACAATCGGTTCGAGACCCACCGAATACTCGAATCCGAAGTAGGGAACGGCTTCCGAGCCCTCCACTTTGTCCCAAGCCTCCTCATAGGTCCCCATGAGCTCGAAAACGGAAGAGACCACCTGCACGAGCATGGCCGAGAGATCCGCTCCGGGGTCCTTGGGGTCGTGGATCTTCGCCCCAAGAAAGGACTGGCAGACCTTGAACCCTTCGGCCAAAGCCGTCGTGGTCATCCAGATGTCGATCCCGAAGCGGGCGACGTTCGTATCCCAGACATCCTTGGAAAGGTAACGCTCGGCCAGCGCGCCCGAGAAACCGAAATCCCCGCCGATGGGTTGCCGGATCCGCTTGCCGTAGAGGGCGCGGGTCATGGGATAGACGATGCTGTTGGTGATCGTGCCGTCGTATTTGTGCCGCCGGTAAAGGGGCGTCACATAGTCGAAACCTTCCTTGAGAATGGGAGAGAGGAGAAGCTCGATCCACTCCGGCGTGATGCTCCGGAGATCCGAGTCCACCACGGCGCAGGCCTTCGCCCCTAGGAGTTGAGCTATTTTGAAAATGGTGCGAAACGCACTCCCCTTGCCGGGGATGCCGTGGTAAGGCGTGATGATCTTGTGCACCGGATGGAGGCGATGCCGCACCATGAGCGTTTGGAGATCGGTGAAATCCGAAGAAGCCACGACGTCTCCGGTGCCGTCCTTCGACCCCCGTCCGAGTTGATGATGACCGAGCTATACTCCGAGAAGTGCTTCGCAAGCCCGGCGCTCACAGCCTTGACGACATGGCCGATTGTGCCGGCATTGTTGAAGCTCGGAATACCGACGATCAGATCGGCTTTGCCGATTCGATCGATCTCGTTCAACAGCTCGCGGTCGAGCAATTGATCTTCTTTAATTGGCATAAGAACTCCACCAAAATCCCGAGGAAGGCTGAAGTGATTGTAATGCATAGCGAAAACCGTTGTAAAGATATATGTTCGCACATTTCGCTGAATCGAGGTCACCCGATGAATATCGTTTTCGTGTCCCCGGAAATGGTGCCTTTCGTCAAGGTGGGTGGACTGGCCGACGTCGTGTCCTCCCTTTCCAAGGAGCTTCACCGGCGCAAAGAGAACGTCTCGGTCATCCTGCCGTATTACTCCGGCATCGACCGGCTAAAGTTCCCCGCGCGGGACACGGGCAAGAAAATCCGCGTGTGGATGGACGGAGCCCAACGAGAGGCCGCTATTTGGTCGTACGACTTCGATGGGGTCCAGGTGCATCTGCTCGACAATCCTGAGTTTTACGGCCGGGATGCGAAATTTACGGCATCGGCGGTTCCGACTATTCCGACAACGCCTTCCGGTTCGCTTTTTTGTCCCGCGCCGCCCTCGAAGCGGTCAAAGTGCTCGAGATTCAGCCGGACGTTTTTCACATCCACGACTGGCAAACGTCTTTGCTGCCGGTCTACCGAAAAATCTCTTACGGGAATGATGCTTTCGTTCGGTGGAGCCGCGGTCGTCTTGACCATCCACAACCTCGCGTACCAGGGTACGTTCGACAAAGAAGCCGTCCCGCGTTTGGGCCTTCCCTGGGACGTCTTTCAGATCGAGGGCCTCGAGTTCCACGGAAAAGTGAATCTGCTGAAAGGTGGATTGTTGTACTCCGAGCTTCTGACGACGGTGAGCCCCACCTACGCCAAGGAGATCCAAACGCCCGAGCTCGGAGCGGGACTCTTCGGTTTGCTCCGCAGCCGAGCTTCCGATTTGGTAGGTATCATCAATGGCATCGATCCCTCACTCTGGGATCCCGCTTCGGATGAGCTGCTGTTTGAAACATACGACACCGAAGACGTCACCGGGAAAGCAACTAACAAGCAAAAGCTGCAGGAAATGCTGGGACTCGCGCCATTGGAGGAGGCCCCCTTATTCGGGTGCGTCGCCCGACTCGACCCACAAAAAGGCTTCGACTTGATCCTCGAAATCGCGCCTCAAATGTTGGAGGAAGGTGCACAGCTCGCGATCCTCGGTAGCGGCTGGGAAGAGTACGTTCGGAGCTTTCGGGCGCTCGAAAAGAAGTATCCGAACCAACTCAGTATGAACGAGGGTTTCCAACAGGAGCTGGCGCCCAAGATCTACGCCGGTTCGGATTTTTTCCTCATGCCGTCAAGGTTCGAGCCCTGCGGTCTCGGCCAGATGATTGCCCTTCGCTACGGAACCATCCCGGTGGTGCGCCGGACCGGCGGGCTCGCCGACACCATCATCGACTTGGACGATGATCCCGTGCGGGGCAACGGCTTCTCGTTCCAGCGCTACAAAGCCGCGGAGCTCGAGAAAACCATTCGAAGGGCGCGAGCTCATTTTGCCGACCCGCTCGAGTGGCGAGAGCTGGTGGGACGCGCCATGCGGGCCGATTTCACATGGACGCAGTCCGTCGACCGGTACCTGGAAGTGTACGAAAGCGCGATTCAAAAAGCGCACGGCGGACCACAGTAAGTCATCAACTGGACTCGGCCTCCGTTTTTTCCGAATAAGAGCCGACCGGCGGATAGTCCAGAGTATTCTCGAGCTCATCGATTTTGTCGGGAGGCAAAATCGGGAACGGCAGCTTTCTTTCTTCACGCCATAGATTGACCTCCTTTTCCGCCTTCCGGGAGGCCTCTTGGTCGAGTCCTCCATCCTTACACAGGTAGCTCGTTTGTGACGGAAAGGCGAAGGAAGTCCCGCTGTTCTTCACGATATCCATCATTCGCAGGAAAATATCTTCTCGAATAGCGAGGAACTCCTTCCAATCGGAGGTCAGACCATAGGCGGCAACCTCGACGTCGAGCGAGTAGGCCCCGAAGCCGACGAAACGAACCCGAACGGTCTCGGTATCGATCTTGGGGTGGGACCAGAGGAGCGACCGTAGCTCGGAAAGCAAATAACGGAATTGGTCCGGCGTGGTCTCGTAGCGAAAACCCAGGAGGGCGTAAAGGCGTATCCGGTCCCGAACCCCGAAATTTTCGATTTGAGTCTGAGAGAACTCGCTATTGGGGACGGTGATCAAGGTTCGATCGAGGGTCCGCACACGGGTCGATCGCAGGCCCACATCCTCTATGGTTCCCGCCATGGCGCCGAACTTGCAGTAGTCCCCGACCCTTATCGGCTGGTTGACGAGGAGCGTGGCGCCGCCGAAAAGGTTCTCGATGGATTTTTGCGCGGCCAGGGCGACGGCGATGCCTCCCACACCCAAACCCGCGAGCAATCCCGTGATGTCGAAACCTAGATTCTGAAACATTCCCAGAAACGCGAGCCCCCAGATGACGGCCTTCACGAGCCTTCGACCCAAGGGCAGCAAGGCCAGAGCCGCTTTCTCCCCCCTTGATTTGAGACGCTCCTCCATCACCTCGGACACGACGTTCGTCATCCGCAGCAACAACCAGGTCACGCCCAAGACCGCCAAGATCAAACCGGCTCGATCGAGGAAATCCATGACGAGGCCGGATATCCCCAGGACAACCGCTCCCAGATAGAAAAACACGATGCCACACGACCAATCGCGCCGGTTTGACACCGGCTTCGACGAGACGGTTGTCGAGCTCGCTATCGGTCCCCGCGGCAATCCGGCTCGCCAAGCGGTGAAGTGCGCCGGTTAAAATCCATGCCGCAAAACACTTAGAACGAGCAGAAGAGTCAAGGCGGTCCACTGCCACAACTCGACCCCCAGAATCCGAATCGTGAAAAACACCTCCGGTAGCCAATCCGGTCTCGGGATCGGTTCACCGGAAGAATTCTGTAGCTCCCCGGAAGCCAGCACTGAAGTGGACTCAATGCGCTCGCGAGCAAAAAACCCATCGAAAATCGACCACCCCTTGTCGTAGGGACCCAAAAACATCGAATTCACGCGTTTTTCATCGTGTCTCTCCCTCAATACAGCGCCGGGCCGTTTTTGATTTCGTAGCCCTCATACCGGACGGTTATAATAGCCTGGTCGACGCCGCTCTCATCTTTTTACTCCAAACGATTAGCCGAGTCTGTTATGAACAAGAAAACAACACCGCTCGAAGCAAGAAAGCTCGATGTTCCTTACCGATCACGATATCTATCTGTTCAACGAAGGGACGCATTTCCGGCTTTTCGATCACCTCGGGGCCCATCCCTGGCTCCGTGGAAGGTCGAGCGAGGAACTTTCTTTTCGGTCTGGGCGCCCAATGCGGAGCAGGTTTCCGTCGTGGGCGATTTCAACGGGTGGGACCGCTCGGCTCACCCGCTCGAGCCGCGAGCATCCTCCGGGGTTTGGCAGGGCTTCATTCCCGGTATCGGCAAGGGTGCCATCTACAAATACCACATCGCCTCACGATTCAAAGGGTACCAGCGTGGACAAGGCGGATCCCTTTGCCTTTCATGCCGAGACCTCTCCCAAGACCGGCTCCATCGTCTGGCCGCTCGGCTACGAGTGGGGGGACGGCGAGTGGATGGAGAAACGCAAAGAGAAAAACACCGTTCACGCACCGATGTCCATCTACGAAGTTCATCTCGGTTCGTGGCGTCGCGATGCCGGAAGACGGAAATCGATCGCTCAGCTATCGCGAAATCGCGCCCTTGCTGGCCGACTACGTTCTCGAGACGGGCTTCACCCACGTGGAGCTCTTGCCGATCATGGAGCATCCCTTCTCCGGCTCCTGGGGATATCAAACCACCGGCTACTACGCGCCGACCAGTCGATTCGGCACGCCGCAGGATTTCATGTTCCTCATCGACTATCTGCATCAGCAGGGGATCGGGGTCATCCTCGACTGGGTTCCGTCGCACTTTCCCACCGACGAGCACGGCCTGGCGTACTTCGACGGGACCTATCTCTACGAGCACGGCGATCCACGAAAGGGATTTCACCCCGACTGGAAAAGCTCCATCTTCAACTACGGCCGTAACGAGGTGCAGAGCTTCCTCTTGTCGAGCGCACTTTTCTGGCTGGAGAAATATCATATCGACGGGCTTCGCGTGGACGCGGTCGCCTCCATGCTCTATCTCGACTACTCACGCAAAGAGGGAGAGTGGATTCCCAACCAGTACGGCGGCAAGGAGAATCTGGAAGCCCTCGACTTTCTCCGGCGGTTCAATGAGGAGGTCTACCGAGCCTACCCCGACGTCCAAACCATTGCCGAGGAGTCCACTGCGTGGCCCATGGTCTCGCGCCCGACCTATGTCGGCGGCCTGGGTTTCGGATTGAAGTGGGACATGGGATGGATGCACGACACCTTGGTCTTCATGTCGAAGGAGTCGATCCACCGGAAGTACCATCACAACCAGCTCACATTCCGAATGCTCTACGCCTTTACCGAGAACTTCGCCCTTCCTCTTTCTCACGACGAAGTCGTCCACGGGAAAGGGGCGCTTCTCTCGAAGATGCCGGGCGACGCTGGCAACAGTTCGCCAACTTGAGACTCCTGTTCGCCTACATGTGGGGACAGCCGGGCAAGAAACTGCTCTTCATGGGCGGAGAGATCGGCCAGTGGAACGAGTGGTCTCACGACGAAAGTGTGGAGTGGAATCTGCTGGATTTCATACCGCATCAGGGCATCCAACGTTGGGTTCGCGATCTGAATCGGCTCTATCGTGACGAGCCGGCGCTTTACGAGCGGGACTGCGATCCGGCGGGATTCGAATGGGTCGATTGTTCCGACTGGGAAGAAAGTATCGTGAGCTTCATACGCCGCGGCAAAACGACTTCGGCGGTGATTTTGGCCGTATTCAATTTCACACCGGTTCCGCGCCACGGCTATAAGATCGGCGCGCCCACGAGGTGGATTCTGGGAGGAGATCGCGAACAGCGATGCTCTCGACTACGGCGGGAGCGGTCAGGGAAACTTCGGTGGAGTCCGAGGCCACGGAAGGGCCTCACCACGGCCGTCCCTTTGCACTGGAGATCACGCTACCTCCTCTCGGAGCGGTCTTTTTTCGCAGCCGATCGGACAGCGCGGAATAACGACGGGGCGCCGCGCAGTGGCAAGAACTCGAGAACTCGAGAACCCAGAAGGAATACGGAGGGCGGCTCCGCCGCCAAATCAGGATTCGGTGTAGGCCAGGCTATGCCTGGCAAATCCATTTAAAAAAACAGTTGCGTCACAGCCACTAAGACACGGAAGCTGAGAATCGATATGGAGCGATATATTTGTATCCACGGGCATTTTTACCAGCCGCCGCGGGAGAATCCGTGGCTCGAGACCATCGAATCGCAAGACTCGGCCTACCCTTACCATGATTGGAACGAGCGAATCACCGCCGAATGCTACGAGCCGAATACGGAGTCACGCATTCTCGACGGCGAGAACCTCATCGTTCAGATCGTGAACAACTTCGAGAAAATCAGCTTCAATTTCGGCCCCACGCTGCTGGCCTGGTTGGAAGAGGAGGCTCCGCGAGTCTACGAAGCCGTTTTGGCCGCCGACCGCGCAAGCATGGAGCGCTTCTCGGGACACGGCTCGGCGCATCGCGCAGGCCTACAACCACATGATTCTTCCGCTCGCCAACCGAAGGGACAAGGACACGCAGATCCTCTGGGGAATCTCCGACTTCGAGCATCGATTCGGCCGACGGCCGGAGGGGATGTGGCTTGCCGAAACCGCGGTCGATCTGGAATCCCTCGATCTCATGGCCGAGCAGGGCATCCGGTTCACCATCCTGTCGCCCTATCAGGCGGATCGGACGCGACGCGCCGGGGAGCGCTGGCGAAACGTCAGCGGCGGAGGCATCGATCCCACCCGAGCCTACCTGTGTCCTTTACCCTCGGGCCGGCAGATCCATCTATTCTTCTACGACGGTCCCATCTCTCAGGCGCGTCGCCTTCGAAGAGCTTCTCGCTCAGGGGGAAAAGCTCGGCAATCGTCTCGTCGGTGCTTTTTCAGACTCGCGCGATTGGCCTCAGCTCGTGCACATCGCCACCGACGGCGAGACCTACGGTCACCATCACCGCTTCGGCGATATGGCCCTTGCCTACGCGCTTCAGTACATCGAGGAGAAAGGGCTCGCCACTCTGACAAACTACGGTGAGTATCTCGAGAAGCACCCGCCCGACCACGCCGTCGAGATCCTCGAGAGCGAGCTCCTGGAGCTGCGTGCACGGCGTCGAACGGTGGAGAAGCGATTGCGGCTGTCATACCGGCGGCCGAGCGCACTGGAATCAGGCTTGGCGGGCGCCGCTGCGGGAAGCCCTCGACTGGCTGCGCGACGAGATTGCCCCCAATTACGAGGAGCGATGCCGGCGGGTCCTGCGGGATCCCTGGGCCGCCCGCAACGACTACATCCACGTTGTTCTCGATCGATCCCGAGAAAACGTGGACGGCTTCTTCGGCAAGACATGCCGTTCGTGAGCTGAGTCGATGAGGAGAAGACCACGGCCCTCAAACTGTTGGAGCTCCAGCGGCAAGCCATGCTGATGTACACGAGCTGCGGCTGGTTCTTCGACGAGCTTTCCGGCATCGAGACCGTACAGGTGATCCGATACGCCGGCCGCGCGCTACAGCTTGCGCAGGAGCTTTTTGGCGACGATCTCGAGTCGCAATTCCTGGATCGCCTGGAAAAAGCCAAGAGCAACATTCCCGAAAGGGGAGACGGACGGAGCATCTACGAGAAACACGTCCGTCCCGCCGTCGTGGACATGGAAAAGGTGGGAGCCCATTACTCCATCAGCTCTCTGTTCGAGTCCTACGCCGACGAGATACGCACCGCCAGCTTTCGGATCCACAGGCTGGATTCACATCACTTCGAGGAGGGACGCTCGAAGCTGGTCATGGGACGAGCCAAAGTTCTATCGGAGATCACGCTGGAGTCCGCCGACCTCAGCTACGGGGCTCTGCACTTCGGCGGCCACAATGTCGCCGGTGGTGTGCGAACTTTCATCGGGGAGGAGGCTTTCGAGAAGCTGCGCCTGGACATCGTGACACCCTTCGAGCAGGGGGATTTTCCCGCCGTCATTCGCCTGCTCGACCGTCACTTCGGCGAGTCGACCTACTCCCTCCGTTCCCTTTTCCGTGACCAGCAAAGAAAAATCCTGAGCATCATTCTCGATTCGGCATTGAAGGAAGCCGAAGCGGTCTACCGACAACTCGATGAGCATCACGCCCCCACGATGCGTTTTTTCAACGACTCTCGGCATCCCTTCGCCCAAAGCGTTCTCCACCGCCGCCGAGTTCACTCTTAACAGTAATCTACGTCACGCCTTCGAGAACGAAGACTTGGACCTCAAACGAATCGAAGGCCTCTTGCGGGCGGCGAAGACGCAAGGGGTGAGTCTCGACACGGAAACCCTGTCGTATTCCTGGCGGAAAGCTTTCGAAAACCAAGCGGAACGGCTTTTCAAAGACCCGGACGACGTCGAAGTTTTGGAGCGTTTGGAATCGGCGGCGGGATTGGTTCCGAAGCTTCCCTTCCGGGCGGATATCTGGAAGGTCCAGAACCTCTATTACCGGATCATGGTCGACAAGTTACCTGAGTATCGCTCCCAGTCCGAGCAAGGCGATGAAGAAGCGGCGGACTGGGTGAAGCACTTCGTTTCGTTGGGAAACATGCTCTCCGTCCGCGTTCAGTGAACGGATCTATGAGTAACAAAACCAAACAAAAGCTCGATAAATTGCTGGAGCTTCTTCGTCCTAAAAAATCCCTGCTCATCGTCATGCAGGACAACCCCGATCCGGACGCGATCGCGGCCGCCGCCGCACTGCGTCGAATCGCAAACGTGGCGGGGGATGTTTCTTGCTCGATTACCTACGGTGGAATCATCGGTCGGAGCGAGAACCGAGCGCTCGCCTCCTATCTTGGATTGAACTTCCGTCCCATCAAAGACATCGAAATCGATCGGTACGATGCGACGGCGTTGGTAGACACCCAACCCCAGACGGGCAACAACTCACTTCCGGAGAACGTTTTGCCGGATATCGTTCTCGACCACCATCCGCTGCGGCCCGAGACACGTCGGGTTCCGTTTACGGACGTGAGAAGCAAGTACGGCGCCTTGTCCACGATTTTGTTCGAGTACCTCCAGCAAGCCGGCATCGACCCCGACCCGCCCCTTGCCACGGCACTGCTCTACGGCATCCGAACGGACACTCAGGATTTGGGCCATGAGGCGATCCAAGCCGATATTTCGGCGCTCGAAGTGCTCTATCCGTTGGCGAACACGAGAATGCTCAGCGCGATCCAGAGATGGAAGGTGACGCCTGCGTACTTTCATACCATCGCCCGTTGCCTCGACAACGCACGCGTTCAAGGCCCGTGCCTCCATACCTGCTTGGGCCGAGTGGACAATCCGGACCTCGTCGCGGAGATGGCAGATATCTTCCTGCGGTTGGAAGGCATCGAATGGAGCCTCGCCTGCGGACGGTATCTGGACAAAATCTGGGTTTCCGTCAGGACGTCACAAACGGCGCTTCGGGCCGAAGACGTCATGAAGGCTATTATGGAGGGACTGGGAACGGGCGGCGGGCACGATTTGTTGGCGGGAGGCCAGGTCATCCTAGAAAAAGGAAGCCAAGCGGAACAACGCGCCGTACAGAGACAAGTTCGAGATCGTTACCTTCGCCAGGTCGATGCAGCGCGCTTTCGACCGAAGAAACTGCTCAAGTGAGCGATGGCGGCCGGAACCGCTCCAGCTATCAGAGCTTCAAGACGATTCCTTTTTATTCCTAACCACAACCAGCCAATATCCAAGGCTCATGGCCAGCACGACCGACGCCGTTGCGAAGACGTAGTCTGGAGTCAAGGCCTTGAAATCCAAGACGATGACTTTTCGTGCGATGGCCATAAGGGCCGTTGCCATGACGATATCCACGTGAATCACGTCCGTCTTTAGGTAGAGGGTGAGGTTCTCGAAAATTTCGATGGCGATCATCACGGCCAGAAAAGCTCCAAAGGTCGCCAGAATGTCGCTGATGGTCAGCAGAAAGATGGGCGGCTCCATCAATCTCTTGTACAACACATAAATGACGTCGGCGACTCCGCCGATGATGACGAAGGTCATAATGATGGCCAGCGCTCGTACGGATATACGAACCACGCGATACAACGGTCTCAAGAGCGGATCGTCGTCTTTTTTAGTCGTCTGCATAGCGTTTCCTTTGAACGGTGCTCCATAGGTCGTGCGCAAACAGCACTATAGCAGCAAGCCGGAATCCACCCAACGGAATCGTCGCACGTTTGGCTATAATTGAATCTACTAAAAAGGAGGCAACCCATGAGCGGTTTTCGTATCGCTCGGATTATCGGTATACCGATCTACATCCATTACACTTGGTTCATCATTTTCGGACTCATTGCCTGGAGTCTCTCGGATAGATATTTTCCGTCGATTTACCCCGACTTAACGGTACCCACCTACTGGGCCATGGGACTAATAACTGCGCTTCTGCTCCTTGCATCCATTCTCTTCCACGAGCTCGGTCATTCGATCGTGGCGATTCGCAACGGCATCGGCATCGTTTCCATCACTCTTTTCATCTTTGGAGGACTGGCCCGACTCAAGGAAGACCCTAAAACCGCATGGGTCGAGTTCAAGGTGGCCATTGCAGGCCCGATTGCCAGCTTCATTCTCGCCGTCCTCTTCTACGCGGCAGCCCAACTGGAAGTCGGAGGAGCCGCAGGCGTCGCAGTTACAGCCTACTTAGCCCTTCTCAACATGATCCTGGGAGCGTTCAATCTTCTTCCCGCCTTTCCGCTCGACGGGGGACGCGTTCTTCGGGCCGCCCTTTGGAAATTCACCGGCAAGATGCTGGCGACTCGAATCGCCTCGGGCATTGGAGTCTCCCTCGCCTATCTACTCATGTTGTGGGGCATTTTCCTTCTCGTGCGCGGCGTCGTCGTGAACGGAGTCTGGTCCATCCTCATCGGCTGGTTCATCAAAGATGCTGCCGCGGGAGCTTACCAGCAACTGCGCTTGAGTGAAATGCTTTCGGGCGTTCGTGTGCGGGACCTCATGGTACCAAAGTGTGTCGCCATACCGGCACACATCTCAATCGAGGAAGCAGTACAAGATTACTTTCTTCGCTATGGATACGGAGGATTCCCGGTCGAGGTGAGCGGCCGGATTAGCGGACTTCTATCGCTCTCCGACGTGAAACGCATCACGAGAGACGACTGGCCCAACACCTCGGTTCAGGCCCACATGGCCCCCGTGGACGAACGGACCACCATTGACGCCGACAAAGACATTGCCGAGGCACTTCAACAGATGGCCCACTCGGGCGGCAGCCGGTTGGTTGTCGTCGATTCCTTGCAGAACTGCATCGGAATGATTACGCACAACGGCATCTTGACGCGACTCCGAGCGCAGGAAGCGCTCAACGGCTGAGAACGAGCGGGAGGGACGAAGGGCATGAATCCCACCGGCTTACGTTCACTGGCAAGGCTCCACGGGATCCAAACCGCTTACTACGACATCAACAAGCGACGAACTGAAGCCCGACCGGAAACACTACTGAGCGCGCTTCAATCGCTCGGCGCTCCCATCGCGAATCAACACGACACCGAAGGGGCTCTTCTCGAGAAACGCCGGGCGATCTGGAATCGGATGGTCGAGCCGGTCACCGTCGTCTGGAACGGTGGACCGGTGGAGATTGAGATCCGCCTTCCTGCCCGCACCGCTCGCGAGTCTCTTCGTTTCCAGATCGATCTCGAAGATGGAGGCGAGAAAACCGGTACCCGTCGCCTGAGCTCGCTCCCCACGCGGCGGAAGGAGATCGTGGGAGGCGACTCCTACATCGCCAAGGGGCTCCGACTTCGGGGAAATCTGCCTTACGGATACCACGAGCTCAAAGTGGAAACATCTAAGGCAACGGCACGATCGACTCTCCTATCCGCTCCACTCGAGGCCTATTCCCCACCGGATCAACGCCGAAGAACCTGGGGAATCTTCGTTCCTCTTTACGCCCTACACTCCGAACGGAGTTGGGGCGCCGGTGACTTCACAGATTTGAATACGCTCGTGGACTGGACGGCCGAACTTGGAGGCGGAGTCGTTTCCACGCTGCCTTTTTTAGCTGCGTTTCTCGACGAGCCCTTCGATCCGAGCCCCTACTCTCCGGCCAGCCGCTTGTTCTGGAACGAGATGTTCGTCAACCCGACCGAAGCCCCTGAATGGGAGGTCTCGGTCAAAGCCAGAAGGTCGTTCGAATCCGAAGTCTTTCAGAAAGAGCTCAGAACCCTTCGGTCTTCGAGTCTAGTCGAATACCGGAGATTGTACGCCCAAAAACGAAAGATCCTCGAGCTCCTCGCAGAGGTCCCGTACCGTCGTTCCGGGTCCCGGCGCGACGAGCTCGAGCGTTTCGTCGCTTCCCGTCCCTTGCTCAGAGACTATGCCCACTTCCGAGCCGCCGTGGAGCGTCGCCGCACTCCCTGGACGAAATGGCCGTCCCGTGCGCGCAATGGAACCCTAGAACCGAGCGACTTCCGGAGAAAAGACGTCCGATACCACCTGTACGCACAGTGGCTCGCTCACGACCAGGTGCGCCGACTGTCGGAAAAAGCACGTCGCGCAGGAGCCGGATTGTATCTGGACCTACCGCTCGGAACCCATCCCCAGGGATTCGACGTCTGGCGGGAACGCGATCTCTTCGTGCGAGACGTCACGGTCGGAGCGCCACCGGATCCGGTCTTCACCAGCGGTCAGGATTGGGGTTTCCATCCGGTGCACCCGGAACGTAGCCGCGAACAAGGTCATCGCTACCTCATCGCCTGTTTCCGTCACCAGCTCGCGAGCGCCGGCCTTCTTCGAATCGACCACGTGATGGGGCTCCATCGGATGTTCTGGATACCCGGAGGTTTCGACTTCAAAGACGGTGTTTACGTCCGCTATCCTGCGGAAGAGCTCTACGCCATCTTGTGTCTCGAGTCCCACCGGCATCGGTCCGTCATCGTCGGAGAGAACCTCGGCATCGTGCCCGCTTATGTCAATCAACACATGAATCGGCACAACGTTCAGCAGATGTTTTTGATGCAGTACGCCTTGAGGCCCGATCCGGAACGTCCTATAAAGCCCATTCCTTCCGGTTCCGTGGCCGGATTGAACAGTCACGACACACCGCTTTTCGCCTCGTTTTGGCAACGGACGGACATCGACGATCGCCTCGCCCTCGGGCTCGTGGACCCGGAAGGAGCTCGAAAAGAACGGAAGGAACGGAAAATTCGGCAGAGTGCTTTGCTCGCTTACCTGAGGGGGAAAGGTCTGTTACGAAAGGTCAACAGCATTCACTCGATTCTCGAGGTCTGCTTGGCGCGACTGCGCGGAAGCCGTGCCGGTATCGCGCTCGTCAACCTCGAAGACCTCTGGCTCGAGACCAAGCCACAGAACATCCCCGGCTCGGGAGAGCGCTATCCGAACTGGAAACGCAAAACCCGCTTCAGTTTCGAGCAGTTCTCGGCCCACAAGAAGGTGCTCGGAATCCTGAAGCGGGTTCAATCGGGCGCGAAAAAGTAAACGACTTCAGAGTTTTACAATCGAGTCGTCCGTGCCAAAAGGATTCGGCCGGTACTCGTCCGCAGCGTAGTCGTTCTCCCAACGTTTTCCATCGAGCACGTAGCGGAAGCGGTAGTCCCGGCCGGCCGATAGGGAAACCGTTAGAGAGAAACTCCCGTCCTTGCGGCGCTTCATGGGGTTCACCTTCTGGTTCCAATCATTGAACTCACCGCAAAGTGACACCTTCCGTGCTTTAACCTCCGACGGCACGGCAAACGTCACTCGACATGCCCGACCCGTCTTGGTGTACGATTTCTTGATCACAACTTCCTCCTCATTTCGTATTTTGCAGGAACCTCGAGACACCTGGGCAATCCCACCCTACTAACCGGGTCGCCGCCGCCGGTGAAATCGATTTTCCGTTGGCTCGAAACCTCTAATCTTATTAGAGATAGGCGCTATCGTCAACAGTTATTCAATGAAGAAAATGAAAAAGTGGAGGGAAGCTAGAGGCTTTCGAGCTCCTGGACCCTCTTGTAAAAATTGGCTTCCGCCTCTTCACGTTTCGTGAAATAGCTGCCGAGGATGTAGTAGGGCTCGCGGTCCGGCGGGTGCACCTTGAGGTGGGTGGCCCAGGTGTGGGACTTGACCTGTCGCATGACGACTCGAGTCGGATACTTGCCTTCTGCTTCCTTGAACTTGCTCGTCAACAGCTCCTCGATAGGCTCCGTCATAATTCCACCTCTCGCTTCTATTTTACAGCTTGGTTATAGAAGAATGAAGTAGTCAGCAGCCAGCAGTTAGTAGGCTAAGGCCCCACTGAAGTGCTCCGGAAAAATGCGACAAAATCCGGATGCGGCGGCGTGGCCGCCTTCCTTATTCATTCTGAGTTCTCGAGTTCTTGGGTTCTTGAGTTCTCAACCTGCCCGGCGAAGCCTGGCCTACATGGGCATGCTTGTGTTAGAGTTTGAAGGATCAACGGAAATGAGTCGCGCCGACCTAGAGAAAGTCATAAAAAGAGGTTCCCCTGAGGAACACCTGCTCGAACAGCTCGACTTTGCGCGCTTACCCGCTCACATCGCAATCATCATGGACGGGAACGGCCGTTGGGCACAGGGCAGGGGTTTGCCACGGGTGGAGGGCCATCGATCGGGCATCAACTCGGTCCGGGAAACCGTCGAGACCTGTGCGCGTCTGGATTTACAGGTTCTGACCCTGTACGCCTTTTCCACCGAGAATTGGAAGCGACCGAGAACCGAGGTCGACACCCTGATGAAGCTTCTCAAGCAATACTTGAGAAGAGAGCTCTCCACGCTCATGGACAACAACATCCGCTTCCAGGTCGTTGGACGGATGAAGGGGCTTCCTCGAGACGTGGTGTCCGAGCTCGAAGCGGGAATGGAGCGTACTCGCGACAACAACGGCCTTGTCTTCAACATCGCCCTCAATTACAGCGGGCGGTCAGAAATCATCGACGCCTGCCGAGCTCTCATTCGGGAGACCCTGGCGTCCGGCAAGGAACCGGAGCTCGACGAGAGCATTTTCGCCCGGCATCTGTTCACCGCAGGACAGCCCGATCCCGACCTGCTGATTCGAACCAGCGGAGAGCTGCGCGTCTCCAATTTTCTGCTTTGGCAAATCGCCTATGCGGAAATCTGGGTCACCGACACCCTCTGGCCCGACTTCCGAAAGAAGGACTTGTTCGAAGCCATCATCGAGTTCCAGAAACGAGACCGTCGCTACGGCGGAATCCGCAAGAAGTCCGAGTACGTTCTGGGATGAAGCGGATCGGGACCGCAATCCTCCTGGTTGTTCCCTTCCTTGGAGTCCTTTTTCTTGCGCCGCCGTGGGCTTTTCTTTTTCTGGCAGAGATCTTCGCACTGGGAGCGGCCCACGAAGCCATGGGATTGGCTGAACAAGGCGGCTTCCGTCCTTTCCGCGGAGTTGGATTCGTGGCAACGGCCTTGCTCGCCGTCTCGTTTTATCCAAACGTTCCATCTGCACATTGGATGCTCTTGTTGATCATGCTGCTGATCGGGGTAGCTACCATCCGGCGAGGTGCACCCGAACCGAAGACCCTAGGGAACATTGCAACCACATTACTAGGTGTGATTTACGTGGGTCTGTTGGTCGGCGCGGTGGTGGAACTAAGAGTGAGTCCTTCGGAGACGGAGGGACCGAAGTGGATATTTTTTCTGGCAGCGGTAGTCGCCATCGGTGACGCGGCGGCCTACTACACGGGCTCGGCCATCGGGCGACACGGAATGATGCGGTCCATCAGCCCTAAAAAAACCATGGAAGGCCTTGCAGGTGGGCTCACGGCCTCGACGGCGGC
Source organism: uncultured Acidobacteriota bacterium (assembly GCA_963722765.1). Lineage (GTDB taxonomy): Bacteria > Acidobacteriota > Vicinamibacteria > Marinacidobacterales > DATDRI01 > CAVROO01. Next base: position 134,891 of record CAVROO010000023.1, read on the forward strand.
GGCCATCCTCATCGGCACCCACTTTCTCCACATCGGGTGGCTTCCGGCGGCAATACTGGGCATCGTGGTCTCCCTGCTCGGGGTTTTGGGCGATCTCTTCGAGTCTGCACTCAAACGCTCCGCCGGGGTCAAGGACACTTCCTCGATCTTTCCCGGTCATGGCGGGATTTTGGATCGAATCGATAGCCTCCTCTTCGCCGGCCCCGCGGTATTGATGTACGTCCGCTACATTTACTAAGTATCTGGAAAACCGAAGAAAAAACGCCAAGGCGCGAAGTCGCCAAGACGCAAAGCGGATATCGAATCCGCGCTCTATAAGTTACCTGAATTTGGGACACAGACGTGCTCGAGAGACTTCCCAAGGAAGATACCAACCCGGGAAATGCGGCGAATCGATTTGAACTTTACGAAGGAAGATGAGTAAACCATCTTGACGCTAACCTCACTTTGCGTCTTCGCGTCTCTGCGACTTTGCGTTGAGTCTTTTTCTTAGTGCGTCCCCGTTTCCTGCCCAATTTGGGCTATTCCCCCGGTTCAGCTAAAATAATTCTTTCACGAGGTTCACAAAGCCCTCCAATTCGTCCGACGTTTTTCCATGGGAGTGAACATTGAAAGGGATTGCCATCCTCGGTTCGACCGGTTCCATCGGTACAAACACCTTGAGAGTCATCGAACGTTTTCCCGATCGGTTTCGAGTCGTGTCCCTGGCGGCAGGTGGAAACCTGACGGAGCTCACCGGGCAGATTGAGCGGTTTCGACCCCGCGTCGTATCGGTGAGAAAGGACAGCGACGCTCAAGAGATCCGGCGTCTATTTCCGGAAATCGCCGTGGGGAGCGGCACTCAAGGCATGGTGGACGTTGCGAGCCATCCCGACGCAGAGATTCTCGTCTCGGCGGCCGTCGGCGCTGTGGGAATGATCCCGACCTTACGGGGAATCGAGGCAGGTAAAATCATCGCGCTCGCCAACAAGGAAACTCTGGTCATGGCCGGGGAAGTTATGACCCGTGCCGTAAAAGATGCTGGAACCGTGCTCCTCCCCGTGGACAGCGAGCACAATGCCATTCATCAGTGCTTGGCGGGCGCAAAGGACGACTCGCTTCGCACCGTCTGGCTGACGGCCTCGGGGGGGCCTTTCCGGAATGCAACTCTCGAGGAAATGGCAAACGCGCGGCCGGCCGAAGCCTTGAATCATCCGACCTGGCGCATGGGACCCAAGATAACCATCGACTCGGCGACGATGATGAACAAAGGACTCGAGGTCATCGAGGCCTGTTGGCTCTTCGAGGTGAAGCCTTCTCAGGTGCGAATCGTGGTTCACCCGCAGTCGACGATCCACTCGATGGTCGAGTTCACGGACGGCTCCTTCATTGCTCAGCTCGGGGTGACCGACATGAGATTGCCCATCCAATACGCCCTGACCTATCCCGAGCGTTTGGATGCCGGTCTCAGCCCGCTCGATCTCGGCAGGCCTATGACTCTGGATTTCCACCCTCCCGACATGGAGCGTTTTCCTTGTTTGGGCCTGGCGTACCAGGCGATCGAAAGAGGGGGAACGGCTCCGGCGGTGCTCAACGCGGCGAACGAGGAGGCGGTCCACGCCTACCTCGGTGAGAAGATCGGTTTTCTCGAGATACCCGAAATCCTGGCCGAGACCCTCGCTCGCCATCAAAGGCAGGAGGCCTCGGACCTCGACACGATTCTCGCAGCAGACTCCTGGGCGCGGGAAACAGCCCAAAACCTCATTGCTCAGCCGGCCAAGCGAAGCTAAGCTGATAGGAGACCAAGCGGCGGGCTAGAGATTTCTCGCAGCAGGCTGGAAGCGGTCAAGACCTCCGTCGGAGCTCAGTGCCCCGTGCGGGTTAAATGTAATCTAGTAATGGAGTAACACCCGAATGCTCAGCATTTTGGCTTTTGTTTTCGTATTGGGCGTCATGATCTTTATTCATGAGCTCGGTCACTTTCTGACTGCGAAGTGGGTCGGTGTCAAGGTCCACGTCTTTTCCCTCGGATTCCCGCCGAAGCTGATCGGAAAGACCTGGGGAGACACAGAATATCGTATCGGGATGGTGCCCCTGGGCGGATACGTCAAGATGGCCGGTGAAAATCCCGGTGAAGTCTCGGGAGATCCGGAGGAGTTCTTTTCCCGGACTAAATTGGAGCGTATTGCCATTTTAGTCATGGGCCCGCTCATGAACATCTTCTTGACGTTGTTCCTTTTCACCATCCTCTTCATGGTGGGAATCGAGCGACCTGCAGGACTCGAAGACCCTCCGGAGGTGCGATTCGTGTCGGAGGATTCCCCGGCGGCGACGGCGGACATCCGCCCCGGCGACCTCATCGTATCCCTCGACGGTCAGCCGGTGGACAATTGGCTCCAACTGGTGGACACGCTCAGCATCAGCCCCGACCAAACGGTCAATCTCGAGGTCGACCGTGACGGAAGCCCGTTCACAACATCTTTGACCGTAGAGGCACGGGGCAAGGAACGCATCGGCTACTCAGGACTCTTTCCCGCCATGCAACCTTACGTGGTCCGACTCGACGAGGATTTCCCGGCGAAAGAAGCGGGGCTCGCCGAGGGCGATCTGATCATTAAAGTCGAGGACCAGCCGATTTTCAGCAATGCGCAGCTCATCCAAGAGATCGGAAAAACCGAGGGAAAACCAACACGGGTCACGGTGATCCGGGAAGGCCGGCAACTGGACTTCACGATCGAGCCACAAAAGGATGGAGACCGATACCGCATCGGCATCGAGCTTCCCTCGCCGGTGACGGTTCAGCGCTACACGAATCCTTTCCAGGCTTTCGGGGCGGCGGTAGACGAAAGCCTGCGGATCACGCGCCTCACCTTTTCGGTTTTGGGACGGCTCATTCAACGGAAGCTCTCGATGCGCCAGATGATGGGCCCCATCGGCATCGCCCGGGCCTCCGGCCGCGCGGCGGAGTCGGGTGCGCGAAACCTCTTCGCCCTCATGGCGATCATCAGCCTCCAGCTCGGCATCTTCAACCTGCTGCCGATTCCAATCTTGGACGGCGGGCACATTTTCATCATCTTGATGGAGGGAGTGGCTCGACGTGACTTCAGCATGCAGGTGAAGGAACGCATTCTTCAGGTTGGCTTCGTCCTCCTGTTGATGCTCATGGTCACCGTGATCTACTTTGATCTGTCCAAGATCGACGCGATCGGCCGCTACCTTCCTTTTTAGTTCGTACTCCGGCCCGGGGGCGGGATTGAATCGGATTACGATACAATCCTTGGAGGAGGTCGAAGGTCATGCGAACCACACTTTCTACGGCTCATCCGGTCATCCTCATGGGCTCCTTGATGCTCATCGCCCTGATCGCTTGGTCCACGCGCTCGACGCGAGCGGCGGATCGCCCCGCCCCGAAGGCCAAGCTCGGGCGTTCTCCCGTTCTTGCCACCCGCGGAATGGTCGCGACCAGCCAACCCTTGGCGGCGGCGGCGGGACTTCGTGTTCTCCAAGAGGGTGGAAACGCCGTTGATGCCGCCATAGCTACGGCGGCGGTCCTCAACGTGGTCGAGCCCATGATGTGCGGCATCGGGGGCGATCTCTTCGCGATGGTCTACTGGTCCGAGACGGGAGAGCTGGTGGGCTTGAACGCCACCGGGCGCGCGGGATCCCTGGTTTCCGCTGACGAGCTGCGATCTCGGGGTCTCGAGCACATGCCGGAGAGCGGGATCCTTGCCGTAACCGTACCGGGTGCACTCGACGGCTGGGGCCAACTCGTCAATCGCTTCGGAAATCGATCGCTCGGGGAGCTTCTCCAGCCGGCCATTCACTACGCAGAAGAGGGCTTTCCGGTCTCGGACATCATCGCCACGGACTGGAAAGATAGCGAGGCAAAGCTCTCGCGACACCCGTCCACGGCAAGAAACTACCTCATCGACGGCAAAGCCCCCGAAACGGGACAACTGTTCCGTTCACCGGATCTTGCTCGGACCTTCAAGAAGATCGCCGCGGAAGGCCCCGACGCGTTTTACCAAGGGGAGATTGGGACTCGAATCGCCGACTTCGTTCAGAAAGAGGGCGGATTCATTACAAAAGAAGACCTGGCCGCTCATCGTTCCGACTGGGTCGAGCCGATATCGACGACCTATCGTGGCGTCACGGTCCACCAGATTCCACCGAACTCACAAGGCTTCGTGGCGCTGGAGATGCTGAACATCCTCGAAGATTTCGATATCCGCGGTCTCGGTCACAACTCCGTCGAAACGCTTCACCTTCTCATCGAAGCGAAAAAACTGGCCTTCGCCGACCGGGACGCCTATCTGGCGGATCCGGATCGAGCCGAGGTGCCCGTAGAAAAACTCATCTCCAAGGAATACGCCGCGAAACGTCGTGAGCTCATCAATCGCGACCGCGCCGCTCGAGAGGTGGAGCCCGGCCTTTCAGACCATACCGAGACGGTCTACATCACGGTGGTGGACAAGGATCGGAATGCCGTCTCTTTGATTTACAGCATATTTTCTGCCTTTGGGTCAGGTCTGGTGGTTCCGGACACGGGCATCATGCTCCAAAATCGCGGCACGGGATTTTCCCTCGAGCCCGGACATCCCAACGAGATCGCCCCGAACAAACGGGCCCTGCACACCAACATGCCCGGCATGGCATTCAAGAACGGAAAGCCCTGGCTTTCTTACGGTGTCATGGGAGGTGACATGCAACCTCAGGGACATACCCAGGTCTTGTTGAATCTCATCGACTTCGGCATGGACATCCAGGAGGCGGGCGAGATGCCGCGCTTCCGGCACCTCGGCGGTGGCAGCGTTGCCTTCGAGTCGGGAGTGGATATCGACGTTCTTCAGGGACTCATCCGCAAAGGCCATCGTCCCGTTACACGGATGGGCGCTTATGGGGGATACCAAGCCATCCTGATCGATCCGGAAACAGGCGTCCTCATGGGCGGATCGGATCCGAGGAAAGACGGATGCGCCATTGGGTATTAGTCGGAAGAATACAGGAAGAATACAGAATGAAGAATACAGAAAACAGAAGGATCAAATAATTCCCCTCTCCCAACCTCTCCCCGTTGGGGAGAGGCACAATACAATTGAATCTTGAAGATGACGGCGGAAGGCGTCTTCCTGTTTCATTCTGTATTCTGCCTTCAGTATTCTGTATTCTTTAGACCATGAAAATCGAAGCCATTGAGATTCGCGAGCTGACGCTGGATTTAGTCCAATCTTTCGAAACGAGCTTTGCCCGGGTCGACGATCAAAACTTCCTACTACTCGAAACCCGGGTGGACGGCATGACCGGGTGGAGCGAGTGCGTCGTAGACCGAGCACCGGACTATTCCTATGAAACCGTCCGGACCGCTTGGCACGTCATAGAAGATTTTATCGCGCCCATCGTTTTCTCCCGTGACTACTCTCATCCCGATCGATATCCTGCCGTCGCTGGCGCCCATTCGGGGACACAACATGGCGAAAGCGGCGGTGGAAATGGGCGTATGGGATGCCTACGCGCGTCTCGAAGGCAAGCCCTTGTCGAAGGTGCTCGGTGGAGAACGAACCGAGATCGCTTCCGGGGTCTCCATCGGAATTCAAAAGAGCATCGACGAGCTGCTGGACAAGATTGCGAAAGAGCTCGACGACGGCTACCGGCGCATCAAAATCAAGATCAAACCGGGGTGGGACAAGGACGTCATCGCCCGAGTGCGGGAACGATTTCCCGATACGCCTCTCATGGTGGACGCGAACTCCGCCTACAGCCTCGAAGATCTCGCCCTATTCAAAGAGCTCGACGCATTCGACTTAATGATGATCGAGCAGCCTCTCGCCTACGACGACATGTGGGATCACGCAAAACTACAGAGGGAGATTCGCACACCCATCTGTCTCGACGAATCCATCAAGTCGCCGGCTGATGCACGAAAAGCCTTCGAGATGGGCGCTTGCCGCATCATCAATGTCAAGGCGGGACGTGTGGGGGGCTTATCGCACGCCAAAGAAATCCAGGAGATCGCCACTCGGTACGACGCTCCCGTTTGGTGTGGCGGCATGCTCGAAAGCGGCGTGGGACGCGCACACAACGTCCATCTTTCCACGCTTCCCAATTTCACTCTGCCGGGCGACGTTGCCGACAGCAAGCGCTATTTCACGGAAGAGATCATCGAGCCGCGGGTGGAGGTCCGACCGGACGGCACCATTGCCGTCCCCAGCGAACCCGGCATCGGCTATCGTGTTTGCGAAGACCGCGTCGCCCGACACACGCTTCGGTCGATGACTCTCAAAGGAGATTCATGATGGCAAACTGCCGAGCCGCAATGATTCCGGAACCTAATCAGCAGATCGAGATTCGCGAAGTACCGGTTCCGAAACCGGAGCCCGGAGCCGTCGTGATCAAAACCATTGTGAGCGAGGTCTGCGGAACGGATGTCCACCTGTTTCACGGACAATTGAGCGGCGTCCCCTACCCCTTGATACCGGGACACGTGTCTGTAGGACGGGTGGAGGAAACGGGCGGAGAAGTTCGGGACGCCGACGAGCAGGTTCTTTCTCCCGGCGACACCATCGCTTTTTACGACGTCATCGGCGCCTGCGGCCAATGCTACGCCTGCGCGGTAGCACTTCGCCCGACCCGATGCCCTCATCGCCGGGTATACGGGATCACGCTTCCCGCCGACAAACCGCAAGGCGGATGGTCAACGCACATGTATCTCGAGCCCGGCACGCGGATCTTGAAGCTTCCCGAGGATCTGTCGGTGGAAGACTACATCGGCGGCGGATGCGGCCTCCACACGGGCTATACGGCTGCGGACCGTGCCGATATTAAAGTCGGTTCGAGTGTCCTCGTCGTGGGATCCGGTCCGGTGGGGTTGTCAGCGGCCGCTTTTGCGCGACTGGCTGGAGCAGACAAAGTCCTCGTTACGGGGGCTCCCGAGGCTCGTCTGACTGCGGCTCGTCAAATGGAGGCCGATGCCACCTTCGATGTCACCAAAAGCCGCCCCGAGGACCGCGTCGCCTGGGCGCGGGAACAAACCGAGGGTCGCGGTCCCGATATCGTGATCGAAGCGGCGGGGAATCCACAGGCCGTGGTGGAAGCTTTTGAAATGGTTCGCGAAGGGGGGACGGTCGTGATCTCGGGTCAATACACCGACGCGGGTGACATCGTGATCAATCCTCATCACCACATCAACCGCAAGAACTTGGATATCCGTGCTTGTTTCGGTTTCGAGTTTCGGCACTTCTATCGGGCCACTCGAGCCATGGCGTCGATCGGTAAACGTTTCCCCTGGGGAAAACTCATCACGAAGGAATACTCGCTCGAAGAAGCTTCGAAGGCACTCGAGGATGTGGAGAACTTCAATGTGGTGAAGGCGATTATAAGGCCGTGACAAACGGCAGAACTCGAGAACCCAGAACCCAGAACCCAGAACTCAGCAGAAAGAAGAAAAAAGAGGAAGAAGGAACGCAGAGGGCGCAGAGCCGCAGAGAGCGAGTTTAACCTAACGACAATGCTCAGGAGTCACTAGTTCTCAGAATGTCCGTCAAGATCGTCTCCATCGATGAAGCCGTGGCCGAAATTCCTTCCGATGCTTCGGTCACCCTTTGTGGATTCGATATCGTGCGAGCACCCATGGCGCTCGTTTTCGCACTCGCTCGGCGACCGAATCTCGAAATCGACCTCATCTCTACACCCAACCCTCTCGCCGCCGATTTACTCATTGGAGCCGGATCGGTACGAGCGGCTACGTTGGCGTTTTCAGGCTTTCAGTTTGCACACGGTTTTGCCGTGGGACCGATGTGGAAAAAAGCTGTCGAAACAGAAACCATTGAGTATCGGGAAATCGACGCCTATGCAATCTTGTGTGGACTACGGGCGGCTGCTATGGGGCTCCCCTTCCTGCCACTCACGGATCTCGAGGGTTCCGAGCTCGTCGACGAGGAACGATGGAAGCAAGTGCTTGATCCGTGGAACGGCACGACCGTCACCGTCACTCGACCGATTCGACCCGATGTAGCTCTAGTCCACGCTCAGGCGGCCGACCACAAGGGCAACCTAGCAATCGAAGACCCTATTGTTGACGAGCTGGTCACGAAGGCGGCGGGAGAGGTGATCGCCAGTACCGAGAAAATCGTCGATCGAATCGAAAAACCAACGATTCCCTTCTATCTCGTCGATCGCCTCGTCGAAGCCCCGCGCGGAGCTTGGCCGTCAGCTTGTCCGGGTGTCTATTCCGCCGATCACGAGCACATCCATCTTTATTTGAAAATGGCGGAGGAAGGCCGATTCGACGAATACCAACGTCGCTTCATCGAAACATGAGCTCGCTTCCCATTGATCCCATGGTCGCGGCCATGGCCCGACTCATCCGCGACAGAGACATCGTAACGACCGGTGTCGCCTCGGACCTTCCCATGCTCGCGGTTGCATTGGCGAAGGCCACACACGCTCCCGAGCTGGTCTATTTCAATTGCGTAGGCGCGGTGAACCCGACGTGGAAGTCTTTTCCAGTCTCCTCGGTGGAGCCGGAGCTCCTACCTGGAGACGCCTTCATTCGACTCGAAGAGATCTGGGAGATGGCCAATCAGGGGAGAATCGATTTCATGTTCTTCGGAGCGTACCAAATCGATGCCTTGGGCCGGACGAATTTACACCGCCTTCGATCGGGAGCGAAACTGCCGGGCATCGCCGGCGCCTCAACCATGAGGAGGAAAGTCATCCGCCCGGTCCTGTTTTCCACCCGTCACGACACAAAGACCTTCGTTCCCGAAGTGGATGTCGTCACGACATCACCGCGGCCCGGACAAGACAATCTCGCCGTCACCCCTTTAGCTGTGATGTCGTTGGGCCAAAATAAAGCGCGAATCATGTCTCTTCTTGCCGGTCACACGGCGGCGGAGGTTCAGTCGCAAACCGGTTTCGAGCTCACTTGGACCGATCCCCTGGAAACACTGGCGCTCCCCAGTTCGAAGGAGCAGGAAGCCCTCGATAAGCTGGATCCCGAAAGGCGGCGGGAACGATACCTCACGGGGTCCGGTGCTTCGCGCTATAATTCCGGGCGCTCATGAATAGATACAAGTATTGTCTCCTCACTCTGCTCTTGACGTACGGTTGTGCGACGACCATCGAGACCGGTGAGCTCCGAACCGATCAGAAGCTGGCCCGGTTGATGAAACTGGAGGACGAAAGGTCCACGGGTGCCGGCGAAGTGCTCACGCGCCTCGGCGACCCCAACACGCTGGTTCGTCGTCGCGCCGCAATGGCACTGGGAAGAATCGGCGCCCCGGAGACAGCGGACTCACTCGCCGCACTCCTCGTCGACTCGGAAGAAACCGTGCGTCTCACCGCAGCATTCGCTCTCGGGCTCCTCGAGGGACCGGTTTCCGACCGAGCACGGGAAGCACTCATCGCCGCGGCACGCGATCCTTCGGACGAGGTGCGATTGAGAGCTATAGAAGCTCTCGGCCGCTCCGGCCTCCCCGAAATTGGGGAGACCATCGGCCCGATTCTCGTCGAGCGCGTTCCCGATGGTGCGACATCACTTCCTTGGGGCGAGGACGTGGAGAGATCAGCTTTACGACTCCCCCATCCGGTGCTTCGCTTCGGTCTCTTTGCTTTGGCGAGAGACCAAAATCTGCGCTGGGCTTGGAACGTTCTCGCAACTGAAGACAGCCATCCGAGATTCCTCTGGTGGCCGGCGGTATGGTCCGCTTCACGCTTCGAAGCCCGAGAGATGACTCCACTCCTGCTCGAGTACATAGAGGCGAGCGATCCGTACTACCGTCTGCTGGCAGTAAAGGGCTTGGCACGAATGCCGGTCGAGCATTCTCGAAACGCCGTCGCCCAGCTCCTGAGCGATTCGGAAGAAAAGGTACGAATCGAAGCTATACGCGCTGCGGCATCGCTTCGCCTCAAAGAGACGGTTCCGAAATTGATCGATCTCATGAACGCCGGCACACCTTACGAACGGGTCGAAGCGACGCAGGCACTGGCATTCATTCCCGACCCGGCTACAGTGGAAATCCTCATCGACAAGCTTACCGACCCAAGCCCCTGGATGCGCGCAGCAGTGCTTAGGGCTTTGTACTATCAAGACAGTGCAACTTTTTGGCTTCTACGTTCCGGATTGGACGATGATCCGGACTGGACGGTGCGTGTCGATCAAGCCCGCTTAATGGGAGAGATCGCGAGCACTCGCTCCATAAGCCTACTCGAGCAAATGGCCTCCGATCGAGATTTTCGAGTCAGACCCCATGTGTTCCACGCGCTGGCCAAGGCGAGCCCGGAGCGAGCGACACCGCTTCTCATTGATCACCTCGATGCGGAGGATGTTTTCGAGCGTGCCGGAGCGGCGGCATCTTTGGGCACGCTTCGTGCCGATGGCGCTGCAACTCCCTTGCGCGCCGCTTTTCAAGCGACATCCAAGGACGAAGACCCGGCGGCCCGATTGGCCATCCTCACAGCGCTCGAAGGCTTCGGCGCCGACGCGGTCGAAACCGATGCGCGGAGGGCGCTTGCGGACCGAGCGTGGATCGTCAGGAAAAAAGCGCAAGATATCTTGCGAGGACTCGGCGACATGGAAGCGCAAGCTGCCGAGGTCGGCTCGGGCCGGCTTCTGAGCGACTACATGGGGCTTCTTCGTCCCCAATTCACGCCGCACGCCTACATACGAACCGAAAAGGGCGCGATCGAAGTGGAGCTCTTTGTTCTTGACGCACCGCTTACGGTCAATAACTTCATTCGCTTGGCCCGGCGTGGATTCTATGACGGCCTGACGTTTCATGACGTCGCAAGAAATTTTGCCGTTTACGCGGGAGACCCGATAGGTGACGGCAACGGCGGTCCCGGCTACCAAATCCGTTCCGAGGTCAACTCTCGGCCCTTTCTGCGAGGCACGCTGGCCATGGAAGATCACCATAAGGACTCGGGCGGCAGTCGTTTCTTCATTACACAACTTCCCCAGCCTCAGCTCGAGGGTCGCTATACGGTTTTCGGTCAGGTCATCACAGGTATGGATGTCATCGATCGAGTCCTTCCGGGCGACCTCATCCGGGAAATCGTAATCTGGGACGGGGTGACACCGCCCGACGAAGATTCCGCTTCCGGCCGACCCTGAGCCATTCCCGATGCCACCACGCTACGACCTCTTGGCCGTCAACCTCGACGGCACTCTTTTTGACTCGTCAAGGTCTGTTTCCGAAGAAAATCATCATGCCCTTCGACGTGCGGAGCGCGCGGGTACGAAGATCGCAGTGCTCACGGGTCGTCGCCTACCGGCCGCCATGCCTTTCATCGAGCATCTCCAGATAGACCCGCTCCTCGCCTTTAACAGCGGAGCGCTCATCAAAGAGGGATTCAAAGGACCTATTCTGGCGAGACGGTTCCTGTCGCGAGCCATCGCAAAAAGAGTCATCGCTCTTGGCCGCGAAGCCGGTGTCGAGCCCGTCTTACATGACGGTCCAAACGGCGAGGGCTATATTTTCATCGAGACCGCGCCAACCTCTAATCGCTCCCTCGCCTCCTATCTCGAAAATACTACTCCTCCGCCTCGCTACGTCCCCGACCTCATGCGCGCCGTCGTCAACGATCCCGTTCAGGTTGGATTCGCAGCAGGAGTGAAATCGATTCGCGATCTCGCCGTGAGCATCGAGCAACGCATTGACGAGCCACTCTATCTCGGGATATCCGAGTATCCCGATCGTGATCTGGCATTGCTCGACGTTCTGTCTCCACAGGCAACGAAAGCGCATGCGCTCCTCAATCTGGCATCACGCTGTCAAATTCCGAAGGAAAGGATCATGGCCGTTGGAGACAACTGGAATGATCTCGAGATGCTGGAAGCAGCCGGCACCGCCGTGCTGATGTCGAATGCGCCGCCCGATCTTCGGGCACGTGGTTTCATTCTGACGGCCAGCAATGATGACGCGGGTGTCGCAAAAGCGATTGGAAAGTATATTCTCGAGTAAAGAACTCAAGGACTCAAGCACTCAAGAACTCAGAATGATCTTTTATTTCCCCCTCACCTAGCCTCTCCCCTTTGGGGAGAGGAACGCGTCTTTACTAAATCCTGATGACGACGGCGACCAACATTGTCGAAAGGGGAAGCCGTCATCCAGTTTCATTCTGGGTTCTGGGTTCTGGGTTCTGAGTTCTGGGTTCTGAGTTCTATTTTTATTTCCGGACAAAAAAAGAGGGGGTGATGTTCTCACCCCCGCTCTCGGTACCCCTGAGGAAGTCGTTACTTCTTCTTTTTTGTGGTCTTCTTTTTGGCTACCTTCTTCTTTGTTGCCTTCTTCTTTGTGGTCTTCTTCTTAGCAGCCTTCTTCTTGGTCTTCTTTGCCACTCTCTCGCCTCCTTAATTTGGGGTTTCCGAAGGGGGCTATGAACGTGAACCGAGCCCAGAAACGACTTTCCAAAATGAAAGAAAGTCAGCTTTCATTCGGTTTCACAAATCCCCATTCGGCAAGCTCGTTAACTCCACCTCTTCCGCCATCCGGGCCCTTTCCCAAGGCTCCACTGGAGCCTCCGGAGGCTCGGACAACAAGGAGTGGCCTGAGTACGAGCTTGACATACTAGATGTAGGATAAGAAAGGTACCTACACCTGTCAAGCATTTTTTGCACCCCCGATCATTTTTTCTCTTTGTATTGAGAACGTTAGCTTGAGAGAACTTCCGCGCGATCGCGTAAGACTGCGTCATTTGCGCCTTTCGAGCGATCGATCCGATTTATGGAGATAATCAGACGAAAGTCGAAAAATTGAATTCAAAACTCACGCAGTCTCGCCCGGGTACCACGTTTGCAATCCGGCGCGGCTTTTTGCTTTCTCGAGCGCAAGCTCGATGAGTCGATCGACCAGTTTCGCCATCGGCAATCCGGTGGCTTCCCAGAGTTTGGGATACATGCTGATGGCGGTAAAACCCGGAATCGTATTGAGCTCGTTCACGTACACTTTGTTGCTCGAGCGTTCCATCAGGAAGTCAACGCGCGCCATTCCCGAAACATCAAGTGCTCGAAACGAGACACGCCCGAGCTCCTGGACTCGTTCGGTTTCCGTTTCGCTCAATGGTGCGGGAATGAGCAACTCCGAATCGTCGTCGATATACTTCGCTTTATAGTCGTAAAACTCTCGGGAAGGAACGATCTCTCCCGGAATAGAAGCAACCGGTTCATCGTTGCCGAGAATACTGCACTCGATCTCCCGCGCATCGATGCCTTGCTCGACGATCGCTTTGCGATCGTAGCGGAAGGCTTCTTCGAGTGCCGGGCGTAATTCATCTCGCGCGCCGACCTTCGAGACCCCTACACTCGATCCGAGGTTCGCCGGCTTCGTGAAAACCGGATAGCTCAATTTCTCTTCGACACGGATCATGACTTCGTTCGGAGAGTTTGCCCAAACAGCACCGTAGACAACGAGATCCGCAACCACCGGCAGCCCGTGCTCACGAAGAATAGACTTCATGTAGGCTTTGTCCATGCAGGCCGCCGAAGCGGCGGCGCCGGCGCCGACGAAAGGTATCCCGGCCAACTCGAGCATTCCTTGAAGCGTCCCGTCTTCACCGTAGGTCCCATGAATGATAGGAAAGAAAACGTCAACCCGCCGGCCGGAGCTCTTCCAGAACTTTTGTGAAGGCTCGTATTCCAAAAGAGCCGGTGATGTTGGATCGGCCACGAGTGCCACCGTCTTCGCCTCTTCTCCCACGAGACCGTCAAGGAACGGGTGACTACCCGCAGAAGGTTGCTCCCAGTGCCCGTCGCGAGCAACCTTGATGGGAATGATCTCGTACTTGACCCGATCCATGGCGGCGATCACCGAGGCGACCGAACGCAGCGAAACCTCGTGCTCGGCGGAACGCCCGCCGAATAAGACACCGACTCGTATGCGGCTCACTTAAATACCTCCTGGATAAACGTAGGATATAGTAACCCGTGACCCGCAGGCCAGGCTTTGCCTGGCAGAGTCCAGCAGCCAAGAAGAGAATAATTAAAATAATGTTTCAATTTCATCTGCTTCACGAATCCGGGAACGCTCGGCGGGGAAGGATGGAGACAGCCCACGGCAGCGTAGAGACCCCTGCTTTCATGCCCGTGGCGACACAGGGTTCCATCAAATCGCTCACCCACGAGCAAGTCGAACGTACCGGCGCTCAGATGCTGCTCGCGAACACATACCATTTGATGCTCAGGCCGACGGCCGAACGCGTGGCACGCTTCGGTGGACTACACCCTTTCATCGACTGGCATCACCCCATCCTAACGGACAGTGGCGGCTTCCAAGTCGCGAGTCTAGCCGCCCTAAGAAAGGTCACCGATGAAGGGGTCACCTTCCGGTCTCATCTGGATGGCAGCGCTCACCAACTCACGCCTGAACGGGCCGTAGCAATTCAGGAAATGCTCGGTTCGGATATCGCCATGGTGCTGGATGAATGCGTGCTGTACCCTGCGGAAACGAAAACCGCAGGCGAGGCGGCGCGGAGAAGCCTGGAGTGGGCTAGCCGTTGCCTGAAATCCCACAAACGCTCGGATCAGGCGCTATTTGGAATCGTTCAAGGAGGCGTCTACCCCAAGCTCAGGCGGGACAACGCCCAGGCGTTGGTGGAGCTCGATTTCCCGGGCTACGGTATCGGCGGCTTGGCGGTGGGTGAGCCGTCCCCCATGACCCGAGAAATGACCGAGATTACCGCAGAGGTGCTCCCCCGGAACAAGCCGCGCTATCTCATGGGTGCGGGAACACCACTTGATATCATCGAGTCCGTCGCCAGAGGAGTCGATCTTTTCGACTGCGTCCTTCCCACCCGAAACGCCAGGAACGGGACGATCTTTACCAGCCGAGGGAAGCTTTCCATCAAAAACGCCCGCTATGCCGACGATGAGGCCCCGCTCGATCCGGACTGCTCCTGCACCACATGCTCCCGTTTCTCGAGAGCCTATCTCCGGCACCTCTACATCGCTCGCGAGATGACGGCGTCTTCCCTCAACACCATCCACAATTTGAGCTTCTATTTCGATCTAATGCGGCGAATCCGACTCGCCATCGAAGAGGATCGATTCGACGCCTTCCGCAAGGAGTGGACTAGTAAACTCAATAGCTAGAAAAGGGACTGGTCCGTTTTTGGTACCCGTTTTCCCCACCAAAAAGGGACCTGTCCCTGTGTTGCCGGTTAGATATTTTGCTTTCCCCGCAAGCTGAATTATGATGGGGGGATGGCATCGATACTAATGGCTGCGCCTGGTGGTCAAGGTCCAGGTTTTAGCGACCAGTTGTTGCTCATCCTCGTCATTTTCGCCATCTTTTATTTCATCGTCTTCCGCCCCATGCGGAAGAGACAACGAGATATGGAGCAAATGATCGCCGCATTGAAAAACGGCGACCGCGTGGTGACCAACGGTGGCATTTATGGAACGGTAGTTGGCGTTTCCGACGACGTCGTTCAACTCCGCATTGCCGACCACGTGAAAATACAGGTTGCAAAATCCGCCATCGCGCGGCTGGCTTCGGAGCCCACGGCGCAGCCGAGCAAGTAAACAGAGAGAATCTCGATACCAACGCGCCTGCAAAGGCGCTCGGGGGTCAATCGTGGCCCCACTGGAGTCGATTAATCCCATGAGAAAGAACGTACGTTGGAAAGCCGTGCTCATCGCAGCGGTGGCCGGAGTCTGTATCTGGTCCGCATACCCGCCTGAAGAAAAAATTAAGTTGGGGTTGGATCTGCAAGGGGGAATCCACGTCATCATGAAGGTCAACATGGATGACGCCTTGAATGCCATCACCGACGAATCGATGGAGGCCCTGGGCCTCCTCCTCGACGACCAACAGGTCTCATTTGGCGACCTGGAGAAAGACGATGTGGGTCGTCTTCGGGTTACCGGTTTGAGCGCGGATAGTGACGGCGACTTTAGAAACGTCATCGAGGAGAACTTGCCCGGCTGGGACGCCGTGCGGGCCGGCGAGGGCGAGTGGCGCCTCGACATGAGACAGCTCGAGGTGAACCAAATTCGGGAAGAGACCCTGGCCCAAGCCATCGAGACGATTCGCCGACGGGTTGACGCGCTTGGCGTTGCCGAACCGGTGATCGCGCCACACGGAGACATGGGAGATCAAATCCTGGTTCAACTTCCTGGTTTCGACGACGTTGAGCGCGCCAAGAGCATCATCAAGAACACCGCTCAGCTCGAGCTCCAAATCGTAGAAGCCGTTGCACCCACGCGCGAGCAACTCGAGAACCGAGCATCGACTCGGCTCGAGATCGTACCGGGGGTATCCCAAACCGGAAGCGACGACCGAGTCTACTACCTACTGGACTCCATTCCAGTCATCACCGGCAGAGACCTCAAGAATGCGAGGGTGGCCACGGATTACGACACGAACATGACCCTGCGTCAATTTCACCCTCAAACCTGAGGCTACTTCAAAGTTTCGCCGCTCGACGCAGGAAAATATCGGCCGGCAGCTTGCCATCGTCCTGGACGATCAAGTCACTTCCGCGCCGGTCATCGAAGGCGCCATTCCCTCAGGCTCGGGGCGCATCACCGGTCAGTTCACCAACGAAGAGGTCCTCGATCTGGTCCTGGTCTTGCGCTCGGGTGCTCTTCCGGCCTCTCTCGACTATCAGGAAGAGAGGACGGTCGGGCCGAGCCTCGGAATGGATTCCATCCGTAGCGGGATCATGGCTTCCATCGTAGGGCTCGCCGGAGTGGTTCTGTTCATTCTTGTCTACTACAAACTATCGGGAATCAATGCAGTCATCGCTTTGATTCTCAACTTGCTCATCTTGGTCGGCGCCATGGCCTACTTCCGCGCCACTTTGACATTGCCGGGTATCGCCGGCGTCATCCTCACCATCGGTATGGGAGTCGATGCCAACGTGCTCATTTTCGAGCGCATCAAAGAAGAGATGCGTGGCGGCAAGACTCCTCGCACAGCCATATCGGCCGGCTTCGGCAAGGTGTTCTGGACTATTTTTGACGCGAATCTAACCAGCTTGATTGCAGCAGCCGTTCTGTTCCAGTTCGGCACGGGGCCGGTGCAGGGTTTCGCGGTGACTTTGAGTATCGGCCTACTTTCGAACATGTTTACGGCCATTTTCGTCTCGCGCTTCATTTTCGACCTGGTCCTCGGGGGACAAAGGCAAGTCGAAGCGTTGAGTATTTGAACACGGAAGAACTGCAATGGATATTCTCGGCGATACCAAAATCGACTGGTTGAAGTACCGGTGGTACTTCTTTCTGATCTCGTTCGTCGTCTTCGTTCTCGGCGCGGCCGACATCTACCGTAAGGGTGGGGTCAAGTACGGCATCGACTTCTCCGAGGGAACGATCGTTTACGCCAAGTTCGAAAACACACCCTCAGCTCGACACCATCCGCCAATCCTTGGCAGGCTCGGGAATCGGGGAGGCCGTGATTCAGCGCTACGACCGCGAGGAGCTGAACCAGATCATGATTCGCGTGGAGCGTCGGGCGGAGGACACGGCGGAGCTCGATACAACGGCGAATCAAATCATCTCGACGCTACGGCAGATCGAAGGAAACACCCTGGCCGACACGAGCACCGAGATTGTGGGCCCCGTCGTGGGCCAGGAGCTTCGCTCCAAGGCGCGCAACGCAATCGGGTTGGCCCTATTGGCCATTCTGATTTACATCGGCTTCCGCTTCGAGTTCATCTACGGCGTGGGAGCTACGGTGGCGGTTATCCATGACGTTCTTCTGACCATGGCCCTCGTTTCGATCTTCAACTACGAAATTACTTTGAACGTCATCGCCGCGTTTCTAACGCTTGCGGGTTACTCGGTCAACGACACGATTGTGATCTTCGACCGAGTACGTGAAAACAGACGTCTCGTCCGCCGGCAATCTCTGTACGACGTGATCAATTTGTCCATCAATCAAACCCTGCGTCGAACGGTTTTGACGTCCGGTCTGACATTGGTCGTAGTGGCTGCACTCTTCGTCCTGGGCGGAGAGGTCTTACGAGGATTTTCGTTCGTATTCGTCACGGGTGTTGTCATCGGAACTTACTCGTCGGTCGCCATCGCATCGCCCATCGTCATTTGGTGGAGAACATTGCGTGAGAAACCGGCCACAAAAAAGCGGAAAGACGAAACGGAAGCCAAAACCGCTAGGGTCTGAACCGAGCGACTCGCGTCGATACGGAGTCCGGTTATAATGTACGAGTGAGGAAAAAGCATTCGGCCAGCACGAATGCTCGTAGTCTCGAGCGACTTCGCGAGCGAAAACGCAAGAAACGAGTCCGTTTATCTCACATGGAGAGTCGAGGCGAGGCCCGACCCTCAAACCGGCCACCGGGACCTCCCATTGAGGTTTTCTCAGAAACCATCGCTCTAACCCTTCCGCAAAAGAAAAAAGAACGCTGGACCATGAGAGCGGTGTCCATGACCGTTCACATCGGGATACTCCTTTCCCTCATTCTCGCCCCAATCTTTTTTCCAGCAGCTGTGGTGGAACCGCACCTCGTGAGGTTGTTCATCGACGCCGCGCCACCGCCACCGCCGCCACTCAAACGGGGCACACCCTTGACCGTGGAGCGCCCCGAGGATGCGGTCCCTAAACCGGCGGACGCCGACCAACAAGATGGAGTCGAACAACAGCTCAACACGAACCGCCTGACCTGGGCGGATGGAGATCCCGGAAGAAATTTTGAAATCGAAAGTGGCGCTTGAATTTGGCGTCGAAGATGGATGGGACTTCGGAGACCCACTGGGAATGGAAGGGGGAATCCCGGGGGGCGTCGTTGGCGGGGTTCCCGGCGGCGTTATCGGCGGGGTTATTGGCGGCACCGGAACCGGAGTTCCTCGGAACCTCCCTCAACCGGACGTGGGCCCGCGACCTATTAAACGGCCTTTGCCCAAATACACCGTGGAAGCGATCCGCAAGAAGATCACGGGAGAAGTCGTTCTTCGAGCCCTCATTAATGAAAAAGGCAAAGTCAGGGTCCTGAGTGTCATCCAATCCATACCCGAGCTGGACGATGAAGCCATACGAGTGGTCGAGGAAGAGTGGCTTTTTCGCCCGGCGATGAAAAATGGACGCCCCGTTGCCTGCGTCTGTCGAGCTCGCCGTCACCTTCAACTTGTATTGAGCCCGAAGGAATGGGCTCACCCTGTCGAATCCTCAAGCTCGTCCCTCCTAATTCTTTTGTTGCCCAGTGGACCCCGCTTACCGAACATTCAGGCATCGGGAAATCGCGCTTGACAGACGTTGGACCGGCGGCTAGTATATCCCGCTCGTAAGCTAAGGATGGCCTCCAAGCCCCAAAAGGGGGTGACCCGGTGTTTATCACGCGGTTAAGGATGCGGTCCTAGAGCATTATTATGCAGCGATCTCGCCTCGGAGACATCAAGCTAATGTGGAACCGACTTATGGGGTGGGATTTGTGCTGTTTCTGTGGGAACCCGTCAGTCCATCTCGGTGTCTAACGAGGTGTCCGGACGGTGATTTCCGCCGGAGCGACCCGGTCCGAGGAGGGGATCAGGCCGTAATGTTACAAGTCACACATAGGTAGGGGACTCAAGAAACTACCTCCCGTCAGGAAAGGAGCGCAGAAGACCGTGCCCAGAGAAATGATGCAATTTTTGTCCGAGTCCGCCGGGACGGGGAGGCCGGTCGGTAGGTCGCATGGCCAGCTTCATGACCTCCTTCATCGTCCAGGTTGGAGTCATAGCCATCTTAATTATCGTTCCGTTGATGGCTACCGACAATATCCCGACGCCTCAAGGAATCATGACCTTCATGGCGCCTCCGCCGCCGCCACCACCACCACCACCACCACCACCGCCACCGAAGCGTGCGAGACCCAGTGCACCGAAGCCGGTTATGACGGAAGCTCCCAAGTTCGTAGCTCCCGTCGAGGTACCGGATGACATCGGTGAGGGAATCGACTTCTTCGGCGTCCCAGGCGGCGTCGAAGGTGGCGTGCCCGGTGGTGTTCTAGGTGGTATCGTTGGCGGTCTTCCCGATGCCCCGACCGCACCGCCACCGAAGACGGAGCCGGTGCGGGTAGGCGGAAACATCAAAGCGCCCCAAAAGATAGCAGACGCCTCCCCGACTTATCCGGATATCGCGAAACAGGCCCGTGTTCAAGGCATCGTGATTCTGGAAGCCATCATTGATCCGGGTGGAAACGTCACAAATGTGCGCGTACTACGTTCGATTCCGCTGTTGGATCAAGCGGCGATTGCAGCGGTCAAACAATGGAAATACGAGCCCACGCTGTTGAATGGTGTGCCGGTGCCCATCGTGATGACCGTAACCGTGAATTTCGCTTTGCAGTAGTCACTATCACAGATTTTTTAATTTCATCTAGAAGCTAGGAGGAAAAGCATGCAGTTCGGTGTTATGGAGATGATCGAGGCAATGGGCCCGGCAGCCATTGCTACTAACTTAACTCTGGTTGTCATGTCGATTTATTCCATCGGTACGATGATCGAGCGGGGATGGGCCTTCAGCAAGGCCAGGAAGCAGTCTAAGGCGTACGCCCCGCAAGTTGCCAAGCTTTTGAAGGACAACAAGATCGACGACGCCATCAAGGTGAGCCAGAAGAAAGACTTCAAGTTCAGCCATCTGGCCAAAGTTTTGCTGGCCGGTCTTCAGGAATACACCTACCAGCAAGAAAGCTCCGAAACCAACCGTGACGAGATGCTCGAAGCAGCTCACCGGGCCATCGAGCGTTCAACCGCTGTCAATATGAACGACCTCAAGAAGGGCCTTGCCGGATTGGCTTCCATCGGCGCCACCGCCCCCTTCGTCGGCCTGTTCGGTACTGTGGTCGGCATCATCAACGCTTTCCAGGGCATGGCTTTGACCGGCTCCGGTGGTATCGGCGCGGTGTCGGCAGGTATCTCCGAGGCTTTGGTTTGCACCGCCTTCGGTCTCTTTGTGGCCGTCCCGGCTGTGTGGGCTTTCAACTACTTCACGACCAAGGTCGAGGGTTTCAGCGTAGAGATGGACAACAGCGCCTCCGAGCTCATCGACTTCATGGCCAAGAAGACCGCGGCGTAAATCGCTACCGGAGTTAGGAGGTCCTAATATGGGCATGTCTGGTAGTACAACAGAGGGGGTAAATTCCAATATCAATGTCACGCCCCTGTGCGACATTATGTTGGTTCTCCTCATTATCTTTATGGTTGTCACTCCAATGCTACAAAAGGGTGTAGACGTCAAGCTGCCCCCGGCAGCCTACGGCGTCGACCATCCCGACAACGAAGATTCAGTGACATTGGCCGTCCGGGTAGATCAGCAGATCTACCTCGACATGCTTCCTATACCGGAATCCGATCTGGTAGCCAAAATTCGCGAGAAGTATGACCTAAGGACGGATAAGACCATCTTCATGAAAGCGGACCAAAATTTGGACTACGGGGACGTGATGCGGGTCATGAATCTCGTCCGTGAGGGCGGGGTCGAGGAAGTCGCGCTCATCACCGAGCGATTGGCCGGCGGAAGCTGATCACGCCCCGGACCAGAAAAGGAGTGAGTTCCTATGGGAATGTCAGGAGGAGGAGGGGGGGGCCCCACATCGGATATCAACGTCACCCCTCTCATCGACGTGATGCTGGTGCTACTCATCATCTTCATGGTGGTGATTCCACTTACCCAGCAGGGATTGGACGTGGAACTTCCGGCGAGCGCTGAAGACACCGGCGGCCCGCAAGAACCCGATCCCAACCAGCTCGTTCTCGACATCGACGAAGGGGGAGTTATTACAATCAACAAGCAACCCGTCTCCTGGGATGAGCTTCCCCTCCGTATCCGTGATCTCTTCGAGACACGCGCCGACAAGACCTTGTTCTTACGTGGCGCACCAAGCCTACGTTACGGCGAGGTGGTCGGTGTTCTCGATGTAGCGAGAGGAAACGGAGTCGAGCGCGTCGGAATCGTTCCGTCGGGTTAAACCGGCTGGTTACTATCGTGAGGGAGAGTCGCGAAAGCGACTCTCCCTTTTATTTTTTCAACAACTTCCAAGCCAGCGCTTGATTCGAGCAACGCTCAAGAAAAACTCTCGGCAGAGAGAGCGCTGCCGCAGAGCCCGAGGTTAAGCTCTCCGTCAGGAGGCGGGCGCGCTTGGAGCCGTCTTCATTCACTTCGATGACGTTTCTTCCCCTTTGCAGCCGCCTTGCCCCGCTTCGCCATTTACGCCACAGATGTTCCACCATACGGGTGGAAGCGGGCGAGTGCTCGCATATTGCCGGTTACGCCATAGTAGCTGGCGTGGCCGTTCAGTTTCCGGTTCAGCTCAACCTGCTGGTCCGCCACAGGGAGGTGCCGATGCTCCCCACACCGGAGCCATTCCACATTTATGTGGTCGTGGCCTAAAGCTACGACGGGCGGGTGTTGCCACAGGGTGCATGAAGGCAGTGAGCGCCGATTCTCAGAGATCGAGGTCTCCACATAAGAGACGAAAACCCGCTCCGCGTTTCCTCCTTTACTCTGCGCCTTTGCGTCTCTGCGTTAAACTTCACCCTGAAGAAGTAGTCCCTTTTTCTTCGCCGCAGCGTTGAGCCAAGGGAGCGGTCAGCATCGGCCTTCTGAGGCGCTTGGCGCAATCAGCCTATCCCCCGAGTCGAAGACGGCGCGAGATCGGCCTGAGAGCGGCACCAGGAGGCACCAGTGTCCTGTATCAGTAGATCGCGGACTAAAGCTCGAGGTCATTTTGTGTGCTGGCGAGGCGTACCGACGAAGACATATCCCGATATTTCGAGGAGGCACAACGAAGCTGGGCGCGCAAAAGGGGCCGAGAATTAGGTGACGAAATTACTGACACAGGGCACCAGCATAGCAATGTCGGGACACTCTGCCTCCGTCGCATTCGACTAATGTGATATCGGAACGACCGGGCAAGGGACTTGTGTCGAGGCGTGGCGCGCTTTGCGCTCTCGTACTTCCTTATGTCAGGATGGAGAGTCGAACATCGAGCGTGGATCAACCTAACTAATGGACGAATGCAACTCGGGCATCAAAATGACTGACAACGGCTCCAGGAATGAGATAGGGGTGAGCCGCAAAACGGCGGCTCACCCCTTTCAAAAAGGAAGTGGTGTGTCTTCGTCTATCAGCCTTCGGTGCTCTGCTCTGCCTCGGCGGCCTCCTGCTCTTTTTTCAGCTCGAGCGCACGGTCACGGTACTGATTCGCCTCGGCGATGAGCTCGTCTTGTTTCCGCTTGTTCCCACGAATTTCCTCGATCTTCGCTTGCTCGCGGAGTACGAGTCCCTTGTAAATCAGAGCGTCAACATACTCGTCGTTGAAGCCTAGAGCTTCATCGAGCTGCCCAATGGCCCGCCCGATATACTCCTCTCGCTGTTGCATGGTGAGATCCGGGTCACGGTACACCTTGTCCCAAAGATGGGTTGCGATTAGGTAGTAGCCCTCCGGGTTCTGAGGAGCGAGGTCCCTTGCACGGCCCAACCAAACCATCGTGTCTTCGAACTGACCGTATTTATTGAGGAGGCCCGCCATCTGCCGATAGGTGATGGGATCGTCGGGAGCCATCTCGATCGGTTTCTCGTAACACTCAATGGCCTTATTGATGAGGGGCATTTCTTCGGGATCATTGAAGCGTTCGTAAATATCACCCAAAGCGTAATATCTCTCGGCCCGCTCGGGCTCCATCTCGATCAACATCATGCAGTACTTCTCAGCGTTCGGGAAGTCCTGCTCGTTGTCCCGAAAAATTGCCGTAAGCTGCTCCGCAGCGTATTGGCGATAAACTTCGAGATCCTCTTGAAACTCCCCGCCTGCGTTCACGAGATCGATCGTCTTTTCATAATACTCGACGGCGTTGCTGACATGCAGGTCTCGAGACGCTGCATCCAAACGGGAAGCAGAGAAAATCAAGTGATGGCTGCTCCCAATATAAAAATGAGTCGGCAAAACAACTCTTCGATCGCCCTCTGGATCCAGTTCCAGAACCTCCTGGTACGCGTTGATGGCCGCCGGGTACTCCTTGGTGCCGTATGCGCCGTTTGCAGTCTGGAAGGCTTGCCTCGCCTTGAGTACGTTGAACCAGTTTCCGCACCCGGAAAGCGCTGCCGCCACAATAACCAAGACAGAGATCCCGAGGATCCGACGAAGATGAGTACTCATTGCTATATCCCCCTTAAATACATAACTTTACGAAAAGCGACAGGTATTATATTACGGTAAAAAATCCAAGTCAAACGACGTAGCCGCCCACTTCAAACCGAGGAAGTGCCACAGTAGGTTGGGATGAGCGACCGGACGGTAACTCCGGGGTAAATACGGATTATTTCATCTCGACAAATGGCCAACGACAAAATGCCACGTGGTTTGACCACCAAGCCGAGCCGAGCCTATGATGTTGTTTGGGCAAGCTCTTCGACTCCAGTAGAGTTGGGTCCGCACGAGACATCGTAATGATTCGCTTCGAAGATATTCTGGAAAAGGTTCGCGTTTATCAACCGGACGGAGACCTGGACCTACTACGCCGAGCCTATGTTTTCTCCGCCCGTGAGCACCGCGGACAAGTACGCCAATCCGGCGAGCCCTATCTGGTACATCCTCTCGAGGTCGCCAACATTCTAGCCAATCGCAAGCTGGATGTGATTTGTGTAGCCTGCGGCCTCCTTCACGATGTCGTCGAAGACACGCTCACGACTATCGAGACGCTGGAAGAGTACTTTGGGAAAGAAGTTGCCGACATCATCAACGGCCTCACCAAGATCAGCAAGATCAGCTACTCTTCGATCGAAGAGCATCAAGCAGAGAACTTCCGGAAAATGCTCATGGCCATGGTGGACGACATTCGGATCCTGCTCATAAAGCTGGCCGATCGTCTACACAACATGCGTACGCTCCAACACCTTCCAGAAGAAAAGAGGGAGCGCATCGCCAACGAGACCCTGGAAATCTACGCCCCTTTGGCCGGCCGGCTCGGAATGGGTCTCGTCAAAGCCGAGCTCGAAGAGCTCTGCCTCCGATATCTCGAACCGAAAACCCATGCTCTACTCACTGCTAGAGTCGAAGCGAAGAGGAAGTGGACCGAAGAGTTCATTGCCGACATAAAGGCGATCCTCGAGAAAGAGCTCACTCAAAACGGAATCCCCGCCGAGGTGTCGGGACGGCTCAAAAGACTCTACAGCATCTACCAGAAGATGAAACGCCAGGGTATCGAACTGGATCAGATCTACGACTTCGTCGCCCTCAGGGTTATTACCGATAGCGTCAAGAACTGCTACGGATCTTTGGGAATCATCCACAACACTTGGCGACCGGTGCCGGGACGCATCAAAGATTTCATTGCCATGCCGGCCCCCAACGGCTACCGCTCTTTACACACGAGCGTGATCACCGAGTCGGGCATACCTTTCGAGATCCAGATCCGCACTCCGGAAATGCACCAGGTCGCAGAGGAAGGTATCGCCGCTCACTGGCGATACAAAGAGGGTCGTCCCATCGAAGAAGAGGACATACGAAACTTCGCTTGGATCCGATCACTCATCGAATGGCAAAGCGAGCTCAATGACCCACACGAGTTTTTGAATAGTCTTAAAATCGACCTCTACCCGGAGGAAGTCTACTGCTTTACACCAAAGGGTGAGGTGAAATCATTTCCCCGCGGCGCAACACCGGTGGATTTCGCCTACGCCATCCACACGGACATCGGACACCAGTGCGTGGGAGCGAGAGTCAACGGCAAGATGGTGCCTCTACGGTACCGTCTCAAAAACGGTGACATCGTGGAGGTCACGACCTCGACGGGACATCGCCCCAGCCGCGACTGGTTGTCCCTGGTCGCAACATCGCGGGCCCGCAGCAAAATCCGGGCTTTTCTCAATACGAACGAAAAACAGCGCAGCATAGAGATTGGGCGTAAAGTTCTGGAAAAAGAGGCTCGTCGAGTCGGACTCCACCTCAAATCGATCACAGAATCGGACGAGTTCCCCAACTTGCTCAAAGACTACGGGGGTAGTAAGCCCGAAGACCTCTTTGCCGCGGTAGGCTATGGCAAGATTTCGACCAAGCAAGTCATATCCCGCTTCCTGCCGGAAAAGGAGACGAATCAGAAACCGTGGGCCAAGGCGAACATCGCTCAAGCCGTTCGGCGCGTCCTGCACAGCGGCGAAAAAATCAAGGTCAAAGGGGTGGACGATCTGCTCGTCTATCGGGCCAAATGCTGCAATCCCATCCCAGGCGAGAAAATATCGGGCTATATCACACGAGGCAAAGGAGTCTCGGTCCACACGGTCAAGTGCCCCAATTTGCTCAACTTGTTGCACGACCCCGAAAGGAAAATTGAAGTCGAGTGGGACCGGGACGCTGAAACGAGGTATCAAGTCACGCTGTCGGTCAACGTAAAGGACCGCCAAGGAATGCTCGCCGACATCACATCCATTATTGCCGGAAGCAGCACGGATATCCGCAATATCGAGTCCAAGACCTTCGAAGACAAAAAGGCAAATATCGAAGTCACCATTTCTATCGACGACTTGAAGCATCTGAACAAACTCATCCGCTCCATCCGGTCCCTTGACGGCGTACTCGACGTCAGCCGCCTCGGCTCCCGTTAGACCCTGAAAGAATTCAACGCGGAGGCGCGAAGTGCAACGGAATCCCAATCCGGAATCACCATTTGGCACTAATTCCACTTTGCGGCTTAGCGCCTTTGCGACTTTGCGTTGCTTCTTCAGTCTATAGCTGCCTTTGCCAAATCTCGCAGCCGCCGGAAGCTGAAAACCCCCGTATTGTGTCCATCCGACCAGGAAATTTGCACCGCGTAATTGCCGACCGGAGCAACCTCGACGGGCTTGAAATCCGGCGGGAGCAGCAGCTTGACAAACTTGCGTTTCCCGCTCCATTCATCTACGCAAAGGGCGCAGGGGCAGTTGTTGCGAAGAAAATCGAAGGAGTAGGTCGATTCCTCACCATCCGCCCAGATGATTTTGAGCTCTTTGTCGCCTTCAATCATCTCCTTCGGCCGAAGGGGAGACTGACTTTCGTAGTTGACGACCGAAACGGCGGCCGCCACCCTCCGGGTGATTTCTTGGTAGGCACGGGAAGCAAGGGCCTTAGAATTCCGAACCACGATCGGTTCACCCTCGTCGCCGCAAGCGACGACCTCAGGGTCGATAGGAATGCCGCCTAGAAATGGCAATCCGAGCTCTTGGCTGATTTTTTCGCCTCCCCCTTCGCTGAAAATGGGAGTCTTCTCTTCACAGTGGGGACAGACAAAGTGGCTCATGTTCTCGACCACACCCAGGACCGGAACGTTCACTTGCTGGAACATCCGAAGACCTTTTTCGGCGATTTCCCGCGCCACAGCCTGCGGGGTCGTGACGATGATGGCGCCCGTCAATGGGACGCTCTGAGTCAAGGTCAGCTGCACATCCCCTGTCCCGGGCGGCAGGTCAACGACAAGATAGTCCAGCTCCCCCCATGCAACTCCAGCCATAAACTGTTGAATCAGCTTCGCTGCCATCGGCCCACGCCATATGACCGGCGTCTCCTTCGTCGCCAAAAATCCCATGGACATGAGATGGACGCCATGGGACTCGATCGGTATCAATTGCTGGTTCTCGTTCGCCTGAGGTGGGCGGTACACACCGAACATAGTGGGCTGGGAAGGTCCGTAGACGTCGGCGTCACAGAGCCCTACAGTAGCCCCTGTCTGAGCCAGTGCCACCGCGAGGTTGGCGGCCAACGTGGATTTTCCAACCCCACCCTTCCCGGAGGCTATGGCAATGATGTTCTTGACACCGGGAATCTCTTGACCACCCACGGCAGGAGTCGTACGAACTCGTGAGGTCATATTCACGTTCACGACGTCGATGCCCGGCAACTCGCTGACGACGGTCTCGGCCTCCGACTTCAGTCGGTCTTTCACCGGGCAAGCTGGGGTCGTAAGCTCGATGTCGAAGCTCACCGTAGGAGCACAGACCCTTACATTTTTAACGAAATCCAAGGAAACAATATCGCGATGCAGATCGGGATCTTGAACCGATCGTAGTTTCTCGAGAACATCAGTCTCCGTGATTTTCTTTGTGGACATATAACCTCCGGTTTGAAGTTCTCCATCATAGTCGCGGCAAGGCAACCGTCGCCAGGCGATGATAGGTCCGTTGCACCAAGCCGTCTCGAGCGTCGTCCACCGAGGTGGAGTCCCACCATTGCTTCGAGCACGAAGGCTCGAGAACGGGACAAAAATCGACGAAACGTTAGCCAGGAGCCAGGCGATGAGTTACCGCGAGCTCAGGGCCCAACCAAGAATAACTTGCCGTTTTGGGCCGCCGATCCATCCCCCCTGGCTGCGTTGCTCGAAGCTCAAATATCTAGATATTCTTCACTCCTCGCGCCTTGCCAGCCGGGCGCCCCGCCTCGAAGACTCGTTCGGGACTACCGGAACGCGAGTTGTAGGGGCGCCTCTTGGCCAGAAAAAGGGAACTTATTCTTGGCTGGACCCTTACGGTATCCATATTCGGAGAGGCAAGCTAGGGGTGTGGCCCAACGTCGGCACAGCCCCCGCTCCCCGCATCGCCTCTCTCAGGAGACGTGAGAGAGCGAGGGCTTTAAGCAAGCTATATAGACTTATCCGAAACTCTTGACGGCTTCGGCCTCGCTGTCATAGGTCTCGAAAACGGTGAGCAACTTGGTGATGGAGAGCAGGTCCTCGAGGCGCTTGGTCAGGTTCAGAAGCTTAAGCGTCCCGCTCTTTCGGCTCACCGTGGTGTAGCAACGGACAACTTCACCAAGGCCGGCGCTATCCATATAGGGCACCTCACCTAAATTGAGCAAAATCTTGGTCTTTCCACCCTCGACAAGACCATTGACCTTTTCACGAAGCAACTCATCGCCTTCACCGATGAGCAGCTTGCCTTCCATGTCGAGAATGGTGACATCTTCTACGGTTCGTTCTTGGATCTTCATGAGTAATCTTTCCTTCCTTGAATTTATCGATCCCCTATGAAGGACGGCGATCTGTTATCACGAATACAAAAAGGGAGTCAAACCCGATTGTCGAGATCTACGAGACGACGAGCCCTCCAACAATCTATCGGGAATCATGAGACCGCCCGTTCTACCGGATGTGTCGGAACCCTGCGGCCCGGCATATCCACCGAAAAGAGGAGGTCTTTCTGGCCCCCAATTACTGTTGTTGAATCGAATCCAAAGCCGCCTGAGCGACCGCGGCCTGAGGCGTGTCCGGCGCCATCTCAATGACCTTTTTGAAATGGATGGCCGCGTTTTCCATATCAGCCATATTGATGTAGGCGTAGCCCAATTTCAGTTGGGGCTCCACCCAATCTGCTTTGATGGAGGCCGCCCGTTTGTAGTACTCGATGGCCCCCGCCACATCACCCTGATCAAAGTAAATTTCCGCGACGTTGAATGGCAAAACTTCGTCCTCGGGAGCTTGCTCGAGCGCCTGCTCGAAGTAGGTCACCGCATGTTCGAAGTCACCCTTCCTCACGTAGACATCACCGACATTGACCAGCGCAACGGTATTCAAGGGCTCTTCCGTCAAAACGACGTTATAGGCCGCGAGGGCTTCATCCAGGTTACCCAATTCACGGTGACAATTGCCCAGATACACGTTGATCTGGTAGATCTCGGTGTAAGTTGTGAGGATCTCCTGGTACTTCGTCAGTGCATTCGCGTAATCCTTCGCATCGTACAATGCACGAGCTTCCGTCATCAATTCAGCCGCCTCGCCTGCCGCGAAGGCTTGCCCCGATGACATCTTTTCCATGACGACGTTCACGTTGGGATTCTTACCCAAACCACTCACCTGAGAACTAAACTGTTGCGGAATGTATCCCTTGGCGGTAAAGGTAAAAGAATAATTGCCTTTTCGGAAACCCAAGATAGCCCAACGACCCTTGGAGTCCGTGGTCGCCTCGAGCTGGAAATCGGTTCCAGTCATCTCGGCCGTGACCTTGGCTCCCTCGACATTATCGCCATTCGTATCCTTAACCGTTCCGGCGACACGGCCCGTTCCCATTTGAGCCGAGAGCTCGCTTGCACCGGCAACGAGCAATAGCAATAAAACAATAACTAAGTAACGGTTCCTCATTTGTATCTCCTCAGCCAGCCTTCATTAGATGCCTTTTCCGCTAATACTATATACCGTTTTGGTCCCGGTTTCCACGTCCAACATGACGAGCCAAACGGCACAAATCTAAACGACTCAGAGATGGAAACTCTTGTTGACGTTATAGATACGAAATCGCATCCCTCGTTTCAGGCAGTCGTATAGTGGTTCCACCGGACCGACCGTGAAGGACGAGTGCGGTCGCGAGGCCCCGCCGCCGAAAATCGGCCTCAAAACCGGACCGCACAAGACTTCGAGTTTCGGTAGATTCCTCGACCCCGAGTAGGATAAAATATGGCCTCGAAAACGGGGTAGGGTTTTCCCCGGTTGAGATGCCTATGCCCAGTTATAATACAGGAGAAAGTACCGAGTCTTTAGGGAGTGCCTTCCCAAAGTACCTCAATAACCAGGCCCTTCGAAGGACTTCGAATTGCTCGGTGCTCGGTACTCATACTGAAAGGAGGAGAAGCATGCTGAGGCTCAAAGACCTGGTGGTGTCTTCGGCCGTAGTAAGTCTACTGGCTGCCTGTTCGGGAGGAGAAGAGAAAGGGGTTCTCGATAGGTTCTTCATGGCCTGCAGAAGCGGCGACAACGCGACGGTTGCTTCCGTCTCGCAGGTTGCTTTTCCTGCCGAAGGATGTGAAGCCTGGGAGTTGCTCGAGGTCTCCGAGCCGATGACCGCGCCGTTTCGTATCGCGGAGCTGCGCCAAAAGGTCGATGACGCCAAGAAGGAGAGGGACACCCAGTTCGAGAAAGGGAAGTACTTTCTCGAAGATAACTACACCGACATCGAAAAAATACAACTTAAGCTCGACACGGACCCCGAATTCAAATTCAAGGGCAAAACCGGTGAGGTTCAAGCAGAGTGGGAAAAGATCATCGCGGATCGAAAAACACTCGAACGCGCCGTTCAGGGATTCAACCGGGACCTGGAAAAGGAGACGAAGCTCGCGAAGATGTCTATCATGACCGACGTTGCACTCACTAAGTTGGAAGGTACCGTCATAACGAAAGACGTCAAGGTCACGGTGACATCCGATGGGCAAGCGAAACCTTACACGTTCAAGCTCGTAAGGTATGATCTGACGAACACGGAGAACAACACGTCACCTAAGTCCCGCTGGATCATTACGGCGATCGACGAAGGCTGATTCCAATCGCAGATTAGTTCACAGTCAAAAGGACCCTCTTTCCTTGTCGGGGAAGAGGGTTTTTTTGTCTTCCCATGCGCGAGTCCCGGAAGACCGAGAGGCTCTCCGTTTCGGTACCGAAGACCGTCGGGCCGCGCTAAGATAGGCACGCTATGCCTGCCGTTCGTTGTCGAGATCTAAAAAAAACATACGAAAACCGAGTCGACGCGGTACGCGGTCTGGACCTAGTAATAAACCAGGGGGAGTGCTTCGGCCTGTTGGGACCCAACGGTGCCGGAAAGACAACGACCATCGAGATCCTCGAAGGCTTGCTCGAGCCGACTTCCGGTGAGGTCGAGGTTCTCGGCCGGCGCTGGGGGCAGCAGGACGAACTGCTGAGGCAACGCCTCGGCATTTCGCTGCAAGAAACAAAGCTGTCAGAGAAGCTCTCGGTGGAAGAGACCCTTGGCCTTTTTGCCAGCTTCTACGAGCAAGGACGGAAAATCGAGCACGTTCTCGATGAGGTCGGCCTCGGGGAAAAACGCACCGCTTGGGTTCGACCAACTCTCCGGCGGTCAACGCCAGCGCCTCGCGGTGGCCTGCGCGCTCGTGGGCGATCCAGAGCTGCTTTTTCTCGACGAACCTACGACCGGACTGGACCCCCAGTCACGCCGGCAACTCTGGGACATCGTGCGGAGCTTCCGAGCGTCGGGTCGTACGGTTTTGCTGACAACTCACTACATGGAGGAAGCCGAGCGGTTGTGCGATCGAGTTGCAGTCGTGGACCATGGGAAAATCATTGCCCTGGGAACCCCGCAGGATCTCATCGCCCGCCTCGGCGGAGATCACGTGATCGAATTCTCGGTCGAAAAGATGGAAGGACTGGAGTCTGAAGTGCTGTCAAGACTACCTGCTGTGCGATCGACCCACTTCGAAAACGGGACCGGCGCTTTGACCGTGTCCGAAGTACACATCGCCATCCCCGCCCTCTTGGAATACTTGCGGATGCGAGAGCTGGATCTTGTTCGACTGAGCACTCGACATGCCAGCCTCGAAGATGTCTTCGTCTCTTTGACCGGTCGACATTTGCGTGATGATTAGGCCGCGTCCTTTCTACCAGATACTGGCGACCCGCATGAGGGAAGCCTTTCGAGAGCCTGAAGTCATCTTCTGGGTATTCATTTTTCCCGTTCTGCTGGCTCTCGTGCTGGGGATCGCTTTTCGTAACAAACCCCCGGACCGTATCCACATTGCGATCGAGAATCGGCATGAAGCGAGGGAAGTCGCGGCCATTCTGAACGGGAGCGGCCAATTTGACCCCGAGATCCTATCCGCTGCAGAAAGCGCATCGAAACTCCGACTCGGCAAGGTAGCTCTTGTCATCGTACCCGACCAGGGCGCCGGCGAAGAACCAAAGGTCGCATACAGATTCGACCCGACCCGACCCGATAGCGCGATCGCTCGAATATTGGTGGATGACGCTCTGCAGAAAGCCGCGGGACGGAAAGACCCCGTCGAAAGGGTCGACAAACCCGTATCGGAGCCCGGAGCCCGTTACATAGACTTCCTCATTCCCGGTCTCATCGGAATGAACCTGATGAGCGGAGGCATGTGGGGCCTTGGATTCGTCATCGTGGATATGAGGAGTCGCAAGCTACTGAAAAGGCTCGTGGCCTCACCCATGCAACGCAGCGAGTTCCTGGCCGCCATGATGGCGAGCCGAATCGTTTTCATGCTCATCCAGGTGATTTTGCTTCTCGCCTTTGGCTGGTTGGTCTTCGACCTGGTCATTCAAGGATCGATTCTCGCCACGATCATCATCGGGTTCCTGGGAGCCTTGACCTTCGGGGCTATGGGACTCCTCGTCGCGAGTCGAGCCGCGAAGATCGAAGCGGTATCCGGGTTGATGAACCTGGTCATGTTTCCCATGTTCGTCTTTTCCGGCGTCTTTTTCTCCTCCGACCGCTTCCCCGACGTCTTGCAGCCCTTCATCAAAGCTTTGCCTCTAACATTGTTGAACGACGCTTTCCGGGCCGTCATCCTCGAAGGCGCTGATTTCCACTCGCAAAGCATGCGCATGCTCGCCCTCGGATTGTGGGGAGTGGTTTGCTATGTTTTAGCGTTGCGCTTGTTTAGGTGGAGCTGAGAAAGACAGGACTCGAGAACCCAGAACCCAGAACTCGAGAATGGAACAGGCAGGGCGGCTTCCGTGTTCAACCGCACTGGTCGTCGCCGCCGCATCAGGATTCAATTTCCTCTCCCCAAGGGGGAGAGGATAGGTGAGGGGGAACTAATCGATCCTTCTGAATTCTGGGTTCGGAGTTCTGAGTTCTCTATTTAAATCCTTCCATTATTTCGTCGAGCGCTTCTTTCGAGGGTCGGGTCGTTTCTTGAGGCAGGTGGGCCAGTGGCTCTTCCGTGAGCTCCAACAGATCCAGAAAGTTCTCTTTTTCGGGGTTGACGTAGATGAGTCCGGTCAGAAACTGCTGTTGGATTTGGGCGTCGAGTAGAAGTTGCAGGGCTTGATGGCGATCGGTGGGATCGTGATCGCGTTCCAGTTTCTTGAGCAATATGTGAGATCCGTCGTGTAGCTCCACGTCCAGCGCTTGACCTTGGTTGTACTCGACGTCGATCGATTCGAAGTATGGAATGAAGTCCACCTGGTGCAGGAGCTCTTCGTGCTCTTTCCCCCATGAGTAGCTCTTCGTCGATCCGGCGTGGTTGTTGAAGGTAACGCAGGGACTGATGATATCGAGCACCGCCGTCCCCTGGTGTGCAAAAGCTCCCTTCAGGAGTGGCACGAGCTGTTTGGGATCTCCGGCAAAGGAGCGCGCCACATAAGTCGCGCCGAGCTCCACCGCCATTCCGCAGAGATCGATCGGTGTCAGCTCGTTGACAACACCCGTTTTCAACTTCGAACCGACATCCGCAGTAGCCGAGAATTGCCCTTTCGTGAGCCCATAGACACCGTTGTTCTCGACGATGTAGACCAACGGTACATTCCTCCGGAGAAGATGAACGAATTGGCCGATACCAATCGAGGCCGTGTCGCCGTCACCCGACACGCCCACCGCAATAAGGCTTCGGTTCGCCAAGACGGTACCGGTCGCCACGGAGGGCATTCGGCCGTGAACGGAGTTGAATCCGTGAGCCCGGCCCAAGAAATAGGTCGGGGTTTTAGAGGAGCACCCGATGCCGGAAAGCTTGGCCACTTGATGAGGCTCGATACCGGCCTCGTAGAAGGCCTTGACGATCTGGGAGCTTATTGCATCGTGTCCGCACCCGTTACAGAGCGTGGAGTCCTTGCCTTTATAGTCGAACATACCAAGGCCGATGCGATTGACTTTCTTCGGCTTCGGGGATTCCTTCACAGTAGCCATGATGATTCCTCTTGATTTCGTTACTGACTCTTCTCGAGCGCCACAATTTCATCCGTAATGGAGCGTGCGTCGATGGGCAGGCCGGTATAGTGTAGGACACTCTCGAGCTTTCCGATCTGTTCAGGCTCGTCCACGAGCTCCAGACTGATGAGCTGCCTCATTTGCGCGTCGCGGTTTTGCTCCACGACGTAGACCCTATCGCAGGAACGGATGAAATCAACAAGCTCGTCCGAAAAAGGCAACGCCCTGAGGCGAAGATAACGTGTCTTGAGTCCCTGTTCCGCTTCGAGCTGATCCCTCGACTCGGTAATCGCCCAGTGTGAGCTTCCGTAGCCGACGATACCGACATCAGAATCTTCGTCTCCGTCGATGACCGGCGGTGGGACCGACTTCCGAGCCGTATCGTGCTTTCGAGTGAGCCGATCGATGTTCTTCTGGTAATCCTCCGGTCGTTCGGTGTACCCCGCATACTCGTTGTGGCCACTGCCACGGGCAAAGTAGGCGGCTAAATGGTGATAGGTTCCCGGAAGTGTCCGATAGGGAATGCCATCGCCGTCAACGTCGCGGTAGCGGGCAAAATCTCCGAGGCGATCGAGATCCTCGGCGGTGAGAACCTTCCCACGGTCGATCGGTTTTTCCGGATAGGGAAAAGGATCGGCCATCCAGATATTCATCCCCAAGTCCAGGTCGGAGAGAACCATGACGAGAGTTTGGAAACGTTCTGCCAAATTGAAGGCCTCTACGCCGAACTCGAAGCACTCTTCGACGGAAGAGGGAATCAATAGGATGTGCTTGGTGTCACCGTGAGAAAGGTAGTAAGACGGGATGATGTCGCCCTGTGACGTGCGGGTCGGAAGGCCGGTGGATGGGCCGGTTCGCTGGACATCCCACACAACCGCCGGGACCTCTGCGAAATAAGCCAGGCCGGCGAACTCCGCCATGAGCGAGATGCCGGGACCGCTGGTGGCGGTCATTGCCCGTGCACCGGTCCAGCCGGCGCCGATGACCATCCCCAGCGCAGCGAGCTCATCCTCAGCCTGCACAACGGCAAAAGTAGCTTTTCCCGTCTCCTTGTCCACACGGTACTTGGATAGGTAGTTACCGAGCTGTTCGCAGACACTCGAAGAGGGCGTGATCGGATACCAGGTCACAACGGTCACGCCTCCGAACATCGAGCCCAGAGCCCCCGCCGTGTTTCCGT
Source organism: uncultured Acidobacteriota bacterium (assembly GCA_963722765.1). Lineage (GTDB taxonomy): Bacteria > Acidobacteriota > Vicinamibacteria > Marinacidobacterales > DATDRI01 > CAVROO01. The sequence continues at coordinate 170,633 of CAVROO010000023.1, forward strand.
CGATGAGAATCTTGCCCTCGGTTTTATTCATTCGCTCGAGAACGAGGGGATCGGTTTTGGTCAAATTCTGCTCGGCATACTCGTAACCGATATCCACAGCCTTTCGATTGAGCTCGATCGCCTTCGCCTTGGAACCGAACTGCGTAGCGATGGAGTCATAAACGACCTTTTTGTCTAACGAAAGGAGATGCCCCACGACACCGACATAGATCATATTGGCCAGCAACTTCCGCAACTTGGCTTCGGGAACGATCTTCTTGGCCAGTTCGTCGAAGGGAACAGGATAGAAAGTCACGTCGGACCGCACCCGATCCAATCCCAGCTTCTCCTCGTAAACCACAGCTGCGCCGGCTTCGAGACCGGCAACGTCTTCCCGTGCCGTGGCGGGATTCATTGCGATGAGCAGATCATTTTCCTTCTTTCGAGCGATGTAACCTTCCTTACAGGCTCGAATGGTGAACCAAGTCGGCAATCCCGCAATGTTGGAAGGAAATAGGTTCTTTCCACTGACGGGCACGCCCATCCGGAAAATCGACCGCATGAGAACGGAGTTCGAGGACTGACTTCCCGAGCCGTTGATGGTGGCCACCTGGATGGAAAAGTCGTTGACGACGACATCGGAACGGGGCCCATCCCGCCCCTCGCGAGCAATCGTTTGTGTGGACATCTGTTATTAACTCCCGTAGCCAAAATACGGCTCGACCAAGCTTCAAAGAATACCAGATCGCTCCATTTTTAGTAAAAATACGTGCTTTGCTGCCAAGGGGTTTTTCATTCAGTTTCGTTTCCGCCGGGCCGGCGGGGAGGGCGATCGTTTCCGCGCCATCCCGTACCGAGCGATCTTGTAGTGGAGAGCCCGCGGACTGATCCCGAGCACCTGCGCTGCTTTCTGGCGATGATCGGTAACCTCCTCCAAGGTCTTTCGAATGACGATCTCCTCAACCTTTTTCAAGGGAGTGCCCAGGGGGATGTAAATCTGCCGGGCGATCCCCTTCGTCGCAGCCACTTCGGGCGGCACGTGCTCGGCACGAATGACGGCGGCATCGACGGTTACCGTAAGACGTTCGATTACATTTCTCAACTCGCGTATGTTTCCCGGCCAGTCGTAGTGCATGAGGAGCTCCAGGGCTTCACGAGAAATCTTCTTCGGCCGCTTCCGGTTCATCTGCGCGAACTCTTTGAGAAAGGTGTCCACCAAAAGAGGGATATCCTCCCTCCTCTCGAGCAAAGGAGGCATGTGTATGGGAACCACGGCCAGCCGGTAGTAGAGGTCCTGACGAAAGGCCCCGGATTTGACTTCCTCCATGAGATCTTTGTTTGTTGCCGCGATAATGCGAACATCCACCCGGATGAGTTTTTCACCTCCCAGCCGGCGAAACTCTTTCTCCTGAAGGACGCGGAGAAACTCCACTTGCGTCTTGGAACTCATCTCTCCAACTTCGTCCAGCAGAAGTGTTCCTCCATGGGCGAGCTCGAACTTTCCGGCCTTCGGCTCCACCGCGCCGGTAAAAGCTCCTCGCTCGAATCCGAAGAGCTCACTTTCGAGGAGACCCTCCGGCAGAGCCCCGCAGTTGATCGTGATGAAAGGATGGTCCCGACGATCGCTTCGATTGTGGATCGCTTTGGCGACCAACTCCTTACCGGTTCCGCTCGCTCCGGTTAGAAGGACGGTGGCGGTGGTAGCCGCCACCTGTGCGACGACCTCGTACACTTCCGTGATGCGCTCAGACTTGCCCACCACATTTCCGTACTCGTCCTTGAGCGACAAGCGTTGACGCAGACTACGGTTTTCTTCCGCGAGCCGCCGCTTCTCGAGAGCCCTTTGAACGAGTACGGGCAAGCGGTCGAGATCGAGTGGTTTGAGAAGATAGTCGTACGCGCCCTCGCGTATGGCCTCGACGGCCGATTCAATGGAACCGCGATTGGCGGTGACGATAATTTCGGTCTCTGGTGATTGTATTTTGAGCTCCGATAGCCGTCGAGCCCAGTCGCCACCCAGCATATCGAGATCGATAATGACGAGCCCGTAAGCGTTCTTGCCAAGTCGGTCCGTTGCTTTCTCGTGGCGCTCGGGCGCCTCTACAGAGAGCTGACGGGCCGCCAATCGATCCGCAATGGCGTGTCTTTGAGACGAATCCGGGTCGAGAACGAGTATCTTGACTCCCCGAATCGGCATGGCGTCAACCAACGACCCGGAGTGTCGGAGCGGTATCACTCCCCGGGAGTTCCTCTACCGGTGAATGGAAGATATTCGCCGCTCCAATCTCAACCGCAGAAGCAATCCCTTGACGTGACGATTTTCTGGGTCCAGACAAAGGAGGCGATTGGCGTGCTGGAAGGCTTCCTCGTAGCGACCGGCCATTTTGAGGTGGGAAACAAGAGACAGACGCAGTCGAAGATCGTTGGGTTTTTCGTCCAGCCGTCTCAGCATATAAGCAATCAGGTTCCCATAAACAGATCGGGGTTGGGTTTTTTCGTTGGATCGGCGCCAAATCGTAAACATTGTTGTCTCCCGAGCAATGAACGCGGGAATACTGCAAACGTCGTACCAATCCAACCACCTAACTGACAAGCGTAAGCCCAACGAAATAAAACACTTGTAGAGGTCTCTCCGAAAGAAAACAAGAGAGCCTCAATAACTGCATTGTTTGCGCTCCTGGTCACCATAACGCAGGAACGAAAAAGCGTCAAATACTTGAAATAAGTCTACTTTTGCCCTAAATCAAAGTTTCCGTACCGTTTATGAAACCTGCACAAATTGCGTGTACCCTGACGCGGCAGAGCCGCAACCAAAAGGGTTATCGCGGCTTGCCGCGAGCTATCAGCTGTCAGCCGTCAGCTCGCGGAAAAATCGTTCACGTTTTGCATTCAATTTCACCGATCAGGGACTAAGCCGAATAATTACACGGACCATTCATCTATCGCCTCAAACTTTATGTCTCGTACCGTGAGTCCTCCTTGTTATGTCGTTGCACCCTCGTTATCCCGACCCTGTGAACTCGAGAGCCTGCCTCGATCGAACGGATGGACCACAAGCGCAAAAAAAGCAGAAATCAGGAATCAAACTCGGTATTGACACGCCCTTTCGGACACCTCTAGACTGGTTCCCGCAGGCTTACCGTAAGAATCGATCCAAGGGGGGAGACGTGAGACCCACATGGAAGGGCTTTTTGAAACTGTCGCTGGTCAACATTCCGGTCCGGATGTACCCGGCCGCACGAACCCAATCGGTGTCGTTCAACCAAATTCACAAAGAATGCAACACGCGCATCAAATACGATAAACGTTGCCCATCGTGCGAGCGCAGCGTCAAAGGCGACGAGATCGTGAAAGGCTACGAATACGCCAAAGAACAATACGTCATACTCAAGGAAGAAGACTTCGCGAAAGTCCGCCTAGAGTCGAACAAATCCATCGCCATCGTACAGTTCGTAAACCAAGGGGAGATCGATCCCCTCTATTACCATGGTTCGCACTATGTCGTTCCGGACGGGCCGGTGGCGATCGAGAGCTTCACAACCATCATGAAAGCCATGGAAGACAAGGGGCGGATAGCCCTGGCGAAGGTCATCATGAGCGGCAAAGAACAGATGGTGGCGCTTCGTCCCAAAGACCGGGCGTTCGTGATGTCCGCATTGTTCTACAACGACGAAATCCGTAGCTTGTCCGCAATCGAAGAACTGCAGAGTACACCCGAAGTGAATCCCCAGGAGCTCACCTTGGCGACACAGCTCATCGATGCCATCACTCAACCGTTCGATCCCGTGGAGTTCCAGGACGGATACCGACAGGCCATCACGGACGTCATAAAAGCCAAAGTTGAAGGGCGGGAAGTCGTGGAGCCGCCGCAGGTCGAGACCGGCAAGGTCATCAATCTCATGGATGCTCTCAAGAACAGCCTCGAAAAAGCCCAAGAGCCCGCCGCCTCGGATGCGAAAGAGGCGCCGCCGGAAGAAAGACTCACCGCAACGGGAACCGAGTCTGGATGATCCTCTGCCAAGGTTTTAATCTGGGCAAGCAAACAATCAGGGTATTCTCGAGTCCTTGGGTCCTTGGGTCCTTGGGTTCTTGAGTTCTCCACACTTACCTGCAGATGATATGAGTGATTGGTACGATCAAAAGATATCCCCCATGCTGGCCTCTTCGGGCCAGCCTTTTGATTCCAAAAAGCATTTCTTCGAGGTCAAATGGGACGGGATTCGCACGCTTGCCTTCTTCGGCGAAGGCAAGGCACGGTTGCAGAGCCGTAAGCTCACCGACTCAACCATTCGCTACCCGGAAATTCACGAGGCACTTCTTCAGCTTCCGGGTGAAGGGGTGATCGACGGAGAGATCATCGTTTTGAAGGACGGCAAGCCCAGCTTTGAAAGCGTACTGGAGCGAGAGCAAGTCCGCACCGCCGAGAAAGCGCGCCTCCGGGCCCGACGGCAACCCGCCATCTACATGGTGTTCGACGTTTTGTACCTCGGGGGACGACGTCTCATGGATGCTCCCCTGGCGAAGCGCCGAGAGGTGCTCTCCAGCTTTCTGAATCGCAAAGAAACGGGCTTCGTCGTCGAATCAACCTACATATTCGAGCGGGGAGCCGACTACTATCGCGAGGCCATGGACCGAGAGCTCGAGGGCATCATGGCCAAGGATATCGAAAGTCCATACGTACCGGGAAAACGCACAAACTATTGGATCAAGATCAAAGCTAAAAACATGCTCGATTGCGTGGTGCTGGGGACCGTCGTCGAGCCGACATCGGGCCGGGTTCGGTCTCTCGTCCTCGGAACCTACCGAGAAGGTTCACTGATTTGGATGGGCAATGTGGGAAGCGGTCTGGACTCTCGTACCCTCGAAGCGCTTGCCACGGAGCTCACCCCCCTCGCCGGTGAACGTCCCGAGGGGCTCGAGGTCAGCGCCCCCGGAGAGGTCCGTTGGCTGCGGCCGGCGCTCGTCGCTCGAATCAAGTACCTGGAGTTGACACGGGAGGGCCGGATGCGGGCTCCCGTCTTCATCGGTTTCGTAGACTCGGATCCCTCGGACTGCAAAGCTCCCAGCTAGGTAGGCCAGGCTGTGCCTGGCGATGGTCTTTTTCCCACCCTGCGGCTCCGCGCCTTTGCGCCTTTGCGTTGAGTTCTTAAGTGGTAGGTGGCCTATCCGGAATCAAATCCAGCAACTCCTTGATCAAACGGCCCGTGATTCCCCAGATATCGTAATCTTCGTATAGATAGTGATAAACGGGGACCATCTCGCCCCGGTACCGGCGGTGCTCGATGTGAAGCATTCCGGGTCGGCGCAGGGCGGAAAGAGGCACCCAGATCAACTCGGCAACCTCGCGATTAGGCTGAAACCTGTAGGGGCCTTTCACCGCTCCAACGAACGGCGCAACCCGAAATCCCGTAACGGTCTCGTGCTCATCCATCTGTCCCAACACGATGACATCCGAACGAAGTAGTCCGACTTCCTCTTCGCTTTCCCGCAAAGCCGCAACCAGCGGATTGGGATCGGTGGCATCAATGGCCCCCCCCGGAAAGGAAATGTCTCCGGGCTGCCGTCGCAAATTCGAGGCACGCCGCGTCAGCAAGAGTTGTAGATTTTCGGGTGTGGAAACAAGCGGTATCAAAACCGCGGCGGGTCGAAGCTCCTTCCGTCTCGCCGCTCGAGGAGTACGAGAGTGGAGAACCTTCCGAAGCGCGTCTTCTACCCAACCCATCCTAGGCTATCATTCTATCATTCCAACCATTCATGGAAGATGCGGGGACAATCTGGCAGGGCACAGCAGCGGAAGCTATAATGCATCTTCTTCGAAAAACGGTATGATTCGAGTCCTCGGACCGGTAACAGGAGTATGACTTGATCGGCGCGAACCAAGTTAGAAAGGGCATGTTCATCAAAATCGAGGGGGAGCTTTTCTCGGTTGTAACCATGGAGCACATCACACCGGGCAAGGGTCGGGCTCTCGTTCAAACCAAGCTTCGAAATATCAAGAACGGCCGACTTGCGGAGCATCGTTTTCGCGCCAACGACACGGTAGAGCAGGTTCACTTGAGTACCGTGGAAATGGAATACCTGTACGACTCAGGGGACGAATACCATTTCATGAACAACGAGACCTACGAGCAGATTCCTCTGACACGCGAGATACTCGGTGACGGAATCTCTTTTCTCGTTCCCAACCTGCAGGTTCGGGTCCAGTTCAATGAGAGTCAACCCGTGGGTGTGGAGCTTCCCGGCTCCGTCGTCCTCGTTGTCGCCGAGACGGAGCCCGGCATCAAGGGAGCGTCGGCTCAGGCGCAATCGAAACCGGCCAAGATGGAGACCGGCTTGATCGTTCAAGTCCCTTATTTCATCGAGCAGGGAGAAAAGATACGGATCGACACGTTCGAAGGCAACTATATGGAGCGTGTCAAATAACTGGCTGGAGACTCGACTGAAATGATCCTAGCCGTGGGCACGACGCGGGAGCCCAAAATTCGAGCGGTGCGTCGCTCCCTCGATGTTTTGTCGCAGAGCTTCCCGGATTTCCTCAACCAAGAGCTTCAGCTCGTGGCTCGTTCGACCCCTTCCGGCGCGCCGGAAACGCCCTGCTCCACAGCAGAGCTCATGGGGGGGGCCAGGCATCGGGCGGAGAAGCTCTTCGACGCGCTCAGGACCGAGGGCGAAAAAGAAATTCTATCTTTGGGATTAGAAGGAGGCCTCGTCTCCGAAGCCGAAGGAAACGGTGCCGAGCGGCTCTACCTGCTCGAATCCTGGGCCTACGTTACGGATGGTGTCCATGGCTTTTTCGGCAGCAGTGGATGTTTACCTCTCCCCAAAGCTCTCGTCGCCGCCGTCATTGATTGCGGAGAGGATCTGGGGCCTGCTGCAGATGACCTCTACTGCCAATCGAACGTTGCCGGACGGCAAGGCACCTTCGGGATCTTGACCGGCGAGGTCATCACACGGGAGGACGCTTTCGTGCGCGCAATCCTGCACGCTCTAGCTCCCTTTTATAACCGCAACGCTTATGATGTGTACTACTCCGAGTCCTGATCCCTACGGCGGGAGGCGCATGGAGTCGTGCGGAGGCTCGAGACCCTACTGATTGAGGTAAGCCATGGAGTTTTTCCGTTCCCGTCCCGGTTGGATCGAAGTCATCACGGGAAGCATGTTCAGCGGAAAGAGCGAAGAGATGATCCGCCGCCTACGCCGAGTTCAAATCGCCCGCCAACGGGTTCAGATTTTCAAGCCACATCTCGACAGCCGATACGGAAGTGACCACATCGTCTCGCACAGCGAAATGCGCATCGAAGCGGAATTGGTACGCAACGCCACGGAGATTCTGAAAAAAGTGGACCACCGGACAGAGGTTGTCGGTATCGATGAAGGTCAGTTTTTCGATCCCAAACTCGTGGAGGTCTGCAATCAGCTCGCCGACATGGGAAAAAGGGTCCTCGTGGCGGGATTGGATCAGGACTACTTGGGAAAACCCTTCGAACCGATGCCACAACTGTTGGCTGTGGCCGAGTATATAACGAAGACCTTGGCAATCTGCGTACGATGCGGTAGTCCTGCCAACCATACGCAACGGTTGGTCTCCTCGACGGACCGGGTCGTCGTCGGTGGATTTGAAGCTTACGAAGCGCGCTGTTGACGCTGTTTCGAGCCCCAACCCGCCACGGTGGAACCCTCGAGCTCTGCGTTACCCAGCCCGAAGTAGGTCCGGCGCAAACCCTCGGTCCACAGATTGGCGGCAAGAACCGCCAAGAACAAAGCCCCAGCCGGAACCAGAAGTGTCCACCAGTAAGTCATCATAGAGGTGTAGTTGTGTGCCGCTTCGGCCAGCATGTTCCCCCAGCTCGGCTCGGGCTCCGGAATTCCGATACCGAGATAGGACAAGGTTGCCTCGCCGAGTAGAAAATACGGTAAGGCGATCCCCGCCTGCAAAAGGATGAAAGGCGTCGCGTTGGGTAGGATGTGTCTGAAAAGGACTCTTCCGCCCGTGGCTCCGGCCGCGAAAGCCGCAGAAACGTAGTCGCTCTCTCGAAGAGAAAGGACCCGGCTTCGAAGAAGACGGGAAACGGTACACCAACCGACCGCGGCAAGAGAGGTTCCGATGATAAAGGCTGATTGGGCGGGAGAGATATCGTCGGGAAAGATTATGCGCAAAGCTAGGACGAGATATAAGGCCGGGAGGGCCATAACGAGCTCCGTCGTCCGCATGAGAGCTCAATCCCACCAACCGCCCACGAATCCCGCGAAAGCGCCAACCAGCGTCCCCAGGAGAATGGAACAGGCCACACCCAGAATGGCCGTCGCCACGCTCCAACGGGCTCCGTACAACGACCGGGACAAAATATCCCGACCTAGAGCGTCTGTACCCAGCAAGTAGACCCGGCAATCCTCGAATCCGAAAAGACGCCGTTTTCCTCGTTCGTCGGCAGGCCACCATGTCAGGTGACAGTCTTCGCCCGGTAACGTGGGTGGACGATAGAAGCTCTCGCGATCTTGCGCTCTAGGCTCGTAAGGAGCCAGCAGGGGGGCGCTCATCCCGGCGGCGATGATTAGGACCAACAATAGCGCTCCCAGGCGGGTGTCTCGCACTCTCGTCACGTTAGCGCCTCTCCAATCGGACCCGCGGATCGACCGCCGCCACCGACAAATCGGCCAAAAGGTTACCGAGTAGCATCAAAATCGTCACGAAGGTGAGAATACCCAACACAAGGAAATAATCTCTCGCGAGTAGGCCGCTCCAGGCCAGCCGTCCCATACCCGGCCATCCCGTCACCACCTCTACTAGAAAAGCTCCGTTTAAAACTCTTCCCACAGAGCTTCCGGCAAACGTCAAGATCGGTACCAGGGAGCTTTTCAAACAATGACCGAAGAGCACCTGTCGGCGATTCAAGCCTCGAGAGCGCGCCGCCTGCGCGAATCCCGCCGGCAGGGACTCGAGAAGAGCTCCGCGGGACTGGAGATAAAACAGCGGACCGAGCGCCACACCAAGAACTATAGAGGGCAAAAGCAGGTGGTGGAAGAAGTCGGAAAGCCGAAAAATCAGAGAGGCGTCGCTCGAGAACGACACAGAGCCGCCGCCGACCGGCACGAGGCCTGTCGCGGCGGCAAGGCCGAGCGACACGACGGCAAGCACCAGCGTCGGTACAGAAGCGAGAATGAGGGCCGATGATGACAAAAAGCGATCGATCACACCTCCTGGGCGAAGCGCACCGAGAAGTGCGAAGGCCAACCCCCCCGTCAAGGCCATCAACCAAGATGCAAACGCCAAGGATGCCGTGTAGACCACGGAGTCGTCGAGCAACCGAGCAACCGGTTGTCGAAACTCCATAGAAATACCGAGGTCACCCGTGATCGCCATCGCGAGCCAAGACGAATATTGTTGGTACCAGGGTCGGTTCAGACCGAATTGCTCCTCGAGCTTGGCAATTGTCGGTGGTGGAATGTCGGGACTCACAGCAAGTCGGTCGATGAAGGTACCAGGGGCCAGATGAAGAAGAAGAAAGGAAAAGAAGGTGACACCGACAACGAGCGGCACCGCGGCCAGAACTCGGGCTAAAACAACCCGCCGCACGCTATGGACACTCCCTGGGGGATGAGATGCCCGATCGGTCTCCCGGCAAACCGGACGATCACCTCACTTGAGGCCCGGCAATCTCTTCCGCTCCGAAAAGACTCGGTTGTTGAGCGCTTGGCTCGAGCTCATCGAGTCTCCGGCGACGGCCCTTCCGCCGGCTCTTGTTCTCGTACATACTCTTGTCGGCCCCCATCAACAGGGACTCCAAGTCTTCCCCATCGTTGGGATAGGCCGCCAATCCGAGTGATATCCCGACGGTCAGATGCTTTCCGACTCCCACGTCGATACTCGATGCCTCGACCGCATCCTGTAGGCGATAGGAAAAGAGTCGAGCCTGCTCGGCGTCGGTCTTGGGCAACACTGCGATGAACTCATCGCCCGCATAGCGCACCAAGACGTCACTCTCGCGCATCTGATTTTTTAAAATGCCTCCAACTTCTTTTAGAAATCGGTCTCCCGAATTATGACCGTACCGGTCGTTGATGCTCTTGAAATCATCGAGGTCCATGATGATGACGGTCAGCTGCTCGTTATATCGTTTTGCCTCGGAGAGCGTTTGCTCGAAGAAGATGTAGAGGAAACGGGAATTTGGAAGAGAGGTGAGCCGGTCGGTGAAGGCGTCTTTTTCCCGGTCCTCGTAGCGAATGGCGTTGTAAAGAGAAATGGAAGCACGGTTGGCAACCATCTCCAGCAACCGAATGTGATCGTCGTTGTAACGTTGCGGGTTGAGAGAGTAGAGAGCAATGGCACCCAGGGGACGCTCCTCGTGCGCAAGCGGCGCCAGGATTGCGTTCCTATAGTGCTTACTGACGTCCTCTTGTAGATCCATCGTGTCCGGACCCGGGTGGACGTTGTAAAGCATTCGGTTGTTTGCGCATACCCATCCCGCCAACCGGGTTCCAATGTCGATCGTAAGCCCCTGAAAAGCCTCTTTGTTCTGACCGCTCGTATACGCGGGCGCCAAAACGGCGCCTTTCTCGTCCGCCAAGTAGATAACGAGTGTATCAAAGGGGATGATTTTTTCAACGCTGGAAGCGACGATGATCAGGGTCTTGTTGGGAGACAAGTGATTACCGATGGTTTGAAAGAACTCGAAAAGCTCGTAAACTTCGCGCTGAGGCGCCGAGATGGAGTAGCTGTTCGCTCGAGCCTGAGGTGTGTTGTGGAGATCCGTGCCAGCTCTTCGGTCGTCGATGGTCGTGAGATCCTTCAAAAGTTCTTCTTTTTCAGCTCGTTCCAAGGCTTCATCGATTTCATCGATGTGTTCCTTGAAAAAGCTGAACACCGTTGGATCGAACCGGTGAACGTGATGCTCCATGATGGAAATAGCTGCGTTGCGATCCAAAGAGTTCCGATAAGCGCGCTGTTCTCGCAGGGCTACGTAATTGTCGGTAATAGCGAGAATCCGCGACCCCAAGGGGATGTTCTCGCCTTTGAGCTTCTTGGGATAACCGCTGCCGTCCCAGTTCTCGTGATGGTGCTTGACGATGTCGATGACCGGGCCCTGGAAATTGATGATCGAGATGATGTAGGCACCCACTTCGGGGTGCGTCCGCATCTTCTGCATCTCCCTCTCGTTCAGTTTGTGCGGCTTGCGAAGGATGTACGTTGGGATAGAGATCTTGCCCACATCGTGCAACATGGCCGCGTGCCCCAGGGCCTCCCTGGTCTGGTGGTCCACACCGAGAGCTCGGGCGAGCGCCAGTGTCGCGGCTCGGCTGCGCCGAACGTGATGAGTCTCGGGACCCTCGATTTGCTGCTCTAGGGCGTCAATGGAGTTTGCAAAAGCTTCGACCGTCTGATGGAACATCTCACGTTGTTCTTCGAATTTCTCGTTATAGAAGTGGTGCGCGTAATACACCACAATCAAAATGGGTATGGCGAGCAAAAACCCCCAAAGTCCTGAGACTTCTTGGAAGAAATATATGACAGCCGCCGTTGATGCGGAAGCTAGGTAATAAAGAGGAACGATCGGAAAGTTCTGTTCCCATAGCTTCCTAAAACTCGCTTGGCCCGAAATGGCCATGACGGCGTGCATGGATGCGCTATTGAGGAGAAAGTACGTCCCAGCGAGGACGAGCACCGGCAAGATGATCCGGTCGGCGGTCATGGGCCCATCGGGGAGGACCGAGTAGAAGGCCTTCCCATAGAGAAAGGCGTAAATGCCACCTACCGCGAAATTAAAGGCCGCTTGGTCATTGCGCCAGCGCAGTGACTCTCCCCGGTGCTCGAGCAGGCTTCTTTTGAAGAATCGACCAGTAGCTCATGAAGTATGAGGGTCCGTGGGCGACGACACCCGCGGCAACCCCGTAGATCATCATGATCGCCAAGATGAGACAATCGATAACCGCCATCCACATCTGTGGCGCGCGGGGGATGCGAACCACCCACCAGCCCCCCACCCAAGCAAAGATTGTAATTACTGTTATGGGAAGGATTTGCTGCGGCTGAAGGCTCATGTCTTGTATGAGCCTGCTGACCGCCCACAGATAAATCGGCACCGATACCAAGACGACGGAGGTGACGTATATCTTTACTTTGGCCGGCTTAGTTTGCCAGTCTTTTCTCATCCCGAGCCCGATAAAGTGGTCCCGCAGTTAGATCAAGGACGGTATTAAGGTAAAAAAGAGTGACAGAAAGCTTGGATGAATAAGCCACAGTGGCAACTCTGTTGTTGTCGGGGACCACTCCACCTGGACGCGCTCAGGTTAAAGAAATTGATACGTTTGGAGCTTGAATCCTAGCATAGCCCCGATGAGGCGTCAAGGGACCGACGATACTTATACTGTCATGATTAGGATTTCGTATTTGCGGAATTTGAATTGGAAGGATAGTGCTTTGAGGATACGTGAAGGCGTGACCCGTGAGGGTGTTTTTCCGCCATCGAACACAATGGCCAGCTCGAGTTTCTCTATGTCCCTCTAGAAACTTAGATATCGGCTGGGGCCCCCCACGCGCCCCAACTCGAATTCCGTTTAGGAAAAGAGCTACTTTAAATCCAGACGATTCCGCGATTCATTTTGACATCTCCAGATTCTTTATCTTTAAGGTCCACCCCAGACGATACCCGGGGCGATTCGCTCTTCCAGCTCTTCCACCGTCAACTCAACGATTTCAACGTTTTCCATTGCTTTTCTCCTGGTCTAACTACGAACAAATGTAAGAAATCAAAAATCAACCACCCCAGACGATACCCGGGGCGATCCGCTCTTCCAATTCTTCCACGTCAACTCACATTTCGTTTTCACTGTTTCTCCTTCTAGCGATAACTGTAAGAATAATCTAACCGCATCTCCGCCCCAAACGATACCCGGGGCGATCCGCTCTTCCAACTCTTCCACGGTCAACTCAACGATCTCAACAGCTTCTTTTTCCATGATTTGCTCCTTACGAATGACCAACGATGAACAGTCCTACGAAAAGCTCTCTACAATCCTCTCTAGATCCAAACGATGCCCTTCATGAGCCACCTCCCTATCAGTACACTTCTACACATTCACCCTCAATCACTCACTACCACGTCGCACAAAGTACAGCTTCAACACTGTGACTGTCAGAATATGGTCGATATTCAGTTTTCAAGAGAGAGTTGCTTTGGAGAGATTGATTAGGGAACCACTTGCGAAGGTCTGAGCGACGAATAAATCCCCGAATTAATGGGCTATAACGAGCTTAGTCCATACTTTTTTCGCGCCTACCTTCAGGTGCCCTGCACATTCCATGTGCCCCTGTCTCTAAGCACCTCTCCCGGTTTTATCTCCTTCAAAGTCCGTCAAAAAGACCAAGAACCCCCCTCGGGAGGGGCCCCCACCCCTCACTACAAGAATCTATATTGATTGGCAAGTGGTATAACCGACCCTGTGGGTTTCGCACAAGACTCAAATTGCCTACCACCATAGAGCAAACACACTATTCGCGTATCCGGTTCGGCGAACACTTGGCTTATGCCCTCGACCAGAATCGTGCGTTATCAACATTGTCAGAAATATGGGCGCGCGAGGCCCCAAAAGTATGTCGGTTTTTCCCTACAATCAGTGACGGAAATCACCGTTTTTCTAATTGATTTTCAATTCGGCAAGCGTTGGTTTTTAAACGATTATCGAGGTTTGGAAAGCGAGATCTCTTCGCTGTTCCAAAGGGGTGGTGTCCAGAAAGGAGTCGGCTTGAGGTTTATAACTCTCTTACTCACGCCGATGAGAACGTGCGGCACAACGATGTCGATAAGAGGCTGTTTCCGGCCAATAGGGATTGCACCTCGTCGTAAAGCGCTTTCCGCTCCGTAGGATTCAGAGCCAGCATTTGTTGCTCCATGAGCTCATCCAGCCGTTCCTCCCACTCTGTGGCGGGACGTTCTTGCGAAGGATTCCACAAGTGGAATGACCCCCGGCTCAACCACAGTGGAAGCTCGGCGGATGGGTCGGGATCGGTTTGCGTGATGCCGATAAGACAGGCTTCATATTCGAAGTTCCGCATAAAACGGCTGGCGAAGTCGGCTCGTTCCAAGAGTGAAGGCGTCATCTCGACGCCCAGCTTTGCGAGATCCTCCTGGATGAGCACCGTCATTTGGGTACGATGACGATTGTCGGCGTTGGTGGACAAAGTGAAACGGACCGGCGTCCCTCTTGCGTCAACAAGCTTGCCCTCGTCGCTCCAACTGAAGCCCGCGTCACTCAGCAGCCGGCGCGCCAGAGACAAATTCAAGCGGGGGGGCTCGATGGCTTTGTTACGCCACTTCTCGTTGGCCGGTGAAATCGGTCCGACCGCAGGAGACGCCAAATTGCGGTAAACAGCTTCGACGATGGACGGGCGATCGATGGCAAAGGAGATGGCGCGGCGAAACCGCTCGTCTTCGAACCACGATCTTTTCTCCTCGGACAGGGTGGGGCTACGAGGATTGAGATTGAACCAAAGACGCTCCGGCATCATACCGGGCCCGAGATCGATCAATTCGAGCTCGGGCGGTCGGGTATCCCGCAGGCGAATGAAATCCTCTGGCGCGATCTCTCCCAGCAAATCGAGCTCACCGGCGGACAACTTCAATACTCGTGCGTTGCTGTCAGGTAGGATCTCGAAGACCATACCTTCCAGAAGGGGAAGTTGGTTTCCTGAAACATCCTTTTTCCAGTAATTGGGATTTCGTCGTAGGACGACGCGCTGGCCGGGAACGTAGCGCTCCAGGACGAAAGGACCGAGCCCGATGATCGATGCCACCGGAGCGCCGATGCCGAACGCGGCCACGAAACTGCCGTCCTCGAGAGACGATTCCAAACGATGCTTCGGAAGAATGGAAAGACTGTCGAACACCCTCTCGACCACCGCCGTCCGTTGAGGAAGGCGGAACGCGACCGTTTGATCGTCCACGACCTCGGCCAACAAGGGTTCACCGAGGATCTTGGCCGTTTCCGCCAAGGGGCTTGCCACTTCGGGATCATGAAGGGCGCGAAATGTAAACTCTACGTCTTCGGCGCTGAACGGATGGCCGTCGGAGAAGCGGACACCGGCCCGCAGCTTAAAGGTCAGCGTTTTTCCGTCTTCAGAATAGGACCATGACTCCGCGAGCTCCGGTTCGACCTCCTGCGTCTCACGATTTACCCGCAGCAGGCCGGCATGAATACGCTCGGTAACCGTCGTACTTCTCAGATCCGCGGCCAGAAGGCGATTCCAGGTCAGTGGTTCGGCAGGAAGTCCCACCACAAGGTATCCGGACTTGGCTGATGTCTGGAGCTGCGATGTGTCTCGGTTGCACGTCGCAAGACAGACAAGCCCCAAAAGTGCAAGCGCCCGAAAGTTACGCTTCATGGTTTAGCTCGTAAGTACTGGCTCTAATGAATTTAGCCGACGGGAGCATTCTAGCATTAAATGGAAGAGGGGAAGCCCAATATACCGCATCTTCTTGCAAGTCCTTGCCCGACAAGTTATAAGATCAACGTGGGAGGGGCTCTCGAGATGCTTCGAGGCCCCGGGACAAGCCAAACTTTGGTGGACACGCTGTGGAAATCATCATTAATGCGCTGAACATTTTACTGCCGACGCTCTACGTCCTGACTCTGGGCGTTTACGCGTTGCTTTTCTTCCGAAACGACCCCTTTGCGGACCGAGCGGCACCCATCCTTTTGTATTCGACCGGCATTACCCACGGCCTCGATCTGGTTTTTCGTGCGGTCCAATTCAACCACTACCCTGTCGCAACGGTTTTCGAGGCCTTTTCGCTGCTGGCATTCGCAGTTTTGGTCATCTATGGCATTATCGAATGGCGGACCGGCGTAAGAACGACGGGGATGTTCATCCTCGGCATCGTTTTCATATTCCAGCTCGTTTCGTCCGCGTTCATCTCGTCTCCACCGAGCTACAGTCCTCTGTTGACCGACCCTATTTTCGTGGCCCACGTTTCGACCGCCATCCTGGGCTACTCGGGAATGGCCATCTCCGCCATCTACGGGTTGCTATACCTGATGCTCTTTTATGACATCAGGAAGCAGAGATTCGGACTCATCTACAAGCAACTTCCCCCTCTGGAGATCATGTCCGGCTTCACCTATCGGGCCGCCATACTGGGCTTCCTCTTTCTCACGGTAGCCATGGTTCTCGGACTCGTTCTTTTAGTGAAAGTGTACGGAACTTATTGGAGTTGGGATCCCAAGCTCATGGTGACCTTCGTCGCTTGGTTCATCTACAGCATCGGCGTCGGCGCAGGAACGCTGCGGGGTTGGTCGGCGCGGCGGGTCGCTTTCGCATCCTTGGCCGGATTCGCGGTCATCATCTTTTCGTTGGTCGTTGTCAACCTGTTCTTCACCTCGTTCCACGAGTTCATCTGACATGGAACTGATCTTCGTCGGCATCAACCATCGTTCCGCGCCGCTCGAGATTCGCGAGAAGGTCGCTCTCAACGAGGATGAGATCCGAAATGTCCTAGACCGTATCCGCCAAGACGATGTCCTCGCTGAAAGTATGGTGCTGTCGACCTGTCACCGGACGGAGTTTTACGGCATCTCCTTCGACAACGGCGCGGCGGAGCTTTACATTCGCGATCTGCTCGATGCCCGCAAACATATCAATCTCGCCGGCCACCCCGGCTACGCCGTCACGTTGAAAGAGATCGAGTCTGCACGACACCTCTTTCGCGTAGCCGCCGGCTTGGACTCGATCATCCTGGGCGAAGTCCAGATCCTGGGTCAAGTCAAGCAGGCTTACAAAGCCGCCGTCGAAGGGGGGACGAGCGGAATTATCTTGAATCGCCTGCTTCACACCGCGGCGACGGTCGGCAAGCGCGTACGGACCGAGACCCGATTGGGGGTAGGGGCAGTCTCCGTCGCAGGCGCCGCGGCCGAACTGGCGGCCAAAATCTTCCGGGACCTGTCGCAGCAGTCCGTTCTCCTCATCGGCGTGGGAGAGATGGGCGAGCTGACGGCGCGACACATGATGGAAAGGGGAGGAGCGAACCTGACCATCGCGAATCGCACTTTTACCAAAGCGGAGAAGCTGGCGCGCGAGATGGGTGCCCGGGCCTTGCCGCTCGACCGGCTGGGCGAAGCCATGGCCTCGGTGGACATCGTGATCAGCTCCACCGGTGCGACAGAGCCTATTGTCGAAGTGGAGTTCATGAAGTCGGTTCTGGCGAAACGGACGAAGCTCCCCATCTACATCATCGATATTGCGGTACCGCGTGATTTTGCGCCCGAGATCGGCCGGCTGGACGGGGTCTTCCTCCACAACATCGACTCCATGAACTTGTTGGCGAAGAAGAACCTGGACAAACGCCGGGGAGAGATTCCCAAAGCCGAGACCATCGTCGAGCAGGAGCTCGAGGGCTTCATGGCGTGGCGGCGCTCATTGCTGGCGGCACCGGTCATTAAGAAGCTACGCGAGAAGATCGAGACCATTCGTGCCCAGGAGGTCGCCCGGCACCGCAAGCGCTTCAGCGATCCCGACAGCGAGCACATCGATCGTCTCACCGAAGGTGTGGTGAACAAGATACTCCATCCCCTCATGGGCCACATCCGAGAATGGAGCGAGGACGACGACCTGGGGGCTCTGCGTATCGACACGATTTACGAAGCGTTCGAGCTGCCTCACTCTACCGATAACTCCGACTAAAAAGTCCAACGATGCGTAAACTACGTGTAGGCTCCCGAGGAAGTGATTTTGCCCTGACCCAAGCTCGTGGAATCCTGGCCGAGCTTCACGTCCGCAATCCTGAGCTTCGAGTGGAAATCGAGATTATCAAGACTCAGGGAGACATCGTGACGGACGTTCCGCTTTCAAAAGTCGGAGACCGAGGCTTGTTTATCAAGGAAATCGAGACGGCTCTGCTCGAAAAACGTATCGACTTCGCCGTCCACAGCATGAAAGACGTTCCGAGCGAGATTCCTTCCGGCTTGACGCTGGCCGCTACGACCGAGCGTCTCGCTCCTCATGATGTCTTGATTACACGGGGAGGAGGGAAATTGAAAGATCTCCCGCCCGGCGGGGTTCTCGCGACGGGAAGTCTCCGTCGTCGTTCGCAGGCCCTCGTGGCACGAAGTGATTTGAACGTCGTCGACTTACGCGGAAACGTTACGACTCGCCTTCGCAAGTTCGAGGAATCCTCGTGGGACGCCATGATTCTCGCAGAAGCCGGGCTCGAGCGGCTCGGTCTGAAACCGAAGCACATCACAAAGATTCCCACGGAGCAGATGCTTCCCGCAGTTGGGCAAGGAGCATTAGCGCTCGAAGCACGCTCGGAGGATGAGGAAGTCCTCGACCATCTCAAACGGTTGCAGCACAGGGAAACGGCAGCGGCGGTCGAAGCAGAGCGCAGCTTTCTCCGGGAGCTGGAAGGGGGCTGCCAAGTTCCCGTTGCTTCCCTAGGTCTGGTTCAGGATGACAGGCTCGTACTCGAAGGCTTCGTCGGCTCCCTCGATGGCCACCGGTACGTTAGACTTCGGAGCGACGGCCCCGTTTCGGACGCGAGCGAAATCGGCACGAGCCTCGCGAGGCAGATTCTCGCGGGGGGGGGACGGGAAATTTTAAATGAGGTACGAAGCTTAGAAGACAGAAGTCAGAAGTCAGAAGACAGAAGGGAATAGGAAGCGGCTCCGCCGCCGCATCAGGATTTAATCAGTGAAACTCAAAGGCAAGACAGTGCTCGTTACGCGGGCTAGGAAACAGGCCTCCGCACTATCGGAAGGCCTTCGTCTCCATGGCGCCGAGGTCATCGAAGCCCCTGCCATACGTATCGAGCCGCCGGAAGATTGGCGACCGCTCGACGAGGCCATCGAATCGCTCGAACGCTACGACTGGATTCTCTTCACCAGCGCCAATGCCGTTGAGCCTTTCGTGGATCGCCTAACGTTGGCAGGACGGCGGATTGCGGATCTCGGGCGGATCGCGGTCGCGGCGATCGGTCCCGTAACCTCTGCAGCGCTCGAAGCACAAGGGCTTCGGGCCGATGTCGTACCCGAACGATTCATCGCCGAGGAAGTCTACGACGCCCTTCGCCGACACGGGAAGCTCGCCGGCCGAAAAGCTCTCTTGCCGCGGGCGGACATTGCACGCGAGGCGCTTCCCGAGCTTCTTCGAAAAGACGGCATGGAGGTGGATGTGGTGGTCGCCTATCGCACCGTCCCGGCGCGAGAGGAGATCCTCGGCGGGATCAAGCTCGTCTTACAGGACAAAATCGACGTCGTAACCTTCACGAGCGGTTCCACCGTTCGTAGCTTCTTCTCGATCATCGATGACAAGGACAACCTTCGCGACAAATTTGTTCCCGCCAGCATCGGCCCTATCACCAGTCAAGCTCTCGAAGAGCAGGGATTTCCAACCGGAATCGAAGCCAAGGAATACACGTCGAAAGGTCTGATCCGCGCAATTGTCCGGTTTTACGCCCAAGACTCCGAGGCGGCACCGAATCGAAGGACAGAACCATGACATTTCCTAGAACACGTCTACGACGTTTACGCAAAAACGAGCGCATAAGAGCCATGATACGGGAGACCGAGCTTCGCGTTACAGATTTGGTCTCGCCTCTTTTCGTCTGCCCGGGAGATGGCGTCAAAAAAGAAATCTCTTCCATGCCCGGCAACTTCCAAATGTCGATCGACAACTTGGTGGAGGAATGCCGCCAGACCGCGGCCCTCGGAATCCTTGCCGTCATCCTATTCGGGATCCCTTCGCGAAAGGATCCCGAGGGCACGGAGGCCTATGATCCCGAGGGCATCATCCAGAAGGCTGTCGGAGCGATCAAAAAAGCGGTACCCGACTTGATCGTCATTACAGACGTTTGCCTTTGTGAGTACACCAGCCACGGCCACTGCGGACTGGTACAAGGCGAGAAGATCCTGAACGACGTGACCCTCGAGCTATTGGCGCGACAAGCTGTCTCGCATGCCGGAGCCGGTGCCGACATCGTGGCGCCGTCGGACATGATGGACGGAAGAGTAGGCGCCATCCGAATGGCACTCGATGAGTCCGGCCACGAGGACTTGCCCATTTTGTCCTATGCCGCCAAGTACGCCTCCGGCTTTTACGGTCCGTTTCGGGAAGCTGCCGATTCTGCACCTCAATTCGGAGACCGCCGTTCCCATCAAATGGACCCGCCCAATGCCGATGAGGCCATCCGCGAGGTGGAGCTCGACCTCGAGGAAGGGGCGGACATGGTCATGGTCAAACCGGCCCTTCCCTACCTGGACGTCATCTATCGCGTGAAGCAAACCTTCGGCGTGCCGGTTGCGGCATACCAGGTCAGCGGCGAGTTCGCTCTCATCAAAGCTGCATCTCGAATGGGCTGGATCGACGAAGAGCGAGTTGCCTTGGAGTCGCTCGTTGCCATCAAGCGCGCCGGTGCCGACTTCATCCTTACCTACTTTGCCAAAACCTTGGCCGGCAAGCTCAAATAATCCAAGGAGTCAACCTGTGACAATGAACCGAAGCCAAGAGCTCTACGAATCCGCCCAAAAATACATCCCCGGGGGCGTCAATTCGCCCGTAAGGGCCTTTCGCAACGTCGGGACGAATCCTCCCTTCATCGCCTCGGGCACCGGATGCCGGATCCGCGATGTCGATGGAATGGAATACATCGACTACGTCGGCTCATGGGGCCCTCTCATCTTCGGGCATGCACACCCCCAAGTGGTAGAAGCGGTTCGGCGGACGCTCGAGAAGGGAACGAGCTTCGGAGCTCCCACCGAGCTCGAGGTTCAAATGGCGCAGCGTGTCTGCGACATGGTGCCCTCTGTCGAGATGGTCCGCATGGTCAATTCGGGCACCGAGGCGGCGATGAGCGCGGTTCGATTGGCTCGGGCTGCCACAAGGCGACCCGGTGTCGTCAAATTCGACGGGTGTTACCACGGACACGGTGACAGCTTTTTAATCAAAGCGGGGTCCGGGGCCTTGACGCTCGGGGTTCCAGACAGTCCGGGAGTACCCCCAAGCTCGGCTGCCGATACGCTGGTGGCCAGCTACAACGATTTGGGTTCGGTGCAAGCGCTCTTCGACGCCAATCCGGATCGTATCGCTGCGATCGTCGTGGAGCCGGTGGCCGGCAATATGGGGGTAGTGCCTCCGGAGCCCGGATTTCTCGAAGGATTGCGTGATATCTGCAGTCGGGAGGGAGCACTGCTCATCTTCGACGAGGTCATCACCGGCTTCCGCCTCGCCCGCGGAGGGGCTCAGGAACGCTTCGGTGTCCGGCCGGACCTGACGGTTCTCGGAAAAATCATAGGAGGAGGGCTTCCGGCCGCCGCCTACGGCGGGCGGCGCGATCTAATGGAGCAAATGGCTCCGGCAGGACCCGTGTACCAGGCCGGGACACTCTCGGGAAATCCAATCGCCATGAGCGCCGGACTGGCGCAGCTCGACTTGCTCGAAGAACAGAAACCTTGGGACGAGCTCGAGCGAAAATCGGCAATGTTAGAAAAGGGCTTCCGAGAGGCGCTCCAGCGCCTGGGGCTCGATCTGACGCTGAACCGAGTTGGCTCCATGATGACCCTGTTTTTCCGAGCGCCTGAGGTCAAAAATATGTCCGACGCCGGCGCGTCGGATCGGGAACGCCACGCCGCCTACTTTCGGGCGATGCTCGAGCGGGGACAGTACCTGGCGCCCTCGCAATTCGAAGCTCTCTTCGTGTCACAGGCTCACGAGGACACCGATCTCGAAGCAACCATCGAAGCGGCCGAGGATAGCTTGAAGGCAGCGTACGGAAAATAGAAACTCGAGTACGATCCAAATCAAGCTTTCTTGACAGGATATGCCAGGATTTGTATATTTGATGATCTAAGTCAGATTTGTTGCTCGGGCCTGACCCGGGCCCGATTTTAAAAAAAAGGGAGAACAAACGAATGGTAACATTGACTGAAACTGCTTCGAGCAAGGTTAAAGAGTTCCTAGCCGAAAACGGCAAGCCCGATGCCGGCCTACGGGTACGCGTGGTGGGCGGTGGCTGCTCCGGCTTTCAATATCAGCTCGCTTTGGACGAGAACTCCTCCGCCGAGGACAAGATCTTCGAGCTCAACGGCATCAAGCTTTTTGTAGACAGCAAGAGCCTGTTGCACTTGGACGGTACGGAGATCGACTACGTTGAAGGCATGATGGGCGCAGGTTTCCGTTTCAACAATCCCAACTCGACGGGTACTTGTGGCTGCGGCGAGTCCTTTCAAGTTTAGTCGAGCCACAGCAAAGACTTCTTCTCGCCCTCGGGACATCTCGAGGGCTTTTTTGTGACCCATGATCGCTTATGACCGTCCTGGACCTTTCCATGTTTGAGCCTTTCACGAAGCTCGTTCGCATCCGGATCGAAAGCAAGAGCTTCGAGGTTCCAGAGAACAATATCCTGCTCCGCTGCGTGCAGTACGTTGTCAATGACAACGTGGTTCCCGGTAGGTTTTGCTGGAACAACGAGTGCGGCAACTGCGAGTGCACGGTCCAGACGCCGACCGATCCCGAAGGTCAACGCTCACGTGGCTGTCAAACGACGGTTCAAGAAGGAATGGCCCTCACCGACCTCACGCCGGAACTGAGGTACTGGCTGAGTGGGAAACTCAAATAGAGAACCCAGAACTCTGAACTCAGAATTTGAATAGGTGGCGGCGACCGCAACACGCGGATTTAGTCGCCGCGTCATCCGGAATTTATTACGGTGACGTTGTGATGGGGAGCTTGAAGCATGTCGGCCATGGTGACGTTGCGGAGAAAATCGGCCGTCTGCTTCTGAGCTTTGCTCCAAACCGAATGCATCTCACAACTTTCCTGTAACATACAGTCGTCGTGTTGCTCTCCGGTACATTTATTCAATCGTAAGGGTCCCTCGACCGCTTCGATGATCTCGAGGAACGTAATCTCCGAGGGATGGCGGGCCAGCGTGTACCCACCGTGTGCCCCCTGCTGGGATCGGACGACTCCACGATTCGCAAGCAAAGGTAGAATCTGGGCAAGAAAAGCCTGCGGAATCGATCTCGCTTTGGCGATCTGGCTCACGCGTCCGTATTGCTCCGGTGACAGGCGAGCCAAATAGATGACAGCTCGAAGGGCGTAGTCACTCTTGCGAGACAATTCCAGCATTTCTTATCTCCGTCACAACGGGACTATCGATTATATCTTAGCGCTGAAAGACGTCCAAAATATCGAAGGATGGAGATTGGCAGAGCCAACTCCTTGATCCTTATGGACATACTCGACTGGAAGCTCCGTCAACTGCCGCAGCCGTCGCAACTCCTGGCACTGCAACCGGAGCAAGATGACCCGCTGCCGCGGCCGCCACTGCCGGCGAAGCCGAAGGTGGAGGCGAGTCGGCCAATCTTTGCGCTGCCGCACTTCGGGCAAGCTTCCGGCTCGGGCGCACTTCCGAGAATGAGATCTTCGAACTCGTTCTTGCAAGCCTCGCATTCGTATTCATAAATGGGCATTGGCCGATCCTCGGATGTGATTGTAACCAGCCCGGAATTTTCGAGCAACAGGCTGCCTTTAAGCAGCTCTAAGCGGCGGTCTCCTCGCTCGGGCTCCGGCCGTCTGACGTTTGACTGTCATCGATATCAATAGACACTACTATTTGTCACAGCCAAAGACCGCCACCTCTCCATAGAGAGGACCGATACCTTTTCTAATCGGGTCGGCGTTTTGGTGCAACAAGAGCATTTTGGGAAACACGAGCTAAAATGTAGAATCGATGACTCGCCGAAGCAATCACCAGTCAGAAGAGATAAGAAAAAATGAAACGTAAACACGCAGAGTACGAGGAAGCGGGCAAGACATTGTGTCCTCTCTGCCGCTTTGCGAACTCTGCGTTGAGTCTTTGTCTTGGACATATAATCCAGTGGATCTTCCAGGTTGTAGGTACGGATATATGGATCTCATCATCTTCGATCTCGATGGCACACTCATAGACTCGAAATTGGACCTTGCCACTTCGGTCAACGAAGTGCTCACTCTTCAAGGTCGCCACTCACTCCCAAACGAGACGATTTACGGCTATATCGGCAACGGGGTTCGTCACCTCATCGAACGTTCCCTCGGCAACGCAACACCGGGAGAGGTTGACCGGACTCTCGAAAAGTTCGCCCCAATCTACAGAAACCATCTACTCGACACGACGCGACCCTACGATGGGGTACGGTCGGCGCTCGCAGCTCTTCAAGCGGGACGTACGCTCGCAGTTCTCAGCAACAAGCCGCACCCCATGAGCGTCGCCTGCCTGGAGGGCCTGAAGCTGGCCTCGTACTTTCAGTTCATCTTTGGAGGGGACAGCTTCCCGAGCAGGAAGCCCGACCCCATCGGAATAGAAACCCTTATCAGCGAAACCGGTGCGGCGCGAGAAAAAACATTGATGGTAGGCGACTCACGAGTCGACTACGAGACCGCCAGGAATGCATCCATCCCTATCTGTATGGTCTCCTACGGATTGGGTGCATCCGAGATCGAAAGTCTCGATCCCGACTACGTCGTCGACGATCTTCGTGAGCTCATTCCCATCGTCGAAGTATCCTGAGAACATTTGCCAGGCACAGCCTGGCCTACTCTTTTGCACCGTTGGCGGCAACATGTTAACCTCAAAATACGAGGGTTGTCCCAACTCCACTCGAAAAATAGAGCGCAACAAAATCACGGGCAGGTTGTTTTCGAGGTGCTGAGATCGAAAGCGAATTGGCAAACAATCAAGATGACGTCTTCATATAGCAAAACGAGTCGGCAGGATTGATGAGCACCGGTACAAACGAAGATGCCAACGTCGAGACTTTTCCCGACCATTCGATAGCAACTTCGATCCTGGTCGTTGAAGACGAAGACGTTTATCGGGAGTCCATGGTCAGATCCCTTCGCCGGAAGGGATACGACGTTCAGTCCGTCGAGAGTGCTGACGAGCTCCGAGCGAGACTTACGAGAGCGACTTTCGATCTCGTTGTGACCAATCTGCAGGCACCCGGGATGAACGGACTCGATGCGTTGAAGCAAATCAAAGAAATCTCACCGGAAACCGAGATCGTCGTAACCTCCGATGCGGAAAAACGGAAACGGGCCTTGCAAGCCATCAAGGCCGGGGCCCATGGCTTCCTCATCCGGCCCTTCCAATCGGAAGAGTTGAGCCTGGCCGCCGAGCAAGCGCTCGAGAAAAAGAGGCTC
Organism: uncultured Acidobacteriota bacterium; assembly: GCA_963722765.1. GTDB lineage: Bacteria > Acidobacteriota > Vicinamibacteria > Marinacidobacterales > DATDRI01 > CAVROO01. The sequence continues at coordinate 195,777 of CAVROO010000023.1, forward strand.
GTCGGGAAGATCCACACTCTCGAAGAAGAGTTACGGAGCCACCAACCGCTACAGAATATCGTCTGGGCTTCCCGTGCAATGGATGAAGTTTTCAAAACCGTTCGGCAAGTGGCTCGCCTCGAGTTGACAGTGATCATATCGGGAGAAAGCGGCACCGGAAAAGAGCTCGTAGCCCGAATCCTTCATTGTCTTTCCCCAAGGGTAGAACGACCACTCATCGTCGTAAGCTGCGAAGCGATACCGGAGAGTTTGCAGGAGAGTGAAATTTTCGGTCACGTCAAGGACTCTTTCCCAGGGGCCCACAAGGACAAACGCGGGATGCTCGAAGAGGCGCACGGGGGAACGGTCTTTCTAGATGAAGTGGCCTGTTTGTGTCCCACCGCACAGGTCCGGTTGATGCGTTTCCTCCAAGATGGAGAAGCCGCGCCGCTGGGAGCTGCCACCGGCCGGGCTCTCGATGTACGCATTATTGCCGCCACGAAACAAAATTTGGAGGAACGTGTCGAGCAAAACGCCTTCCGAGAGGATCTTTACTATCGACTCAACGTCGTCCCCGTCCATCTACCGCCATTGCGCGAACGCCAAGAAGACGTTCCCATTCTGGCTCAAAGGTTTGTAAGGACTGCTTCCGAGCGCATGGGCCGATCGAACCCGCCTAACATTTCGCCGAGAGTCATGAATCTGTTTCTCAATCAGCCCTGGCGCGGGAACGTTCGGGAGCTGGAGTGTGCGGTCGAGCGTGCCGTCGCTTTGGATCGGGACGGTGTCATTGGAATGGACGACCTTCCGCTCGGGGAGCCCCAGAACAGCGAAGATCGGGTACTCGATCGGGCGAGGCAGGACTGTCTCAGTCTGAGTGAGTTGGAACGGGAGTACATTCTCGAAGTTCTTGCCGAGAACAGCGGTAGTCGCAAACGAACCGCCGAACGATTGGGTATTACGACGGCGACACTATGGCGGAAGTTGAAGCAGTACGAGAACCGACCGGCTGAGAACGGTTCGAACTCGGACTAATCCACTCTAAGATTCCGGTGGCACGAAAGTAGGATCGACCGCCGTCGCCTGCTCGAAAATTTTTCGCGCACGCAGCGTCATACCCGCCTTCAAATAAAGCTTTCCTAATGCGGACAGGTACTTGCTCTTCCAAGGGTCGAGGTTCGTCGCGATCTTGAAATTCCGCTCGGCATCCAGTCGCCACTTTGGATTTTCGGACTGCGCCATACCCAACAAATGGTAATATTCCGCCTGGTCGCTGACGATCTCGATAGCCTGCTGGCAAAGCTGAATGGTGCGCCAGTAGTCTTCCAGGGCGTAGGCCTTTTTCGCTCTCAGATAATGCGCCTTGGCTTCAGCGGGATCTCTCGTTCGCTCCTGTTGCTCAATCTTGGCTTGCTTTTCGAGATCTTCGAACTTGACCTGCTTTCCGGGTACGCCCCAGGTCTTCTGCTTTTCGTCGTACTGTTTTTCTTTCTCCGCCAGTTTCTTGTAGCCATCGGCCTTGGCCTGAGTCGTCAATGTCTCGAAGGCTTCTTTAATCCTGGTGAAGATATATGAGATTTTCTCCTGCAGCTCCGGGTCCGTAACCTCACTGAATTGATCCGGATGGTGTTTCCGAGCCATCTCATGAAAACCATTTTGAATGGCACGCGCATTCGCACCTCGCTCGAGGCCCAAAACTTCCCAGTGGTCCTTTTGTTGGAACGCGCCGAAAAGATGGTTGATTTCTCTTCGCTCCTGGTCATCGGAGACGGGTCTTGGGTCGGGAGCCTGGACGGAGCGGTGCTCGGTAGCTTTGACTTCCCGCCGGCCCACCTCACCTCCCGGCTCGATGATTCCGGACTGGAGCAACCCAACGAGAGTCCTTGCCGTTGGTTCCTCACCGAGAGGACTCAACGCAAAAATCTCCTGCGCCGGTTGGGTTCCATCGATACGCGAAAGAATGTAGGCCTCCTCCGGGGTCAGGTCGATATCTTGGAATTGTAACAACGGCTCGGAAGACAATCCGAGGCAACACGAATCCTCTTTGAGCTCTTTTTGTCTCTCTTCGATATCCGGCGTGCGCCTTGCCGCTTCCATTAAAACGTTGGCGACGGAGAGAGGAGTCACAAGGACGGGGTCCACCGTGCTCAGGTCCGAAAACGTCAGCTTGGTGATGGGCTTGATGAGCACGGCGCAAGAGATCTCCAGCAGCTGCATCCGGAGGAAGTCCTCGACATCTTTCTTTTCGAGCAGCTTGAGCTCGGCCAGAATCTCCCCCAGCTTCCACCCGCTTTTTATGAAGTGAGAAGCATCTTTGAATTGTTGTTTCGAGATCCGGCCTTCACGCATCAAGATCTCGCCGAGTCGATCCTCCGGACGGCTGGAGCGAGCCGCAACGATGAAACCCGACCGAAAGAAAACTCCTCGCCGGTCTTCACCTGTTTCGGACATCAAAACGCCGGTCCTTTTAGCAAGGTAGAGCTGCCTAAAGGACTGTGCCGTCTGCAGGTTCAAATCGGATTCCCTGTTTTTTCTGGTTCGCGGTGGTCTAGCACTCTTCCCGTACAATCCACGAGAAGATACCCCCTCCGCGCGAACGCTAGGTCCGCGCCTCGAAGTCCACCGCCAAAAATGTCAGTCGATCGTATACTCAACTAGTGCCCTGTGTCAGTAATTCGTCACATAAATCTCGGCCCCTTTTGCGCGCTGACTGCGTTGCGCCTACTCGAAATATCACGATATATCTTCGTCGGCACGCCTTGCCAGCACACAAAATGACCTCGAGCTTTATGCAACGATCCACTGATACAGGACACTAGTAGTTTAGCAGAAAGCCCAGGGGATCGCGCTCATTCATGATTTCGGAGGTTGAATGCCAACGCAGGATTGGATTGGAAAGTTCGCCCAAGTCAAAGAACCGGAAACGCCCGGGTGGGGACCGGAGGGGCTCGTAACCTACCCGGCGGGAATCAGTGGTTTCATCCGGCGTGCCGACAAAGAAGGCCGTGCAGTGATTGAGCTCAGTCACTTTTACGGCAAATACAACCCCAACCTGGCATCGTACGGTGAAGTCTCCTTCGAGTTGGAGAACCTTCACCTCGGCGACGATGTTCAGGCCTGGGGAGCTGATGATCGAAAGCAGTAGTCTCGGACTCTCCCCTTCGCGCCATCCGTCATCTCAACCAGCCCGGAGGCACGCCCTTTCTCCTGGCCTCATCGAGGACCTCCTGCCGTTTGGATCGAGCTTCGGCCAAGTCCCGCTCGTAGCGTTGTCGTGGGATTAGATTGCTGGGGTTTTCGGAGAAACCAGGGGCATTGAGTCGGGCCTCGATCTCTGCAATCCGTTTGTCGATCGTCTCCAGCCGGCTTCGCCAGTAGGCTTCCGTTTGTATGCCGCTTTCCGCTTCCTCGTATTCCGCCGGTTCCGTTTCCCCGGACTCGTCGCTCGCGTCTGGTGTCACGCTTGTCGGCAAGGTACCCGCGGATCTCAAGCTCGTGTCGTCGAAGGCTTTGACTTCTTCTATCTCCAGCTTTTCCCGTCGTTGCTTTTCCTTCTTCGCGAGATCCGCCAAGGATTGAGCTGAAGCGAAGGTGAATCCGGTGAGGAACAGAGTCGTCAGAATCGGAACCAGGCGTCTCATGGTGACCTCCTCTTTAACCTCTCTTTTGGGGGTGCGCCCAATCTTATGATGACCGGTCCCGTCGGCGCCAGCTTTTTCAGGGCGCCGGAACCGGCAGCGACTCGAAAACCAGCCCGCCATCACGAGCGTCCACCCGCACCGTGTCTCCTTCCCGAATCTCTCCAGCCAAGAGCTTACGGGCCAGATTCGATTCGAGCTCCCGCTGCACCGCCCGCTTGAGGGGACGGGCGCCGTAGACCGGATCGTAGCCCGCCTCGGCCAACCACCTCTTCGCGGCATCCGTCACATCGAGCACCAGGCCTCGCCCCTCGAGCCTGCGCGCCAAACGCCTGAGCTGGATATCGACAACTTCCACCAACTGCTCTTTCGTCAAACCGTGAAAGACCACTATCTCATCCACTCGATTCAAGAACTCGGGGCGGAAGTGGTGCTTGAGCTGACCGAGCACTCGTTCTTTCATGGTGCGATAGGCCTCGTCGTCGGCCGATCCCTGGAGCTCGAGGATATCCGAGCTTCCGATGTTCGACGTCATGATGAGCACCGTATTCTTGAAGTCGACCGTGCGCCCGTGGGAGTCGGTCAACCGCCCTTCATCCAAGATCTGCAGGAGCACGTTGAAGACTTCGGGATGGGCTTTCTCGATCTCGTCGAAAAGGATGACCGAAAACGGCTTGCGTCGAACCGCCTCCGTAAGCTGACCACCTTCATCGTAGCCGACGTACCCGGGCGGGGCCCCGATGAGACGCGCCACGGCGTGCTTTTCCATATACTCGCTCATGTCGATACGAATGAGCGCTTTTTCCTCATTGAACAAATACTCGGCAAGCGTTCGAGCGAGCTCGGTCTTTCCAACCCCGGTGGGTCCCAAAAAGATGAAGCTTCCGATGGGCCGTTTGGGATCCTGGATACCGGCCCGGGCCCGCACCACCGCGTCCGCGACGGCGTCAACGGCTTCGTCTTGCCCGATGACCCGCTCGTGAAGGTGGTCTTCGAGCTGCAGGAGTTTCTGAACCTCTCCTTCCAGTCAACTTGGAGACGGGAATACCCGTCCACCGGGCCACCACCAAGGCGATGTCATCCTCATCCACTTCTTCCTTGAGAAGCGTGGTGTCCTTGCTCGGCTAGTCGGGTTTCCGCATCCTTGAGTCGCGTCTCGAGCTCGTTGAGCTTACCGTAGCGAAGCTCCGCAACTTTGTTCAGCTCGTAGGCCCGCTCCGCTTTGTCGATGGCGACTTTGGTCTCCTCGATCTGCTTTCTAAGCTCGCGGATACCGGCAATGGCTTCCTTTTCCTGGTTCCATTGAAGGGACAAACCGTCCGCCATGGTGCTTGAGATCGGCCAGTTCCTTCTCGACACGACTCAGACGTTCCTTGGACGCCTTGTCTTTTTCTTTCTTCAGCGCCTGCCGCTCGATTTCGAGCTGCATGACCCGCCGCTGGACTTCGTCGAGCTCGGTGGGGACACTGTCGATCTCCGTACGGAGGCGTGCCGCCGCCTCATCTATCAAGTCAATAGCTTTGTCCGGAAGAAATCGATCCGAAATGTAACGGTGGGACAGCGTCGCTGCGGCGACGATGGCCGCGTCCTTGATCCGGACTCCGTGATGGAGCTCGTATCGCTCCTTGAGTCCCCGAAGGATGGAAATCGTGTCCTCCTCGGTTGGCTCCTCTACCAGAACGCTCTGGAACCGCCGCTCGAGGGCGGCATCCTTCTCGATGTGCTTGCGATACTCGTCGAGGGTGGTCGCGCCGATACAGTGGAGCTCGCCGCGGGCCAGCATCGGCTTGAGAAGATTTCCGGCGTCCATAGGAGCGCCTTCTGCTCGGCCGGCGCCCACGACATTGTGGAGCTCATCGATGAAGAGAATGACACGGCCCTCCGATTCCTGGACCGCTTTCAACACCGCCTTGAGGCGTTCTTCGAACTCTCCTCGGTATTTTGCGCCGGCGATGAGGGCGCCCATGTCGAGCGCCACGACCTGCTTGTTCTTCAGGCCTTCAGGAACATCGCCGCGAACCACCCGCTGAGCCAATCCTTCCGCAATGGCGGTTTTGCCGACACCGGGCTCACCTATCAAAACGGGATTGTTTTTGGTTCGTCTCGACAGGATTTGGATGACGCGTCTAATTTCGTCGTCCCGTCCGATCACCGGATCGAGCTTGCCCTGAGAGGCGAGCTGAGTCAGGTCTCGGCCGTATTGCTCTAGAGGCTCATAGGTACGTCTCTGGGCTTTGCGAGGTTACTCGCTGGCTTCCCCGGACCTCTTTCAGTACCTGGAGAAGCTGCTTGCGGTTGACGCCGCAACTCTTCGAGTAACTCACCCGCTTCTCCCCCCGCGTTCGACCATCGCAAGCAGGAGATGCTCCACACTGACGTATTGGTCTTTGAGCTTCTCCGCCTCTTGGACGGCCTCTTCGAGAACCTTGTTGAGACGAGGCGATAGATACGTCTCCCCCGCCCCGGCACCTTGCACCGAAGGAAGCTTATCCAAGGTGCTTTCCAGTCGGAGGGCGAGCTCCTCAGTCGGGGCTTCCAATCGAGACAGGATTTTCGAGACGAGCCCTTCCTCCTGCCGCAACATTGCGAGCAAAACATGCTCCACATCGATCTGCTGGTGCCCATAGCGCGTCGCCAGCGATTGCGCCTGCGCAACCGCCTGCTGTGACTTTTCGGTCAACCGGCTGAAATCCATGGCTAAAACCTCCTAGAACTTATCGTTTATCGTCGTCCGTATCCGTTACCAAACGACGTCATGAACAATATAAAATATGATTATGTATATGTCAACTATTATGATTTATATAGACTAAGTTTTAGTTGACAAAACCTTAGTTCCAGTTTATATTAAGTATCGAGGTGGCGAGGTCTAGCACCTCGCCACAAGAAAATGTAGAAGACAAACTGGGAGCCTTTGTCCCAGATTTCTGAAGGATTCGGAGGTTAGGGATATGAGCAAAGTAATCGGAATCGACTTGGGAACCACAAACTCCGTCGTTTCTGTGATGGAAGGTGGCGAGGCCAAGGTCATCGTCAACTCTGAGGGAGGACGAGTTACGCCCAGCGTCGTGGGGTTCAGCAAAGAAGGCGAGAGATTGGTCGGCCAAGTAGCCCGCCGTCAGGCCGTTACAAATCCCGAGAACACGGTCTATTCCATCAAACGCTTCATGGGTCGTCGCTACGACGAGGTCTCAGATGAGATTCAAATGGTCCCTTACAAGGTCGTCGAAGGGATCCAACGGGCGATGTCCGAATCGAAGTTCGCGGCGAGAAACACTCTCCGCCTGAGATTTCCGCCATGATTCTCCAGAAGCTCAAACAGGCCGCCGAAGACTACCTGGGACAGAAGGTGACGGATGCGGTGATCACCGTGCCGGCCTATTTCAACGACAGCCAGCGTCAGGCCACGAAAGACGCGGGGACTATCGCCGGGCTGAACGTGCTTCGCATCATCAACGAGCCCACCGCGGCGGCCTTGTCGTACGGACTCGACAAGAAAAATGACGAGATCATCGCCGTTTACGACTTCGGCGGTGGCACCTTCGATATCTCCATCCTCGAGGTAGGAGAGGGAGTCGTCGAGGTCAAGGCGACGAATGGCGACACGCATCTCGGCGGAGACAATCTCGATCAACGGGTCATCAACTGGATCGTGGAGGAGTTTCGGCGCGATCAGGGGATCGATCTCTCGAAAGACAAGATGGCTCTCCAAAGGCTTAAGGAAGCCGCAGAAAAAGCTAAAATCGAGCTATCCACCGCCCAGGAGACCGAAATCAACTTACCGTTCGTCACGGCGGACGCTTCGGGGCCACGACACCTGGCGATGAAGCTTTCCCGCTCCAAGTTCGAACAGTTGGTCGCGGACCTTTTGGAGCGCAGCCTCGAGCCTTGCCGGCTCGCGCTCAAAGACGCCGGCATCGAGCCAAGCCAAATCAACGAGATCGTTCTGGTCGGAGGCACGACTCGTATCCCCAAAGTTCAGGAGTTGGTCCAGGGCTTGTTCGGGAAAGAGCCCCATAAGGGCGTGAATCCGGATGAGGTCGTTTCAGTCGGCGCCGCGATTCAAGGCGGAGTGCTGTCGGGTGACGTCAACGACGTTCTGCTTCTCGACGTGACTCCCCTGTCGCTCGGCATCGAAACGCTGGGCGGTGTTTTCACAAAACTCATCGAACGAAACACGACGATTCCAATTCGTAAGAGTGAGGTTTTCTCCACCGCCGCGGACAATCAGACCAGTGTGGAAGTACATGTGCTACAGGGCGAGCGTGAGATGGCAGGCGCCAACCGCACGCTCGGGCGCTTTCACCTCACGGGTATTCCGGCCGCGCCGCGGGGTCTGCCTCAGATCGAGGTGAGCTTCGACATCGATGCAAACGGTATCGTCAACGTTTCGGCCAAGGACACTGCCACAGGGAAAGAGCAGGCCATCACGATCACCAGTTCCAGCGGTCTCGCCAAGGACGAAGTGGACCGCATGGTGAAGGAGGCCGACTCTCACCGCGACGAAGACCGTCGTAATCGCGAGAAGATCGAGACCCGTAATCGACTGGACAGCTTGGTCTACTCGACAGAGCGGAGCTTCAACGAGAATCGCGACAAGCTGGATGCGCGGTGCCGCCGGCGAGCTCGACACCGCTCTGGCGGACGCCAAAAAGGTCCTCGAAGACGAGTCCGTCGATGTGGAGCGCATAAAGCAGGCCGAGGAGCAGCTCACCAAGGCCTCCCACAAGCTGGCGGAGGCGTTGTATCAGGCGACGGCCCAGCAACAGGCCGAGCCGCGCTCCCGGCGCAGCCAGCAACGTTGCCGCACCTGAACCGGATGTAGTTGACGCTGAATACGAAGAGGTGCGGAACTAGTTAAACGGTTGCTATAGGGTCAGGCCTTTGGATTGTCATTGTAATCGGGTTTAAGAGAATTCAATGGCCTGACCCTGCCAGCGTGCTTTTAAACGGTCGCTTTAAACGAACCCTTTGGATGGTTTTTATTAATGGTCCTTTTAAACGGACAGGAAGGGTCAGGCTTTGAATTCTCTAATCCGCGTGTAGATCGACAATCCAAAGCCTGACCCTATCGGTGCTCTTTAAATTAACCCGCGTGATTGGCCCACTTTAGAAAAGGCATTAATCGCGCGGTCTAAATGCTCCCTCTCATGCGCCGCTGAAATCTGCACCCGAATCCTCGCCTGCCCCTTCGGGACAACCGGGAAGCTGAATCCGATCACGTAGATTCCTTCGCCGAGCAAGTCACTCGCCATCTCGGACGCCAATCGAGCGTCACCCAACATGATGGGCACGATAGGGTGGGTTCCCTCCTTGATCTCGAACCCGCGCTTGGTCATCTCCTCTCGGAAATAAAGGGTATTTTCTTCGAGCTTGTCGCGAAGCTCGGTGGTCGCACCGAGAAGCTCGAAGACCTTGATCCCCGCGGCAACGATGGCTGGCGCCACGGTATTCGAGAAGAGATAGGGCCGGCTCCGTTGCCGCAGTACTCGATGATCTCCCGGCGGCCGGTGGTGAATCCACCGGAGGCTCCGCCCATGGCCTTTCCCAGGGTGGAAGTGATGATGTCGACCCGGTCCATGCACCCCGCAATGTTCCGGGGTGCCTCGGCCCCGTCTTTCCCATGAATCCGGTGGCATGAGAATCGTCGACCATCACCAGGGCATCGTACTGCTCGGCCAGATCGCAGATCTTATCGAGGTTGGCGATGGTCCCGTCCATGCAGAAGACCCCGTCGGTGGCGATCAGCCGCATCCGCGCATCCGGCCGATTCCTTCAGAAGTCGCTTCCAGATCCGTCCATGTCGTCGTTCTTGTAGCGAAGCGTTGGGCCTTGCAAAGGCGAACGCCGTCGATGATGCTGGCATGGTTCAGCTCGTCGCTGATGATCGCGTCTTCCTTCCGCAGCAAGCGTCTCGAAAAGCCCGCCGTTGGCATCGAAGCAGGAGGTATAGAGAATGGTGTCGTCCGTCCCAAGAAACGCGGAGATCTTTTGCTCGAGCTCTTTGTGGATATCCTGGGTGCCGCAGATGAACCGCACCGAAGAAAGGCCGAAGCCGCGCTCATCGAGTCCCGCACGCGCCGCCGAGATGAACTCGGGATGCCCGGAAAGACCCAGGTAATTGTTGGCGCAGAAGTTCAAAACCTCGCCCGCCTTGACCTTGATGGTCGCGCCTTGCGGGGATAGGAGGACACGCTCTTCTTTGAAGAGACCGGCTTTTTCGATTTCGTCCAATGTGTTTTTGATGAGCTCGCGTGCTTTACCGTACATAATACTTATCTCCATTAAAGGAGGGTCAGGCTATTGAATCCTCTTGACCCTCTAAACGAAGGGTCAGGCTTTGAATTTCTCGCAGCTTGTTCGATCGACAATCCAAAGCCTGACCCTATAAGTGGTGCTGGTGGTGATTTTGAATTGGGCATGGCCCGGACCATGTCTCCCAACAACAATAAGAAGACGTGGATGGGATCGTCGCCCGATTGTTTCGGGCCGTGCGGATAGTCACGGATCCGAGGGATGAATTTCAAAAACATAGCGTGGTCCGACTCTCGGACGCCCGAGAGCGTCGGGAACTGGTCGGGATCGAATTCTCGGAGCAACGACTTGACTCTTCGCAGCAGTTCCGGTTGCCTCCGGTCGTCGTACTCTTTCACCGAGCTCATGAGATCCGAGAGCCAAGCGAGGAGGCGCTCGGTATCCAGAATGTTATTGAGGTCTCTTTTGAAAAGCTTCCCTCTGGTCAGGCTTTTGTCGAACAAGAGGAGTTGGTCGAAAATCGCGCCGGTCAAGACTTCCTGAATCTCCTTCAATCTCAAACCGAGGTCGTCAACCACGGCGTCGACACGTCCGACCAAATAGGCACGGCCCTCCATTCCGTCTGGGGGCTCGCCACGAAGCGGCACGAATCGGTTCACCCACCGCTGTAGCTCCAACCGTAAGAAGCGCAAATCCCCGGCCAGGTCTCGTACTCGCTGACCATAGCGACCCCGCTCCACCTCCGAGCTTCCTGAAAACGGACACTCCGAAAGGAAATCCTCGAACTGGCTGAGACGCCTCGAAAGGGCGAAATGGAGTTGTCCGATGAGCTCGGCATACTGCTCGTACAACCGTCGTGCTCCGACAGGATCGAGCGCGACGGTCGTTCGTTCGGCCCGCAGTTTTATCCGAACTTGCTCGAGTCCCGTGAAAGCTTCGGAAGATAGGAGAGCTGCAATTCGAAGAACACTTTCCTGCAGGTAACGAGAGAGCTCTTGATCTCGGATCTTGGCGAAGCATCGACGAATGGACTCGACAGAAGTCTCTTGAAACAGATATCTAAGCGCCGCTTGATTTCGGGCTTCGGTTTGAGCATTGTCTTTGGATGAAGAAAACCGAGCTTCCGCTTCACCATCCGGGCCCGAGGACCCACCTTGACCCGCCTGCAAGTCCATGCGTATAACCAATTGCGTAACCAGAGGTTACGTCTGAGAATCGCAATATACTTTCTCGCGATGCAACTGTCAAAACCACTTAAAAAGAACTCAAGAACCCAAGGACTCAGTAGCGGCCGGAGAGGTAGTCTCTTAGTATCGCACCATGGTCAAAGGCCAGCTCCCTAGGCAAATCTTCCTTAGAGAAAAGGCGCGCCTCTTTGGCGTCATCGGCTCCACGAGGGGCCCCTTCAGCCTTGGCGACAAACACGACCGACACCGCGTGTCCCCGTGGATCTCGTTTTGGATCGGAGTACACATGGAACTGTCGAGTTAGTTCGACATGAAGCGAAGTTTCTTCGAGAGCCTCTCTTCTCGCGGCGTCTTCGACGGTTTCCCCCTCATCTACGAAGCCTCCCGGAAGTGCCCAGCCGTAGGGAGGATTCTTTCGGCGAATAAGAACCAGCTTCCTCGATGCTCCCAGCTCGATAATGAGGTCCACCGTCAACTTGGGCTGTCGATACACGGTCATTTCGTTGTGTAACCTCCTACCCCCAACCTAACACGGTAACGTGACAAAAATTCGGACACTTTACCCGAGCATAGAAAAAGCAAAAGTTGCTATCCCGTTGAATACGAAGCACTTATAGGTTGGCGCTCGTGGCATGCATTTTGCTACAATTAAATTGAGAGAGGTGGACCCATGAAGCGATCGATCTTGAAGCGAATCGCGGAGCTGAAGGAACGTCTCTCCGACCTTCGTTCTCGACGGGAAGACAGCACATCCGTCATCGGTATCGAGGCCATAGAACAAGAGTTGGCCCGGACCGCCGCTCGTTTGCCACGCGAGTGGGATGTGGTGTGGAGTACCCAACTCGAGGATTCTATCAACGAAGGTGTCCAAGGCGACTCACGATGGTCTCTTTGAGACGACGAAAGTCCTTCAGATCACCGCGGCTCAAAGCGCCGAGGCACTCGTCGATTTTCTCGACGAGCTCGCCGTAACTGCAACGCTCGAGCTCCGCCCGCACTTCCGACATCTGCTTTCGGATCGAATCCAGCTCGCCGACTTCGATGGTATTCAATGTCGCTATCATTGCATCTACGGTTTGCATGATTATCACCCTTGCAGCGATCGATTCGAAGTGGATATTCTAACCCTGAAGCGACAAATAATGAGCGAAATCAGCATTGGCAGATGCAACAAAAGCCATGATAGTCGCCGCTATTCTTGGGAAGAGGATCTGTGATTCACTCATATGTGAAGCAGTTATAATGTGTCTTCACGGAATGGCTTCGTTGGCACGCATTCGCTTCAGGGCGAACCCTAATCCGAGCTCACGAAATCTACGCAAGTTACTGGAAAAAAAGGGACAGGTCCGTTTTTGGTGGACCCTTCGCTTTGCCAAAAAGGGACCTGTCCCCTTTTTTCCTACAATTTACCTGAGTTTATTGTCGGATTAGGGCTAATCCAGATGGTCCGAGGAACGTCCCCAATGTCCGGCTCAATCGATCTGAAACGCCTCAGGGGGGAGATCCGCACCCGAGGCCTCGCGCTCGGTTTCGACAAAATCGGTTTTGCCCCCGCCCGCCTTCCACATGAAGCACAGCGACTGGAATCATGGCTCGCTCGAGGCCACCACGGCGACATGCAATGGATGGTTCGGGATCCCAACCGACGTTCCGATACCACGAAGATCCGGCACTGGTCGAAGACGGTGGTCTGCTGCGGTCTGAACTACTATCAGGGTCCACGGGAGCCCGTCGCCGACGAGAAAGGTATCATTTCCGCCTACGCGCGCGGCGACGATTACCATCGAGTGCTCGAGGAAAAGCTCGACGAGCTGGCAGGACAAATTCAAGAGCTGTGTGGAGAAGAGACGAAAACCTACGTCGATACGGGTCCTCTTCTGGAGAAAAGCTATGGCGCGGCAGCCGGTCTTGGATGGCTCGGTAAACATTCGAATCTCATTTCCCGGCAAGGGAGCTCTTGGTTTTTTCTCGGCGAGATTCTGATACCGGTCGAGCTTCCCCCGGACCGGAGCGAGCGGGACCACTGCGGCACCTGCAGTCGCTGCATTACGGCCTGTCCAACCAACGCCATCGTGGCTCCCTATGTCGTTGACAGTCGGCTTTGTATCTCTTATCTCACCATCGAGCTCAGAGGCTTCATCCCTCGTGAGCTCGGCCGGCCATGGGCCGCCGAATCTACGGATGCGACGACTGCCAAGATGTCTGCCCTTGGAATCGTTTTGCAAAGAAGAGTGACGAAGCCCGTTTTTTTCCGCGGGAACCCCTCGCCACCATGGACCTTCTGGCCATGCTTCGAATGAGCCACGAGGATTTTCTTACTGCCACTAAGGGCAGCGCCATTCGCCGTGCTCGTTACGGGGGTTTTCTCCGCAACGTCGCCGTCGCCATCGGCAACTCAGGGGATTCCCGCTCCGTGCCTGAGCTCGTTCACGCACTCGCTCACCCGGAAGCTCTCGCTCGGGGCCACGCCGCCTGGGCTCTGGGTCACATAGGTCGCCCCGAAGGACGCGAGCCCTTGGCGCACCGACTCGAGAAGGAAGAGTCGGATGAAGTGAGGGAGGAGATCCAATGGGCTCTAGCGGAGCTCGATCGCCAGGCATAACGGACAAGATCGCCAGGCACAGCCTCGGCCTACAGAACTGACTCACTCTGCAAGCTCCAAGTAATCCACCGTGCAAACGTCCCAATAGCTCCGGTAGGCTCCCGAATCGTACAACGAGAGGAAACGGGGAACATGCTGAAGAACAAGCGTGCTTCGATGGCCGGACAACCGCTCCGGGTGGGAAAAACCATAGTCGAAATACGCGCGAATGAAAACGGCGTCTTCCCGCAAGGGCAGGGACTTCAAGTTGTCCACATAGGCCGCGAATCGACCGGTGCGAATGAGGTAGAACTCCACGTTGGATACATAGAAACGCCGAGACGGATTCGCTCCGATCCTTCAGAAAAGCCCCGATGGCCTTCAGCGCGCTGCGGCCCGGCAAAATCACCAACTACCGGCACGAGTCTCCCACTCGAGGCAAGCTTCCTCACATGAGCATAGTCTTCGGGTGATGCCAAAAAGTGGGCCTCCGATCCGCCGGGACTTCGCGCCAACAGGAGTCGCCGATAGGTGGGATGGTAGGGCATCGGCGGTCGTCCGTGACTATTGAACCGGATGTCGAGCTGTTCCGAATAAAAAGACCGGTAGATAGAGCGAATCTCTTCGCGGTCGTCCAGCGCTAAATCGACCTGAAGCCCTTCTTCGATGTACTCGAGAATAGACCTCAGATTCGAGCCGAACAACTCCCGGCTCGGGGTAGATCTTTCGAAAAGTGATACGACATCGCGGATGCTCGCGCCAAGCAGCGGTTCACGGTCGGCGTGAATCGGCCTTGAAAACAGCCAACACAAATACTGATAGGGAGTTTCTGCTTTCGACAAAACGGCGTTGAAGAGGAGATGCTGGAGCATGTTGTCACGACGGATGTCCACAATGAAAGCCCAGCTCGGCCTCATCCGTCCGATGTAGGTGAAGTTCTGCTGTGGTCCTACGCCGATATAAACGCCACCGGTCGGCTTCAACCGATCCACGACTTGAACGTAAGAAGTCTCGTTGGAGATGAGGTTATCGGTGTCGAAGTAACCGCCGGACTCAGACAGCGCATCGATGAGGGAGCCGATCTCGGGAGTCGACTCGCGGTTGGGAGCGCCACGACAAGAAAGGCTAAAGAGCGCAAAGCAGGCACATAGGAAGAGACCCATGCGCCGGCCTGGTTTCAGATTTTTCACTGGCCTTGATTCAGCCGCGAAAAGGAGTACTTTTATCGGCCCAAAGCCTCCAACATGTCTTCGATTCGCGTAAACTTGAGCCGAGGCCGACCGAGCTCTTTCCCTCGGGACACCTCGAGCTCGTCGAGACGAAGCCAGTCTGCATAGCTAACAAACTCGGGCTTCCGCTCTCGAACCATCTCCTCGGCTGACGACACTGCGGGATGGGCCGGATCGAGAATATTTCCTTCCCTCAGATCCTCCATCATGCAGTTCACCGTTTCCAGAGCATCCGGTTTGTTGGTCCCGATGATCCCGGAAGGCCCTCGCTTGATCCAGCCGGCGGTGTACTGTCCGACGACGGGCTCTTTTGTTCGCGAGTCGAGGACCCGCCCCCTCTCGTTCAAGATGACACCCCACTTGTCGTAAAAGGGAACACCGGGAAGCGCAACTCCACGATAGCCCACCGAACGGAAAACGAGTCCCACATCGAGCTCTTCGTGGGTGTCGGTGGACCTGGGTCGGAGGGTCCCGTCGTTTTTCTCGTAAAGTTCGTTTTTGACCAGACGCATCCTTGTCACTCGACCTTCCTCGTTGCCGAAAAGCTCGACCGGTGAAGCGAGAAACCGAAGCGTAAGCCGACAGGACTTACCGGTGGGTTCTCGTTCGGAGAACTCTTTCAGAATATCGACTTTTCTCTGAGTCGACTTGTCCTGGGACTTTTCCAGCTTGGCGCGACTGAGCTCGTCGAGCGCCGCCTCTTCGGGAAGAACGAATACATCGGCATCGGCCATTTCGCCGAGCTCTTTGGCCTCCGGGTTGGTGAAAGCAGCCTGCGCCGGCCCGCGCCGGCCGATCATGGTCAACTTCTTTAATGTTGCTCTTGGTGAGAGCCTCGAGGGCGTAGTCGGCGATATCGGTCTTGGCCAGCTCTTCCGGCGTCCGGCACAGGATCCGGCACACATCCACCGCCACGTTACCGATACCGATGACCGCAGCCCGCTCTTGGGTCAGATCGAACTCGAAGTCTCTGTAGTCGGGGTGACCGTTGTACCAGGCGACGAACTCGGTAGCGGCATGGCTCCCCTTCAGATCCTCGCCAGGGATACCCATGTCGCGGTCGGTCTGGGCCCCGGTGCAATAGATAATCTGGTGGTAATAGTCCTTTCAGAAGCTCCACCGTCACATCGGTACCCAGCTCGACGTACCCGAAAAATCGGAAATTCGGCTTGGCGGCAATCCGGTCGTAGGCTTTGGTGACGGTCTTGATCTTCTGATGGTCCGGCGCCACGCCGCCCCGAACGAGCCCAAAAGGGGTGGGAAGTCGATCGTAGAGATCGATCTCCACGACCAAGTCCTTTTGCTTCTGTAGGTGATCGGCGGAATAAAAGCCGGTGGGACCGGCGCCGATGATGGCGACGCGTAACGGATTTCCCTCTGTTCCAACTTGTGCCATGGATTCCCCTCTGCCTTCGTCTGGTCGTACAAACTCGAGTCCATGAGGTTAACATGAGGAGTCGGGCATGAAGAAGAGAAAAGCTCTTGCTACTAACAGCTTGCGGAACAGCGAATCTGTACTGATTGGACGAGTACGGAGTCAACTATTCGTAACGCAGAGCGCGCATCGGGTCGATCCGCGACGCACTGAGCGCCGGGATGAGTCCCGCAGAGAGGGCGATCGTCACCAGCAGGACCGCCGAGGAAACGAGCACCACCGGATCGTGACCTTCGACTTCGAAGAGCAGCGACCGGGCGACTCGGCCGAGGCCTATGGCAGCCGCCACGCCGGCGACCCCACCGATGAGCGTCATCCAACCGACTTGCGAAAGCACCATCCGCCGCACGCGGCCGCACGTCGGCCCCAGCGCCATACGTAGGCCGATCTCTTTCGTCCGTTGCGTCACATTGTAGACAAGCACACCGTAGAGCCCGACGGCCGCCAGAATGGTCGCCAGCACGGCAAACGAGGCCGACAAGGTACTGATCATCCGGTCAACGAAGACGTTGTCCTTGATTTGATCCTCCATGGTCTTGAGATCTTCGATCGGTAGGTTCGGATCGAGTTGCTGGACGGTGCCACGAATCGTCGGCAACAGCTCTTCCGGCGGGAGCGCGCTACGGACATAGAAGGTGAGGAATCCGAGATCGGTCATCCTGCCGGTAAGGCTTGAAAAAAAGCGGCGGCGATTCCCGCTTGACATCGTTGTACTTCATATCAGGCACGATTCCGATGATCTCGATATCGAGCTCGCCCTCGGTGTCATCCGTCATTCTCCGTCCGACGGGATTACCCTCGATGTTGAACTTCTTCGCAAACACCTGATTGACGATAGCCACCTTCGGAGCATCGGCGGCGTCGGCACGAGTGAACTCGCGGCCGGCAAGGAGCGAAATGCCGAGGGTGCGGAAGTAGCCGGGGCCGACCTCGTTGAAACGCGAATTGTCGTCCGTGTCCGGCCCGGCATCGAATCCCTCGACCTTCACATCCGTACCCCAACTGTTGCCCGCGAGGATTGGAACCAACGACGCCGTCACACCGGTGACCCCGGGAACAGCCGAAATCTCATTCTCCATCCGTTCGAACAAGGCCTGCGTTTCGTCGGGCGTGTAGTTGTTGAGCTCGGGCGATACGGAAAAGACGATGAGACCATCGACTTCGAGTCCCACATCGACGCGGCTGACGTTGAGCAAACTCTTTGTAAAAAGACCCGCCGAGATGAGCAGAGCCATGGAAAGTCCAATTTGAGCCGTCGCCAGCGTGGTGCGAAATCGCGACGCCGTGCGGCCGCCCGACGAGGGCTGTCCGGAATCGCCCCGAAGCGCCGTGACGAGCTCGGGACGCGTGCTATGAAGCGCCGGGAAGAGCCCGAAGAAGATCCCCGTCCCCAGGGAAAGCGCGGCGGCAAAGAGCACCACCTCGGGAAGGAGCTCGAACTGAATGGTCGAGACGGCTTCTACCGGGAGGAGTGTACGAATGAGGGACAAAGTCCAGCGGGCGACGACGAGCCCGGCCAGACCGCCGAAAGCGGCGAGCAAACACGACTCCAGCAGGAGCTGCCGCAAGAGCCGAAGGCGACTCGCCCCTATGGACAACCGCACCGCCATCTCCGTGGCTCGAGTGGCGGCACGTGCCAGCAGCAGGTTGGCGATGTTGGCACAGGCGATCAGTAGAACCACGCCGGTGACGGCGAAGAGAAGCAGAAGCGGCGCGCGACCCTCGCGGTGAAGCGAGCTCTGTCCGCGTCGACCGTCCTCCACACCGATCTTTTTTTCCTTGAACCGTGCCAGCGTCTGATCGCTGATGTGTTCCTGGAGCGGCGCTTCGATCTCGTTCACGATCGCGTGGTAGGTCACGTTGATGGCGGTACGCGCTTGTTCGATCGACATCTCGGGTTTGAGGCGCGCGAAAAGATACGCCCAATAGCCGCGACGGTTCTCGTGGAGTCTATCGTTCCACTGGGGCACCATCAGCCCGTGCATCGTGATCGGCACGAACACCTTGGGCTGGTTCCCGAGGGTGGTACCCGTAAATCCTTGAGGTGCGACTCCGACGATGTTCATCGATTGGCCGTTGACGATGAGCGTCTCACCGATCACGTCCGGGCTCGAGTCGAAGCGCGCCCGCCAATAGGCATGGCTGAGCACGACGAGGAAATGTCCGCCGAAGGTCTGGTCGTCGTCCGGACCGAAAAGGCGGCCGACCGCCGGCTGCAGGCCGAGTACCGGAAAATAGCTGCCCGAAACCAGCATGCCTTCGCCGTCCAGGGTTTGTCCGCGATAGGCTAAATTCGCACCGAACGTACGATGCGCAGCGACGCCGGTGAACACCGTTTGTTCGCGTTCGAGGTCTCTGAACATCGGGATAGCTGAAGACGTCATCGCAGTCACCGGCATTGTCGCAGGACTGCGATGCCGGGCTTGGGTCCTGGGGCGCTGAAGTTGACCAGCCGCTCCGGCTCCTCGACGGGAAGGGCGCGGAGGAGCAACTGGTACATGAGCGAAAAAGTCGCCGAATTTGCCCCGATTCCGAGCGCCAGGGAGACAATCGCGACAAGAGTGACGAACGGAGCTTTAAAAAGAGTCCGCAGGGCAAGCTTCAAATTTTTCATAACGCCTCCGGGCATATCCGGCAGTGTGAACGCACTGGCGCCCTTCTCTGACTTGAGACGAAGCGGACCGCCCGATAGTTCCTAAGGAAGATGTTTTTTTACTTCCCGCGCGGCGAATTCTCGAGTTTGTCACGGCAATTCTGATAGCTTAATCTTTCTATATCCCGATTATTTCCAAAAAACCTACGAACTATGAGGTGGTTTCCATGAGAGTTCCTCGTTCCAGACGCTCGATCATCCGGTGTGCTTCGTTCTGACCACGACGATTCTGTTATGGACGCGACGGCGTCCGAGCACAAACCACCCAGCAGGGACCGACGAAACTGCCCTCGCTCGAGACGCCGGAGATCCTTACCGCGCCGCCGAGGCAGTTGCGCGAAGTGCTGAAGCGGACTTACCGACTTCCTCCGGACCGCCGGTTTCAAACCGCTCTCCATGAAGTGAGAGCGAATCCTCACGCGGGACTCCAAAAATCTCGAGAACGTGCAGGTACAACTCGTGGAAGGGCTCTGGCAATGGACCGTCGGCGAACGCGTCCTGGCAAAGACACCGGAGTACCCGGGATTTCAAGAGCTCCTCGACGTGTTGACCGAGCACACGAAATCGTTTCTTGTCGAACATCCGGTCAACCTTACCCCCGAAACTACCGGCGACCAGGACAACGAAGCCGCCTATCTGCTCACTGACCTGCTGAAGGAACTGACGACCCTCGATACCCGTTGGCGATATCACAAACTCCAGAAAAGGGATCTGAAACGATCGGCGGAGCTCCTTTCTTTGATTCAGTTCGAGCTGATGGATTACCAAGAAATCGGCGACCTCGTGGCGGCCAAGGCACTCGCAGCGCTCGCTCTGGCGCAAGTCGTCACCGGAGATCCTTTGACTCGCGCGGAGGCGATTCTCGCAGTCGGAATGGAGTACCCGGGACACGCCGAAGGTCAAGCACGATTGCTACCTGAATCCGATCCGTTGAGGCACTTCTTACTCAAGGAAGATGCTCGATTGGAGCGCGCCGGCACTCGAGCCCAACGCTTCGATCGAAGCGAGATACCTTTGGTTGCTGCGCTTGGGTCAGCGGAAAGACGAGGATGAGTGGGCGGCAACCTGGGATCGATTGTCGGAGGGGCTCCCGGAAGAGCCGTCTCTACTCAAGTCGGGGCTCGAGCTCGACGACTTCGGTATGGGTCCTTCCTTGGCGACGAACTTGCTCGAGATGGTATTGGGCGCCGCCGGGGCACCCGTTGATAACTCGATGAGTGAGAACATCGACTGGATCGAGGTCGCTGGCACCAATCGAGCAAACTCTATCAGGGTCCTTTTGCCGACACACGCCTCGTGTCGGCGATCGACCGAAGCACTTTTTTTTCGGGGCTTCACGTCCTCGGTATCCACATGCTCGACCGGCTGGCTTCCGTACGAGCTGCCAGAGACTTTTGCCTCGAGCTCGGTACGGGAGGAACGGGTACGGCAGCTGATTTTCGTCGTTGGTATGCGAATCTCGTGGCTTCCGAAGAAGGGAACCGGTGGCGCGGCGGCGCTCTGCGAAGATGCCACGGCCGTTTCCACGCTCGGCATTCCGGCGCGCCGACGCTCGATCGTTTCTTTGTGGAATCATCCCGGCACGTACAAGGATCGAAATCGAAGGATTCTGCTGCAGTGCGGGCGGGCCATGCTGCCGCGCATGGACAGCCGTCTGTCTCACCGACGGGTCCTCAACGAGCATTCGGTGAATTTGCTACTGGATCCGATGCTCGAGGAGCAAACCCTCCGTAGCTTGGTGAAAGCGTCCGCCTCGACCGACTACGAGCAACATTTCGAGCTCGCTCGGTTCGTGGGAGACCGCGAGACGCTCGAGTCACTCCTTCGATCGGAGAAGGTTCCCGGCAAGACGCGCTTCCAGTCCGTACAAACACTCGCCGAGTTGGGCATGACCGACGAAGAGTCAGGGCAATGGTTGGAGCAGCTCATCGCCGATGACCCGGACCAATGGGAAGTGGTGGGACCCATTGCATACTATCTCGAGGACCAAGAGTCGAAATGAGCAGGCGAAGAAGGTGACGACGGAATGGCTGAAACGTCCGGCACGCTCCGGTGGATTCGATACCATCAATGCCCGCACTTGTTGGCGCGTTTGCATTACAGCGACAAACGTTACGAAGACGCATACAAGGCGGTTCAGCCGGTGATTTCCTCGTATAAAGAAGGGGCTCTCATCTGGGGGACCATCCTTCTCGACCGGTTGGGACACAAGGACGAAGCGGAACAACTCGGGTTCGCTCCGTCGAACGTTATCCAGATTCCGCCGTATCGAGGGGCGATACTGGCGGAGCTTTACTGGAGAAGGAACGAGCCCGACCGTGCGGCATCGATCATCACGGAGTCCCCGAACCGTATGACCGATGGCAGCGTCAGACGATCCATCATCCCTCGATTCGAGGAGGCTTTCCGGGACCGAACTTCCCAGGAGGCCCTCACGGCCTACATCGCTCTGAATCGACATGGCTTCAGTCCCCGCTACAACTTTGCCGCGCGCTTCGCCGGGAAAGGGGACTTCGAAACAGCGTTCTTATTGAACACGGCCGATATCGTCTTTCCGGAAAAATGGAACACCTTTTCCACGGATCTGGAATCCTACATCATTCTGGATAAATGGAAAGGCAGAGCCGTAGCGCTCGAGTGGCTACGGGAGCGCACGAACCTTCGCCGCAAAGATTACAATTCGCTCACCCTTTATGGAAAGAAGAGGTGGGAGCTCCTTTGGGACTTGATCGAAAATCCGGATCCAAAAGGTTTCGGAGAGATGGTATGGCTCCTGCGCGCTGCGGCCTCGCTACAGACTCCGGATGACCCACACCGGGAAGACGTGCTCCACCACTATCGCAAGGCGACCTTACCGGCGGCCAACGTGGGAAAGTACTTGATGGGATTGACCGACGAGGCGAATTTTTTCGATCTTGCAAAGACGCCGCGCGATCGCTGCGCCTCAGGTTACTATTTCGGGGTTTTGGCGATGGCGGAAGGCCGCTACGAGGAGGCACTCGAGTGGTTTCGCGTATCCCACGAAACAGGAGCCACCGAAGCCTGGGAATACGACTGGAGTTACAACCAGCTTCTCAGGTGGGCCGGAAAGAACATCAGCTTCTCGCGCATCGTCGAAGCCGAGCAAGCCGAACAAAGACAAACTGATACCCACAGCCGGTTTGTGCTCGGTTCTCTGATATATGATAAAGCCTCGAATCTTTGAGAGGAGGCCTATGCGCGCCGCGATTCAGGGAACCGGAATCTATTTGCCCGAAACGGTGGTGGACAACCACGCCTTGCTAGAGTCATGGATACGTCGGACGAGTGGATTCAAGCCAGGACCGGCATCAAGGAGCGGCGGTTCGCCGACCTCGGGAGCGCCACCAGCGATATAGCCGTACCGGCCGCAAGGCAGGCTCTCGACAAGGCCGGTATGACGGTCGAGGACATCGACTACGTGATCGTTGCCACCATGACGCCGGACATGTACTTACCCGGCTCCGCCCCATTTTTGCAGAGAAAGCTCGGTATGCCGATGGTTCCTTGTCTGGATATCCGCCAGCAGTGCGCGGGTTTTCTTTACGGCCTTCAGCTCGCCGACGCGCTGATACGTTCGGAACAATACCGCAATGTGCTCGTGATTGGGGCAGAGGTTCACGCCTGTTTCATGCCGTGGGAGTTGGGACGTCGTATTCGGAAAGAAGGCGGGGCCCGTGTCTCCCGAGGAGTATGCGGTCAATACCGACACACGCGACCGAACGGTTTTGTTCGGCGACGGCGCCGGTGCCGCTGTCGTGGCGCCTTCGTCTGACGAGGAAACCGCGGCATCGTCGACTTCCTTTTAAAGACCGATGGGAACCAAGCCGAGAAACTCTACGCTCCCGTAGGTGGAAGTGCATATCGTCCCTACTTCTCCCCCGAGATGGCCGCCGGCGGTGGTATGGTGCCTATCGTCGAAGGACGGGAGGTCTACCGTCTGGCGGTGCGGCTCATGCCTCAGGTTGCAGAAGGAGGTTCTCGAGCGCAATGGACTTCGGCTCGATGACCTGCGTCTGCTCATCATGCATCAGGCCAATTTGCGCATCAACGAAGCGGTGCAGCAGCGCTTGGGGCTTCCCGACGACAAAGTCTTCAACAACATCCAAAACTACGGCAACACGACGGCCAGCTACCATCCCCATCGCCTACCACGAGGCTCTCGAACAGGGACGAATCGACCCCGGCGATCTGGTATGCTTCGTAGCCTTGGGCGCCGGTCTAAACTGGGGCGCCATGCTCTACCGCGCTTGAACGCGTTGAAAGAAGAAAGTATGGAACATGTCTGAAATCATGCACGACCTCCGTGCTTCACTCCGCAGCCTCAGTCGCAAACCCCTCTACCCCATCATCGCCGTCGGCATTTTGGCTCTGGGTCTTTCCGCAGGCATTGCCGTGTTCACGTATATCAACGGTTTCTTTCAACCTTTTCCGGGAGTCAACTCCAACGGGCTGGTCCGTGTCTTCGGGGTCGAGGACGAAGAAGCCTACCAGGATATTCCGTATCTCGATTTCCTCGACTACACCGCCGCCGATAATACGTTCGAAAGGATCGCCGCCGTCCAACCCTACTACGCCGCCAGCGTGCGGCTCGAGACCATGACCGAGGTCGCCTTCATCGAGGCCGTATCGGGTGATTACTTTTCGGTACTCGGTATCGAGACGAGCGTGGGTCGCGGCCTTGTGGCGAATGACGATCGTCCCGAAGCGGAACCGGTGGTCGTCCTCTCTCACAACTGGTGGCAGCGCACCTTCGGCGCGGACGCCTCGGTGATCGGTCGAACGATCTACCTCAACTACCGACCCTTCACTGTCGTGGGCGTGGCTCCGCGGAATTTCTTGGGCTCGACTTCCGACTTTCGGCCGGATGCCTGGATACCCATCGCACCTTTTAAAGATAGATACACAGGTTGGGCGGCCCAGTCTGAAGACCGCGAGATTCCTCTGGTCCGAGTCTACGGGCGATTGCGGGCCGGCTCCAATGAAGAACAGGGACTTGCCGAGTTGTCATCCGTGGCGTCCGGTCTCGAAGAGCTCTATCCGAGGAAAAAGGCGCCGCGGCAACTCAAGCTCGATACTTCCACCTGGATCGATCCGCGCGCCCGACTCGCTGAGTGGTCCACCGTGCAACTGATGATGGCGGCGGCCGGTGGCCTATTGCTTTTGGTCTGCGCCAATGTGGCGAACCTTCTTTTGTCGGTGGCGATGGGGCGCCAACGTGAGATGTCACTACGGGCCGCATTGGGCGCGTCTCCGGGACGACTGCTCCGACAACTCCTCATCGAGAACGTGCTGCTTTCCGGACTCGCCGGCGTGGTGGCGCTCTTCGTGGCGGGCCCACTCAGCGCACGATTAGGTTCTTACTTTGCACGGCCAAGTGTCTGGGACGCCAACGTGGCTCGTGAAGCGGCGATCGATCTCAACGTCGTTGCTTTCGCGCTCGTCATCTCCATCGTTACGGGAGTGGTGGCGGGGCTCTTACCGGCGTTGCGGGCCTCTCGCCGAGATCTCGTCACAACGCTACGAACCGACGCCGACACGTCCGTAGGCGTTCCGAACAGGATCTTGAACTGGCGCATTCCCGGCATGCGTGATCTTTTGGTCTCGGCCCAGGTTGGTCTTTCGGTGGTTCTTCTCGTGGTCGCCGGCTTGGTGCTCCGAACTCTTTTCACCGTGGGTAACCTCGATCCGGGTTTTAAGTACGACCACTTGGTTGTAACCCACATCTCGACGAGCAGCACCGACCTCGAGCCCGGTGACCGCGACCGATTCTTTCGAGAAGTTGCCGAACGTGTAGCTGACGAATCGTGGGTGCGCTCCGCGACCGTGTTCGACTATCCGCTCCTCTCGCCGCACCGGTCGGCGGAAATGCTCGTGGATGGACAAACGGATCGTGTCTCTTTGGTTTATTCGAAGGTTATCCCGGGATTTTTTGATGCCTTGGGAATCGAGGTTCTTCGAGGTCGCGAGTTCGCGGCAATGGACACGGTCGATTCCCGAGATGTGGCCATGGTCAACGAAACGTTGGCCCAGCGTTATTTTCCGGGAGAGATCCCGGTGGGCCGGCGCCTATGGTGGCCGGGCGAGAACGGTGAAGCGGACCGCATGTTCGAGATCGTCGGTGTCGTGAGGGACACGAAAACCGAGGACTTCTTCGCCGAAGCGCCCCCCACGGTCTACTTTTCCTATCCACAGCACGCCTATCCCACGGGTAGCGCGCTCGTGGTCGCAACAACCACCGATCCGAGAACGGCGGTTCCGCATCTTTATCGCTGGCTGAGGAGCTACGAACCGCACCTCGCCATTATCAATGTCATACCTTACCTGGATGTGGTGCAGGGACTCATCTACACGCATCGGATGAACGCCGAGATGTTCTCGGTGTTGGCGTTTCTGGGCCTCGCCTTGTCCGCGGTCGGGATCTTCAGCGTCGTCAATCTGGCGGTCAGCCGGCGGACGCGTGAGATCGGCATCCGTATGGCCATAGGAGCCGAGCGAAGCGACATCGGCTTCATGATCATCGGCCGCGCACTCCTTTCGGTGGGCATCGGCCTCGCCCTAGGCCTAGGGATTTCCCTAGCATTGACCGGGTTGATGCAAAGCCTTCTCTATGGCGTCGAGCCAACCGACCCGCTCACGTTAATCGCGGGAGCAGGCGTGCTCGTATTGGCCGCCCTCGCGGCAGCTTATCTACCCGCCCGGCGCGCCGCCTCGGTCGATCCGATGACGGCTTTGCGCCACGACTAAAACCGAAAAAAATAGGGACAGGTCCATTTTTGATGAAAATTGGACCTGTCCCTATTTTCTATTCCCTATTTTCTATTTCACAATCGGCAGTTTGATCTGGGAGGGGTACTTTTGTGAGTGGTGCACCTTGTTGTGCGCCACGACCCCTTCCGTCTCATCATAGTTGTTGCCGCCCGTGTTGAGGTTGCGAGTGAACCTCGGGAAGTTGCTGCTCGAAACCTCGATGCGGACGCTGTGCCCCGCCTCGAAGTAGTTGCTGGTCGACATGGGGCTGATGGTCAGCTCGTAGACCTGACCGTCTTCCATGAAGACCTGCTTGTCGTAGCCTTCCCGATAGCGGGCACGCAGGATGGTCTCGTCCAGATTGTAGGCTCTTCCGTCGGGATAGACATCGAGCAGCTTGACGGTGAAATCCGTATCTTTCGCGTCGGACGACACATAGAGCGTGATCTCGATCGTCCCGCTCACCTCGATGCCTTCGGTCAAAGGATCGGTGGTGTAGACGAGAATGTCGTGGCGGGCTTCCATTTTTCTCTGATCGAAGGAGCCGGCGGTGATGGCGTTGCCGGTGCAGCAGACGTTGCCTCCGTAGGAAAGAACGGGATTGAAGGGATCATAGGTGAACGCGTCGGCGATGTCTTTTTTCCGGGCTCGCTCGTGGTCAGCTTGCCGTCGCCGTAAAGGCTGTTCGCCTTACCCGCGCCGTCGAGGTAGTAGGTCACCATTTCGGCGCCCTCGGGCGGCCAGGTCGCCGACGACTGCCACTTGTTCTTACCCATGGTGTAGTACTGAACCTTCGGGGTCTTCTCGGTGATTCCGTTTTCTTCGCCCTTCAGCCAGTAGTCGAACCAACCATAGGTCAAGTGCGTCATATTCGTAACGGGCGTCACCCATGTTGCGCTCTCCGACGATGGTCTCTTCTGTCGGCACGCAGGAATGCACAATGGGTACCGGCGCCACCAAGGCGAACTGATTGTTGGCGACTTCCGGATCGGTCGCGTTCTCATCGTCACATGGTTGAATAGCGCCAGATTGGGACCGATCGAGACATCGTACCACGACATCATCCAGAGGCTGGGCACTCCGAAGGGCTCGTCGTCATGATAAAGGCCGCCCTTGTACCACGCTGGGTCGTTGGGGGCTCTCTGAATCATTCGGCCCCCGGTGGCAACCGGCGCCGGATCGGCGAAGATGCCCTTCGGCCCGTCTACGTTTCTCAGGATGTCCTCGACGGGCAAGTGCCACAGCGCCTTGGACCAGTCCACGCGGCGGCATTTCTGGCGCCAGATCGAAGTATCTCGACAACCGAACCATGTCTTCGCGGGAGATGTCTTTCGGAAACATCGGCCGCTGGGTGTTCTGCACACCGTAGAGCCAGGCAAAGAACAGCATCTGCTCGGCGCCGCCGCGGTACCAGTTTCCCTGCTCGTAAAACGGACCGACGCGGCCGACACCGGCGCCGAATCCCTGCGGTATCATCGCCGCGTGGGCGGGGTGATCGAGAGCGGCCAACCCCATCTGCCATTCGGCGGTCGAGGAGCAACCGATGGTTCCCACCTTGCCGTTGGACCACGGCTGTTCTGCAATCCAGGTGAGGGCATCATAGCCGTCGGTTTTCGGCGGGCCGAGGATGTCCCACTCGCCTTCGGAGAAATACCTTCCTCGTTCGTTCTGATAGACGTAGGCATACCCGCGCTTCACCGCTTCGAGGGCCGATCGCGCTTGCCGTAGTCTGGGGCTCGCCGTCACGGTATGAGTTGAAGTTGTAGGGGGTCCTCACGAAGATCGTCGGCACCGGACCGTCGGCGTCGGCGGGCGATAGATGTCGGTAGCGAGCCGGATCCCGTCGCGCATCGGCACCATGACCTTCTGTTCGATGACGGCAGCGGCCTTGAGGTGCTCCATCAAGAACTCGTCGTTTTGCGCTGAAGCGGTGTGGACGAATCCCGCAACGGCGATACACCCCATAGTTAGATGACAGATGACTTTTTTCATCGGCTTCCCCCTAATCCCTTTTGTTACTATTCGCTACTGTTGTTCGGAAACATCATCTTGCAAGCAACCGTGTGATTTAACATGACTGGAGGCTCAGTACAAGCATGGAAACACCGGAGAAGTTGCTCCTAGAGACTTTGGACGCTCTCGTCTTTCGAGCCGATGTGCAAAAGACTCTGGAAGATTCAGCGAGACAGGCCCAAAACGGCTTCACCGGCGAGCCGGAACAACCGGCCTATTCTCTACCCGTCAACCTCGGCATATTCCCATCCAACTTGCCGCCCACGATCCGATCCTGCCGTGTCTTTCGTTCTCCGTGCCTCCAGGGAAGCCAGCATTGAGCGCCACCGCAACAGTTACCAACGCGTCGTCTCTCTTGCCGGGACCGGAACCGTACGCACGTTGGGGCCCGAGGGATGGAAATCCCATGAACTGTCGAGTGACCGCTCACTTCCGCTCGACCGGCGATGGCACGGCGTGGACAAGGACATCTGGCACCAGCCGATGGCGGGTCGGGAAGACTGGGTGGCGGTCGCATTTCACACCGCACTCGAGAGCGAGCTGCAGGATGAGTACTGGGACGGCGAGGCTCCCCCCGGTTTGATCCCGGGCCATAAATCGGGGTAACCTAGCCGCGGTTGGAATGCGGGGGCACCCAACCGCCTGCCGTCTATCTTATTTCATATACTGGAGTTATATCATGTTCAATTCATGTCGGTTCTGCCATCGCCCCACGGACAAGTGGCAGGATTTCTGTAATGAGTGCGCCTTGTCCGGCCCCCCGCCCCCGTTTCGCGTCATTCGGGGCGGTAAACCGTTTCTGAAGCACCCAAAGGAAGACAGCGCCGGCTCACGCCAATGGCCGAAGCTGGTGCGCCCAAGGTCACGGCCCCCAGAGTCGTCGTACTGATATAACCGGGTGAACGCAGAGCTCAGGCACAGCTCTTGAGATCCATTCTAAGAAAATCCTGGAATTGATTAGGAATCCACGGTAAGAACTCGAGTATCACTCGCCGTTCGGGATTGATAGAGTATGCTCACGTCGCGCGGTTCCTCTAATCGTAATAGGCCGGCGAGGAGGGGTACCGATGGCTAAAGTTGTCATTATAGGTGCCGGTTTTGCCGGGCACACCGCAGCGCTTTATATCGGTAACGCCTTAGGGCGGCACCACGAAATCACCGTCATCAATAAAAACGAATACTTCGGCTATGTTCCCTCTTGGGTATGGGTCGGCGTGGGACACATGCGACCCGAGAAGACCATTTTTCCTCTCGAGCCGGTGTACAAAAAGTTCCATGTGAACTTCGTCCAAGGCCAGGCTACCGAAGTCCATCCCGATGAGAAATATGTCTCGGTTCGGAAACCGGGCGACGACGATCTCACTCGAGTGGATTATGACTATCTTCTTATCGCAACCGGACCACACCTCAACTTCGAGGGGACCCCCGGACTAGGTCCGGAACAAGGACACACGTACTCACTATGCACTTATAACCACGCGATTGCGGCGAGAGATGCTTACCTAGAGTCCGTGGAAAAGATGAAGCGAGGGGAAGCCCAGCGCATCGTCATCGGTACCGGGCATCCGGGGGCGACCTGTGAAGGTGCTGCCTTCGAGTACGTCGCCAACGTTCACAAAGACCTTTTGAGGCGCGGCATTCGCGACAAAGCGGACCTCTTGTACCTCACTAACGAAAGGGCGCTCGGAGACTTTGGAATTCGTGGCCTCAAGGTCAGCCAGCGCGGCGAGCTCGTTTCCAGCGAAGCATTCATCCGCGCCGTCTTCAAAGAATTCGACATCCAATGGGAGGCACAAAAGGGAGTTTTGAAAATCGAGCCGAACCTCGTCTACTGGGAAGACTTCGAGGGAAAACACGGGGAGACTCCCTTCGACTTCGCCATGCTCATTCCTCAGTTCCAGGGCCCCCGGATGAAGTATGTCGGTGAAAAGGGTGACGACGTCTCCGAGAAAGTGGTCAACAAAGCCGGTTTCGTGCTCGTTGACGGCATCTACGGTCTGGACTACGACGTTCTCGCCGAGACGCCGGACGCATGGCCTTCTATTTATCAGAATCGTTCCTACCGGGATATCTTCGCCGCCGGTATCGCCTTCGCACCGCCCGGACCCATCTCCGTTCCGCACACCACGCCCAATGGAACATCCATCACGGCGGCGCCGCCCAGAACGGGAATGGTGTCGGGAATCATAGGGCGCGTCGTTTCAAAAAACATCATCAGCTTGGTCAAGCGGGGGCGAATCGAGCACCACGAGCGCATGTCGGAAATGTCCGCCGCGTGCATTGCATCTTTGGGCGACTCGCTTTGGGACGGAGCGGCTGCCACGATCATGATTTATCCGGTCGTGCCCGATTTGAGGCGATACCCTAATGAAGAGGGGCGGGATCTATTTGTAACCCATATGGAGATGGGACTCGCCGGCGCTTGGATGAAGCGCATGATTCACACGACGTTCATCTACAAGCTACAGGGCCATCCCGGATGGAGTCTCATCCCCGAGTAGTGCAGGAGAAAAACGGTGGAAATTACGAAACGCGATCGGTTTTGGATGAATTTCAAACTATATCAACTTTGGCGCTTCATCGTACTCAATTTGAAGATTTTGAAGGCGGTGGATCACAGCAAGAGAGCTTAGAGCGATACCAACTCGCGTATCTTTCGAAGCCTTCTTGATTCCCGACCGCCGGTGAGTAGTTGAGGTATTTCCTCGCGCTGTCGATGGATAGGGTCATTGACTTCGCCATGTATCCAACGGAAAAACGCGTCAGCGAGGGCTTCTTCGGCCCTAAGGGTAGCCGGCCGGCAGCCTCCATCAATCCGGCGACCAGTTTCGCCGCCCCGACCGGGATGTTCTTAGGCCTGAATGGGCGATCGAAAATCTCTAGAACCGCTGCAAACCAGTCCCGAATGCGTATCGGTTCTCCGTTGGAAACGTTGTAAACACGGTTCCAGGCATCGTCCGGCGCGGTCAAGCTCGTTCGAACGAGATCGACGAAGTTGTCCACGTAAGTGATGTCGGTCAGAGCCTGTCCGCCGCCGATGAGAGGGAAGCGCTTCTTTTCAGACAGTCGTAGGATGCGCGGCACGATCGTTTTGTCGTGTGGGCCGTAGACCGCCCGAGGACGGAAAACGATCACCTGATAACCTTTCCGCCTGAGGGCGAAAAGCTCCTCCTCGGTGACCTGCTTTGTTCTGGCGTAGTGAGTTAGAGGCTTGGCCGGCAGCGGTTCTGATTCTGAGATGTCAAAGCGGTCGTGCCCCGTGAAATAGAGACTCGGTGTCGAAGTGAGCAGAATCTTTTTGATACCGTGCTCTTCGCATGCCCGCACGACGTTGCGCGTTCCGACGACGTTGACGTCATAGAACTCGGAACCCTTCCCCCAGTCCGCGGTTTTTCCAGCGCAATGGATCACACAATCGGCGGGTGTGAAGGCTTCTGTGAGCTTGGTGACATCCAGCAGATCGGCCGGATAAAAGTCGATACCCTTGTCTAGAAGAGCGCGGCCCACTTCATGAGATCTTCCCGTGGCACGTATATCGAGCCCGTCAGTACGCAGGCTCTCGGCTAGGTTTCGTCCTATGAAACCGGTCGCCCCTGTAATGATAACCTTCATGTTCTGAATACCTTGACCATTCCCGAGAGTAACTCAACGTCCGGACCTTCGATGGTCTTAGGTCGAACACCCAGTAGCGCTTCGATGGCACACATGAAGGCTCGTCCGCGTGCAACAATCCGTTCGAGCAGATCCTCGTCGGAGAGCGTCGAGGACATGACTTCACGAACCATATCGTCACTCACCCCGTAGGCCAGGATCAGAAAAATCCGCGCAGTGGCGGTTGTGTCTTCGACGTGAAACACGCCTTCCCTATTACCGTCTTCGAGCAGGACGGAAAGTGCCGGTGCTGCGAGGCTGATACTGCGGTCCCGCATCCGTTCCCTGAGCAGCGAGTTCTCGGGACGAAAGACGGCCCGCATAATCTCGGCGGTTTGTGGCAGAGAGACGATGCGCCAGCGTCGGGCGGCGGCCAAGAATCGTTCGAAACGTCTGAGGGCGCCTCCGTCCGCGCTCTCGATGGCGCGTTTCGTGTTTTCCCAACCCTCGAGGGTCAACTCTTCGACCACCGCATCGAGCAGCTGCGATTTGCTTTTGAAATAGTGGTAGAACGTCCCCTTGGAAAGCCCCGAACGCTCATTAATCATGTCAACCGACGTCGCGGAGTATCCCTGAGTCAAGATGAGCTCACGCGCATCGGACACTAAATGGGCGCGCGCATCCTTCCTTCGTCCTTTCTTGGACGGGCGTGCCATTGGTTAGTGAGCTCCTGAAGTCCTTATTTGCTCTCGCTCAAGACTCAACTCCTCGCCCGCTTCCATGACGAAACACTTGCGTCCCATCCTCTCGACTTCTTTTTGGAAATACTCTGCGTCCGCCGGATTGCCCTTCTTGCGGAACAAAACACCACAGTTGTAATGGCAAGGAATCACCACATGAGGTTGGATCATTTCCACAGCCTCGAGAGCTTGTTTCTCATCCATAGTGTTTTTTGTATTCTTGCCGCCGATAGGAACCATAAGAATGTCCGGTTGGAATCGTCCCCACTCCGGCAGAAGTACGGTGTCTCCGAGATTGGCAATCTTCACACCGCCGACGTTCAGAACGAAGCCCGTGCAACCTACCGCGAAAGGCTCACCCGGTTTTTTTGTGAAGGTCTTCTTGATGACGCCGAAAAGCAGTGATATTTCCAAGTCCCCGTGGGTCGCGGGTATGGCTTCGACGGAAACTCCGTCGACCTCAATCGCGTCGCCCGGGTCCATGGGATAGACTCTTTTCATCTCCGTGCCGTAATGGAGTTTCCTGTCCCTTGGAGAAACCATGAAGGTCTTTCCGTCCCGGACCTGAACCAGCTCCGATCCGCAGATGATGGGCGCTCCGGATTCTCGAGCGACGCGGTCAGCATGCCAGTAGTGATCCGGATCGCCGTGAGTCACGACGATGTGTGTGATGTCGCTCCACTCGACTTTCGGAATCACGGGACCGAGGCTGAATAGATAAAGGCTGGCTCCCGGGTCCACGGCGATTTTGAAGTCGTCGGCTTTGAAGATGAATCCGTTGTACCCGTAATAGGTGATCGATATGCAGGTCATTTTCGGACCTCGCTGAACACAAGATACAACATAATAGACCTACAGTTTAGACCATTAGTCTATTTTAACTCATAAACGGGCCTGGATCCCCAGGTTGCCTAAATGGTGTGGATGCTCTTTGATATCCAGCACTCACACGGATATTGCTGTTGGACTGTAAACTGGGGGTGATTTTATTTATGGCGACTCCTAAGTGGACTTTTGGCCTCGGAATTGCGGAGGCTGATCGGTGATGACGAAGCCTATTATAGAAGGAGTTCTGGGCCTGCCTTCAGGTTACGCGCCGGTTGCATCTGCACGTCATGCTCATAATCCGCACGTCATGCCCCACAATCCGCAGCTCATGTCCACAATCCGCATGTCATTGCCGTCGAGCCAATCTGAGCTCATTTTTGCGTCCGACCCGCGCTTGCAGGACCTGCTGCGCCGGATAAACCGTCCGACGGCCAAGTTAGATCCTGACGGCGCCCGTTGAAGTTTGGGGCCAGAATCCGAAGCGTCAACGGATCTGCTCTCGACATTGGATATTCTGGTGCCACTCGCTATGAAGCAGGAGCGTTCGCGGTGGCTTGAAAATCCCTATTCGTCTGCTAAGCTAAGGTTCGGAGGTTCCGGATGAGCATCACGCTCTTGCGTCGGCTGTTCACGACACGAGAATTCCGCAATATGATCGAGACCGGCGTCCTTGGTGAGGACGACCGAGTCGAATTAGTGGACGGAGAGATTGTAGAAATGACCGCCACCGGGCACCGCCACGCAACATGTGTGAGAAAGTTAAACCACTTCTTCCAGAAAGTCGGAGACCGAGCTCTCGTCAACGTGCAGAATCCCCTGGGAATCTCCGACGGGGATGATTTTTATCCGGACGTCGTCGTCCTTAGGCCCCGCGACGATGTTTATAGCGGAACGATCCCCCAGGCAACGGATGCACTGCTCGTTGTAGAAGTCTCAGACACGACGCTCGAGTTCGATCGCACGGTTAAATTGCCGCGTTACGCGGCGGCAGGCGTTACTGAATTGTGGATTGTCGAACCTCAAATCGGATCGCATTTGGGTACACCGAAAACCGCTCGACGGAGATTATGGTGAAGTCTTCGAAGCGCATCCTGGAGACGTTTTGCAGGTCCCGGACCTGCCGGACATCGAGATAAAGGTCGAAGACATTCTTGCGTAGGCTCAAAACGACGAGAGTCAACACTCACATCAACATTCATCATCTTTCGTAGCTCTGCTTGACTGCCTTTTCTACCTCTCTTATATTGCCCAACAACGCTTCTGTCGACGATTGGGGGTAGGCGATGTCTCTTCCTCCAGGCCGGATGCTCGGGCCCTACGAAATCCTCTCGCCCATCGGGGCGGGAGGGATGGGCGAGGTTTTCAAGGCGAAGGACACCCGACTCCGACGGACGGTCGCCGTCAAAGTGCTCCCCACCCACCTTTCCTCTGACGCCGAGCGACGAGGCCGCTTCGAACGGGAGGCCCGTGCCGCTTCGGCGCTCAACCATCCGAACATCACGACGGTCTTCGATATTGGAGAAGACGAAGGCACGCACTACATCGTGATGGAGCTCGTGGAGGGGAAGACGTTCCGGGAGCTCATGGAGGAAGCACCACTTTCCACCGAGAAGATGCTCCCCCTCGCTACTCAGATCGCCGAGGGTCTCTCCAAAGCGCACGCAGCGGGTATCGTGCACCGGGATCTGAAGCCCGAGAACCTGATGGTGACGGAAGACGGCTTGGTGAAGATCCTGGACTTCGGTCTTGCCAAGCTGATGCCCGAGAGCTCGGACATGGACTCCGAGACGGCCACGGTGACGAGGGCCACACAGGCAAGGGTTCGTATGGGCACCGTGCAGTACATGTCGCCGGAGCAGGCGTCGAATCGACCTCTCGATTTTCGTTCGGATCAGTTCTCCTTCGGATCGATCCTCTACGAGATGGCGACGGGAAATCTGGCCTTTAAGAAAAGACACGATACCGCAAACCCTGGCGGCCATCATCGAAGAGGATCCCGAGCCCATAAGAAAGCTCAATCGAAGAGATTCCCGTCGAGCTCTCGGCGATCGTAGAGCGCTGCCTGGCGAAGGATCCCGCTGAGCGTTATGAGTCGACAGAGGATCTGGCGAAAGAGCTGAAGACCGTTCCGGAAATGCCCTCGGCTTGGCGAGCTCGCCGGAAAGTTTTATGGGCGGCGGCAGGACTTCTCGTTGCCGTTCTCGCGATCGCTCTGGGACCGAATCTCATTCGGTTATGGGATCAGATATCCAGCCGAGCAGGACCTGCGTCCATCGAGTCCATCGCGGTGCTTCCTCTACAGAACCTTTCCGGTGATCCCGAGCAGGAGTACTTTGCGGACGGGATGACCGAAGCTCTGATTACCGACCTGGCGAAGATCGGGGCGTTGAAGGTGATCTCTCGGTCTTCCGCCATGAGATACAAGGGGACGGACAAGCCTTTGGCGGAGATCGCAAAGGAGCTCAACGTCGACGCGTTAGTGGAAGGCTCGGCCCTTCGCGTCGGAGGGAGCGTCCGTATCATGGCGCAGCTCATCGATCCGAAGACCGAGCAAGCCTTGTGGGCGGAGAGCTACGAGCAGGACCTCGAAAACGTGCTTCTATTGTGGAGTGAGGTGGCGCAGGCCATTGCCGGAGAGGTCCAAGTGGCGCTGACGCCGGAGGATACGGAGCGTTTGGCGGGCGCCCGCCCGGTCAATCCCGAAGCCCACGACGCTTACCTCAAGGGCTCCTACCACTGGCAGAAGCTGACGCGGGAGGATCTCGACACCGCCGAGAGCTATTTCGAGCTGGCGCTCGAGAAGGACCCATCCTACGCCCCGGCCTACGCGGGACTCTCAATGTGTCTGGGCGGGCCGCCAGCAGATGGGCTACACACCGCCCCATGAGGCCGGACCGAAGGCGAAGGCGTTGGCTCGACAAGCCATTGCGCTGGATGACAGCTCTGCGAGAGCGCACAGCAGGCTGGCCGTCGATCAGGACGTGGACCGAGTGGGACTGGGCCGGCGCCGAGCCGGAGTGGCGGCGAGCCCTCGAGATCGATCCCAATGTCGCCAGCGCCCACGCGTACTTCGCCCACTTCCTGGCGATCACGGGGCGCATCGACGAGGCCATCCCGCACAGCGAGCGAGCCCTCGAGCTGGACCCGTTCAACGCTCTGTTCCACGGCCTGTACGCGGTGGTCCTGTGCGGTGCTCGGCGCTACGACGATGCCATGGCCGCGGCCCGCACCGCGCTGGCCATGCAGCCGAGCATGCCTGTCGCCAGCTTCGCGCTGCAGTGGGCTTTCGTTCTCCAAGGGAATGCGCGACGAGCACCTGGCCTATCAGCGGGATTGGTTCGCCGGCGACCCCGAGCTCGTTGCGGCGTTCGAGCAGGGCCTGGCGGAAGCCGGCTACGAGGGCGCGCAGCGGCGCATCGCCGATCTCCTGGCGGCACGGTACGAGAAGTCCGGCAGGGGCCGACCGTGTCCAACGTCGCCCAACATTATCTCTACGCCGGCGACTACGACCGGGCCATGGACTGGCTCGAGAAGGCCTTCGAGGTCCGCGACCCCAATCTGCCGTACATCGCGCTCTGTCCTATCTTCGATCCTTTGCGCTCCGACCCGCGCTTCCAGGACCTGCTGCGCCGGATGAACCTGCCGACGAACGGGTACAATTGACCGTGCTGTGACGCTATCCCAAGAGGTGCCGACCATGAAATCGTTGAATCGATCTTTGTTTCTCCACTGCGTGCTCTTCAGCGCGCTGGTGATTCATCGCTGCATGCAACCAGCCCGCACCGTCAGCCGACGCGCCCGATGGCTCCATCGAGCTTTTCGACGGCCGAGTCATCCCGGCCATACCGACATTGCTGAGCGTTCGAGAGCAATACGATCTCCGTGTGAAGTGGCTCGAAAAAAAGCACGCCGCGCTCCTGCCGATGATGCGAAAGCACGACATCGACATGTGGATCGTCACTAATGAAGAATTCCATGACGATCCGGTCACCCAGTACATTGCGCCCAAACAAAACTTCACCGGTCGGCTCGACGTGCACCTTTTCGTTGACGCCGGTGAAGAGGGACTCGAGCGCTTCACGAACTTGCGCCGGCCCAATCTGGAGCACGTGCGCTTCTTCGATCCCATGCCGATCGACCGAAACACCCGCGGATTCCAAGACGCCGCGGCCGGAATCAAGGCGGTCTACGAGAAGTACAAGCCCGACACCATCGGACTCAACATCGGGAGCCCGCGCGGTCACGACAGTGGATTGACGTACGACTCCTATCAGTTCCTGGTCGAGACACTCGGTAAAGAAGCGGAAAAACGCTTCGTCTCGGCGGCGCCGCTCATCGAGGACTACTTTGACACGCGACTGCCGGAAGAGCTCGAGTACTATCGCGCCGCGGTCTTGGTCACCGACATTCTGGCCCAGCGCGCTTTATCGAACGAGGTCATCACACCCGGCGTGACTCGAGTACGGGATGTCTTCTGGTTTTTCTACGAGGAGATCGCCCGTCTCGGTGTGGGTGCCGAGCCCTGGTTCGACATCCACACGAACGTCCAGCATCTGGATCCCGAGACCGGCAAGGCCATCCCCTGGAAAGACCCGGCGCCGGATGACTACATCTATCAGCGGGGTGATGTCATCCACCTCGATTGTGGATTCAACTACCTGGGATTTGCGACCGATTGGCAGAAGGTCGCCTACATTCTTCCCGAGGGCGAGACCGATGTGCCCGAGGGCTTCAAGGTGGCGCTTCGCAATGCCAACAAGACCCAGGAGGCGATGCGGAGCGCGCCGCGGCCCGGCATGACCGGCTACGAAGCAGCCAAGGCGGTTCTCGAAGAGCTAGGGGAAGTGGACTTCACGCCGAGCTTGTATTCCCACCCCGTCGGCTACCACGGGCACGGCTTGGGACCGAGCATCAACGCGCGCAACGGAGTCCTCGGCGATCCTCCGGAGCAGGATTCGGTCCTCCGCCTCGGCTCCTACCGGGCCATCGAGCTCGCCGCCACAACGGCGATCCCGGAATGGAACGGAGAAGAGCTCCGGATACCCATGGAAGACGATGCCTATCTCACGGAGAACGGGTTCGAGTGGTTCCGGCCCATCCAAACGGAGTGGTATTTGATCCGCTGAAATTGGGACTGTTCTCGGCCGAGAGATTTCTCCGGATCATCGTGGAAAGATCAACCACCATGTGGTGAATTTTCAACCGCTCGGCCGAACGACGAGAAATAAGGACGACGGTCGGCTCCGGCCTGATTACTACTAACTCCTATCTAACATCACGAAGAGGCCAAGACGTTGAGGTCGCAAATTGCGACCTCAAAGAAAGGTCACGTCGAGCGATGTCCGATGACGGCTAGTACCTCCAGCTCGTCAAATCCGCTCCCGGAGGCGCGGCTTTCCGGATCCTCTCCATGATCATGGGGACGTACATCTGGTTGTAGCGTAAACGTGACAACGCGTTCGGGCGCTCGTGGTCTCCGTTCCAGCAATGCCCAAAGCCGTCGCCATAGTCCACGACGCCGTCGTAGTAAGGATCGGTAGTGCTTTCCAGAAAGTCTTCCATCAGGTAGACGGCGTTGTTGAGATAGGAATTGTCCATATCCCCGCAATATATATGGATCTTTCCCTTCAGTTTGGGTCCCAGCGTTTCCCAATCACGCTCCAGAATGTAGCGAAGATCGAAGTTCTCCCGCCAGTATTCCGCCACCTCCGGATCGATCTCGCCGGTCATCTTGTCCCAGAGAGGCCTGGGGTAGCCGTCCTCACCCACCGGGCCGAAGAGCGTCAGCCAGACGTCTCTCTGCCCGCCGGAGCGTCCTTTACTGCCCAAGACTGCTTCCTTGTACTGCACATCCTTGAGCGTGCAGGAAATCTCGCCGAGGGTGCTGCGGCTTCTCGGCTTCAGGGTTCGCTTCCAGGTACTTTCGTAGTAGTAGGCGTTTTTATCTTCATAAATATTGGTGTGGGGGTAAGCGCGGAAGTCGACGACATCCGGGCAGGCGGCAAAGCAACCGTTGTACATATCCGGATAGAACATCTGAACCGCCAAGGCTTCCCAACCTCCGGTAGAGCCGCCGTAGAGAAATCGAGCCCATCCCTCGCCGATTCCCCGGAACTTCTCCTCGATAAAGGGAATGAGCTCTTGATTGATGGCATCGCCGTAGGGCCCCATATTGGCGGAGTTGACGGCGTAAGAGTCATCGAAATAAGGGGTGGGGTGTTGAATCTGGATGATGAGCATGCGCGGCGTGTCGGGCGCGATCCAGTATTTGTAGAAATCGTGTGCCTGCTCCTGAACGATCTTGTTGTAGCCATGAAGGTCGAAGCGGGCGCTATAGTCGGGCTCGAGGTCCGGATCGGGAGGCTCCTCGCGAAAGCCGCTGAAGTCTCTCGGGAAATGCCCGTGAAAGATGCTCAAGGGATAGCGGGCTTCCGGATGTTCGTCGAAGCCCTCCGGCAGCAGCACGTGTGCTCCCAACGTGGTGGGCCGGCCCCAGAACTCTGAAAGGAGCTTGCTCTCGATTCTTGACATGCTTGATGTATTTCGTGTCCTCGGGCTCGGGGATGGGAGGGATCTCTTGATTCAGGGAAAGGGCGATCGTCTTGTTCTCGAATGGATCGATCTGCACTTCGCGAGGCGTGCTGTAGAGATTCCCCGGCTTCAGATTCCACTTTTGTCCCTCGCCTTTGTCGGGGGGAAGCTTGAGTACGCGGCCGTCACTTAGATGGAAGGTCTCGTAACGATTCACGAGAGCTTGAACCTGGTATTTGCCCGGTGGAATGTCTCTGATGCTGGTAAGTGGATAGCCGAAGACGTCGCCGTCGATGACCGCTGTTTCGCCCGGTTTCCAATCCTCCACATCGATGCCGAAGACCAATTGTGTGTCGAGGCCGTTGGTGATCTGAAAACGCGGTTCGCGACTCGAATCGTTGGAGATCATCAGCAACAAACGCCCGTCTATGGCCTCTGGGGCAAGGCCGTCGGGAAAGGAGATACCGAAACGGAGCTCAACTCTCTGGTCGGTCGAACAAGCTAGACACCCCCATAAGGAACATGAAGAAAAGGCCGAACGTTATTCCTCGTTCATGTTTCATTCCGAATCTCCTTTGTATGAAATCGATGAATGTGGCGAACGGCGAACATGGTTGCGACTTCGGCAAGCAGGCCATAGCCGGACAAGTCTCTCCACTCGTGAATGACGACACCAGGTGAATAATAGGAGATTCTAACTTAGTCTCTAGCGCCGTGAAAACTGGGAATTTTGCTATCACTACGTATTTTCGACGGAGAAAACTCGAAGACAACAACGCCAAGGCGCAAAGCCGCCAAGCGAATCATGAATAAGCACCCAAGGTGCGTCGGATCTGTGGAGACCCGGATGTGCTCGAGAGACTCTCGGAAAGAAGACAACCAATCAGTATCTGCAGCTAAGAAGATCTGAGTCTCGCGAAAAGAGAATGACCAAACGATCTTGACGCTAACCTCGCTTTGCGTCTCCGCGTCTCTGCGACTTTGCGTTGAGTCTTCTTCTTGAATATAGGGCAGTATTTACGAAATGCAGTACTAGTCGTGTAGCAAGGAGCTTCACCGACCACGATCCAACAACGAATAAACCACCGGAATAATGAGCAAGGTGAGTCCCGTCGACACCACCAGGCCGCCGATCACCGTCCAGGCCATGGGGGACCGGAGCTCGCTTCCCTCACCCAATCCAAGCGCCATGGGGAAGAGGCCAAGCACGGTGGTGGAGGTCGTCATCAAGATGGGCCGCAGGCGAACCTGGCCGGCCTGGCGAAGCGCATCCAATTTGGACCTTCCTTCACGCCGCAGGCGGTTCGTGTAATCGACGAGAATGATCGCGTTGTTGACGACGATGCCGGCCAGCATGATCACACCAATTAAAACAACCACGCTCACCGTCACGCTCAGGGCCCAGAGGATCACCATGACCCCGACCAGAGAGAAGGGCACACTGAACAAGATCACAAGGGGATGTAGAAGCGATTCGAACTGGGACGCCATGACCAGATAGACCATGAAGATGGCCAGCAGGATGGCGAACTGCATACTTTGAAATGAAGTCTCCATCTCCTTCCGTTGTCCACCCAAACGGTAGTCGAATCCGACGGGCCACGTCATCGCCCGGAGGGCCGCTTCGATATCCTCGGAGACCGAGCCCAGATCGCGATCCACCAGGTTGGCGGTGATGAGCGCCACCCGTTCGCCATCGGCGCGGCGGATCTCGGCCGGGCCTTCCGTCTCGACGATTTCGGCCACGGAAGACAGAAGAATCGGAGTGGTTCCGCTTTCGGAGATACTTAGGTTGCCCAGATCCTTGGTGCTATTGCGGTACTTTTCCGCGGACCGCAATCGAATATCGATGGTTCGATCCTCACGAGTAATATCGGTGGCCACTGTCCCCAAGACCTTGGACCGAATGAGCTCCGCGGCATCGTTGATATTGAAACCGAGGGTCGCCAATCGTTCTCGATTGAAGCGAATCTGAAGCTCGGGGTAGCCGCCTTCGGTGGACGACTTGATGTCGGCAAGTCCGGGAATCTCGTGCATGCGTGTCACGAGATCATCCGCCATGCGCCGGAGCAACTTGAGATTGAAACCACGGATCTCCACTTCAATCGGCGTCTTGAAACTGAAATAGGACGGCCTCCCGAAGCGATACTTCATGTCGCCGTCTTTCTCCAACTCCGGACGCAGGCGCTCCATCAAGGCGTCTTCTTTTTCCCGATCGATGGGTGGAGCCAAGGTCATCGTGATCTGGCCGATATTTTCCCGCAGTTCTCCGGCAATGCCGCCTTGTTCGTTCGATGTGCCGGCTACGGCATAGACCATTTCAACGCCATCGAGCGACCTGGCAAAATCCTCGATCTTCGAGATGCGCCGGTAACTGACATCGAGGGACGTTCCAGGGGGAAGCTCGAGATTGGCATAAAACTCCCCTTGAACGAGCTCCGGCACCAGTTCGCGTCCCAACTGCCCGAACAAAAGCAGGCTCCCGGCCAAAACCGTCACGGTCACGGCGAGCGTCAACACCGGCCATGCCAGGACCTTGTCGAGAACGACCGGATACGTTCGGGTAATAGCGCCGAAGACAACGTTGAAGGCTTTGATGGGGAGATACAGAACGGCGTCGATCAAGAAGCGGATTCCGAGTCCAATGGTTTTGACCGTCTTGGCAATTACGAGCCCCACATAAAAAACGACGGTGCTGATCCAGCGCCTCAGGAAAAAAACCTTTTCGGAAATTTCCTCCTCCTCGATCGCCTGACCGCCGAACTGGCGGGAAGCCAGCATGGGGATCAGAGTCAGCGCCACGATCAAGGAAACGGAAAGTGAAAACGTCACGGTCAGCGCCTGGTCGCCGAAGAGCTGTCCCGCCACACCTTCGACAAATACGATGGGGACGAACACGCATACCGTCGTCATCGTCGAGGCAATGACGGCCCGGCCCACTTCGCCCGCCCCCACGCTCGCGGCCTCGACCACCCCGAGCCCTTCGTCCCGTTTTCGCTGGATGGACTCGAGCACCACGATCGAGTTATCGACGAGCAAACCGATGCCGAGCGTCAATCCCCCCAACGACATGATGTTGAGCGAGACCCCGAAAACGTACATCAAGAAGAACGTGGCGATGACCGAGATGGGAATGGAAATGCCGATGATGAGTGTGGGTTTGATGTCCCGCAAGAACATCAAGAGGATGAAGATGGCCAGCGTCCCTCCCAGAGCCGCCGTCATGAGCACTTCCTCGACCGACTGACGGATGTAGTCGGCTTGATCGGTGATGATACTGAGCTCGAGATCGCCGGCGACTCGTCCGAGCTGATCTTCGAGCTCAACGAGCCGGTCTTTTACCGCCTCCGAGACGGTGACGGTATTGGTGCCGCCTTCCTTATAGATGGCGACTTCGACGCTTTCTTGACCGTTGATACGGGTAATCACCTCGCGCTCTTTGTGACCTCGGGTGATGCGCGCGATATCTTCGAGCCGAATCACCGCACCGCCCTCGTTGTCCACGACGATGTGTCTCA
This sequence comes from uncultured Acidobacteriota bacterium, assembly GCA_963722765.1. Lineage (GTDB taxonomy): Bacteria > Acidobacteriota > Vicinamibacteria > Marinacidobacterales > DATDRI01 > CAVROO01. The sequence continues at coordinate 238,723 of CAVROO010000023.1, forward strand.
TGTCGGAGGGACGCTCGAACTCGTTGATGGTGCGTACCAAAAACTCGGTTTGCCCATCCTGGAGTCGCCCCCCGGTCAGGTTGATGTTCTCCTGAGCCAACCTCGAGATGAGCCGGTTCGTGCTCAATCCGAGGTTGTTGATTTGCCTCTCGTCGAGCTCGATTTGGATCTCTTCTTCGAGACCGCCGTTGACCAAGACCGCCGCCACGCCCTCGATACGCTCGAGGAAACGCTTGACCTGAAGCTCCGCAATCAAACGCATCCGCACCAAATCGTCGTCTCCGTAAATCCCGATGCGCATGATCGGATCGAGCGAGGGGTCGTACCGTAGAAGAACAGGCCGGCCGGCGATATCCGGGAGCTGTAGGATATCGAGACGCTCCCGTACATCGAGAGCCGCCATGTCCATGTTGGTGCCCCAACCGAACTCAAGTGTCACTTCACTCTGGTCGGCGCGGGAGCTCGAGGTCACCAGGGCAACGTTATTGACCACCCCCACGGCGTTTTCGACCGGCTTGGTGATGAGGCTTTCGACCTCGGCCGGCGCGGCGCCGTCGAACTCGGTCCGAACCGTAAGAGAGGGGTAGGTGATCTCGGGAAGCAGATCGACCGCCAGATCATCAAAGGCCACTAGGCCGAAGACGACCGCGGCCAACATGAAGACGAAAACGGTGACGGGACGGCGGATGGAAAAATCAACGATGCTCACTGCTTCTTGGACTCCGCGAGACGGCGTTGGATGATCGAGTTGATTTGCTCGTCGCTCATCCCGCGGCTACGCATTCGTTCCTTGACCTGCTCGAGCTCGGCGGGTGTCATCTTGGAAAAATCCGGGCGTCCCTGCCCTCCGCCGGGTCCCATTCCGCCACCCATACCGGGGCCGGGTCCTCGTTCTCCGGGACTTGATGCCTCGCCGGCCGCCGCTCTTTGGGGTGCTTGCGCCGGTTCTCCTTCACCGGCGCCGGGACCGGCCAGAATCTGGACCGGAGTGCCGTCGCTCAATCCGTCTTGCCCAATCACGATGACGCGCTCGCCATCGTTCAAGCCCTCCAAGACCTCGACGAAGTCCGCTTCCTCGAAACCGACCGTCAAGTCGCGACGCTCGGCGATTCCCTCCTTCTCTATATAGACCGTGTCGCCGAAGCTTTCGAAGGAAAGGGCGGTTTTGGGAATGACCTTAGCGTTTTTATGGGTGTCCATCTCGAGGAAAACGCTGGCAAACATGCCCGGCCGCAGCTTGCCGCGGGCCGAGACCTCCAAGGTCACCTTGATGGTTCCCGTCGTTGCATCCACCACGGGACTGATGCGAAGCACCCGGGACGGGAAGGGATCCTCCGGCCAGGCCTCCACGGCGATGCGGGCGGGTTGCCCAATTTTCAGGCGAGACAGCTCTTTTTCCGGGACCTGGATGGGACAAAGCAGCGGGTCGAAATCCGAGACACGGAAAAGCTTCTGATTGGGGGTGATGTTGTCGGCGAACTTCACGCTACGCTCGATGATAATGCCGTCGAAGGGAGCGGTGATCTTCGTGTACTCGAAGTTGATCTGAGCGTTCGCCAACTGAGCCTGCGCCGACTCCATCCGGCCCAAGGCCTGATCGTAGACCTCTTCGCTGATGATCTCGCTTTCCCGCGCCCCCTTGGCCCGCTCGTGAGCGCGTGTCGCTTCTGCGAGCGCGACGCGGGCCACCTCGACCTGGGCCTTCGTTTCTCGCTCGTCGATGCGGGCCAGTAGCTGGCCTTTCTTGACGATCTTTCCCTCTTCCGTGGCAAGCTCCACAATCGGCCCGGCAACGCGTGCCACGATATCGACTTCGTTCTCGGCTTCAAGCGTCCCGTTCGTCTCCAGGTACGACGAGATGGCCCGCCTCGTCACTGCGGCCACTTCTACGGGCACGGCAGCTGCATCGCCCGACCCCGGATTCCCGCCTTGCATGCCCGCCGGCGGCCCGCCGCCCTTGCTCTTGCCCTTGGGCGGAGCACCACCCGGAGAATCTCCCGCGGTGTCCCCGCCACAACTCCAAAAGACCGCCACGGAGGCGGCAAGTATTCCCACAGCAGCCATACTCTTCAATGGTGTCATTTCTTTCTCTACCGTTACCGTTTCTCGAGTCTCAAGCGGCTCGAACGACTCTCCTCATGAAAACGAGGAAATCATCCATGATCGAGTAGATCGTCGGGATGATAATCAAAGTTAAAGCGGTTGAGGCGGCAAGCCCCGCCATGATGACCAGACCCACCGGCGCCCAGTTTGCGGCATTGCCTTCCGGGGTTCCGAGCCATCCAGGGAAGAGCAGGGGCGCCACCATGGGCGACAAACCAAGCAGGGTCGTCAGGGCCGTCATCAAGATGGGTCGGAGACGGTGCGTACCTCCGAGGATCACGGCCTCGGTGCGGCCCATCCCTTCCCAACGGAGGTGATTGATGTGGTCGATCAGGACGATGGCGTTATTGACGACTACCCCTATTAAGATGATGAGACCCAGGTTACTCGTGTTGTCGAGCGGTTGATTGGTGACCTTCAGAACGATACCCACTCCGATGAAAGCGAAGGGGATCGAGAACATAATGGTCAGCGGCTGGACGAAATTCTCGAAGAGCGCCGCCATGATCAGGTATATCAGTAGCATTGCAAAGAGCAGAGAAAACCCGGCTTCTCCGAAATCCTGCTGCGCATGTCTCGCCCACCTTCCGAAGCTCCATTCGTAGCCGGGAGGCAGGTTCATCGAATCCATGATCTGTCGAACTTCACCCATCATTTTCAACGACGCCGACTGGCCCGAGGTGTTCGCCGTAATGCTGATCTCGGGCCTGCGATTCTCCCGCTCAATGGTTCTCGGGCCTTTCTCCATCCGAAAGTCGGCCAGGGCACCGATGGGCATCGCGTTGGCGGTGTTGAAGACGGGCATCTTCTTGAGCTGATCGAGCGTTTTCCGATCCTCCTCACGGAACTGCATCACGAGATCCACTTCCCGTTCTTCGGTTTTCAATCGGCTGACGGGACGGGTCGACAGGGCGTTATTGATGGTCATCGCAACGGCTTGCGTCGAAAGTCCCGCCGCCAACGCTCTCTCGCGGTTCACCTCGACGTGAATCTCTTCGTCACCGCTTTCGAGCGAAGTATCGATGTCTTTGATGAAGGGAATCTCTTCGAGTCGCTCCACGACTCTAGCCGCTACGAGCTCGAGCACGGCCAGGTCATCGCCGCTCAGGTCCATACTGATACCCATCATCCCGCCGCCGTGCCGTCCCCTGCTCTGGGCGAGTCGAAAGTTGACGCCGGCCTTGACGGGCAATAGGCCTCGTATTCGACCCTGAATTTCCCGCGTGCTGAGTTTGCTTTCTTCTTCGTCGATGAGAATGACCTCGAAACGACTGTCTCCACCACCACGAGACCGGCCACTCCCTCGGCGGTATCGGTAGGTGATGTCCTTGATTTCCAGCTCATCCTTTTGGCCCATTAAGAGCTGGAATATCTCGTCATGAAGATCCGCTTTTTGCTCTACGGTGAAATGGCGGGGCGTATCGACATACAGGGAGACTTGGCGCTCCATGGTCCGGGGTGAAAACGATCGCTCAATGGTACCGAAGAGCAGCCAGGACCCGTAGAGCATGGCCAGGATGCTCAGGAAAAAGGCGAAACGGTGCTTGAGGGTGAAGCCGATGACGATTCCGTATTTTCGGACCAGCCAATCGACGATGTTCGAGCGCTGGGAAGACTCGCCTTTCATCACGATGGTGGCGACCATGGGTACCACCGTCAGCGCCACGAGGAGCGATGAAACCATGACGATACAGATCGTCGTCCCGACGTCGGTCATGAACCGCATGAACCCGCCGCCGGAGCCGAGAAAGACCAGCGGGACGAACACACAGATCGTCGTCGCCGTTGACGCGATGATAGGCATCGCCACTTCGCTCGTACCGCGCAGTGCCGCGGTTTTGGCATCTTCGCCGAGATCTTGATAGCGCCGGTAAATCGCCTCGATGACGACGATGGAGTTGTCCACGAGCATCCCCACCGCCAGCATCAAACCCATGAGACTGATGATGTTGATGGTGATGTTGGAAAGGTGCATCTGGCGGGAAAAATACATGATGACGAAAGTGAGGATCACCGATATGGGGATCGCGATGGCCACGAGAAGGGTGGTGCGAATCTTCCTCAAGAAAAAGAAAAGAAACAAGATAGCCAACCCGCCACCCAGCAGACCGGCGTTGCGAAGCTGTCCCAGTCCCTTGCGTATATCGACGGATGAATCCCGAAGGTGGCGGAACCGGAGCCCCTCGGCGGTCGGAAGCTTCTGTATCTCTCCGAGCTCGACCTTGACCCGATCCACGACATCGAGAAGATTCGCCGTGGAAGCTTTGTAGACGCTAAGGGTGAGAGCCTCTTGACCGTTGAGAAAGTTGAAACTTTCCTGGCGCGGGTAGGTGTACTCGACGTCCGCCACATCCCCGAGACGAATCCCCTGTCCCGAAAGAGGTAGTTTTTTAATCTCATCGAGGGTTTGAAACTCTCCAATGCTCCGGATGACGAGCTTGCGGCCGCCTTCCTTGACCCAGCCGCCGGACACATTGACGTTGTTGGACCGCAGGGCGCTCGAGATCTCCCGCACATCGACGCCGTGGGATCGCATCCGCGCGGGATGGATCTGAACCTCGACCTGCCGCTTGTTCAGACCCCAGGTGTCGATTTGGGCCACACCCTCCAGTCGCTCGAGCCTGCGCTGGAGTACATTCTCGACAAAAAAGTAAAGCCGGTCTTTGTCCCAGTTGGAGCTGATCTGTACCCGGAATACCGGCATATCCGTGCTTTGGAATCTGCGAATGTAAACGCGGCGCAAATCCGAGGGCAGAAGATGGCGAATGCGATCGATGCGATCCCGCACTTCCACCGCCGCCAGATCCATATCCGTTCCGTCTTCGAAGGAGAGGCTGACGCTGCCGCTGCTCGCCGAGGCCCGTACGCTCAGGGTCTCGATCCCGTTGACGGTTCCAAGGATGTCTTCGAGGGGTCGAACGATGATCCGCTCGACCTCTTCCGGCGAAGACGAGTTATAGGGCGCCTGCACCCACATACTCGGGCGGGACATATCGGGGAGAAACTCGAGCGGGAGGCGCTGAAGCGAAAGGTAGCCGAGGACCATAACTCCCAGGACGGCCATGCCCATGGTCACCCTGCGTTCCACCGCGAACTTCGCAATGGGGTTGATTCTTCGTTTGAGCTTGGTTTTGTCTGCTACTTGTTCTGCTGGCGTCATTAATTAGTACCCGATTTCATGAATACGGTCACATCTTCAAGAAAAAGACTCAACACAAAGTCGCAGAGACGCGGAGACGCAAAATAAGATTAGCGTCAAAATCGATAGGTCATCCTCTTTCCCGAAACTCAGGTGTGTTCGCGCAGGCACTAGGTCGGTGATTTCTTGAGGAGAATCTCTCGAGCAGGCCCTCCAGAATCCGGTGACTTCGAGCGCTCAGTCCATGATCCGCTTTGCGTCCTTGCGCCTTGGCGTCTTTGCGTTCCATTCTTTCTTTCTGCGTTAACCTGCGATCTTTTGCTCTAGAAGCTCCTAACGCCGTTCTTGCTCCTCGCTGCGTTTCTCTTTCTTTCGGCGCTCGTCGTGCTTCCTCACCATTTCGTCGTATTTATTCTGTTGCTCAGGCGTCAACATATCCCGGATGGCCTGTCGAAACTCTTTTCGCAGCTCTTGGTAGGATTTGCGGCTTTGTTTCCAGAACACGTCGGCTTTCTCGCGATTCGAAGCAAGGACCGTGTCGAGCTCTTGCATCTGTTCCGGCGTGAGGCCGAGCTCGCTCTCGAGCTTTGCTTTGAAACGCTCGTTTCGGTCTCCATCGCTTTGACCGTGCGGGCCTCCGCGGTCGTCACGGCCCAGCACCAGAGCGTCCAGCAAGATCCCCAGACTCATGCCCAGGATGAGGGTCAAGAGAAGCGTCAGCCACATCCATTTCCTAAACGTCGCCGGCATCAGCGCTCTCCTCCAGGGAAGGGCTCGAAGGCTATTTGAAGAACCGGTTCAGGCTGTTCCACCGTAGTCAAAAAACCGTCCCCGAGATGCTGCGCTTCGAGATCACCGAGCTCGGGTTCTTCGATCGACAACCAGAGTGCCGCCGCCGCGCCGAGAAGTGCTGCGGCCGCCAATGGAAGGAGCCTCACGGCGAACCGCCTCCACACCAACGGTAGGGCTTCCCTGGCCAGCAATTGGTCTCGCCGAGCACGGAACCTGGTGAGGAAGAAGGGGTCGGCTTCCGTTTCGGACGCCAGCAAATTCGATAGCTCCCGGAAGGAAGCAAGCTCTTCGCGACAGCGCGGACAAGCCTCGAGATGCACGTCGACGGCGGCCACGTCGGAGGCAGGAAGCTCGCCGTCCGCATACGGGGATAGCATAGATTCCCAACGCTCACAGGTCATGGTTCACCTCTCACCGTTCCTCGAAGTTTTTTCAAATTAGCACGAAGCTCCAAACGGCCGCGATGGATTCGAGTTTGAACCGTCCCGAGCGGCCAGCTCAAAAGCTCCGCAATTTCAACGTAAGTCATTCCCTGTACTTCTCTCAGCACCAACGGTGTTCGATAATCCTCTCGCATATCACCCATGGCTTGCCTCAGGTGCTGCCGAAGCTCCCGAGACATAGCAACGGATTCCCCGGACACATCCGGCCTGGCGTCGAAGGGATCGTTGGTTTCGTCCATGGCCACCTCCCGCTTCCGTTTGATGCGCCGAAGCTCGTCCTGAGCCCGATTGATGGCGACCCGATAAAGCCAACCTTTGACCGATCCGGTACTCCGAATGGTCGATGCTTTCTGATAGGCACGGATAAATGCGTCTTGAGCCACGTCTTCCGCCAGAGCCCGATCTCGAACGAATCCAAAAGCGACATTTCGCAACCCTGTTTCGTAACGCTTCACGAGCTCCTCGAAGGCTGCTTCATCGCCTCCTAGAAACCGCGCCAGGATCTGCTCGTCTGATTCCATGCTCGCTCCGCCACTGCCAGCCGGCGAGTCGCGCGGTTCACCATTTAAGACGTTCTCAGCAGGTGTTTTATTTCAAGGGTGTAAATTCGCGCCTGGGACCGCCCCGACGAAACCCGACGGCGGGAAAGACTTTTACATCTTAGCGCTTGCAGAGGCTCCAGTCACTAAAACCTTGATAAGTCTTTGTAAAACCTGTAAATAGGCCCCTAGTAGACGTGCATGAAGGTCGGTGACATTCTTTTCTGCCTAAATCCTGATGACGACGGCGGAAGCCGTCCTCAGGTTTCCTTCAGTGTTCTGCCTTCAGTATTCTGTCTTCTTATCTGAGCTGAAATCGGGCTTCCACCGCGTCGTGGTCGGAAGCGCGAAGCCAGGTCGTCCCATCTCGGGTGAGCCGCGCCGGGAAGCTCGCATTGAAGTGTAGGACATCCACCGCTGCGAAGTGCTCGAGCAGAGCCGGGCTGACCAAAATATGGTCCAAAATCTGGCTATTCCCTTGATAAATAAAGGTAAAGGCGTCTGCCTGATCCTCACGGAGAACAAGATTCGTCAAGGGGGCTTCGCCTTTCATACCTTCCAGGATCGCTAGAGGATGATCCGGGCCCTCAGCCGGCTCACCGAAGGGAAAATCGTTCAGGTCTCCGGCCACAATGACAAGAACATCTGGATCCGCCTCGAGAAGTGAGCTCACGAAGTCACGGACGACTCTGGCCTGCGCCTTTCTCTGAACTTCGGTCTTGCGAACCGGCGGGTCATTGACGCCAAAAAGCGGGTCGTCTCCCCCCTTGCTCTTGAAGTGATTACCAACAATCGTGACTTCCCTGCCTCGAATTCGGAATTTGCCGACCAGCGGTTCCCGCCCCGGGCTTGGACTCGCCTTTCCAAAAGCCCGTTCTACTCCTGGACCGGCAAGAAGATAGGACTCACTGAGGTCCACCCGACTTTGGTCCCACAAAAATCCCACTTCGATGCCGCGCCCGTCACTACTCCCTCGGGACGTGGCCACGTAGCTCGTATGGCTCGCTCGATTGATTCGGCCTGCAAGCTCGGCCAAGATGGACGTGTTCTCAACCTCCTGAACCACGACGATATCCGGTAACCGAAGCTCCTCGCGGATCGCCCCGGCAAGCTTCCGGAGTTTAATCTCGAGCTCCTCGGGAGTGGGTGTGCTATTTCCTTCGTCCTTGCCGGGATCGTCTTCGAGATCGAAGAGGTTCTCCACGTTGAACGTGGTGATGACCGTGTCACCGGAAGGGCCGGATCGGGTACTGACCGGTGTGGGGGGTGAGCCGCGTGTCTGAAGGTTGACTTCAGAAGGCCTGATTTTGTAGTTCCCGAAGGTGTAGTCAATGACCCCGACCAGCTCGACCGTGTCCCCGGGCCGGACAACGAGAGGCTCGCCGGGATTGCCGGCCACGAGCACCCGCTCGGAATTGTAGTCGACTTCGTTTTCTCCAAGAGATCGAAGAAAGATCTGCTGCGCCCTCTCTACGTACCCGGAACCCGGCTTAGCATCGGCTTCGGTGAGAACCACGAGCTCGCCAAAACCCGAAGTCGGCGCAACGACGCACCCCTTCGACACAAAAACCCGCATGCCCTCGAGAGACTCCCAGAAATCGGCTCCGTCTCTCAACGACTCGTTCGGCAGTCGCTCTAGCTCAACCGCTCTAGGAAGCGGGTTTCCCGTCGAGACAACCTCCAAGTTCGTAACATCTACGAGCTGGGTACGGGGTAGGGCTCGCCCAAACTGCAGTTCCTCGACCCGTCCTGCGACCCGGACGCCGTCACCTACCGCCGGAAGGCTCGTCTCTTTTTCCACTGAGATGAAGACCCCGTCCGAGGTGGCGGAATCTCCATCGCCAGTCGGATCCTGCAGAAAGAAACCATCATCTTGTGAGCGAACAAAGGTCACAACACCGGAGACTTCCACGACCTCGCCGGCCAAAGGAGACACAAGGCCGCTTCCCTGGATGTCCATGATGGTGACTGCTGACAGGGAGCTGCAGCTCGACCACACAAGCAGTAGCATCGGACCGAAGCTAGAGACGCAATCTTTCAGCCAACGGTTCTCGTTCATAGTGCTCCGATACTACCATTGCCCGAGCCGCACACCCGACCTCTGGTTTGACTTCGCTCGATTTAGAAAATAGCGTTTGAATACAAAAACAAGGGAGACCGAGAAATGATCGAGGAGCTCAAAGAAATCGAAAACGAACTCGACAATCTAAAGGGCCGCGTCAAACGGCTGATTGATTTTCTGGAAAAGCGGCGGACCCGGCTGTCCCTCCTCACCGATGAAGAGCTCATCGGTGAAGCCGCCGACCGAACCCTTCCCGCCACTGACATCGCGGAACTGCTCGGGGAAATCGACGGGAAGAAGAAGCGTGATAAGTAGGCCAGGCTGTGCCTGGCTTAGTCAGTAACCGGTAAACGGGGCACAAAGAACCAGCAGGAGAGAGTTATGAATTTTCATCGTCGGGAATTTCTTAAAACCATGGCGGCCGGAGCCGTGTTTCCCTATGGACTCATAGGTCAAACCGACATCGACCGACTCTTCCATCATGCGATCGTCGTCAACACCTTGTCGATCGCGCACGAATGGGACGATGTCGCGTTCAAGTCGATCAAAGAGTCGGGCTACACCGCCATCCAGACGACGCTTCCCAGCCCGAACCTCGAGGTGGCGGTGCAAGCTCTGGCGGAGTGGAACCGTAGGATCAAAGACCACCCGGACAAGCTGGTGCGGGCCAACGGGGCGGCCGACATCGAGAGGGCGAAGGAAGAAGGTAAGATGGCGGTCCTTTTCGGTTTCCAAAACTCGACGATGATAGAGGATGACGTCGACAACGTCGATGTAATCAACGAAATGGGAACCCGTTGCATCCAGCTCACCTATAACGCGCGCAACCTGGTCGGAGACGGATGCACCGAGCGCACCCAAGCGGGCCTTTCCGACTTCGGAGTCGCCGTCGTCGAGCGGATGAACGAGCTCGGCATCATCGTCGATCTTTCTCATTGCGGAAAGGGAACCACCAAGGACGGAATCGCGGTCAGCAAAAAGCCACCGGCCTTCACGCACACGATGTGCGAAGCCATCTACAACGACCACCCCCGGGCCAAGACCGACGAGCAGATGAAGGCCCTCAGCGACAAGGGGGGCGTCATGGGCATCGCCGCACTCGGCTACTTCGTAGGGAAGTCACCCGACTCCACGTTCGATGACTATCTGAACCATGTCGACCACGCGGTCAAGGTCATGGGAATCGACCACGTCGGTCTCGCCACGGATTTTCAGCTCCGGGGCATCCAAGCCTGGGCCACCAAGGAGAACTGGTACGAGCCGCGACTCAAGAGCTTCAAACCCTCTTATAATGTACGCTGGCCGCCCTGGATTCCGGAGCTCGACGAGCCCAAGCGGTTCCGTAACGTCGCCCACGGGCTCCACCGGCGCGGTTACACCACCGGCGATATCGAAAAGATTCTGGGAATGAACTGGCTCAACTACTTTCGTGAAGTTTTCGGAGGATAAAAAAACATGCGCACAACGTTTCCTCATGCGGTTCCCCTCGCCCTCCTACTCGGCCTCTTGGCTTGCGGCGGTCCATCCGAAAAGTCCGACACGGCCAAGAAATTACGTATTGCGGTGGCAGGATTCTCACACGAGACCTGCACGTTTTGTCCCACGCCGACTACCGTAGAAAGCTACGAGCGCGGCGGTGTTTACCACGGAGACGAAGTCATAGAAGCCTATCGCGGCGTCCAGATCTACATCAACGGATTCATCAAGGTCGTCGACCAAGAAGAAGACATCGAGCTCGTGGGCATCGTCGATGCCTCGAGAGCCTGGGGAGGCTCCTCGGGAAGTTGGATCGCGGCGGAAGCCTTCGACAAGTATACGGGAGAGATCGTCGAGGGTCTCCAACAAAAAGGTCCCTTCGATGGAGTACTCCTGGCGCTTCACGGCGCGATGGCTGCGGAGAATTACCCAAAGGCTGAAGCCGAAATCGTGCGACGGGTACGCGAGGCGGTGGGTGATATCCCTATTATGGTCACGCTCGATCTCCACGCCAACGAGGATCACGAGATCACCGACGCGGCCGACGCGGTCTTCGTCATCACCGAGTACCCCCATCGTGACAAAGAGAAGACCGGTGTCATTGCCGCGCGCACCATGGTAGAGACCCTCCGCGGCCGGTTCGAGCCCACCATGGCCATCCGCAAGCCGGGGGTCATCACACCAAGCCTCTTCCAGGGCACCGACTTCGCTCCCGCCAAGGACATCCGCGAACGGGCGCGCAAGTGGGAAAGGGAAGATGGCGTGACGCACCTCTCGGTCGCGTTCGGATTCGCCTACGCCGATGTTCCCGACGTGGGTGCCACGGTCATCGCTGTGACCAACGGCGACCAGGACCTGGCGGAACGAGCGGCCGAGGATGTTTCGAGCTTCATTTGGGAGCTACGAGAGCCGTTCGCCAATCGCCCCGTTCCGAAAACCAAGGAGGGGGTCGCCCGGGCCATCGAGGCTGCCGGGAGTGGCGCCACACCGGTCATCATCGCCAATCATGCCGACCGAACCGGTGACTCGACCCACATCCTCGCAGAGCTCATCCACCAAGGTGCAAGCAACTTCTGTGTCGCGACGATTGCCGACGAAAAGGCCATTGAAAAGCTCCAATCGAGTGCCGCGATAGGCGAAGAGGTCACGGCCGAGGTCGGAGGTTGGGCTGGGCCCTTGGCCGGAGACCCGGTCCGTATCACCGGTACCCTGAAGCATTTAGGCGAGGTCAACTACGTTGCCACGGGGCCGCTCGAAAACGGTATCACCCGTCGCTTAGGGACCGTGGCGGTTATCGCGTTCGGCGACAACAACCATCTCATCCTCACGCAGTCGCTCCATCAGGTCAAAGACTCCGCGATCTTTCCCGCCGTCGGCTTGAGCCTCGACGAGCTCGACATCGTCGCTATCAAGAGCCGGGTCCACTTTCGGGCCTACTATCAGGACGTAGCCGGCACCATCGTGGAGATCGACGCGCCGGGCCTCGGGCCGGCGGATCTGGCCGAGCTCGAGTACGAGAACATTCCCAAGGATCTCTACCCACTGAGCAAGCGCTGATGAAGAAGATGAACGACCATCGCCCTATCGAGATCGAAAGCGTGGAGGAGCTTCTTTCTCACATTGAGAGCGAGTCGAGCCTGCGCGGCGTCGCGATTCAGGGCCTGGACTTGAGCTCACCGGCGATCGAATCGAGTCTCTTGTCGCTCCCCAGCCGGGGTGCTTATTTCCTCGGTTGCTCCCTGTCCGAAAAGGCAGAATCCCACATCAGGAGCACCGGCGGTACGATTTTCCCCGACTTCAAAGGTCTTCCCTTCAACGCTTACCGTTCCAGCCTGTACACGGTGGACGAGCTCATGGAAGGATATGAGCGCGGCAACCGACAGAGTCTCGAAAGCACGGTGGACGGGACAATCTACACGTACTTTCAGAAGCACCGTTCCAACCACCGTCCGATCTCCATCATCCCGGCTCTTTCGTTTCGGATTCACGACCACGCCGTGGATAACGCCTTGTTCAATCTGCTCTACCCAAAAGACGCGTCACCGTTGAGGGTCCTCGCCGTCATGGGCGGTCACAAGATGCGCCGAGACGACGAATCCTACCTCGCCGTTGCGGCAATCGCCTCCCGTTTGGCGAAGATGGGTTACTTCGTGACAAGCGGAGGCGGTCCCGGGGCCATGGAGGCAACCAACCTCGGTGGCTATTTCTGCGAAAAGTCTGAGCAGGAGCTCGAGAAGATCGTAGAGACTCTGTCCGAACAGCCGTTTTATCAGGACCAGCACTATATCGAGAAAGCTTACGAGGTGATGGACGCCCACCCTCGGGGCTCCGCGAGTCTCGCCATCCCAACCTGGTTTTACGGTCATGAGCCCACCAACCTCTTCGCCAGCCACATCGCGAAGTACTTCGCAAACAGCCTTCGAGAAGACGGCATGTTGGCCATCGCCGAGCACGGCGTGATCTTCTCTCCGGGAAGTGCCGGCACCATTCAAGAAGTTTTCATGGACGCGGCTCAAAACCGCTACGAATCCTACGGCGTCCTCAGCCCCATGATTTTCCTCGGGAAAAAATACTGGACCGAAACGAAACCGGTGTATTCCCTGCTCAAATCGCTGGCCCATGGCTGCAAATACGAACCGTTATTAATGATCAGTGACGAAGTGGACGAGATCGTGGACTTCATACGGGACAATCCACCCATTCTGACGGGATCGAGAGCGACTTCACAGTAAACGGAGTGTGCAAGGTGAAATCTACGAGAATTTTTGTAGCGACATTCCTCCTGTTGACGTTGAGCGCCACGGCCGCAGTTGCCGAAGAGGGCATGTGGCGTCTCGACCAACTTCCCCTCGAGGTGATCCGCAACAAGTACGGCCTCGAGATCAGCGAGTCCGGCCTCCTTCAACTGCGCCATGCGCCGGTGCGGATCCTCAGTGGCCTGAGTGGCGGGACGGGCACCTTCGCGTCACCGTCCGGACTGATCCTTACGAACCACCATGTGGCACTCGACTGCATACGCACCTCGACGCTCGCTGAGCAGAGCGAAGGAGAAGCGGAAAACCTAATTCGAAACGGTTTCACCGCGGGCTCGAGAGCCGAGGAGCTTTCCTGCAAGCAGTTTCGGGTACAGGTCGAACGCTCCACCAGAGACGTTACCGCCGAGCTCGATGCGGTCGTTTCGGAAGATATGGACGCCGCGCAGATCCAGATGGCGCGGCAAACCACCCGCTCCGACCTCGAGCGGGCCTGCCAGTCGGAAAAAGGCGACAACTACCGATGTGAGGTCGTCGATTTCAACAGCGGCGCTTTCTCGCTCCTGATCGTCTATGAGGAGTATCGGGACGTCCGCCTCGTTTACGCGCCCGAGAAACAGCTCGGCTACTTCGGGGGGGACGAAATGAACTTTCGCTTTCCCCGTTATGTATCCGATATCTCTATCCTGCGGGCCTATCGAGGCACGGACGGCACTCATGGTCCGTACGATCCGGACCACGTCCCCGTCCGACCGGAGCAGTATCTTCGAGTTTCTTTTGACGGGGTCGAGGAGGATGACCTCGCTTTGGTGGCGGGATTTCCCGGCAACACCAATCGCTACCGGATGAGCTTTTCCGCTCGATACAACGTCACCAAGGGGATTCCGGAGCAGATCCGGGACATCGAGACCGAGCTCGAGCTCTTGAAAAAGTATACGGCCATGACCGAGAGCAACGAGGTCATTCTCCAAAGTCGAATCTTCGGTCTTGCCAACACCCTCAAATATCAACGAGACGTCTGGGCGGCTCTGAAAGAGTCCAACGTCACAGAGGCTCGGCAACGACGGGAAGAGGAATTCACGGCCTACCTGAACAACCATCCGGACGCCAAGGCCGAGTACGGTGGTGTTTTGGCATCTCAAGGCAAAGTCTACTCCGACGATGTGGAAGCAAACGACGCTCTAGACCAAGCTCTAGGTTGGTTGCAACGCTCGACGATACTGAACTATGCCACGGGCTTGTACGAGTTCGCCGTGGAACGGGCCAAGACGTCGGACCGCGACCGAGAACCACAGTTCCAGGAACGTAACTGGCCGAGAGTACGCGAGGTGCTGGCCAATGACGACCCGGTCATCATCGAGTTGGAGCGGGAATTCTTGACCCTAGGATTCGAGCAGGCTCTGGCTCTCGGAAAGTCACAGAGAATCGCTGCGGTGGACGGACTACGGGACCATCTGGCTTCGAGAGCGGCGGCCGGCAAGACACCCACGGCTAAAGACCTGGCAGACGCCCTTTTGGACGGCACTCAGATTCCCTCGGTTGAAATGCGTCGCAGCCTCCTGGACGCCGAGAGCCCCGCTTTCGAGGAATCGACGGACCCAATGTTGGCCTTCGCGCGCTCCCTCGGGCCGGCACTCAAAGACCAGCGTCAAAGGATCCGGGTCCTCAATGAAAAGCTTTTCATCAACCGGGCCAAGTTCGCAAGGGGTATGGTCGCATGGAAGGGCGACACCCTTTATCCTGACGCCAACTTTACCCTTCGCGCCACTTTCGGCTCGGTAAAGGGATACGTGGATCGCAAGGGGGTTGAAGTACCTTTCACCACGGACCTCGAAGGCCTTTTCGGGCTGGCTGAAAAGCGCGGTAACGCGGGCGATTATGAGCTCCCGGCAAAGCTCGTCGAGTGGCGGCAGTCTCTGGATGAGGGCGCCTTCGAAAAGCAATACGCCTCCCTTCCGGTCAATTTCGTCAGCACGAACGACATCACCGGAGGCAACTCGGGCAGTGCACTCCTCAATGCGAAGCTTCAAATTGTGGGCCTCGTTTTCGACGGCAATGAGGAGTCGATGGCCGGCGACTGGACCTACGGTGAGGGCTCGAGCCGCACGATCAACACGGATATTCGTTTCGCCCTGACGGTGGCCCGCGAGGTCCATGGAGCCGGGTGGGTTGTGGATGAGCTCACCAAGAAATAGGACTCAAGAACTCGAGAACTCAGAATGAAACCGGAGGACGGCTTCGCCGTCACTATCCGGATTTAGCCGATAGTCCCTAGGAGTCTTTGAGCGCTTGGATGACTTCCTCGAGGGCTCGGTCGGCGTATTCGGGCGCAACCGGTGTCGCCCCGGCCCCCCGGTGACCGCCACCCCCGTAGCGCTTCATCAACTCTCCTACGTGCACCGGGCAGGTCCGTTTGAAGATACTGTGACCTACGGTAATCACGGCGAAGGCGTGCATCGGCCCCCAGGCGATCCGCACCGAGACGTTGGCATCGGGATATAGCGTGTAGATCAAGAAGCGGTTGCCGGCGGGAATATTCTCGACCTCCCGCAGATCACTGACAATCACGTTTCCATCCACGCGAGAGTGCTTGGACATGGCTAAAAGAAATGAACCTTTTTCTTTGTGGAATCGCTCGACCCGCGCGCTGACCTCGGGCATCGCGAGCAATCTTTCAATGGGCATCGTCTTGATGCGATCCACCAGGTCCAAAAAATACTCGCGAAAGCGGCCCAGTCCACTCCGAGGGTCGATGGTGAAAGCCAGCAAGATCCATTCTTGCGGGTCATTGACATCTTCCAAACCGAGATCCGCTTCGTCGAAGCGATCGTCCTCACGCACCAATTTCTCGAACTTCGCAATTTCCGGGTGCTTCGCGATGTAGTAGTCGTAGACTACGCGGCCGCTGCTGGGGGCGAGATCGTGCCTTCCCACAAAGTTTGTCGGGGGTTCGTTATAGGTTCGAGTGGACGCGTGATGGTCGAACCACTTGGAACAACCTTCCTTATAGGGAAGATTGACCACGATATCTCCTTCCCGCGTTTTGAAGCGATTGTCGGTGATGTCCTGGGGATGAATGAGCTCGATGGAGTCGATGGACTCCACCTCCGTGATGAGAACCGCGCATGTGAGACCGTCGAAATTACCCCGCGTAACAAGTCGCATTTAGCCGTCTCCCGAGAGATCCCGTAGATTGTGAACCATCCGAGTTTCCGAGTCCCCCCGCCACAGTGTATTACTCCGGACCGTTCTGCCAAAACCGAAATTCTTGAACGCCGAAGGCACTGACACTAAGATGAATGAACCCGTCATTCTGCGGTGGGTATGTACCTCGAGGTAGGTTCGCCATGCAAAGATTATCGATTCTTCGGTCATTCGCTCTGTGGGCGGTCGCCTGCACTCTCATGTCGGCGGCACCGACCGCCGCACAGGAAACCGCAGTCGAGACCCTCACTGAAGCTCCCATCAAGGATTGGTTAGACGCCGACGGAAAGCCGCTTCCTTTTCGCACGCTCGGCGAGCTCGAGGATTTCCTGCGAAGCGCACCGGTCGTGAATGAGAAAAATATCGGCAAGGGAGTCAATCGCTCTCGAAAGGTCACGTTGGAGGAAGACGGTGTGCGGGTACACGCCATCTTCCGCGAGGTCAACATCCGGGAGCGCAACTTACGGGTCGGCGACCGTATGTACCTGACCTTCGTCAACAACTATCTTTACGAGTGCGCCGCCTACAAGCTTTCCAATCTTCTCGGCCTCTATATGGTACCGCCGGCGGTACGCCGAAAGTTGAAACGGACGGATGGCAGTCTTCAGCTCTGGCTCGAGGACGCGCTCGACGAGGACTCGGGGGATTTCAAGCCGCCGAACGCCAGCAAGTGGGTGCAGCAGGTCTGGACGATGTACCTGTTCGACAACCTCGTTTACAACGTGGATCGTAACAGTGGAAACCTCATCGCCGACAAGAATTACAGACTTTGGCTCATCGATCACACTCGGGGCTTCCAATACATGGCCGAGGTCATGAACCCGGATATTCTCAACCGCATCAATCGGAAGGCATGGGATCGACTCATGAGCCTGACCGAACAGGATATTCGCCAAGCGCTCTCGAACTACCTCGAAGGCGGCCAAATCGCCGCGCTCATGAAGCGGCGGGAGGCGCTGAAAAACCACGTAGAGAAACTCGTCGCCGAGCGCGGCCCGGACGCCGTTTTCTATTGACCGTGGAATCTTTGACCTGTTTCCGACTCTCTAGTATCATTTCTCTATCCACACAAATTAGTCGAGCCCATCGGGAATCGGTATCTTCGGCGGCCTGACCGGTCACGGAATACCTGATTCCGGAACAGAATCCGAAGCAGGAGGCGGTCGCTATGACTCGGTTGAGCTTGTTAGTCTTGGTTCTCTTTTCAGTCACCAGCACACTTTCGGCACAGAGTTCCCGCCGTCGCGGATATCGGCAGTACGACGATTGCCGCGTGAGCGGTAAAGAGGAGCTCAAGAACTACATCGGCCAGAAGCTCGATCGGAAATATAACGGCCACCGCGAGGCGAACAGCATTGCCGGCATGCTCTACGAAGGTCCTCTCATGCGGGAAGCCGACGAAGAGGGTCGAGACAGCCTAACGCTGCTTTTCGACAAGACCCTCGACGTTCGCGAAGTCTCTGAGGTCGTAAGGGGGCATATCTACGGGCAATCGGACGAGTTCCACGATTTACTCAACGATTTGGTGAAAAAATACGACGGTGACGAACGTGAAGCGTCTTTCAAGCTTCTGGACAGCGTCTATGATGCGTTTCGGTATCGACCTCACAACCGAGAAGAAGAAGATTTCGACGCCTGCCTCATCCTGGACCGCAAAGCAGACCTGGTCATCACGAAGGTGCTGGTGGAATGGATGGAAAGGCATGATCTGCACTGAAAACCGGCCGCGGGCTCAATCCCACCAAACCTTGTCCGCGGCAACGAGAGAAAGAAACTCGAGAACTCAGAACGGAACAGGAGGACGGCTTCCCCTCCTACATCGATTGCGGCTTGGCCAACCGGCCAACCGACTCCGTCGGGACTAGTGCCCTGTGTCAGTAATTCGTCACATAAATCTCGGCCCCTTTTGCGCGCTGACTGCGTTGCGCCTCCTCGAAATATCACGATAGTTCTTCGTCGGCACGCCTTGCCAGCACACAAAATGACCTCGAGCTTTATGCAACGATCCACTGATACAGGACACTAGCGGAACGTAAGCTAAGGCGTCGCCGCCTCCGCCACGGCCCCGGCGGACAGCGCGCAGCCTCTTCGGATTGACCGTCGTCTCGCCCATGTCCACAGGGTGTTGCTGAGTTCTGGGTTCTGGGTTCTTGAGTTTTTTATCTCATTAAGGGTATTTGGGCCGAGAGGTCGTATTGCAGAATGGCATTGAGCTTGTTCTCCACTTGGAAGTACCGCACCACGACTTTCGCGGGCAAAGCTTTCTTGAACTTTTTCAGGTGAACCTCTCTGAGCTTCAACTCGTCCTTCTCAATCACCATGAGGCCGGCAAGTAAAGCAGCCGCTTTTTCGTCCGTCATCATCTGATAATGCCGCGCGTAGTCCTGAATCAGCAGTGCCATACGATCGTTCAGAGCAAGCAATTCCTGCTGGTATTCATGATAGAGCGGCCAGAAAGCCTGGCTTTGCTCCGACGTCAAGGATACGTTCGACGCAACGATGGACATTTTGTCGGCGCGAATTGCAGCCGCAGTCAACCGTTTGTTCTGCGCCGTTTGTGCGCCGACTGTAAGGCAGGCCGTTACGATGAGCACGGTGATCCCTACGAGTTTCTTCACGGAGTTTCCCTTTCTAACGGAAGAGCCTCTTCCGCCGTCATCCGCAGGAATTTTACCGTTTCGGGATATGTTTTGAAAGCTGTCGCCGTACTGTTGTTTCGCGGAATTATTCGGCGACGCCGATGGACCCAACTACCTCAAACGCACGTCGATTTCACCGATCCCGGTTTCTAGCCGCAGACGCGATGATCCGGACCCTTCGTCCCATCGGAGTACATTGTCGAACAATCCACTCGCCTCGAGTCGCCCGCCCTCGTAGTCCATTCGAACTTCACCGAGACCGGCATCCAAATCGACCGAACGCACGTGAGATTCGTCCATACGAACCTCGACCTCGCCGACTCCAAGGTCTACGGTGAGGTCACCGCGAAAGTCAGAGAATCTCCACCTCTCCTACGCCCATATCGAGCTCGAGGCTCATGGAAGCGGGAGCCGTCATTCGAACCTCCAAGTGCATCCCCAGCGATTTCCATTTGCGCATACCCTCGACATCAAGTGTGATCTCATCGTCCCACTCACGGGCGACGAGGTCGAGCTCTTCGGCGAGCTCCATACAACGACTCTTTCTCCATTCGCATTCCACGGTGATATCGACTTCTATCTTGTTGGAGGACGAGCCCTCAATCTGCACCTCACCGACGGGGATATTCCTTTCGGGTTCTAGAACCGAAGTAAATCTTCCCCTTTTCCGCATAGGCATAGTGACGATGTTGCCGAGACCAGGTGAGTTGCGGGCCACTATAGTTACCCTTGACCGTCTCGATGAGCACCCGGGGTTCTCCGCCGGCTGTTGGCAATAGGGAGACTCTGTTGTCACTTCCGAAGATGACGTCGTAGTCGGTCTTTTCGGTCATGTCTTCCGAGAAGATCCAGACTCGATCCGTCGGAAGAAAGGTCGTAAGAAGCATAGACTCCTCCTGGTTCGACAATGGAGATAATCTAGACATCATTTCGCTCACGCGAGCACGAACAGGTGTTGATACAAGATCTGGCATCCTATTCCGATCAACACCAAGCCGCCAACACGCTCCGCCCACCTTCCCAAATGGCTGCCGGACCAACGGCCGAAATGACACGCCAGATGGTCAGGACGAGAGCGACGAGACCAATGACAAGGGCAGGCATCCAACCGACATCCCGAGCAATCCAAGAGACACGCCGACCGCAAGGGCGTCGAGGCTTGTCGCGATGGAAAGCCCCACGAGACTCAAGCCTCGCGTCGGATCGTATCGTGAGGCGACGTGCTTTGGTTGAAACGATTCGTGGATCATCCGTACGCCGAGGAAGACCAAAACGGCGAAGACGACCCAGTGATCGACCCGCGCCACAGATTCCGAAACGGCCCTGCCACCCAAACCGCCGGCCAAACACATGCCGCCTTGGAACAACCCAAAGTGCCAGGCGAGTCGGAAGGTGTGACGTGCCGTCCATTGAGGAAGGGCGATCGCCACGGAAGCGGCGACGGCAAACGCGTCCATGGCGAGAGCGACGGCGACGCCGAATAAGCGGTTAGGAATTTGAAGCTCGAGACGACAACGGATAGGGATTGAAACGATGATATTAGCCTGGCCATTTGGGGCGACTCTTCGAAGGTTTCACGGTGTGGGCTTCCCGATACTCGTCGAGCTCGGCGTCGGTGATCTCGAAGTGTGACTCGGGCATGGAATCCCCACTTGCAACCAGCTCGCGCTCGAGCCTGTAAAAGCAGATCTCCGGGCCGTCCTGGTATCGAACTCGCTTGGAGAGAAATGCCTGGTTCTCGATGGCCAACGTGAAATCCAGCGTCTCGTGGCCGGGACGCCTCACTCGTAACGTATAAACCCGCGCTTTCTCGTTGACAGTAAAGCCGACGTACTCGGCTCTAGGTGTGGTCGCCATGAATCCCTCCTCGCGAGTCGGGAGGGTCGAGCACGGCCCCGCGCCGCTCACTACTATGAACATCATAGCATTTTTGAAGAGATGCCTCTATTTCCTGAGCTTCGGCACCGCCGTGATAGAATCGCTTTCCTCATGTCGTTCTCATACCTCGAAGGAGAAGGTCCTGTGAAAAAGAGTTTATTTGTAGCTTGCTTTCTGTTTCCACTGGCTCTCAATTTGTTTTCCCAGGAAACCGAAAAACGGCCCATGACGGTGGACGATGCACTGGACATGGTCCGGGTTGGAGACGCCTTGATTTCGCCCGACGGCGAGTGGGTGTTTTTCTCCAAGTCGGAGCTCGATTGGAAGAAGAACAAGAGAAAGAAAACCTATTACAAGATTCCGGCTGCGGGAGGCGAGGCTTATCAGTTTCTGAGTGAGGCGGGAGGAAGCCGATTTCCAGTTCTCTCCCCAACGGGGCTTATCTCTCTTTTCTCACGGGAACATGAGGCCGAGGGAGAAAGCAAATCGGAGGAGAAAGACCGGACAGATCTTTCTCATGCGAACCAGCGGCGGAGAAGCCGTGGCGCTTACCAAGCACAAAAAAGGTATCCGCTCCTACAAGTGGTCTCAGGATGAGTCGAGGATTCTTCTTCCTTGCCGATGAGCCGCGCAGCAAGGAAGAGGAGGAAGCGTACAAGGACGGGTACGACGGAATTTTCGTCGACGAAGGACCCAACGGTCAGAGAGTCGGGGCATGGCGCAATCTCTGGGTGTTCGACTTGAAGAGCAAGGAAGAGAAAAGGCTCACGGACGAGGACTTCATCATCGGCAGCTTCGACGTTTCGCCCGACGCCGGCCGGGTCGTCTTCACCGCTCGCTCCGAGAATCGCCGTAACCAGCAGAACCTTTCAGAGATTTACATCCTGTCCGTCGAAGACGGGCTGAAGACACGGCTCACCGAAAACAAGGCGCCTGAAGGTGACGTCACGTTTGCGCCGGACGGTCAAAGGATCGCCTTCACCGCGCCGGACGACAAAGAGTGGGATCTCAGAAACGACAAGATTTGGGTGATGAATCCGGAAACCCACGAGTACGGTGTCATTTCCGAGGGATTCGAAGGAAACATAAGAGACTACCGTTGGACCGCCGACGGCAACGGTATACTCTTTACCGGTCTCACGCGGACGGATTCCAATCTCTTCAAGCTCGACCTAGCAGTCCAAGAAAGTGGACCCATTGACCCGTGAGGACGGCCTCCTCGCGGCCAGCTCGTTCTCCAAGAACCGCGACAAGTACGTCTATACCATTCAGAACTGCGACACTCCTCCCGACCTCTATGTCGGATCCATCGACGGCGGAGCCGGGAGTGCGCCTTACCGATGCCAATCCCTGGATCAAAAAGGATCTGCTTCTTGCGAGCTGCGAGGTCCTCCGCTGGAAGAGCAAGGACGGGCTGGAAATCGAAGGGATGTTCCACCTTCCCGCCGGCTACACCGAGGGCGCTCGCGATTCCCCTCATGCTCAACATCCACGGCGGCCCCGCGGGAGTTTTCACCAAGCGATTCGATCCCGACTACCACATCTATGCAGGGCTCGGATATGCGTCGCTCAGTCCCAACGTGCGGGGGAGCAGCGGCTACAGTGATGAGCTTCTGCGCGGAAACATGCAAGACATCGGCGGCGGCGACTTCCAGGATCTGATGACCGGAGTCGACTACTGTGATCGAGAAAGGCTATGCCGATCCCGACCGGCTCGCCCTGAGGGGCTGGAGCTATGGCGGCATTCTGGGTGGATGGACCATCACGCAGACGGATCGGTTCAAAGCGGCATCCGTCGGCGCCATGGTCTCCGATTGGGTCTCGGAGTACGGCCCGGGCTTCAACCACGACGTGCGGCTCTGGTACATCGGCGGAACGCCTTGGGACAACGCCGAGGCTTGGCGTCAAAAGTCGGCCTTGACGCACGTGGCCAACGTCACCACACCGACGATCATCTTCCACGGCATCAACGACACCACCGATACCGAACCGCAGAGCATGATGTTTTTCGCCGCCCTCAAGGATATGGGCAAGGAGGTTCGCTACATCCGCTTCCCCCGGGAGCCGCACGGCTTCCGGGAGCCGCGTCACCAGCGAACCCGCGACATCGAGGAGATCCGCTGGATGCAGAAGTATGTTTTTGGAGAAGAGTGGACGCCTTGGGAACGTGAAGAAGAGAAGGAAGAGGAAGAAGACAAATCAGAAAAGTAGGAAGTAAACCGGTTTTGCTCGCTTCCTCATCAGGCGAAGGCCTCGTTTGGAGCACCTTTTCGTATCAGCCGGAGGAAGGACATGAGTGTGTTCTGTAAATCATGGTTTTTGATTGGCGCAATAGCGATTCTCTCATTTTCATGCGCCGGTCAAGATTCGCCCGAAACAAAGGAGGGCGAAACCCAACAGGCAGCCGGTGAACGGCGAAGCTCGGAGCTCGTACAGCCCGAAAACTGGTTCGATATCCTTCCCCGGCCTGGCTACGCGAGCCTGAAAAAGGTCGGTGAGTTTCAGAACTGGTTCGAAGTCTACAAGCTGACCGAAGACACCTTTGCCATTTACGAGCCTTACCAGTTCCAGGAAGTCATCAGCTATCTCGTTCTAGGACAAGATCGCGGCGTCTTGATTGACGCCGGAAACGGAATCGGAAACTTGAAGCAGCTCGTCGATGAATTGACCGATCTGCCCGTTTCCGTCGTCCTCACCCACGCCCACATCGATCACGTCGGAAGCGCCCATCTTTTCGACGAAGTGGCCATCTACAACAATCGCGAAGCCATCGAGCGAGTCCAGGCGGGAGTACCTCACGATCGCGCCGTCCACTCCATCGATACCGAGTCGAAATACGTCTGGAAGCCCCTACCGGAAGCGGTCGATCCCGAAACCTTTGAGATTCACGGCGTCAACCCCACATCCACCTTCGAAGAAGGCGACATCATCGATCTGGAGGGAGGAGGCTCGAAGTGATCTTTACGCCGGGACACTCACCCGGCTCGGCATGTTTTCTCGATCTCGACAACCGACTCCTATTCACCGGAGATCATTTCTATCCCGGCCCCCTCTACGCGCACGGCGCGAGTGTGGATCTGAATCAATACATCGCTTCCAATGAGAAAATCGCTCAGCGCGTGACCGAGTACGATTACGTTCTGTCGGCACACAACGAGCCGTGGGTGGAAGCCGAGATCATCCCTCGGGTATCTGAAGGTTTCAAGACGATCGTTGCCGGGGGAGGTGATTACTCGGAAGACGGGCCCCTGAGACGCTACCGCTTCGACGGCTTCGACATCATCGTACGCGCCGAGGCGATCGAAAAATGAACACAAAGGAAGTCTAGACTAGACTAACGAACCTAGAGACGTGACGGGCAGAGCTCTTTAGTTCTCCGTAACACTCCTGTCCCCGAGTGTCGATCCCCAACCTCGATGCTTTTTCAATACCGGCTGCTTATAGTGACCTCGAGAGAGTCGAAGAAGTTTCAGGTGTACGGAACAAAAGGTAGAATAGTAGTTTTTGACAAGGTTAAATTCGGAATCGGTTCGAAAGGAATAAGCAGCATGAGTCGCACCTCGATTATTCTGGCGGTCTTGACGCTTGCCGTTTGTCTCGGCTGTGGAGAGAAGGTCGATCCATCGGCACCACGCGTCATCATTTTGGGCTTCGATGGCATGGACTACGGATTGACCCGTCAAATGATGGAGGAAGGGCGCCTCCCTCATTTTTCGCGTCTGGCCGAAGCCGGCTATTTCGGGCCGCTCCGCACGTCCGTCCCGCCGGAAAGTCCGGTCGCCTGGGCGAACTTCATTACCGGTATGGATGCGGGAGGACACGGCATCTTCGACTTCCTGCACCGTGACCCGACGAATATGATGCCCACGTTCTCGACGAGCCAGACGGCGGGAGCCGAGACCTCAATCGAGTTGGGTAAGTGGAAGATTCCCTTGTCCGGTGGCACGGTGGAGCTTCTACGAGGAGGGAAGGCTTTCTGGGAAGTTCTAGGAGAAAACGGGATCGAGACGACCATAATCAAAATTCCCGCCAACTTTCCGCCTTCCGGAACAGCGACTCGCGAGATCAGCGGTATGGGGACTCCAGACCTCCTCGGCAGCTACGGGACCTTCTCCTTCTACACGACCAAGTTTGTCGAAATGGAGAACAAGGACATCGGAGGTGCCGATATCTACGAGGTCGAGGTAGAGAAAAATACCGTCGCGGCCGCAATCAAAGGCCCCCCGAATCCGTTTCTCGTCGAGCCGGAAGACCTCAAAGCCGACTTCACGGTCCATATCGATCCCGAAGCCGATGCCGTCTTGCTGGTTGTGGGAGACGAGGAACGAGTCCTCGGTGTAGGCGAGTGGAGCGACTGGGTGCCCATCACGTTCGATCTCATTCCGACCCAAGCCGTTTACGGCATCTGTCGTTTTTATCTCAAAGAGGTCCGCCCTGAGTTTCAGCTCTATGTCTCGCCGGTCAATATCGATCCCAACCATGCCGCGCTTCCCGTTTCCCACCCGGAGTCGTACGCGGCCGAGCTTGCCGAAGAAACGGGCCTGTTCTACACGCAGGGCATGCCCGAGGACACCAATGTTTTGGACGGAGGCATATTTACATTGGACGAGTTCCTCGAGCAGGCCCACATCGCCGGGGAAGAAAACATCGACCAGTACAAGATCGTTCTGGATCGGTTCAAGGATGGATTACTTTTCTATTACTTCAGCAACTCGGATCTGATGTCACACATGATGTGGCGCCCCATGGATCCCGGTCACCCTCGATACGATGAAGAGATCGACGGCCCATACAAGGATGTCATCCCGAAGCTCTACGAGCGATTCGATGAGGTCGTGGGCTACACCGAGGAACGGTTAGGAGACAACACCATCCTCATCGTGATGTCAGACCATGGATTCGCCTCGTGGCGACGAGCTTTCCACTTGAACGGGTGGCTTCAAAAAGAAGGCTACCTCGAAGTCATCGATCCCGATCTCGAGGACGACCAGGGCTTGTTCATGAACGTCGATTGGTCGAGGACTCGCGCCTATGGGTTGGGCTTTGCCAGTCTCTACATCAATTTGAAGGGGCGGGAGCAGTGGGGCATCGTGCCCCCGGAGGAACGCCGAAGCCTGATGGAAGAGATTTCCACCAAGCTTCGCGAGCTGATCGACCCGGGGACGGGCGAGCATGCCGTGGCCAACGTTTACTTCGCAGAAGATGACTACGAATACGGCGAATATCTCGATATCGGTCCCGACATGATCGTCGGTTGTGCCAAGGGTTATCGGGTCTCGGACGCTTCCGTGCTCGGGAAAATCCCGATCGGTCTCTTCGAAGACAACACGAGGCGGTGGAGTGGCGATCACCTGATGGACCCCAACGCGGTGCCCGGCATCTTGCTGACGAACCGCCCGCTCAAGAAAGCCGCCCCCCGCCTTCAAGACCTGCCCGGGGCGATTCTCGCCGAGTATGGAATCGAGGAGTTTCCACCGGCCAAGAAGATGAACTAGATAATTCAAGGAAACAAAAAAGAAAAAGGAGTGAGAATGCACAAGAAGAGTGTTGAACTGCTGAACCAGGCCGTTGGCGATGAGCTCGCGTCCGTTCACCAGTACATGTACTGGCACTTTCACTGTGACGATCAGGGTTTCGACCTGCTCGCCGGCCTGTTCAAGCGCACGGCCATCGAGGAGATGCTCCACATCGAGAGACTGGCAGAGCGCATTCTCTTCCTCAAGGGCGACGTGGAGATGACGGCCAGGGCCCGGTCCAGAAGGAGCACGGACGTCGAGAAGATGCTAAAGATGGCGGCCGGTATGGAGGAGAAGAGCGCCCAGGACTACAACCGTATGGCCTTGGAATGCGCCCAGAACGCGGACAGCCAAAGTCAAGCAGCTCTTCGAGGAACTCGTGGCCGACGAGGAGCGGCATTTCGACCAGTACGACACCGAGCTCGAGAACATGGCACGGTTCGGCAAGGAGTACCTGGCCCTGCAGAGCATCGAGCGGGCAAAGACCCGTGGATCGCGAATGACGGCCGACTAGTATCAAGCCTCAGGCAGCGCAGCATGGATCTGAAGGGAGATCCTTGTGAATCATAGAACTGTTCTCTTGTTCCAGGATCTCCATAATACAAGCTACAAGATGCAATCCATGGAAAGGCCTCTCCTATAGAGCTTCCATCTTGGTACCGGGGGCGGGACTCGAACCCGCATGCCCATAGGACAGGGGATTTTAAGTCCCCCGCGTCTGCCATTCCGCCACCCCGGCACAAAAGAGTGGGATATCAGGGATCGTCAAAATCCCTGAGCATGATTGTAAAGCATGCCGTCACTCGGGGAAAGAAGGGTCTTGGATGAGTTTTAGGTCGCCGTAGGTGTTGCCGTCTGTGTCGTTGGCCGTGATGGAAATGCGGACGTTGAATTGCTTTTCGCACCACGGGCAGTTGTACATGAACTGTTTTTGCGCCCGTGGTTTGCATCTTCTGCTTGTTGCAGTTCGGGCAGACGAAGACGAAGTTCGCACTGTAGAGCGAGGTCGTCGGGATCTTTTTCATGTCCAATAGAATATGGGCGGGGAGGCCTACGAAATCGAAGGTTGGAGGCGGCGGGCGGATTCGAACCGCCGAATAAAGGTTTTGCAGACCTCTGCCTTAGCCACTTGGCTACGCCGCCTCGAATTGATGAGGCCCTGTCTCGCTCCCTCCTAAAGATACAGAAACACGGGACTTGCCCGTGTTTCCAGATGAAATGCTCTTATGGAGCGGGAAACGGGATTCGAACCCGCGACGTCAACCTTGGCAAGGTTGCACTCTACCACTGAGTTATTCCCGCTCGCTCGACTGTCCATAGGTAACAAAAAACAAAGGAGTTGTCAAATTCTCCAGGTTCGAGAACTCAAGGACTCTGAACTCGAGAACTAGTCCGCCTCCGCCACCTTTCCGCCGTAGCCTCGGCGAAGGCGGAAGCGATAGGCATAAATGACGCAACGCGAAGGCGGGAATGAAACAGGATGACGGCCTAAGGCCGTCGTCATTCGGATTTGGCAAAATCCAACGCCTTAGTCCTCTTCGAAGGCTCCCCGAAACAGCTTGATTACCGGTTTGCGGCGGTCCGTCAGCTCGACTCCGACGATATCGAAGCGATCGGCACCTCAGCCAAATTCTTCCTTGCCAGGTAAATTTGCGAGAGCTGAATGAGTTTTTTCTGCTTCCGCCGATCTACAGCCTCCCAGGGGCTCCCGTAGCGTGCCCCCGTCGCGTTTTGACCTCCATGAAGACGAGGACGGGCCCGTCCCACGCCACGATGTCGATCTCGCCGAGCCGGTTCCGGACGCGGCGGTCAAGGATCCGGTATCCCCGTCGCTCGAGCTCCCATCGTGCGAGATCTTCGCCGTAGAGCGCCGACATCCTTGGGGTTGCGCACTAGGAATGACGGAAAAGATTGAGACGACCCAAGCCACTAGAGGTCGGTCAAGGCAGGATTGCAACGCTTTCTTTCACTTCCTCCGCCACCGGGTGCCGGTGGGGGTATCTTCGAGAACGACGCCTCTGGGCGGCCAATTGGTCCCGGATGGCGTCGGCACGGGCAAAGTCCCGTCGCGACCGGGCTTCGCGCCGCTCGGCAATCAGCCTCTCCACCTCCGCATCGATGACCATCGGCTTCTGACGTCCGAACACACCGAAGACCCCGTTCATCCTTCTCGATTGCTCCGGCAATCTCGGCAGCATCCTCCCTGGTAAGGGAAGACGACGAAAGGGCGGTGTTTCCTTCCTTTACGAGGTCAAAAAGTGCGGCCAAGGCGGCCGAAGTATTGAGGTCGTCGTCCATGGCCTCCTCGAAGCGTTTGCGAGGCCTTGCGGGTCATGGCCGCGATACCGGGCGAGACGCCTCCCTCGGTCCTCACGTCGTCGAGGCGATTCAGGAAATCGTCGACCCGACGGAGCGCCGCCTCCTCTTGGCGAAGACCTTCTCGGGTGAAGTTGAGCTGCTTGCGGTAGTGGACGGAGAGGAGAAGATAGCGAATGGCCATGGGCGAAAAACCTTCGGCGACCAGGTCGGGCACGTTGAACATGTTGCCCTTCGACTTGGACATCTTCTCGCCCTCGACGAGGAGAAACTCGGTATGGACCCAGTGGCGTACGAAAGGGTTCGTCCGTCGCCCCCTCACTTTGAGCGATCTCGTTCTCATGATGAGGAAAGATCAAATCGATCCCGCCCGAATGCAAATCGAACGTGGCACCCAATAGCTTCATGCTCATAGCCGAGCATTCGAGGTGCCATCCGGGACGGCCCGGTCCGATAGACGTATCCCAGGACGGTTCGTCGGGCTTCGGGCCTTTCCAGAGCACGAAGTCGCGGACATCTTGCTTCGCATAGTCGTCGGCTTCGACCCGGGCGCCGGCCTTCATGCCGGAGACATCGATGCGAGAAAGCTTGCCGTAGGACGGAAAAGTAGAGATCTGTAAGTAGATGGAGCCATCGGCCTCGTAGGTATGGCCATTCTCCCGGAGCTTGGCCACGAGCTCTACCATGGCATCGATGTACTCGGGGTCGGTCGCGCGCGGGTAGTGCTCGGCCCGCTCCAGGTTGAGGGTGTCGCAATCTTCATAGAAGGCGTCGATGTACTTTTGCGTGTATTCCCCGAGTGGAAGACCGGCGCACGGGCACCGACGATCGTCTTGTCATCCACATCGGTGAAGTTCATCACCTGAGTTAGACGATAACCCTTGTACTTCAAATAGCGCCGGAGCACATCCTGCGAGACAAAGGTCCGGAAATTTCCGATGTGGCCCCGGTTGTAGACGGTCAAGCCGCAGGTGTACATGCGCAGGTGCCCCGGCTCGAGGGGCTCGACGGGTTCTCGCTGCCCTCCACCCAGGGTGTTGGTCAGAGTCAAAGGACGCTTGTCAGCTCAAAGTCTCTTCACCACCATCAACGTCAAATCGTCGCCGAGACCCTTCCCGGCGGCGAAGATCCGGGCCGATGCGACCAGTTTAGCAATAACTTCTCGGGCCGGCTTGTCTTCGACCTCACGTGCCGTGTCGGATGATTCTTTCCTCTTCGATACTCCTCTCCGGCCGGGCTCTCCGTCTCAGAAAGTCCGTCGGTGTAGGCCACCAGCATATCTCCGGGCTCGAAAGACGTTTCTCCGACCTCCAGAGGAATCTCTGGAAGAAGCCGATGACCGGTCCGCCGACGATGAGTCGATCGACTTCACCATTGCGACGAAACAGGAGCGGATAACAATGTCCGGCGTTCGCGTAGACCAGCTCGGCCTCTTTCCGGGTCGAGCCACCCATAAAACACGGTGACATACTTGTTGGCCTCGGTGCGCCGGAAAATTTGTTCGTTCAACCGGGTGAGCATCATATCGAGGGTCAGCTCGCTCGAGACTCGAAAGCGCTCGGAGCGACGCCTGGACGTTGGCCATGATCAGCGCCGGCCCGGTACCTTTTCCCGAAACATCGGCGATGGCCAAGCCCGAGTCGTCCCTCGGGACCGGGGAGGTAGTCGTAGTAATCACCTCCCACAGCCAGAGAAGGGATATTGATGCCGGCGATATCCCAGCCGGGAAGCTCGGGATCTTGGTCGGGAAGAAGCCCCCTCTGGATCTGTCGGGCAACGGCGAGCTCTTTTTCGATCTTTTGTTTTTCGACCCACTCCTGGGTGAGTCTCAGGTTGTCTAGTGACGCCGCGCCCTGCGCCGCCAGAGATCGAAGGAAATCGAGGTCCTCCTTGTTGACGGGCTTGCCGCTGGCTTTGCGTCCAATGAGGAGCACGCCTTGAAAAACCGCGCCTGAGCGAAGCGGAACCAGCCGTTCGAATCCCCTTGCCTCGAAGAAATCGCGCAGCGGCCCCTCTTCGAAGGACGTCACCTCCAGGTCCTCGGTCAGAGAATCGAGCGTTTTGATACGGGCTCGCAAGAGTAGAAGCTCGTCGGGCGTAAGCTTGACCCCGCGGGCTCTGACGGCGCCGTCCGTTTGGACCAGCGCACACCGCGAGGCAAGAAGCTGTCCCATGGCGCAGGTGACGAGGACCTCGCGGACCGCTCCCGCTTCCCGCGCACGATAGAGCTCGTCGGTGATGTCGAAGAGTGAGTTGAGTTGATAGACTTTGAGCGAAAGCCTTCGGTTGAGATCCTGAAGCTCTTCGTAGACGCGGCCGTTATCGATACAAGCCGACGCCGATATGGAGAGTGCCTCGACAAACGATCGCTCCCCTTCCGTATAGGTAGATCCCTGCTGTTTCGGGCTCTCCCCCGATACACTCATAAAGGCGGGGCCCAACAAAAGGAGCCCGATCAGATTTCCACCTTTTCGAAGAGGTACGGCTAGGTCGGCCCCGATCGCAGCCAAGAGCTCCCGCGTCGCACCCGGGATGTCGGTATCGTCGAGCCCCACAACCGCCTCGAATCCTTCGAGGGCGTCTACCGGGAAAACCTGTCCCGCCCACTGTGGATCGGTCGCACCTCGGCGAGCCGCTGATTGAAAGGTACCCATCAATGCCTTTGAGGACTATGCCGGCCCAACTGGCCCGTGTCTCCCCCATCGCCACGAAGAGCACGATATCCAAGGTTTCCGCAAGGGCGAGGGAACGGTTCAAGGTCGTACTGAAATCGAGCAACGTGAGCAGCTCGGAGAGTCTTTTACTGACCGTGCCACGCTCCGCCCCTTCTGCGAGCTTGGTCAGAGGCGCCAAGGCTTGTTGGTAGCGATAAGACAGCGGGATTTCTTCTGACATTGACTTGCGGGGTTGCTGACCGCCCTTTGGGTCACAATCGTCGGGCGGTGAGTTTTATTCGCCCTCGGACTTTCGCTGTTTGTAGCGAACCATGACGCACATGCTCTTCCCGGAGTCGGTTTTCTCGAAACGCAAATCATCCATCATCTGTCTCATGATGGTGAGTCCTAGACCACCCGTCTGGCGCTCAGCCACGAGCTTGCCCAAATTGAACTCCGGGAGAGGGACGTCCTCGAGTCCCTCACCGTCGTGGACAATGACGATATCCAGACTCTCACCCTCGGGATCGAAAGTGATCTCGATCTTGCGATCGGTCGCACCGTGGTAGGCGTGCTGCATAACATTTGTTACAGCCTCGTCCATCGCCATGGCGATCTTGTCCGCTTCGGATTCCTCGAATCCGGTGGCGACCGCCAACTGTTGAGTGAGCTCGTGAACCATATTGAGGTAGCGGCTGTCACTGGGGAAGCTGAGCTCGATCATGGGCCGACTTCCAGACGTCCATTTGCTCTTATCGTCAGGCGTGCTGGTCATGAGTGGTCCAATCGGCCTATTTTACTCTGTTTCGGAGGAGTAGCTCTGGACAGCTTCCTCCTCGGAGTCGAATACTTTACAGAGGTGGTTGAAACCCAATACCTCGAAGATATTCATGACCGTTTCGTTGAGGTCGGTGAGCCGGATATCACCTCCCTGAGACCGCACTTCCTCGATGAGCCCCATGATGACACCGAGACCCGCACTGGCAATGTAGTTGAGGCCCGAGCCATTGATCACGATATGGTTTCGACCCGATTCTATAGCCGTGTTCAGCTCCTGCTCGAACTGACGCACCGTATGGGCGTTGATGAAGCCACGTGGGTACACAACCACCACGTCCCCCACCTGCCGGCTTTCCATCGTCAAATCAGGCAAAAGATCGCCTCCTGCTCCCTATATTTTAGACATCAAGACATACGGTGTTTATAACATAAGGTTCCGCCCGGGGCCACGAAAGAACTCGAGAGCCTGCTCTCGGTCGGATTCAAGCTGTTGCCGAAGCTCTTCCGGCCCCTGGAACGTAACCGTTCCTCGGATGCGCTCGTGGAAGCTAGAGTCGCAGCGACTCGCCGTAAATCTCTTTCGAAAAATCGAACAAATGCGTTTCCACGGTCCGGCTGTCCAAACCGAAGGTAGGCCGACTCCCCACATGGGACATTCCGGGATACTCTCGATCTGCCAACCTGGCGCTGGTGACGTAGACTCCGTCATCGACGAGCAAGGCACCGGTCAAATCCAGATTCGCCGTATGGAAACCAATGAGCCGCCCCCGGCCGTCGCCGCGCACCACCTCGCCGTCAACGAAGTAAGGTCGGCCGAGCATATCAATGGCCCGTCCCACATCTCCACTTGCGAGCACCCGCCGAATGCGGGAGCTACTGATTATTTCCTCATCGAAACCGGCGGGCACCACTTCGCGTACGACGAAATCGGCATCTCGACCCAGAGCCCGGAGCGTATCCAGATCGCCGGCACGACCGTGGCCGAAACGAAAGTTGGTGCCTAAAACCAGTTCCGCCGCATGGAGCTTTTCGACCACGACGGTTCGAACGAACTCATCCGGGCCCATCTTGGAGAACTCGACGGTGAAGGGAACAACGAGAAGGTGGTCAATACCGACCTCGCCAAGCGCTTCTTGCTTTCTGCTCGGGCGTCTGAATCCGACGAGGGGCCGCCTCCGGCCTCAGAACGCTGATCGGATGCGGCTCGAAAGTGATCGCCACGGAGACCGAGCCCAACTCGCGAGCCCGCTCCATCAGCTCGGCCATGATGGACTGGTGTCCGCGATGGACTCCGTCGAAGTTACCCAGCGTTACCGCAGGCCGGGCACCGCTCGGTAGAGAGACATCCGGATAGGTGCTGACTTTCATAGGTTGAATATCGAGATGGCTAGGACGGGTCGACCAACTCCATTCCGGTATCGAACTCAGGGGGGATCTCGTGTACGAACACGAGATAAGGTTCTCCTGCCTCGTTCACTGCGGTCAAAGCGATTCGCCCCGGAGCTCGATCGTAAACAATGGGGACTCCTTCCGAATCACGAAGGTCATCGGAGGTCACCAGAGCTGGACTCGAGTTCACGAGGTCCTCGAGAGAGCCCGGGTACTGTCCGAAGGTCAGGAAAAAGATCTTGATTGCCGATTCGAGGCGCTCCAACCGAGCCTGTGTAGCTGCTTGCCGGTGTAACGCCAGTGTGGTCGGCAGGAGCTCCGATGCCCCGGGCACGCGAAAGGGCGTAGAGAAAGACATGACGAGACCCACCAGCGTCGCTGCAAGCACGATGACCAGCACAACGATACCAAGAACCGGTGAAGCGGACGCTGCAGCCCTTCGGTCCGGGCGAGCGGCTTCATCTTTTTGATGGCCCACCGGCTCGATCAAATTTCGCTCGATGAGATCGAAGAGAGTCCGACTCACATCGAAGTCGGAGAGTCCCGTTGTGTCGACGAGAGCAGTGACGGATTGCCGCCCGTCCAGCAAGTTGTAGATTTTGGATTCCGTCTCGCTCAAAACGACGCCGTCGGATTGAGATTTTTGCTGGGCGGCTCATCAGAGTCCAATCCTTCGAAAGCCGCTTCAAGACCGACGCTTCCCGCTCCCTCTTCACTGACTTGGATCTGAGCCTTCGGAACGAGAGGTCGAAAAACCATTCGCATGGAGGGGATTCGCTTCTCGATGATGGGCCATTCATCGACACGGCGGATGCCCTCCATAAGAATATGGTCGGTACTGACCGGATTGACATTTTGCCGATCGTAGTCCACCGTCGCGGTGGGATCGAAATCGTATTGTCCATCCTTCCAACGGAAGACTCGGAACACGATCTGCTGAACTTGCTCGGCCAATGCTTCCTTCAAGGCCTCGGTCTCGATGTATCCTTGGCTGGTCAAAATGTATCCGAGGCGTTGCATCGAGTCTTTTTGCTTGGTGAGCGCCTCTTCGAGGTCCTTCTTTTTCAAACCGCCGTTTCGAACGAGCACGGTCCCGAGTAAGTCGTCGAGTCGGCGAACGGAGGAATCCGCCATGACGACCATCCCGTTCTCGAAAACGACGGTCACCGTTTCACGCTCGCTTTCGAGCGTGAGCAGACCGGTTTTTCGCTGCATGCCGATCAGCTGAAAGATGTCCGGCAAGGCGAAGTCTTTTAGTGTCCCTCTAAGCGCCATGACCTAATCATTCACTTGCGCGGTCGGGGTTGAGCCACCGTATTGGCGAGCACGAGTACGACCAACATCAACAATCCCGCAACGACTTGCCCCCATAAGCTCCCCATTCCCAAAAGCTCATCGGGAATTCCGTAGAGCCGACCTCCCAAAACCAGCAAAACAACACCGCTCATCCAAACAAGGAGAAAGACCATCCCCAGAAGCGGCATATCCTCGGCGACGTGCCCAGCGCCGGGAGCTACGATTGAAAGAATCCTGAAAATGAGGCCGCGGGTTTGGTTAGCTCTTTGCACCTGATTCAGTTTCTCGTTACGGGCTACCGCGGACACGCCGTCTTTGACATAAAACAAGTGGTAGCACTGAGTGCAGAGGCCGCGGCGGCCGGTACCGATCTGGCAACGCCCGCAAAAGGCGGTCTTGCACTTCCAGCAATGGCGCGTGTTGGCGCGATTCAAGATCGACCGAAACAAAAAGATGAGCGCCACGAGAACGACCACGGCCAGAGCGAATCTTGCTCCACTGCCCCAAAAGCCACTGAGGAAAGAAGGCGTCACCGCCGTCGGATGGAGCCCTTCCTCCAATCCGTAGTATTTGGCGTAAATATCCTTCGGCCCGAGCTTCAGGTCGATGACCGCCCTATAATCGCCGACGCGCCGCTCATGGGAGCGTACCAGCGCCGAATCCAGACTCTGGGCTCGAGCCCGTGCGTCTTCGCGTTCCCGGAACTTGAAGCTCTCCGCGTGGGCCAGGCTCTTATTGTAAAAAGCAACTGCGGAGCTCGAGTGGTTCTCGATGGCTCGATCGTATTCGATGCGGGCGCCTTCCCAATCCCTTTGAGCGAAGTAGATGTTTCCCAGATTCACTCGGGCGGCCAGGTCGTCGGGCTGTTGCTCCAAAATCTCACGATAGCGCGATGCCGAAAGCTCGTACTCGCCCAAGTTTTTATACTGGGTCGCGACAAGCATTTGAAGATCGCGGTCCTCCGGGGTGTCCAACAAAGCTCTTCGCAGAACGTCGGGGTCGCCAGGCCCGAAAGTACCTTCCACTGAAGAGAAGGAAGCCCGATAAAGCGGATTCCTAATCGTATTCGACCAATTCGCATGGATCTCGGCAAAGGGCGTAAACAGAAACATTATGGCCAACGCCGCGAAGGTAATCGCCCGCTCCCGGTTGGATTGATAGGCGAAAGTGAGCACGAGCCAATAGGGAACGAGCCAGCCAAGCCCAAAAGTCAGAAGGAGCGGAAAGAGCAACAAAGCCATGACAACGGCGAAGGCGCCGGCTCCTCCCAGCCGATCCGAGAACCGTTCCTTCGAGATCGTGGAAAAGAAGACCCGCGTATCGATACAGCATCATGAGCGCAAAAATGACCGAACACCAACGAGACCACGATGAGATCGTAGGTGACGAGACCGAAGAGGGCATGGCCGCCGTTGCGTGGCGAGCGGATCGAAGCAAAGAACGCGTTTACGGCATGCCCCAGGGACGAAACCATGCCGAGCGCTCCGGATTGCGCCGCCACTCGAGATAGCCCCAGATGGGCGGTCGGCAGGGTCGGGTCCAGCCCGACGGCAATCCGGAAGTGGCTCTCGGCTTCCTCGAGCTCACCTCTATCCAGATGAGCCTTGGCCCGGTAAGCGAAAGTCAGGGCGATGTCGTGGAGTGAAAAAGCGCCTCTTTCCACACGAAGACGCTGTAGCTCTTGGAGGAACCGTTCCGCTTGCTCCAGGTCGGATCGCTGAACGGCATCGACGTAGCGCATCCAGATGGTGTCAAACGAGCTCGAATAAGTGGGCTGAAATTCCAAATCCGGCAGAGGTGTCCGGGGCGCTGGCTCATTCTGGGGCAAAGCCGCACCATGGACGGAGAGCGTCACGAGACACACCGCCATCACGCTGAGAAAGAGGCCTGCTCGCTTGTAAATCGTCGTCACCCGGATCTTCTGAAATTCGGTCAGAGTTTGATCAAATTGGCTTTGGCCATGAATCGCATACGTAGATCATAAAGCAAATCGCCCAGAATTTTCTCCTCCCTTTCCTCCAAGTTGCCTTTTGTTTTATCTTGCAACATGGATAGAAAGGCGATCATGACCTGAACGCTATTCAGATCTTCCACACGTTTACCGGAAACGGGCTCGGGAAGATCACCCAACGCCACCAGCGCGTTGCCGGCGAGCATGTTGACGAGATCCATGAAGCCGAGATCAGGGGGCGGTCCCACTTCGGGGCCGGATTCAGGTTCCGACTCGGGTGCCGCCGTCTGGGGGCGCTTCCGCCACCTGGGCGGCATCTTGTTGTGCCGGGCCTCTCAGGCTTGTCGGGCTCATCAAGTCTTTACCGGCCCTCCCGGCGCCTCTTCGGCTTCCGGTGCTTGGACGTCTTCCTTTTCGGCTTTTCAGGTCGAAGCTCACCGTCGGTCGTGAACTTCCGCTTGTCCTCGACTTTGAATCCCTTGTCTTCGTTTTCAGGCTCGCTCATAACAGCACAAAACATTCCCATTCAGTTGGCGTTCGCCACCTCTTTGTCTGTCCAAACCGGGGCGGTGCATAAGACGCTTTGCTGTTCGGATCGGGTGACGCTGACTGCAAGCAGTCAAGGTATGAACTGAAATCATAGCACACCGAAGGTCGGCCGATCAACCTTACCTGGCGCTATCTTGCGGGGAAAAAAGGGCTTTCCCCCTACGAATCCCAGCAGATAGACTCTATAATTCGCACCAGCATGAGAGTAGAAAACACGAGGACAATATGAAAACCGGTGAAGGACTCGAACGTTTGGTCGATCTGATGGCACGGCTGCGGGGCCCGGACGGTTGCCCGTGGGATCGGAAGCAGACACTTCGGACTCTCCGACCTTTCATACTGGAGGAGGCCTACGAGCTTGTCGAAGCTATCGACACGGATCGAACCGAATCGCTCCAAGAAGAGCTCGGAGACCTCCTCTTGGAGGTTTTATTCGTGTCCCAAATATGCTCGGAGCAGGCCCGTTTCACGATCCTCGATGTCATGCATGAGCTTGAAGACAAACTCGTTCGACGGCACCCGCATGTGTTTCGTTCCCAAAAAGCCCGTGATTCAGAAGAGGCTCTTGCCCGCTGGGAGGAAATCAAAGACGCGGAAAAAGCGGAGTCCGGCGACAAAAAATCTCCTTTTCAAGATGTGCCCCGCACCCTTCCCGCGCTCGCACGCGCCAACAAGCTGTCTTCCCGCGCCGCCCGGGAAGGATTCGACTGGCGTTCAGCCGACGGAGTACTCGCGAAACTGCAAGAAGAGCTGGGGGAGCTCGAAGAAGCTCGCGCCGCCAACGATCCGGCAGCCATCGAAGAGGAACTGGGCGATCTCCTTTTCGCCACCGTCAATTTAGCCCGCCATTTGGGGGTCGATCCCGAGGTCTCGCTCCAAGCCACGAATCGAAAATTCACAGACAGATTTCTGCAAGTCAAAGACCAACTGGAAGCGGACGGCCGCACGCTCGAAGAATCGACGTTGGAAGAAATGGAGTCTCTCTGGCAGCAAGCGAAAAAGAAGTAGTCAGAATGCAGAATACAGAATACAGAATACAGAAGGAAACAGGAGGGCGGCTTCCACTTTAGACGAGGCGAGCCACCGCCGCCATCTGGATTTTAAATCAAGCGAAGAAGAAGTGGGCTGCCAGCAATCCCAGATGACGACGGCGAAGTCATCGAGCCGT
Source organism: uncultured Acidobacteriota bacterium (assembly GCA_963722765.1). Lineage (GTDB taxonomy): Bacteria > Acidobacteriota > Vicinamibacteria > Marinacidobacterales > DATDRI01 > CAVROO01. The sequence continues at coordinate 277,370 of CAVROO010000023.1, forward strand.
CTTCCGATTCCCTTCTGTATTCTGCCTTCTGTCTCCTTTATTCTGACTAATCAGCGCTTAACATAGGTCTCGATTTCGATTCGACCTCTGCGATCCAAACTGACCGTGATTGCCCCATCGCGGTCCGTTCGCAAAGTCGTGATGGATCGTGCCGACAACCGGTGGAGAACCCTCGGCGCAGGCAACCTGAAGAGGCCCGAACCGCCCGTAGAAACGAGGGCGACTCGAGGACGCACGGCCTCCAGAAAGGCTGGAAGCGTCGCGCTTCGACTTCCATGATGGCCGACTTTGAGCACGTTGGCGCGCATCGGCAGCCCCGAACGGATTAAGCGCCTTTCGACTGCTTCCCCCGCGTCCCCCAATAAGAGAACTACAGCCTTTCCGTATTCCACTCGGAGGACGATAGACTCATCGTTACTCCCGCCTATGTTATCGCCGCCGTAGCCTCCGGAAAGCACTTTCAAGCGAACTTCTCCCATTTTCCGCTCGTCACCGAAGCGAAGTTGTCTTACGGCGACACGGCGGTCTCGGGCTCGCGCCCGCAGCTCGCGGTAGCCGGACCGATGCCAAGCCGGAGCCCCCAGCCATATCTCCCCGACCCGCAGGCTGCTGACGACCGCCGGGACACCACCGATGTGATCGGAATCGGCGTGCGTGACAACCACCGCATCGAGCTCACGTACACCAAGATGCAGAAGCGCGGGAACGACCACATTTTCTCCCACATCAAAGGGCTGCCGGTAGGACCCGCCTCCATCCACGAGAATTCTCCTTTCACCTGGCAGCTCGAAAAGAAGCGCATCTCCGTGCCCAACATCCAAGGCGGTCAGACGAAGTCGGTTCGACGGAGTCGTGCGCTGAGGCTGAACGACGAGCAAAAGTGTCAACGACACGAGCACCACGGTCCCCGCCCGACGACAACGAACCGCCCCGGCCGCCAGGAGACCCAGGAGATAAGCAACAATCCACCAAATCGAGGGGTGGAGAACCCGAATGGACCCACCCGGAATCACTAGCGCAACGCGGGAGCTGAACGTTAGACCCTTCACCAGCAACCAGACCATCCACGTGAGCCCGTCTCCCAACCACGGCACGTCAGCGAATACCACGAGCAAGGCCCCGCTCACCATCAACCCACCGGCCAGAGGCATAACGACTAGGTTGGCGATAAGTGCCACTGGAATCAGGCGGCAGAAGTGCCAGGCCATGATGGGCACAACTCCCGCCTGGGCCGCCAGGGATACGGCGAACAAGGAACCGACTGCACCCAAACGCGAACCTAGAGAGAGCGCCAAGGGGCCTGCAAAAACCAGTATGCAACCGGCAGCGACAAAAGAGAGCTGGAATCCGGGATCGAAAAGATCCAGGGGACGAAACGTCAGCAACACGAGCGCAGATAGGCCCAGCCCATTGAGACCGGGACTGTCCATACCGAAAAGCTTGGCGCTCACGACGCAAAGGCCCATGAGAACAGCTCGAACCACCGATGGACGTCCGCCACAAAGTACCGCGTAGAGAGGTAAGATCACCAAAAGAACTGAGAGGGCGGGAACCAAGGCCACTCCCAGCTTCCTCACTCCCGTGTAGAGAAACCACACGAGGAGACCTACGTGAGCCCCGCTGATGGCAACAACGTGGAAGGTACCTGCCCTTTGATAAAGCGTTGCCGCCTCGGCGGGAATGAGGGAACGATCTCCGATGAGAAGCGCAAGAACCACACCCGGCGCTTCATCTCCCAGCCGGCCAATGCGCCCGAAGGCCTCTTCGATGCGGGACCGGACATGAGCCCGCACATGAGAAATCCACGAGAACCACAACGGAGCCGGCGCTAGTCGCTCGACCAGAAGAGCGCTCTTGACGGAGCCGACCAAAGTGATCCCGTGGCGTCCATAATACTCTTCGATGTCAAAGCTTCCCGGATTCCGGTAGCTTCCGGGACGACGTAAAAACGCCCAAGTCCGCACTCGGTCGCCGGACCGAAGCTCTGCTAGACCGAGTCGATAGGCAGGGTCGCCGCGAACGCTGATCCGCAATCCACCGCGACTTTTCCAGGCTCGCCGGCGCAGGGACAGTTGGTCCATGGAGAGCCACAAAACCGTGGAATCATCTCGTCGTTCCGGGTCTCTAACAAGCTTTCCCTCGACCGCAGCAGGCATTTCAAAAGCCACCGCTCCCAAAGCTTCGTAGAGGTTCAAAAGGGGCTGGCTTTCAAGGTCGCGTTGGGCGCTCCAGTGGGCGGAAGCTCCCAGGCAGGTAAACGCCGCCAAAACGAGAACATTCGACGCCGTTGCCGGCATTTTCCTACCCACGCTCACCAGGGAACAGGCGACAAGGGAAATGGACAGGACCAGAAAGGTCTGTCCGTCGAGACAAGGCCCTGCGGCAAGGCCCGTGACGAAGGCTCCGGCCACGAGGAGCGCGGGTGCGCGCCCCGTCACCGTCACGGCCGGCGACTCCACCGATTTCGGTGTCCCTCGGGACTAGCAGATTCGTAGGTTGAGCCGTCGTCCCTCCTCCTCGAAGACTCGTTCAGGACTAGCGGAAAGTAGGTTAGGCCGTCGTCCCCCCTCCTCGCGGACTCGTTCAGGACTAGCAGTCCGTAGGTTAAGGCGTCGCTCGGGACTAGCAGTACGTTGGTTGAGCCGTCGTTCCCCGGAACTAGCAGTTCGTAGGCTAAGCCGTCGTCCCTCGGGACTAGCAGTTCGTAGGCTAAGCCGTCGTCCCTCGGGACTAGCGGAACCTAACCAGCAGGGGCGCCCTTCCTCGCGGACTCGTTCGGGATTACCGGAACGTGACTTATGGGGGCACCCTTCGGTGTGATGTCTTTTCGAACCTTCTTTATAACGAGTCCACGGACGAGAGCTTCGAAATCTTCCTCGCACGATGCGAGCTGGGCGTCTGGACAAGAAAGACTCAAAACGTAGGCTAAGTCTCGAGAGTAGTAAACGACCATCCGATGGTAGTAGCTTTCTCCGTCGGAGTCCTTCCGGAATCGAAACTCGTAGGCCGTGTACGGCGGAAGGGGCAAGTGGCCCGAGCTGACGGCTTGATAACTCGGGGAGCTTGCGATCGACGTCTCGGTATCTCGAATCACTTCCAGGAAGTCGTTGTAGTTGCGAATTTTCTTTCGGACGAGAGCCAAGGTAGCCCGCGCTCGATTCAGCGAGTGGTCCAAACGAACCGCGACGTCGAACGATGCCGATTGAGTCTCGACCGCCCAACCCGTAGACGGGATCACCAAACTCACATCGAGCTCCTCGTCGGTCCAAACCGGCGGTGGTGTCGCCATCGGTGGCGCCACGGGCGCCGCTTCCTCCTTGACGTCCTCTCTGAGAGGAATTTTCGAAGTCGGCGGTGTAGGCGCTGGAGGTTTGTCGACAACGGACGGCGGTGGCAACCTGGGTTCGACCCTTGGTGGCTGCGTTGCGGTTGGTGCGGGCCGCGGTGGGGCAGCCCCACCCCGGTTGGTCCGCTCGGTCGCCTCTAAATTCACGTAGGCGGCGGGCACCGAGCGGAGCTGACCGTTCGGCATGGTGATCAGGACCAATCCGCCTTTGATTTGGTAGCTCTTTACTTCCATCTCGCTGCCGTCTTTGAATACGACGATATCCGCAGAAGATGATCCGGCCGCCAGCACGCCGAGTAAGCCGAGAATCACGAAATGGTGCATCTTGGATTCCCCTTTTCGAGGAGTTTTTTAACTTTGAGTTGATACTAGTATGATCTTTGTCGGCCATCGGGTCAACGTCGATCGATCCCGCGGCTGGAATTATCGAGTCAACCGCGACTAAAGGTTGCGACGCTCTCGAAATGGTGCGTATTCGGGAAAAGGTCGAGCCAGACCAGCCGTTCGAGCTGGAATCCGGCACGAACGAGTCGCCCCGTGTCCCGACCCAGGGCGGCCGGGTCACAGGAAACGTATCGAAGCTCCGAGGGAGGTTGCTTTTCGAGAGCTTCCAAAACGGGTGCTTCGAGGCCTCCTCGGGGCGGATCCGCGAGCACCGTGTCGAAACCGTCAAGACCGGGGCGACACGCATAATCGCCGGCCGGCGAGTGGTGGAGCTCCACGTTGTCCATCCCGAGATGTCGCAAATTGGCCCTTGCGTCGATGATGGCGGAATGGGACGATTCAACACCAACAACGCGGCCTGCGGAGCGGGCCCACGACAATGCAAAGAGCCCCACGCCACAATAGAGATCCCCGACGCTGGTAGGATCATTTAACCTCGATGATCGAACGCCTTCACCGACGAGCGCCTCGAGCAAGAAACGATTGACCTGAAAGAAGCTCCCCACTCGTGCTTGAAATCTCGTACCATCGACGAGATGGATGATCTTCGAGTCCCCCACCCGGCGGCTCCACTCATGACGTCCCTCCTCTGTCACCACCACACCGCAAAGCTTTGCAGCTCTCGTAAGCTCCTCGAGCTCGGTGCGAGCCGGTGCTTTACCTCTCTGGACGACAAAATGGACCAAAGGCCTCCCGTTTCCGTTGGTATTTTTTCCGGAAAGGTCTTGGATGGACTCCATGATCTCGAACGAAACGATTCTTGTCCGCTGGGCACACCGACGAATCCAGGACCGAATCTCACCGAGCGTCCGGTTCGCAACGGGCGAAAGGAGAAGACAACGGTCGACATCCACGATCTGATGGCTACCGCGCTCATGAAATCCGACTGCGGTTCCTTTTCGGGACTGTCGGACATGAAATCTCGCTCGGGCTCTGTAGCCGAGCTCAGAGTCGGTTTTTCTGAGTATCTCCCCGTCGTACTCGTACCGGCCGCCGCGCCGGAGACTCTCGAGTAAGATCTGTTGTTTCAAATCGATTTGGTGCTCATAGTCGAGGTGCATCAGCGAGCAGCCGCCGCAACTCACATAAAACGGACATGGAGGAACACGTCGGTGCGGTGACGCCTCGAGGATCTCGACGATGGTGGCGCGCCGGTAGTCCTTTCGGTCTTCGCCGGTCTCGACGAGGAGATGCTCCCCAGGCGCAGCACCTGGAACGAAGACGACCTTTCCTTCGTGCCGCCCCAGACCGTCACCCCCGGCAACGATCTTCTCGATCCGGATCTCGAAGCGCATGGCAGTAAGAATACAGAAGACAGAAGTCAGAAGACAGAAGGGAACAGGAGGACGGCTCTCGCCGTCGTCATCCGGATTTAGAAATAGAACAGACTCAGTGCAGGAAGTCCCAACAGATCGCGCACCTTTTTACGATAAGCGCTTGTAACCGCGGATGTGTAGACCTCGGGGGGCATACGATCCTTGTAGTCACTCAAGGAGCGTTCAGCCTCTTCGAGACACTGCCGGCGCTCCTCCTCATCGAGAGACGACTCGGCGGTCTCTAAAAGGCTTCCCTCGAGCCTCTCCAGTTCGCGCTCCAACTCCTGATGTCCTTCGATGGCTTCGAGCTCCTCGACGCGCTCGGCAATCCGCCTGCCACACTCTTCGATGATCTCCGCCAACCGCGGGCGTGTGCCTTTCGAGCTCTCGGCCGCCTCACGTAACTTTTCTTCGAGCCGCGCGAGATAGTCGCGAGTCTCGTTGTCCTGCGATGGATCGCCTGCCACCGCACCGGCCGTAACTTCCAAGTGGCGCCGATACTCGGCCTCCACCGATTGCCGGCAATAAGAAAGACCACGAACCGGACGGTGGGACTTGCGGTTGTCGAAGGCACGGTCGACACCGTCCTGGACCACTCCGAGCGGAATCTGCCTCTCGTGCCAGTCGTGAATGAGTTGCCAGTCCTTTGGTGCAACAAAGAGGGGCCCGCCCCGCCGTTGAATGAAATGCTTCTCGATGGCGGCGTAGTAGTTTTCTTCCGAACTCAAGATTTATCGCTCCGAAAAAAGAAATGGGCAGGACTCTTACACCTGCCCATGACTGTCTTTCGGTAGTTGGTCTTTTCCGACTTCTTATTCTGGAATCTTCGCCTTGAGCTCGTCGATCTCCCTTTGAATGAGCGTCTGAGCCAGATCAGGGACGATTTCCCAAGCAATCTCTTTGATGATCTTGTCCGAAAGCTTGGTAATCACTTTCTCCGCAACCCGCTCCGCAAGAACATCCAGCTCATCCGAGCCCGCAGCTGATTCTGCTGCGGCGGATTGTTTTTTAGCTTTGGTGACGAGAGTCGGCTCCGCTGTTTCTTCCACGGGCTCCCCCGTCGGCAAGTCTGCCTGGCTCGAAACGAACGCTTCCTCGAAGGTCGGCTCTCGAGAGACCGAGGGCTCGGACATCAGTTCATGCGGTTCAGGCTGTATAGGAGTCGGCTCCACGGAAGTGGGGAGCTGGGATGCATCCAACTCTCCCGGATCGAGGGTCTTGTTCGCACGCTCCACTGTCTGGGGAATGGGCGTGGGATCTTCAATCATCGGCTCATCAACAAGAGGTGTCGGTTCTGCCGCGACCGGTGTAGGCTCCTCGAGAGGCGGCGGCTCGGTTCCGACCGACGTCGGCTCGACCATCGGAAACGGATCATCGAAGTGAGCTATCGCCGGAGGCGGAGCCGGCTCGGGTTCCACCGCCGGAGGCTCAAAAAATGGCATTTCCGGACTCTGGGACGGAGGCGCCTGTGGCGCGGAAATATCCGGAATCGGTGCTTCCGGTGGTGTAGGAGCCGGCGGCTCTGGCGGTGCAGGCGCCGCCGGTGGTTCCGGCGAAGCCGGCGGCGGCTCGGGTTCTGGCGGAATAGGAGCCGCCGGCTGTTCCGGCGCTGGCATCTTAAAGGTATCAGCCGACGCGAAAAAGGTCGGGTCCTCTACTTCTAAGTCCGCGGGTTCCGGAGCCTTAGGCATAGAGATTCTCGGGCACATCGGGTACACTCGGTGCCCCCGGTGACTCTGCCGCTGAAAAATCATCGAAGCCGCCAAAATCTCCTAATGGAGTCAACTCCGGCTCCCTCGGCGGCGGCATAGGCTCGGTCATTTGAGGCGCGGGCTCCGCCGTCAGCGGCGCGGGTTCCGGCGTCGAAGGGATTGGCTCTACCGTCGGCAACTCGGGCTCGGTAAGCGGTGGAGACGGTTCGACAGGTTGTGCGACCTGCTCTTCGTCTGGGGACGGAAGTATCCAGGTCCCAGAATCAGTCGGGTTCGTAGGCCCGGCCACCGGTAACGCAGCGAAATCATCGAAACCCGCAGCGTCGGGTGCTTTATCGGCCGGGCCCGGCCCACTCGGAGGCGGCTCGGCAGCGGATTCCATAAAGACAGTCGAAGCGTCATCCTGTGCATCGGCGGAAGGCACCGGGAGCTGAGGTGAAGGAGCCGGCGGTATCTGCTGAACTTCACTCCAGATATCTTCACTCGGCACCGTCGGCGATTCTTCTTCGTTCAGTAAAACCGTCCGATCTCCAGCCTCTACCGAGAGCTCGCGCTCTCCAGCTTCGACGGCAAAGCTATCGGCCGTAACTGTGGAGCCTTCATCGTACGAAGGCGTCCCCGGAACCGGCGGTGGCTCCGCTGCCGTCGAGAGCTCGACGGTGGGAGGCGGCTCCATGGCCGCAGCAGGTATGGGCTCCGGCGTCACAAGCGGAGGAGCAACAGCCGCAGGCGGTGGCACCGGTTCCGCGGTCTCCGACACGACCGGGGCTTGTACCGTCGGCGCCTGAGCGGCAGCCGTAAGCAACTCCCTCACTTTGGAGATAAGGGTCTGAGGCTCGAAAGGTTTGGCCAAGAATCCGTCACAGCCTGCTTTCCTGGCCCTTTCCTGATCAAAAGGCTCGAAAGCGCCCGTGAGCAACAGTACCGGAATGTGCTTGAGGTCATCGCTGGATTTGATGAACTCGCACACCTCGTAGCCGTTTTTCTCCGGCATAATGATGTCGCAAAGGACAATGTCAGGCCTGACAGTACGGATCTCTTCGATTGCCTTCTGCCCGTTTCCAACGGTGTGAAGTGTGAAATCTTCGTCTGAGAAGGTCAGCTCAATGACCTTCTGGATCGTGATGCTGTCGTCGGCGAGCAGGATCGTCTGTCCCATCGCCCCTCCTTGTGCTACCAGATGGCAAAAGTCGCCGGATTGTTTTACCGAATCGGATTACTAAGATTGTAGAAGCGTAACATGCCGTGGTCAGACTGTCAAGCCATCCGGAATCGTAATTCCTTTTCTACCTATGGGATAGCTGTCTGCGCAGGCCGAGCGGCACCCCTGGGCAGGTTCATCGTAGACTTTTATGTAGGGTCTCCACCACGGTTTCCAGAGAGCTTCCGGGTTGGAAAACTTCGACCACGCCTAGTTCCTTGAGCTTCGGAATATCTCCGTCGGGAATGATGCCTCCGGCGAAAACGACGACATCTTCCATTTCTTTCTCTTTGAGAAGCTCCATGATGCGCCCGACAAGAAAGTTGTGGGCCCCGGAAAGGATGGAAACTCCAATGGCATCGACGTCTTCATCGAGAGCTGCATCGACGATCTGCTCCGGCGTTTGTCGTAAGCCCGTATAGATGACTTCCATACCCGCGTCTCGAAGCGCGCGCGCCACGACCAAGGCCCCCCGATCATGTCCGTCGAGACCAGGCTTGGCAATCAAAACTCTAATCGGCGTCGTATCTTCTTTGGTATTCATGTGGATCTTTACAAAATCCTGATGCCGACGGCGTAGCCGTCATCAGATTCCCTTCTGTCTCCTGACTTCTGAATTCTGAATTCTTATTCAACCTACATCGCCCTTCGATACTGCCCCCCCACTTCATATAGAGCATGCGTAATCTGCCCGAGGCTCGCTACTCGGACGACCTTCATGAGCTCCGCGAAGATGTTTCCGCCAGTGAGCGCCGTCTTCTTCAAACGCTCGAGCGCAGCCGGGGTGTCCGCCTCGTTCCTTTTTTGGAAGCCGCGCAGGTTGTCAATCTGCTTTCGCTTTTCTTCCGGAGTTGCGCGGGCAAGCTGAATGTCTCCCCTCATTAGATCCTCGGACGCTTCCGGATCAATGAATGTGTTGACACCCACGATCGGAAGCTCTCCGCTGTCTTTCTTGAGCTCGTATTGAAGGGACTGCTCCTGAATTCGACCTCGCTGATATTGGAGCTCGACGGCTCCCAGAACACCGCCTCTTTGATTCAGCTGATCGAATTCGGAGAGCACCGCTTCTTCGACCAAGTCGGTCAACTCCTCGATGATGAAAGAGCCCTGCAAAGGATTTTCGTTCACCGTCATACCGAACTCGCGATTGATGATTTGCTGGATGGCCATAGCCCGGCGAACCGATTCGGGCGTCGGCGTCGTGATGGCTTCGTCGTAGGAGTTGGTATGGAGTGAGTTGCAGTTGTCGTAGATGGCGGTCAGGGCCTGAAGTGTCGTTCGAATGTCGTTGAAATCGATCTCTTGCGCATGTAGCGACCGTCCCGACGTCTGAATATGGTACTTGAACTTCTGAGCACGCTCGGATCCGCCGTAGCGGTTTTTGAGAACTCGGGCCCAAATGCGCCGAGCCACTCGGCCCATCACGGAATACTCCGGGTCGAGCCCGTTGCTGAAGAAGAACGACAGATTGGGGGCGAATTCATCGATGTGCATACCCCGCGACAGGTAATACTCCACGTAGGTGAATCCGTTGGCCAAGGTGAAGGCCAATTGCGTAATCGGGTTGGCTCCCGCCTCGGCGATGTGATAGCCCGAGATGGAGACCGAGTAGAAGTTCCGCACTCCTTCATCGATGAAGTACTGCTGCACATCTCCCATGACGCGAAGGGCGAACTCGATGGAAAAGATACAAGTGTTTTGCGCCTGGTCTTCCTTGAGAATATCGGCCTGGACTGTTCCACGCACGACTCGGAGGGTGTCTATCTCGATGCGTTTTCTCTCTTCTCCATTGGGTTCTCGACGGTGTTGTTTGACGAACTTATCCACCTCTTGGTCGATCGCTGCGTTGAAGAACATGGCGAGTACGGTCGGCGCCGGCCCGTTGATCGTCATGGAAACGCTGGTGAGCGGGTCGGTCAAATCGAATCCCGCGTAAAGTTTCTTCATGTCGTCCAAAGTGGCGATGGCGACTCCACCCTCTCCAATCTTGCCGTAGATATCGGGACGCTCGTCCGGGTCCTCACCGTAAAGCGTCACGCTGTCAAAGGCGGTTGAGAGGCGTTTAGCCTCGTCATTGCGACTCAGAAAATGAAAGCGCTGGTTGGTGCGCTCCGGGCCACCCTCCCCGGCGAACTGGCGTCGCGGCTCTTCCCCGCGACGTTTAAAAGGAAAGACACCGGCGGTGAAAGGATACGCCCCGGGAACGTTCTCCTTGAGTTGAAACTCCAGTATCTCTCCCCAATCTTCGTAACGGGGTAATATGACTTTCGGGATCTTAGTTCCCGACAGCGTTTCTTTATGGGTGGCAACGGAGATCTCACGGTCACGAACTTTATAGACGTAAGAGTCACCGGAGTACTGCTCCTTTAGAGCGCTCCAATCCTGGATGAGTCTCCAGCATCTCTCGTCCAACTCGCCTCGAAGCTCATCGAAACGCTTGCCAATCGCATCGTTTACAGTCGGGTCCTGACATTCACGCGCCGCGCCGTCGAGTTGATAAAGTCGCCGGGCAAGGGCGACTTGTTCCGCCGCCCAATCGCGTTCACTCCTTACCGTTTCCGATATCTCGCCCAGATAACGCACCTGCTTTTCGGGGATGATGGGGTGGCGGACTCCAGTGACCACCCCCTCGGGCACCTCGAGTGCCGAAGCAAAGGGCTCATCTACGATCTTTCGCAGCCGGTCGAGAATCGACAGGTAGAGCGCGGTAACGCCGCGATCATTGAACTGACTGGCGATGGTACCGAAGACATGGAGCTTGTCATCAGGGACGGCGTGGTCGATATTCTGGTTGCGGCGGACCTGCTTCCTTACATCGCGAAGCGCGTCCTCGGCCCCTTGCCGATCGTATTTGTTGACTGCAACGAAATCGGCAAAGTCGAGCATGTCGATCTTTTCGAGCTGAGACGGGGCTCCATACTCGGGGGTCATCACGTAAAGACTCAAATCCGAGATGTCTACCACACCCGATGAGCCCTGACCGATGCCGCTCGTTTCCACGAAGATCAAATCGAAGCCGGACGCCTTCAAAATCTGGATGGCTTGACCGGTGGCCTCAGAGAGCTCCGAGGCGGAGCCGCGAGTGGCCAAGCTCCGCATGTAAACCCGTTCGTCGTAGATAGCGTTCATCCGGATACGGTCGCCCAGAAGAGCGCCACCCGTCATACGCTTGGAAGGATCGATAGACAAAACACCGATGCGTACTTCCGCGAAATCCAGCAGGAATCGACGAATCAGCTCATCGACGAGAGAGCTCTTGCCCGACCCACCGGTACCGGTGAATCCGATAACGGGAGTCTGACCTTCGGAAGCCCGCCGCTCGATGTTGCCCTCGACGAGGGGTGAGATCCCGGAGCCCGCGCCGTTGAGCTCGGTTTGCGTGATGAGTCGCGCCAGAGGTCCTACATCGCCGGCACGCAACCAGCTGAGGTCACCGTTATGCTTCACGGGAGCCAGGGCAAAGTCCGACCTCTGCAACATGTCACTGATGATGCCGTGAAGCCCCATACGCCGGCCGTCTTCGGGTGAATAGATCCGGGTGACTCCATGCTCTTCCAAGGTCTGAATCTCATTGGGCACGATGACACCACCGCCGCCGCCGAAGATCTTGACGTGCGAGGCGCCCCGCTCCCCGAGCAGATCCACCATGAAACGAAAAAACTCGACATGCCCCCCTTGGTACGAGCTGACCGCAATCGCCTGGGCATCCTCCTGTATAGCAGCGTTAACAATTTCGGACACGGAACGATTGTGCCCGAGATGAATGACCTCGGCTCCGCCGCGCTGAAGGAGACGCCGAAAGATGTTGATGGAAGCATCGTGACCGTCGAACAAAGAAGCCGCGGTGACGAAACGAACTTTGTTTTGTAATTGGTAATTATTCTTGGTTGTCATGGTCTTAGTAGAGGCTAAGTCATTCGATATATTGAAATTACGCGTAGTTACATTTCAAATGATATCGACAGCCGCTCCCACCGTCAAGAACCGCAGTAAATCCGGATGACGACGGCGCAGCCGTCTTCCAATTTCATTCTCGAGTCCTTGAGTGCTCGAGTCCTTGAGTTCTATTTTCTTTTTAACCCAGTTCCACCGAATACACCGGAAACGATCCCCAAACGCCCTTGAACTTGGCGTCGCCTGCGTACCGCAACAGGATCTTCCGCTCGAGCTTCGTGTCGTAGAACTCACCGTAGAGCTCCTCCACGTCCTCGCGCGGCGTCAGAGGAACGAGCTTCTCGATGGCCAACACCGTCTCGCGGCTCACGGCGATCCCCTCATTGGCGAGCGTCCCGTCGCGTCCAACGGACACGATGAGATCCGGCTGCCCAATTGGAAAAGTGCTTCTTTCCGTCTCTTTTTTCCGCTGCTTGGCCCCTGACGAGAGCCGGCCGGCCAGATTGACGTTGCGGCCGATGACCGTCGTATCCTGACCGCCGGCGCTTCCGATGAAGTGCGCCAGATAAACTCTTCCATAATGGATGCTGATACCCATGGTGAAGTGGGTTTTGCCTCTTTCCCGCAAGTCTCGAAGCTTCTCTTGTAAAACGATGGCGGCGCGCACGGCACGGAGAGGTCCGTGACGTGAGCTATGTGCGGCGCCGAAGGTCACCATCATTCCATCACCCAGAAACTTATCGACCTCGCCCCCGAACCGCTCGATGACCTCCACGAAGGGGTCGAATACGGTGTAGACCTGATGCGTAAGATCTCTCTCTGATACCAGTCCTTCGGAAGTCTCGGTAAAACCTCGGAGATCCAAGAACAATACGGTCGCGTTGACGGCGTTACCTACGACTTCAACCGCTTCGGTGAATCGGTAGATACGCATGCTTCCGTAGTCTTCTTGCATTTGATCGTCGCTCATGACCGAAGAAACGAGGTGGACCCGTTCTCGAATTCGGGAGACGAGCTCGAATCGTTGAACCGCCGCGGCCAACTCGTCGAAGACATCGAGCAACGACAAGGGTTGAGCTCCTTGTTTCGCCTCGGTTGCGAGCTGTTTGGCGGCTCTCAACTTCGCGCCGACGCGCCACTGATCGGTCAGCAAATGACGACGAATCTCCGGATTGAAGAGCATCTTCACACGGTGCGCGGGAAGCGAGTAGCTTTCAGGTTCCATGGAGGGCAAATGCCCTGCGAGTTTGGCCATGAAGAGCGAGTCTCCCGACGCAACCCGAGATTCGATTTCTTCGATGAGGAGACGATAGATCTCGTAGAAAACTTCCTGAGTTATCCGGTAGCGAACGTTCCCGCGGAGAACGGTCTCAAAATCGAGGTCGTCGATTTTGCGCACCGCCAGAGGGAGCTGATCGTCGATAATGGCATCGACCAACGCGGACCGCACCGAATCACCCAGCGCGAAACGAAGCTGTCCAGGTTTTTTTTGATCGACTTCACGACAGGCTTGCCGCCAAATCTCCCGGTAAAAGCGCGCCAGCAACGGATGTACGGAAAAGCGAACACGTCGCATCTCGCGGCGTGACGCGAGAGCTTCGATCGTTTCCGCAACTTCCTTGGAGTGTGCAAGCCAGAAGAGGTTGACCAGACCGATTCTTCGGTCTTGGAGCAGGGAATTTACAAGTGTGCTGCGGAGTAAGTCCCCGTATTTGGACTCGGCTTCGTCGGACGTAAGTCCAATACCGGGCTTCGAGATCTCCGGACTGATGTCCTCGAAAAGCCGCTTCAGGTATTCCTGGGCCAAAGGTTGAAGCTGAGCGTGGTTCTGGACGTAATAGACGAGCTCACCGGCCTCGGTCAGCTCTCCGGCCGGTAGAGGCGGAAAGCGACCGGCGAATAGACGTTCGCCCTCCTCCCGGCTACCCTCGATGTAAACGGAGGGTGTCGGGCCCCCGAGAAACGGTGATGAATCCATTGGGAACCCGTAAAAAGCAGAGGAAAAACCAAGGCTACCCCGTGCAAGACGGGTGGACCGAGCGTCCACGGGGTGATATGTTAGATCGGACCCTGGTCTTCGCGGTTGATGAGCTCTTTCAATTCCTTGCCCGGCTTGAAGTAGGGAACCTTCTTGGCCGGCACATCAACCTTTTCTCCGGTCTTCGGGTTGCGTCCCTTTCGAGATTCCCGCTGCCGAATACGGAAGCTACCGAAGCCGCGGAGTTCGATCTTCTCGCCCCGGTGGAGGGCGTTGATGACACTCTTGAAGACCGTATCCACGATGATCTCGGAGTGCTTCTTGGTGAGGTTGGAGACCCTGGAAACCTCCTCAATCAGTTCCGCCTTGGTCATGTTCCACGACTCCTTGTTTTGTCCGTGACTCTCTCATCACGAAGGAACGAAAACCCGACAACCAAACCTCGAAGAAACCGTGCCTCGCTACTCTTAATATTCAGCGAATCAGGCCTCTTCCTCGTCCTCCTTAGAAACCTCGGCATAAGCGTCATCCTTGGGATTCCTGAGCTGCTCACCGACCATACTGCTGAGGTCTGCAAAGTCACCCAAGGTCGCGTCGGGAGAACCCTGAGAGCTCATATGGGATTCGTAGTCCTCCATGTCCACCGCACGGATGGAAAGGCCAATCTTCCGCTCATCTTCGGTGATTTTGATGATCTTCATCCGGTGGCTCTCACCAACCTTCAATTTGTCTTCGGGCTTTTCCACTCGCTCTTCGTCGAGCTCCGAAACGTGAAGAAGGCCTTCGATACCTTCTTCTATCTCGACGAAAGCCCCGAAGCTTGTCAGGCGGACAATCTTGCCCTCGACCACGTCACCAACCTTGTGTCGATTGAAGAACTCTTCCCAAATGTCGGTGGCAAGTTGTTTGAGGCCCAAGGAGAGTCTCTGATTGTCGGCATCGATATTGAGAACCACGGCCTCGACCGTGTCTCCCTTCTTGATGACTTCCGACGGGTGCTTGACGCGCTTGTTCCAGGTCAGATCCGAGATGTGAATGAGCCCGTCGATTCCCTCTTCGACTTCCACGAAAGCACCGAAATCGGTCAGGTTGCGAACCCGTCCTTCGATTCGAGAACCCGGCTCATATTTCTCCGCCAGAAGTTCCCAGGGATTGGGCTCGACCTGTTTGAGACCCAAGCTGATCCGACGCTCAGCGGGATCCACCTGGAGCACCATGGCTTCCGCCATATCGCCCACAGACAGAACCTTGGAAGGATGTTTGACGCGCTTGCTCCAAGACATCTCCGACACGTGGATGAGGCCCTCCACACCGGGCTCGAGCTCGATGAAAGCGCCGTAGTCAGCAAGAGAGACGACCTTGCCCTTCACGCGCACACCTACTGGAAAACGCTCTGACGCCGAACCCCATGGGTCGGGAGCCAGCTGCTTGTAGCCCAACGATACGCGCTCGCTCTCCCGATCGAACTTCAGGACCACAACCTCGACTTGGTCGCCGACGTTGAACAGTTCCGACGGATGATTGATACGTCCATAGGACATATCCGTGACGTGCAGCAATCCGTCGATGCCACCGAGATCGATGAAGGCACCGTAGTCGGTGAGATTTTTCACCACCCCCCGAAAGACGCGTCCTTCTTCGAGCGCGCCCAGGGTCTTGTCCTTCATGTCGGTGAGCTCTTCTTCGAGCACGACCTTGCGTGACAGTACGATGTTGCCGCGCTTCTTGTTGACTTTGATGACCCGCATCCGCAACTCCTGCCCTCTCAGGCTCTCGAGATTGCGAATCGGGCGAACATCAACTTGCGAGCCGGGTAGAAAGGCGCGCACACCAATGTCGACCGCCAGCCCTCCTTTGATCCGCTCGATGACTCTGCCGGTGACGACTTCCTTGGTCTGATAGGCACTTTCGATTTGGTCCCAGACCTTCATCTTCTCGGCCTTCTCGCGGGAGAGAATGAGGAAACCTTCCTTGTTCTCCACTTTTTCGAGAAGGACTTCGATTTCATCGCCCACGCTTATAGTGGGCTTTCCGGATTCATCATAAAATTCGTCCAGCGGTATGATTCCTTCGGACTTATATCCCACGTCCACTATGACTTCGTTCGGCGAGATCTGAAGGACGCGACCCTTGACCACTTCGCCTTCTGCAACGTTGGCGTTGTACTGATCCAGTAGCTTTTCGTACTCTTCGGTCGCCAGGCTATCGTCTTGTTCCGCAGTCTGTACGTCACCTCCTTCAATGAGATTCTTTTCTATGTTGTTGGTTTCCGGCATCCTTAACTGGTACCTCCTGGGGGATTCTTCTCTACAAGTGACCGCGACCTGGGAAGGGATCCGAGTGGGCTCACTTCAAAGACAGCGGGCGACCTGCAAACGCTTATCCTACTTCATTTAACGGCCAGATGTCAAGTTGGGGTTGGACTCTATAATCCCCTGCTCATGTGTGCCTTGACCACGCGCTCTAGGTAGGCCGCGGTCTCGTCGATCGTCATCTCGCTCGAATCGACCTCGATCGCGTCTGAAGCCCGGGTCAAGGGAGCGTGCTGCCGGGTGCTGTCCGCTTCGTCACGATGAGCCATATCGGTCGCGACCTGCTCGAGGGTCGAGCCGGAAGCCTCGCCGAGCTCGAGATAGCGCCGCATGGCCCTCACGTCCAGGCGGGCAACGAGGTAAAACTTCAAATCTGCGTCGGGAAAGACCACCGTGCCGATGTCGCGCCCCTCCAACACGACGCCGCCGTCTTTCCCAATCCGACGCCAAATCTCGGTAAGTATCTGTCGCACTTCGGGATAGGCTGAAATACGGGAAGACGCCTTGGAAACCTCCGGTGTTCGAATCTTCGTGGTAACGTCAACGTCGTCCAAGAGGACACGCTCGTTCTCTCGACCCCCAAACCGGATTTCGACCCGGCGAGCAAACTCGGCCACCGCCAAAGGATCCTCGGTATCGACTCTTTCTTCGAGAGCTTTCCAGGCTACGGCCCGAAACGTCGCCCCCGTGTCGAGGTAGGTGTAGTCCAAACGTCTGGCAAGCTGGCGCGCCATCGTCGTTTTACCGGCCCCTGAGGGGCCGTCGATGGCGATAACCAGGCCCCGAGGTTTCATGTCAGGCACCTTTCTTGGCTCGGCGGCCAGGTTTCTTGGAAATTTTCGGAACAGCTCGCCTGTCGCCTTTCCCCTGCCGGCGAGAGCCTCCCTCTTTGGATTGTTGGGTGGATTTCGCCAAACGTTTCGGCGAGACTCGCCGCTGTTTATTCGAGGATGGACGGCGAGGCCTAGCCGGCTTGTCAACCGGAGCTTCAGCGGATGCGGAAGCCCTGGGCGACGGAGAGACACGATCCGGACGCTCTCGCCGAGCATCTCTCAAAGGGCGCTCTTTCTTCCCGCCTTCGCTCTTCGAGCTACGGCGAGGTCTTGCGGGTCTATCCGTCCACGTCTCAGCGGATGCCGGCTTTCGGCGCACTCTCGCATCACTCGCACTTTTGCCTCGGTAAGACGCTTTCCGGCGATCCCGAGGAGTATTCGAGGAGAGGCGCTCGGACGGAGGGCGGCGTCCATCAGCTCGCTCCTCGCTCTTAGATCGGCGCGCTCTCGCTTGCGCTTTCGCGTCACGAGGGCTCCTCAGCTGACGTATCTCGAGGGTGCTCAAGGGTCGAAACATACCTTCCGGAAGACCCCAATCAGACAATTCACCAACCTTCGAACGATGTAGCTCCAACACCGGGTGCCCTAGAGCTTTGAACAACCGTCGAACCTCTCGGTTCTTACCCTCTACGAGAACAACGTCCAGCCTCGCCGTCTCAACTTTGCCCCGCTCTCGTTTGGGACCTGTCCGCCAATAAGCTGCCCCCGAGTCGGATTTGCGGCGTGGCATTGGCGAGGGCTGATGAGGAATTCTCTTGCTTTGGCGGCGAGAAGCCAGTAAATGAACCGACTTCACCTGGAGTCGATCGCCCTCGACTCGAATTCCATTTCGAGCTCGCTCCAAGGCGCGATCGCTCGGAGTCCCTCGCACCGTGACTATGTAAGTCTTCTCGATCCCGAACCTTGGATGGCCGACGCGTTGAGCGAAATCACCATCGTCCGTTAATAACAAGAGGCCGGTGGAGGACATATCCAGACGCCCAACCGGATAGAGGGAGCGCAGAGAGTGGGGCAACAACTCCATGACGGTGGGACGCCCTCCTGGATCGGAGCGCGTCGTCACATATCCTCGCGGTTTATTCAAAACGATGTAGCGGCGACAACGCTCGAGACGTATCCGCGTTCCATCGACTCGGATTTCACTCTCGTTCGGATCGGCCTTGGCGCCGAGCTCTTTGACCACCCGACCGTCTACCTGGACACGCCCTTCGACAATCATCTGCTCAGCAGCTCGGCGCGATGCCAACCCGGCGCGGGCTATGATCTTTTGGAGCCGTTCTTCCTTGCTAGATTTTGTAGGCATTCAACTTATGGGATCTTTCTCGTGGTTTGGCTCTTCGGATTCCGACGCTTCATGGGTCGGAGACGATGAGGGTCTGTCGAGATTCTCCGCGGACTCTCCCGACTCGCTCGCCGCCGGGGTCTCATCCCCGTTTACGGCGTCTACGGGCAAGGACAAATCCTCGCCAAAGACGTCCGCCATATCCTCCAAACGCGGAAGCTCATTGAGATCCTTTAGGCCGAAGCGAACCAGGAAATCCTTGGTGGTTCCATAGAGCAAAGGACGACCCACAACGTTTTTGCGCCCGACGATACGAATCAGCTTCCTTTCGAGAAGCGTACGAACGACGCTGGCGGAACGAACACCACGGAGCTCCATGATCTCCGGAACGGTCACGGGTTGTCGGTAAGCAATGGACGCCAAGGTTTCGAGAGCCTGAATCGTCAGTTTGGTCGGTGGCTTGGCCTTGAACATCGCGCTCACCCGTTCGTGGTACTCCGGGCGAGTGGTAACCTGATAGCCGCCGGCCACCTCGAAGATGTGTAAACCTCTACCTTCGCGGGTATAGGTCTCGAGCAAACTCTCGATTCCTCGTTTCACCCGTTCGGGAGGCACATCGAAAAGAATCTTCTTCATTTCCCGCAGGGTGACTGGTTCACCGGCCGCATAGAGCACAGCTTCGAGGATAGCTTGAATTTCAACAGAAGATACCTCGGGCGCCCCTTCAATTTGCGTTTCGGTAGTCCCGAACGAGTCTTCGAGGACAGGTGCACCCTCCACCGGGCTTTCCGGCGCTAGTTCTATGCCTGCTGAAACCGCACCGCCTTCACTTTCGGCGTGCTCTTGGAACGTGGCTTCCGCCAGCAGCAAAAGCTCGTCAACCTCGGCAGCCAATGCGACTGCGGGCACACGATCCGTGGATTTCCCCTCTTCGCTCCCGGCCCTCTCGTCGTCGGAGACGCTTTCCGACGTTTCATCGGCGTCTATCGGCAACACCTCGTGGCCGGTGTCCGATGCGCTTTCCTCGGCCACACCCTCGGTGGATTCCAGGGATTCTGTAGATTGACTCAGAGCCACCTCCGATGGTTGCTCATGGTCGTCGGGAACCGGTTCGACTTCGTTATCGGTGAGCTCATCGTCCCTACTCGAAGACTCGTTCGGGACTACCGGAGCGTAGGTTGAGGGGTCGTCCGAAGCTCTCGACGAGTCTTCCTCTTCTTCTTTCGACATCACTTCGCTTACGCTATCGGTGTCCGCAACCAACGCAGGTTCGGTCGACTCCGGCTCGGATTCATTTTCAACGGCCGCAACTTCGTCCGATTCGCTTTCCTCGGCCACATCCTCGGTGGATTCCAGGGATTCTGTAGATTGACTCAGAGCCACCTCCGATGGTTGCTCATGGTCGTCGAGAACCGGTTCGACTTCGTTATCGGTGAGCTCATCGTCCCTACTCGAAGACTCGTTCGGGACTACCGGAACGTAGGTTGAGGGGTCGCCCGAAGTGCTCGACGAGTCTTCCTCCAATCCTTTTTCTCTCGAGTCTCGCTCTCTATCTTCGACCAACGTCTGCCTGGACTCGTCGTTCCGGGAATCCTCTCCAGGCAACTCGGCCCGCTCCCCGAGCCCCGACTTGCCGGCCGCCACCGCCCAAGGGCAACAACAGCCCCAGTCGTCGTCCCAGCCGTCCGTCATGACTCAGGACCGCCCTCCCGCCTCTTCTCTTCGGACTCCGGTGAGGCCAAGCCGTCCGCCTCCGCATCACTTCGGCGAGCCTCGCCGGAGTCGTCGGCAGATGAATTGCTCGAACGACGGACGCGGGAGCGTGGGCGAAGGTTGGTAACCCCTTCGCCATCGCTATCGATTTCAAGGCTTGAGATGAACCCAACCGAGCCTTTAGCGACGGAGGGGCGGGACTGCATCTCCATCCTACCATCGCTTTGCGGAGCTAAGTCCAGCTCACGAGCGGCGGAGGCGGGCTCGTCCGCCGAAGCCTTGGCGAAGGCGGAAGCCACCGTTATCGATGTAATCCCAGTTGAACGATCCAATCCTCTGACATGAATCACGGAAAAGTTCTTCTTTTGATAAACGCGGAGCACCTTGAGTCGCACCAACTCGAGCAATGCGAGAAAAGTGACGATGAGCATTTCTCGGGTCGTGACGTCCTCGAAGAGCTGCTCGAACGTCAAATTGTCCCCAGGTCGAATGCGTGCTCTAAGGCGAGCGATCATATCGTCCAAAGAAATTTCGTGACGTTGTACGGTGTAGTCCTTCCGCCGCTTGATTCGTTCCAGCACCGCTCGGAAAGCGATGACGAGCTCGAAAAGATCCACGTCCACGAGATCATCGGAAGGCTCGTCTTTCTTTGCCACGAATTCCGCCACCGCCGACTCGGGCCGTGTCCACATCGCGTTACGGACCAGTTCTTTCTGGCGAAGAAGCTGAGCAGCCTCCTTGTACTTTTGGTACTCGAGCAGACGTGCCACCAGTTCGGCACGGGGGTCCTCCCAGTCCTCGTCTTCCGTTCCGTCCTCGTGCGGCGGGGGAAGTAACATTTTGGACTTGATGTGAATCAGCGTCGCCGACATAAAGAGAAAATCGCCTGCCACGTTGAGGTTGAGCTCCTGCATGAGCTCTATCATCTCCAAATACTGCTGGGTGATCGCGGCGATGGGAATATCGCAGATGTCGTATTCGTTCTTTCGAATGAGGTGTAAAAGGAGCTCGATGGGACCGTCAAACTCTTCTAGGCGAACGTGGTACTGAGGCTCGGAGGAAAACTCAGAGTCTTCGGGCGGTGGACCCAGGTAAAGCTCAGCCGAGCTCACGCGCCCTCCATGGTGGGAAGCTTGAGTGCCTTGCGCACCTCTTGCATCGTGGCTTGCGCAACCCCTCGAGCTCTTTCGGCGCCTTGGCGCAAGATCTCCCACACACGCTCGGGATGAGCCAAGTATTCTCTACGCCTTTCCAAGATGGGTCCCATGCGTTCCATGAGATGGTCGGCCAATGCCTTCTTGCATTCGATGCAACCAATGCCGGCGGACCGACAGCCCTCCTCCACCCAAGTCCTCGTATCTCGCGATGAAAAAGCTTTGTGTAAATCGAAGACGGGGCAAAGCGCGGGGTCACCGGGGTCGTTCCGACGTTTGCGCGCGGGATCGGTCATCATCGTCCGCAGTTTTTCGCGAATCGTCGGCTCATCGTCGGATAGGGGAATCGCATTGTTATAACTTTTGGACATCTTACGGCCGTCCGTACCTGGGAGCTTTGCCATCGGCGTCAATTTGGTCTGAGGCTCCGGAAAAACGGGCCCGTAGAAATGGTTGAATCGCCGGGCGATTTCTCGAGTCAGCTCGACGTGCGGTTTCTGATCCTCACCGACCGGGACGACATCCGCTTTATAGATCAAGATGTCCGCCGCCTGGAGGAGCGGGTACCCTAGAAAACCGTAGGTATGGAGGTCCTTATCGGCAAGCTGCTCGATTTGCTCCTTGTAGGTCGGGACCCGTTCGAGCCACGGAAGAGGCACGACCATGGACAACAAAAGATGGAGCTCCGCGTGTTCGGGCACATGGGACTGAACGAAGAGAGTCGATCGTTCCGGATCGATGCCGGCGGCCAACAGATCCATGGCCACTTCGAAGGTGCAATCCCGGATGGAACCGGTATTGGCGTAGTCCGTAGTTAGTGCATGCCAGTCGACGACACAGTAGAAAGTTTCGTACTCGTCTTGCATGGCGACCCAATTGTCCCAGGCGCCGACGAGATTTCCCAGATGCGGGTGGCCGGTGGGACGTATCCCCGAAAGCACACGCTTACGACTCATGAACCTCCTCCATCAATAACGATCCCGCCATGCTAGCACAGCGCATCCCGTCCGTCGATGGCAGATACACGTCGCGTTAAGTAAATCCGGAAGACGACGGCGACGCAGGAGCCGTTCTCATGCCCCATTCTGAGTCCTCGAGTTTTCGAGTCCTCGAGTTCTTCTAGATCACGTCATTTCCGCCAGTTGCCGGTGAACCCGTTCCCCGAGCTTTGGCCCCAAAACCGAGGACAATTCTTCCTCCGACGCCTCCTTGATTCCACGCATACTCTTGAACCGTGTCAAGAGTAGTTTTTTCTTTTTGGGACCGATTCCGGGAACGTCCTCGAGGATCGAGCGCATACTCCGGGCGGCGCGCTGCTTGCGGTGAAAGGTAATCGCAAACCGGTGTGCCTCGTCGCGGATCCGCTGGACGAGCTGAAGGGTCGGGGAGCTTCGGGGAAGGTCCACGGGATCCGGCCGGCCGACCTGTAAGAGCAGCTCCTGCTTCTTGGCAATACTAACCAGCGGAAGGTGAGACAGGCCGAGCTCGGCGAGCGCCTCGTACGCGGCCCCAAGTTGTCCTTTCCCACCGTCGATCAAAACGAGGTCGGGAAGCTCGGCGCCTTCCTCGAGCACCCTCCGATAGCGCCGCCACACGACCTCATGTATCGAGGCGAAGTCGTCCGGCTTTCCAATCACCGTTCGAACCTTGAACTTGCGGTAGTCGCTACGTTTGGGATACCCCTGTTCGAAAACCACCATAGAAGCCACGATGTCGCTGGCTTGAGTGTTCGAGATATCGAAAGCCTCGATCCTCTGCGGCGTCTCCGGAAGCTCCAAGATCTGTCGCAAGGACTCGAGGCGCGCCGAGGTCTGATGTCCCTCTTGACTGTCGAGCTCGAAAGCGAGCCGAGCGTTGCGGCAAACCAGGTCGACCAAACGGCGTTTGCCACCTCGTTTGGGAACGACGATCTCGACCCGGCGCCCTTTTTTGCCGCTCAACCATTCGGCCAGCAGCGATTGCTCGGGAAATTCGACCGGTACGTGAATCTCCTCCGGCATGTACCGGCCCAACTCGTAATATTGCTTCAGCGACGCGCTGACCAGATCCTCGTCGCCGTGAGCGGTAAGCTCCTTCAATACGAAGCTGTCCCGGTCGACAACCTTGCCGGAGCGCATGGAAAAGACCTGGAGCACCGCCTCATCACCCTCGCGATAAAAGCCGAAGACGTCTCTTTCCTCCCCATGCACGCTCGCCATCTTCTGCCGTGTGCCCAGATCGTCGAGCATACGAATGGCATCCCTCAGGCGCGCCGCTTCCTCGAATCGTTCATCATCCGACGCTTCGTGCATCTGAGCTTTCAGAGATTGGACCAGGTCCTCGTTTTTTCCTTCGAGGAAGAGACGGGCACTCGCCGCCGCCTGCTTGTATTCCGTCGAGCCGGCAAGACTCTCGACACAAGGAGCCATGCAACGCTTGATTTGATATTGGAGGCAAGGCCTCGCCCTGTGGCCATCCAGCTTCTCGTTGCAGTTGCGAATCCCGAACAGTCGGTGAACGAGATTCATGCTCCGTCGAGCCAGGCTGGCGGGTACATACGGGCCGGCATAGACGGAGCCATCACTTTTGCCCGGTCGACGGACGATGTGGATGCGCGGGTAGGCTTCGTTAAGAGTCAGCTTCAGATAGGGATGATTCTTGTCGTCCCGCAGCAGGACGTTGTAGCGCGGCTTGTGGGTCTTGACCAGGTTGTTCTCGAGAACCAGGGCTTCCCGTTCGGTGTCCGTAGCGACAATCTCCAAGTCCTCAATGGCTTCGACGAGACGGTCGAGCTTGGGGCTCTCGATGCGGGACTCCTGGAAATAGGACCGCACGCGGTCCCGAAGAGAACGCGCCTTACCCACATACAGGATCTGACCGCCGCGACCGCGAAACAGGTACACCCCGGGGGTCGAGGGAAGCTCCGACAGTTTTTGACCGATGACCTCGTTCATGGCTCTCAGTCAGATTATAGACTTGTAGGCTAAGTTTAGGGTGGAATCGTTGCAGCCGTTCAGGCTTCCTGTGGATCGGAATGCCCAACCGTCTGGGGCTGAACCGTCTGCGGAGAACGCCAGTTGTCGAAAATACCGATGATGTTGGCGCAGGCCAAGGTGCAATAGGGGGCACAGCTCTTGGGTGTGGAGAACTCGCGACGAAGGTCTTCGGGCTTGTAGCTCAACAGAGGTACGCCGGGATAGCCACGCTGTTGCGAACAGAGATGTACCAGCCCGTCTTCGCAGATGTAGAGATACCGGGCGCCGGCACGACATCGCCAGTCGTTCGGGCGTCCGTGCGCGAGGTTGTCGCGAAAGCCGTTGAAGCGAGCGTAGCCCCACTTCCCCCGGCCCTTGAGCCGATCGTAAACTCGCATTTCCCTGTCGGTCAGTGGTTTCAACCGTCCGCCACCATCGTGAATGATGCCGAGGGTGGTCGTGAAGCCGAGGTCCACGGCCCGATCCGACACCGTAACGGCATCTTCCGGATTGCGAATTCCACCTCCGATGACCGAATTGATATTGACGAAAAACTCCGCGTAGCGTGATAGATTCTCGAGTTTCGAGTCGAGAACCTTCAGGCTCTTTTTCGAAACATCGTCCGGCTGGACATTGTCGATGCTGATTTGAAGGTGCTGGAGACCGGCCCGATTCAGCCGCCGGATGCGCTCGGGAATCAGTCTGTAACCGTTGGTGATCATTCCTGCGATCATGCCTCGGGACCGGATGTGACGAATGATATCGTCGAGGTCGGGATGGAGCGTCGGCTCTCCACCGCTAATGGTCACGATGGACGTTCCCAGCGAAGCCAGTTTGTCGATCCGCTTTTTCATAACCGCCATGGGGACCGGCTTGGAAACATTGTCGTATTCGTTACAGTACCCACAGGCGAGGTTGCATCTTCGCATGGGGACAACATGCGCCAGGATGGGATGCCGGGTCGATGCAAGACCCCGCGTGATCATCCGAAGCTCCTCGAAGCGAATTTTGGCCTTGTTGATCGATTTCATATTTCAAATTCCAGATTCGAGGTACGAAGACACCCCACCCAAGCCAGATTCAATATCGCCGATCCGCTCGGCAGGATCAAGGGGACTTCAGGGAAAGGGCTCTATTCAGACCTGAGACGTCCCTTTTCGGGCCTAGGCGGGGATTTCTTCTCTGCAATCTGTTGACTGATTCGACGCAATTCCACATCTCAAGAAGTTTTAAACCAACTTCTTTCTTTATTCTCGAGTCCTCGAGTCCCTCGAGTTCTTGAGTTCTCGAGTTCCTTTTTATTTATTCCGAATGATTTCAACGTTTGGTGGCAGGTCCAGCTCGAAGGCTTTAGGCGGCAGCTTGCCGTTGACCCTCATATCCTTGAAGAGGATCTCCGATGTATCACGATTGTGCTCGTGAAAAAGCGAACGAACGGGGATCCAACGTTCCTTCTCCATGGTGAGCTCGATGGCTTTGAAGAGAGAGGCGGAGGAACCGGGTTTGGGGACGAGCTCGAGCACAACCGTGGCCTCGTTCTCCTCGACCAGGCTCACGTCGTAGTTCTTTCCAATCTCGGCATTCGATTTGCCAAATCCGATCAAAAGATCCGCGCCCCCACCTCGCATTTGTCCTCTCTCGAACTCCTGAACTTGATTGGACGTTGGATTGAAGAGACGAATTTTATCACCAGCTACCAGCAGCACCTTGGGTGACGGGGGATCGTATTCCCATCGAATGTTACCGGGTAGCTTCACGTAGAGCTTCCCCGACGCCGTTTCGTCCATTTCCATAATGTAGTCATGGTTGTTCTGGTCGAAATGAGCCTCGAGGGTCTTCAACTGCTCGCCCGCTTTCGCCATTTCGGCAAGGACCTCATCGAGGCGATCTCCAAAGGCGGAGGGTATGGATAGACTCGCGCAAAGAGCGATTATCGAGAAAACCTTCGGTACGTTGATGGAGGAGCTCACCACTTGTCCCCCCGACCGCCGGCGACCTTAAACCACTTCCCCCGCGGTATTGACTAAGTGCGGTATGCTACGGTGACTAACGACCCGACCGTCGAGCATCTCGATAGTACGGTCTCCCACTTCAGCCGCTTGCGGGTTGTGGGTGATCATAACGATCGTTTGATTCTGCTCCTGGTTGAGCTCGACGAGCAGATCCAAAACCTGCTGCGAATTGCGAGAGTCCAGGTTACCGGTTGGCTCGTCGGCCAGAAGGATAGCGGGCTTGTTGATGAGTGCGCGGGCTATGGCGGCCCGCTGCTGCTCTCCAACGGACAACTCCAGCGGACGGTGATCCACTTTGTGTTCGAGCCCGACGATCTCGAGCAGGCGGATGATCTCGTCTCTACTCGGGATACCGTTGCCGAAAATCTGCCGGGCGATCTCAATATTGCCTTGAACCGTCAGGGTGGGAAGCAGATTGAACCGCTGGAAGACGAATCCAATTCTATCTCGACGGACCCGGGTACGCTCGGCGTCGCTGATGTGGGTCAGATCGATGCCGTCCAAGATGACCTTGCCGTTGGTAGGTCGAGCCAGCCCACCCATCAAATGCAGGAAGGTCAACTTCCCGCATCCGGACGGTCCCATGATGGAGACAAACTCACCGGCGAAAATCTCAACATTGACTCCACGTAACGCCGGGACTTCGACCTTGCCGACCTTATAGGTCATTCGAAGATCGAGGACCTGCAAGATCGAATTGGTATTGTCAATCAATTTCTTCAGCTCACTCGAAATTGAGCGCCTCGACCGGGTCGAGTTGGGCGGCGCGGAACGCAGGATAGAGTGCCCCTAAAAGCCCTCCTCCGATACCGAGAAGTGCTGCAATGAGAAACCAGCGCGGCATCAGGTCCACGGTCAAGGTCGGAAAGAAGCTGAGCATTATCATCCGCCCGAAGACGGAGATGATATAACCCACCACGACACCGATGGCACAAATGATAAACGACTCCGCCATCACCAGCCGAATGATATAGGCCTTTCCGGCGCCGAGCGCTTTGAGGATCCCGATTTCACGTGTTCGCTCGATGACGGTTGTGTACATCGCAAGAAGGATGACGAGAAAGCTGATGAGAACGGCCAGAATAGAAAGCACCCGGATGAACTCGTCGAGACCGAAGGCCTGCTCCTGCATCGCCTCCGAGAAGTTCTCCATAGCAGTAACCTTGTAGCCCTCGAAGTCGGTCTCGAGCTGTGCCGCGACTTCGCCAATCTCGTGAGTGGAGGCGACATCAATAAAAAAGAAAGATGCCTTTCCCGCCTGATCGTTCGCTTCACCGAGAACGTCGATGCGAGCAAACAACCGGACTCCCGCGCCGGCGGCACAAATACCGGAGATCGTGAGCTCGCGGTTCATTATGGTCAGCTTGTCGCCCACGTGGAGATCATCGGAAGCAGACAAAACGGTATCGACGAGCAAATCATTCGGCTCCCGGAGGGTTCGACCTTCCACGATACGGAGCCCGCCACCGATGCCGTTGTAGGATTCGGGCTCGACGCCGAAAATCGTGACGAGCTTGTTCGTGCCCTTGAGACGGGTGATACGTCCGAGCAGAATGGGTGCAGCCGATTGGACACCTGGAGTCGCCTCGAGTTTCCCCGCAAGCTCGATGGGCATAACACCGCCGCCCAAACCGAGAAAAACAGAGGAGTCCGGCCCCTGAAAGATGATATCGGCTCCCACGTTCTTGATACGGTCCGAATACTCGTTCATGGTCCCATGGACGAGGCCGACCACAACAACCACCAACGCGACCTCGATGGCAACCGAGAGGATGCCAATCCCGGTACGGGTCTTTCGGTAGAAGATGTTCGAGAAGGGAAGGTTAGCCATTGAAGCGTCTTAACAATGAAGTAAATAGCATCATCACAATGTAATAACGGCTCGAACAGGCCGAGAAACGTCCTATCGTAACAGACATGGTCCCACGAAGCAACCGTTCTTCAAAAGGCTCAGGAAAGAGTCTTCGAGCCCTTATTTTCTACGACTTAGAGCGATAGACAAGCCTCCTCAGCTAGACTCACCGGCGATTCGTGAAGTTGGCTTGCAAAGGTCCCCGAACTGTATTAAAGTGGTGAACTTGGCCGTTCAACTGTAGTCTCGGTGAGAATCGCAGGAGACTCAGGTTTGAGCGATAGATTTTGAGATTGGCCAGATGAAGGATCGGCCGATTTGGAGGATTAGCAAATGAGCAGCACGGCTTCGGAGAAGGTCGCCATTGCAGTAGAGTCCGCTTCCGAAGAGGCGATGAGCGGCAACATGAAGGTCTTCTCCCGTACGTTCGCGGTCGTCACCGACGGCCGGGTCGAGCTTTATAACTTGACGGACCGCGCGAGAGATCTCGTACGGGAGTCGGGAATCAAAGCAGGCTTCCTCATTCTTTCCTCTTTACACACCACGACCGCTCTTTTCATCAACGAATTCCAGGCCGCCTTGATGGCGGACGCCAAAAACTTTCTGGAGCGGTTGGTCAATAAGGAAAACGGCTTCCTTCACAACTGCGAGGACTGCTCCGACTGTGACCGCAAGAACGCCGATTCGCATATCCGTGCAATGCTCTTGGGCCACAACCTGACTTTGCCTATCCAAGAAGGCACCATCGCACTGGGTCACTGGCAGAGCATTCTTTTCGCCGAGCTGGATGGCCCCCGCGAGCGTATGCTCCAGGCGCAAGTCATCGGAGTCTAGACGGACATTCCACACCCCGGCGTCTCGGGACCGAATTTCACCCGTCCTCGCCTGCCGTGGCTGCAATCCCTAGACCGCCCCGCGTTTAGTTCACGTAAGGAGAGAATTCAAAGCGATGACCGAGCTCACCCCTCGCATTTCACATCACATTCTGTCTCAGCTCGAAGGAGAATTGGTGCGCGTGATCCTCAAAGACGGGAGGTCGTTGCAGGGAATCATTAGAGGGGTCAACGAGAACGAGCTTCATTTGAACGACGAGGTGGTGTCGCTAACGGAAATTTCTACCTATTTCAAGATAGATTCATAGAAGGATTGCCGTGTTACTTAGAGTCGAGTTTCAATTCAACGCCGCACATCGATTACCTCTATACGAAGGACCCTGCTTCCACACTCACGGCCACAATTACCGTCTCGTTGTGTTCGTCGAAAGCAATGTCGACCCCAAGACCGGCCTTTCGCAGGATTTCGGTGCCATCAAAAACGTAGTGAACAAAAATGCGCTGGAACGAATCAACCACAACGATTTGAATCAGGTGTTGGATAACCCGACAGCGGAGAACGTGGTCACTTGGATTTGGGAAAGGCTCCGGCCGGCGCTTTCCGGTCTCGTCGAGCTCCAGCTCTACGAGACACCGGATTGCGGAGTCATCTACCGGGGAGACGCCGATGAGCGAAGACAAGAACCCAGTCCATCATAAGGGTCCATCCCGAACTTTCGATTTGGCATCCATGAGCCGGGCGATTCGGGACTTCCTTCATGCCGCCGGTGTCGATCTCAGCCATCCCCACCTCGTAGGAACTCCGGAACGCGTTGCCAAAGCCTGGAATGAGGAGTTTCTGGACGGCTACGAGATGGACCCTCAATCCATCCTGGGAGAAAGCTTCGACGCCGGAAAGCAAAGCGGCGAGCCGGAGCTCGTCATCGCCAAGGACGTACCTTTTCATGGGCTCTGCCCACATCACTTACTGCCTTTTCAAGGCGTGGCTCACATCGGCTATCTTCCGGATCGAAAACTGGCCCCCTTCTCCGGCCTGGCAAGATTGCTGGATTGTTATTGTCACCGTCTCGAGGTTCAAGAAACCATCACCCATCAAGTTGCGGAAGCTCTGGTAAGGCACCTAGGAGCAAGGGGAGCGGCCGTAGTATTGGAGAGCGAGCAAACCTGCATGACCGTGCGTGGTGTCAAGCGACGGGGGACCCGAATCGTCACGACCCACTTTGCAGGAACGCTGAGCACCCAGCCCGATCTGCGCCGTGAGTTCTTGAGACTGGTCGAAAAATCGGACTGACAAATAAAGAACTCGAGAACTCAAGGACTCGAGAATTCAGAATGGAAAAAGGAAGACGGCTTCCGCCTTCGCCAAGGCTACGGCGGACAGGCTGCCGTCGTCGATTTATTCTGACTAATGACTGCTGTCTGCTAACTGCTTAGTTTTAAGGCAATGAATCCGAGCGTAAAAGCACCGTTCGAGCCCAAAGTCGCGATCGTTACGGGGGCGGGGCGCGGCATCGGTCGGACTACAGCCCTGGCGCTGGCCTCACGGAATGTGGCGGTCGCTCTGATCTCACGCACATCGGCCGATCTGGAAGCTGTCGCGGGTGAAATCCAATCCTCAGGAGGTCGGGCTCTGGTCTATGCCGCCGACGTTTCCGACGGGGCTCAGGTCCAGGACTTGGTCACTGAAACAACGCGGCAACTGGGTCCGGTGGATGTTCTCATCAACAATGCGGCTATCGTCGAGCCCAACTTCATCGTCGATACCACCGAAGAGTCCTGGGATCGCGTTCTTGACATCAATTTAAAGGCGGCCTTTCTCTCCACGAAGGCGGTGCTGCCGAGTATGCTAAAGAGGCGGCGTGGCCGCATCATTATGGTCTCTTCCATCTCCGGACGCCTGGGCACACCGCGACTCGCTTCTTACTGCGCATCTAAGTGGGGGCTAATTGGATTCTGCAAAGCGACCGCCGAGGAAACCCGCGAGCACGATGTACAGGTCTTTTCCGTTTGCCCAGGCTCCGTGGATACCCAGATGCTCCGTCGAGGCTTGCCCGGCGCCGAGCCACAAATGATCCCCGACGACGTGGCTACTTTGATCCTCTACCTCGCCACCGAAGCGCCCGCTGCCATGACCGGCACCGCGATTGATATGTTCGGATAAGAACAAGACAAAGACCCAACGCGGAGGCGCAGAGGCGCAAAGTGGACCACATGCGGTTCACCTTGTATTCCGATGAGAGATACGGAGTGATCGTCTTTCCGGTTTGGCGTCTTTCCGGCTTGGCGTCTTCGCGACTTGGCGCCTTGGCGTTCCTTCTTAAGCAATTACTCCATGATGGCGACTTTGGTCGGTTCAATGTAGTAGAGAACCCGGACCTCACCGGAGGTGCGATAAGGATATCGTTTCTCTTCGAGGTACTTGTAAGCCATCTTGTCGATGTGCTCTTCCGCACCTTCCTCGGTAATCTTCGTCACCTTGCCGCGAATCATCAGGGCCCGATAAGGATTATCGGGATCGGTCGCCGACACCGCCACCCGCGCATCCGCCCGAATGTTCCGATCCTTGAGCCGGCCTTTGGCGGAGTTGACGACCAGCTGCTCCCCATCGAGATCGACCCAGACCGGACTCACCTGCGGACTGCCGTCCGACATCACGGTCGCCAGGTGGCCGAAGGCTTTCTTTTTAATGATGTCCTTGAAATTTTCCGGTATACCGGTCACTTTACATCCCTCCTAATTCAACCGAGCCCGTGCCCGCTTGCCCGCCGTAGCCTTCGCGAAGGCGGAAGCCTTGGCAAAGGCGGGTGCACCATAAACAAATCACTTTGCCTTAACTTCAGATTGAAAGCCAGCCCCTTTGTGAGAACCGTCGCAGAAAGGCTTGTTTTCCGAGTGTCCGCAACGACACAAGCTGACGGCGGCTCTGCCGGCGAGGTCGAACTCGCCGCCGTCCGCGTCTTTGACGACGATGTCACCTTGAATGCGTACCGGTCCATTCTTGAGAATCGTGATATCCGTTTTTTCAGCCATTTGATACTCCTTTTCCAAAAGCCAAATTTAGACGTAGTATAGCAACTCAGAAATCATAGCGAGGTGAAATGTGCCAGAAGGTGAACCTAAATCGGCCGTAGAGTTGGCCATGGAGAAACTCCGCGCCCGAGGCGACTTTTCCGACAACCCCTTGAGCGACGAACAAAAAGTTGAGATCGCCGAGATCCGGAGTCAGTATCGAGCGAAAATCGCCGAGTGGGAGATCAAACAGCAAGACAAGATCAGCAAGGCGACCTCCTTCGAGGAACTGGAGGGCTTCAAAGAAGAGCTCGCCAAAGAAAGGACGCGCCTCAACGAGAAAATGGAAGCAAAGGTCCAGAGCGTTCGCGATCGAAAAAACGGATGATCTCAGCTGCTACGGCCCGATTCCGCCAACCGAATCGGGCTTCAGAAGTACCTTTGACTCTACTCGGACGACTCGGGAGGAGCTTTAGCCAAGCTCAGCAAGTTGGCGAAGAACATGTAGGCATCCGGGACTCCGGCGGGAAGCTGCCGGTAAAACCCCAACCCCGTGTAGAGCCACCGTCCCTCGCCATGCCGAACCTCGACCAGGATGCCGCGCTTTTCCCCGGCGTTGTATTCCCACGGGTCCTCGGAAGCCAATAGATCCCGATAGCGTTCGTCACGATCGCCTATGAAATAGGTACCCCGCTCCTGCACCCATCCTTCCCAATCCGCCTCGGTGATCTTATTGGGAAAATTGAAAACGGGATGCGACGGCTCGAGGATCCGCATGGGAGCTTCTTCCACCGTCACTCGGTTGCGGCTCACTTGAATGGGATAGGGTCCCCATTGAGCATCGTTGAACTCGAATTTGTTGTACTGCACGACGACGGTGCCCCCGCTTTCGACATAAGAGAGCAATCGATGGTTATAAGATCGCAAGTCCTCGCGATTGAGATACGCCCGAATGCCGGTCATGATGAGATCGAAACGCGAAAGATCGCCGCCGGCCAGTTCCTGCTCGTCGAGCATCACCACCTCGGCTCCAAGCTGCCGTATCGCTTCCGGAACCTCGTCTCCCACTCCCATCACATAGCCTACGGTGACGGGCTCGACTTCGATCTCGAGGGCCTGAACTTCGGCGCGTGCCGGACGGTAGATATAGCGGGTCTCTATATGGTGGTAGGCGATGGTCCTGTAACCTTCGCGGTAGTCCCGGCCGCCCATACTCGCCACGGCCTCGATCGCGTAGGTTCCCGGCCGAACCGAACCGGGTGCCGTAACCTCGAAGGGAACGCTCTTCGCTTCGTTCACCCGCTCGAAAACTAGAGGAGCTTCACTCGGTTTCACATTCCAGCCTTCCGGAACCTCGAGGCGAAGCGACGCCTCCACCGCATCGCTTCCTTTGTAGGTTACGTTCACGGATACGGTTCTCGAACGGTTGCTCGCGCCGGTGGGATACACCAGAACGCGGGGGGAGAGATTCAGGGAAATAGCGGGAAGGACCGATATCCTTTTTTGCTTCTCCGTGCCGACCCACGGCCCCTCGTACCGGTACTGTACCGGCTCATCGAGAGTCCACTCGACGTCATGAGAGCGAAGCGTCAGCCTCGATTTAACGGCCGGCGGAGTGAAGGGCAGACCGACCAACTCCGGCTCGATGAGATCGAAACGATCCACTTCGGGATTGCGGACCCAATAAGGCCGACTCAATTTTGCATCGGTCGCGACCTTGACCTCGTAAGACGCCTCGAGCTTTTCGTTCACGCTCAACGGCCCGGAGGAGCTTCCCTCCTGAAGCGACTGCTTCCAACCCACCGGCAGGTCAAGCTCGATACTGCGAATTTCCACCGGCTCTGGGCTCTGGTGGGTCACACGAACCCCGACTTTGAACGAGTCCCCTGGTACCACCTCGCCCCGGTCGGCGATAGGATCGAATCCTACGCCATGGGCCAAGGTGAGGGCATGACGAAACTGCTCTTCCTTAACGGCGAGACGATGCTCGATCTCGTAGCGCGCGGCATCTGACAGGTTACTGGCCGCCACTTTTTTCCGAAGCTCGCGAACCGAGACGAGCCCGGCCCCGAGGCGCGGGATCGTTCTCCAAGGCTCGAGCGCATTGTAGGCATCCTCGGCCGCTGCAACGTGCGACTTCAATTCGTCGAGACCGGTGAGGAAGAAGGCTGCGTTTTCTTCACCTCGAACGAAATCCTTGAAGCGATCGAGACCCGTCTCCACGCCATCGAAGAGATCTTTTTCGGAGTCCGACTTCGGTACCACCGAGTCCACCGGCTGCCAACGGGAGATACGCTCCCCGGGGAGCCCACGGAGCTGGGACATGGACTGACATCGATGATTCGCTCGGGCCTCTTGGCCCATTTGATAATAGGAGCGACCCAGGACCGGATCGAACACGCCCGTATCGATACTTACCGTTCCCGGCGGGTCGGGCTCATCCCGGCCACCTCGACCCGATCCCATTCCAATGCCCATGTGTGAATAGAGCTTGAGCGGTTGCCAAGGGCGCAGACCTTCTGCGATCTGCTCGGGAAATCGGCTCGGATCGGCCGCGGCGCGAAAGGCCTCTTTAGTGAGTCGGGCAGTGGTTTGATGATGCTGCCCCCCGCCTTCTCCCGTTAGGAACATAGAGGCGACGACGTCCGGCCGAACGGTGCGGATGATCCGCACGACGTCGGCGAGGATCTCTTCTTCGCCCCACTTCTCGAGGGTTTCCTCGACGCTGAACGAATAGCCGAACTCGTAGGCCCGCGTGAAGTACTGTTCGACGTTGTCCACTCGGTGCATGGCCATGAGCTCCGACGCCCGGAGGATTCCAATGGCCTCGAAAATCTCAGGGCCGATCATATTCTGCCCTCCGTCACCTCGTGTGACGGTGAGCAGAGCCGTCCGCAAACCCCGGCCACGGCTCAAGAGGACCAGCAACCCATTGTCTTCGTCATCGGGATGGGCCGTCGT
Organism: uncultured Acidobacteriota bacterium; assembly: GCA_963722765.1. Lineage (GTDB taxonomy): Bacteria > Acidobacteriota > Vicinamibacteria > Marinacidobacterales > DATDRI01 > CAVROO01. The sequence continues at coordinate 312,176 of CAVROO010000023.1, forward strand.
TTCCAGAAACGTCGCGCCGGACGCGAGCTTGCGGAGCGCCAGTGCCAAACCGGTCGCACCACGATCTTCGGGAATCGGCTCGAGCTGACTCAAAACTGCTACCGGAGCAAGCAATGCAAGTATCAAAACGTATGGAGCAATGTTTCTCATAGCACCCAACTCCTTATTAATTCCTAATGACGACGGCGAGTCATCGAGCCGTCCTCCTGTTTCATTCTCGAGTTCTAGAGTTCTCGAGTTCTTTATGCCGCCCCTACAACCTTCGTGAGTCCCCGCGGCCGATCAATGGGCCGCCCCAGACGGACACCCACCTCGTAAGCGAGCAACTGAAGAGCCGGCATCGCTACGAGCGGCGCGACCAATGGATGGACACGCGGTAAGCCGAGACTAATATCTGCCACGGGCGGTAGGGTCTCACCCACCGCAATGACCCTGGCTCCAGTCGCTTTCACGTCGTCCATAACGCGGATGAGCGACGGGTCGCGACGGCGAGGAGTGAGAGCAACGAGAACGAAGCCCTCGTCCGCCATGGCCGTAGGCCCATGTCGGAATTCCTCCGGGGGATAGGCCAGCGCGGGAATGTAGGCGACTTCTAGAAGCTTCAACGCTCCGTCACAGGCCACCGGATACAAGAAGCCCTTTCCGACGAAAGCTACCGCCCGGGCACGAGCAACGAAGTCAGCGGCCCCCTGGATTCGATCGGTCATTGCCAACCAATCTTCGAGACCGCGGACGGCCTGCGCTATCTTCCGGGACGCGAACCGAACGCCTTTCGTACCCCCACGTTGCTCCGAAGTGTAAAACGCAACGAGGAGGGATGCCGCCGCAGCAGCGGTGAATCCTTTCGTCGATGGAACGGCGTTTTCGACGCCGGCTCCGGTCACGAGACACATATCGGTCTCGCGCGTCAGCGGGGAGCTCTCGATGTTCGTAATCCCATGGTCCGAACACCTTGACGAGCAGCGCGTTTCACTGCGCCCCGCACGTCGCTCGAGCTTCCGGAGTGAGAAAAGGCCACCCCCAAGGTGCGCCGGGGTCGCAGCGGCGGATACACGAAGGCGTCCGAAGCGTATTCGGCTCGAGCAGTAATCCCCGTCACGTTGAGGAAGTACTCACGGGCTAAGCACGCCGCGTGATAGGAAGAGCCGTTGCCGAAGATAACAACGTCGTCTACGCGTGAAAGAAAGCGGGGAGACATTGTTCCCTTCGGGCGAGCACCGATCAGAAAATCAACGGTACGTTCGGCCACCCGAAGGTAGGTCTCGGGTTGCTCTTGAATCTCCGCCCACATCATGGAGCCGGAATGTCGCTCAGGCTTTGGCACGTCGAGCTCTCTTGGCTTTTTGATGGGCCTTGAGAACGCGATCCACGAAGTGCGTGGACAGCCCCACATAGTTCCGATAGTCCAGATGTCGATCGATTTTTCGGTCGGAGAGGTGCTTTCGAACTTCCGGATGTTTCTTCACGATCTCTACGAATGAGACGTCACTACATCGGGCCTCAACCGCCAATTCACCTACGAGCTCATGGGCTCGGTCTCTTCCCATAAACTCGGCCAGCGCCATGACGAGCGACTCCGAGGTGGTGAGGCCCCCTCCCCGTTCCAGATTGCGACACATGTTCTCCGGCTTGACGATCAAAGTCTCGAGCAGCAGCTTCATGACGCTCGAGCTGCGCGCCGGCCAGCAGGCAAACCTCGGGAACGAATTTCCAGGCCGTCTCTCCCTGCCGGTGGTCGTCTTCCCCCTCGGCGTGAATGTAGTCGAGGGCGGGACCGGCGTTCGAGCGAAGAAGCCGTCCCAGGAAGACGACCGATCCCGAAGCCACCGGATTTTGCTTGTGAGGCATGGCCGAGCTTCCGACCTTGCCTTCGGTGAACTCGGTCACCTCGTCGATGTCCGTCTGCTGGAGGTTATAGATGTTCTGCGCGATCTTCCCGAGAGTCGCCGAGAGCATCCACAGGAGAAGCGACGAACTCCGCCACGCGATCTCCCGCAGTTTTAACAGGAATAGTGGGGACTCCGAGGCCGAGAGTCTTCATGAAGCGCTTCTGCACGCGAAGACCGGCTTTACCCAACGAGGCAAAGGTCCCCACCGCCCCGCCGAGCTCTCCGACCAGAATCCGGGGGCCGGCTTGGGTGAGCCGTTGTCTCTGGCGCTCGCACTTCATCCAGCCAGGTCGCCGCTTTGAACCCGAAGGTCACCGGGATGGCGTGCTGTCCATGGGTACGGCCGGCCATCACCGTTTCCCGATGACGCTCGGCAAGCCCGGCAAGATGCTCCGCCACCGTGTCCAACTCGCGGAGGACAACCTCATAGGAGTCTTTGACCTGGAGCATCAGCCCGGTGTCGAAGATGTTCTTGCTCGTACATCCCCAGTGAATATAGTCGACCGGCGCGGGGGGAGACTACCTTGCGCAGCGCGTTGACCAAGGGCACGACGGGATTCCAGGTCGCGTCGAACTCCGCCTTCATGGCCTCGAGGTCGAGGTTGTCGATCCTGGCTTTACGAGCGATCTCTCGAGCCGCGCTCTTGGGAATGAGACCTTCTTCCGCCTCGGCCTTGGCCAAAGCGACTTCGACATCGAGCCATCGCTGGTGAGTGGCCCGGTCGTCCCAGATCTCACGCATGGGACCCGTGCCAAACCGGTCCTTGAAAAAAAACGAGTCGAATACGGTAGAAGGCATAATCTTCGGGAGGGAAAATGCCGGCGTCAGCACGCGTGCTGACGCCGGCTCATCCAGCTCATCCTAGAAGTGAAGCTTGATGCCGAGCTGGAACTGAGTGTTTTGGCGGCCCGAGCTGATTCGAAACTCATCGTCCGCCGGGATGGAATCGATTGCGTTGGCTCCGGAATCGATGGCCACCGTGGAAACGCGCCCTGCAACGTTATCCACATTGAATATATTGAGAAACTCCCCGAAAGCTTCCAATCGAAACCGATCGCTCCCGAGGGGGACGAACTGGGAGAATCGAACATCTGCTTGAAAAATACTACCCAGGTTGCGGTCCATCCGATCGACTCCTACAGGCCGATCGTTTGTAGACTGACCGTCGCCACTGACATCCCTGTTGGAATTCAAGTTGAACGGCAAACCGCTGTTCACGTTCACGACGAATCCGAGCTGAGTTTGCGTGGGGAGGGTCCAAACACCACTCGTGATCCACGTGTGGCGAACGTCAAAAGGCGTGCTGCCCTTGTCCCGGCTGTTGTCGTTGGCAACGGAGTGCCACACATCAGTGCTGCCTATAATCCGACCTTGCATGATGGCATCGTCTTCGGCCTTGGCCAGGGTGTAGAACGTGTTGAACTGCAAACCTTGCTCGAAACGCTTCCTCAAGCGAATCGTGAAAGCATTGTAGCTCGACTTTCCGATCGATTCGTACTGGCGAATGTGGTTATACGCCGGGTTGGCTCGCGTATTCGCGTTCACCGCCGTATCCCAGATGGGCCGACCGTCATCCAGACTCCCGATGGGATTGATCAGGTTGTCGTCGAGGGTCAGAGGAATGTTCCGGCCGGTAGCGTTCACATAAGCCAGCTCGAAGGAAAGGTTGTCTCTGAGCGCCCGCCGGTACTGAACCGTGGTCTGTATGGAGTAGTTGTTGGCGAAGTCCGGCGATACCGTGTAAATGGTGGACGGTGTACTAATTGTACCCACTCCGGGAGGAATGGGGTTGGGAAACGCCGGTGCTCCCCCGGTCGTCGGGTTCATGGAAAAATTCGTAAACCTCGGACTGCCGTTTTGCTGAATCGCATCCCTATAGATACGAAGGTGAGGAGCGTCGGTCATGACACCCACGTTGGCGGTCAACACCGACTTTCCTTCCCCGGTCATGTCCCAAGACAATCCGAACCGCGGTGCAAAATTATTTTTGTCTTCACGGAACGATTGGGAAGCGGGGTTGTTGGGACCCGGAACGGCCTCCGGTAGGCGGTAGTAATCGTAGCGGATCCCGTAGAGCACCTTCAATGTCTCGCTAACCGCCCAGTCATCCTGAAAGTACGCAGAGTAAAAGGCCGAATCGAAGTCGAGCGTGGGGTCGCCGATATTCTGATTAAACGTCGTGTAGGAGTACTGAGTAATCCCGGCACGCGCTGCTTCATAAGCCTCGATACTTCCGAACGTGTAGCCGTAATTGACGGCGCTCCGCCGAGAGTCATCGATCATTTCGATGCTGCCCCCAAACTTGAAACCGTGATTGCCGCGATAGAGGGAAAAGCTGTCCGTGATCTGGAAGATTTTCTGCTCGAAGTAATCGCCGTCTGCACCTCCGAAGTTGGCCACGCCGCTGATAGTGATTTGGGGGAAATCTCCGGTGAACTCATTCGCCATGCGCTCCGTCTGACGGTTGCTCCACTGCATGCGGAGCTCGTTGAGCATATCGGAGCCGAAAGTCGATACGAGCTGCGCCGACACGCTGTTCGACTTGTCGGCGAAGTCGACGGCCCGCTCGAGCGTGTTCAAACCGCCGCCGATGTTGCTGGATATAGGCTGATCGAACAAGGTGTAGCGCGCGCTCAAGGCGTGAGACGGGTTGATCTGGAGATCACCTTTGAGAATGAAGAACTGAGGCTCAGCCGCCGCCGGAATGACACCATCACCGAGGGCATCCGTGAGCCCGAGCCGCGCGGCATCGCCGGGATCCACGGTAATCACCCGTTGAGCCGAGAGGTCTCTCTTGATGTACTCATACCCGGTATAGAAGTGGGCTTTGTCCCTCTTGATGGGCCCGCCAAAGGTACCCGTAAAGTTGTCAACCTTGGTGTCCGGTTTGGGTGCGCTCTCAGCCAGGGTGAACGGGCGCGCTGACATACCTTTTCGTCGGAAGCGATAGCTTGCGGTGCCGTGGTAATCGTTGGTCCCGGTGGGCGTCACGACGTTGTACACCATGCCCGTCGTCTGGCCGAACTCAGGAGCAAAACCGCTGGTCACGACCTGGACTTCCTTGACGAATATTTCGGAGATAGGCTGGAGCCTCAGGCCCGGCCGGTCCTTCTGGGTATTCGTGTTCCCGTCGATTTGGTAGTTTGTACGCATTTGCGTGCCGTTGGCGTTGACGCGCGGCACACCGAGCTCCGCATTTCCGTAGCCGGTGACATTGGCCTGAAGCAGCGCGAAGTTGTAAGGATTCCTCGAGATCAGAGGGATATTCTTGATCTCGTTCTCGTCCATCAGTCGGCCCAAGTCCATTTTGGCGGGTTCGATGACGGGCGAGTCGGCGCTCACCGTGATGGTCTCTGAAACCTGCCCGACATCAAGCGTAATGTTCACCGAGGCGGTCATTCCTGCATTGAGGGTGACGCCTTCCTGGGCAAATTTCTTGAAGCCCGCAAGCTCTGCTTCGACCCGATAAGCCCCCAGCGGTAGAAGTTGAGCTCGATAAAGACCCGCTTCATTGGCAACAACGGATCGATAAATCCCCGTGTCCATATTCGTTACGGTTACCGTTACTCCGGGCAGAACACCGCCAGTCGAATCCTTGATGATACCTTCGATGGTTGCATTGATGGCAGAAGACTGCGCCAGGAGGGTTTGTGGTGTCACCACCAAGGCGCACACAAGGGCCGCCATAGCGCCGACAAGCATCAATCGTTTCATCATTCCTCCTTATTTTCTCGAAACTAAAAGACGAAGACTCAATATTGCACCCGGTTTAGGGATCTAGGGTGTGAACCTCCTCGCAAAGACGTGAATTTCATGCACTATAGATAGAACCCCTCGAACCGTCAAATAAATGCAAATAAATGGTTTTTGTTTTTCTCGACAGGCATATTTGGTAGTGATACAATCGAGCACGTCGCAATCTTATGCATAATGCATAAGGTAAGTCAACACCTTTACCAAGGGCAAATACTCGGAGATGTCAACCGCACCACCGGACTACCGATTGGCTCTGGACAGTCGCCAACCGAAGTCCCTTCCCGGGCAGGTGGAGCAGGAGATCCTGCGTCTCATTCAGATGCAGGCCCCAGGATTCCGGGTCAACGATCTTGTTCAAGTTCAGGACATTGCACGGGCCAATCGTATCTCTCGGAACACGGTGACACCGGCGGTGAAGCGACTCGAGCAAATGGGGATCCTGGATTTCACGCACAAAAACGGATACCGAATTCTCAAAGCCCAACCGACCCTCCAGATTCCCGTTCGTGAAGACTTACCTCTCTCCATGGGAGACTGGGCCCAACTTCACGATTGCCTTCTTCGAGATGTCTACCCCTTTCCGGCGGAAGAGCTCCCGGTCGGTCGGCTCGAAAACGAGACCATCAGGGAGACCATCCGCGAACTGCTACTTCTCGATGACGAAAAGCCAATCGTTCTCATTCGGCGCATCCGCTTTCTCATCCACCGTTCCGACCCGAGCCGGACCATCCCCATGTACGAGGAAGCCTACGTTCGAGCCGACGCGCTCCCGAACCTCGGACAGGACTTCAACAAAACTCGGGGAGAAGGTGATCTAAATTTCTCACTGTTCGGCTATTACTGTGCCCACTTGAAAACAAAAATTCGGGCCTCGCACTACTTCATCCTGGCGGACTCACTGCCGCTCGAGGTTCAACCGGTCTGGGAGACAGAAGTCGCTTCACTTTCCCTTTCGCCGCAAAGCCACTTCACCCGGCTCGACAGCGTGAACTTCACCGGCACCACTGATGTGAGCCCGCTCGAAAAAGGGGGGAGTCTCCAGTACGGACGCGAGTATTACCCGAGCCCGTACTTTCGCTTCCAATCCGCCAACCGCGACGTGAGCTTGACCTTCGGATAAGAACAAACGCCAAGACGCCAAGGCGCTAGAGACGCCAAGTGAGAGGAATGGTTTTTGGCAATTATTTCCCGTCCGCTTCTCGAGCATTTGACGTTTATTTTCGCTTTGCGGCTTTGCGTCTCCGCGACTTTGCGTTGATTCTTAGGGCTTTGCGTTGGGATGCGGGTCTAGGATAGGCTCGGCCCATGCGCGGGCTTTGTTGCGTTTTCGTCTTCGGCTTGTTAGCGGGTTGTGCACAGCCACCTACCCCGAGATCGGCATCGCCGGTGCTCGCATCGAAAAGGCGAAACGAGAAGGGGCCACCGAATACGCATCGGAGATTCTACTCGAAGCGGAAGAAGCACTGACCCGCGCGCAGACACTTCTTTCAGACCCGAGCCAATACCGAGAAGGCCATCCAGGCAGCGGCAACAGCCTGCTTACGTGCCGATGAAGCTCGTGGGCAAGGCTATCGAAGAAAAAATCAAAATCGCTCGCGGCGCCGAGCCGATGCTTGAAGGAAATCCGCGCCCTACTGGAAGAATCACGGTCCGCTCGGCGCAGAAGGAGCGACGAGCACTCGAATGTTTACATGACTCGTGCAGATACGATTGGGTCCACACTCGAAGCCGGAAACGTGGCGGACGCCTTCATGGCATCCGAGACATTGAAGCAAGAATTGCTCGTTTGGCTGAGGCACGAGAAAGGCCTCAGTCGAGCCGATGACTCCATGTCCAAATAAGTCTCCTTCGGCAACAACCACGGCTTCTCCAATCACGGTGATATTTTCACCGCCTCGCCAATCGACCTCCAAGGCACCTCCCGGCGAGCGAACGATGACCTTCTCGTCCACCTTGCCGTTCAGGCGAGCCGCAACCATGGAAGCCGCCGAGCCGGTTCCCGAAGCAGCCGTTTCGCCGGCGCCGCGTTCCCAGATGCCGATTTTCAACTCCCTGGACTCACAATCTCGACGAACTCCACGTTCGTCTTCTGCGGAAAGGCCGGATGACGCTCGAGAGAGGGCCGAAGCGACGAAGCTCGTCCATATCGAGCTGATCCACCAGAACGATACACTGGGGATTGCCCATAGAGAGTGCGGTCACTCTCATCGTACGCCCATCGACCCGAGAGCACTTGAATCACCGGTTCAGCTGATGGCTCGATCTCCATCGGAAGATCCACGCTCGCAAGCCAGGACGTCCCAAGTCGGAGACCAGAACGAAACGGTTACCTTGACGTCTTCGGGTCGTGAGCTCTTGATTCCGGCGTCCGTTTCGATCCGCAAAGGTTCTTGTTCGCAGCGGCCGGACCATATCAGATAGGCTCCGAGGCACCGTAGTCCGTTTCCGGAGATTTCCGCCGGGCTGCCGTCGGCATTGAAAAGCTTCATCGAGAAGCGAGGTGTTTTCTCGACTTCTTGAAAGAAGATGAGCCCATCGGCTCCGATCCCCATGCAGGCGATGGCACATCGCACGGGCCAGAGTCTTCGCGAGCCATCGATTCAGCGACTTCTCGTGCTTCGACGAGAAGAAAGTCATTCCCCAACGCCTGAGTCTTCGCGAACTTCATCATCTGATACCTTCTAAACTTGTTTCTCACGTAAACGAGCGCGACACCATCGTAGACCGCGTGGGCCACCGCTGGAACGACCAGGTTTCCCGTACTTTCGTAAAGGAATCCCAACAACGCCCCCATCACAGCCGCCCAGAGAGCCAGGGGCCAAAAATCCTTCGAAGGTCCGTGCAGAACACCAAAGATGAGACTGGCGACCCAAATCCCCGTTTCTTGCTGAAGCACTCCTCGGAAAAAGATCTCTTCACCGAAACCAGCCAGGAGCGCGAGTAGGAGGAGCTCGAGATCCACCGACCCGCGAAAAGCGGAAACGAATTCGTGGTCGAGAAAGGCATGGACCCGGCTGGTCGTCCGTGGCGCCGGGAATAGCCATAGAGAGCGAGGTTCACCACCGAGAACAATGGCCGCCGCGAGAATCCCGAGCGCCAAGGCCGCGATATCGAACCGAGAGGCAATAGGGATGGATCGAAGCCACACCCACAACAATCCGGCGAGTCCCAAACCGGCTTCTCCGAGAACAAGGAAGCGAACTTGGGATTTCACTTCTTCAGGTGCTCGGTCGGATCAGCCAGAGGAGATGGGAAAATTGCCGAAACCGAAGACACGCGTCCTCCCCAATCCCCGCGTCATCTCGCGCCAACTTATCCCGCCGTCGGAAGTTTTGAAGGCGCCACGGTCCGTTCCAAGGAGGATATCACTACCGGAAGGAGAATCGGGCACCGGCACGTGTATGTTATAGATGGGTACACCTTCGAGGTCTTTGGCTAGAAGCTCCCAGCTTTCTCCGGCATTCGTGGAGACGAATGGGCCGGCCTCCGATCCGACAAGAAGCGAAGCCCGCCACCAATAGATATCGTGAATTCTACGTCCCGGAAAGCGAAGCTTCTCAAAAGTCTCACCACCGTCACGGCTTTTATAGAGCCCTTCCCCATCGGATCCCACGAAAACCACCGGGTCCTGCTCGAAAAACCTCGATGCGGCCGCGCTCAGCAGTGGACCCTTGGGAAGGCCCTCACCGACGGCTTTCCAAGTGTGGCCACCGTCCCGGGACTCCAATAAGCCATTATCGGTGGCCACAAAAAGCGCCGCCCCCGGCCAAGCGATGTCTCGGATGGCGCCCGACACTACCGCTTGCCCCGTCGGTCTCCAGTGCTCGCCCCCATCCCTGCTCACGAACAACCCTCGAGGGGTTCCCACGAACATCACTGGATCAATTGCAAAATAGGAAGACACGGCGATGGCAAGAGCCTCACCGCCTGTCCAACTCTCGAGACGAACCCAAGTCTCACCGTATTTCTCCGAATAGAGGATGCCTTGGCTTCCTGCAGCAAAGGCCTCCGGTCCGGGACAAGCGAAAGAGTGAATCGTTCCCGGTAACTTTGCCGCAATGGAGAACCAGTTTTCTCCCCAGTCGTGCGACTCATGGGCGCCGGTTGCGGTGCCGACAAAGAGTCGATAAGCGATGATCGGGTCGTCATCCTGAGCGGAAAAGGATGTAGCAAACAGAAGACTCGCTCCAACTGCTCCCATGAGGCGTGTATTCATGCCGAATCTCTTTCAAAAAGCCTTGCGACTGTCGAGTATCAACGTCACGGGGCCTTCGTTGACGAGGTGGACATTCATACGGGCTTGAAAAGCCCCCTGTTCCACCGGGAACCCTTTCACTCGAAGCATTTCCACAAACTTCCGATAAAGCTTCTCGGCTTCCTCCGGCCCCGCGGCCTTGTCGTAGGAGGGCCGACGCCCCTTGCGGCAATCTCCCAACAAAGTAAACTGCGAAATTGCCAGCATCGACCCGCCAACATCGTGGATCGAATCGATTCATCTTCCCCTTCGAGTCCTCGAAAATCCGAAGGGACGAGATTTTCTCGGACAACCACTCGGCGTCTTTGTCAACATCACCCTCGGCCACCCCAACGAGAACAAGGAGTCCGAGACCGAATCCTGCCGACCGTTCGCCCGTCGACGTCGACGCTCGCCTCCGACACTCTTTGGACTACCGCTCTCATAGCTCAGCCGAAGAATTCAAAAATTCAATGCCTGACCCCGGGCTTCTAACCCCGTGCTTCGCGGACGCCGAAGGCTTTGAGAACGTCCAAAAGCGAGACCACGCCCTCCAGTTCGTGGATATTGGCGCGGCTCACCACGGGGAGCAGCTCATAACCGGTAGAGCCCATGCGTTCGAGAGCCAAGTCCAGGGAATGATCGTCGTGTACGTGGGGAAATTTGCGTGTGTCCCCGAGCTCTGTCACTTTCTTGTCGCCGAGATCTTCGCCGACCGCTTTCTCGAGCTGCTCCAGAGACACGACTCCCCACACTCCTTTGTCGTCAACGAGAGGCCAAGCTCTCAAGCTGCTTTGACCGGCCCGTTCGAAAGCCTCCGATATCAACGTATCTGGAGCAAAGAACTCTCGCGGCGCATGCATGGCCAAACGTACCTGGAGGTGCCGCTGAGCGGTCTCCGTCGTGGGCAGATGAATTCCTTCCTGCTGAGCCAAAGCCTCGTAAATGGGTTGGGGTTGAAGTTTGTAAGAGACATAAAAACTAATCAGGTTAGAGATCATCAACGGAACGATGATGTGGTAGTCGTGAGTCACCTCGAAAATCATGATCACAGAGGTCATGGGTACCCGGAGAATGCCGGCGAAAGCGGTGCCCATCCCGACCAGAGCATAGGCTCCGGGGGTAGCCGTGTATTCGGGAAAGAGCCCATGGACGATGCTCCCCACGGTTCCGCCCACTGTGGCACCGATGAACAAACTGGGGCCGAAGATGCCTCCCGCGTTGCCGGAAGAATAGCAGATGGCCGTGGCGAAGACCTTCAAGATGATGAGGATCGCCATCAGCTGAAGGGCCATGTTTCCATTCAGTATCTCACCCACGTAGTGGTAGCCCGACGCCAAGTACCTCCGGCCACATCAAAGCCAGGACACCTACGGACAGTCCGCCGATGGCCGGCTGGAACCACCGGGTCGAGCGCGGCATATTCAAGAACCGCTCGCGCATGCGAAGAAGGAGCTTGACGAAAGCCACCGAGACCAGCCCGCCGATCACACCCAGCAGCGCGTAAAACGCGAACTCCATCGGATGAACCACTTGATAATCGGGAACGTGAAACAAAGGCTCGTCTCCCAATATCAATCGCAGCACCAACCAAGAGGTGGCCGAGCTCATGACGACCAATCCCAAAACCCGAGCATGGAGATTTCCCATAACCTCTTCGAGGGAGAACAGGATGGCGGCCAAAGGGGTGTTGAACGCGGCGGCTAGGGCGGCGGAAGCTCCCACGGTCACCAAACCCTGTACCTTTTCCGGTTTCAATCCCAAGGTCCGCCCGAATACGGAAGCAACACCCGAACCCACCTGTACGGACGGTCCCTCACGTCCGAGGGCGATACCACTGGCCAGCGATATCGTGGAGCAGATGAACTTTCCAATCACGGTCTTGAGACTGATGAAACCCCGCCGGGCGAACAGAGCTGCTTTGGTCTGTGGAATGCCGCTGCCTCTCGCGTCCGGGAAATAGCGGTAAAGCAGGTAGCCGGATGCCAGTGCGCCGAGCGTTGGGATGACCACGAGTCGCCAGCGCGCTCCCCCGGGTGGATGAAGAGCTTCTCCCAAACTTTCGGTCACAACGATGAAGGCTACGACGACGAGACCGACGACCGCACCCAAAACCAGCGTCAGGACGTAATTGACCTCGCGCTCACTTCGGCGAACGCTCTGGCGAACCCAGGCTTGAAGGCGATGCCGCCAATGAAGGGGTTCGGGTTGTGTCGAGTCGTTATTCATGGCCGCGAGAAGGCATACTGCAAACGATCAATTATACATGGGTTAAGTTGTAGGTATAGAGGTTAGTGGAGTATGTTTCGATAAAATCCTGACGCGGCAGAGCCGCAACCAAAAGGGTTATCGCGGCTTGCCGCGAGCTATCAGCGGTCAGCCATCAGCCGTCAGCTCGCGGAAAATTGTTTACTTTTTGCATTCAATTTCACTCATCAGGGACTGATACCGCCGCAGCCTAGCCGCCGCCGTGTCCGCCGTAGCCTTGGCGAAGGCGGAAGCCTTGGCGGGGGCGGATGCTATTTCTTGCGAAGGGCGGCCACGATGTCGGCAGCTTTCTGAAAACGGTTGGCAGGATCCTTCGCGAGACACTTGAGGATGACCGCTTCCAACTTCGCGGGCACGTCGGGCCGATGTTCTCGAATCGGGCGGGGTTGGGTGTGAACGTGATGGTAAAGGACCTCGCCCTCGATAAATGGCGGCTCACCGGCCAGAAGGTGATAAATCGTTCCACCAAATGCATAGATGTCGGTCCGAAAATCGAGGGGATCACCCAAAATCTGCTCCGGCGACATATAGAGCGGCGTGCCGCTCGCTCGTTCACTCCCCTGGTCCTTCGCATGCTTCAGAATTTTGGCCAAGCCGAAGTCGGTGATCTTGATGACCTTGTCCCGACCGAGCATCACGTTGGAGGGTTTGATATCCCGGTGGACGACACCTTTGGAATGGGCGTGTGCAAGGGCCCTTAAAATTCCCACCATGCAGTGACGGACGGCCGGAATCGGGAGCTTTCCTTCACGCTCCAAGAGCTGATAGTAAGTCAGCCCTTCTACATACTCCATGCTGATGAAGAGTCTGCCTCGGTCAACACCCATGTCGAAGATCGTGACGATGTTCGGATGATTGAGAGCGGCGGCGGACTGAGCTTCCTGAAGGAAACGTTTGCGGATCTCCTCGATCTCCATGAACTGTTCCATGAGCATCTTGTAGGCGACCGTTCGCTTAAGTAGATTGTCTTGGGCCAGATAGACGACCCCCATGCCTCCGGCTCCCAGCTTCTCCTTGAACTCGTAGCGTTCACCTTCGCCGAAATCGGTTTTCAGAGCTTGGGCCATGGGCTCCACCGCCGTCCGCTTCTCGAGCTTTTTCTCAATCTCTTGAAGCTTGCCCACCGCGTCACGGAAATTGTAGTCCTCGGCGACGATCTTCTTGAGAATGTCGCGAGCTCGCTCATGGTCCCCCATCTGCTCGGTGGCTTCAGCAAGGGTGTAGTAAACGCCCAGCGTGTCTGGCGGAAATGGGCTTCTGTGCCAGCGCCTTCTGAAGCTTCTCCACGGCAACCCCGGGCAGGTCACGCTCCATGAAGTGCTCGGCGAGCTGGACCAGAGCGGGTAAAAAGTCGGAAGAGGTCGGTCTTGACCTTTTGCAGATAGGTTATGGCTTGTTCGCCCAGCCCCGCTTTCCTGGCGGCCACGGCGGCACGGTAATAAAGACCCGCCTCGTTGAACATCCGGGCCGATTGGGACATGTCCCCGGACGCCTCGTAGAGCGAGCCCGCCTGTTCGTAATCCTGGCAGCGCTCGAACATCTCGGCCGCCCGCTCCGGTTCGTTGATCCGCTGGTAGGCTTCCGCAGCTTGCCGGTGGGCGCCGCAATGCTCGTAGCATCGCGCGGCGTCGAGATAGTTCCCCGCTTCCTCGTAGACCTCGGCGGCCCGAAGGGCGTCCCCTCCGAGAAGGAACTGAACCGCCGCTTCGTTCTTCTGATCTTCTTTATATAAAGACTCGCCGCGCATTTGGGCCGCGCGCACGCGGTCGCCGCCGCGGGCATACACGTCGGCGGCCCGGTCCATGGCGCCGCTCCTCTGGTAGAGGTCCGCCGCTTTCACATGACGGCCCAATTTTTCGTGGAGCTCGGCCGCCTGTTCCCAGTGCTCGCCCCTTTCGAAAGTTTCCGCCGCCTGCTCGAGCAACCCCGCACGTTCGAACGCCTGGCCCGCCAGACGACAGTAGTGCGTGAACTTCGCGTGATCGGCCGGGGACCGAGCGACCGCCAAACTTCCGAACTGGTCTTCGAGATATCGCCGATAGTTCTCCGCGGCGTCGACGGTTGTCACCGGCCTGCGCATAAACTTCGGCTGCTTTGAGGAAGTGTCCGACACGCTCGAACAGAGACGCCGCTTCGGTGAGAGCACCGGCTTGAACCATCAGTCGCGCGGCTTCGTAATTTTGACCCTGAGATTGATAGAGTCTCGCCGCTTCCCGAAACCGGCCGTCTTTCACAAAGATGTTGGCCGCCCGTTGCCAGTCGCCGGATCGAATGCCCGGATCGGTGGATGTCGCCGTTGCCGCCTTACCTTCGTCTTTGCCTTTGCGGCCGAAGAGTTTCTTCCAGCTGGATTCCTGCTTCGACGCCGCCAGTCCTACCCATGAGGCTGCGGCCATCAGACCGACGTTTACGACATCCAGCAAGTCAACTATCAACACGCTCACCAAAGCGGCATTATATTTCCGATCGTTCCGACCTGAAAGAGTTCCAACCTAAAGAACGGGACCTATAGAAGATTGTAAAGGGTATGTCTCCCCATTGCACATTTTAACGGGAAGAACCGATTGGAACCGTGCCTTAGGTCACGCTTTCATGGACTCAGGCTGAACCGGCTTGCTTAGAAATAGTTAGGCTGATGGCGTAACCGACGGCGACGGCCACCAAGCATCCGACGATGTTGTAATAAAGATAGGAGATCTCCGACATCTGGGCGGTTGCGAGCACCGCAACGAATCCTACCAGAACGCCCCAGAATGCGCCCCGGCCGTTCGACCGGGGAACCGCGATGGCCAAGACGAACACGCCCAAAATGGAGCCATAAAAGTACGAACCGATCGTATTGACGGCTTCGATAGCCGATCCTAGGCGACCCATATAAAGAGCGCAAAAGGTGGCAAAGCCTCCCCAGGCCAGCGTGGAGACACGGCTAACAATGAGGTAGTGCCGATCGGAACCGTCGCGCCGCACGTAACGGCGATAAAAGTCGACCACCGTCGCCGTGGACAGCGAGTTGAGCTCGGACTCCACCGTGGACATGGCGGCGGCGAGAATCGCGACCAAAATGAGTCCGACAAAACCCGCCGGGAGTTGCGTCAATACAAAGGTAGGGAAGACATAGTTGGTGTCGTTGAAGGTCTCGCCATCGTTCATTTCCGAGATGAGTCCCTTGACTTGCTCCCTCGATTGGCTGAACTGCTCATCGGCGGTCAGGAACTCGGTCCGCGCCTCCAGCCAAACTTTCTCGTCCGCTTCAGAAGCCATTGCAAGAGCCGCGCGGCGGCGCGTTTCGAAAGCTACATCGTAAGTTTGCTCGAGCCCACGATACTCCCCCGCCAACGAGCTATCCTCGAGCTTTTGGAGCTCAACCGGATTAAAGACCACCGGGGGTTTTTCGAACTGGTAGAAAACGAAAAGCATCGCGCCGGTCAGCAAGATGACGAACTGCATGGGGATCTTTACCAGAGCACTGAAGAGAAGAGACAACCGGCTCTCTACGAGTGAACGCGCGGTGAGATACCGCTGAACTTGACTCTGGTCGCACCCGAAATAGGCAAGCATCAAAAAGAGCCCCCCCACAAGGCCGCTCCAGAACGTGTACTTCACGGTGGGGTCGAGACTGAAATCGAGGGTGCTGGTCCGCCCCGCGGACCCGGCGATACGGATGGCTTCGACCAGCGAGACCGAGTCCGGCATCCCCCAGAGAACCGAACCGAGACAGAAGAGGATACCCAGCATGATGATCACCATCTGCCAGACCTCGACCCACATGACCGCCCGCATACCTCCGAGCGATGTGTAGATGGTCGCTCCCAGACCAATGGCAAGGATGGTCACCCTCTCGTCCAAGCCGAAGACGATGGAAAGCACTACGGACGGTGCATAGATCACCACGGCATCGGCGAGACCACGGGAAAGAAGAAAAAGGAAGCTCGTGAGACTTCGTGTCCTAGAGTCGAAACGCTTCTCCAAGTATTCGTAGGCGGTAAAGACACGCGCTTTATAGAAAAACGGCACCAGAGTCACACAAAGAATGACCATGGCGAGGGGCAGAGCGAGATAGATTTGAATGAATCGCATGCCGTCCACATAGGCCTGGCCCGTGGTACCCACGAGTGTGATGGCGCTCGCTTGAGTCGCCATGACAGACAGGCCAATGGCATACCAAGGCATGGAGCGTTTGGCCAGAAAGAAATCCTCGATCTCTTTGTGACCACGGCCGGTACGCATTCCTACGGCGATAATGAGAGCGAAGTAGACGACGACGACGATCCAATCGATGGGATGCATAAGCTACAGGGCGGCAAAGTTGGAAAAGAGCAAAAGCAACAGATAGGTCACGAGCGTATTGATAATGACGACCATGTAGAAACGTTTCCAAGTCCCGAAGACCGGAGGAGGTGCTTCCGGGTCGGCTTTCTCGCGAAGTCGGGAATCTACATTTTCAACCATACATTTGCCTTTCGCGCGCATTATAGCCCACCCCTGATATGATTTGGTCGCTATGTTGAAATCCCTACCCAGTCGGCAACGTATCGGACTCGTGGCGGGACTCACCTTGTTCGCGGTGTTCGCCTTCGTTCCCATTCCGGGGATACCAGCCAATATCCGCCGGATGATGGCGGCAGCTTTGCTCATGGCGATCTGGTGGGTCAGCGAAGCCATACCCCTGGCGGCGACATCGCTTTTGCCGCTTGTGCTCTTTCCATTTCTGGGAATTGCTTCTGCTGCGCAGGCCGCCGCTCCCTACTCGAACCATCTCATCTACCTTTTTCTCGGCGGCTTCATGCTCGCTCAGGCGATGCAGCGATGGAACCTTCACCGGCGCCTGGCCCTTCACATTGTCGCGATGGTGGGAACCAGCCCCTCGAGAGTCATCCTGGGATTCATGGCGGCGGCAGCCTTCGTCTCCATGTGGGTCTCCAACACCGCAACCGTCGCTATGATGATGCCTATAGGCCTCGCGGTCATCCAGCAAGTCGCCGACGCCGTCAAGGAAAAGGGGCTCAATGTCGATCTGGCGCCGGGACAGTTCAACTTCGGTGTCGACCTCATGCTCGGAATCGCCTACGCGGCGTCAATTGGGGGCATTGGCACGCTCATAGGCACCCCTCCCAACGTGCTTTTGGCCGGCATGATGGAAGAAACCTACGGGATCCAGGTGAGCTTTCTCCGCTGGCTGGCCTTCGGGGTCCCCTTCGCCGCCGTGATGGTTCCGCTGACCTGGTTCTGGTTGACCCGGATCTCCTACCCTCTCGAGATCAAAGAAGTTCCGGGAGGCGCGGCGCTGATCAAAGAGCACATCCGCAAGCTCGGACCGATGAGCACCGGCGAGCGGCGGACCGCCTACTTGTTCGCTTTGACGGCAGCGGCCTGGATGTTCCGACCCCTTTGGACCCGATGGATTCCTTCCGGCGAGCTCATCACCGACTCCACCATCGCCATGACGGCGGCGGTCTTAGCCTTCCTCTTGCCCGCCGGCTCGGGTGAACGTCTACTCAATTGGCCCTGGGCCTCGAAGCTCCCTTGGGACGTACTGCTTCTCTTCGGCGGAGGATTTTCTCTCGCCACCGGTTTCGACCGGAGTGGCTTATCAAAGTGGGTAGGAGATCAACTGGTCCACTTCAGTGAAGCTCCTCTGCCTCTTTTTATCCTGGCCATTGTTGTGGTCATCATCGCCTTGACCGAGTTCGCTTCCAACACCGCTTCGACGGCCATGTCTCTTCCCATCCTGGGCGCCACCGCGGTGGGAATGGGGCTTTCGCCGCTCACGCTTTGTGTTCCTGCTGCGGTTGCCGCATCCTGTGCCTTCATGATGCCGGCGGCAACTCCACCCAATGCCATTGTTTTTGGGACCGGTTATCTGACCATTCCGCAGATGGTCAAAGCGGGCTTCTTCATCGTGCTCATGTCCGCCGTGCTCATCACGATCTTCACGTTCCTCATCATCCGTCCGCTCTTTGGGGTATAGGAAGGTCGGTACTGCTCTTTGATCTAGTAAGCGCTTTCCTTTACCCTTGGGAGCTGGAAACAACACGATGGAGCTTCTCACCCTTGCCGTTGCCGGACTCGCCGCCGGCGCTATTCACGCTCTTTCCGGTCCGGATCACCTAGCGGCCGTCACGCCTCTTTCGATCACCAACCGCCACCGGGCGGCTTGGATCGGTCTACTCTGGGGATTGGGGCACGGCGCGGGCGTCGCCGTGATCGGAGTGGTCGTCTTCTTACTCCGTGGACTACTGGATCTCGAGGCCCTGTCCGTGTGGAGCGAGCGCGCGGTGGGTATCATGCTCATTGCCGTCGGCGCTTGGGGACTGAGGAAAGCCTTCTCGAAATGGATTCATACCCACGATCATGAGCACGAGTCCGAAACGCACACGCACATTCATGCTCATCACCCCCAAAAACCCGGCCACACCCACAGGCACTCCCACGCTTCGTTCGGCATGGGGTTGCTTCACGGAGTCGCCGGCACATCCCATATTTTCGGTGTTCTCCCGGCCCTCGCGCTTCCCAGCCAGACGGCCGCCGTCACCTACCTCGTCGGCTACGGACTAGGCAACCTGCTGGCCATGGGGGGCTTCGCCTGGCTCATCGGCATAGCCTCGCACCGGATGGGCAAGTGGGGTGCGCGTCCCTTTAAAGTCGCCCTTGCAACCTGTTCGGTGCTCTCCATTGGCATCGGAGTCCTCTGGTTGGCGCTTTAGACGGAGGGCGGCGTGACGACAGTCGAACAGAGCAAGAAAGGCCTGTGCCGCCTTCTGTGCATTGCCTCCGCGATTTTTACGCTGGGTTTTGCGGGTCCCGACGAAGCGGAAATTCTGAAGACTCTACCCCGTGAAGAGCGGGTCCGTCAGCTATTGGAACGGACGTGGGAGATGACGGCCGCCCCTGTCCAGGGCGAGCTCACTCTAGACGGTCGCTTGGACGATCCAGCCTGGGGCTTCGCCGAGCCGGTGACCGATCTCTACCAAGGTGAGTCCAACGAAGGATTACCCGCGACGGAGCGGAGCGACATACGAGTCCTTTACGACCAGACCCATCTCTATATTGGATTCCGCTCCTACGACAGCGAACCGGACAAGGCAAATGCAAGGGCCATCTTTCGCGACGAGACACCCAGTGCCGACGATCTAGCCATCGTCATGATCGACGCTTATAACGATCATAGGAGCTCCATCCAGTTCGTGACCAACTTGAACGGTGTCAAAGTGGATCTGCTCCAAAACGGTGAGACCCCCGAAACTCGTAACCGCAATTGGGACACCGTCTGGCACTCCAAAGGCAGCCGCTTCGAGCAGGGGTGGGACACGGAAATCGCCATCCCTTTCAAGTCACTCCGCTTCGAGTCGCCCGCACAGGGCGAGGAAGTGATCTTCGGCATCGGGTTCAAACGCAACATTCCCCGGAAAAACGAGGAAGTTACTTGGCCTTTTGTCAGCAATGACTCCACCTGGTATCGCCCCGCCGAGCTCGGCCACCTCCGGGGACTCAAAGACATCAAGCCGGGACGGGCGGTGGAGCTCAAGCCTTACGTTTTGGCCGGTGTCGATCAATACCGCGATCCCAGCGTTCGCGATCAACGCACCGAGTTCGGCGGGGACGTGAAATGGGGCGTCACGCCCAGTCTGACCGCCGACTTCACCATCAACACCGACTTCGCCCAAGAAGAGGTGGACGTTCAGCAGATCAATTTCACCCGCTTCTCGCTCTTTTTCCCCGAAAAGCGCCAGTTCTTTCTCGAAGGCGAGCGCATGTTTCAGTTCGGCATTCAGAAAGAAGCCGAGATGGTCTTCACGCGTCGTATCGGCTTATCCGCAGGCGGCGAAGTAATCCCTATCACGGCCGGAGCACGGCTCTCGGGCCGCCAGGGCCGAACCAGTCTCGGCGTGATGACCATCCAGGCCGACGAGGCGTTCACTCGGCCGTCCGAGAACTTCACCGTCATTCGGCTGCGCCGAGACTTTTTGAGCCGCGCCAGCGTCGGTGCTCTCTTCACCAGCCGCCAGGGGGATGGAAACTACAATCGCGTCTACGGCTTGGACCTCAGCTTGCCGTTCAAGCAGGTTTGGACCCTAGAGGGTTACTTCGCCCGCGTCAACGAGCCCTTGAAGCTTACCGGGCGAAACTCGGCCTATGGGCGCTTCGCTTACGAGACGGACCGTTTCGGCGGTGAGTATCGCTATCTGGATCTGGGAGAAAACTTTCGTCCCGGTATTGGATTCGTTCGGCGTCCCAACAGTCGCGAGCACTTCGGCATGGGTCGCTTCAGTCCACGGCCGTCGATCCACTGGATCCGGCAATTTCATTTCAAGGCAGGCCTCCGCTACATCACGAATCAGCAAAATGTTTTGGAGACCCGAGAGCAGGGTGGCGAATGGACCACCGCGCTCGAAAGCGGCGATAACATCAACCTCAAGCTGGTCAACTTCAATGAATCCATCACCGAGCCCTTCGCGCTTAGGCCGGACGTCATTGTTCCTCCAGGCACGTATAATTTCTCGCGCGTGGAGGCAAGCCTCAACACCTTTCGCCGGCGCTACACGGTTTTGAACCTCGAGGTCGCCACAGGCGGTTTTTGGGACGGAAGCAGAAACACCATCGCCGTGGGCGGCAACTATCGCATTAACACGAACCTCGATATTTCGGGAGAATACGAGGTGAACTGGATCGATCTTCCCCAAGGAGCCTTCACAACCCACATCTTCTCCGGTCGGCTTCAAATCGCCTTTCGCAAAGAGCTCGTGTTGATGTCGCTCTTCCAATACAACAACGTCAACCATTCACTTTCCAGCAACATCCGCTTCAATTGGATTCCGAAACCCGGAAGCGACTTCTTCATCGTCTACAACGAGCTCGACGACTGGGGCAACATGTTTCAGCTCAAAAACCGGTCGTTGACAGCGAAGCTCAACTATCTTTTTGCTTTTTAGGTTCCAGACCGAATGGTCCGCTCCCAGCGCAAGTTTGACCGCGAGCCAGACAAATGTCTATAATATAGTAGACATTTGACGGAGGCATATATGGGAACCGCAATGGTCGAGATCCTGGGTGTCGGCCGCAAGGTGGAAAGCGGCCTCGAAATCGCCGCCCTGATCAAGAAAGGCCTACCACCAAGAGCCATTGACCGTCTAAAAAAAGCGCTCGGCCTGAATGACGAGGAGGTTTCCTCGACGCTCGGCGTCAGTCAAAAGACGATCAGTCGTCTGCGTGCCCAGCCCAAGAAAAAGCTCGGGGTGGGCGTAGGAGATCGGCTCTACCGAGCGGCCCATATCTTTTCTTTGGCGACCGCAGTTTTCGGCGATGAAGAAACGGCTCGGGAATGGCTTCGAAACCCGAACATCGGACTCGGAAATCAAGTTCCACTGGATCTGCTGGCGACCGAAGCGGGCGCACGCGAAGTCGAGGATCTACTGGGCCGAATCGAGCACGGGGTCCTTTCTTGACCACCGCCTGGCGCATCGTGAAGAAAAGCCGGGCAGACGAAGCATTCTCGGGAGAGGGCGCCCGCCGCTACGGAGGACGATGGAATCAACGGGGCACCGCGGTGGTTTATGTTTCCGACAGCTTATCTCTCGCCGCTCTCGAGCTTTTCGTATATATCGCTTCGGCTTACAAGGCAATGGAGTTTGCCACCTTCAAGGTCGGGATTCCCTCTCGAGTGACCATCGAATCACCGCCGGAAACATCACTTCCAAAGAACTGGCGCCGGGAACCGCCTCCCGATACTTGCAAGGACCTCGGGACCGAATGGGTGAAACGCGGAGCCGCCGGCGTTTTCCGCGTGCCCTCGGTCGTCGTTCCGGTCGAGCACAATTACGTGCTCAACGTCAGTCACGGCGACTTCAAGAAGCTGAAGATCACCCGACAAGCTGACTTCGCGTTCGATCCAAGAATGTGGAAGTGAATCCGGCATCCCGGCTTTGACTCTTCACGGTGCAAAGGTTATTCTCGCCCGCAAGCGAGGAGGCACGTCCATGATCGGCCGTACGCTCTCCCATTACCAGGTCCTGGAGGAAATCAGCCGCGGTGGCATGGGGGTCGTTTACCGTGCCCGGGACGTGAACCTTCATCGTGACGTCGCTCTCAAGATCCTCCCTCCCGAGCTTGTAGCAGACCCGGAGCGCAAGCAGCGTTTCATCCAAGAAGCCCGAGCCGCCGCCGCTCTCGAGCACCCTTACATCGGCGTCGTCCATGAGGTCGACGAAGCCGATGGTGTCCTGTTCATCGTCATGGAGCTCATCCGAGGCGAAAAGCTCCGTGACGTCGTCGAAAAACGTCGGCCGACTCTCAGCCGATCGCTCGAGCTCGCCACCGAAATGGCGGAAGGGCTCGCAAGCGCGCACGAAAAAGGCGTCGTTCACCGCGACTTGAAGCCCGCCAATGTCATGGTGACTCCGGAAGGACACGCCAAGATCATCGACTTCGGTTTGGCCAAGCTCGTCGAACCGCTCGGCCCACTCGGCGATGACGATAGCGACGCGGAAACGGCGCTACGCGTCGAGACCGATCCCGGCAAGGTGATGGGAACGGTCTCCTACATGTCTCCGGAGCAGGCGCGGGGACAGACGGTCGATTCCCGGAGTGACGTCTTCAGCTTCGGTGTGGTGCTTTACCAGATGCTAGCCGGCGAGCTTCCTTTTCACGGTCCATCGAGCGCGGACACGCTGAGCGCCATTCTCAATGATCCCGCTCCGCCGATATCGGAGCTAGGCTCGGGAGTGACCGCGGAAACGACCCAAGAGCTGCGGCGCATTCTCGACAAATGTCTAGCCAAGGATCCTGGACAGCGTTACCAGACGATGAAGGATCTCGCCCTCGATTTACAGGCAACTCGCCGAGGATTGGAGTCGAGCTCGAGCTCCGTGGTGCCCACGCGACCGAGCCATCGAAAGCCGCTCATCGCTGTAGCAACGGTGGTCGCCGTGATTCTCATCGGCTGGTTAGCAGTGCAATTCCGGCCGACGGAGCCGGATGAGACGACGCCCCAAGCGCTATCGAAGCCTTCCGTCGCCGTGATGTACTTCGAGAATCGTTCCGGTGAGCCGGACCTGGAACGGATCCTCGTCGAAATGCTCACGACGAATCTATCTCGCTACGACACCCTGGAGGTCGTGAGCAGCCAACGCCTGCGAGACATTCTCAAGATACTGGGCAAGCAAGACGTCGAGTTCATCGATAGCACTGTCGCCACGGACGTGGCCAAGCATGCCGACGTGGACACGATGCTTCTAGGCAGTATTTTCAAGGTCGGCGAGAGGATTCAAATTACCGGTCAGCTCGCCGACGTGGAGACCGGAAACAACCTAGGCGCCGCGCAAGCGGAGGGCACTCGGGTCGAAGATATCTTCGACATGACGGACCAACTCACCGAGCAGGTGGCGGAGCTTTTGGCGGTGACCCCTTCAGAGTTTGCCGAAAAAGGGCCCGTGGTCACCGATGTCACCACGGACTCCTACGAAGCCTACCGGTTTTACCAGCGAGGTATGGAAGATCGTAGCCGATGGGATTTTAGTAGCGCCGAGCAGAATTTCGAAAAGGCAATTCAAATCGACCCGACGTTTTCGACCGCCTACATGCGACTCGCTTGGGCTAAGGGGCGGTGGTTCACGCAGGATCCGTTGGCGGACCTTTATCCTGTTCGAGAGCTTTTGAAGCTCGCGAGGAAACATTCGGAGAAGGCACCGGAGTTCGAACGCCGGCAAATTGAAGTGCTCACAGCCTTTTACGATCGCCGTTTCGACGAGGCGGCCGAGTGGGCAAGAGATCTCGTAAACCAGTACCCCAATGAAATCTCGGCAAATCGACTTGCGGCTCACGCCTTAGAAGGTGCAGGTCGGGGCAAGGAGGCTTGTCGTACTCGCGAAAGGGCTCTGAAGCTCGATCCCACCTATGCGAACGGGTACAACGCTCTTGGCTACTGTCTCATGGATCAAGGTGATTACGATGGAGCCTTGGTCGCCCTTGACAAATATCGAATCCTTCAGCCCGACGTATGGAATCCCTACCACTCCGCTTGGGAGATCCACATGGAGATGGGCGAGTGGGATGAAGCAAACAGAACGATGGAAGAGTGCCAGCGAAACGTACCAAGCTGGAGTGTCTCCCACTACTATTTAGGACTAGTCAACATCCTGATGGGCCGCGGTGAGAAAGGGAGAGAGAGAGCAAGGCTCATAAAAGGGGACTGGACTCAAATCGTGGAGGCGCTGGTCGGCTGGTCATATATTTACGAGGGCCGCTACGGAGAAGCAATAAAATCTTATGGCAAAGCCGTTCAATCTTGTCGGCAGGCCGGCGATGCAACGAGGGAGATTCGGTATCGCCTCCAACGGAGTCGCTTGCGGGCTGCTGTCGGGGACTACGAAGGTATCCAGAGAGATCTCTCGGAGTCTTTGCGAGTGAGTGAGGACTTCTACCATCCCGCGTACAACCCGACCAGAATCATGGCCTCATTCGTCGCAGGGGAGGCGGCGCTCTTGAAGGGTGATTTGAATGAGGCTGCCGCTCGTGCGGCCGAAATCGAGTCCTTTGTGGAAGAAGAACACTACGATTCCTACTTCATGGACTTCCATCATTTGCTATCCGCGAAGATCGCTCTATGTCGGGATGACTACCGTTCATCGGAGGACGCATTAAACAAAATTACAGTTTCGACCCATCGTACTTCCCCTAGTGTGAGCGAACTGCAGGCGGCGCGACTGGCGGCCTCCGGTGACTACCCGGCGGCGTTACGCAGCTACACAAATATGTGCAACGAAATGCTGCGATTCCGCGGGAATAGTGGGGGTGATGAGCTCGTATTTTTTCTCAATTGCTCCAAAGTCAACTACAACCTGGGAAAGACTTACGAGGCCATGGGAGACGAGCCTCAAGCCATCGAATACTACGAAATAGCCCTCGACCAGTGGAAAAACGCCGACGAGGATCTCCCGGAGCTCATCGACACACGAAACCGCTTGGCAAATCTCCGCTAGTGACCCGCTTCTCGACGTCCATTGTTTTTCTCATCGATCTTCGCCTGGATGAACGCGGCTCCATAGACTCGCTCTGCCTGGAATAAATTGTGCCGCTTGCAGAGTACTCGTAGATGACCCTCCTCGTGGCTGCGGTAGATCGCAAAAGGCCGCTCGTGATCGATCTCGAGTCCCGTTCTTGAGCTGCACCGTGTCCCATCGGCTGCACGAAATTGGCATTGGTACCCCGCACACTCGAACACCCGTTCACGCACCCCGGAAGGAATGTAGCGGGACTTGGCGTTTTCCTCTTCTCCAGTTTCAGAAATCTCGTCCGGACGAGATTTTTCGGGAGCCGCGCCCAGCTTTCGTTCTTTCTCGAGCCGTCGTTCGAGTTTCTTCTTCGGGTCTTTCTTCTCGAGTGAAATGTCAACCGCCCGTTCAAAAACCTTGGCCATGTTCTTTAAGGGATTCTCAACACCGAGAACCTCGGCCAATCGTTCAAACTTTTCTTTAAAGTCTCCGTCGGCGGAGAATCGGAAATTGAAGACGTCGGTACGGGCAGGCTCGAGCAAGCTTGGGGACGGACTCGGCGGAGGTGGGCTCAAAGTTTCCTCATTTCGCAATGCCTCCTTCTGTTCTTCGGCCGGAGCTTTTTCGCTCTCTTTGCTGGAAGAAGGTCTCTTGCGGATCGAAGGTTTGAAGACGGGCTTGGGCCTGACCTCGACGAGATACTCTTCGACGGCCCGCTTCGTCATCCCGTCGCAATCAGCGATGACCTTTTCAACGTTGTCCTCGCTAAGGTGAGGTGCAAGGTGCCCGGCAACCGTGAGGCTGATGCGGTTATCGGCCAGCGCCATGAGGAGCTGTGGGAACCGCCTCGAGACATTCGCCACCTGGAGTCTTAGCGCGACGGAACCCTCACTCAGTCTTAGCCGCTTGACGCAGTACTCAAAGACATTTGTATACCCGCACTCGAGGTCGGCCTTCCTTCTCGAGATCTCTGCGATATGAGCGATGACAAGGGCGACGTTTCGTTTCTCTTCACGAACCAACTGCTCGGCCGAACGGTCGAGAGCTTCTGTAGTTAGCCCTTCGAGTGACTCGAAATACGCCTTGATTTTCTCCACCATGATCTCCCCCTTATTAATAATATATTATAAGAAACATAAGTAAAAGTCAAATATATATTAAAGTAAATTACAACTGAGAAATCTGGGCAATCGGAAATTGCAGGCGAGCTAATTCAATGAAAATAATACAGACAGGGAGTTGCGCTCACGCGCGGAGCGGTGTTTTTGCGGTCAACGCTCCCGCACCTGGACCATAACCTCCGGGTCCATCTGGTCGAGCCGTTCGAGAATGATCTTCCAGCGTTCGGCCACCAATTGCTTGTTGTAGCCCCACACCCAGTGCCCGATGGTTTTCTTGATCTGCTTCTCCGTCAGAGAACGCAATCGCTCGATGAAATCGGCCGGATAAGTGGTCGGATAGCTCACTCGATCTTTGTCATAGGGAGTAAACCAAAACCGGGCGTGCGTGCCGGTTCCTGCCCCGTTGAGGTCATTGAGTAGCTTTTTATAGAAGCGGAACGTCTTGGAGTTGTCGATCAGTATCAAACGGCCGTCGGGAGACACGATGGCGTTGTTCATATGCCGATCGATGTTGGAGGTGAGATCATCGAAGAGCCACATGACGCTCACCTGGCGCCTCCAAGCGACCGGGTCCCTGGGCTCGCCCTCGAAACGGTCCAGGGTTTCGCCTTCCACCCAGAGCTGAAGGCATCCCTTACTCCCCCACGTCCGCCTCTCCACCGTGGGAGGCACCATGCCGAGTCCGAGAAGCTTGTCGAGCTCGTAGGCCGCCACTTCGTGGCGCCAGCTGTCATAGTCCTTGTCGACCTTCTTGTAAATGGCGTACATGACCTTGCCGTCCATCTCCAGGGTCGCTTTTTCGGGATTCGTGACGCCCTCACCGATTTTCACGCGGTCGGTTATGTCTGCTTCCTTCAAGAAATGTTCGATCTCCACCGCATTCGGCCACGGAGGAACGATCTTCTCGGAGGCAAAGGAAGGCGAAGAACAGACGAACAGAGGTAGAGAGAACAAAATACCGCGGGTCCACATAACGGAAATTCATACCACCGGCTCCGGTTCATTTCAAGCAATCGTTCCGAAATAATTGATTCTGACTCTCATTCGAGGTAAGAAAAGACCATGCTACCCAAAGTGCTCTTATGTCTCGGGTCGGATTGCCAGAAGCGAAAGCGCAAGCACACCGCTCTGGCAGAAGCGGTTCGTGAATGCGCCACCGTCGAGAAGGTCTCTTGCCAGAAAATTTGCAAAGGGCCGGTGGCGGGCATCTACGTGGACCGCCGTCTCGAGTGGTTCCGGCGCCTCGATAGCAAAAAATCACGGAAATGGCTGGTCGAGTTTCTCACGCAAAAACAGATGCACAAGAAACTGAAGAAACGCCGCGTCAAAAAACGCTCGGGACGCCTGAGGACGAAAGCACCTCTTCTTCTAACTGAATCAAAATAGGTTCACGATTCGAGCTTTATCTGATGCATTTGCATCTCTGACGCCTCTCGATTAAATTACTCTGGCGTGTCTCGTAAGCTCTGTCTTTTTCCACCCGGTCGTCATCCCCAAAAAGGGTTGGAGGTAGCAAAATGAAGAAACTCGTCCTTCTCATCGTTGTTATTGCCGTCATTGCATTGTTATTTCCCATCGCCAATTATTTCTACAAACCCGTGGAGAGTGGGAAGCTGTCCGGACTCCAGGACGGAGACGCCGAGTTCGCAAACGTCGCCGCCGTTCTCGAACAAAAATGTGCGAGCTGTCATGTGACCGACGCGAAGATGCCTTTTTATGCGAGCCTTCCCGTTGCCAGCGGGATGATTCACGAAGACGTCATGAACGGCATCAAGCACATGAATATGACCCATGACTTCTGGTTCGAGTCGGGCAAACCGATCTCTCAAGCGGCCGTTGCCAAAGTCGGGCACGTGGTCAAAGAGGGTTCGATGCCGCCGGAGCACTTTCTCATGATGCACTGGAACGGCGCCCTGAGCGATTCGGAGAGGCAACTCATACTCGACTGGGTCAAAGAGGTGCGCCCCGCCAGCGATGCCGCTCCGGAGTTCGCCGACGAACCCGTTCAACCCATTCCACAGACCGTGGAGCTGGATGCCGACAAGGTCGCCTTGGGAGACAAGCTGTACCATGATGTTCGGCTCTCCGGCGACGACACGATCTCCTGTGCAACCTGTCACGACCTTTCCAAAGGTGGAACGGATCAGGCGCCTTCTTCCACCGGCATCGGGGGCCAAGTCGGCCCGATCAACTCCCCCACCACCTACAACTCGGCATTTTTCGTCCGCCAGTTTTGGGATGGGCGCGCCGCCACACTGGAAGAGCAGGCGGCCGGGCCGGTGCACAATCCCATCGAGATGGGCGCCAATTGGGATGTAGTCATCCCCAAGCTGGAGAAAGACAAGGAGTACGTCGAGGCTTTCAAGGCACTCTACCCCGAGCAAGGCATATCGGGCGAGGCCATCGTAGATGCCATCGCCATATTCGAACGTTCCTTGAACACGCCCAATTCCCGATTCGACCAGTACCTGCGAGGCAACAAGGACGCGATCAACGAAGAAGAGAAGAAGGGGTATGAGCTCTTCAAGTCGAGCGGTTGTGCTACCTGCCACGTCGGACCGGCCATGGGCGGGGAGTCCTTCGAAAGGATGGGACTCAAGGCCGACTACTTCGAAGACCGCGGTAACGTTCAGGAAGTGGATCAAGGCCTCACCAATTTCACGAAAAACGAGGACGATCGTTTCAAGTTCAAGGTTCCCACCCTCCGCAACATCGCCGTGACCTATCCATATTTTCACGACGGACAAACGACCGACCTGAAAGAAGCCGTGAAGACCATGGCGAAGTACCAGGAAGGCACGGAGCTCTCCGATCAAGAGGCCGAGGCCATCGTGAAGTTTCTGAATACCCTCACAGGAGAATACAAAGGCGAGCTACTGAACTAGCCTTTTCTGTCGGATCGGAGCTACGTCTCGAAACGGGGCGTAGCTCCAGCCGCGCTACGAGCCCCATATGAAGGGAAGTGAATACCTCACCTGGGCTAAACAACATCACCACCAAGCCACCTACAATCTCGCATCGAGCGGTGTGACACGGCCGGCCGAGTATGAGCTCGGTTTAGGGAAAGATGTCCTCGACCTCTCGGGAGACCATGAAGAGGGCTGGGCGCCGTTCATCGAATGCGTCGCCCGGCGGTACGGCGTGTCGAAGGAAAATGTCGTACCGGCACCCGGCGCCTCGATGGCGAACCATCTGGTGTGCGCCCTCCTTCTCGAGCCCGGAGACAAGGCGCTCGTCGAGCACCCCGTGTACGAGCCCCTTCATGTCCTTCCGCGCTTTTTTCGCGCCGAGGTTCGTTTTTTCAATCGCCGGCCGCACGACGGATACGCGCTCGATCCAAGCGTGATCGAGGCGGGTTTGACCGAGAAAACCCGTCTCGTGATCTGCTCGAACTTGCACAATCCTACCGCGAAGCTTGCCCGCCGTACCGATCTCGAGGCCCTTGCCGAGTTGGCCGAAGTGAAAGACTTCCATGTCCTTATCGACGAGGTGTACCTGGAATGGCTGATCGACGAGGGGGAACAAACCGGCGCTCGTTTCGGCTCCCGCATGGTCACCACCAACAGCTTGACCAAGGCCTATGGCCTGGACGCTTTACGCGCGGGCTGGATCCTTGCCGAGGCCGAGTTTGCCGAGAGACTGCGACGCATGATCGACCTTTTCCACGTCAAGATGCCGCTTCCCATCGAGCGCATGGCCGCCTATGCAGTCGAACAGGCTCCGGCGCTATTGGAACCCCTCAAGAAACAGATCGCAGCGAACAAAGAGCTGGTGGCGGATTTCGTGACGAGCCGTGCCGATCTCTCCTGGAGTCCTTCCGATGCAGGCCCGGTCGGCTTCGTCGAACTGAAAAAGGGTTCCGTGGATGAGCTCGAGACCCGACTCCGAGCAGCCGATACGCTGATTGCCCCAGGCCGCTTCTTCGGCGCACCCAACCACTTTCGATTAGGGTTTGGGATGAAAAAGGAGATCCTTCGAGAAGGTCTCCGCCGCCTGGAAACTACACTCAACGAGTTTGCTTGAATTCCGTTTCTCCACATAAGGAGGGATAAATGTCTTCCCGAGTTCTCGGTCCGCTCACCGGTGTCATTCTGACCGTCATCTTGACGCTGTTCGGTATCTTACTCGCCAAGACCATGGGTGGCTCCACTTCCGCCAGCATCCTGCAGGTCCACGTATCCGCCATGACCGTGCTTTTGGTCACGATTATGGTGAGAATGGAACGACGGACGGATTGACAGAGCAAGAACTCGAGAACTCGAGAACTCGAGAACTCAGAATGGAGCAGGAGGACGGCCTTCCTCTCTCGTCGTGACAGGCGGCCGTCATTTTCCGGATTCAGTATTCGTTTTAGGAAACCGAGAATCTCTGTCACTAGCTCCAATCTCATTTTCGTGCCAGCACATATACCCGCGTGGTCGGAAACTCGAAGTCATAGGGATCCCGAACCGTGACGTCCTGGATGGTAAGGCCTGCTCGCTCCAGGGACGAGGCCATTTCTTCCGGTTCGTAAAGCGTGCAATCGAAGGGGATGGGTTTCCCAAGCGCTTCGTCTTCGTGGAACGTACCTTGGCCGCGGTGAAAGGCCAGCAACGCGAGACCTCCCGGAGCAATCACACGGTGAATCTCTGTGGTCGCCTGGTCCAGATCGTCGCGTTCAATGTGAATAACAGAATAAAAAGCGGCAACCGCTCCCAGAGAATCATCGGGCAGTTCGAGCTGAAGCATGTTCCCGACACGATACTCGATATGAGGATAGCGTCTCTTGGCTTCGGCAATCATACCCGGTGAGAGATCGATGCCGAGAGCTTTCGCGCCCATCGAGCTCAGGTGGGCGGCGAGGTGCCCGGGTCCGCAACCTAGATCGCAGATGGGAAGTCCCGACGGCACCTTCTGCGCGAACCGCTCCAGCCGCTCGCGGTCGAAGGGCTTCTGGTCGAGCTCGTTGCAGTACTCCTTTGCGTAAACTTTTGCGAGGGCATCATAACCTCGTGTGAGCTCCTCCCGTGTCTGCATGGTCCCGCTCCTCTATTTCACGACGATAGGTTCCACACCCTTGTCGCGTAGGAGCCTGCGCAACTCGACCAGTTCACCATCCCTAATCGACTGAAGGTTCGCGAGCTTGCCGGCGAGCTGAGCCTTCAAGTCGTCGAAACGCCGATGAGCGCCTTCCGTGGGCTTTCCATTCAACCGGTGGACGTAGCCGTAGGTGAAGCCCAGCCGCGTATCGATCTGAGGTGGGAAGTTGATGGGGTCCTGGTGCGCTTCGTTTTTGGTTTGGATGAGACTTTCCTCGGCGGCCGTCAGTTTCTCGATGAGCGTCTTTGCGGCAGGCTCGATCTCATCTCCGTTTCCAGCGGCGGTGAGACGCTCGGCCAATGTCTTCACCTGTTCGCGAATGTCTCGGATGCTTCGGATGGCGTCGTGCGTCTCAGTCATTTTGTCTCGAACGCGAATCAAGAGATCGAATTGCTCCCGATAGTCCGCCACGGTCGTCTCGATACGGGGGTCGATCTTGATCTCGAAAGATTTCGTCGCGCTCCAATCTCCGGCGCTCATCCGCACCGAATAGGTTCCCGGAACCGCCGTGGGGCCGCCGCTATAACCGATGTACATGAGCGCGTCATCGCTCAACATGGGGCCGGGATAGGTGAGATTCCAAACGAACCGATTCATTCCCTTCTTTTTGGGCACCAGCGGATCGAGAGGTGTTCCCCATCGGGGCCGTGGAGGCTTCCTGCTGCTGGCTTCACTCGAATAGCGGCGGACGAGTCCCCCGGTGCCATTCAGTATTTCCATCGCTACTTCACCCTCGGGCACATCATCCAGGTAGTAATAGATAACAACACCGTTAGGCGGATTCTTCGGGACGTGAGGGCCCCGCGATGACGACAGTCGAACACGGTAAGTATCGCGCGGCTTGAAAAGAAATACCGCCGCCTTCGCCGCTTCATACGAGATTTGATGAAGTGGCGTCACGTCGTCCAGAATCCAGAACGATCGTCCCTGCGTTGCCACCACGAGGTCTTGGCGATGCACAGCGAGATCGGTCACCGGCGTGACCGGCAGGTTGAGCTGAAAGGTCTGCCAGTGGGCACCGTCATCGAAAGAGATGTACATGCCGAACTCCGTCCCCGCGTAAAGAAGCCCTTTCCGATCGGGATCCTCCCTGACGACGCGAACAAAGTGATCAGCGGGGATGCCGTTTTTACCGTCGGCTAAACTCTCCCAAGACTCGCCGTAATCGTCGGTGCGGAAGATGTAAGGAGTGAAATCGTCCTCACGATAGCGGTAGACGGCCATGAAGGCGCGGCCGGACCCGTGTGCCGAAAGATCGATCATGTTGACCGTTCCGCCGTCGGGCATCGTGCCCGGTGTGACCTCCTTCCAGTTCCCGCCTCCGTCCCGCGAGATGTGCACTCGTCCGTCGTCGGTTCCTACCCAGAGCAGTCCCGGCTGATGCGGCGACTCTTCGAAAGCAAAGATGGTGTTATAGACCTCGACTCCCGTGTGGTCATGGGTAATGGGCCCGCCGGGAAAAACTTGTTGCTCCTCGTTGTTGGTCGTCAAATCGGGACTGATCGTCTCCCAGCTATGACCGTTGTTCGTCGTGCGATGGACGAGATGGGAGGTGTGATAAAGGACCTTCGGGTCATGCAGTGAAAATCGGATGGGGGCATTCCACTGGAAACGGTAGTCGAGCTCGCGCACCGGATAGCCGTCCTGGAGCACCGGGTAAATAATGATGTTGCGAACCTCGCCGGTCTCCCGGTTGAGACGATAGATCTCGCCTCCGTAGTTGCCCCCGATGGTGATGTTCGGATTTTGGGGATCGACAACGACGTGGCCGCTTTCTCCCCCGCCGGCCTCTATCCAATGATTCTCGGGAGTGAGCCCGCCCTGAACGCGACTGGGAATCGTGATCGAGCTGTTATCTTGCTGTGCGCCGTGGACCCGATAGAGAAACTCGTTATCCACCGACACACGGTAGAACTCCGCCGTCGGCTGGTTGTGCTGGGAAGACCAGGTTTTACCTCCGTCGAAGGTGACACAGGCGCCGCCGTCGTTGCCTTCGATCATCACGTCGGGTCTCTCGGGATGGATCCACAAATCATGGTTATCGCCATGGGGGGTGGGTATCGACGAAAAAGTCTTCCCTCCATCGACCGATTTGTAGAATCGCGTGTTGAGCGTGTAGACCGTGTTCTCATCGACCGGGTCTGCGTAAATGTGCATGTAGTACCACGCTCTTTGTTGAAACAACCGGTCCCGATTGATCTGATCCCAAGAGGCTCCGGCATCGTCGGAGAAATAGATGCCGCCTTCTTCGGGCGATTCCACCAACGCCCAGACCCGCCGGGAGTCGGCCGGTGAAACGGCGAGGCCGATCCGCCCGACCAGGCCGCTCGGAAGACCGGCGGTGAGCTTCTCCCAGTGATCCCCGCCGTCGGTCGTCTTGAAAACCCCGCCCTCTTCGTCACCACTAATGATGGTCCAGGGTTTGCGTTCGGCCCGCCAGATGGAGGCATAGAGCACGCGGGGATTGTTGGCGTCCATCACCAAGTCCGCCGCGCCGGCCCCGTCGTGAACATAAAGAACTTTTTCCCACGTCGTACCGCCGTCGGTGGTTCGAAAAACGCCCCGTTCTTCGTTTCTGCCGAAGATGTTCCCGAGTGCCGCGACGTAGACATGGTCGGCGTTTTTGGGATGGATTCGCACCCGGGCGATCTGACCGGCGTGACGGAGTCCTGCGTGAGACCAGGTCTTTCCGGCATCGGTCGATTTGTAGATCCCCACGCCGGGTGAAACGTTACCGCGAGGGCAGGCCGAGCCGGTACCGGCGAAGACGACGTTCGGGTCCGATTCCGCCACCGCCACCGCGCCGATGGAGCCGGCCTCGAAGAAGCCGTCCGAGATGTTGTCCCAAGTCTGACCACCGCTCGTAGTTTTCCAGACGCCACCTCCTGTTGCACCCATGTAATAGGTGAAAGGATCCCCCACGACGCCCGTCACCGCAGTGACACGGCCGCCGCGATAAGGGCCGATCATCCGATACTCGAGGGCTTCATAAAGAGCCGGGTCAAAGACCTGATTGACGTCAGCTTCCTCAGCGGAAAGAACCGAAGCGAGAAGAAGGGTGGGGGCGAAAACGATTCCGACACTTTTGGACATGGTGCTCTCCCGGATTTGAGCGAACGACTGAAACCTCGACGGCAGCGTAACTTAGTCCGGGATTCGAAGTCTACTTCCGCGGCCAGGGCAAGACTCCAGCCCGCTCCGCCCAGGAATGCCACAAGCTGAGTGAAGGTACTTGGCGGGTGTTGCGGGACCGACGCGCGCCGTATCGAGAAGCTCGCCCGACGGCTCGCTAAGCTCCCTCAATCATTGCCTCTATAATTGCATTCGTGATCGCTAATCTGGACGATGTTCAATAGGGGAAGTGGCTGACGGAGCGAGGCGCTAAACGTATCAATGGAAGCTATGTCGTGACCTCAGCCGACATCGAAGAGCAGCCTTTTCTTCTGATCAACGCGATTCCCGTTTCAGCCTACGTCAGAATCGAGGCGTTTCTTCGGAGCTTCCCTGGCCGCGGCGAAGGGATCGACCAAGTCGATGGAGCCGGAAACTCGCCGTTACACCACGCCGCCGAAATGGGCAACATCAAGATCGCGCGAGCGCTCCTCGACCTGGGCGCCGACATCAACGCGACGAACAAACGGGGCAGCACGCCCCTGTTTTCCGCGATTACGGAGAATCGAAAGGAAATGGTCGGCTTTCTGATTTCCCGCGGCGCCGATACGTCTCGGACGAGGCGAAAGAGCGCCCGCCACCTAACGGTCTTCGGTGGCTCCAGCGATGAAGCGTCACCCGAAGCGAACGAAAACGACGAACAGGAAACAGCACTGGACTACGCGACCAGTGAGTGGGCGGAAGAAATCGTCGCGATTATGGCAGAGAACAAGGCGCCGAGTCTCCGTGGCAAAAAGCTCGAGATCGATCTCGAGGTCGCGCAAGAAGTGGACCGGCTCTATGCCGAGAATCGCTACAGCGCCTATCGCACCGCGCAGCAGCTCAACGAGAAAAAGGTCCCTACGTTCGACGGTGAGGAGGAGTGGTCGGAAATGGATGTGATGAAAGCGTCGAGGATAGTGAATCCGTAGCACTTCGTTGATCCGCAGCGCTTTCGCATGAAGGCATAGAGGTTACTCGGCTCTCAAAGCTTCCACGGGATGGATGCGGGTTGCGCGAAAGGCTGGAACGGAACAGGCCGCCAGCGCAACGAGAACGAGGAGAAAACCGACACTCGCCATGACTCCACCGTCCAGGGGTTGGACACCATAGAGGAGGCTTGCGATCGCGCGTGAGAGCGCAAACGATCCGATGACTCCGAGGATAAACCCCACGGCCAGGATGATCACGCCCTCTTTCAGAATCAGGCGGAAGATACCGGCGGGATCACTTCCTATAGCCATTCGAATGCCGATCTCTTTGGTCCTCGAGGTCACCAGATAAGCGAGCACGCCGTAAAGTCCCACCGAGGCGAGAAACAACGCCAAGGCCCCGAAGGCCATGAAAAGAAACATGGGCGACCGACGAGACTGAAGGGAATCGTCCAAACGTTCCTGCATCGTGCGAATCCCGTAAAGAGGCAGCTCGGGATCGATCTCGGCGAGCTCTCGGCGGATCGAGCCTACGAAGCTCGTGGGCTCCGTTACGGTTTTGACCGTCAAAGTGATACCGCGTCTTGGCCGCTGATGGTGGGGAAAGTAGTACGCGCCCACCGCCTCTTCCGTATCGACGAGAGCGCGATGTTTGACCTCGCCGACGACACCCACCACGGTGAAGAACTTCGTGTCTTCGGTAATCGCCAGGAGGTCCTCGGGGTCGCTGGGAATAAACAACCGCTTGCCGAGGGCGATCTCGTCGGGCCAGAACCTACGCGCCAATCGTTCATCCACAATAATGACACCTGGAGACCCCTCGATGTCACGCTCGTTGAAAAAACGTCCCTCGCGCAACGAAATGCCCATCGACTTGAAATAGCCCGGGGAAACGCTGGCATAAATCGGCGACACGAAGGACTCTCCCGGATCCATGACATACCCTTCTGCCAGGATGATGCTCGAGCTGAAGCCATTCCCGAAGGGTACCGCGCTCGCGACACCGGCCTCTGCCACACCCGGGAGCGCCCGAACACGCTCGAGCAACCGCGCAGCAAAGGAGCGAAGATCAGCACCGTCCGCGTATCGCTTCGACGGCGGATTGAGTCTACCGGTGAGAACGGTCTCCCCGTCGCGGAAGCCGGGGTCGATCGTCAAAACCTCACCGAAGCTCGTCAGCATCAGACCCGCCCCCATCAAGAGCAGGAAGGCAAAAGCCACCTGAGCGGCGACGAGGCTGTTCCGCAACAGGCGGGCTCCACGTCCAGTTGTTCCCGAACGTCCCTCATCCCGCAACGTCGTATTGACGTTCATCCGCATCGTCTGCAGATAAGGGATGAGCCCGAGTAGAACTCCCAATACGAAGGACAACAGGAGGATCGAGACGACAACCGCGCCGGTCATCGCGATCTCACTCCCCCGCGGGATCTCATTCAGGCCAAGAGCTCGGAGAAGATTCAGGGAGATATGTCCCACGACGAAACCGAAGGCCCCACCCAGTAGTCCGAGAATCGTGCTTTCGGTCAGTAGTTGCCTCAGTATGCGTCCGCGTCCCGCACCGAGCGCTAAACGCATGGAAAGCTCTTTCGCCCGAACGCTCGAGCGTACCATCATGAGATTGGTAATGTTCACCGCACCGATGAGGAACACGAAAAAGACTCCCGCCCAAAGCAGGTAGAGGGTCGCCCGGATATCCCGAACCAGCACATCTTTCAGAAAGTGCGCCTGTACATGAAACCCGGCGTTGGCCAGTATCTCCTTGAATTGCGGGAACCGCTCGTCGTTGGCGACAACGATGGCATCGAGTCGAGCTCGGACCTCACCGAGTGTGGCACCGTCTCTCAGCCGGGCGGTGCTCTCGTAGGTATTGTTGTGGCGTTGGGATTTCTGCTCTTCGGTGAAGGCTGCCGGGATCCAAAGGCGAACATCAGGATCAATATAAAGAAAATCCTCCGGCATGACGCCGACGATGGTGTAGGGCTCATCGTTGATTCGCAGATCTCGTCCCAGTAAGGACTCATCACCGCCGTAGAGCTGTTGCCAAAGGGCGTAGCTCAGAACAGTCTTCTTCTCCTCGCCGACCTCACCTTCGTCATCGGTGAAGACGCGTCCGAGTCGAGGCTCAACGCGCAGGAGTCGGAAAAAGGACGGGGTGACCTCCATCCCATCGACTCGCTCGGGCCTGTCCCTTCCTCCAATGGTCATTGCCGGGTCTCGGTATAGGGCCTGCTCCTCGAAGACATCGGTCATTTCGGCAAGACGATCGAGGTGGTCGGGAACACCGGCGGCAGCTCGTTCCGCGCCGGCTTTGGGATAGCTGTTGTACATCAGGACGATACGATCCGAATCGGGAATGGGCAATGGGCTCAAGATCACCGAGTTGACGACGCTGAAGATGGCCGCGTTCGCGCCGATGCATATCGCGAGTGTGGCGACGGCGGTCAGAGTGAATCCCTTGTCCTTCCACAAGAGCTTTGCGGCGTAGTTGAGGTCCTGAAGCATGGAAGCCTCCTTGAACTAGAAACGCTCACGCATCTAGAAATGTTCCCATGAACGGCCCGTTTCCGAGGCGGCGGCTGGTGATACAATGCCACGCTCGAAGAAGAAGGTTTCAAGCTGCATCGATACTAAAGGAGGCACTTCATGTTCGAACAAAAACGCAATCTGCGACCATGGGTGTGGGCCTCCATCATGACATTCATCCTGTGCGCCCCCCTGTTCGCTCAAGACATCGATTTCGACACCGAACGTTTCGGCTCTTATCAATGGCGGAACATCGGACCGGTCCGAGGAGGCCGGTCCTTATCCTGTATCGGAAGTCCGGGACGTCCCAACGAGTACTACTTCGGGGCCACCGGCGGCGGTCTGTGGAAGACCTCGGACGGCGGCGTTACCTGGTTCCCGGTCACGGACGGTAAGATCACCAGCTCCTCGGTCGGAGCGGTGGCCGTGGCGGAGACCAATCCCGACGTCATCTACATCGGTGGAGGTGAGACACAGCTTCGCGGAAGCATCACCCAGGGCGACGGAGTCTACAAGTCCACCGACGGTGGCAAGACTTGGAGACATCTGGGTCTGCGGGAAACACAAGCGATCTCTCGCATCCGCGTCCACCCGACCAATCCCGACATCGTTTACGTCGGCGCCCTCGGGCATCCTTATGGCGAAAACGAGGAGCGCGGCGTCTTCCGCTCGACGGACGGCGGCAACACCTGGGAGAAAGTCCTCTACGTCAGCGACAAGGCGGGCTCGGCCGATCTCATCATCGATCGCACGAACCCGAAGGTTCTTTACGCCTCAATCTGGCAGGTCTACCGAAAAGCCTGGATGATGTGGGGCGGCGGTCCCGATTCCGGTCTCTATAAGTCCGAGAACGGCGGCGACACCTGGGTCGAGCTCACTGAGAACCCCGGCATGCCGGAACGGCCTATCGGCAAGATCGGCGTCACGGTCTCGCCGGCGGATCCCAAGCGTGTCTGGGCCATCGTGGAAGCCAACGAAGGCGGCGTCTTCCGCTCGGACGACGGCGGCGCCTCCTGGACCAGGACCAACAGTGATCGAAAACTCCGGCAACGGGCGTTTTACTATTCTCGCGTCTATGCCGATCCTTGGGACCGAGACACCGTCTACGGTCTCAACACCGGCTTTTATAAATCCACAGACGGCGGCAAAACCTTCGACACCGTCATCTATCCTCCGCACGGCGACAACCACGACCTATGGATCGACCCGAACAACCCTCAGCGCATGTGTAACGCCAATGACGGCGGCGGCAACGTCTCCATCAACGGCGGGGAGACTTGGACCGAGCAGGACTACATCACCACACAGCTTTACCACGTTATGACGACCAAGGACTACCCGTATCATGTCTGCGGCGCCCAGCAGGACAACACCACGGTCTGTGTGCCAAGCGATGACTGGGGCAACATGCTCGTCTCCTTCGGACCGAACCACGGCTGGAAGTACGCGGTAGGCGGAGGCGAGAGCGGCTACATCACCCAGCATCCGACCGATCTCGACGTTTTCTACGCAGGAAGTCAGGGAGCGCTTCTGACCCGCTACGATCGCAGCACCGGGCAGACCCGGGATATCCAGGTTTACCCGCGCTTTTTTTCCGGCGAGCCGGCGGACTCTCTCCCCGAGCGGTGGCAGTGGACCTTCCCCATCGTCTTCTCCCCCC
The DNA here is from genome assembly GCA_963722765.1 of uncultured Acidobacteriota bacterium. Lineage (GTDB taxonomy): Bacteria > Acidobacteriota > Vicinamibacteria > Marinacidobacterales > DATDRI01 > CAVROO01. The sequence continues at coordinate 351,775 of CAVROO010000023.1, forward strand.
TCGACGAGAACGTCCTCTATACCTGCTCGCAGCACGTGTGGAAGACCACCAATGACGGCCAGAGCTGGGACAAGATCAGTCCCGACTTGACGCTCGCCGATCCAGAGACTCTCGGGAAGACGGGCGGCGTCATCACCATGGACATGAACGGTCCCGAAATCTACGCCACGGTCTTCGCCCTCGTGCCTTCCTTTCATGACGTCAACACCATCTGGGCGGGCTCGGACGATGGACTCGTCCACGTCACGCGCGACGGTGGCAAGAACTGGAGCAACATCACGCCGCCCGACATGGAGAATTTTTCACGCGTGTCCATCATCGACGAGTCGCGACACAACCCCGGAACGGCCTACGTGGCCGCCAACCGATACCAAGTGGACGACCGCGAGCCCTACGTCTGGCGCACCCGCGACTACGGCAAGACCTGGACCAAGATCGTCAACGGCGTTCAACCGGGACACTTTGCCCGCGCCGTTCGAGAGGATCCGGTACGTGAGGGGCTCTTGTTCCTGGGCACGGAGCACGGAGCCTACGTCTCCTTCAATGCCGGCGACCGCTGGCAGCCGCTCCAGCTCAACCTTCCCGACACGCCGATCCGCGATCTGGTCATCACGGACTATGACGTGGTTCTCGGCACGCACGGTCGAGGATTCTGGATCTTGGACGACATCGGCCCGTTTCGAGAGATGAAACCCGAGCACGATGAGTGCACCGCTCCACGTCTTCGGAGCCCGTCGAGGCGTTCGGGGCGTGGATCACGTCGCCATCCACTACATGCTGAAGGACCCGGTGGACAAGATGACGGTGGAGATTCTCGATGCGCAAGGACAAGTCATCCGAACCGTATCGGGCACGGCGGAAGACGAAAAGAAACCGAGACCGCGCGCGACATTTTGGGGGCCGCCTCCGCCGCCACCGCCAAGCGTCCACGCCGGATTGAACCTCTTCGAGTGGGACGGTCGCACCGAAGGTGCCGTGGTCTTCGAAGGGATGATCATCTGGAGCGGCCGGCCGGAGCGCGGACCCAACGCACCTCCGGGCAAGTACCAAGCCCGATTCACCGCCGGTGAGCTCACTGAAACCGTATCCTTCGATCTCGAGATGGATCCGCGCTACCAAGGGCGTGACCACGGCCGACCTCGAAGAGCAATACAAACTTGCGGTTCAAATTCGTGACAAGACGAGCGCCGCGAACGAAGCGGTGATCCAAATTCGAAGGATCCGCGAGCAGGTGAACGAGCGCTTGGAGAGCTCGACCGATCCGGTCCTCAAAGAAGCGGCCGATACCCTGCTCGAGAAAACGGCGGCTATCGAAGAAGAGCTCTACCAGGTCAAAAACCGAAGCGGCCAGGATCCCTTGAACTTTCCCATCAGGCTCAACAACCGCTTGACTTCACTGCGCCGCAGCGTCGAGACGGGCGATGCAAAACCGACCAACGGCGCCTACAAGGTTTTCGAGGAGCTCACGGCCGAGCTCAACGGACATCTCGCGAATCTGAAGCAAGCGCTCGACACCGATCTCGCCAAGGTCAACCAGGAGCTTCAGCGGTTGAGTATGAAGGCGGTGGAAACAGAATAGAAATGCTGTGGGGGACCGGTGCTGCCGGTTCCCCACATCTAGCACTCCGATGTTCAACATATCATAATTATGATATGCTAGATCGAGGAAGCAGTATCGTGCCAAAAATAAGACCTATCTCCGACTTGCGGAACAAGAGCCAGGAGATATCCCGAATCTGCCACGAAACAGGAGAGCCCGTTTTCATTACCAAGAACGGGGAAGGTGACCTAGTCGTCTTGAGCCTCGCCGCTTACGAGCGGGACCAGGCTCGACTCGAGCTCTACCGGCTCCTCGATGAAGCGGAGGCGGACGTCCGTGCGGGCGACCGAGGAATCAGCACCAGCAAGATGCGCAAGCTGCTGCAGCGATGAAAAAGCCAATCCGTATTCTTCGGAAAGCGCAACAAGACCTCATAGAGATTCGCGACTACGTGGCGCTCGATGAGCCCCGTGCATCGATACGTCTCATTGACAAGCTTCTAGAAAGAATTGAGTGCTTGGCCGAGTTCCCGGAGACTGGTGTCGTCCCAAGAGACAAAAATCTGAAAGCTCGTGGCTACCGAGCTCTCATTGAACGGGATTACCTGATTTTCTACAAAATCCTCAAGCGACAAGTACGTGTATATCGGATAATTCACGGTCGCCGGAAGTACCGCCATCTACTTTAGTTCTCCTCTGGATCAAAACTACGACGAAGAAAATGCGGTGGAGGAGTTTCGGCAGGCCTGTGCAAAGGAGAAATCGTTCTGGGAATCCCAAGGGCTCGATCTGAGCGGATTCACCATCCTCGAAGCGGCGGCGGACATCGACGATGTTCGGAAGGCCCTTCGACGAAGGGATCTTGAAGTTCGCTGCCACCGGCGATTGGTCCGGCCTGCCTGACGAGGTGGAGATACCGGTCGGGGAGTGGGTTGTTCCGGATATGGAGTAGATTCGAGCTGTTCCTGTCCCACTTTTCCTTGTGTGTGGCATATATTTGTCTTACAATATATTATCATGGGTCATACAATCACTGTTCGTCTTACAGAGGACCTGTCCAATTGGCTCGAAGACACCGCCGCTCGGATGGGTGTTTCTCAGGGCCAGATCATACGCGACCACTTGGAGCGAGCTCGAGCCGAGAGCTCTGACAAGAGCTTCCTGCGATTGGCCGGCGTCAAGCGAGGCCCCCGAGACCTCTCCTCACGGAAGGGTTTCTCGCGAAAATGAAGGGGATAGCGGACACAGGCTTCTTGGTCGCCTTCGCCAACCGCAGCGATCGGTACCATGAGTGGGCAGTCTCGGTCGCAGAGCAGGTTACCGAGCCTCTACTCACGTGCGAGGCCGTACTTGCAGAGGCCGCATTCCACCTCCAAGATACCGAACTCGTTCTGGCAATGCTGGATGAGGGTCTAGTCGCGCTCGAATTCGATTGTCGTGACCACCTACTGCAGCTCGCTGAGTTGGCAAGTCGTTATGCCGATCGACGCCCGGACCTCGCCGACATCTGTCTCATCCGAATGAGTGAGCTTCATCCACACCATAGTGTGATCTCAGTTGACCGGAAGGACTTCCAGGTATATCGCCGCAACAAGCGGGAAGTCATCCCGCTGATATGTCCTCCGTAGTACAAGTAGCGACCGAGACCGGAACTCACGAAACGAATGGCCTTGGGATCCCGCTCGCCCCCCCTGAAGCTCGGACTTTTCAACTGAGACACAGATTCTGAGCCTCTCGGAAAACCTGGACGCGAAGAAGAGGTCAAGCGCCTTCGCGAGCGAGTCGGCCGGCGGCAGCTTCTGGCGTTGATTGGATCGTCGGGAGCAGGCAAGACGTCTCTCCTTCGGGCAGGACTTCTTTCAGCGTTGCCGACGGGTTGGCGGGCGTTGTTGTGTCAGCCCGGCGAAAGACCCTTTATCCGTCTTGCCCGCGCACTGGTTCCGGAGCTTGTCGGAGATACGGAGGCCATGCAAGAGCTTGTCCACATTGAGGAGCTCGACGTGATCCTGTCGATCCTCGCACGATGGAGAAAAGCTCATACCGAGGTCCTCCTTGTTGTGGATCAGTTTGAAGGGCTCTTCACGCAGAACACCAAGGAAGTGCAATCACGGTTTGCGGATTTGCTAGGACGGGCCGCGACCGAAGCGGGTGTTCGTGTGCTTCTGAGCCTTAGAGATGACTTCCTCATTCGGTGTCATAGCCAGGCGGGTTTGTCAGAGGTCTTCACCGAGCTGACCCCGCTCGAGGCTCCGGAAGGAGAAGCACTTCGCCGCGCCCTAGTGGGACCGGCGGAGCGATGCGGCTATCGTTTTGAAGACGATGCGTTGATCGATTAGATGCTCTCGGAAGTCGAAGATGCGCGGGGGGCGTTACCGTTGTTGTCGTTTGCCGCATCACGTCTTTGGAACGAACGCGACCACAAGAACCGCACTCTGACCCGAAAAGCTTACCAATCCATAGGCGGTGTGGGAGGAGCATTGGCCCAGCACGCCGAAGGAACGATGGAATCGATCGGCGGCGAGCGACTGCCTATCGCGAGAGAGCTCTTCCGCAATCTAGTCACCGCACAGGGGACTCGCGCTTCTCGGGACAAAGAGGAACTAAGAGCTGCTCGACCGACTTCGTTCGCTCACGAACCTCCGAATTGTTCCTGACGATGAAGGGTCTTCAGGTTACCGTTTCGACTACACGCCGTTTCCAGGATGGGAAAAGGTACCGGACTGGTAGACTGTATCCAGCTTACCAGGCACTGCCTGGCCTACATTTTTCTCCCTAAACGATGTGTCCAGTTTGGACCCACCAGTGCGTTTTGATATCGTGACTCCCTGGCGGCGGTGTCGCCGCAGATCAGCAGGATGGATATCTACCTTCTAGGAATCGACATCGGTACGACGGCGACCAAGGCCGTCTTGCTTCACCCTGAGCGCGGCATTGTGGCCGAAGCGGAAGCTTCCTCCACCTTATCCTCACCCCGTGCCGGATGGGCTGAAGCCGATCCAGCCGGGTGGTGGGAAAACGCCGGAACGACGACGCGCCGTTGCCTGGCCGATGCCGGAGTAAACGAGACGTCCGTAGCAGGTATCGGCGTGAGCGGGATGGTCCCCACCTTGATTCTCCTCGATGGTGACGGCAACGTTCTTCGCCCTTCGATTCAGCAAAACGATGCACGAACCGTCGAAGAGATCCAACACTTCCGGCAACAAACGAACGCCGACGACATCCTGGAAAGAACCGGGAGTGCCATTACCCAGCAATCCATCGGTCCCAAGCTCTTGTGGCTCCGAAGACATGAACCGGAAGTGATGGATTCGGGCCGCGCACGTGCTGGGTTCTTACGACTACATCGTCTATCGGATGACGGGCAGGTTCTCCTGCGAAAGCAACTGGGCCCTCGAAAGCGGGCTCTTCACCAAGGAGAGAGTTCTGGGATCCGTCGCTGCTCGCGCTCAGCACGATTTCTTCGGATTGGCTCGGTACCGTCCACCAGCCTTCGGAACTCGTCGGCGAGTTGACGCCTGCGGCCGCCCGTCACCTCGGACTCGCTGAAGGGACGCCGGTCGTGGCCGGCAGCGCGGACCACATCGCCTCGGCTTTTTCCGCTGGTATCAAAGATCCCGGTGACCTGCTGGTGAAGCTCGGCGGCGCAGGAGACATTCTCTACGCGATGGACGATTGGGCCGTGGACCCGCGACTCTTTCTGGACTATCACGTGGTGCCGGGCAAGTTCCTCATCAACGGCTGTATGGCGGCGAGCGGCAGCATCATCAAGTGGTTCCACCAGAACTTCGCGAAGGACGCCGATTACGAAACTCTCGATGACGAGGGAACTGAAATCCCCGCCGGCAGTGAAGGCTTGATCGTGCTGCCCTATTTTCTTGGGGAGAAGACACCTATCCATGACCCTTTGGCCCGGGGAGTCTTCTTTGGCCTCAACCTCGGGCACACGCGAGGGCATATTTATCGGGCCATCGTCGAAGGGATCTCCTTCGGCTTTCTCCACCACATGGAAGTGCTGGCCGATCTCGGACTTCACGCGAAGAAGGTCCGGGTCACCAACGGCGGGGCACGCTCTCAGCTATGGAAGCAAGTGACGGCCAATGTGCTCGGACTTCCCTTGGAGCAGATCGCGAGTCACCCCGGCTCGTCGCTCGGCGCCGCCTTTATCGCCGGGATGGGCGTGGGAGTATTCGAAGACTGGGCGGAGATCGAACGCTTCATCGTGGTTTCTGGGGTCGTGGAGCCGGACCCGGAGGCTCATCAATTGTATCTTCGGCTCTTCCGCATCTACCGAGATCTCTACGATTCGGTGCAGGATAAATTTCAAGCTCTGAGAGACACTGTATGAAAATAACTTTCCTATGCGGACTTCTCGCTACCGCGATCGGACTTTCTTGCTCCCCCGGAACCGAGGACCCAACCTCTTCCGGAGAAAAGAAGTTCACCATTACCACCGTGGTCAAGCTGGAAGGTGACACCTGGTTCGCGCGCATGCGCGAAGGCGTGGAGCGGTTTCAAAAAGACACCGGGCACGAGTGCTTCCAACAAGGACCGCCCAAGGCGGACGCGGCGCTTCAAGTTCAGATTATCGAGGATCTGATTGCGCAAAGCGTAGACGCCATTTGTGTCGTTCCTTTTTCGGTGGAGGCTCTGGAGCCGGTTTTGAAAAAAGCTCGGGACCGGGGCATCGTCGTCGTGTCGCACGAAGCTTCCAATCAAATCAATGCGGACGCCATCATCGAGGCCTTCGATAACCACGCCTATGGAGCGCACTTGATGGATCATCTGGCAGGTTTCATGGGTAACGACGGACAGTTCGCCACCTTCGTGGGCGGCCTCACGTCCAAGTCGCACATGGAGTGGATCGACGGCGCTCTTGCACGGCAGAAAGAAAAATACCCGGAGCTCGAGCAGGTGGCCGAGCGTATCGAAGATTACGACGACCAGAACCTGGCTTACGAGAAGACCAAGGAGCTCTTGACGACGTTTCCGAATCTTCGAGGGATTCAAGGCAGTGCCTCCACCACGGCGGCCGGCGCAGGATTGGCGGTCGAAGAGAGGGGGCTCGAAGACAAGGTCATGGTCGTAGGTACGAGTTTGGTCGCGCAGACCCGCCCGTATTTGGAAAGTGGCAGCGTGAAGCTCATCAGCTTTTGGGATCCGGCAGACGCGGGCTACGCCATGAACCGTATCGCCGAGATGCTTCTCGAAGGCAAGACGCTGACCGATGGAACGGATTTGGGACTCGCCGGCTACGAGAGCCTGAAGCAAGATCCAAACAAACCCAATCTCTTTTACGGTAACGCCTGGGTGGATGTGACCAAGGAGAACATGGACGCGTACGATTTCTGATCCTCTCCGACCGGAGTTGACGTATTGACCCCATTTCTCGCTGTCCGCGGAATCTCCAAACGCTTTGCCGGAGTGGAGGCTTTGAGAGATGTCACCCTCGAGCTGAGGCGGGGAGAGATCCGCTGCCTCGTCGGTGAGAACGGGTCCGGCAAATCCACCCTGGTCAAGATTCTCGCCGGAGTCCATCGGCCTGACACGGGGAGAATCCACATTGGAAAGCGTTCGAAGCCGTGGCTCAGACCCGTGGATGCCATCCGCTCGGGAATCCAGGTCATCTATCAAGACCTCTCTCTCTTCCCCAACCTCACGGTGGAAGAAAACCTCGCGATGAACACCTTGCTCGAACGACGTCGCCGATGGGTGGACTGGAAGGAGGTCCGACACATCGCCACCGAGGCCACCGCGATGGTCGGGCTGGACGTGGACTTGTCCCAACGTGTGTCTTCTTTATCTCTAGCGAGACGGCAACTCGTCGCGATTGCACGTTCCTTGCTGCTCAATGCCCAGCTCCTTATCATGGATGAGCCCACCTCGGCTTTGACCCACCAGGAAGTCGAAAAGCTCTTCGACGTCGTACGCTCCTTGAAGCAAGAGGGGATGTCCATTTTGTTCGTGAGCCACAAGCTCGACGAAGTGCTCGAGATGAGTGAGACCGTCACGGTGCTCCGAAACGGCCAGAAAGTCTCCGAGGGTAAGACTCGAGATTACGATCAACGAATGCTGACCAAGCATATGACGGGAAAAACACTGAAGGAGACCCGATATCAGCTTCCTGGACCACCATCGGAAACGATGAGTTTGCTGCGACTCGACCGGCTGAGCCGAAGAGGCGGTTTCCGCGACGTTTCGTTCGAGCTTTTTCCAGGCGATGTGGTCGGTGTCGCAGGACTCCTGGGATCCGGAAGGACGGCTCTGGCACGGAGTCTTTTCGGAATCGAGCCTGCTGATGGTGGCGCTGTCTCGGTCGAGGGCCGCCGCGTTTCCATCCGAACGGTGAACGACGCCATCGACCGTGGGGTCGCCTATGTGCCGGAAGACCGACTCACGGAAGGTCTGTTTCTCGAACAGTCCATCGAGCGCAACATCGTCGTTGGTATTCTCGATCGCTTGCGCGGTCGTTTCGGACTGGTCGCCCCGCATCGGACCCGAGCGTCGGCGCGACAATGGATCGAGACCCTCGACATCAAGACTCCCGACACATGGTCGGCGGTGGCGCACCTGTCCGGCGGCAACCAGCAAAAAGCAGTTCTAGCCAAATGGCTGGCTACTGACGCTCGGATCTGGATTTTGAACGGGCCGACCGCGGGTGTCGACATCGGAGCCAAGATGGATATCCACCGCCGGATCCGCGAGTCTCGCCGAAAGCGGTCTCGGCGTGCTCATCATCTCCGATGACCTGCCGGAGCTCGTTCAGACCTGCAATCGCGTTTTGGTAATGCATCTCGGCCGGATCGTCGAAGAGATCAGCGGAGATCGACTCGATGAAAGAAACCTAGCCGATACGTTGAACCGACTTCACTGAACATGACCAAACACTACCGCCACGAGATCGTGCTGGGCGCCGTATTGATCGGGATGGTTGTCTTGGTGGGCACGATCAATCCCGCCTTCCTCAGTACAGCCAACGCCTTCGATCTTTTGAAGAGCTCGGTGGTGATGGGACTCCTTGCGATCGGGGTCCTTCTCGTTTTGGTCTCCGGGGGGATCGACGTTTCCTTCACCGCCGTTGCGGCTTTTTCGATGTACGTCACCTGCCGGATCCTCGTTGCGGCGGATTTTTCAGGATCGATCCTCGTCGCACTCGTTCTGGCAGGCACGGTCGGCACCGGACTGGGACTGGTAAACGCCGTCTTCATCTCCTGGTTCCGGCTCCCGACTTTGATCGTCACCTTGGGAACCGCCAGCGTGTTTCGGGGATTCCTCCTTGCCTTCATTGGCACGGTTATTATCAACAACCTGCCGGCCGGGATGGTTCGGTTCTCACGGTGGACGATCCTCAACGGGCAGTTGTCTTCGGGAGAGACGGTGGGACTCACCGTTTCCTTTTTTCTCCTGCTGCTGCTCGCGATCGCCGCAGCAGCCTTTCTTCGATACACCCTGGCCGGTCGCGGGATCTACGCCATGGGAGGAAACGCCGAAGCCGCCGAACGCGCCGGATTCAATCTGACCCGCCTGCGGTCTCTCATTTACAGCATCGTCGGCGGCTTGTCCGGAGTGGCAGGAATTGTCCACGCGTCGACGATGCGAAACGCCGATCCATTCGATCTCGTGGGCACCGAGCTGACCGTGATCGCGGCGGTGGTTCTCGGAGGCGCGAGCATCACGGGTGGACGCGGGACGGTCATCGGCACGCTGCTCGGCGTGGGGATGATGCTCGTCATCAATAATAGTCTCATCCTTCTTCAGATCCCATCCTATTGGCAGCGCGTGGCCGTCGGCTTGGTCATCATCGTGAGCACCGGCGTTTCCGCGTCGCGGAAGGCGACCCTGAATCGTGAGGTGGCCGTTGGCTGACGAACGTTACGAGGCCGGTTGGCGCCGTTTGCTCGTCATCGCGGCAACGATCGTCGTGGTCATGGGGATCTTAACTTCGGGACGGCTGTTCGGTGGCGCGAGTCTATCGGCGATGGCCTTTCAGTTCCCGGAGCTTGGAGTCTTCTCGCTGGCCATCATGCTCTCACTCATCACCGGGGGGATCGATCTGTCGATCATCAGCACAGGAAACCTGTCCGGGATTCTGGCAGCTCTCATACTCACTCGGCTCATTCCGGCTGAGGCATCCTCTCTCGAAACGGCCGTTTGGATGGCGGTGGCGGTAGCGGCAGCGCTCGCAACCGGGTGGCTTTGCGGCATCTTCAACGGCCTGCTGATCGCTCGGATTGGTATCACGCCTATCTTGGCTACACTCGGAACGATGCAACTCTACATGGGGATCTCCTATGTCATTACCCGCGGTCCGGCCGTCTCGGGTTTTCCGGAACCGTTTCTCGTTTTGGGCAATGGCTCCTTGGCAGGAGTCCCCGTTCCTCTTTTGATTTTCGCGAGCCTCGCGCTCGGCACCTCCGTATTGCTGAACCGTACTCGGTTCGGCATTCATCTCTATTTACTGGGCACCAATGAAACCGCGGCGCGATTTTCCGGCATTCGTGTCGAGCGGATGCTCGTCCGAACCTACGCCTTGTGCGGGCTCCTGGCAGGGATTGGCGGCATCCTCATGGTCGCCCACACCAACAGCGCGAAGGCAGACTATGGAAGCTCCTATTTGTTGCAGGCTCTGCTCGTGGCGATCCTTGGGGGAGTTCATCCAAGCGGCGGCTTTGGCACGGTGACCGGGTTGGTCATCGCCGTCGCATCGCTTCAGGTCCTTTCAACGGGATTCAGCATGCTGCGCCTCAGTCAGTTCACCAAGGAGCTGGTCTGGGGTGCGTTCTTGCTATTCATCATGGTATCGAATCACCTGGAGCGGCAGCGGAAGGCTCGCGCTCGGCCTCCTTAATCGGACGGATCCTGTCAACGGGCAGACCATTTTGATTTGCCGGTTGAAATGAGCTACAAGCTACCATCCAAGGTATCGAGATGGAGGTTTAGCGGCATGAATCGAGTACGTGTCTCGACTCTCGCGTTTTCGGTGCTCCTCGCCACTTCCTCGTCGGCGCAAGCTGGCTCAGAAACTCAGGAGCAGCCGCGACAAGGGGATTCCCAAGAAAAAGGAAACGCAGAGAACCTACGTGCTGCCTCGACACGATGGGGTGACACGGGATTTTTCGATGTCTTCTCCGCCTACACCATCAGGAAACACAAAGTCGCCGCGGGAGGCTTCCGTGACAGCATCGATCGTGAGGTGTTCGACATGGATATTTCCAATCTCGGCGCCACCTTCACCATGGGGCTCACCGACCGGATCGAGCTGTTTGGACGCTTTGACTTGCAACGAAATATCCTCGCCAGAGACCCTCCCTTCTTCGGAATCCAACAGGCGATACTGGAAGGTATCCCCGACGCGTGTCTGGATCCCGAAGTTGCGCGCAAAGTCAACCCACTTCTTTTTTTGGAGATTTGCGGAATCAATCCCAACTTTGTCGCCAACCCAGCTTTTTTCAACGACGAGCCTCGCGCCTACCGAGATCGTTCCAGCGGTTTCGGTAACATATGGCTCGGTGGCAAGTGGAATCTTCTCTCGGAGTATCGCGACCATCCGATAGCGCTGGCTCTGCGGGCATTCATCAAGCTGCCATCGGCCGACAACAAAAGCGGATTGGGGACCGGAGCCGTATCCGGAGGCGGTCACGTCGTTGTGTCGAAGTCCTTTAGTGATCTAATCGACTCGTCCTACTACGTCGGCTTCAAGGGAAACGGCAGCGGAGATCTCCCGTTCAAGATCGGAAATGCCGCTGAATGGGGCATGGGCGCCGGATTTCCGCGCAGCAGCCCCTTGCAAGGAACGGTAGAGCTGACGGGCTCCGTCTACTTGGGAGAGGATTTGATGTATCGAGGCGTTGAAGTAATAGGGCAACCCAATCCAGTGGACCTGTTGCTCGGTTTGAATATTCATCTTGCGAACGGTTTGTTCCTGAGCGGAGCCTGGCGGACCAATCTCAACTACAGCGTGTCGGGCAGCACCGCCTCCGGCTTCAACTTCCGCTTCGGCTACCATCCGGGTATACATAGCAAATAGACTTTCCTTCGAATCACCCATACATCGGCTGAACGGCAGCAAAGCTTCGGGCTTTCGAGCAGCGGCAATTTTCTGTTGCATCGAAATTCCAGGGCTCGGTAAAATGCCCTCCCTCGGACTCGCATCGAAGCCTACCCCGCCTTCGGCCGGGAATACGACGAGCCGATGTTCAACGCCCGAGATCGCCCGACAGTGGGTGCAGACCATTGCCGCTAAAGGTTCCGACGGCATCAAGTTCTTTGGAGCACGTCCCGACATCATGGCCGCCGCCATCGATGAAGCAAAGAAACACGGACTTCGAACCACCTGTCATCACGCTCAAATGAATGTGGCATGGCTCGACGCGCTCGACTCGGCGCGCTTGGGGCTCACATCCATGCAGCACTGGTACGGATTGCCCGAGGCGTTGTTCGATGACAAGACAGTCCAGACCTATCCGGTCAACTACAACTACAACAACGAGCAGCATCGATTCGCCGAAGCGGGGCGGCTTTGGCAACAAGCGGCGCCGCCTTTCAGTGAGCATTGGAACCGGGTGATGGACGAGCTTCTCGAGCTCGACTTCACTCTCTCGCCAACCTTCTGCGCTTACGAAACGACACGGGATTTCATGCGCATGGCCCGCGCCGAGTGGCACGACGAATACACCCTACCCTCGCTCTGGCGTTTCTATGAGCCTAATCGAGAAAAGCACGCCTCGTACTGGTATTACTGGACGACGGAAATCGAGATGGACTGGAAGAAGAACTACCAGATCTGGATGACCTTCGTGAACGAATACAAGAATCGGGGCGGGCGTGTAGCCATCGTGTCGGATTCCGGATACTCCTACAACATCTACGGTTTCGGGCACCTACGTGAGATGGAGCTTTTGCGCGAAGGGAATCCATAAGAAGAATGTAACTACAAACCGACTTACCTCCTTCCAGGCGGGAAATCGGCGAACATCTTCTGTACGGCCTTGATGACCGTATTGCGGTTCTTTTTTTGATTGCCGGTAATCGTGGCTGTGGCAGTCGCCCTCCAAATGACCTGGTTCTCGTCGGCGTCAACGATATCGATGACGAGTGTTCCAGCCGAATGGCTCGCCGCCGTGATAGCGGAGGCGTCCTTCCAGTCGTAATGGTAGCCGCCCGAGATCTCGAAGGAGCTCTCCGCCGATGCGTGATACACCACGTAAATGTCGGGAGCGCTCTCGTCTTTGAAGACGGAGTTGATCCCGAGTTGGGCGTTAACATAGTCGACGATGTACCGGTGTGTCTGCTGGTCTTTCACGTGGGTCCCGTCAAGCCACGCGTAGGTCAGGTATTCCTTCTTTTCAGCACTTTTGTCCCAACGAACTCGCACAGTTTGTGAGACGGCCTCGGTCGCCGCCAAGACAAACAGTAAAGATGCGGTGAGACGAAAGAAGATCAGAGTTGTCGTTCGCATGATTTTACTCCGACCACCATTCTAGCACTACGATAACGAGATCGTTCCGCGGAGGTAAGCCTGGCGTTTTTTTTCAGGAAATTTTTCGATGGCGTAGCGGAGCATCGTTCGGGGCATCTTCTTGTAGTTAGCTTTCAGAAACCGTTCCTCCGCGGCCCGGTCACGATTCCCGATCTCTCGCAGCATCCACCCCACGGCCTTGTGGATCAGGTCTTCTCCGTCATCCCGTAGAATCCGCGCGATGGCGATCGCGTCTTTGTAATCTTCAGCTTTGATATAGCGGAAGGTGGCGAGCATGGCGATGCGTCTTTCCCAGAGATTGCCGGTGCGAGCCCAGTCGTAAAGCTGCGACCGGTCCTTGTCCTCGAGAAAACCTCCCACGATAGTGGGCGCGCTACCGTCGACCAAATCCCAGTTGTTCACATGCTTGCGATGTCGAACGTAGCGATTGTAAAGCGTTCTCCGCTCTTCCTCATTCTGAGCACGCCGGAATGCATCGACCATGATGAAAAGAGCGACTTCACGTTCCTCGTGCATGGGTGATTTCAGAAGCTTTGCGAGCTCGGACCCCTTCATCCCTCGGGCTGCTTTGGCTATCTTGCGGCACTTGGGCACGGTGACTCCGTAGAAGCGGTCCCCCTCTCCGTACTCACCCGGTCCTGTTTTGAAGAAACGCGGGTAGATCGCCGCTTTTTCCGGATCGATCTGCTTTTCCAAGAGCCGGCGCACATCCTCTGCCTTCGACAAGTTGTCGTCGTTCATGACGCCTCCCAAGTCAGTATAATTGCAATCATGTTTCGACTCCTACTCATCAGCTTGGTCGCACTCCTGGCGGATCCGATTCTCAGCGATCCCGCCCACCCTGCCTTCAAGGAAAAAGCTCCGGAGCATTTTCGCGTCCGCTTCGAAACCACCCAAGGAGACATTCTCATCGCCCTCCACCGGGACTGGTCTCCCCGCGGTGTTGATCGCTTTCACCAACTCGTAAAACATGGCTTTTATGACGACGCTTGCTTTTTCCGCGTCATCGAAGGGGCATGGGCACAGTTCGGAATTCACGGCGAGCCCACGGATCGCACAGATCTGGAGAGACGAGGCCATCCCCGACGAGCCCGTGCTCGAGAGCAACCTTCGCGGGCGACTCACTTACGCCCACGGCTTCGAGCCCGATGACCGGACGACGCAGCTCTTCATCAACCTTCGAGACAATCCGACACTCGACAAGGACGCCTTCTCACCCCTAGGAGAAGTCGTCGAAGGTATGGAGGTCGCGGACTCCCTCTTCGCCGGATACGGCAGCGAACCAGGCGGCGGAATTCGCGGCGGTGGACAGGACCCGATGTTCGAGGGTGGAAACGACTACTTTCGTAGCAAGTTTCCAAAGCTCGACTTCATCAAGCGGGCGACCATACTTCCCTAAGAATCAGCCAAACAGGTCATCGAATAAAGACAACAGTTTCTTCGAGTCCTTCCGAGCCGCCAATCTCGTCTTGATGCGTTCCTGAACACTTTCGTCGTGCCGGTGAATGGCGAGAGCCTGAAGGGCGCCTTCCGAGCGCCGGAACGGTGCTTTTTCTACCTGCTCCAATAAAAATTCATGGGTTGCTCTCGCCGCAGCATGGAAATGGACAACAGCAACGTGCGGGCGAGCTCGGGATCGACAAAGCCATCGAGCCGGGCCTTCAGAAGGTCGAACGCCTCTTCACATCTCGAGGTGCCGAGAGCAAGAGCGGCGGCCTGGGCGAGCTCTGGATCATTCGAGTCGAGAAAACGCTCCACGAACGGTAATGACCGGCCGGGCGCAATGACGAGTAGAACCTCGAGGGCTTCCGACACGATCTGAGGCTCCACATCGCCGTGGAGCACTTTGAGGCGCAGCACCGGCTCGATCTCCACGCCACCGACAGAGCCGAGGGCCTGCACCGCCGCCCGGCGGACCGGAGATTCCGGGTCGGTCAGAGCCGTCACCAACTCCAACACCTTGTTGGCGTAACTCGTGGCTGCGAGACCCATAGCGCTATAGCTTCGGAGCTCCACAGCGGTGTCCACGGGCCCTCCAAAACCGGGCTCCATTTGAATCTGATGGAGACCGCGCAGGAAGATTTCAGCGCTACCCCGCTCGAGCTCGACCAGGCTCTTGATGATGGCGGTTTTAGCCACGCAACCTTTGTCGGTCTTCGTGGGATCGTTGGTGAAGCGATCGAAGTTGGTTTCGATTTCGGACTCGAGGTCGAAAAAACCCCGATCGCCAATCTGCTTTGCCGCACGGGCAACGACGTGCGGGCTCTTGTCGCCGAGGTATTGCTTCAGCTCTTGACGCAGTTCCGGAGAGTCGGGGAGCGATCGCATCTCGGTGAGGCGCGCGACTTTTCTATCGAGCGGTGATTTAGGCACCGAAATAGGATACGGTACGATGCAAGCGCCAAACAAGATGAGAAGTCACGCGAGGGAACACCCATGGATTTCAGGCTCAATGAAGATCAGAAACGTTTAGTTAAAACTCTGGATGAAATCGGGAAAAAGGAGCTCGCCCCCCGGGCGGCCCGATGGGACGCGAACCACGAGTACCCATGGGAAAACGTTCACCGATTGCGCGAGCTCGACCTATTGGGAATGACTATTCCCAAAGAGTACGGCGGGCCGGAGCGGCCGCTCATCGACGCCGTTCTCGCCGTCGAAACAACGGCGAAGTACTGTGGCGTCACCTCACGCGTCATCGTCGAGACGAACATGGGCGCCCTGGGGTGTGTGATGGCCTATGGAACCGAGGCCCAGTGCAAGACC
The DNA here is from genome assembly GCA_963722765.1 of uncultured Acidobacteriota bacterium. Taxonomy (GTDB): domain Bacteria; phylum Acidobacteriota; class Vicinamibacteria; order Marinacidobacterales; family DATDRI01; genus CAVROO01. The sequence goes on from CAVROO010000023.1 coordinate 367,553, forward strand.
GTGGCGGACCGGATCCTGAAAGACGGGGACAAGCCGGCCATCGGTATGACCGAACCGGAAGCCGGGACCGCTCTCACCGACCTTCAGACCACCGCGACCCGTAAGGGCGATACGTACATCTTGAATGGGACTAAATGCTGGATCACTGGAGGAGGAATCTCCGTGACCCACCTCGTTTTCGCCCGATTCATGGAAGACGGGAAGGACCTGGGGATCGGCGGGATTCTGGTGGACAAAGACACACCGGGATTCACCATCGGCCGAGTCGAGCGGGCCATGGGCCTGCGAGGGATTCCGGAAACGGAGCTCCTGTTCGATAACTGCGAAATTCCGGCGGGAAACGTCGTCGTCTTCGGAGAAGGCAGCGACGGTTTCAAGAAGCTCATGTATGGATATAACGGCCAGCGAGTGGGAGCCAGTGCGGTCGCGCTGGGCATCGCTCAAGGCGCTCATGATCTCGCCATCGATTGGATGTCGAAGCGCCAGAGCTTCGGCCGGCCTCTCGCGGAGCACCAAGGACTGCAATGGATGACGGCGGATGCGGAGATGAAACTCCACGCAGCCCGTCTTCTCATCTACCGGGCGGCGTCGAACGCGCGTGTCCTTCCCAGAAACGTCCGATTACCCCACATGGATGAAGCTGCGATGGCCAAAGCATTCACGGGCCATGCAGCGATGGAAGTGGTCAGCGACAGCCTTCAGATGTTCGGTGCGTCGGGCTATTCGCAAGACCTACCTCTGGAACGTATGTTTCGGGACGTGAGGATGTTTCAGATTGGAGGCGGCACCACTCAAGCGCAGAAGAACATGCTCGCGCGGTCCATCTTCAAACGAAGGTCCCCATGACTGAGGCTCCTCCCGCTATGGGCAATCGGCTTGTCGGTAGTGGCTTACGTCTTTCCACAACGGTTTACGGATTTGGCACCGGCCATCCCGATACTGCTCGGGGTCGTCATGCTGGGCATGGGATTGACCTCGACCGGCTCGAGCTTCCGTGCGGTATTCGCGCGTCCTCGGGCGGTTCTCACCGGAGTTGGCCTACAGTTCGGCGTCATGCCGCTGGCGGCGCTGGTGGCGGCAAAGATTTTTGGTTTGAACACGCAGCTGACGGCGGGGCTCGTTCTTGTCGGAATCTGTCCGGGCGGCACGGCGTCGAACGTCATCACCTATCTCGCCGGGGGCGCGGTCGCCCTGTCCATTACATTGACCGCCGTCTCAACGCTCCTGTCCGTGGTTGCAACACCGACGATCACTTGGGTTCCTCGTCGGCCAGAGCGTTCCCGTCCCGGCCCTCAGCATGCTTCGAACCATCTTCGTCATCGTGACCGGCTCTATCTTGGCCTCGCGATGGTCGAACGAGCGAGAAGACCACTACAAGCGTTCCGTTTGCTAAAGAGTATGTGGCTCGTTACCGCTTCCGCGGCTGCACAAACCGGAAGTAGAAAACCAACAACACCGACGCAACAAGAAGCGTGGCGCTGATCGGTGAGCTCAAGAAGATCAGCGGACCCCGTTCCGACACGATGAGGGCGCGTCGAAAGCTCGACTCCAGGGTCGGCCCCAGGAGCAGGCCCATGAGGACAGGGACCAGCGGATAACCGAAACGCCTCATCAAATAGCCGAGCACTCCTATTAATAATGTCAACACCATGGCGAACCACGTCCGCTGCGCGACATAGGCAGCCACCATCGAGACGGCGGCGACCCAAGGGAAAAGGAGCGCCCGATCGAGTGTTGCAAGCCGCGCGTACCATGGAAGGAATCCCAGACCGAGAATCAAAACGATCAGGTAGGCCAGGAAGTAGCCGACGAAAAGTGGATAGACGATCTCACTGCCGTCCCGAAAAAGTTGGACGCCGGGAGTGATTCCTTGAATCAACAAACCACCCAGGATGACGGCCGTGACGGCATCACCGGGAATTCCGAAAGCCAGCATGGGAATGAACGCCCCTCCCGTCACCGCGTTGTTCGCGGTTTCGGGCGCAACAATCCCCTCGGGAGTGCCGGTGCCGAATCGTTCCGGGTGCTTCGAGCTTCTTTTGGCTTCGGTATAAGACAGGAAGGCCCCCATGGCGGCGCCTCCGCCCGGCAAGGCACCGACAAAAGCCCCAATCAAAGCGCTCTTCCCGAACAACTTCCAGCCGACCTTTTTCGCTTCCGGCCAGAAATCGAATACGCGCTTGAAACGGATCGGAGGACGTTTCACGGACTTCGGCGGCGACTCTCCCACTTGCCAAAAAAGCTCGGAGACGGCGAAAAGACCGATGACCACGGGGAGTAGCGGCACGCCGACGAGAAGGTTCGTGGACCCAAGGGTGAATCGAGCCACCGGCAGCATCTTGTCGAGACCGACGGTTGAAAGAATGAGGCCGATGACGGTCGCCGCCAGTGCTTTCGTGAACAATCCCCGGTCTACGGTGGCAACCGCAACCAGTGCGAGGAAGACCAGCGAGAACGTCTCCGGCGACTGGAACTCGAGCGCCACTTTCGCGAGCTGTGGTGCGAAGCCCACGAGGACGAGACCACCCACAATCCCACCGACGAAAGAGCTGAACGTCGCCAACCCGAGTGCGGCTTCCGTCCGTCCGGCTTTTGCCATGGCGTTTCCGTCGAGAAGGGTCATGGTGTTGGCAGGCGCACCCGGTATTCGGACGGTGATTGCGGTGATGGAGCCTCCGTAGATTCCACCGACGTAAATACCCGTCAACATGACCAGAGCCTCCGCCACGGGAAGGTGGTAAGTAAAGGGAAGCAGAAGGGCTATGGCAAGAGTCGCGGTGAGGCCGGGCACCGCTCCGACGAAGAGACCGAGGGCGACGCCGCCGGCAAGAAGACCGAGAAGCGAAGGATCGAGAAACAAACGAAGTGTGGGTAAAAGCTCAACCATCGAGCGTCACGGCAACCCAATCGGACCGGACGGCAGTCGAACACCCAGTCCGATTCGAAACAAAAGATAGATGAACGACGTGGAGACGATCGGAACAACCACGAGCAACAGCCAACGATCCCTCCGGAACATCACCGTCACCGACAAAGTATAGAGCCACGTGCTCACGGCGAAGCCGAGCGCCTGAAACACCGCCACGTAGATTGCCGTCAACACAATCGTCAGCCCGGGTTTCCAAAAACCGTATCCTGGTTCTTGGTCCCTTTCTGTGCTTTTTTTGATTCCTTGAAATAAGGATCGAAAGCCCGAGCCCCCCCAGGACGAGAGCGAGGAGGATCGGAAAGAAAGCCGGACCCGGCTCACCTTGGCCCGCAGGCAAGTTCCGTGTGCCGGCGTAATAGACAAGGGCGACCACGAAAAGCACAGCACCGGAAACGACGTCTAGATGGATCTTCTGTAGCGCTTTCACGGGCGCGGTCTCAAGCCACCCATTTGGAGACCGGAGCTCTTGCCTCCTGGAGTGGTTGAACAACAACATCGATGAGACTCGGTCCCTCCGTGGAAAGCCCCTCTTCGAGTGCCGACGACAACTCGCTGGGACTTTCCACGCGTAGCCCGCGCATCCCATAGGCTTCCGCAATTCGAGCATGGTCGCCTCGAGAAAAATCAACGGAGTAGTATTTCTCGCCGAGTTGCTTCTGGCCCGCCTTGATCCAACCATACGAAGCGTTGTTGAGGACAATGAGCGTGACGGGAAGATTCAGCCGCACAAGGGTCTCCAGTTCTCCAGCGGAAACACCGAAGCTCCCGTCCCCCATAACACCGAGCACCCGACCCGCATCGGGTTTTGCATAATACGCACCGCAAACCGCGGGGATGGCGTAACCCAAAGCCCCATGGGCCCGTGGCGTCACGAACCATCGACCGGCCCGCGGTATCCGGTAGTAGGCGGAAAAGTATGGACAGGGAGTTCCCGGATCGGCGCAAATGACGGCCGTCTCCGGCAAAAGACGGAAACAACTCCGCCAAAAAACGTTCGGGACGAATGGGAGTCTCATCGGAAGCGAACTCCTCGATTTGCTCCATAAATTGCTTCCGACGTCGCGCGATCTCCTCGGGATCGACCTTGGGAGATTCATCCAGCTCGTCACACAAGGCGGCCAATCCCAGCTTGGCGTCGGCGACGATACCGAGGTCAGTCTTGTAGTTCCGTCCGATGTACACGGGATCAATGTCCATTTGTATGAGTGTTTGCTCTCCGTCCGCCGGAAGGGTCCACTTCTCGGTCGTAACCGAGCCTTGGCGACATCCCACGTAGAAGATCACGTCCGACTCTCGCACCATTTCGTGTCGATAAGGTAGACCTCCGTTGCTTCCAATGACACCCAACGCGTAAGGGTCGGTTTCGGCAATACCGCCCTTTCCGCTGATCGACGTCGCCACCGGCGCACCGAGCAAGTGTGCCAAAGCGGTGAGCTCTTCCCAGGCGGCGGATCGAAGGACACCTGCTCCGGCTACGATGAGAGGCCGTCGCGCTTCCCTCAGCAGCTCCGCTGTTTTCTTTATCCCGCGGGATCAGGCGCGGCACGCAAAGCAGGATATCGGTTAACATGGCATTGATGTGAACGGATGCCGGGTCGACCGGCATCGTTTTGGACGTTTAAGGGTAAACTCACATGAACCGCGCCCGAGAGAACCAGTCGTGGCCTTTCGGAAGGCGTCACGGATCACGGCCGGAAGCTGCCCGGCATGGCTGGGCACGGCGGACCATCGGGTGATCGGCGTGAACAACGACCTCTGGTCGAGCTCGGTGAGCGTTCCTCTCCCTGAGTCTCGGACATCGATGTCCGAGGTGAAGCAAACAAGAGGCACCGATGAGCCGTCGGCTTCCGCGACCCCGGGAATGATGTACGTCGTCCCTCCACCACTGGGACCTTCACAGACACCGACCTTGCCCGACAGACGTGCGTAAGCGTCCGCCATGAAAGAGGCCGAGCGTTCGTCCCGCGTCAGCACGTAGCGAATCCCGTGATCGAGATCGTGAAGAGACTCGTACAAAGGAAGACTCGTGTCTCCGCACAAACCAAAGACGACCTCGACTCCAACGTCCTTCAACATTTTTACTAGTGCTTCGCTACCCCGCATGCCGTTGACTCCAAATTATCTAAGGCCAAGCTCATCCATCAACTGCCGCACTCTCGCCGCCAAATCCTCGAGATACTTGCGCGTATCGTCGCGGCCACGCCACCGCGCGCCGATCGCGGCTTTCTCGGCCCACGCCTGGAACTCGGGATCACTCCAGGTTTCCAGGAGCGTTTTTTCGAGGTGATTCACGATCGCGGGCGGTGTCGCCTTGGGTGCAACCACCACACGAAAGCTACCGTAGACGAGATCGAACCCAAGCTCTTTGAACGTGGGTGCATCGGGTACGAGCTCGTCCCGCTCGTTGGACATGACGGCAAGCACCCGAAGTGTACCGTCTTTCAAGTACGGAAAGGCCGCGGGGAGGCTCGTAACATTGGCATCGACTTCGCCCCCCAGAAGAGCGGCGAGTTGAGATCCGGACCCGGCTTCGTAAGGTACATGCGACAACTTCACCTCGAGCACCTTTTCCATGGCTGCGGCATGTTGGTGCCAGACGCCACCCGTTCCTACGTTCCCAACCTTGATATTCCTCGGCCGAGCGGCAGCGGCGTCTCGAAACTCCCCGAGCGTCCTCCATCGGTCGGCCGAGACAATCAGGGCGCTCGGATGGTCGGTCACCATCCCCAGCGGCTCGAAGTCTTTCCAGCTCACCGGCGCCAAGCCCTGGAGCTCGAGCGTCAAAACGTCGTACGTGATGGTCCCGATCGTGTACCCATCCGGTGGAGCCGTCTTGACGTGGATCAACCCCACCGCGCTCAGACCGCCGGGGATATTCTCGGTGACGACCTGAGCTCCGAGATGCTTTTCGAAGTACAGCATGAAGCCGCGCATGGCGGCATCCGTCGCGCCGCCGGCGCCCCAAGGGATGATATGCCGGACATCTCTTCTCGCATTTGGATAATCCTGAGCGAAAGAGGGGTGATGAGAGAAAAGAAACGCTAGGAGAATTCCAAGCAGAAGTCTTGGTCGCATCGGGAAATTTACGCTTTCGCCTGACTCTCGAAAAACTCTCTCAACATGCGGGCCACGACAACGACCTCGTCGTCCCTCAGGCAGCGCACACGCACCGTCGTTCCGTCGTAGGCCAAAGGCAGATCGCCTTCCATCAACTTCTGCTTGACCTCTCGGTGGGTCAAGGGAATCACATCGGGATCCCAGCTCAGATCGACGTCACAGTAACCCATGGTGTTGATACCGTATTCGGCCCGGACACCTCGAATTCCTTGCAGCTCATCAGCGAGCCACTTGGCTTTCTCGTTCCAACCCTCGATCTCCTTTTGATAATCCAGCTCGACGAAACGATTGAGGGCGACAATGAGACCGACGATCTCTTCCTTACCGACTTTCATACCACGGCCGATGTTATCGTTCGGTGACGCATTCATCCGGGCCGCCTCAATCAGATCCGCGCGCCCCGCCAGAATGCCCGTCGATTGAGGCCCTCGTAAACCCTTCCCACCGCTCAAGACCACCAGATCGGCTCCGGCTTCAATGAAGCGGGTCAGGTGCGACGCGGGCGGGATATCGGAAGCGGTATCGACGAGAACGGGCACACCCTTGTCTTTTCCGATCGCGATGAACTCTTCCGGGGTGAGCACTTCCGGTGCTGGCGGGGCGGCCCGCGTTTGCGGTTTGGGAGTCGTGTACTCGTGTTGCTTCTCTGCCGACTCCAGAACGGCAATCATTGCCGTTCGATCGCTGATCTTCTGAAGGAGCTCGTCTTTCGTCTTCGCCTCGACGATAGCCATGCCGGCAGCCCGGTAAGCGCGGTCGTACCCGAATCGATGGGCGGTTTGGATGAGACATTCGCGCTTGGCCCAGGTCGGGTGAGGCAACGCATCCATTTTCTCGGGATCCGTTCCCGTAAGGCAAGCGGCGGCGCCGAGAATCATGGCCGAGAAGGCTCCTGACGTAATCAATGCAGCCTCGGCGCCCATGACTTCCGCCGCTCGCCGGCCGGCCGCAATCGTCAGCTTGTCCATATCGATGAAATATTCATTCGCTTCAGCCATCGCTTCGACGACCTCGCTCGGCATCCGAGAGCCTCCCAAGCGGGAGATGTGCTCATGGGCGGGCAAATGAGGTCGGACGCCCAAGAGCCGAGTGTAGATGTTGTCACGATAGGAGTCTTCGACTTCAACCTTCTCGACATCTTGGGGCTCGGCCACGCAGGCCGACCAGGTCCCGGTCATTGCAGCACCGGCGGCTCCGACTCCAATGAACTTCCGGCGGCTCCACAAACTCTCCGGTCTTTTCATGACGACTCTCCCTCAATGGTTCATGATAGGAACGTTGTGCATTTCGAGGAGGGAGGTTAGCATAGTCTGGAGTCACGTGGACAGCCCGTACGCACCCAATGAATACACCGAATCCGCCGAAAGGGAACCTCACAAAGCTCTCAGCGCTATGGTTCGCCGCCCTATTCGTCTGCACGGGTCTTTTCGCGGCGGACCTGCAGCCCGAAACGGCTAAAGCCTGGGAGGAGTACGTGGCTTTTACCGAGGCGAGAATCGACCGGGAGCTCGGGGCGGACCAGGGTTTCTTCGTACACGATTTTCTTTCTCCCGCCGAGACCGCCAAGGCTCGACGGACCATCCTCTCGGGAGACATCTACTCGGAAAAAATTCAGACCCGGAACGAAGAGGGCAAGAAGATTGATGTTCCCGACGGTTTGATCCATCACTGGCTCGGCGCCATTCTGATTCCAAACGCCGAGATCGGGGATGTCGTCGATCTGCTCCAGGACTACCCGAACTTCGAGAAGCACTTCCAGGAAGTCGATGAGTCTCACCTTCTATCCAGAAACGGCAACGTCTACCACGTCTTCTTGAAGCTCCGTCGGAAAAAGATTCGCACGGTCCACTACAATACGGAGCACGAGGTAGAGCTCCGCACGGGGGAGCCGGACCGGGCTTCGAGCCAATCCGTGGCCACACGGATCGCGCAGCTCGAAAACCCCGGCACTCCCGAAGAAAGAGAGTTCCAGCCCGGCCATGACAGCGGGTATTTGTGGCGCTTGAACTCCTACTGGCGATTCAAACAAGTCGATGAGGGTGTCATCGTGGAGTGCGAGTCTTTGAGTCTGAGCCGCGGAATCCCGGCGGCCATGAAGTGGTTCGTAGACCCTTTCACACAATCGATCCCCAAACAGACGCTCAAAACCACATTGGAATCCATCCGCACGGGACTCACCAAATCCTGAGTTTCTCTTCTAATAGACATAGTGATAAAATCCCCCAATTCGCCTTGTTAAGGGGGGAAGTCATGGTTTCCCGAACCACGCTCCTCATCCTGGTGATTGCTCCATGCCTTAGTTCATTTGCTGTCGGACAGACTTCTGCCACCATCGACGGCACCGTCCGAGACAACCAAGGCCTCGTCATCCCCGGAGTGTCGGTGACCTTGAACGGCGCTGCCGTTCTCGGTGACACAACCACTTCAACACTTCAAGACGGCTCCTACCGGTTTCGAGCCCTTAGACCGGGAATCTACGACCTCCACTTCGAATTGGCCGGTTTCCAATCGCTTCACCGGCAAGGGCTCGTGGTGGAAGGGAATCGAACCGTGACGGTCAACGTGACGCTCGAGGTTGCCACCGTGTCCGAAACGGTCACGGTGACCGGCGAATCTCCGGTGGTGGATTTCAAGAACACGTCGCTTGCCAACCAATTCGACACCACGGAGCTTCAAGATATTCCCTCGTCCACCGACATGTGGGGGGTATTGGGTCAGACACCGGGGGTCCGGATGGGGGGCTACGATGTGGGTGGAAGTCACAAAGGCCAGCAGTCCGGTTACGAGAGCTTCGGAGTCCGCAGCCAGAACCGTGTGCTCTCTGAGGGTGTCGACTCCACAGAAAGCTCCGGTGCTGCAGGCGTCTACTATGACTACTACTCCATCGAGGAGTTTACGACCTCGGCAGCGGGAGCCGATGTGGAAATGACCAGCGGTGGCTCGATGATCATCATGACCGTCAAGAGTGGCGGAAACGACTTCTCCGGGCTCTTTCACACCGACTACGAGGGAGAAGGCTTCGTCTCCAACAACGAGACGGATGAGCTCCGGGCCCGAGGCTACACCGGCAATCCAACGCTTCTCTTCTATGAGATCCATGCCGATGTGGGTGGCCCCATCGTGAAGGACAGGTTCTGGTTCTTCGGATTCTTCAACAACTTCAAAATCGAGAAACAAGTCTCAGGTGTGGACCCAGACGACGGCGGATCGATCGAAGACATCCACCAGTTCGGTGGAAAGCTCACGTGGAAGATCTCCGAGAAAGATCAGTTCATTGGCTACACTCAGTATCAACTCAAGCACCAGCCCAACCGGGGCATCTCGGTCGCCCGTCCTCCGGATTCGACTCTGGATATGCAAGTCTGGGCTTGGGTTCACAAGGCGGAGTGGCAGAGGGTCTGGTCGGAGCGCGCCTTTTCCAAGTTCCAGGTCAAGCATTACGGTTTAGACGCGGATTTCCCACCTCGAGTGGATTACACGACGAATCCGCCACGTATGGACATGGCCACCGGCGCCTCGAGTGGAGCCGGCTGGCTGCCGGGAAAGTATGGCCGCTGGAAACCGCAGTTCACTACGACCTTCAACTATTACCTTCCCGCCGAGACCGGAGCCCATGATTTCAAATTCGGATTCGATTGGCAGATCGACTCCAGCCGTTCAGGTACGACGGGACGCTCGGGAAGTATCGTTTATTTCGATAACAGTCGCCTGGGACGGCCCTACGATGTGAGCGAGATTTTTCTATTCAACGTACCTTCCGAAGGCACCAACCCCGCCGATAACCGGGATGGGCACACCGACTTCTTCGCTCAAGACACCTGGACCCTTTTCGACCGGCTGACCCTGATGTTGGGCTTTCGATTCGGGCGACAAGATGTGTACTACATGGACTCCGTGGTGAGGCCGGAACAGTCGGATTTTTTCCCAACGGGGACGATTCCCGGAAAGGATCTCGTCACTTGGAACGTGTGGGCTCCCCGCATGGGAGTCACGTTTGACCCGACGGGAGAGGGGAAAACGGTTCTCAAAGCTCACTATGGCCGCTACGTCAACAACATCGCGGATTGGTTGTCTACCGCCAACCCGGCCGGCCTCGCGCAATTGGGCTATAAGTTCCTAGACCCGAACGAAAACGGCGTCTACGACGGACCGAACGAGCTCGGCCCACTCGTCTACCAGAGTGGGACGGTAGGTGAGAGGCTCGAAGAAGCCGAGGGCACGGAGGTCAATCCGAACCTCGAGACCGCCTATACGGACGAGCTCGGCGTTTCGTTCGAGCATGAACTGTTCACGCACAGTTCTTTGCGTTTTTCCTATGTGCGCAAGCAACAGCGGAACCTTTTTGATGAATGGAATCCGGCTCAGGTTTTGCCGCTTTTGAACAACCCTATGCCCTGCGGGGGCAATCTCTTTCCTTGCCCCTCAAACCCGTTCACGGGGGAGCTCATCACGACCGTGGTACGAGCTCCCGGCGAAGCCGCCTTTGCCCAAGCACCCATCATAGATACGCTTCCGGGAAACTTTGGCAACAACGACTTCGATACCGTACAGGTAGCATTCAGTCGTCGGTTCAATCGGCGCTTTTTTCTCCAAGCGAGCTTCGACTATCAGTGGCGGAGCGAGTTACGAAGTGCGCGCGTTGATGCTCGTAGCCCCCTCATCGCTGATCCCATCGGCACGTTCTTCTTCCAGAACCACAACCCGGCTGTGAGCAACCGGCAAAAAAGCACGAGCTGGGTTGGTAGAATCTTGGGCCGTTACGTTTTTCCAGCCGGGATCGCTGCGTCCGGCAAGATCGGCCATCAAAATGGTTTCCCTTGGTCTCCCATTCAACGCATTAGTATTCCCGGCTCGGGGACGATGCCGTTTTTCTTAGAGAACATCGAGAACAACCGCGCCGAAAATGTGACCGTCGTTGACTTACGCCTGGAAAAAGCGTTCGAGCTCGGAGAACGGGCCAGGTTGACGGGCATCGTGGATGTTTACAACCTCTTCAACTCCAATCCAGTAACGAACTTCAGCCTTCGAACTGGGAGCGCTTTCGGAAGGATCATCGGCGTGCTGGAACCAAGAGTAGTTAAAGTGGGTGTCCGGTTCCAGTTCTAACTCGGAGGGAATCCTATGGAAACTCCCTTCCGTCTAGGCGAGTGGCTGGTCGAGCCCCACCGCGACCAGATTATCGGCGCCGACCAGCGCATCAAGATCGAGCCGCGGGCGATGCGACTCCTGGTCTATCTCGCGAAAAACGCCGGCGAATCCGTATCACGAGAACAACTTCTGGAAGAAGTCTGGCAAGGCGCTTTCGTCTCGGATGAAGTCCTCACCAGTGCCGTCCGAAAACTCCGGAAGGCCTTGGGGGACGATGCCCATGAGCCGAGGTTCATTCAAACACTGCCTGGAGAAGGGTACCGGCTGAATGCGCCGGTTTTTCTGATAACCACCAAGGAAGCTCCGCGGAAGAAACGGGCCTGGATTTGGGCTGTTGTGGCAGTCGCAATCCTCGTGATCGGAGCGGTTTCCTTCTTCATTCTGCCCGACCGCACGCCACCGGGGATAGGCGCTTCCGGACGCCCGGCGATCGCGATCTTCGATTTCGAGGACTTCACGGGCTCCGAAGATCTCCATTGGCTCTCCCGCGGCATACCCAACATGCTCCTCACCGACCTCGCACAGATCCCCGGTCTCGACATCATCAGTCGCGAGCGGCTCGACGAGATTTCGGCGAGACTGGGTGCAAAGGATGATTCGACCACGGAGCGCATGTTGGAGGCGGCGCGCCGGGCAGGAGCGGGAGCGGCCCTCACGGGCGGGATTTACGGTTCGAGCGAGGAGCTCCGGGTGAACGTCCAACTCGAGGATGTGAGCACGGGACGCGTGTTGATGGCGGTGAGCGTCAACGGCAACGACGTCTTCGCGATGGTCAACGCCCTTACCCGGCCCATCCGGAGCGGTTTCCGACTCGCCGGCGCGCAGATAGATCGTCCCGTGGCGGATGTCAGCACGGCATCTTTGAGAGCTTATCGTCTCTACACGGAAGGTAAGGAGGCGATTCGTCATGGCCACTACCGCGACGCCGAGCATCTGTTGGAGGAAGCCCTCGAGGCCGATCCCGATTTCATTTTAGCTTATGTCTTGATGATTGGATTCGATCCCGGAAAGAGACACGAATACTGGAGCAAAGTCCTCGAGAACCTGGATCGCCTGCCGGAACGCGATCGGCTTCTCGTGGAAGCGGGCTACGTAAGGCGTGAGGACCCAATCAAGGCGGTCGAGCTTCTGGAAATGTTGATCGATCGGTATCCCGACGAAGAGGATGCTTACACGGATCTCGAGTCCATCTACCGATTTGAGATTGGAGACAACGAGAAGGCCCAAGCGACCCTGGAGCGTGGGATCGAGGCGATTCCCGTGTCGGGTGTCCTAAGGAACTATTTGGCCGTTTTACATCTCTTGAATAGCGGGCGCTACGGGGAAGCCATCCATCAACTGGAGCTGGCTCGAGAAATCGACATCGGTGAGCCCAATCCCTTGGATTCTCTCGGCGTTGTTTACCTAGTCATGGGAGAGCATGAGAAGGCTCTCGAAACCTTCGAACAAGCGCTCGGTATGCGGCCGGATTTTCATTTTTCCATCACCAACCGTGTGTGGGCCCTTTCCGTGATCGGTCGATACGACGAAGCGTTCGAGCAGATAGAAGAAAGGCAGGACGACGGCACTGGGTTCGGGAAATTTTCTCCTGGCCTCCTTGCCCACTATCTTGCTCGTCTCGGGCGCTTCGAGGAAAGCGAGAAGGAATTAGCAGAACAACGTCGTTTTGCGGCTGAGCGCGGAGTGATTTTGCCCCAAGTCTCAAGCGCGATCTCGGCCGCCGCCTACGCCATCGACCGGAACCAGTATGAGCGGGTTATTGCACAGGCCGACCGGGCCTTGACGCTCAGCCGCCACATCAGAATGCAAACCAGGATAGGGCGGAACTGGAACAAGATGGCGGCGAATCTCCTCGGAGGAACCGCCGAAGCCCGTTCGGGAAACCTGCCCGCCGCACGCTCTCGAGTCGAACTCCAGAAGGAGCTCTATGAAGCTCACCCCGGCGAGTACGAGACGTGGTGGTACCACGCGCTCGAAGGCGAGATCGCTTTGGCCGCCGGCGACCTTTCAGCCGCAGAAGAGCATTTCGTACGTGGATTGCCACGGCTCAAAATGCCGCACCATCCTTTCCGGTTGTTGAATCAAGTTTGGTGCGGCCTTTCACGCGACGGATTGGCCCGCGTCAATAAAGCACAGGGTGACCCGACCGCTGCCATCGAGGTCTATCGAGATCTCATCACTCCGGGTATTGCCTCCAAATGGACCACTCCCTTCGAGCCCAGATTCCTTCTGGAGCTCGGTCGTCTCTATGAAGACACCGGAGACGAGGCGTCGGCGCGCGAGCACTATCGACGATTCCTCGAGTTCTGGAAAGACGCCGATCCCGGACTTCCGGAGGTCGAGGAAGCCGAGAGACACATGAAGACACTGGAAGGACTCGAGGGTACGGATGCCTAATCCCTTCCGAGTAGGCGACCGACTCGTCCTCCCCGACAGGAATCAGATCTCGAACACGGAAGGACAGGTTCGTGTCGAGCCCCGTGCGATGCAGGTTTTGGTCTACCTCGCCGAGCGCGGAGGCGAGGTGGTTTCGCGTGAAGAGATCCTGGAAAACGTATGGGAAGGAACCTTCGTCGCGGACGAGGTCCTAACGAGTGCCATCAAGAAACTCAGGAAGGCACTCGGCGACGATGCCAAAGACCCGAATTTCATTCAGACCGTGCCGGGACGGGGCTACCGTCTGAATGCCTCTGTCGTCTCTGACATTCCAAAGAAAAGCGAGACACGAAGGCGTTACGTCGGCATCGCGGTTTTCTTGGCGCTCGTTGGCGTTGGCATTGCGGCCTGGTTCATCCTCTCATCGAGCAAGCCTCCGATCGTTCCCGCCCGCCTCACCCGTGTGACCGCCGCGCCCGGAGTCGAGCTCCACCCAAGTCTATCGCCGGACGGACAAACGATCGTTTACTCCGCCCGGCCCTCCGGATCATGGGATATCTACCGCAAGCGCGTCGATGGAGAGCGGGCCTTCAACCTGACCGAAGATTTCGACGGAGATGATTTCATGCCGATCTTTTCTCCCGACGGAAGGCGGATCGCTTTTCGCTCGGAACGGAATGGAGGCGGCATCTATATCATGGGAGCGACCGGTGAATCGCCCCGGCGTGTGACCGACTTTGGTTACAACCCGAGCTTTTCGCCGGACGGCGGAAAACTGGTTATCGCAACGGCACCCGCCATGCATGGAACCCGCCGGAACGCCGTCGTGAGAAGTGAACTTCACATCGTGAATCTCGAGACCGGCACGACGCGCCTTCTGACCGAAGGGGACGCGGTGCAGCCGAGCTGGTCTCCCCATGGATACTGCATTGCTTACTGGTCGATGTTTGAGGAACCTTCTTTGAAGATCGGCATCCGGACCATAGCAATAGATGGCGGAGAACCTTCCCGAGTCCTCGCGGATGAACACGAAAACTATAACCCGGTCTGGGCGCCGTCCGGCGACGTCCTGTATTTCACGAGCAACCGGAGCGGGGGTCACAACCTCTGGATGCTACCCATCGATGAGACCACCGGAAGAGCGCGCGGCGACCCGGTGGAGGTCACACTGGGCGGCACGTTGCGACACGGGCAAATGAGTCTTTCCAGAGACGGTCAACGTTTGGCTTACGCAGAGTCGGGGGTGCGGGACACGATTTACAAACTCGACTTCGATCCGCTGTCGAACAGTGCGGAAGGTGAGCCGGTGCTCGTCAAGAGCAGTTCGAAATCTCTCAGTTGGCCGACCCCGTCTCCCGAAGGTAAACGGCTGGCCTTCACCGAGGAGAGCACCCTATCGATCTTGAATCTCGAACGACCGGAAATACCTTCCCGCCGAATTACAGTCCCCACGGACTGCTACGATCCGCGGTGGTCGCCGGATGGGCGGCACATCGCGTTTACGGAGCCGAGCAGCAGCAGCCTTTGGATCATTAGGCCGGACGGGAGCGGCCTGCGGCGGTTCGCCTCGGGCGGCCACACCGTCTGGTCCCCCAAGGGAGAGCTCATCGCCACTATGCGTAACCACCGGTCCTGCTTGATCGATCCGTTCGAGCTTCTCGAAGAACAACCGCCTGAAGTACTTCCCCCCATGCCCGATGGCGAACACTTCGAAGTTTTTTCATGGTCGCCCGATGGCCATTGGCTTGCCGGCAACGCCTTTGTGCTGGACGAAAAAGGAGCTTTCGACAAAGAGTGCGTCGCCATCTTCAACTTCGAGACCGGTGCGTACACGAAGTTGACCGGCCCCGGCGTGTGGGTCGAGTCGGACTCGGGAGACGACGCGTCTTTCGGACACTGGCCCCGTTGGCTCAGCGACAGCCGTAAACTGTTGTTTCGCACGCTCACCGCGCTCTATCTCGCGGACCGAGTTACGGAAGAAATCCAATCGTTATACTCCGCCGCGCCGGACGTCATCGGTCGGGTCGGGCTATCGCGAGATGATCGATCCATCTATTTCTCGCAACGAAAGGCCGAGACCGACATCTGGGTCCTCGATTTGAAGTGAGCATCTGTTACTTCGCTCACTTTGTGTAAAGCAAAGAGTAAGGAAAACTGGGCTAAATAGCCCAACGTAAAAAATCTCCTTGCCGCCTAACGGCGCTCCTGTGCTACAGTTTCTACCTATAGGAGGGTCGGTTATTCTTGGCTCTTCTTCTACAACGCTGATCCTCCCATTTCTATTTTCCAGGTGCACGACTTATAGAAGGAGGAGTGCCATGGTAACCGAGAGACTCAGCAAGCAAGAAGTCTTCAGCTTCCTGCGGCCCAATCAGGTAGACGCCCTCAGCAATGCCGCCGAGGTGGTCCGGCTCGGGGACGGGGAGACCGTCTATAGGAAAGGCGAAAAGGCCGAGTACTTCTACGTCGTCATGAAGGGTCAAGTCGCCCTTCGCCTTCCGGGAATGGAAGGAGTCAATGTCCTTATCGATCAGCTTTCGCCAGGCACCATGTTCGGCTCTTGCATTTCGAGCGCCATCGATTCCTATCAACTGACCGCTCAATGCGCCGAGCCGTCCGAGCTCCTCAAGATCGGAGCCGGCGCTTTGAAAACGCTCCTCGATGAGGATCCGCGAATGGGCTACACGATTCAATCACAGATATCGCAGATTTACTTTCATCGCTACATCCAGACCATGAAGAAGCTCCAGTCCATCGTGATGAACATTCCTATCGAAATCGGAGCTCAAAGCTAGCTGATTTTCTAGGCGTTTCTGAGCTACGAACTGCCATTCGCCGGAAAAGACTCGAGCCACTGGCCTATCCGTCCCGGCAGGTATAGTCTATGCCAAGCCTACGGGAGGGAGACCATGGCGAAACAGAGGAGGAAATCTGCCCCGGACGCATCATCGAGGCATAAGCAGACCGAGTGGGTGGGGGGCCGCTACGAGCTTCCGTTCTGGATCTCGGAGGAGGAACCTTATCGACCGGAGCTGGTATTTTGGCTCGATGTCGGGACGGGTATCGCACTCGTGCATCGCGTCGTTCACCCCGAGGAGCCCCAGGAGTGCGTCGTCGACATCCTGAAGGAAGCCATCCAGGAGCTCTCGTGTCAACCCACCATCATCCGCGTCGAGGATCCTCAGCTATCACGGAGAATCAAAGAAGAAGTAGGGAAAGACATCCGGGTTCGGGTTGCGCCGATCCCCGAAGCGGAGGCGTTTGTCGAGTTCATGATCTCGACGCTCGAGACCGAAGACGCCGATAGGAGCTACCTGGAAGACGGCCGAGTGAGCCCGGAGGCGGTAGGCCGGTTCCTTTATTCGGCCGCCGAGCTCTACAGAACTGCGCCCTGGAAGATCGTTCCCGGCGACCAAGCCGTCTTCGGCATCGACGCCCCCGAGTTTGATATAGAAGAGGGCTGTATCAGTGTCATAGGACAACAAGGGGAAGACTACGGATTCATTGTGTTCGACTCAATCTGGGATTTCGACATGTTTCTCGAATGTGCCTACGGAAACGTCGAGGGTGAAGGCGACCCTATGTTCCCGGCTGTTCCAGCTTTCTCGGTGGTTTTCGAGCACGGCCAGAACATCTCGACTCGCATGCGCGACGAGATCAAGAAGCAACATTGGGAAATCGCCGGGCCGACAGCTTTTCCTCAGATCGTAGCGTTCAGCGAGGATCGGATTGAACGCCCTTTGACGACGGCGGATGTCGAGTTCGCCACTGTATGCTGCCAGGCTCTGACCGATTTTCTGAAGAAGCACAAAAACGTTTTTCGGAAGCCCCTCGAAGGACCGATACGCGAGCAGGTCGTCTTCAAAGAAAAACCCGATCGCCCCCCCGTCCAAATCACCCTACCCCATCCGGAGTTGCTGCTGGAGCCGCTTCTTGTTGAGGATGACGAGATTGACGAGATTGACAACGACAAGGCCCTCTGGGACGAGGAAGTGACAACCGCCCGGCGGCCGTCGAGCAAAAAACGAGTCAAGAAGAGCAAGTGATCCCGACATGCTGATAGCCCAGCGTCTATGCTATATTGATCTCTTCCATGAATGAGAACGAACTCAACGGAGACCTCGACCCTAGGTTGGTCCGTCGGAACCCTTCCGGGGGAGGCCTGGTCGTCGTTGTAGACGACGATCCGAGCTTGTGCGATCTCGCTCAACGTTTCCTGGAACGGGCCGGGCATCGAGTCAGCGTATTTCATGATGGCGAGTCCTGCCTTGCGGCGCTCACCAACATCATGCCGGACGCAATTTGTCTGGATTTGACCATGCCCGGCATGGATGGGCTCGAAACACTCGGAAAGATGAAGGACCGACACCGACTGCTGCCCGTCATCATCCTCACCGCGGACAGCACCATCAACTCGGCCGTTCAAGCGATGAAGTTGGGTGCTTACGACTATCTCGTCAAGCCCATCGATCGAACGAAGTTGACCACCACAGTCAAAAACGCGGTCGACCGGTACCACCTATCGATGCGCTTGACCCACCTGGAACGGGAGGCCGCAGGGCAGGGTTACGACGGCATCCTCGGTCAATCCGAGTCGATGAGGACTCTTTTTCGCGACATGGATCGCGTCGCCGCCAGCGACATCACCGTTTTGATTCACGGTGAGAGTGGCACGGGCAAGGAGCTGGTGGCAAGAGCCATACACCGGAGCAGTGGCAGAACGACGGGCACCTTCGTCGCGCTGAACTGCGCCGCCATCGCCGAGACGTTGCAAGAATCGGAGATGTTCGGGCACGAAAAGGGAGCTTTCACCGGCGCCGACCGACAGCAAATCGGGAAGTTCGAGCTGGCGGACCGAGGAGTCCTCTTCCTAGACGAAATCGCCGAGCTTTCCGCGTCGCTCCAGGCCAAGCTCCTCCGCGCTCTTCAAGAGCGGCGCTTTCATCGAATCGGGGGAACGCGCGAAGTGAGCTCCGATTTTCGGCTCATTGCGGCAACCAATCGTAACCTTCTCGAGGAAGTCCAGAAAGGAAATTTCCGCGAGGACCTATATTTTCGAATTGCTGTTTTCGAGCTGGAGATACCGACTCTACGAGAAAGAGAACAAGACATAACCCTACTGGCCAACGCCTTCCTAATGCAATTCGGCGATCAGTCGTCCGGGCTGAGGTCGCGGCTGAGGTTCTCGCCCGAGGCACTCCAACTCCTGCAATCCTATTCGTGGCCGGGAAACGTTCGGGAGCTCGAGAACGTGGTACAACGCTCGGTGCTCGTCTGTAACGGTGACTTGATCGTTCCTGAAGATCTCCCCGCCAGACTACGCACCCAGACGTCCGATGCAACCACCGAGCCGCCGCACGCGAAGGGGAGCGAAGGCGACTCCACTGAAACCTCGTCCGCGGAATCGGAGACGCCCGGGAAGACCAAGCGTTCCGAGCAAAAGGTTCCCGTCGAGGATGCTCCGCTCAATCTTAAGGCGCTGGAGCTCTGGGCCATTGAAAAAGCTTTAAAACGTGCAGACGGCAACCTGTCCGAAGTGGTCCGCATGCTCGGGATCGGTCGAGCGACACTGTACCGCAAGCTAAAAGAACACAACCTGAAGTAGGTCGGTGCCACATCCGCCGTAGTTACGTGTTGATGCAGTGAAAACTCGAAGAAAAAACGCCAAGGCGCTAAGGCGCAAACCCGCCTACGATTGTTCTTCGGCGGGCCCGCCGAAGCGCGGCGGCGAAGGCGGGGACGCCAAGCGGATTTTTGAATCCGCGCCGGATGTAAAGCAAATTTGGGCGTTCGGGTGTGCGCGAGGGATTCTCCGGAAGAACACAACCAAGGAATTGCAGCGACGACGACTCGAGCGTCACAAAGAGACGACGCCACGATGTCTTGGCGCTAATCTCACTTTGCGTCTCCGCGTCTCTCAGGACTTTGCGTTGAGTCTTTTTCTCGACATACGGCGGTATTGGGGAAATCCAACACTGAAGTTTTACGAAAAACTGTAGGCTAAGGTGACGAAGCACGCGAAACCGGTAACGTCAGGAAGCTCCAAAGAGGCTTGGGCGTCGATGACGGCTGAGGAGCTCCGCAAAGCCCTGGCGAAGCTCGAACGAGAGAAAGACTGGGAGAAAACTCAACGCCAGGAAATGGAGCTGGTCCTTCAGGGCCTTCGGGTTTTGCGAGGAGATCTCAGCACCAAACGCATGTTCTTCGAGCTGCTGGAGGTTTTCCGTGCGATCTTGAATTTCGAAGACGCCTTTTTGTTGCTTCAGTCGGAAGAAGATTTCTTGATTCCCGTCTCGTCAACAAAACCTCTCTATTACGGTTCCGTTTGGAAACCGACCCAGTTCCTGGAGAAAGTCATGGCAGGCCAAGCAACGGCCTGCTTCGACATCGACCAGTTTCCCGAGTGGAGCCAACAGCCGGCGAGAGTTCAAGCCGGCGTGCGCTCCGCCCTTCTTGCTCCGCTTCTCACCAAACAGCACGCAGGCGTCCTCATCTGTACTCATTCGGAGCTGGGCTTCTTTCACGCCCGTCATGTTCGCCTGGTCGAGCGCTTCACACCTCTGGCGACCCAAGCTCTGGCCAACGCTGAAGCACGGGACCTGCAGATCGACCGGGAGCGGCTTCAGCGAGAAGCGCAAGTGGCCGCCGAAAAGTCTGCGTTGCTGGAACATGCCACCCACGCCGTGGGCACCGGCATCGGCATTTGGACGAAAACCGACGAACTGACCTATTGCAGCCCTCAGCTGGAGACGATGATCTCGAACTGGCAGACGTCCGCGTCCTGGTGGCAAAGCGTCCTCGACGAAACGGATGCCCCCTCGGAAACCGAATGCCAAGAGTGCGGGGGCACGCATCATATCGGCTCCGCAGAAGTCGCCCTGACGTGCCCCAGGGGAGAGCCGCGATGGTTCCGAGTGGCCTTCACGGGACACAATCACGGCATCGACGCCGATCCCGGCGCCGAGGTCATTCTCGTCAGCGACATAACCGAGCCGCACCAAGCCGAGGAAGCCCGGCTCGAAAGTGAACGACGTTACCGATACCTCGTGGAGAACAGTCGCGGGCTCATAACGACCCACGATCTCGAAGGCGAACTCTTGTCGATCAATCCCGCCGCCGCCGAGATGCTCGGCTATCGACCGAACGAGATGGTCGGACGCAGCCTCAAGGACTTTCTCGAACCTTCCTTCCACGAGAGCTTCGATGAGTATCTCAGCACCATACAAAATGAGTCGACGGCCAGCGGCCTGATGGTCTTCGTAACCAAGAAGGGCTCACGAAGGATCTGGATGTATCACAACTCCACGTACACGGAATCCGGTCAAGATCCCTACGTGCTTGGACACGCGCAGGACATCACCGAGCTCAAGCGGATGGAGGAGCGGCTCGAAGTGACGCAGTTTTCCGTCGACCGTGCGGCGGACTCGGTTTTCTGGATCGACAAAGACGGTCGGCTGCGTTACGCCAACGACGAGGCCTGTCGGTCACTCGATTACTCTCGAGATGTGCTCCTTTCGATGAGCGCATCGGACATCGATGTGGGTCTCACCGCCAAGCGCTGGCCGAAGTTCTGGGACCGCGTCAAGAGAATGGGCTCGCTGAGCACCGAGTCGGCTTATCGGCCGAAGAATGGAAGAATCTTTCCGGTCGAAGTCACCATCAACTATCTCGAATTTCGAGACAACGAATACCTCTGCGCTTTTGCAAGAGACATCACCGAGCGGCGGCAGATCGAGGAAGCGATCCGAATGACCACCGCACAACTCGAGGGCCTCATCGAGAACCTGCCGACCGGTGTCCTGCTCGAGGAAGGGCCGGGGAAAGTTGTCATGGCGAACGAAACCTTGTGCCGGCTGCTGGAAATCCCCGTTTTACCCGATTCACTACATGGTGCCAGCTCGAGCACGGTTCTGGATCAATGCAAGGTGCTCTTTCCCAATCCCGAAGAGTTCGTTCGGCGCACCGAGAACCTCATTAAAGAACAAAAACTGGTCAAAAACGAAGAGCTCCAACTCCTCGACGGCCGGATGTTCGAACGAGACCTCGTTCCCCTTATCACGGAAGACCATCGGGCCTATCTCTGGCACTATCGTGACATCACCGAACGAAAGCAGGTCGAAGAGGTCCTCCGCAACGCCCGTGACGAAGCTGAAGCGGCGAACCGGGCCAAGAGCCAATTCCTTGCCGTCATGAGTCACGAGCTCCGGACACCTCTCAACGCCATCCTGGGCATGACCGAGCTATCGCTGGATACGGTCCTTTCGCGCGAGCAAGATGAGTTTCTCAACACGATTCAGTCGAACTCCGAGCACCTTCTTCACTTGATCGACGACATCCTGGACCTGTCGAAGATCGAGGCCGGCCAGATGGACATCGAGAAAACGTCATTCGACCTGAGAAAGCTCACCGAGGACGTTGCCGAGCTGCTGAGCGCCCGAGCCAAAACCAAAGGCTTGGGCCTGATTTGCGATGTGGACCCGAACTTGCCGGACCGGGTCATTGGAGATCCGGGCCGGGTCCGCCAGGTGCTCGTCAATCTCGTGGGCAACGCGGTCAAGTTTACAGAGACGGGCGAAGTCGCAGTACGTCTCGATGTTTCGAAATGGACCGCGGGAGGTACGAGTCGAATCGAGCTTCTCGTTTCCGATGACGGTATCGGCATTCCGGAAGGCGAACAAGAACATATCTTCAACCTCTTCTATCAAGCCGACCTTTCCACAACCCGGAGATTCGGTGGCACCGGACTGGGACTGAACATCTCGAAGTCCTTGGTCGAGCTCATGGAGGGCCGGATTCACCTCAGCAGCGAACCCGGGAAAGGAAGCGACTTCCGAGTGTCCCTCGATTTCCCCGTGCCGCCGGAAGCTCAACCGAACCGGACTGCCGGTGAAAACCATTTGAGCGGCATCAAAGTGCACCTCACCGTTGCCAGCGAGCACCTTCGCGGCTCCTTGCGCCGTGTTCTAACCAACTGGGGGTGTGAGGTCAAGCATCATACTCCCCTCGAAACCATTGAGATCCTGAGGAGCAACAAAACACACCCCGACATCCTCCTACTCGATCCATCGAAGCTGGTGGACCAACCCGAGTCCATGGATGAATTGGTTCAGGAGATCAACCGGCGGCAGATCGGGGTGTTGATTCTCTCGGCCCTGCCGGCCAAGTACCCCGAACTACTCGAGAAACTGGAACGGGCCGAGCTCGTTTCGTTGCCGATTCGGCAGACAGCACTTCTGCGGGCTATATCGGCATCACTCGAGCTCGAGCAACCGCCGGAAGTCGCACCGGGTCGCACCGAGCCCAGGCCCTCGGCCGGAACCGAAAGGGTTTTCCGAGTCCTTCTTGTCGAAGACAACCCGGACAATCGGCGCCTCGCCCGAATCATTCTGGAAAACGAGGGCTACGAACTGGACATCGCTGAAAACGGTCTCGAAGCCGTCAACAAGGCCAAACAAAATCTGTACGACATCATCATCATGGATCTGATGATGCCGGAGATGGACGGATTCCAGGCGACACGGGCCATACGTGCGCTCGAGTCCTCGTCGAAGCACACACCCATCGTCGCGCTGACGGCACACGCCGGTGTGGGTTTCCGGGAACGTTGCTTGGCCGGTGGCATGAACGACTACTTAGCCAAGCCCTATAAAAAGAATGACCTGCTGGCCATGGTCAGCAAGCGAGTGGACCGGCGTTCGGCGATACTCGTGGCCGATGACTCACCCGAGTCTCGCACCATTATCGAGCGATTCTTGACTCGAGACAGATC
Source organism: uncultured Acidobacteriota bacterium (assembly GCA_963722765.1). GTDB lineage: Bacteria > Acidobacteriota > Vicinamibacteria > Marinacidobacterales > DATDRI01 > CAVROO01. Next base: position 390,892 of record CAVROO010000023.1, read on the forward strand.
CTACCGGCTCGCCTTCGCGTGCAATGGACAAGAGGCGGTGGAGGTCTTTTCGTCTCAACGCGTAAGTCTGGTTCTCATGGACATGGAGATGCCGGTACTCGACGGCTATGAAGCGGCGCGAGCCATCCGGGAAATGCCTAGAGGAGCTGGAGTCCCGATCATTGCCTTGACGGCCCACGTCGGCTCACGTGAAGAAAAAAAGTGCTTGGACGCCGGATGTACCGACACACTCGGCAAACCTCTGAGTCGCGACCGTCTACTCCAGTGTACGGAGCTTCACCTTGGTGAACCGCAGTCCATCGAGTCAGCCAACACAAAGGGCGGCGATCCCGCACCCGAGACTCGGACGCGACGCGAAAAGGACAAGGCAGGGGCGCTCACCGTCGAGGTCGACCCGGACATTGTCGACCTCGTACCTCGGTTCCTGGAAAACTTACGGCGAGATTTGCTTTCGATCAGAGACTTTCTGGGTCGGAAGGATTTCGAACAGATTCAGATCCTCTCTCACAATATGAAGGGCAACGGGCTGGGATACGGCTTCCAGCAGATCAGCGTCATCGGTGAAAAAATGGAGTCCGAGGCCAATCGGAAAGACGAGCGTGCCCTGCGGCACTCGGTCGATCAGCTGGAACGCTACCTATCGAAAGTCGAGTACCGGGCTCAGGAGCAGGCTTGAGGGGCTCCATGCGAGCCGACCGGACGTCTCGAACCGGGACGAATCTCAGTTTGAGACAGTTTCTAAATCCTGGCGGTTCTCCTTCCTTGTAGTCCCGTACCACGCTGTCACCCACATTCCCACCTAAGCCTTTGCAAATAAACACTTAATGCTTTGACTCTCAAGTATGAGCTTTCTGGCACGAACGTTGCGAACAGGAACCGCAGGTAGTGTAGAACATGAGCAAAGTACACGAAGCTGTATTGAAATCAAGGAAGGAGCGAGCACTTCCTAATCGAGTTCCCTTGATGCGGCCTCTCGTCGAAAAATCCACACCGATCGTGTCGGCGCGATGGCAGACACCGCCAAAACCTACGAACGGGCACGCCTCAGTTCTGGCCAAGATCAACGGGAATGGCAAGGTAAACGGGACCAATGGGCAAGTTCAGGTCAATGGAACCAACGGGCACACTTCGAAGGCTGTTCATCACCGCTTGCTCCAACGTGATTCGGATTTCGCGCCTTCCGCTCCGCGCAAGGATCTTTGGAAAACGGTTCGCGGGCGGTTCGGAGCGCCCGACGAGCATCTGGTGAGCCTTCTTGCTCCCAACTCCTTCGAGAGCGAACATTATCGAAAGCTCCGCTACTCGCTGGAGCAACTCAAGCAGAAAAAGGGAGTGAGCATCATCGCATTGAGCAGCCCGGCGCCCGGCGACGGGAAGACGATGACGGCGCTCGATCTCGCCGGGTCCTTATCCACCGCAAACCAACAACCGTGTCTTGGTTGTTGAAGGGGATTTGCGTAAACCCTCTATTGGCAAATACTTGAAAACGGGTTTTACCTCTCCCGGGCTTGCCGAGTTCGTATCGCAATCGGATCGATACGGCCTAATCCAGACCCATCCCCGTTACAACCTCGCGGTGTTTCCGGCCGGGAACTCGCTCCGCACGCCTTACGAAGCTTTGAAATCAGCGCGTTTAGGCCTTTTTCTCGAAGACGTCCGGTCACACTTCGATTACATCATTGTTGACGCACCGCCCCTCGTTCCCCTCTCCGATTGCCGTCTCATTCAGGAGCATGTTGACGGCATCCTTGTCGTCGTTCGCGCCGGTCGAGATCCAAGAGACCTGGTCGATGAAGCGATTCGAAGCTTGGATCCGAAAAAGGTTCTCGGCATCGTCTTCAACGGCGACCAAAGTTCGTCTCGCTACTACAAGAGCTACAAAAACGATTCTGCCGAAAGTCGTCCTACAAAAAGACGACAGCTTTACGCTGCCTCTTTCTAGAATGTGATCGAATCTGGTCACGTTCATTCCCGCTTCCCACAAACCAGCTCCACTCCACCTTTGCGAAAGCCAGGGCTTGTCTCTCCACAGCCTGTCCCGCCATTCTCATTCTGAGAACGAAATCTCAAGACGAAACAAGCCCGCGGATTGTAGCGGCCTAGGTAACACCGGATACCAGCCCCCTCCTGGCGACTCAAACCATTGAAAGCAAAAGAGTTAAACAAATAGTCGTCGGAGTTGATACTTTGGCACAACACATGCAATACCAGACAGTTGACGTCGGTTAAAGGAACCGACAAAGGAAACAAAGCCAAGGAGGTTTATGACGGCTTTTCACTTACTTCGGAATAGAATAATTCGGTCCGGACCAGATCCGAATCGGGTGGCCCAATTGGTTGGGAGCTCGGGCGGGTACCTTCGCAAAGTGCTTTGGTTCAGCAGGGAGGACCGGGGCACAGGGCAGCCGGAGTTTGGGCCCCCGATTCGGAAACTTAAAAATGCTCTTATAGAACGAAGTTTTTGAGTTCCATGTAGGCCGCAGGAGCGGGCAAAAAGGTCAACATGGTTAGCGCAGCGAGCGCAAGAATGGGCCCCCATTATTAGGTTGGGGATGGGGGCCCATTAACTTTTTTATTTGGACTTCTATTATTTACCTACCTCACTCCGGAATCAGCGTACGCCCGGGTTGTCCGGCCCGGCACTCTGGACTAGAATCAACTACGAGGTAAAGAGTTGAAAGTCCCGCGGTTCCTGTTCGCCTTCTTCTCCTTCACCATTTTTGTCTGGACCGCCGCCCGTACATGGGCTCTCTACCCCGCTCCGCAAAAGTCGGACCAGACTTATCGATTTTCGGTAGATGTGGATGCCGTTGCGCTCGATGTCGTGGTTACGGATAGGAAGGGCCGCTTCGTCAAAGGACTGAAGCAGGAAGACTTCGTTGTGCTCGAAGAGGGTGTCGAGCAGCCGTTGGTCTTTTTCACCTCCGAGACCACCCCGGTGACCGTCTTGGTGCTCCTCGACAGCTCCGCGAGCGTTCGCTCCAACCAAAAGATGATCCAGAAATCGGCGAATCGATTCCTGAAGGGACTGAAGCGCGGAGACCTTGCACGCGTCGGCCTCTTCCACAATCAGGTCATCTTCGGGCCCCGTTTCACCGACAACATGGACGAGCACATCGCCGTAATTCGCAACATGCGCCCGCAGAGGAGCACACACCTCTACGACGCGATCGTGGCTGGTCTAGAAAAGCTTTCCGAAGTCTCCGAGCGCAAGGCCCTTTTGATTTTCACCGATGGTGACGATGAGGGTAGCAAAGCCAAGATGGAAGATGCTCTCGAGTCCGCTCGGCGTTCCGAGGCGTCTATTTATACGGTGGGTCTCATGGGATGGAGCTGGAGCGACGGAATGGACATCAACCAGGACCTTCTCGCTCAGCTCTCGAGGGACACGGGAGGTCGCTCCTTCTATCCGAAAAACGAAAAAGAAATGACAAAGAGCTTCGATAGAGTCCGGGACGAGCTCCATCGCCAATATCGTATGGCCTATTTCCCGCCGAATAAAAAGGGAGGAGATGCCTGGCGGAAGATCGAAGTAAAAATGACCAAGCGTCGCGACCTCACCGTCCGCGCCCGTCTCGGCTACTACGGCTCAACGCAGTAGCTCCTGCTGTCAGCTCCCGACGTCCTCGCCATCGTCATTTGATTCGGTTGATTCAATGGCTTTCCGCGTGCTGATCATTTGCACTTTCCAAGGGTATTGGCCCGATTTCTTGAGATAGTAATATCCGATGGTTAGGGCCAGGATGATGGCAGCCATTCCCAAGAGTCCGAGAGCGTCTGCCTTTTTGTAGTCCAAGTCGATGACGTGCCGCGCAATGCCGATCATCGCGACCAAGAAAACGATCTCCACTCGGATTGAGTCATCGAGCAAATAGACCTTAATGGTTTCCAAGAGCTCGATCCCGATCAAGATCAGCAAAAAGAAGCCGAAGATCGTGTGAAGCTCATGGATGGTCAACGTCTCCATGAGATCGCCGGAATTTGCCTGGAAGCTCTTGAACAAGAGCACGACCATCTCGAAAACCGCCGTACCCACGACTACCATCATCATGAGAAGAAGCAAGACGATAATCGACCCTGAAGCGACAATAAATAAGCGAATCAGCTTTGGCAGACGCAACAAAAGCCATGATAGTGGCCGCTATTCTTGGGAAGGGGGTCTGTGATTCACTCATATATGAAGCCGTTCTAATGTGTCTTTACGCAATGGCTTTGTTGGCTCGTGTTCGCATCAGGGCGAACCCTAATCCGAGCTCACGAAATCTACGCAAATTACTGGAAAAATAGGGACAGGTCCGTTTTTGGTGGACCGTTGTCTTTGCCAAAAAGGGACCTGTCCCCGTTTTTCCTGCAATTTACCCTGAGTTTATTGTCGGATTAGGGTCGAGTGTTCGAAGAAATGGTAGAACTTCAATAAATGCCGGCTAAATGGATGATCAGCTGACATTTGAATCTCCGAGGATAATTATACCCGCAGACGAGCGATTTCCTTGCTGCTGCGGTGAACCTTTGGTGCGCGGACCTCGTCTATGAAGGGGAGGGTATAAGGATGAAAACTAGATGTCTCGCCGTCATGATCGTTATCGGACTCGCTTTTTTGCCTGCATCCACGCTCGAAGCCGCGGTTAAAGGCTCTTTCGAAAGAACACTCAACGTCTCCGGGCCCGTCAACCTCGAGGTGAAATCCGGCTCGGGAAGCATTACGATTCGAACCGGTGGCTCCGACACCGTTCGAGTCGTAGGCCGCATCCGAGCTCAGTCGAGTTGGGGTTCCGGGAGCGCCGAGGACAAGGTGCGTCGATTGGAGGAAAATCCTCCTATCGAACAGACCGGCAACCAGATCGTCGTTGGAGAGGTCGGCGATCGCGAGCTAACGCGTAATGTCAGTATCAGTTACGAGCTTCAGGTTCCGGAAGATACCAGGCTGCGGTCGTCTACGGGATCCGGCAGCCAGTCCATTGGAGACATCCACGGTCCCGTGGATGCGAGCAGCGGATCGGGGAGCCTGGAGATCGGCGACGTCGGTGGTGAAGTCGAGGCGTCCACAGGTTCCGGAAGTATCCGGGTCGAGTCTGTCCACGGTCGGTTCCGGGCGAAAGCCGGTAGCGGTAGTGTCGAGATTAAGCAAACGGCACCTGGGAACGTGGAGGTCGAAACGGGCTCCGGTAGTATTCAATTGAGTGGAGTTCGAGGCGCTCTTCGCGCCAGCACGGGAAGTGGAACCATCACCGTTGACGGAGTACCGACGGGTGATTGGGAGCTCCATGCGTCTTCCGGCGACATCGACCTACGCCTGAACGAAGAGGTGGGTTTCGATCTGAGAGCACGCACCAGTTCGGGCAGAATCGAATCGGATCCTCCGGTAACGGTGACGGGTAAATTGAGCAAGCGCGAGCTTCGCGGTCAAGTGCGAGGAGGCGGCCCGCTTCTCGAGGTCAGCACTTCGTCCGGCAGCATTCGAATCCAATAACGCGAGGAGAAATCCTTTTAGCTGTCGCCGCTGCCCCAGTTTTGCCAGGCAAAAGCGGCGAGCATGTAGATCCAGTAGAGGACGATACCGAAAATCGTTGCGAGCCACACCTCTCTGAGCTTCCCCTTGATCTTCTTTTTGCGATGGGCGGGGCTGAGCGTATAAACCAGAAAGGCGATGGTGACAATGATTAGAATTGCGCGAATACGTAGCAAGGTTACATCGGCTTCTTCAAGAGACTGGCCGCATCGGAGTCCAACCACCAAGTAAGAGTTCCCTCGGCCGGTTGGACCGCTTGCGCCGGAACGTGACGAGAATCCCGAGGCCCCTCGAGCGTGGCTCGAACTGCTTCCGCCTTTGCCTCTCCGGTCACGAGAAAGTGTACCTCGGACGCATCATTGATGATCGGCAAGGTCATCGTCAAGCGTGTGGGCGGAGGTTTCGGGCTGTCGTGAACGACCGCGACCAAACGTTCCGTTTCACTCAGAAGCGGCGAACCGGGAAAGAGAGATGCCACGTGTCCGTCTTCGCCGAGGCCGAGAAGCACCCAGTCGAGTCTCGGGTCGTCGCCGAGAAGTTCCTGAAGCTCGCGCTCATAGCGCCGAGCTGCCTCATCGGGGTCGTCGAGGTCGGTTTCGGGACGGTGGATGTTGGCCGGCGGTACATCAATGTGGTCGAGCAGAGCTTCCCGCGCCATCCTGTAGTTGCTATCGGGATGACCGGGTGGAACGTAGCGCTCATCCGACCAGAAGAAATGCACTCGATCCCAAGGCAGGGATTCTCGGCATTCCCGGGCCAAAAACTCATATAAAAGTCGTGGTGTGTTGCCACCAGCCAGAGCCACCACGAACCGCCCTCGGTCGGTCACCCGCCTCCGCCCCGCAGCAACGAATGCCTCTCCCACCCGCTCCGGGATCAGGCTTTGAAATCGCCTAGTGCTCATGACATCCCGGAAGCCAGGTGCGGCCATCCCGGGTCAGAAGCTCGCCGCCTTCTTCGGGTCCCCACCCTCCCCTTTCGTAGAACACCAGCGGCGGAGCCTCGTCACTTTCCCACCCACGGATGATGTCATCCATCAGTTTCCAGGAATGCTCGATGCCGTCACTTCTCGTAAAAAGCGAAGCATCTCCGTGTAGGGCATCCAGCAGAAGACGCTCATAGGCTTCGGGAATCGCGATCTCCTCGAAACCCGTTCGATAGTGGAACTCCATGTCCACCGATCGCATCTCTGCCACTGTATCCGGGACTTTGGCCTCGACGCGTAGATGGATCCCTTCATCGGGTTGGATACACATCGATAGAATATTTCGCCGGATACCCACCCCCTCCGGCAAGGGGAACATGACGTGCGGCGGACATTGAAACTCGATGGTGATGGAAGATGTTTTGGCCGTCAGCGCCTTACCGGAGCGAAGGTAGAACGGAACCCCCTGCCAGCGCCAGTTGTCGACCCAAAACCTCAGAGCAGCGTAGGTGGGTGTCTGCGAGCCGGCAGCAACGCCTTCCGCTTCACTGTACCCGTCGTACTGCCCCCGCACGGTCTCCGCTCCAACGTTTTCGGGACGAATCGGCCGGATGGCTGAAAAGAGCTTGATCTTCTCATTACGGATGGCATCCGCTTCGAACGAAGCGGGCGGCTCCATGGCAACGAGCGCGAGAAGCTGCAAAATGTGGTTCTGGAACATGTCCCTCAGCACGCCTGCCGTATCGTAGAAGCCGGCCCGGTGCCCCACATCGACCGTCTCGGCGACGGTTATTTGAACGTGGTCTACATAATTCCGATTCCAAATAGGCTCGAAAACGGTATTCCCGAAACGAAAAAACATGATGTTCTGCGCCGTTTCCTTGCCTAGATAATGATCGATTCGATAAATTTGTTGCTCCCGGAAAGACGACTCCAGAGCTCGGTTGAGCGATCGCGCCGAAGGAAGGTCGCGACCAAAAGGTTTTTCGACCACAACCCTTCGCCAACCCCTGTCTTCGTCTGACATTCCCTGTTCACCGAGTAGGCCTATCACAGGCTCGTAGAGCGTCGGCGAAATAGAAAGATAGTAGAGACGATTACCTCCGCTCGCTTCCTTACGACGTAGTTCCTGATCGAGACGGGCGAAATCATCCGAGCTCACCAGGTCTCCGCGCACGTACGAGAGATGAGGAGCAAACTCTTGCCAGACGGAAGTGTCGTAGTGACTCGGGTGCGAATTCCTTCACTCCCTCTTCCATCGCGTCACGCAGCTTTTCATCACTCCAATCTCGCCGGGCGAAACCAACGATCTGCGTCTCGCCGTCAATCCGCCCCTTTCGAAACAAATTGTAGAGTGCGGGCACTAATTTTCGTCGCGTCAGGTCGCCGGTGGCGCCGAATATGACGATGCTGGCCGATTCCGTCATCTCGTTACCCTCTTTATGACTCTTTCTTGATGGCGTGCCCGCCGAATTGCTTACGCATGGCCGCGAGCATCTTGGCGGCAAAACTGTCGTCTTGACGACTCACGAAGCGCATCTGCAGGGCGAGGGTCATGATCGGAGCCGGGACGTCGAGGTCCATAGCCTCGGCTACGGTCCAGCGACCCTCACCGCTGTCCGCCACCCAACCTTTGATGCCGTCCAATTCGGGGTTCTCGTTGAGCGCCGTCGCGGTGAGATCGAGCAACCAAGAACGGACGACGCTTCCGTGACGCCAGATCTCGGCGATGCCACCCAGGTCAAGGGCAAATTCCTTCTTTTGCGCCATGACCTCGAAACCTTCCGCGTAAGCTTGCATCAAACCGTACTCGATGCCGTTGTGGATCATCTTGACGAAATGCCCTGCACCGGTTGGCCCAACTCGTCCCCACCCCCGATCGGGCGCCGGGGCGAGGTTTTCGAAGATTGGGCGTAGCCGTTCGACCACATCGGCATCTCCCCCGACCATCATGCTGTACCCCTCCGTCAATCCCCATACACCGCCGCTGGTACCGACATCGATGAAGTGAATCTTCTTTTCTCGAAGCGCCGCTCCACGACGCATCGTATCCTTGTAGTTACTGTTGCCGCCATCTAATATCGACGTCGCCTTCCGAAAGAACCTTAGATAGCTCCTCGATCACGTTCTCCGTGGGTGCACCCGCCGGCACCATGCTCCAGACCGCGCGCGGCGCCTTCAGCTTGTTCACCGAGCTCTCCGAGCGATTCCGCGGCGGTCGCGCCCTCTTCGGCCGACCTCTGGACGGCTTCGGCGTTACGGTCATAAACCACCATCTTTTGCCCACGTTCCAAAAGACGCGTGGTCATGTTCGCGCCCATCTTGCCGAGCCCTACCATTCCAAGTTCCATTTGAGCTAAGCCTCCAAGGTTGACGGTTTCGGAGAATTCAAGATATCAAAGTCTGACCCCAGACGTTAATCGGAACAAGCACTTAAATATCAGTGCATTAGGCAGATTTGGCCTACCGGAAGAACTCAAGATATCAAAGGTTGACCCCCTAGCTGCTGAAGTGGCGGCCTTTTTGCTCTACGGCTGCGAGGAGCTTGTCGAAGGCGTCGGAGAACTTCTGTACTCCCTCTTCGAGGAGTTGATCGGTCACCGCATTCATCAAAATGCCGGCTTCCTCGATCTCTCGAAACGTCTTTTGCGCGCCCTCGACATCTTCCGTCAAAGTCGTTTGCACGTTCCCCCCTGCTTTAAAGGCATGGAACGTTTCGGTGGGAACGGTATTCACTGTATCCGGACCGATGAGCTCGTCGACATAGAGGGTCTTCGAATATTTCGGATTCTTCGTGCTCGTGCTGGCCCAAAGAAGTCGCTGCGGCCGAGCGCCCTTTTCCGCAAGTGACTTCCACTGCTCCGTCGCATAGAGCTCCTCATAAAGAGCGTAGGCCATTTTGGCATTGGCGACGGCTATTTTCCCCATGAGACTCGTGGATTGCCCAGCGTCCTGGAGCTTTTCATCCACCAGGGTATCGATGCGACTCACGAAGAAACTCGCCACGCTTGCAATGCGGTCGATGTCGCCACCGGCGGCAAGTCGGACCTCCAGCCCTTCCATGAAGGCGCGCACCGCCTTCTCGTACATGTCAACGGCGAAAAGCAGCGTGACGTTAATATTGATGCCTTCGCTGATGAGCTGACGAATCGCCGGGATTCCTTCCGGCGTCGCCGGAACCTTAATCATCAAGTTGTCCCGACAAATGCTCCCGTGCAGCCGACGCGCTTCCTCGATGGTCGCTTCGGTGTCGTTGGCCAGATAGGGCGAGACCTCCATGCTGACGTAGCCGTCACGTCCTTGCCGTCTTCAAATAGGCCGGGTAGAGGATATCGGCGGCAAGCTGAATGTCTTCGATGGCCAGGCCTTCGAAAATCGTCCTTCGGCTCACGTGCGCCTTTCAACACCAGCGCTTTGACCGCAGGGTCGTAGTCGGTACTTCCCGCAACGGCCTTTTCGAAAATGGCACGGATTCGAAGTCACTCCCAGCACACCGTCTTCTTCCACCATCCTCCGTAGCTCACCGGACGTGATCAAACTCCGACTGATATTGTCATACCAAATGCTTTGGCCGTGCTTTTGTACCTCTATCAAAGGATTGGCGTTGGCCATAATTCCTCCTCTCGCCCCCCCGGATGCCGGGGAGGTAGATTCCGTCAGAACCATATCATAGCGCTCTTTCCTTTTTTCGGGCGCCAAGCCCATAATAACGCCCATGGAGATACTCGGAATCGACGTCGGAGGGACGGGCATCAAGGGAGCCCTCGTGGATACGGAAAAGGGCGTCATGGTGACGGAACGTTACCGCCTGCTCACACCGCAGCCCGCGACACCAAAGCATATGATTGAAACCCTTAGGAGAGTTGTCGAGAACTTCGAGTGGGCCGGACCCATCGGGTGCGGATTCCCCGCTCCCATCGTTCACGGTAAACCCCATCTCGCATCCAACATCTCGAGCAAATGGATGAAGCTCGACATCGTGAAAACCCTCACGGACGCGACGGGATGTCGCGTCGCGGTTGCCAATGACGCCGACGTCGCGGGATTGGCGGAGATGCGCTTCGGTGCCGGCAGGAATCGAAGCGGGCTCGTTATCATTGTCACCCTCGGGACCGGCATAGGCTCGGCTCTGTTCATGGACGGCAGGCTCGTCCCCAATACCGAGCTCGGACACATCGAGATCAACGGCAAAGAAGCGGAACCTTGGGCGGCTGAGATTCGTCCGCGAGAACAAGGGCCTCAGCTGGAAGAAGTGGGCCAAGCGCGTCGAACACCTACCTACGAACGTATGCAGCTTTACTTCTGGCCGGAGCTTTTCATCATCGGAGGCGGAGTCAGTAAGAAACACGAAAAGTTCTTTCCCCACTTCACCGTCGATTGCGAAGTGGTGCCCGCTCAGCTCCGCAATCATGCGGGAATCATCGGGGCGGCAACCTTAGCAGCGGAGAGCTTAAATCTCTGAGGAGACCATGATGAAGCGACATCTTTCATTTCTAATCTTGAGTGTTTCGTTGCTGATACCCACTTATTCTTCGGCGCAAAAGACTTCGCTCGAAAAAGAAATTGGAGTACGATGAGACCTTGCTCGAGGCGCTCGGCGAGCAGGACATCGACACCTTGGAGGACTTTTTCACCAACGACGCCGTCCTCATCGTAGCGCGACAAAGAGACGGTCGATTCCGCAACACCGTCCAAACTGCCAAAGATTGGCTCCACGGGATGCGCCAAAACCCAGGCATACCTTTCGAGGAAAGACTCGCGAATATCGAGACCACCGTTGACGGAGAGCAACTCGCCTACTTGAGGGCGGATTTCGAGATCGTACGCGAAGGAAAGGTGGTCTCGCACGGAGTCGACGTGTTCACGTTGCTCCGCGATGGCAGACCGATGGAAGATCGCCGTGATCGCTTACACGAATTTTCCGGGAGGCAGAAAAGTGAAAACCTACTTCAGCTTTTCCATCCCAGCGAACTCGCGGTAGAGCGAGAACTTGTCCAAGACTTCTTGGTCGTCCTCTGTAAGCTTCGTCTTTGACGAGGCGGACGAGAAGTGTGGCCAGACCCGGCCCGATCATGAAGCCCTGCCCGCACATCCCGACGGCGTTGATATAACCCTCCACGTCCTTGACCTTCCCAACGATCGGTGAAGCGTCGGGAGTCATGGGGTAGAGCCCGCGCCAGGTGCGCCTGACCTTGATGTTCTTGAGCTTGGGCATCACCTCCACCATACGACGCGAAATCATGGGCAAAAACTCCGAGGTTTCGCGACGATCCGTCCCTACGATGGGCGGATCGGGAGTGATGCAGAAGATGAGCTGACCGGTTCGGTGCTGATAAAAGTAGTAGTTGGCCGAGCCCGCCGAAGGACGGATGTCGACGATCATGGGCTCGAGGAAATGAGCCACCGGCTCCGTCACCCCGGCTTCGTGGGAATCGGGATTGACGGGAACATCGACACCCACCATTTGAGCGATCGTCTTGGCGCCCGGCCCGGCGGCGTTGATGACCATGGGCGCTTCGTACTTGCCCTTGTCGGTCACGACCCCCTTGACCTTGCCGCTCTGCTGCGTGATCTCTTGAACCGTCTCGTTGAAATGAAACTTCGCCCCCTTTTCCGTGCCGTGACGATAAAAGGCGTAGCCGGCGAGAAGCGGTGACGCGCTGCCATCGCCCGGCGAGTAGGTGCCGCCAATCAGGCCGCTCTTGTTGAGATCGGGCACAACCTCCAAGAGATCGTCTTTGTCCAGCCACTGGATATCCAGGTCGTAAGACTGTTGGATCTTGATGAGATCCTTGAGTATCTTCTCTTCCCGATCGGCATAGGCGACGAAGGAATATCCGCCCTGATACCACTCGATGTTGTCGCCGCGCTCTTCTTCCCACTGGGAGAAGATCTCGATGCTCTTCAAGCAAGAGCGTATCTTGGCCACGTCGGAATGAGTGGCTCGAATACCTCCGATGGCGGCCTTGCTGGCGCCTTGTCCTACACTGGCATTCTTATCGAGAACCAGGGTCTTGACACCGGCATCAGCGAGGTAAAACGCGGTGGGCGTACCGATGCTACCGGCACCAATGATGATGACATCGTAATTGCCGTTACTACCCATCCTTCTGACCCTCTGTTCCGCAGAAAACACCCAAGGGAACCTCGACGAAGAAAGGTCGAGCCACGTTGTCCGTGACTTCCTCGATATCGATCCCCTCCTCAGCAAACAACCTTTTGATGAGACCGCCGCAGGTTTTCGAGCCGCAGGCACCCATACCGGAGCGGGTGGCGGTCTTGATCTCGTTGATGTCACGAGAACCGTTACGAATCAAGGTACGGATCTCACCCGCTGTGACCCGCTCGCAGCGACAAACGATCGTGTCGTCGGTCAACCGCTCCACGTAGATGTCCATGGGCTCCGTCACTGCAGGCTGCTGAATCTGAATACCCGCAACCTGCTTGGCAATGGCCTTAGGAACCTTGACCATAACTTTGTAGGTCTTGCTCTTCTTCTTTTTTTCCGGTGGTGCATTGGGTACGCCGGGAGCACTGATAGCGCCGGGGCGAACCTTGTCCACTTCAAAAGTGCCCAAGTTCCAGCCGACGGTATCGAGCAAGGCGACCTTTTCGCCTTTCTTCACTGAATCCTTCGCAAATTCATGGGCGATGGTGACGACGGGATAGTCCGGATCCTTCCGGTAGTCCACCAGGGTCACGGCCAATCCGGGACAGATGGTCACGCACTGTCCACACCCGCTACAAGCCTCTCCGATCTCGTCGCCGATGAACCTCGGCGTGTTGCGAATATCCTCTCCCGTCGTGATGCCGTGTACCGGGCAAACGGAGATGCAAGGGTTACACGGAATGTCCTGCGAGCAGTGGAAAATCGGGAAGATCCCTTCTTCCTTCTCGGGGATTCTCTCTTCGCGAACATCGCCCGGCTTCGACTTGAGAACCTTTTCCGTCTCCATCCATTCAACGGGAGTTTCTTCGACGTCTCTGCCCAGGTCACGGGCAATTTCCCGCCCCTTGATCTTTCCCGAGAACATGGCTGCCGAGGCTTCGGCGATTTCATGGGCATCACCGGCGGCGTAGGTCTTCACCCCGAACTCGAGAGCCTTGTGGTAGAACTCATTGACCGGGTCCAGACCGACGGCGATGAGCACGGTGTCACACTCGAAGGACTTTTCCGTGCCTGGTACGACTTTCCAGCCGGAATCGATCTGGGCAATGGTCACCGATTCGACACAATCCTCGCCGTTTGCGGAAACGACGGTGTGCGACGTGTAGATCGGCACGCCGAAACGAACCAGCTTGTCTTTGTGTACCTTGTAGCCGCCGCATTCCGGCAAAGCTTCCACGAGACCCACGACCGGGATACCGGCCTGGAGTGCATGGTAACCTGCGATGAGTCCCACGTTACCGCCGCCGACGATGAAAAGCTTTTCAGCGGCCCGCACCAGATCCCGATTCACCAGGGTTTGAAAAGCACCGGCACCGTAAACTCCGGGTAGCGAGTTGCCCTTGAAGATGAGGGACTTCTCCCGCGCGCCGGCCGCAACCAATAGCGTCTTGGGGTTGACCAAGACGTATTGCTTCCCGTCTTTGACCAAACCCACCTTACGATCGCTGAAGACCGCGACCGCATTCGTATTGGTCCAACACTGGACGCTCTCGTATTCGGCGACCTGCTCCTCCAGGAGATCGCCTATCTCGATACCCCGCATACCTGCGTAGCAATCGGCCATGGATCCAAAAAACTTGTGGGTCTGCAGGACCAGTTTTCCGCCCAGCTTGTGCTTGTCGTCCACAACCAGCGTGGGTACGCCGACTTTACCGAGCTCAATGGCAGCCGACAAACCCGCCGGCCCACCGCCGATAATCAAACAGTCAACCTCGAGCTCGCGAACGTCGTGAAACGTCGGCGCCTCACCCACGTCGGGCAGCTTGGGATTGCCTTCGACAGGTTCCACCTTCATGCCCGGCTCGACGAGCTCCATGCAAGATTTCACAGGACGCCCGTCGGCAATCACCATGCATTGAGAACATTGACCGTTGGCGCAAAAAATACCCTGCGGGGACTGGTCCTTGGGATGGTGGCCGAAGATACGGATTCCGTTTGCAAAAAGAGCGGAGGAAATCGTCTCACCTTTGCGCGCTTGGAGCTTGTCTTCGCCCCAGAGGAATTCTACCTGCTCGGTCACCTCCACCGACAGTATGGGATGTTCGGTGACATGAAACGCTTTCTTGTTGGCGCCGGATTCCACTGTTATCTCCTGAATTGCCGGGGCCCCTTGGGTGGAAGGTATGAAGAGGAGCTCCCGTCCGTGAATGGAATGACTGTCATTTGTCCTTCTCCCGAGGGGAGGGGGTTAGTGACGAGGATGATATCAGCGCAGCCGGTGTCGTGCCAGTAGGTGCTTCTGATTCCACGGGGTCCATGAGAGCTGTCGTGTCGCAGGTGCTTCAACCGTGTCGGTGTCAACAATCAAAGGTGCATTCCCCGTCACCCAACCCCTCCCAGTGGGGAGAAGGAATTCGGTTCCACCCTGATCACTCAGGGCCTTCCCAGGCACATCATTCTGCAATCGGCGCGCCAATTATGTTTTGTATGACCCTTTCCAGAGGAGAAGAAATAGGGCAAACGCACTACAAGTTTCTCCCCATCAATACTTAACGAACCGGTAGCCTTGACGCATTTTTCTCATATCCATCTCAAAGAAGCTGAGCGCATGCACCCATTGAGATAGGTCCCTGATGAAAATCACGAAAGATGCCCCGCCCCGCTGGGTTTTTTCGCACAGTGAGATCTCAGATCCCAGTCCTATGGATGAAGTTTTTCTACCTTCGGGTTGTCCGGTCCAAGGAAAATTGATATGAGATGACTCGAGGCGGGTGAATCGTGACTTCAATCAAGCGGGAAATCATTCAAAGGTGTCGATTTTTTAGCGGCCTTGCCGGAATTTCTCTCGAGAACATCGTGTCCATTGCCCGCATCAAAAAATACCAGCGCGGGGAAACGATCTTCCTGGACGGAGACGCCTGTGCCGGCATTTTCATCGTGGGTGAAGGTGCCGTGCGAATCTACAAGAACGCCCCGAGCGGCAAACAACACGTCCTTCACCTCGCATACACAGGCTCTACCTTTGCCGAAGTCGCCGTCATCGGCTCATTCAACTGCCCGGCCTCTGCCGAGGCCATTGAGGACACTATCTGCGTTTTACTCCCGAGGGACGAGTTCCTGAGCGCGATCCGAGGAGATCACGAACTGTGCATCCAACTATTGGGGAGTATGGCCGGGTGGGTCCGACACTTGGTAGGCATGTTGGAGGATATCGTTCTACGGGACGCCACGAGTCGGGTGGCCCGCCACATCCTGAGATCCGAGATCCCCGGCAACGAGGAAGATTTTCTACTTCCGATGTTGAAGCGCGACCTCGCGAGTCACCTCAACCTGACGAGCGAAACTTTGTCGCGAACGATCCGGCGCCTCGCCGACGCCGGCCTCATTTCCACACCGGACCAGCATCACATTCGTATCATCAATCGGGAAGCGTTGAAGGTCGTAGCGGAAGGGTTACCGCCGGCAGAATATACCTGACGCGGCATAGCCGCAACCAAAGGGTGTCGCGGCTCGCCGCGAGCTATCAGCGGTCAGCAATCAGCGGTCAGCTCCCGGAAAATTGTTTACTTTTTGCATTCAATTTCACTCATCAGGGACTAATCTGAGTCTTTATCGTCGCTCCTCTTGACGGCTCGGTCACAAATCTCGCAATCTCGTCCAAGTTCCGTGCAAGGAACTCCATCGGCCTGCGCCTCGGAACACAGCCCGGTACCACCGGCTGGAGCATCCCGCTCGTCGGATTTCTTCGTGTCGGCAACCATGGCCGTTCCTCCAAATCTATTAGCGCCTTCGGCCGTCCCCTACGACTTCGCTTCCGGCTCAGGCAATTGTACCAGACATCGAAGAACCGGTGGCAAACCGCCGATCGTTTTTGGCTGGACTCTAAGCCGTTGTGAAGATTGTGAAAACCGCAAACACAATCATCACGAGCACGGAGTACCGAACGAGGGCGTTCACCCTCTCAGCGATCCGGAGATTCAGCCGGCTCGAAGCAACGAAGTTGATCGACGAAGACACACCGGTTCTCGAAAGGAATGATTCCTTGTACACAGACACCTACCTCGCGTAATTAATGTTTCTCGACGGCAATAAAACCGTCGATATAAAGTATTACTGCAAGTCGCGATGCGGTTCCGGTTCCAGTGAGGGAATGTCAGTTTAGGTACAGATTCTCACTATGTCAACGACTATTTTCGACGTGTGTGTATTGCCGTAGGGAGAGTCCGTCAATTCAGGGAATCGCGGGTCCAATCAGGGGATTGTACCCACATCATATAGGTTGAATAGCATTCGAGAACCCAAGAACTCGAGAACTCAGAACGGAGCAGGAGGACGGATTCCACCTCCAAACTCTGCGCAGACAAGACGGCGGACGGGTCGCCGTCGTCTTCCGGATTTAATGTGCTCGAGCTCTATTTTCAACTCATTGCTTGATGAAGAAAGCTCTTGGTGGAGAACACACAACGCGTTCGTCGTCCAAGTAGGCCTCGACGCGCCAACGACCATACAAAGAATGAGTCACGATGGACGTCCCAGCGACCGGAAACCGTACGGCTATCTTCTGAAACTTCTTGGGTCGGGGTCTCCACCGTGAAGAGTACGGCGAAGCAGGCTCTGGCGGTGGTCCAAGTGCAACAGGCGAAGCTAAGCTCTGATAAATGTGTCCTAGTGCCCTGTGTCAGTAATTCGTCACCTAAATCTCGGCCCCTTTTGCGCGCTGACTGCGTTGCGCCTCCTCGAAATATCACGATAGTTCTTCGTCGGCACGCCTTGCCAGCACACAAAATGACCTCGAGCTTTATGCAACGATCCACTGATACAGGACACTAGCGCCGGTGAATACTTTAGGAGCAATCAATCCACTTTGCGACGAAGAAAACGCTGTCTTCTTTGCTTTATCCCCACAAAACTTATACAGTCCCCCGCGTCTCCGGTCGTACAAAAAGTCGATCTGATACGAATAGCCCGAATGCTAAAGGAGAAAAAGGTATGCTCAACGCGCGAGACACGAGACAACGCACCAATGGACCGCGAGGCACTCTGTTGGCGACGCTCGTAGTACTGTTTAGTTTCTGTGCTTCTTTCCACCCGGCGATTGCCCAGAAATCGGCGCCTAAGCTCAAAGCAGGTGCCGCCGGTCCGGATTACCCTGAAGAAGCCCGTCAAAAGATGATCGTAGGAGACGTTGTCTTCCGGGCCGAGATCAACGCGGACGGCACCGTGAAATCGGTGAGTACCATCCGGGTTCCGGAAAAGAACCTCGGATTCGAGGAATCTATCGAGAGCACGGTGAAATCGTGGACGTTCGAGCCGGCCACCGAAAACGGACAGCCGGCGGCAGGAACCTACGTCGGCAAGGTTGGATTCAGCCTCCGACCCAACGATGAGAAGGCCATTCGACAGGCCGTGGAGAATGCGTCGACCGCATGGAACAAGGGAGACGCTAAGAAACTGGCTTCACAAATCGACAAGGAGGGGCGTGTCTTCTGGGAAGAAGCACTGGCCCATAGCTCGAAAGACGCCAGAAAGTGGTTTGACGGTCAGTTCAAAGGACAACTCAAGGATTCCGCCGTACGACTCACGGCCGATCGTATCGAGTTCTTTCCCGAGACCGATCTGGCAAGAGTCACTCCCACCTTCACGCTGACGTACAAAGTTGGAGAAAACCAAACGTCCACGAGCGGACAACTCAATGTCATTCTTCAGAAGGACGGTAGCAAGTGGATCGCTCTATGTAGCGAAATGGTGCGACAAATAGGCAACCGGGAGGTCCACGCCCCGAAGATTGTCAACGAGATCGACCCCGAGTATCCAAACCGCGCCCGCAAAGACCGGGTGCAAGGCACGGTCGTCCTCGAGGGCACCGTGGATGCGCAGGGCAAGGTCTCGAAGGTCGAGGTCGTCCGTTCGATTCCGGAGCTCGACGAAGCCGCCATCGACGCCGTCAAGAAATGGCAATATGAGCCGGCTACGGTTGACGGTGTCGCGAAGCCGATGACGACGACCATGACGGTCAACTTCCTGATCGAAGAATAGACCGCATCGGGAGATTCTCCCGACAGATTCGAAACGACCCTGGCTGCGCTATGCGGCCAGGGTCGTCTTGTTTTCAGGAGTTATCGCAACTGGATCGCCGGGTCCCCGAACAGGTGATAGATGGTGAGAAGCTCGGGAAGAGCCCCGGTGGCGGCATAGGCCTCTTGGGCCGCCCGAATCGCATCCCCAAGACGGTCGTGACGCCCGCTCGTCAGCTCTTCCAGATACGCCCGGTGTAGATAGTGCGCCGGTGTGTTTAGACTCAACCCGCTCGGCGAGATCGCCGCGATGGCTCCTCGGTCTTCCACCTTCACCAGCTCTTCCGACAACGAGTCATAGTCCGGGTAGGGCAAGTGAAACGACCCCGTATAGCAGTTGATCGTCAGAACGATCGGTTGGTGCGACTGCGGTGAGAGAGTCTCGACCGCCGGGGCATCGAAGATCTGCTCGTCCGCCCACAAACGCGTCCCTCCATGACCCACGTAGCTCATCAGCCGCGCTCCACGATCGAAGGCATTCACGATGGACTCGCGCGTCGTGGTCACTCCCAGCTCACCCAGGTAGATCTTTCGAAGCTCTTCGCCCCACAGCACGCCCGTCGCAAGCTCTTCCGCACTCGCTCGAAAATCACCTCCATGGTCCGCGTCATCCGCCACCAACACCAACGGACCCGCCGGTCCAGCGCCTTCACCGAAGGCCACCAGCTTCGCCACCACCGCCCGCGTCTCTTCCACCGTATCCACCGGCAACCGACCGATGGCGATATCCGGCAACTCATCCTCCCCGTTCACCCAGCCGTACGACGGGTCCGACGCCGTCCAAAGGTAGCTCGTTCGCGCGAGAAGCGGTGGAATCACGTTGGGCACACCAAAACCCAAGTAGTTCTTGTAGTCGTACGTTCCGTCTCCCAGCAGAACCACGTATCGAACTTGCGGGGACTTCCACTCGTGGTACGCATAGGACAAAAACTCTCGGATCGCCTCGGGATGAACTTCTCCATGGCCGAACTCCGCCCACACGTCTCCGAGAGTCACCGTGCGCGTCGTCAACCCTTGGCTTCGCCGCAGGGCCAATAGTGGTTCGGCTTCAGACAAAAACTCGCGCGGGCCGATTAAGACATAATCCGCTCCCTTCTGGGAACGCTTCAAACGCATCCGTCCCGCTCGGCGCACGTCCGGTTTCAACACACCCACCTCGTAACGATGGCCCGATTCCGCCCAGAATCGGACTCCCGTTTCCGTCTCCTCCACCTCGCCCAACCAAACGGCCGGCACCCGGGTCGCATCCACCACCGGACCTAATGTTCCAGAGACCGAGGCCGAGCCCGTAACGCTCCAGGTTCCCGACAGACGGCCCGATTCCGTTACGCTCGCCCGGGGGTACGTACACGTGAATCCATCTAACAAAATCCCCGAGTAACCGTCCGTGGCGTGCTCCAGACGAAGCGTATTGTCTCCTTCCACCACCACGCCCGGAGGCACAGCAACCTCGAATCGCTTCGAATCGCCGCCGCTCCAGCGAAGCTCTTCCAGCGGAACCTCGTTCACATAAACTCTCAGGACGAACTCCGGATCTCCTTCCGGGCTGGCTCCCCGAAGCCTCAGCTCTAATTGGCCCGATTCCACACTCGGCACCACACCCTGCGCCTCGAAGGGGTAGCTCCCCGACGTACCGTTCAGGATTGTTTCCCAAAACCACTGGTTCGCCTCGTCCAGAAGCGTTGCTCCGTGACGGAGGTTTTCTTCTCGCTCCACATCTTGCCAGTACGTATCGAGTGTCGAAGTCCCCGCCGGTTCCCTTGCGTCCACCGGCATCCGTTCGCCTTCCACGCCCACGGAGAGCTCGACTACCGCTTCGGGTCCGTAAGGATTGAGACCCGCTCCTTCGCTCACGAAGTAGAGGTTCTTTCCCCGTCCGAACGCCTCTCCATCCACGTGGAACGCCACCGGTTCGCCTTGGTGGCTCAACCGCAACCATCGCGTCGGTATCGGTCGGCCTCGGCGGCCGAAAAGCTCCTCGAAACTCACTCCGTAAAGGCCGCTTTTCGACAACACCCAGACGTGCCGCCACCGTACCTTTCGGCATGCGCCCGCGACGTCTCGACATTCGGCCTCGCGAGCCTCCCAGAGACTGCTCTTCCGCCACTCGGCCCGTAAACGCGAGACGGACCACCAGACGACGCGTCCACTGAAGCTCTCCTTCGCCGAGCGTCGTACCTCAGTGGCGCCAACTCCACGTAGGCCTTTTTCACATCTCCCTGAAAACCCGTGCTCAGGACCTGAGCCCTATGCTCCGGCAACATTCCGCGAACGCTCGCTACGCCGCCGCGTGCGTCTTCTCACCGCGCGAACCGTTCCACGCCGGCTCACTTCGATCCCTGGCGGCTCTGCGTCCATCGGATGAAGGTCACGGAACACTTCGACGTCCTGCGCCTCCACCGACACCAGGCGGACCCCTCGGCCCGCGATCGCTTCGACCCAGCTCCGCTTCACCGGTACTCGGGGACCTTCGGCCGGCTCGCCTTCAACCAGTCCCGGCACCGTCAGGCGTACCGTTCCGTCGCCCTGAGGCTCCGCGTAAAAGCCACCCGTCGTCAGCTCGAGAACCACCTCTCGGCTGGTTCGCGACAACTCTCGAAAGCTCACCGATTCCGGGTCTCCGTAGACCACGTCCGTCGATGGAGACCGTCTCGGGTTCTTCTGTTAATTCCGGCGGCAGCGAAACTCCCGCCTGAGGGGTTGCCCACACCGGACCGTGCCGCTCCGTGGCTCCGCTCAGCTCGAAGTCTTCGATCTCGTAGTAATAGGTCCTACCGTTCTCCAGTCCTCTATCCACGTATCGATAAAGCGCTCCCACCGGTGATGTTCCCAACCCAGGAACCGACGAAGGACTGACGCGCTCGAAAGGTCCCGCCGCCGAATCCGAACGGTACACGTAAAATCCGGCGTTATCCGTCTCCGAACCCGTCTCCCATTCTAAAACCACCGAAGTGTCGTAGCCCGTTGCCTCGAAGCGCAAGAGATCCACCGCGGTGACGGCATTGACGTCGTCCGCGCCGATGTCCCACGGAGAGAGACGATGATTTCCGTCGATGTCCCAGTTGAAGACAGAACCCAAATCGACACCCTGGTTGTCGGCAGCACTTCCGCTCTGGATGTGCAGGTTCTTTGCCGTGAGATGCGCATAATCTACAAAATTCAAGTTGTTTACATCCGGTTCGATAACTTCCGTACCCACCTGACTGACCGGCACACCTGCACTCACGTCGCTAGATAGGTTGTGGCTGCTCGCCGGGTTCACGTTCCCGGAGAATGCATAGTCCGGCGCAGCATTGCTATGGGAGATGTTGTTCCGCACCGTAATCACACTGGGATCGATCACAACCTGTGACTGAATCCCACCTGACCCCGGCCCTACCGTGTTTCCATAGATCGTATTGTTGAGAATTTCGATCGAAGCAGACGACCCGGCGCTCATCACCACGATACCGCGATTACATCCCCACACGATGTTGTTGTAGATCTGCACCACCAGATCCGAATCGTTGACCCGGATACCATCACCTTGAACCTGATCCACCAAGAGGTTCCTCAACACAACATGGTTGTTGCTGTTGAGAGTCCTGACTTCTACTCCATGGTTGGTAGCTCCAACCCCCGTGATCCGAAGCCACTCGACGGTCACGAACTCATCTGAAACCTCTACCGCCGTTGATCCAGCTCCTCCCAGATTGACCACAGCACCCTGCGAGGAAAGACCGTAGTGTCGGTTCCCCTCATCCGCGGTGAGCCGGATCGTGTGATCCACGTCGGTCGTGGAGCCGTCGAACAACACGCCGGCCGAAAAGGGGCTATCTTGGTAGGCGATGCCCACCTCGGAGCGATTGTCGGCGATGAGGTTCGAAGTGACTTCGGGAAAGGGCGCACAGGAGCCTCCGTTGCCGGCGCCGTCGATGCAATCTTCCCATGCAGAGAGGGTCGCGAATTGCCGAAGGATTCTATAGGTCAACCCGGAGCCGGTCGCACCTGTGAACGCGGTGGTTAGATAAAGCCGTGTCTCCGACTCGACCCAGTGGATCGTATAGTCCATACCCTCGATATTGATGCGGTCGCCGCGTCCACGATTGTAGGTGATCCACTGGGTTCCACCGGTACCGATCACGACTCGCGAGCCAAGTGTGGCGGTCACAAATGTACTGTTTCCGTCAGACTCCAAAGTGCCATAATGATCTTGCGTTCCAATGGAGCGGTAGTTGATAGCAACCAAAGTACTGCTCTCGTCTGCCCCCATATCCCACTGCGACCCTTGAGGTCTTAGCTCGCCGTCGATATCTGTATCACAGTCAGGACCTGGATCCATCCCTTGGTTCAACGCAACGCTCGTCGGTTGGATGTGGAGATCGACGTAAGACCCTTCTGAAACAAACGCCACTTCGGGACCGACGTTGGGATATGGATTCAAACCTGGGGCGGAGTTGTCAGAAGAAAGATTGTTCGAGCTCGCTGGATCTGGAGCGACCACGGCAAAGTCATTGGGCCCATGTCCATACGAGATGTTGTTTTGCAGGAGTACCTCCGTATTCGAGGCTCCAAAGGCGAAAATACCTCCGGAGGAGTTCCCGTAAACGGTGTTGCTGAGCAGCCGAATCCGTCCCGGAATAGTGATGTTAGAGTCGAGGCTTATCCCGTTTCCACCGCCGTTGTAAATGATGTTGTTGAAGGCGTCGAGCACCGTTTCCGGGAAACCCCCTTCAACCTTGATACCGTCATCGGCCATGTCATGGATCAGGTTCTGACGCAGTATGATCCGATTGTCGGTGTTCGGAACGAACAAAACAATTGCGTCGGCAATATTCGCAAGCTCCATCCACTCCACCGTAACGTGATCGTCCATTATCCGGATCCCGTCCGCACCACCGGTTGCCAACACAACACGACTCGGTGGCAGAGCGCCGTTCCACGCCACCCCTGAATGGCGATTCCGATCGTTCACGGTCAACACGATGTCGTGCTCGGCATCGGTGATTGAGTCTTCGAATTCGAGCTCGTCCGTGAAAACGCTATCTTTGTACGCGACACCTACCTCCCGACGGCCATCGATAATGAGACTCGAGCTCGCCACCGAGAAAAACGGGCAAGGACCGCCGTCAACACAGTCTTCCCACTCGGGAAGCGTGGCGTACTGACGGGCGATGGTATAGGACTTGCCCGCGCCCGTAACGCCTCCGAACCCTTCAGTCAAATAGAGGACCGTGTCGGACTCCACCTGCTCGATGACGTAATGGGTCGAATCAATCTCGATGCGGTCACCTCTTCCGCGGTTGTTGCTTATCCAGGCCGTACCGGTTCCAATCACGACGTTGGAACCGTTGGTTGCTTCCACCACGCCGTCGGTATAGTCGAGGGCGCTACCGATGGAACGGTAGTTGACGTCAACCGAGTCGAAAGCCACAAAATGAAACGTGTCCAGTGCTTCGTTGACTCTCTGCTCGCTTCCAACCTGGAAACCATCCACTTCCAGAGCCTGGATGTTGCCGTTTTGGTTAGGGACATTGCCGAAAAACATGGACGCATCGGTCGCGATCCCACTCGACTCGGGTTTGGCCACGGTTTCCAACGAACCGGCCGGGGCATCGCGCTGAATGATGACGAATTCCGGACGAAATCCAACTCCGGTGATGGGCTGGTTGGCGCTTCCATCGCCCGTGTAAGTATCCACCTCGGTTTGGTTCGGAACCTCTTTCCAAGCCACGTAGTGGTACTCGACTCCGTTCGTGTTGGCAAGGTTGCTGGTTCCCACCTGGAAACCATCGGGCTCGAACGCCCGGATGATGTCCGTCAGCGGAGCACCGCCTTCCAGCAAAAAGCTCTTGTCTCCCACCATCGTGGACGAGCGGAACGTGGGGTCGGCACTGATAGAGGGCAAAAGGATGACGAAGTCCGGTTGAAAACCAACACCCGCTACGGACGCAATTGCCGCGCCATTGCCACCGTAGGTCCCCACGGTGAGCTGTCCCGGTGCGGCTTCAAAAGCGACCCAATGGTACGTGGTTCCCGTTTGGTTGACCCGGTTGTCGGTTCCAATAGTGAAGCCATTGTCATCCAGGGATTGAATGAGGTTCGACGTGAGACCTAGGTTGCCGGCCGCCGGTTTAGCGTTGTCGCCGGTCATAGTGGCAGTTCGAATCACCGCTTCGAGCGCGATGTCTCCTTTTACAATGACCATGTCGGGCCGAAACCCCACACCGGTGATCGGCCGGTTGTCGATCAACGAGTTGCCCACATAAGAACCCGTCTGGACTCGCATCTGCGCTCCGGGCACACCGTAGGTGATGAAATTGTCGAGGGACGATTGGTACTGAGCTCCAATCCACGCGTCCGAACGAACAACGTCCGCCACGCGGACCTCGTCGATGATGCCCAAGAATGGGCCGGAAGAACTGTTACCGATGAACGCGTCGACGCCGTTCAAAAGTGAGCCCATGCCGGAGATAGCTACACTCCCCGCGCTGGAACCGTTCAAGAACCCATACATCATGTTCACGCCGCGGTCCACGACCACCATGAGGTGAACCCACTGAGCGAGAAGCGGGGTCGCACTGATAGGTAAGGCCCTGAGGCCGGCCCCATCGGAGACGAGCCCGTCCCAGGAACCCGTTCCCAGCGCCAACGTGTAGCCCGGAATAGCCCCCGCTGCCCCCCCTTTGTACCAAGGCGAATCCCCAGGGCCGTTATTCGCCGTCACGTAGACCCAAGCAGAGTAGCTGAACGAGCTCGTGTCGAAATCCAAGCTCGCGTTATCCGCTATAGTGATCCGGTCGTCTACACCATCGAAGTCGAGACACGGTCCCATCAAACCCGCAACTTGGTTGGACGCGTTCATGGTGGCATCGGCTACGCCGTGGTTGTTGTTGATGGTGGAGTCCGTAATGGTTGCGGCGCCGGAAGGATCTTCTTTGAGGTGCCAGACCCCTCTGTAGTTGGGCTCCCAAGTATTAACCGCATCTTGCCCGTCGGCCGCCCCAGGGTAGTCGTAGTACATCATGATGAAGTCGGCTGAGGAACCGGAGTCGATCAACGGGACGTTCACCCAGACGTACGATTTTCCCGAGGGGTTCCACTCCTCGATCTCGTGCGCGAGTACCGTCGTGCCATCCGCGTCGATGAACCGGATGTCTTCTCCGTTGGCTTGCGTAAGTGAATAGTTGATCCGAGAGCTACTGAGAACAACGAGGACGGGAA
This sequence comes from uncultured Acidobacteriota bacterium, assembly GCA_963722765.1. GTDB lineage: Bacteria > Acidobacteriota > Vicinamibacteria > Marinacidobacterales > DATDRI01 > CAVROO01. The sequence continues at coordinate 416,712 of CAVROO010000023.1, forward strand.
AGTTCACGAGATCCTCGCCGCTCGCGCCATTGTTGAAGGTCAGCCGGACTCGTTGACCCCAGGCGGCGTTCCACCACGGCTGAGCTGTGGCGGCGGCTGGGACCAGGTAGGAAAAAACAACGATCGTCACAGACAGAAGGAGACGTTTCACGCCCATGCGAAACGGCTCCCTCTTCCGACTCGATTCCGGCGCTCTACTGTTCATAGGTGGTTCACCTCGAAAAATCCCTGAAGGCAAATCACGACGTTAGTTGAGGAAATGTGCCCAAGGGTCCCTCAATAAACTGCAAGAATCGTGCCTCGCACAGAAAGAGGAAACCTATTCTATGCAATGATTTGAGAACGTTTACTTGCTTCCCTTCCCGCCGCAATGAAGGGGAATCCCAACAGGTGTCGGGGACTAACCACACGGTTAGTCAATGCCAAGGGGTGGGTTGGAGAGATGGCGCTTTACTTGCCTTCGTTTCGGCCGATCTCTCCCCTAAACATCAGACGCCGAATCTGCCGGAATGGAAGTGACCCGTGACTCAGCAAGTTCATATGGAAATTCTTGAGAAGGTAGTGCTTGCCCAAACGCCGTTCGTACTCTTCCCTTAGCTCGAGAAGCACCATTTCGCCAATGATCTCGCTTCCAGGTGGACGAGGGCTCTGAGAGTCTCTCTGGACCTCGATATAAGAGTTGGTCGGATCCATTCCGACCTTCTCCACATAGGCATCGACCGCTTCCTCGAACGTCATCTCACCCTTCGCCATCTCGAGCTTCGTAAGGATCCGTTGAATCCGCCACATGCGCATCTGGAGTCTCGCCATTCGGGTCTTGAGCTCTCCCATGTAAGGGAGCGTCTCGAAATAGCCTTCGTCTTCAAAGAGCTTTTCCAGATAAAAAGCCCAAGGTTGGCTGAGATTGGCACTCGCCGCCTGCCTCATCGGTCGTTTCACCATGTTGTCGTCGATTCCGAAATGGACGACGTGCCCCAGCCACTCATGGTAGGAAATGACTCGCGTCCAGTAGGGATTATAGGCTTTGATCCGGCTCGCCTTTTCTTCCGGTGACAATCGCTCTTCCAATGGAGTGAGAACGTAGTAGCCGGAGGTCCGGTCCGCGGTGATGTGTCCTTGGCAGGATCCGCCGAAAGAAAGGCTCCGGCGATGCATGGGAGATGTAATTTGAATGCCGTAGTCCAGGTTTTCAGGAATGTCGATGATGTGAGAACCCGGACCTTGGAGCCACGCCGTCACCCTCTCGACGAATCTTTCAGCCATGGGGACGACTTCTTCCCAGGGCGGCGCTTCGTCTTTCATCAACTCCCATACTTTCCTCAGATCACCAGACGGATGGATTCTCCGGGCGAGTTGCTTCATCTCTTCCAGGCAAGTCGACTCTTCCCTTTCCGCAATGAGGAGCATCTCATCGACGCCGTAGTCGCGGAGCTCTTCCTTCTCGAACTGGTAGAACTCGATCTCTTCCGGCTTCCACGTCGGAGGCCTGGTGGAGCGAGGCAGGAGATCGTTTCGTAGCCATGTCTCGAAATCTTCCACCGCTTCATGGGCGGTTTCCGCCGCTTTGATGAGCTCCGCCTTGAGTTCCGGGTCGTCCACGCAGGCCTCGGGCACATATTCTTTGAGCAGAAGCTTGGCATAGTAGGCCTGGTAGAGGGCGTTCTCGGTCCAAATCTTGGCCGGGTTAGTGAGGTTATCTTTTCCGTTGGCCAGAACTCGAGGGAGCTTCGCCAGCTCTCCAATCGCCAATCGAACCACTCTATCGGTACGCGAGCAGGGTCGTACGAACAAACTGTCCGTTATGGCGAGGGGAAAATAGGAAGCCGGCGTGAGCTCAAAAAGCCGAAGCTCTTCTATCTCGAAAACCTTCACTTTGAGATGAGCTTCGAGAAGATCGATGTCGACCTGGTTATCCAGGGTCAACGCTTCCGGATCGATGGATTTGAGCTTCTCGAGAATTTGCTTGTAGGTTTCAACCGCCTTCGCATATTCCGATTTGCTCCGAGTAGGTGTGCCGACGGAGAGAGCTTGGTCGATGAGCTTTGTCAGCGCGACGTCATGTTTCGTCTGGTCTTGTGCAAAACCACTAACGGTGGACAGCAGGACTACGACGACACAAGCAAACATCATGACACCATTCCTTGACACCATTGGTCTTCCTCCTGATTATTTACGCGCCCCGGAAGCTCGGAGATATCCTCGCGCGACACCTTCCCCATGGCCTCAATGGAAGATACTATCTCTCCAAAGGCTTTGACTCTAATAACCTTTTTTCGATCTCAAAACAACGGTCTGGCAAGAGTAATTTAACCCTGCTATCTTCTCTGTAGTCTGCATAAACGAGACAAAGGCTCGCTCCGGAGGTGCGAGAGTGGCAATCAAAATCTTCCTGCCGGTCTCAACCGTTCTCGCAATCTGTCTCTTGGGACTCCCCCCGTGTTCCGCCGAGCAAGAGCTGAGCAAGTCCGACAAACGATGGCTAGAGGAGGAAGTGGCGGCACTCATTACGAAAGAAGAAGCACGGATCTTCAATGAGCTCGACTCGGCAGAAGATCGGCAGCAGTTCAAGGAGTATTTTTGGACGCGCCGGGACCCGAACCTCATGACACCGGAGAACGAATTCCGAGTCGAGCTCGAAAGGCGTGTGCGCACCGCCAATCGCAACTTCAGTCGCCGCGGGCTCCGAGGCGAGACTACCGATAGGGGAACTATTTTCTTGCTTCTAGGCCGCCCGTCCCGGACGGACCAAACTCACCAAGAGGGAGCAGGGGCGACGGAAGGCGTTCGAACGATAACCTGGTTTTACGAGTCGAATCCCGAGCAAGGTATTCCGGACGGCCTCGAAGTCCAGTTCTATTCTCAATCCGGATGGGGGTCCCGTTTGAGCTCGTCCGAAGACGTTGAAGAGTCACTCGAGCGGATTAGAAATCATTATGTCGTGAATCCGGGCATCGACTACGCGCGGGACGAAAGCGGACGACTATTGGAGCCTCCGTCGCGTTTCGACCCTCACAGTCCGGCCAAAGATTTACTTCGGAAGATGATGAAGGGCAATGACGATCTCACCGATATCTCGTTCGACGCGGAAATCGGCCTATTTCAGGAGACCAGCGCAAACCGCATTCCTATTCTGTTCCAGATCGATCCGGAGTCTCTGAGTTGGGACGACGAAATAGCCCAAGTAACCGTGTTCGGTCTGGTTGAGTCCGTAGATGGAGTTCCGATCAAGTACTTCGAGGAGCCGGCAAAGCTCGCCCGCCCGGAAGATGGTCCATCGACTTTCGAAATGCCTATCGAGCTTCCCGCCGGCAACTACATCTTCAACCTTGGTGTTTTAGACGACAAGTCCAAATCGGCGGGAACGCGAAGGGTACTTCTCTATGTTCCCAATTTCGACTCTCGAGGGCTCAACCTATCCAACGTTGCTGCATTCAAGCAGTGGACTCAAATGGCGATGACGTCTACGATTTTCTCGAGCGCCTTGAAATCCGACGGGTTTCTCGTGTAAATGGCTAGCTTGTTCGCAACCGCAGTCGAGGCGATGAGAAGGTCGGAGAGGCGGCTTCTACTCGTCCTGCCAGCGGCCTTGACCGCGGCGAATACCCTTCCGTAGGCGCGCGTCGCGTCTGCATCAAAAGGCAAAGGGTTCCATGTGGCCGCCGCCCATTGCAGGCGGTCTTGACGGCGCGCTCGTTCGCCTTCGTCTTCGGTTGCGTGCGGTCCGGCTGCGAGCTCCGCCAGAGTTATAGCAGCAATCGCCGAATCATCGGGCAGCCGACCGGCGTCGATCAGGTCATGATCGATTACGACGGAAGTATCGAGGAGGCCGCGACTGATCTCAGGCATCGACAAACACGTCCACGATGTCGTCGAGGTCCTTGCGAAACCGAGTTGCATCAATCCGCGGAGCCCGAGCAGCCGCATCGGCAATCACGGCCCGCGGGACAAAGCGCCGAGGAGGAATGGGACGCAACTCAGCCACCGGCATGCCGTTTCGAGTCACGATAATTGTTTGTCCCGCCTGCACTTCGCGAAGAACGGCGGCAGAGTCGTTGCGCAGTTCGCGTTGAGTAATGATCCGCTCCATACGTCAATGTCGCATAAGTAGCATTATGTAGCAAAACAAAGAACTTCGACTCTACTTCCTAAAATCCAACGGCGGTTTCCGGTCTCCCAGCAGAGGCTCGTAATGGAAATCGAGACCGCGGGCTCCTTCGAGCTCGCGACGGGCGGCTTCAACGACTTCCGGTTTCATGAGGAGCTCGATCGATGCGGCGGCGAGGGTCTTGGCCGCCACCATCATTCCCTTATATCCGATGCTCATTCCACCTTGCGCCACGACCTGCCAGCTATGTCCAGGCGTCCCCGGAACCGTCTCACTGGTAACCCTTTTCAACGCAATGCCAGAAGAACTTGTGGTACTCGTCCACAATCTCCTTCATGGCGACCATGCTGTACTCCGTCAAGTACTCCTGCGCCTTCGCCGGATTCTCCCGATAGAGCTCGAGCGCCCTCGCTTCGATCTTCTCCTCTTCGCTGAGGAACCGCTCCTCGAGTGGATCACGCCACGCTCGGAGCTCATCCGTAAAGGCCTTGAATCTGAGGTGCATGACGTTGAAGACCGAGCGCACGGCCCACCACGCCGAATCGGGTTGGTACGCCTCCATGTTATACGTGGAGTATAAAGGCGAAATCTCACTCACTCCCGCGTAGACCGGCGTGAAGGTGCTCACGTATTGATTGCAGAGGTAGAACCAGTACTTGCCTCCGATCCAGCCCGGCAGCCAGCCCCTGACCTGTCCGACGAATCCATACCCGCCGGTCGAACGCGCGACCTGGCGGTTGTACGGGATATCGAGGAGCTCGCGCCAGTCTTTGGTCGGGAAGGGCGTGGTGAGCGGGCTCTTCACGAAACTACCCTTACCGTCCGGGACGTACCAGTCGTGGTCCGCCGTCATGTCGTACACCGTCCCTTCGAAGACGGAGCGCTGGAACGTCATGACGTCCCGCACCGAGAGCGGCTTGTCCGGCTTCGCGGACAGCGGCAGATACGCGGTCGGGAATCGGCGCGTATGGTAGGGATCGTAGTAGTCGGAGCGTTCCATATCGAGATCGCGACCCGACGCGGTCTTGTAGCTCGGAACGAAGGTTTTGTAGAAGAGCCACATGCGCGACATCTGCCCGTCGCTCGGGTAGCTGGCATAGGCGTCGTAGAAACGGAAGGGCTCCCCGCTCTCCGGATCGTACCATCCCATATCGATGGCGGCTTGTTTGTAGTTCGCCGAGCCCATATACCATTCCGGATTGGAGAGATCGATGTCACGAATGAGGTGGGTGTTCGCCAGAACGATGATGTGGTCATCCGGGATGCGCTGGGCGACCCAAATCGCGCCGGGAATCCCGCTTCCTCGTTCCCAGTCGAACATGGGAATGCTGGCAACCTCGAAAAGCCATACCTCTTTGGGATCGGTTATGAGAAGTCCCTCGCTGGCGGGACCGCAGGATGTGCGGAACCCGTATTCCTCGACCAGCGATCCGATCAGCTTCACCGCTTCGCGAGCGGTCTTGCACCGCTGCATAGCGAACAGCTGCGCCTGTTCGATCGTCATGATCTGCTCGCCCGTGTCGGCGTAGGCAGACGAGCTCGGACCTCTGATAGAGCGTGGACTCGGCAATCATCAGCTGGTGCTCGTTCATCTGCGGATAGCCGGTGTGCAGATAGGCAAAGGTATGAGGTACTTGAGGGATTTCGCCGATGACCTTCCCTCGATGCTCGTAGGTGCTGCCCTCCGGGACATCCAGGAGGCCGTAGTACACCGGAGCCATGGAACCCTCCGGCCAGTCCCGGGCGGGCACGACGTGCAGACGGCTGTTGCTGCAGCAACCGTCGTGGGACGCGATGACGGAACCATCGGTCGAGGCCAGCCGGCCGACTGCAATGGACGTGCAGTGGTCGTCGCACTCCCCCCGTGGGCAAAACTCCTGTCCGACGGCGGAAACGGCGATAAAAAGAGCTAGAGTTACAATGCACCACGCTACGTGTTTGCGGATCATGCCGGCAACCTCCTTGGCTCGCGAGGTAAGTCCTCGGATAAATGCGTCGGAAACGTCTACCGGTGCGCTCGGGGTGCCCAGAGCACCATTCTCGGTTTCTTACTCATTTCCTTCGCCAGTTCCTCGATGCGCCCGTGTTTCATGCACGATGCCATGCATTGACTCACGCACGGCGGTTCCATGTCCTTCTCGGCATAATGCGGACATAAAGTGCATAGTTCCGTAGGAAAAGGTATATAGGCGAGGTAGGCTCGATTCATAGGCAGTTTCTGCTCGACTTCCAGCACCTCTATGCCTTTGATGGTGCCTGCTTCCCTTCGATACTCTTGAGCGCAGGCGACTTCACAGGCGTGACAACCTGTGCAGTATTCATAGTCAATCAACAGACCGTACTCAGGCGTGTCTGTATTCATGGTCCTCATCCTTGCCGTTGATCTTGTAAACTTTGCAGAGCAGGTTCTTCAGCGGTGCGCCTAGACCGTCTTTGCCCTGACTCCCCATCGGAATCAATTGATTGATGTTCGACTTCCAAGCGCCAAACAAATTCGGCTCTTCCCCGGGCTCTTCGGGGAACCACCATCCGTGCGGCACCATGACCATATCGGGCGGCACGACGAGTGTGACCTTTGCCTTGAATTTTTGTTTGCCGAGCCAGTTCTCGACCCAAACCCACTCCCCGTTGCCGACAGCGAGCTCGCCTGCGGTATCCGGGTGGATCTCGACGACCGGGTCGGGATCGATCTCGCGCAGCCACGGGATCATGCGATGTTCTGCGTTGAAAAACGCCACCGAACGCCTCCCCGTAGACAGAATCAAAGGATATTCCTTGGCTAAATCGGGTCTGCTGGCAGGAGTGAAAGGTGGCTCCTCATAGTGGGCCATGGGATCCAATCCCCATTCTTCCCGGAGCGTTGCGTAGAGCTCCACTTTACCGGAGCTCGTTTGAAAGCCGGGCCTTCCATCCTTTCGTAACAGTCCTTTTTCATGCCTTCGATACGGGGCGCTGGGATGTCCCTCCGGCGGCAAAGCCCAGCCTTTCTCCTGGAGTTGTTCGAACGTCATACCTGACGGTTTGATGATGTCATCGAACAAATCATGAACCGTGTTCCAACGGAAATCCGGGTCGAACCTTTTCGCCAGCTCGAAGTTGATCTCCACATCCGATCTGCAACCGTCCACAGACAGGGCTTTGTTGATTGTTTGCAGCGGGACCCACCAGCTCCGGACGCCTTCTTTCTCAAGAAAGCTGGCAGCAGGCAAAACCACATCGGCGTACTGAGTGGTGGGAGTCATGAACAAGTCGACGGCGGCAATGAAGTCGAGCTTCTTGAAAGCCTCACGCCATTTCTTCGGTTCGAATCCTATGCCGGCGATGAGGTTGCCGGTCTGCATCCACAACCCCTTGATAGGGTAAGGCTCTTCGGTGAGTATCTGATTTAGCGTCAAATCGGTTTGAGCCCGCCAGATGAACTTCTTGAAAGGTCCGTACCGGTCGGCTCCAATCCTCTTCTCGTCGATCTCCTTTGTGGCTAACTTGATGACGCCTTCCGCCCCGGGCAAAGCATAAGCGACGGCATCAAAAGCATGCCGGGCGATGATGTTCCCACCCGGCACATCGAGATTGCCGGTGAGGCACCAAAGGTTCGTAATGGCTTGTGCGGTGGGAGTGATACCGGGTGTCGAATCAATGGGCAATCCCCAGTGAATGGCGGCCGGTTTGCTCCGGGCGAACATGCGTGCCGCCTCGGCTATATCCTCCCCCGGAACGCCGGTTATCTCCGCGACGCGTTCAACAGGGTATTCGCCCACTCGTTCCTTAAAGGCGTCCCAAACCGTTTTGCACGCGACCTTTTTCCCTCCCTCGAGCTCGACCTCAAATTCCCCTTGTAGGGCCGGTTTTATGCCGTCCGAAACGTATTTCGCCGAGGCCGAGCTCCAGACTGCTGGTCGCCCTCCTTCGGTATCCCAGGCAACGAAGTCCTCGGTGGTGCCGGCTGCGTTGAGGTCGCTCCCGCGAAGCATTTTTCCCGTGTCGTTCCTTACCAGGAAAGGGGCGTTCGTCCACTGTTCGACGAACTCGTGGTCGTACAAATCCTCATTGAGGATCACATGAGTAAAACCCATCGCCAAAGCCCCATCAGTTCCCGCCCGTAGTCTGAGCCATTTTTTCGACCGGGAAGCGAACCACGACAGCCTGGGATCGATGCAGATAATCTTCGAGCCCCTCTTCATGAGGTCGATGAACCAGTGTCCAAAAATATTATCTGGGCAGGTGTTCGGGATGTTGTAGCCCCAAATGACGATGGTCTCCGGAACCTCGTACCTCGGGTCGTCATAGCGTTCGGGTAACCACTGCGATGCGTCGGGCACGCAGTAGTCTCCTAAAACCGTTTCTACCGCCGCGATCCGGGGGCTATAGCAGGCATTTCCGCTCATGGCGAACATAACGTTCGGGCTGCCGAAGGCATAAGCGAGCATGCATATCCAGGGACCGATGTCCCGTCCGGTCCCCATAGAGAAAACGACACTCTCCGGGCCGTACTCTTCCCGGATTTTGCCCATCTTATCCTCGATGAGGTCAAAGGCCTCGTCCCAGGAGATCTCCTGCCACTTGCCTTCGCCGCGCTCTCCCACTCGTTTGAGTGGGCGCGTGAGCCGGTCGGGATGATAAACGTACTGGGTCATGGCAAGACATCGGGCGCAAATCCGACCCTGATTCCAGGGATGCTCCGGGTCTCCTTCTATCTTGACGAGCTTCCCGTCTTTGACATGTGCCAAGACACCACAGGTACCATGGCAACCGGGGCCGGCAGACCAACTGGTCGTACGTACGATACGAGTGCCATCGTCTTTCATTGTTTTCCTCTCAACGTCGTGATCGGCCTCATATGAAATTGCCCATGCTCATCGAGCTCGATGTCGATTTGAAGGATACCCGTTGAACATTTGCGCGCCGACCGCGAGATAGAAACGTCGTCAAGCATTGGATGGTTGAATTATCGATCTCTACGCTTTGAGACTGGAGACACGGAGAACTCGTCGCCTGTGCCCTTGCGATCCAATCGTGGACGAATGCGCAGGTCACCGGCATCTGAACGTAGCACGAGCAAGTCCGGAAACGCAAAAAACGTATCGAAAAACTGGTTACTTCCAAGTTCACTCGGTAATCCGCTCGTCTCGGGTGGATGTCCTCGACAGAGGACACTTCGAGCTCTTGCCATGTATCAAGAGTTTTACTGTAAAAACATACATTCAAACGGGTTAGGTCCAGCACCACTTCGACGCCATGCTTGGCACAGCTCCTGCAGTTATGGACAGTATCGTTCCTACAAATCAGTTGGAAAGGAGGATACGCGTATGCGTTTGCGATCGTCTATCTCGACAGGAGTACTTGTGCTCGTAGGACTACTCGCGGGCTGCGCGCCTAAAACCGTCAACCACGTGCTCGCCGATCCCCACCGTTACGCACACAAAGAAATCACATTGAGGGGCCGGATCGTGGAGAGCGCTTCCGTTGCCGGGAGAGGATTTTATCGACTCGAAGACCCTACCGGACGGCTTTGGATTTTCTCGACGCGAGGTGTTCCCCGCAAAGGCGCCCACGTCCAGGTCAAGGGAAAGATTTATGATGGTTTCGACTTGTCATCCATTCCTTTGCCTAGAATGCCGGAGGCCTTGCGCGAACGGATTGAGTCCGGCTTGCTCATGGTCGAGAGCTCGCACAAGGCGAAATACTGACGCTCGGGCAACTTCCTCTTTGTAGTGCACCCTTGCCATTGAATAGAATTCCAACTCATGAAAACGAGTTGGTTCATCGCAGTGGCGGCGTACCCGTTGTTGTTTTCTTGGTCGAGTTGCGTTTCGGGGCCGAAACCAACCGGTGGCGGTGAAAGATTGGCCGACTGGCCGGCACTTCCGTCACCGGTAAGCAACAACGCCGTGGCTTCGATCGAGGTGGGGGGGAAGAGTTATCTCTTCAGTTTCAACGGCCTTGGTTCCGGCAAGACCTGGAGGGACGTCGGTAGCTCGGCCTTTCAATACGAGGTGGGTAGTGATGCTTGGGTCGAGCTAGACGATGTGCCGGGAGCGGAAGGGAGGCTGGCGACCGTCGCGGTAGGGGTCGACGATGGCGTATTTGTCTTTGGCGGTTACACCGTCGCTGAGGACGGCTCGGAAAAATCCGCGCCGTGGGTCCACCGCTATGATCCGGTGGCACGGAGCTACGAGGAACGTTCGCCCATGCCGGTACCGGTGGACGACTCGGTCTCTTTACTCTATAGGAACCGATACATCTATTTGGTGAGCGGGTGGCATGATACCGATAACGTGAACCTGGTACAGGTTTATGACACCGAGACCGATCGATGGTTCGAGGCTACACCTTACCCCGGAACGGCGGTGTTTGGACACGCGGGGGGGATCGTAGGCGACCGGATGGTGATTGCCGACGGGACGAGAGTCGTTGCCGGACAAACCGATCGGCGGCTACGTTTTGCCATCTCGGAGGAATGCTATCTGGGCACGATCGACATGGACGATCCAGCCCGAATCGACTGGAAGAAGCTACAGGCCCACCCCGGAGCACCACTTTACCGCATGGCCTCTGTGGGGACCGATTCGAACGGTGAACGCGTGGTGTTCGCCGGCGGCTCCGACAATCCTTACAACTACGACGGCGTGGGCTATAACGGTGTACCCTCGGAACCCTCGCCGCGGATCTTTGCCTACAACCTCGATCGCTCCGAATGGGAAGAACCGGGAACATTGAAGATCGCCACCATGGACCACCGAGCCCTCTTGCAAGTAGGGAGTGAGCTCGTCATCGTAGGAGGCATGTTGGCCGGTCAGAAGATTACCGATCGCGTAGGATCCTTTGTTCTCCCTTGACTCGTCAGACCCTAGAAAGGCTCAAAGGAAAATCGTTATGCAAAAAACTATCTTGAATGAAATTTCACCCATTTTGGACGGAATTCCCGACTGGGAGAAGTATCTGACCGTGGATCAGATCAACGAGGAAGCCCAAAAACTTGCTAACGACCACCCGGGCAAGGTCGAGCTTATCGCCCTAGGCAAGTCCACCGAGGGAGAGACGATACCCTGCCTCAAGGTGGGTAACGGGAAGTACAACGCGTTGATCCATGGCTTTCCGAACAGCGAGGAGCCCTACGGCGGCAATCTGTTGACCTACTTGACGAGGTCTCTAGCCGAGAATCCCAAGGTCACCGAGGGGCTCGACTACACCTGGTACTTCGTGCCGTGCAGTGACCCCGACGCCGCAAGGCTGAATGAGGGTTTTCAGACCGGAGAGAAGACGGTACTGAACTACTGCATGAATTATTACAGGACCCCGGTCTCCATCGCCCCGGAGTTGTGCTTCCCGTTCAGGTTTGGGCCGCTTGCTCTGGACAACCCCGTGCCCGAGACCAAGGCGTTGATGAAGGTGATGGACAAGGTGAAGCTCAGTTTCGTCAGTAGCCTTCACATGATGAAGTGGGGCGGCATCAGCTACATGGTGCCCTTCGAGTGTCCCGAGCTATACGCCGACCTGCAGAACGCAGCACAAAGATTCGATATCTTCCTGAGGAAGCGTCCGGGCAGCATGCTCGCCCCAGGGGTGATGTGGGCCGAGTACCTCACCGCAGCACGTAACTTCGTTCGGCACCACGCTGAAGGTGAGACCAACCTCGAGCCGATCCAAGGCTGCCAGATGTCGGAGTATGGGCAGCAGTACAATCCGCACCTGTTCATCATGATCCCCGAGTGCTGCCAGTGGTACGACCCGAGGATGCTCGACGACCGTCCAAGCGATACCACGATGGGTGAGGCCTTCGAGTACGGTGACGGCAAGATACGTGAGATGGAAGAGTTCATTCTTAGTGTCTGGAAGCGTGCTGAACCGGACCTAAAGCACGACACGGTGTTCCGAGGGATGATGGAGGAGATTGTCGCTCCTTTGATCCAAAAGTACACGAACGTGAGCAATCCTCCCTTCAGTTTCAGTCAGGACTTCATGAAGAGGAAAGCCACCGTCGCACAGAAGATCGGCATTGAAGGACATGACGACCTCTACAGGATGTTCTATCTGGGCGGCCTACGACGTACCCTCGAAGTGGAGTACGAGAAGGGCGGAAACGACAGTATCAAAGCATTGAAGGATGAAGCCCACGCAAAGCTTGTCGAATGGGACAAGTTCCTTCACGAAAACTACGAAGTGGTCCACCACCCCATCAGGAATCTCGTAGGCATGAGTATCGGCGCACTACTCAGCAGCGCGGAGTATGCCAAGGGGCTACAGAAGTAGCCGGGAGGGGCTACAGAAATAACCTGTCCCTCCACCAGGAGAAAGACCATGAGACAAATTCGATTTCTTGCACTGATCACGGCGCTCGTTCTTCTTTGTAGTGGGGCAACCGCGCAGCAACAGATGTACTGGGGCAACGAAGTACCCGAGGGATGGAACGGAGAGTGGCCCGCTGAACTGCTGACCGTGGCGGAAAAGTCGGACTTCACGAGAACCATGTCCATCGAAGACCTCCACGAATTCATCGACGCGGTGAAATGGAAGAGCGAGAACGTCCACGTCTTCAATCTCTTCACCACCACCTTGGGGAAAATTTCTTCCGCTGTCGTGCTGGCGAATCCGCGGGTGACCTCGCCGGAGGAAGCGGAAAGCTCGGGAAAGCCCGTCGTGTACCTGCTGGGCAAGATCCATCCCCCGGAGCCCGAGGGCGCGGAAGCCATGTTGATGTTGATGCGCGACATTTTGTTCGGTGACCGAAAGCACCTACTGGACAACCAGATCATCATCATGACCCCTATCTTCAATGCGGACGGCACCGCCACGCTCGCCACGCGAGACCGGGGGCCCTACATCGGAGGCCAGCGCACGAACGCCAAGGGTTTCGATATCAACCGAGACGCGGTGAAGCTCGAGACGACCGAAATGAAAGGTCTCTTGGAGAACCTGCTCAATCCATGGGACCCGGTCCTTCTCTACGATTCTCACCGGATGGGGCGAGGCAACTTTGCCTATAGCATCGCCTACGTGAATTGCACCTTACCCGCCGCCCATCCCGGGCCACGGCAGTACGTACGTGACGCGCTCTTTCCCGCGGTCCGCGAATTGGTGAGAGACAATTTCGGACTCGAACCATTCACACACGCGCTGTGGCAAGGTAAGGAATGGCCACCCAAGGTGTGGCATCACGATGGAACGGTCTGGTATGTTAACGCGAAGTTTCTGGCCAACGCCTATGGCTTGAGAAACCGCATGTCCATACTCGCCGAGACTCCGGGCGCCGCGAGCTTCGAACGAATGGTCTACAGCCAGTACGCTTACATCACGTCGCTCGTGGAGTACACCAATACCCACGGAAAAGAGATGAAGCGGATCACCGAGGAGGCCGACAAAGAAACGGTGGAAAGAGTCAAGAAAAGTGCAGAATCGGGCGAGCTCCGGAATTGGCTGGACGGCGAGTACCGGTCCCGCGGCAAGATCGACATCTTGGCCTACCGAGACGGCTTCCCGGAAGTAAAGACCGACTACCTGCCCGGCACCAGCGTAAAATCGCACATCCGTCCCAGCGGTCCGCCCGAGGTCGTGAGTGGCGTCGAAGACATGACCAAGCCCGTCGGCACGAGAGACGCCTGGGTACCTAGAGGCTATCTGATTCCCGCCGACATGTCGTTCCTGGCTGAGAAGCTCAAAATCCAAAACATCGAAGTCACCGTGCTCGAAGAACCGATGAAGGCGGAAGGCGAGGAGTTCGTCGTGGACCGCATGGACAAGGTCGAGCACGCCGGCTACGACATGACGGTCCTCGAGGGAGGGTTTTTCGGCCCATCTGTCCGAGTTTTCCCAGCGGGCACTTACTTCGTGGATATGGCGCAGCCCATGGCAAACGCGGCCTTTTATTTTCTGGAGCCTCAATCGAGGGACGGATTCGTAGGGTGGAGCGTGCTCGATGAAACGTTGCGAGACCTGGGAGCCGAGGAGCGGCCCATCGTGTACCCGATCTTCAAGTATCGGAAGGAAGTCAAAGAGGCAGAGGGCAAGCAAGAGCAGTAGGGGTATCTCATGATTTCGAAAAGACCGTACCCGGTAACGGGAACACTCACAACGCGAGTCGCACTTTTTTGCTCTCGGCTAAATAGGTGCGGGGAGATAACTTTTCGTCGCCATCAAGATTAGGAATCGTCTCATACGTGTGATTTCAGCCAGGAATATGACACCTCGAGAGACACGTCGGTACCGGTCATGAAGAAAAAGAACAAAATCAAGAAAAAAAAGGTGCCCACGTTTCGGACAGAGGACGAGGAACGAGAGTTTTGGGCCAGATCCGACTCTACGGACTACATCGATTGGGACAATGCGAAAAGGGTTGTCCTTCCCAATCTCAAGCCGTCGCAAAAAACGATCTCCTTGCGGCTCCCCGAAATGATGCTCGCGCAGTTGAAAGTGCTCGCAAACAAGAGAGATGTCCCATATCAGTCCCTCCTGAAGATATTTCTGGCTGAGCGTATCGAAAAGGAAACGCGATCGGAGACATGATCCAAACCTCTGAGTCCTTTTTCACGAGACTCCGATTCTCAAGAGGTTGATGAAAACGTTCCTGTGTTGCGGGAATGTGAAATCTGAGTGCCGCGCCTCTTATTGTCTCTTTCGATACTTTTCGAACCACGCCTGGAGGTATAGCTGATTCAAGAGCCGATGTGAGGGACGTCTCCAGCCGTGGAACTCGTTCGGCATGCGCACCAGGAGTGTCTCCTTTCCCTGCATCTTCAATGCCCGGAAGAACTCCTCGCTCTGCCCCATGGGAGTGCGCAGATCCAACTCGCCGGTCATCAGCAGGAGCGGCGTTTCCACGTTTCCCACCGAAGCGATGGGCGAGCGCTCATACCAGTCCATCGGATCTTCCCAATGAGGTTTGACGAACCAACTGTATTTGTCCGTCGGATCGTCGGCCGTGCCGGCGACCGAGATGTAGTTCACGATCGGTCGCATGGCGGAAGCGGCCCGGAACCTGTCGGTGTTTCCGACAATGTAGGAAGTCAAAATACCGCCTCCGCTTCCCCCGCAGACGAATAGATTCTCGGTATCGATGAACCCCCGCTCGATCGCCTCATCGACACCGGCCATCAGGTCGTCGAAATCCTTGCCCGGATAAGTATGTTTGATCCCGTCGACAAAGGCCTTTCCATATCCTGTGCTCCCCCGCGGATTCATGTAGAGCACCGCGTATCCCATGGCGGCGAAGTTCTGCCAGGCCCAGTTCCACCGGACCGAGTACATCGCATAAGGGCCGCCATGGATCCAGAGCAACAGCGGCACTTTGTCTCCCGGGCTCGAGCTCGGACGGTTTGATGAGCCATCCTTGAAGGTCCAATCCGTCCGGCGATTTGAACCACATCTCTTCCACTTCGCCAAGCTTCACGTCTGCCAAAACATCGGCGTTGACATCGACCAGCGTTTCCATGACTTCGGGCTCGTTGACATGGAACGTCACCAAGTATCCCGGTTTATGGAAGGATGAGAGCACCGCCGCCACCCGGCCGTTTTCAGAAAGAGTGAACTCGGAAAGATAGTGGTTGCCCGATGTGATTCTCTTCACCTCGCCTCTGCGGGAGACGAAATGAAGATTAGAGACCCCTCGTTCGGCCATGAGGTAATAGACGCCGCTGCTGTCGGGAGCCCAAGTAACACCTCGTGGTGAGCTGGGAAGCTCGCCGGCCAGCAGGCTTTTTGTCCCTCCGTTGATATCCATGAGATAGAGGCTCGAGATATTGCCATCCGCATAGTTCTGGTCATCAAATCCCGTGTAGGCGATCCACTTGCCGTCCGGAGAAATCCTCATGCCCCTGTCCGGTCCCTTCCGGTTCGTCAGCTGCTCGACCCGCCCGGAAAGAAGGTCCAGTGAATGAACCTCACACTCATTGATCTCCATCTCCACTTCGTCCCAAGGTTTGAGAAGCGCGGCAAAATAGAGCTTACGACCGTCGCGGGCCCACTGTGGGTCACAGGCTCGGAAACGACGGGGATCGTTGAAGGTGTAGTCTCCCGACGAGACTTGCCGCGGCGTCCCCCCCGTCTCGGCATCCAACGTAAACAGGTGCATGTGCCCCTTGGGCAGAGAACCCATTCCGTCGTATGCCCAGATGATACGGTCGATAACCGTCGCGGGCTCGGCGAGCTTCGCCCCTCGTGGAAACTCCGGCAGCTCGACCGGAAGTATCGGCTTTCGATCGGGTAGGAACATCCCGAAGGCCAAGGTTCGGCCGTCGGGTGACCAACGGAGTCCAACTGGATTCTGCTCGACGTGGGTGAGTTGTTTCACTTCCCGCGTATCGAGCCACAAGACGTGAATCTGAGTCGTACCGTCCCGGTTTGATAAGAAGGCAATCCTCGTCCCGTCCGGAGACCACACGGGTGAGGAATCACTCCAGTTGCCATGGGTGAGCTCACGGAGCCGCCGGCCGTCGATGTCGACGATCCAGAGATTACTACGCGCCCTGTCATTCATCTTGTCGACCCAACCCCGAACAAAGACGACATGTCTACCGTCGGGGGAAATCTGCGGTCTGGAGACGGTTTCCATCTCCAGGTAAGTCGCCTTATCCAGCAGACGGTAACTTTCGCCCGCTGCTTGGCTCCACGCGGTCGTTGCGCTCGAGAACGCAACAAACAGAATCGAAACGAGAGCACACAAGGACATCTTCGATTTCATGACCGTTCTCCTTTTTGGAGGACCAGAGACACGAAGGAGTATACTCCAAGCCCAATAAAACCTATGTCGCAATATGGTGGAGCACGTCATGACATGCAGATTAGGGCAATGAGCTGCGGGTTTACGACCACGACGTGCGGATTACGAGCATGACGTGCAGATAGAGCGGATTGGCGGAACCGACCGCCGCTTTGGTTTGTCGTTCCACCCTATGGCGTGCCGGCACATTTGCCTTGGGCTGAAAACTAACCTCTTCTGGTTCTCGGGATGGTCAGTTTACGATGTTCAATTTCCCTCTTGAGCAGACGCACTCGCGTAGACCTTCCAGCTCGGCTTCGGCGTGAGGTAGGCACGTGCCACGAGAGCGAGCTTGCCGCCATGCGAAAGCCCGACCCGGCCATCGTAGATCCGGTAGTCGAGCTCCTCGATCTTGTTCAGAATCCGGTAGTACACCGAGCCCATGAGACAGGTGCAGCGGCGCGCGTCGGGCTCGATGCAGATCGAGCAGCGGCTCCGCTCGGTTATAGAGCTCTCTCACCCTCTCAACTTGAAAGCGCATCATCTCGGTGAAGCCGGGCGTCATCTTCTTCTGCTTGAGATCCACCTCCGTAACACCGAACCGGGCGAGCTCGTCTTGGGGGAGGTAGATCCGATCCTTGTGGGTATCCTCTCCGACGTCGCGCAGGATATTGGTGAGCTGAAAGGCCGTGGCTAGGTCGCGGCCACGATCGAGGGCTTGCTCGTCCCGATAGCCGAAGATGGCCAGCGACATGGAGGAGATGGTCGTTGCCACGAGGTCGCTGTAGACCATGAGCTCGTCGAAGTCGGCGTAGCGATTCTTGACGAGATCCATTCGGCAGCCCTCGATGAGACCGGCAAACGACTCCTTGGGGATCGCGTAGCGAGACGCGGCATCGGCCAGAGCGACGGAGATGGGCCGAGTCGGCGAGCCGGCGTAGCAGCGCTCGAGCTCTTCTTCCCACTGGTCGAGACTCTTACGAATATCCGCGGTTGCCTGCTCGGGGTTCTCGTCCACCACGTCATCCACGTATCGGCAAAAAGCATACGACGCGTAAACGGCGTCCCGCTTGGACTGGGGAAGAAATCGAAATCCCACCGAAAAGTTGGGCCCGTAGCGATGCGCGACGCGGCGGCAAAGGGCATAAGCTTCGGCAATCTCTCGATCCACAATCACTGCTCCAAATACCGTTTGACGAAGTCTTCCGGCAGCGGCTCCGGCTTTCCCGCTCGGCCTTCCCGAGGCCGGCACCAGGTACAAGGTATCTTGTGGCCGCACTCGCCCGCCTTACCGAAGATCCGTTCCGCAAAGGGCCGAACCGCCAGACGCCACCAGGCGGGGCGAGCCCAAGAATAGAGGAACTTCCGAAAGTCGGCGCGTGCCGCCTGCCAAACGAAGAGTCGCAAACCACGGTGGCCGAGGGCTTCATAAAAAAGACGCATGGAAAGGCTCGAGCGCATCATTCCGAGGAACCGATCGGACCACAGGCGATCGTAGTCGGCATTTTCCACAATGCTTCTCGCCGCGAGATGGCCGGACACGAGAGCGTAGCGAATCCCCAATCCGAAGATGTAGTCCTGGAATCCTCCCGCCTCGCCGGCAAAGAGTGCTTCTTTCGACCGTGAGCTACCGTGAAGAAAGAAGTTCATGTACGAGTAGCCGGAGCGCGGGGCTTCGATGTCGAACGGGCCCAAGGCGCGGAAACGCTCCACCGCTTTTTCGAACTGGGTCTCCAGTCGACTGTAGCCTTCGAGCAAAGCCAACCCGAGCGTGGCCCAGCCCTTCAGCACAAAGAAATAGGCATAGCCACCGGGAGCAAGCTCGGGATCGAAGATGACATCAACCCGGTCGGCCGAATCAGTCCGAAAGGCAATCTCCTTGGCAATCCCGTCGGCGGGACCGGGACCGGTCGCCACGATGTCCGCCTCTTCAGGCGCAATCTTTTTTCCGAAGTGAATCACCGCGCCCAACTTGCGGGCCTGGGATGAGAGACCTTGGTCGAGGGTTCCAGGCTGTGTGCCGCGCTTGAGGAAATATCCATAGGGCTTCGAGCTCGAAACCCGGTGAAGCTTATCGCGATCGTCATAAAGGGATGCCCAATCGATCGGCAGAAGCTCGAAATTCGTTTCGATACCCATCTGGGCGAGATCGTCGAGGACATCCTCGCGCCGAGTGTAGTTCTCGAGAATCTGGTACTCGCCGATGAACCGGGCCCCTACGTCTTGTCTTCGTTCGAAGACCTCGACCGGATAGCCGGAGCGGCTCAAATGAATGGCCGCGGATAATCCTGCCGGACCCGCGCCGGCAATGGTGATCTTTTTCATAGCAAAAGTAGCTTCAACAAGGTCGAGTTCCAGTTGATATCGTTCGTGTCTTCGTTGCCGTTTTCACCCATCTCGACCGCCTTGTCCCGGTTTTCCGCCCAGATATCCAGGTGCCTCGCGATCTCAACGGAGTCGGGAGGCAGCACAAAACCAGAGCGCCCGTGAGAGACCAGCTCCGCCGGACCGCCGCGTCGGAACAGGTGAGCACCGGCTTTTTGGAACGGAAGGCTTCCAAGGTAACGAACCCGAAGTCCTCCCGAAAGGGAGCAAAGAAAACGCCGCGGCATCGGGCATAGTGACGAACGAGCTCGTCTTCGTCAACATGCCCCAGGAACGAGACGCGATCGGCAACGCCCAGCTCGGAGGCCAGACGCCGAAGCGATTCTTCCTCTTCACCGGTTCCGGCCACAAGCACACGCAGCTCACGGTTTTCCACGTGCTTCATGGCCTTCACCAAGAGATCCACTCGCTTCAAAGGATGAAGACGCGATGCGGTGAAAACGTAGTCCTCATAGGCTTCGGTTCGATACGGACGAGGAGGCGGCGGTGGATAGACCACTTCGCTCTCGATCTTTCCCCACTTTTCGAGACGAGACTGAATGGTCTTCGACTGCGCGTAGAGACGGGTCACGTTCCTGGTCAGGAGATAACGGTCGGCGGTGCGAATCAAAGTGCGTCGCACGGTTTCCTTCAACTTTCCCTTCCAGGAAAGCTGCTTCGCGAACCGCGGCCAAAGATCATAGTACTCGCGCATGCGATGGTTGAGCCAGCAGACGTGACGCGGGTGCCGGACCGCGTAGCTCGGGTACCGGAGCGAGATCACCTGATCGACCGGAACGCCGTCGCCCGACTCTCCCACATCGGTGAGCCAGTTGGCAAGATAAGCGGAAAACTGACGGCCGAATCGATTCTGAGGGGTTCGGATGATCTCGGCGCGATGTCCGACCCGCTCGAGCTCCCGAGCAAGGCTTTCGGCAATCGTACGATGACCGCCTTCGACAAAAGGGACATCCGAGGTCACGACCGCGATGCGGCGCACCGCCTGCGACACCTCTACCGCATTAGCGGAGGAGACTTGCTCGCTCGAGGTTTCCATGATTCTTGATCGGACTCACCGCTTGCCGACTCGGTGGCAGAGAATCCTTCGACGGCGTAGATGAATCCACCGGGAAGATTCCCAATCACCCCCAGGGCGAGAATGAGCACGGACAAAACAAACGCCCCGTCCGGATCCATTCCCACCTGGCTGAAAAGCGCCACATAGGCCAAGTTCGTCGTGCCCAATCCGCTGACCGAGATGGGAAGCATCGTGATGATCAGAATGATCGGCACGAAACAGAAGAAGTATACCAGCGGAGTGGCGAGTTCCATCGCCTCGGACAATAAATAGGCCTGGAAGACTCGAAGCACCTGAACGCCGATCGACATGAGGAGCACGAAGGCCAATACGCCCGGCCGACTACGGTAGCGGCCCATGGCTTCGACGCCGCGACGGACCTTGCTTCGCCAGCCGTCTTCTGACGCGCCGTAACGATCCATCAGCTTTCGATGCACGGCGGGCGAGAGAACAAACGCCAGTCCCACGACTGCAGCCGCCGAGAGCGTCAGCACCGTCACCAGCAAAGCAGGGTGAGAATAGATCCGATACGCCAGGGCGAGCGCAACCAATCCCGGTAAGAAGCATAGACAGCATGCCGAGCGCCCGATCCATGAAGACCGACGCGACCGCCTCGACACCCTTTGCGGTCAGGCGCGAAAAGGAGGCCGCCCGAACCGCCTCGCCACCAATGCCGGTGGGAAGAAAGCTGCCGAAAAACGTACTCAGGAAGAATATTTTGATGACCTTCCTCCGCGGCGCATGAATCCCCAGAGCCTCGAGCAAGTAGATCCAGCGCCCCGCCATCAGGCATCGATCCATGAAGACGGTGACGAGCGTCAGCAGCACGAGCCACAAATCGGCCCTCGCCAGATAACGGGCCATATCCGGAAAGATCCAGCCGCGTGAGCAAGAAGGCGACCAGGACGGCGCTCACCGCCAACCGAAGGCCGAGGGACCAGTGGCGTCGCAAGCTCAAGTTTGTCGACGGCTCCTCTTCAAGAAAGTCGAAGTCACGCTCGTAGTCCCAGCGAGGGCGGCCGAATCGGACGTTCCGGTAACGTTCGATCAATACCTCATAGAGCGCGGACATCTTGTCGACGAACGTTTGAATATCGAAACGTCGGGAATCCTCGTGTGCGCCCTCGCCGAGTCGTGAAGCCAAAGCGGGGTCGTCGAGCAATCCTCACGATGGACTGGGCCATCGCTTCGGGCTCGCGCGGCGGGACGACCAAGGAGTTTCTCTCGTTGACCAAAACGTCCCGAAGGCCATCCACATCCGTCGAGACCATGGGCTTGGCCATCCCCATGGACTCGAATACGGTCAGAGGCGTGCCTTCCCAGAGCGATGGGAAAGCAACGACGTGAAAGCTGGCGGTCGCCGCCGGTACGTCCCGTTGGAAACCGAGAAATGTCACCTTATCGGCGAATCCCGAGCTTTTCCGCTTGCGCCTCGAAATCGGGTTGGAGCGGCCCTTCGCCGACGAAAACGAACCGAACCTTGGGCCGCTCACGGGCCACGATGGCCGCGGCGTCGACGAGATATCGATTCCCTTTGGACTCGTGCAACCGGGTCACGGTTCCAATCAATCTTTTCCTCCGGATCGTTGAAACCGAATCCGTCGCCGGGCGGCCGTCCTCGTCCTCGGCGGACCGAGGCGTGAACTCCTCGAGTGGCGCGCCCAGGTAGACCAACTTGACGCGCTCGGGGGAGAGCTTGCGCCCATCGATGCAAAAGCGACGCGTGCTTTCGGAGACGGCGATAGCCAGATCGGTCAAGGGATTGAAGATCGCAGTCGGGAATCTTTTGGAACCACGGAGTATCGGTGAGATTCGCGTGCTCATGAAGCACGTTGGGCATCCGCAGAAGCGTTGAAGCGGCCCGGCCGAAGGTAGTAGCACCGTATCCGTGCGTTTGAATGACGTCAATCTCGAGTCGCTTCAAGCAGACGCACGAGAGCCGGAAGTGTCGTCGGGATCGAAGCGACCTTTTTCCAGGTAGTAAACGGGGAATCCGTAATCCTCGAGCTTGTCTTCAGACAGATCTTTTTTACGAAGACTGAGCAGAGAAACCCGAAAACGTTCCTTGTCGAACCGGGGAATCATCCAGGAGAACAGACGCTTGACCCCATGCATGCGTGAGCCTTCCCAGCCGAGGTGATCGCAGATCTGAAGTACATTGATGGGACGCAAAAGATCAGTCTCCTACTTTGGGGGCTTGGTTTTCCAGAAAATCGAAAAGACGCCGAGTCTTCTCGAGGTACTTCTCGTAACTGTATTTTTCTTCGGCACGGCAACGGGCGCTTTCGCCCAAACGGGCCGCCGTTTCCGGATCATGCAGCAGAGCAACGATTCCCTCTGCAAACGGCTCCGGCTCCGCATCGGTCAATAGGGCAATGTCGTCATCGAGGACTTGTGTGTGGGTGAGTAGTCGGGTCGCTACGATAGGCTTTCCCGACCGCAGATAAGAATAAATCTTGAGCGGCGTATTTTTGCCCCGCGAGCGAGGCGACACCAGAATGTCGCCGGCGGCCAGGTAAAGCGGCATCTCGGACGGTGGACGTTGGCCGGTAAAGACCACTTGGTCTTGGATCCCCTTTCGGCGCGTCAGCTCTTTGACTTCCCGCACCTGCTCGGGATGCCCTCCGACCAAAAGTAGCCGAGCCTGAGGCTCGTGCCGGGCGACGTGCACGAACGCATCGATGAGAAGCCCGAAACCCTGATACGCCTCGAAAGTCCCTGTATACAGAACGACCGGATGGTCTGCCAGCCCGAGCTCTTTCTTGAGCGTCGCGGACGTCTTCCTCCGTAGCCGCCTCACCGGACTCGGCCAAGGGCGAGTTCTCAATGAGGAAAACAGGTCGGTCCGGGTCGGTCCGGGCCACCACCTGCTCGAGATGGGGGCAAATAGCGATGACGGCCTTCGACCCAAGAATCGTCCACCGCTCGAAAACATCGAAAAGGACCCGGAGGACACGCGAACGGCTGTAACGGAAGTTGCTGAGCTGCTCGGGGAGGCTCGAGTGCATGTCGTAGACGGTGGGCAACCGGAAGAGCTTTGAAAGCACGACTCCCATGAAGCCGGCCTCCTCGTGGCACTCGAGAAAATCATACCGGCCGCTCAGAAGTCGGCGCAGCGAGGACAAGAACACCAGGATGTCGAGTGGGATTTTGGCCAAGGAAGGGCCGATTTTGACGGACCGGATACCCGGAACGCGGGGCGTCCTAAAGATGCGGAGGCCCGGTATCGAAACGTCGGAACCGATGGGATAAGTGACCAAATCCACCTGATGCCCGAGCTCCGTGAAAGCACGGATTCGGTAGAACTCGCTAAAAGGGGTCCCCCTGGGTTGAAAGAAAGGCTCGGGGGCAATCATCAAAACTCGCATCTTTTCGACGTTCCTGCGCGTATCTCCTTGATTCATCGAGGTTAAGCGAATCGGTCATTATAGTCCATGGCCAGCCGGACTGGAAATTCCGGATTGAGGCGCGAAGCGCCGAGCTCCACATTCTCGAGTTCTTGGGTTCTTGGGTTCTCGAGTTCTACGCATCTCTCCACAGCTTCGCCGGGAACATTTGAACACCCGGATTCGTTAGAGAACAGTGAACGACGAATTGCGGAGGAGGGAGCTCATGCGAGCCTTGCCTTTCACGGTCATTGTCCTTCTGGCTGTCGTCAGCCTCACGACCGGCTGTTTCATTGAAGAAGTCGCCCTGGCGTCTCGGGAAACTCTCGAGGAAACCCGGGCCTTCGATCCAGGCGGAACCTTCCGGCTGGAAAACGTCAACGGCACGGTCACTATCGAGACCTGGGATGAGGAGTCCGTTCGTATCACGGCGGAAAAGGCAGCCAATAACGAGAAAGCTCTCGAAGCCATCGAGATCGACATCGACGGCGAGGGGGACTGGGTCGAGGTCAAGACGCACCTACCGCGCAGCCGCACGTTCTTCGGGAGCGGAGGCAAGGTGGACTACCACATCACCCTACCCGCAAAGGCGCGCGTCGAAGTAGAAACGGTCAATGGCAAACTCCACGTCGAAGGGATCGAAGGCCTCGTCCGTGCCTCGACGGTCAACGGCTCCGTCGAAATCGCCGACGTCTCCGGGGAGATCGAGACATCCACGGTGAACGGAAGCATCAAGGCAACCTATCTCGATGTCGATCCGGAAGGACGTCATCGATTCTCTACCACCAACGGCTCCGTAACCCTATATCTACCTCCGAATGCCAGCGGGGAGTTCGAAGCCAGAACCGTTAACGGCAGTATCAAAACAGATTTCCCCCTGGACGTGACCGGCAAATTCGGACACCGCCGGCTACGAGGCCGGTTGGGTGATGGTCACGGCACCTTCGACATAAGCACCGTCAACGGCTCGGTCCGTATCCACGAAAAGGGAATGAAAGCGGAGGAAATTATCTAGCAGCTTCGCACTCGGAATCCCGATTCCGTTTCGACCACGATCTCCTATTAATTCCGGAAGACGACGGCGAGTCATCGAGCCGTCTTCCGATTCCCTGCTGTGTTCTGCCTTCTGTATTCTGTATTCTCTGTTGTGATAAAGTCCGCCGGTGCGCTACGTTAGTCTATTCATCCGGATCGCCATCAGCGTCGCTCTTCTCTACTGGATTCTCTCGGGCGTCGACCTCGGGCGGCTTGGCCGCATGGTCCTGGATACCAATCCCGTTCTCTTGTTGATCTCCCTGGTGCTATATTTCGTCGGCGTTATCGTGGTGGGGACCGCGCGTTGGAGACTGCTCCTTGTGAGCCAGGGCATTTCAGCGCCCTTCGGCTACCTCCTGAAAAGCTACATGGTCGCCACGTTTTTCAACAACGTGCTCCCGACAAACATCGGTGGTGATGTATTCCGCATCAAAGATGCGGCGCGATACACGGACAGCAAAACCTTGTCATCGACCATCGTTTTCGTCGATCGACTCATTGGATTCGCCGGGCTGTTCGTGCTGGCTCTGGGCGCCGTCGCTTTCGGAGGTCAGGTCGTCCGTTCCCTTCCCGGCCTCGATTGGCTCTGGCTCGGTCTCGCCGGGGTAACGGTGGCGGTTCTGGCCGTATTGGTCGTTCCCGAGGTGGTGGAATGGGGCCTCAAGCCGCTTCACTTTCTCGGGTCCGGGTGGGTGACCAAGCGGATCGGCGTATTGACCTCGGCGCTCTATCAGTTCCGACGCCAGATTCCCGCTCTTTTCAAGGCCCTCGCCATTTCGCTGGTCATCCAAGGAAGCATCGTCATCTTCTTCTATCTCATCGCTCATGGGATGGACATACCCCTTCCCTTGGATTACTGCTTTCTCATTACGCCTCTGATCCTGGTGGCCCAGCTCTTTCCTTCCATCAACGGCTTTGGAGTGCGCGAATCCGCGTTCGTATTCTTCTTTCGAGCCATTGGGCTCAACGCTGAGCAGGCGGTTTCCCTCTCTTTCGTTTCCACCGGGGTCATCATCCTTCTGTCTTTATTCGGAGGAATCCTCTACGCGACCCGCAAGAAATAGCCGGTCGACGAGCGCCAGGGGGAGACCGGCAGAGGACAGAAGAGCATCATGAAATGTTTGTAGCGTCCGGTTGGGATCTTCCTCGAGGTACCGGCCCCGCAACTTCAAGATCTGGAGCCGACCGATAGCCGCGCTCCAAAGCGTCGGGTCAACCGCAACCGCTCTTGCTTCCCGACGAGCCCGTGCCGGCTCGAGATGAGCGCGACGGAACAGCTCAACCGCCTCCGGAAGGGTCATGATACCAGTGTGAACCTCGATGGCAGCCAAAGCACGACACTCTTCCAAGAGTGAATTCCGAAGATGAGCCAATTGGAGAAAGGGATCATCCCATTCATACCCTTCATCCAGAAGAATTTGCTCGACATAGAGCCCCCAACCATCGCGATGAGCTCGAGATGTGTAGAGTTTTCGTGTTCGACTTGGCTCGAGATTTCGAATCGAATCAAATAAGGATTTCCCCGGATAGATTTCACGAATGACGGCCAGCCCAAGGGCCCGATGGTTCAACAATCGAAGCCGGGCCTCGGTCTGCGCCCAGGACCAGTCGGCCCCGGGAAGAGCCAGCATGAAAACGGAGGGGACGGGTTGGAGCTCAAGAGGGCCCGGAGTATTCAATCTCATGAGACCCGGAGCCCGCAAGTGCATCGGCATGTCGAGGAGCTGAACGGGCTCATCTATCGTCGGGGTCAATAACCGGCGTTCGACGACGAAACGCTGTGTTTCGGCGGCCATCTTCTCCACGAACGGCAGGACTTCCAACGTTTCGGAACGTTCGTTCGCAATTCGGGCGAAAGCCACAGCCGGCGAAGGCGAGCCCTCCAAACGAGAAACCAGGTCCGAGATCCGCCCTTCGGTCGCGCGGATGCTGAGCTCTAGTTCCTCTTGCAGGGACTCGAGCGGTTGATCCTCCAGTTCTTGATAGCGGAGGATTCGACTCAGCTTCTCGCCTCCCATTACGAAGTCGGAAGTGGCGTTGGGCAATATCCGGGACTGCAAATAGAGTGTGAAGCTCGCCAGCGATTGAGTGGCATCGCGACTACGCGCTCCCAGCTCGGCCAGGTTCCGCCGACGAGAGCCGTTACCCAGTACGCTCAACAACGTCTCGAGCAACTCCCGGCATCGCGTGAGCTCGGCTATGGCCTCTTCGACATGAAGGCGCGGTGGCTCCTCGATGCTCGAACGAGCCGCCTCGACAACGGCTGGGATCTTCTCGATTCGAGAGACGAGGGATTCGAAGCTCGGCATCGGATGGAGTCTCGGATTGCCAGAGGCTGAGAATTCCGGAATGAATGATGCCGCTGTAAAAAAGAGGAGAACGCTTCCAGACCTCTCTTCCCCCCAGTTCCTCGATCTCCCCTTTCACGCCGTTCGTGAGCACGAGGAGATCCACGAAGACGGGTCGCGAGACCTTTGTCGCATCGACGCCAAGAAGGCGCTGTCGAAAACTTCGAAGCCAGGACAGGCGATCTCGAATGGCTTCCGGCGTGTAGTTCCCAAGCTCACCATCGTGATCGTGATGCCCTTTGAGCGTCGCCTGAACGGGATAGAAGCGGGTCCATTCCAAGAAATGCTCGCCCGCCAATCGATTGAACATATCGTCTTCCCGGCGGCCTTCTTCTCGGTCCGCGTCGCGACACCCCACCACCAGGAAGAGGACGAACAAAATCCAAAATTTTCCTCGGGTCATCGACGTATATTATGGGGCCAGGCGGGAAAAGATGAAAAGCCCGGTTGTTTTACCGGTATAATCCCGACGCCCGTTTGTCTCGAGCCGTCACAAAAATGCAAAGCTCCACGCCCTCAACCCTCCACTTTCACGGCGGACTCTTCGGATTCTCTGGCGCCGTTTGCGATCTTTCTCACCGGCGTTATCTGGCTTGGTCTTTCCGGTGCTCCCGATGAACGTGGGCTCTGGCCCGTGGTTCTCGCGTCCCTTACCATGGGGTTGCTTCTCGCAAAGGACCGGAGACACTACTCGGAGACGGTCGTCGAGGGTACGAGCCAACCTATTGTCATGATCATGGTCCTGGCTTGGCTGCTGGCCGGAGTTCTAGGGACCTTGATGAGCGAGACGGGCCTGGTCGAATCCCTGATTTGGTTGTCCCATCGAGCCGGGGTGACCGGGGGAGGTTATGTAGCTGCAGCGTTTCTCATCTGCTGCGCCGTGTTGACTTCCACGGGAACGAGCATTGGAACTTTGATCATCTGCGGCCCCTTACTTTATCCACCCGGGGGATCACTCGGTGCCAGCCCGGCCGTTCTCATGGGAGCGATCCTCGGAGGAGCGACCTTTGGTGACAATATCTCGCCGATCTCCGACACAACGATAGCCTCGGCGCTAACCCAAGGCGCCGACATTGGAGGCGTCGTCCGGAGCCGGCTTAAATACGCAATCCCGGCGGCCGTGGTGGCCCTCGTCCTTTATATTGGGTTCGGAAACGCGGCGCCCTCTTTATCGTCAGCGTCCTCGCTCACCGTTGAAAGCTCACCGAGAGGCCTCCCGATGCTGGTCGCGCCGTTACTGGTCATTGGCCTTCTCTTGGCCGGACGCCATCTCATGGAAGGCCTTCTCTTCGGAATCCTTGCCGCCACCGGCCTCGGTCTCGTCCTACGCCTCATCGAACCGACCCAACTTATTTATGTGGAAGCGGCGAGCTACAGCGCCAAGGGCATCATCCTCGATGGACTCGAGCGAGGCATCGGCATTTCTATCTTCACCTTGCTCCTCATGGGATTGGTGGCGACGCTCCAGGCGTCCGGCGTTTTGGATCGTTTGCTGGAAACCGCGAGGAAGACTGCGCACACAGAGAGAGGGGCTGAGCTTTGGATCTTTGGATCCGTGTCGGCAGCGGTTTTGCTGACAACGCACAGCGTCGTGGCCATCCTCACCGTCGGGACTTTCGCCAAGGAAACGGGAGAACGATTCCAAATAAGTGCCTACCGCAGGGCCAACTTGTTGGACGCCACGGTCTGCACTTTTCCCTTCGTTCTTCCCTACTTCATTCCCGTGATCCTGGCGGCGAACGCCACCGCCGCGGGCGCCGATCTCGGCATGCCCCGGCTTTCACCTTTCGAATCAGGCTTGTATAACTTCCATTCTTGGATGCTTTTCATTGTTGTCGTCCTTGCGATCCTCACGGGATTCGGCCGAGATATGAGAAGCGAATAACACTCGAGGCGGAAACCCCGCCCTGGACCACACCCGCAGGTTGAGCTTACCGACGCGTCTCGCCGCTCAAGGATTGTAGAGAGTCAAAGAAAATGCCCCTCTAGCGAGGTAGTGCCAAAAAAAGCCGGCGACGACCAGAGAGTGTGTGATGCGGCCGTCTCGGATGAGCTCCGGGACCTGCGCCAAGGGATACTTGACGACGGTGATGCTCTCGCTTTCGTCGGGATCCTGCTCTCCTACCAAGTGCGCGTTGGGTGCCAGGAACGTGTAACAACGGTTGTTCTGGATGGCCGGGTTGGGATGAACCACACCCAAGGATACGAGCGGATCCGACGCGTAGCCCGTCTCTTCTCGGAGCTCGCGTTGCCCGGCGGCCATGGGAGACGGGTCTTCCGGGTCGATCATGCCGCCGGGAATCTCCAAGCTAGGCTCGTCGATGCCGTGGCGATGCAGCTCGATGAGGACGACCTCTTCATCGCGCGTGATCGGAATGACGTTGACCCAGTTGACCGCCTCGATGATGTAGTAGTCCATCGAGCGCGGCGGTCGTTCCCGAACTTTGCGGTCTCGTCGCACCTTGAAGACCGGAGTCTCGATGAGCTGCTCCTGGCCCTGGCGTTTCCATTCTCTTTTCACGCTATTTTTCAACGGCAAGCCCCATCGGACAGGACACTCCAGTTCCGCCGAGTCCGCAATAACCCCCGGGATTTTTTGCCAAGTACTGCTGGTGGTAATCCTCGGCATAGAAAAACTCCGGTGCGTCGACGATTTCCGTCGTGATGTCCGTATGTCCGGCCGCATGAAGCGCCTCTTGATAGGTGACCTGTGAGGCGAGAGCCGCGCGTTTCTGGTCATCGTTGTACGTGTAGATACCGGAACGATATTGCGTTCCCACATCGTTGCCTTGCCGCATTCCCTGTGTTGGGTTGTGAGATTCCCAGAAAAGGCTCAAGAGACGCTCATAGGAAAGGACCTTCGGGTCGAACACCACCCGGACCACTTCGTTGTGGCCGGTCCTGCCCGAACAGACTTCGCGGTAAGTAGGATTGAGCGTCGAGCCGCCTGCGTAGCCTACGGCGGTCGAGTAAACGCCCGGGACTTCCCAAAAGGTACGTTCCGCCCCCCAGAAGCAACCAAGCCCGAACATCGCCAGTTCCATGCCTTCCGGAAAGGGCGGCTCCAACGGGTGACCGTTGACGAAGTGTGACTCCGGGACCACCATTTTTTCGGCCCGGCCGGAAAGAGTCTCTCCCGGCGGGGGCATCTCCGCTTTTTTCTTGAATGAGAACATCGCTGGCCTACCTCCGATCCTAGTGTAGCGCGACTCGGCCGCCCCTGATTCGAATCCTCGGGTACGGCCTATATCGGCTCGAGCAGGTCGATCAGCTCCTCACGCGAGAATATTTTACTGAGGCGGGGATCATCAGCCTGGACCACCGATTCCATGAGACGGCGTTTTCGGTCGATGATGGCGGATATCTTTTCCTCCAACGTCCCTTCCGTCACCAGCTCGAAGACTTGGCGATTCCCGTTCCGCCTGCTTTGAGGCTACCGAGGAAGACCCGGCAGTCGGGCTCTTCGTTGAAACGTCGAATTACTTCCCCTCGATTTCGAGTGGAACCGGTGAGGGTAGCGAATCCGACGTCCAGGCCTGTCTGTCGACCCAAAGTGCTTTATTGTAACAACTTACGTCTTCGAGCCGTGTTATTGTTTCCATCTTTCCCTCTCAATAAGGAACGCGCAGGAGGGAGGGGAAAAGGATCACGAAGAAGGGATTTTTTCGGAATGGCAGGCGAAGCGCCTAGGACCTTTTGTTCTGGGCAGCAGCAGCTCTTTGCTCCATCCGGACTGCCTCTTCATCGCGGCCGGCTTTCCTGAGGAAATCGGCGTAATCTTCGAGCGTCTCCACGACCTGCGGATGGTTCGGGTGGAGGAGTTTCTCGCGAATAGCCAACGCACGCTCGTAGAAGGGTTCGGCTTCGTCGTAGCGAGCCTGGTCGCGGTATAAGTTGGCCAGGCCATGGAGGCTTTCGGCGGTATAAAGATGGTCTTCTCCCACTTTTTCTTCCAAGAGCGTGAGCGCTTGACGATACAGAGGCTCTGCCTCGTCGAATCTCTCCTGCCTGTGGTAGAGCCCAGCCATCCCGTTTAGAGTATTGCCCACCTCGGGGTGGGAGGCTCCCCGAACCTTCTCTGAGATGGCCAGCGCCCGCCGGTAAACCGTCTCGGCTTCGGCGTCTTCGCCCTGAGGTGTGAGCGAAGATGCCAGGTTTACAAGTACGTCAGCAATTACGGGGTGATCCCCTCCAAATTTCTTCTCCAGGATTTCCAGCGCCCGCCGTTGAAAGCCAGCGCCTTCGTCATACCGCCCCAACTCAGTAGAGTTTAGGCCAAGATTGGTCAGGATGATGCCAACTGCCACATCGTGTTCACCGCCTCTCCCTTCGGCGAGGGCAAGGGCACGTTCATACATGGGCTGCGCTTCCTCGTACTTGCCCCGCTGGGACAGCAAGCTCGCCAGAGAGTCTACGCTATCGACCAGAGCTATGTGTCCTGGGTCGAGCAGTTTCTCTCGGATAACGATGACTCGGCGCAGGAACTGTTCTGATTCTTCATCTCGACCTAGCTTCCTATACATCACGGCAAGATCGTAGAGACTCTCTTCGACATCTCGATTGAACTCACCGAGCGCGCTCTCGCGGATAGCCAGCGCCTGCGACAGCAGAGACTCGGCTTCCGATCCTTTCCACTCACATCCTAAGGGTGAGACACTCGACGTCTTTGACTTTATCGCCCGAGTCCTCACCCAGATCCCAGAGCCCCGAAAACGAGAGCGTCCATTACCAGGGCTTCTTTTCCTCCAGAGCGCGGGTTTCAAACACTCTCCAATCGAGATAGTTCTCGACATCGCGACGACGGCCGTTGAATCGAAAAAGTCATCGGACCGAAGCGCGTCAAGGTTTTCGATCTCTGCTGGACACGGGGGCCAAGCTCGCCTTTGGAAGCGATTGGTCCGCCGCTCCGCCGACGCAGCTCGAAGGCATCTACGGGGCGGTGACGAGACGGACACTCGACGATAAAAATCCTGATGGATGGGTACCGGAACAAAAGATTTCGGTGGAAGAAGCCCTGCGCGCCTATACCCAAACGACCGCCTACGCGTCGTTCGAAGAAGATCGGAAAGGCACGCTCACCGTGGGACGCCTCGACGACTTCGTCCTCCTCTCGCGAGATCTGTTCTCCATTCCGCCCGAAGAAATCCGCGACGTCGAAATCGAGATGACGGTGGTCGGACGCGAGATCGTTTTCGAGCGATCTGAAGAAAAGGCTTTTCCGTAAGACCTTTTCAATAGCATTCCAATCGTTGTATCATCGAATAATACAAAACAGCCCCTGGATCTCGAATGGCTAGTTCAGATATGAACGGCGGAGCCAGCTCTGGCGCGCCGGCCGGCTGGGTGGGATCGGTCGAGAGCATTCCAATCGCCGAAGTTCTCCGCCGCGTCGCAATCGAGGAACGTAGCGGAGATCTGCAAGTATCCAGCCCCCCTGCGACCAAAACGATCTACTTCGATCAGGGATTCGTCGTTTTCGCCTCCAGCAATCTGAAAAGTGACCGGCTGGGGGAAGGCATGATCGCGGCAGGCCGAATATCCCGGGTCGAGTTTTCCCAGGCTTCCAGGTTGATGGAGGGTGGAAAGCGCAAGTTCGGTCAAGCACTGGTTCAGGCGGGTATCGTGTCCGAGGAAGAGTTGGGCCGTCATGTTGCGGCTCAAGTCAACCGGATCGTTCTCTCCTTGTTCTCACCCAAGCAGGGAACGTATAGCTTCGACGAGCGCCCATGCAGCATTCCACTCGAGTTAATGGTAAGTCTGTCCGTCTTTCGGATCTTGATTGACGGCATAAGGCGAATGCGCAGCAAAAGGCTCGTCATTACCGGCCTGCCTCCACTCGATACCAAGTTGAGAATCGTGGAAGCGCCTCCTTTCACGCTGGATTTTTACAAGCTGCGTTCCGAGGAAAGGGCTGTGCTGCGTTTGGTCCGCGAGGGAAGGACGCTTCGCGAGATCGCGAGCGCCGTCGGTGGGAACGAGGGCGTGGTGCTTCGTGCTTGCTACGCTCTTATTGCCGCCGGAGTCGTTGATGTCGTCACCGCCGAGGCACGGAGCCGCCCCCGTCGCGTCCAGGAAGAAACGGGCACGTTCATGTTGTCGGAGATCCAGCGGAGGGTGGCAAAAAAGCCGGAAGACGCGGTGGCCACGGTGGGGCCGTCGGAGTCTAGCGCCACCGGCTCGACTCTGGTGGAAGAACGCACCCAAGCTCGAGTCCCTTCTCCTCCCACGGAAACCGAGGCGGCTTCTCAGGTAGATCTCGAAAGGGTAGAAGACCGGCGGCGGGATGTTTCCGTTTCCGAGACTCCCCAGGAAGCTGCCGCCACGGCCTGGAACCTGTCCCATTTGGCCTTGGATGCTGCGAGCTTCCTCAAGCTCACCGTGTTGGAGCCTCTGCTCGGTTTTGTACGCCGTCTCTTCGAGCGCGAACCGGTGGCCATGGAATTGAACGACAGCGTAAATCCGTCGGTCCACGACGTGCCGACGCCTAAACGTGTCCAAGTCCCTGAAAAAATACCCGCCGTTTCACAAACACCGCCCGAGGAACGGGAATCGACCAAACCGGAACCGGTGCCATCAGAGGCAAAGGATCTGGTCATGGAGATCATAGGTGTCCCGTCCTGGTCTATGAAGGATGGCCCCAATGAGCCGGTGGATCCGAGTAGGGATTTGTTCGAGGACGAGAAGGAAGAGCCTGTAGACGATCGCCTCGGAGTTCCGAAGTGGTCCTTGATGGACGATCCCAACGATCGCCGTGTGGAACCGTCCGTGGAAGCCCTGGGGGAAGATCCTGCGCCGGAGCAGGCAGGCGAAAGTTTGGGAGCTCCGTCATGGTCCACAGCGGATCTTTCGAGAAATCTGGGAGGAGAAGCGTCAGTCTCCTTTGAACCCGACGAAGCTGAGGTTCGGAGTCGAGAACCTCTGCCCGAGATCGAACTGGAGCTGGCGGAGCCCGCCGATCAATCTTTGGACTCTCTGGATAGCGATCTCTTTGTCGAAAGTGATCCGGGAATGGACGAGCAGTCATCCCTTTTGCGTCACATTCCCGTGGAAGAAATCAAGCTCGAAGAAGTAAGCCCCGAGATCGAAGTCGAGATTGAGATCGAGGAAAAGACTTTTAACCGCCTTCCGGAGCCTTTACCGAAACCTCCGTCATCGCCGGTTGGTGATGCTGGGCGGCAGCCGACCGAATCGGGGGAGCGGCCCGAGGAGATAGCGGCCCGCGCCGTCCCGTCTCCACGCCCGCCGGTCTCAACCCCGAAAGAAGAATCCCCTCCTCAAGGCTACGCTCTACAGGCTCTTGATGAGGATGATGATGGAGAGGTGGCCGCTTCTCCGGCCGAAGCGAACGCGCCTGCCCATCGTCTAAAACTGAAGGGCGGGGAGGAACGAATTCTCCGGGACGTGAAGCTACATTTCCAGTGCAAAGACTGGGCGGGGGCGGTTCGGCTGCTCGAGGATCTCGTGCAGAACATCCCGGGAAACGCTTTTTATCGAGGCCTTCTCGCGCGCGCCATGTCCCGGCACCCGGTCATGCGCGATAACGCGGAGAAACACTTCATCGAAGCCCTCCGTCTCTCACCCCAAGACGCCCAGCTTCATTACTGGCTCGGCCTTTACTACAAGTCGTTCGGATTGAAGGCCAGAGCCGTCAATGAGTTCCGTACCACATTGCGCATCGACCCGACGCACAAAGATGCTCGAAAGCAGTTTGCCGGCGGCAAGCGAGGCGAAGCCCTGGGCACCGTCTTCAAGAAATTCTTCAGCTAGCCACCGAGCGCATGCGCGCCTCTTTCCCGACTTGATCTTGGCGTTCGCTCGAGTGAATGAAATAAAAGGTACGACCGTTTGCAGAAGGTGAACCGGTGCCATCACGTCGATGGGCTGGGTGAACTTTTCTTCGACGCCGTTGTGACTGCTTCACAGCTTGACAAAAGCCCACTGGCATTATCTTCCATTCGACATGGTAGCGGACGAGCCCGAACGGGTTCAGAACCTCGACGGTGAACAGGTCTGTCGCAGCGATAGCGCCCCAAATGTGCCTTGATGTAGGTGCTCCAGGACATGCCTTTGCCCCGCTCCGGGCACGGTGCGATACCGTGGTCGGCGAGGATCCTCTTGATGGTGTTGTTTCCGACTTCATGTCCGAGGTTCTTGAGAGCGCGCAGGCGCGTGTAGCCCCACGTCGGGAAATGTGGAGACCTGGGCGGATATGTGGAGTAGGGTAGATGTGCAAGTCAACTTAATAGCGATTTGTATCGACCCGCCGAGATCCACGAAATGTGATGCCTGGGCTCCGAAACCGGGCTGATGAAGCTTGTAGCGCCCTTGAGTTGAGGTCGTGGGAGTTGTGGGTGGGGCCTCGGGGAGTCGAGGAGCCCCTCCTCGAAGACTATGGTTGAGACTCGAAACCGCTCGGGCCTCCCGTTCGAGGCGTTTTTTGAGATCGGGGTTGTCGGAAAGATGAGAGGGCAAAACCTTGATGGCTACAGTGCGGTCGAGTCAGGTGTCCTTGGCTTTATGCACCTCGCCCATACCGCCGGCACCGATGAGCGAGACTATCCCGTGAGGTCCGAGTTTGCTGCCGGCAGAGAGGGCCATGGCGATACTTTACGGTTTGAAGATGGGGCTATTCTAAGACGCTTCGTGGAAGGACTTCAAACGAACTGCCGTAGCTCAGCTACCGGTTCGTTCCGGTGCGGGATGACGTCCGAGCGCCGCCTCCTCCGTCCGAATGGCGAGAATGAGAGGGCGATTCATCGACAAAGCATGGATTGTAGCTCTTCCAGTAGCACTCAAGCCCACGAGTAGGACACCTTCCCAAGCAAAATCGTGACTCCAAGTATCCCGCCGGGGGTTGAAAAGAGGCGTCTCACTCCCCGTAGCTGGATCTGTAGCGGTTGTTCTGGCCGCTTTGCGAAGTGAGCAAGACACACATGCAAGCGCCAGATTATCAGCGACTGTTTCGCCTCCCGCCGCTAGAGGAATGACATGATCCACATGAAATGTCGCTTCTTGTCCAAGTTGGGAGAGTCCACAGTACTCACAGCGATTCTCAGCCCTTTTGGTAATGAGCCGACGAAGTTCGGTCGGAATAAAGCTTTCGCTCACGGGGAATCGGCTTCGGCAGCCCGCCGTGCACGCATCTTGAGTAATGTAAGAAGCTCTGCAAGATCAACGAGGCCTTCTGCTTCCACACGCTCAGCAGGTGTGAGCTCTTCACCTCGATCTTGCTTATCGAGCAAGTTTTGTAGCCGCTGCTCCACTCCGTCTGGCAAGGTGAACCGTCTTAAGTCAGATGGCATCTCGAGCTCGATGAGGACCTGTTCAGCCATGTTAGCCCTTTCCGCCGCTGGGGCGCTCAACTATTCTCATATTATGACACAATCGAGTAGCGCCTTAGGTGCTTCCGTCATCAAGTGTTGCTACGCCGCTAAAGGCATCGGCGCAGCAGTGATAGGGTTCGGCATGGCTGAGTCGGCGACTACAAATGGGATGGGCTTCGATGGGAAACAACTCGCAGGCGACGAGAAGATGTCTCTGAATGTCAGTCGCCGGCTCGTCAGGACCGCCTGCATCGCCGGCGTCCGGGTCTCGCGCCCAAACTTCAGAGCCCTGTGCGGACGAATGAAGTTGTAATAGCAGCGGAGCAACTCGAGATGCTCTTCGAGCCCCTGCTTCGACCGCGCGTGGCACAGCGTTCGTCTGCCAAGGTAAGACGAGCTCTGCCGGATGGTCAGATTCAGCCGCTCGATGAACGAGGTGTTCAATGTCGCGGAGTCCTCCGAGTTATTGAGCGCTTCTTCGAATCGCCAGGGGGCTCCAATCAGCGCTCTTCGCTCGACTTTGACGATGCGATCGTTCCTGCGCGTCTTGAGGACTTGGCCGTATAGACACGCGGGCGCGAAGATGCGGCGGAAGACTTTCTCGTAGAAATCGAATCCGTCGGTGACAATCAAAGGAACACGGTCGAAATCCATTCGATTTGACACGTCTTCAAAGAGCGCGAGCGTATTCCGGTAGCTTCGTCTTCCAACGACGGTCGAGAGCCAGAGCCGAGACCCGACTTCGATGGCGGCAAAGGCCCCGGTTGGCTGTTCCTTGCCACCGACGAACGTGCGAATCTCGTCGGCTTGTAGCTCCTCGACGGAGAATCCTGTGATGGTCCGGTTATTGAATCGATTACACCAAGAAGCTCGTAGCGTCAAAGAATTCATCCGGCCTTCCGATGGTAATATTTCAGCAGTCCACCGAGCCGTTCCCGGCAACGAACCGGTCCTTCGCCTGGATTCCGCTCCTCGGCCACGGGGAACAATAGGAGGTTGTCCTTGCCTTGATGATTTCTCTCGTGGTGAAAATGCGTAACGTATTCGCTTAGCGCCAGTCGAAGAGACCTTTCTCCGAAGAGGATGAGCTTCGAGAGGTACTCGTTCTTTGCTGACTTCACCCAGCGCTCCGCGAAGGAATTCGGATTCGGACTTCTCGCAGGAAGTTTGACAGTTTTGATACCCACCGCTTCGATGGTCAGCTGAAAGGACGCGCAGAATTTCGAGTCGCGATCATGGATCAAGCAACGTGCCGGGGACAGAAAGCCGACATCCGCCATGGTTACATTCCGCGCCACTTGGGTCATCCACTGTCCGTCGGGATATGGCGTGATGACGGCAATATGGACCCGCCGTGTAGCCAGGTGCATGAAGAACAAAACGTAGTAGGTGACGAGCCCCGATTTCGTCCACACTTCAGCGGTGAAGAAATCCGTCGCCGCAAGGACATCCATGTGCGAACGGATAAACTCCTTCCACAGCAGGAGTTCTTGATCAACCGAGCCCGTGATGTAGGCCAGCAGTTTCTTCCAGTCCATCGACTCTCCAACATGTTTGGTGGTTATCCGTAGAAATGGACTGAGTATCCACTTACGACGGCCTGATTCAAGCGGCCTGGGGAAGCGGAAGGAAAGTTCCTAACCTGGCCCGGGAAAGAGCTTTCCAGTTTTTTGACCGCACGGGGTAAAGGAAGAAAAGCTTTGCATGTCGTTGCTCCGCACCTTTTACGCGAGTTCCACCGCCCTCATCGACTCGGGCACTCGAGAGCTGGTTCTCAACTTGTCCGAGGTCCGTTCGATCGACAGCGCTTCCCTCGGGTGCCTCATGGACATT
This sequence comes from uncultured Acidobacteriota bacterium, assembly GCA_963722765.1. Lineage (GTDB taxonomy): Bacteria > Acidobacteriota > Vicinamibacteria > Marinacidobacterales > DATDRI01 > CAVROO01. The sequence goes on from CAVROO010000023.1 coordinate 454,875, forward strand.
GCCCACCACATGGCTCAGCATCAGGGCAGCGTCAAACTGGTGGGAATGCAGAATCGTGTGGCATCTCTCGCCACTATGGTAGGTCTCACCCGCCGCATTGCCGCTTTTGCGGACGAGGAAGCCGCTTTCTCGGCGACGCCGTTTCTTTCCGGTTACCATCAGAAGGATGAGGTCGCCTGCGCTTAGTGAATCTTGACCTGAGGCTAACGATACTGTTTCTAATCACAAAAATGGGCGGCGATACTCTCTTTCTTCCGAAGGTGAGCTCGGAAGACGCCCTTCCGAGCCGTTGCTGGGTTGCTACTGCAAAGTAACCAGGATTTTGACGAGCCCGGTTTCTCCATCCAATGCCTCCATAGCCTTGCCCAGAATCGAGCCCTGTGACGCTTCGAAGTCGGTTGCCTTCATCGCGTATCCGGGCAGGGATGAGGTCGTTAGTAGGTCACCCACCTGAACCGGACCATTCTCATTTGTAACAAGAGCATAAACCGTGCCCGTTAACGTTACAGGACGTTTGGCGTCCATCTGTTTGGTTGCCGCGAGAGTCATGCCAGGTCGATACCCGTTGGCTCCAGAGACCACCCCGGCCACAAGTCTGTCATACGGCTTCTCGGATACCTTTAGTTGGTCTGGATTTTCCGCGTCGAGAACCATGATTGCGCCAGGCGTGATCTCGTTGGTACCAACGACGAAATTTTCCGCAATATCGCCGCCCCAGCTCGCAAATCCAAAAGCTGCGTCCATCGAGTATTTTATGTTGCCGGAAGAGTCCATTACGGCAACCTCTCCGGCGTCCGACTTGTTGACGAAGCTCGTAACTCTTACATTCTGATTGCTGTCCATCACCAAAACGAGGCCGTCTCCGGTTGTTATCAGGCTGTCGCTTGCGAAGACGGTCCGCAATACCACAACAGATGAACCGTTATTGTTTTTCACCCATACAGCCCCACCGATCCCGTTGTCGTTCGCCCCCGCGTCGACGACTTCCGTACCCATCTCGTTCTTTACGGTAACTCTTCCAAACACGCCATGTGTGCCGGCTTGAAGCATCGGATTATGCAGAGTTACAAACTCTAGCGCCTCTGCATTCAATGATTCCTTCTGTCCGCTCGAAGCGATCAGACAAATCGGTGCTGCAACTAAGAACAGAACGACAATCAAGATTCTTTTCTTCATTTATTCCTCCATTGTGAGCTAGGTGCGTGGTTAGGGTCGGGATCCGACAAGAGCAATTTGCATGCCGAAATAAAGAATCGCTGATGTTAGAAACTTAACCCTGAAGCGACAATAAATAAGCGAATCAGCTATTGGCAGACGCAACAAAAGCCATGATAGTGGCGGCTATTCTTGGGAAAGGGGTCTGTGATTTACTCCTATGTGAAGCCGTTCTAATGTGTCTTTACGCAATGGCTTTGTTGGCTCGTGTTCGCTTCAGGGTGAACCCTAATCCGAGTTCACGAAATCTACGCAAATTACTGGAAAAACAGGGACAGGTCCGTTTTTGGTGGACCGTTGTCTTTGCCAAAAAGGGACCTGTCCCCGTTTTTCCTACAATTTACCCGGAGTTTATTGTCGGATTAGGGTTAATTCATATTTTCGTTACTTTGCTTTAGGTAATGAACTAATTGACCCAAAGAGATAGCCGGCCCATTGTGGGACTTCGCCTACGAGGTGTAGGCGTTTCCCATACTCTCCGTGGGAGAGTTCAATCGGTTCGGTGAGTTTTCGGGCGCATAGAGACAGCGTCAAAGGTGGGAATGCAGGACCGAGCGTGGTATCTCTTGCCACGATGGTAGGTCTCACAAGACGCATTGACGTTTTTGCAGATGAACAAGCCGCTTTCACGGGAACGCCGCTTCTTCCCGGTAACCATCCGGCGGATGAGGCTGCTTGCGCCTAGTCGAGCTCGTCGATGTCATCGTTTGGACCATCCCAAATCTCGCGTTCTGTCCAGGAGATCGATGCCGGCAGAATATGCGAAAGATAGATTAGACCCATGAGCATGACGAAACCGAATGAAAAGTGACCTTGGACTGTGGCCAGTGGAAAAGAGAATCGAATCGCTAGACTGAGCAGGAATATATATAGAAGACAGATGACAGCGTAGAAGCCGTAAGAGTATTGAAGCGACCGGTAGATAACCTGGATCTCTCGCTCGTCGAGTCGAGTTGCCGGTGTGTGAACGAAGTGCCACAAACCCGTTCGAATGTAGACCTGGACAAGCGTCCCGATAAAAAGCCCAGCCGCAACCAGCAGCCCGATCAAGGCAACGGACTTCCAAATGTCGTACTCCAAGAAGGTAAAGAAGAAGATAAGAAGGATCAGTGACAAGTAGTTCACAACCACCGAGATTCTACTCGAGTGTTTCGAGATGAGGCGTCTCATGATTTCCCTTCTTTCCGACGATAATCGAGTAGCTGTTTGCTCATCGGTTTCAGCGGCTCCGTATCGAAAATGAGCTCGATCGGGAGACCGAAAAGCTCACCAACTCTCAGGGCCAGGTCGAGACTCGGGTTGTACTCCTCCCTTTCGAGATAGCCGGTGCTTGCGCCATTCGCTGTTGATCAAGCAGCCGTTCTTTGCTCGTGGGGCCAGAAGAGCGTCAGCAGCTCGGCCGCGTCAGATTGCGTGAGGTGGACGGTGACGGAGACACGCAGAACCTCAAGAAGACATGGAGAGAGACGGTCTGCGGTGAAGATATCGCGCCAGATCAAAGGCCGATTCACTACACTGGCCTGCATCGCCGGCATTCTGGTCTCGCGCCCGAACTTTAGAGCTCTGTGCGGTCGGACGAAATTGTAATAGCAGCGCAAGAGCTCAACGTGACCATGGAGCTGGTCTTCACATCGGGCATGGCACGGCGACCTCCGGCGCAAGTACGCCGAGCCTTGACGAATCGTGAGGTTGAGGCGCTCCACGAAGGACGTGTTCAGGGCCTCGGAATCCTCCGACTCCAACAGTGCGTCCTTCAAGCGCGTAGCCGTTCCGATCTTCACTCGCCGGTCGACTCGGACAACGCGGTTGTTCCGCCGAGTCTTGATCACTTGACCATAGACGCACGCAGGTCCCATGAGGCGCACGATCACGCCGAAGTAGTACTCGAAGCCATCCGTCGCTATCAGCGGAAACCCGACGAGCCGACCCCGCACGAGGACGTCGTTGAGAACGGCGGTGGTGTTTCGATACGAGCGACGGCCGAGTCGGCTCCCGGTCCACAAGCGCGACGAGACCTCGATGATCGCAAACAGCCACATGGTCCTACTCTTGTTGCCGATGAACGTGCAGAGCTCATCAGCCTGAAGCTCAATGATTTCGAAGTCTCGCAGCATTTGCCGGTTGAAGCGCTCAGCCGCCTTCGACGCCCGCTCGAACCAGCGGGCGATCGTGTTACGGGAGTGCCGCGTGACTCGGGCTGTTGCAGAAATGCTCATGCCCTCGACTCGCAAGCTGACTACCTGGTCGAACTCCTTCCGGCTGCAGCGAAGACCGCAGTACGCGGTGCCGGTATTCACGCTGAACGTTCCACCGCAAATTTTACAGCGGTGACGCCGACGTCGCCCCGACTTCGTCGTAAACCAGCCGTGGCCCACAATGTTGATGCCAGGCTTTCCAAAATTGTCGCACCCGGGCCTGGAGCATGCCTGATTCTGAATGGTTCTCATCATTCAAGTGTAGCTTCGCTGAAAAATCGGCCGTTCACTCATGATTTCATGTACTTGCAGGCGACCGATCAACAGCGAACAGGGCAGGCACCAATGAAATAGCTGTTGCCAACCAAGTGCGCAGCCGGCGCGCACGAAGTTGGCAGCATGAGATAACTCCAGAGATTGCACCCTTGCATTTTTCTCATGAGGCCATTTCGACTGAGGAGGATAACGATGGACGCCGGGAGCACGGTGTCGGCAGGACAGGCTGTCAACATTCACTTTTTGGCGGCCTGGTTTTGGCACATTACGAGAGGTATAGATACGAAATGAAAATTTCAATAGTCCGTAACCATACGACCCGGTGGCTCTGTTGACACTCACGCGTTGTGGCCGCGGAGCCGGCATCTCGGCGTGCAAGTCGTAACTTTACAGATCTTGTCTCGACGAGCAAGGCATGTTAAAATTAACGGTAGTTAACGGAGGAACAAATCGTTAATGGCAACAAAAACTTATGCACATCTGGAAAATCATGGTATCACCGCGAAGCCGGCCGAACTGGATCAATATCTCGCGGAAGCCGTTCTTGATTTGGAAACCGTGATCCTCGCGCCAGCGAACACGCAGCTCGCGCCAAGCGAGCTAGAGGTGTTGCAGCAGGGTGGCTTTGACCTAGAGAGCACAGGGAGGAAGACTGACGACCCTCTGGCTCAAACCGTCGCGGTGTATGCTGCCCTATTGAAAACGTCACTCACAACTCGAAAGGCGGCAAAGCTACTCGGTCGCGATGAGAGCCGTATCCGCCAGCGGCTTCTCAAGCGTACGATCTACGGCATTCGTAGGGGCTCGAGCTGGATCCTGCCGCTATTTCAGTTTGAAGTCGTGGGCCGGAAGTCCCGACCTGAACCGAAGCGGTTGATCCCGGGTATAGAAGCAGTCTTTCCGCAACTCGATGGGGAACTCAATCCGGTCACGGTCTATCGCTGGTTCGTCTTGCCCAGTGACGAGCTTTACGACGAACAAACTTCACGACCGCTAAGCCCCCGAGATTGGCTGCTGGCCGGTTATTCACCGGATAAAGTTGCCGCCCTTGCGGCTGACCTCTAGAGAGTTTCGTGACAAAGTTCCCAAATCCTCCACCAGTGAGCCAGCTCGCGAGCATACGCCCTGCCTGCAAGCGGGTGAAGGCCGGAACTTTGTTGTGGCGCGTTTACTTTCGGCGAGGGCGCCACCCATCACATTGGAACTACTACCGAAATTTCGGTCCAACGACCGCTCGATTCGACCATCACTTACCGGATTCGACTGGCCAACCTCGCTCACAAAAACGAGCGATTCACTACGCAGCGTGTGATGGAACTACAGCGCTCGCCGAAGTGTTTCAGAACAGTCGTGTGATCGACCGATACGCGAAAGGCCCGTGGATGGTTGCCTACCAGGTAGCCGGCCCGTTGACGCTGCTCAACTTGAGCGGCGCCTTTACGACGCGCGCGGGGGCGTCCATGGTAATCAACTCGGGACCACGAGGTCGGGCCCGTCGTTGGTCGCAGGCCTTTCATCAAGCCTACCCTCAGGTTCATGGTCTGTACTACTCGTCGTCGATGCACGCCAATCAGGCGTGCATCGCGCTCTACGAGCGCGCCCAACCGGTGGCCACCCCGACGCAACCGAAGTTTCATCGTGCACTCGCGGACCCAACGATTCTTGGACCGCTCAGACAGTCAGCTCAACAGCTCGGCTACGGCTTGGTCTAATCCTCGCTAGGTAAAGCCGAAAATGGTTGGGACGCCGTAGTTTTTCTTGTTCATTGCATAGAGACTACAAGGCCACTATGAGGGACCAAGAAATCACAGCGGGTGGGCAAAGCGTCGTATCGAGCCAAAAGCTCCATACTCCATTAAGACGACCAATCTCACCGGAGACCGCCCCTGAGCTGGTTGTGTCGATAGCCTTCATTCTCATGAAGATCTTGTCGCAGGTGCCTGGCCACCTCACCGCACCGGAATATCTGGCACGGACCGAGACCGGGTGGCATCTAAACCGGCTCGAGCAGGTCGATCAGCTCCTCACGCGAGAATATTTTACTGAGGCGGGGATCATCGGCCTGGACCACCGATTCCATGAGACGGCGTTTTCGGTCGATGATGGCGGATATCTTTTCCTCCAACGTCCCTTCCGTCACCAGCTTGAAGACTTGGACGGCTTTTTTCTGACCGATTCGGTAAACCCGGTCCGTGGCCTGATCCTCCCGCGCCGCGTTCCACCAGCGATCGTAGTGCACCACCACCGAGCCCGCGACGAGATCGATTCCCGTTCCTCCCGCTTTGAGACTGCCGAGGAAAACCCGACAGTCGGGCTCTTCGTTGAAACGTCGAATGACCTCACCCCGATTTCGAGTGGAACCGGTGAGGGTGGCGAATCCGACGTCCAGGCCGGTCAGGAGTCGTTCCATCATGTCGATCATTCCCAGAAATTGAGTGAAGACCACCACCTTTTGTCCACTGTCCAAGCTTTCGAACAAAAGCTCCTGAAACAGATCCCATTTGCCCGACTGGTGTTTTTCGAACTCCTCGGGTTGGCGATGGACGAGTGCAGGATGATCGCAAATCTGCTTCAGGAGGAGGAGCAAGCCGAAGACATGAATGTAAGGTATGGGATGATCGCGACGTCGAAGCTGCTCGGTAAGCGTTGCACCCTTGGATGAGATGGCGTCCCGGTAGAGCTTCACCTGATCCTCGCTCAACGGGCAGGTTCGGAGATCTTCGATCTTATCCGGCAACTCATCCAGTACGTCTTTTTTGATCCGGCGCAGCACGAAAGGCGAGATCACCCGCCGAAGCGCGTCGAGGTTGTCCCGGCCGAGGGCGCCCTCCGCCGAGGCCCTCCCATAGACCTCGGTAAAATCCCGGTCCGTCCCCAGATAGCCGGGGAGAATCAAGTCAAAAAGATTCTTGAATTCGTCCAGGGAGTTCTCAATGGGTGTGCCGGTGAGTCCGAGTATCATGTTCGACTGAAGAGCCTGTGCCGCTCGATAGGACTGAGTATCACGGTTTTTGAGGTTTTGGATCTCCCCGGAGTTCGAAATTCCAATGAAAACACGACCGTACGGAGTTTTCGCGGATCACGGGCGGCGGACACGAACCAATACAACAAGAATAGCGACGAAAGCGACGAGCATCCCTACCCAAGCGGTCAGAGAAAAATCACTTCCACGCTCGAAGCTCATGGGGCTACCGTCACCCAACAAAATGAAGGGCGCCCAATAGAAAGGATCTTTCTCCGGCCCCTCTACCGACTTCACATATTCCAGCTTTGCCTGCCGGAGTGCTTGCCTCTTATTCAGTCCGGCTTTCAATCCCTCATAAAACCACGTCATGATCGTCGATGTCGCCTCGTCGTTGACACTCCAAAGGCTCACCAATAGGCTGGGAGCGCCGGCGTAAAGAAAAGCACGGCTCGCCCCGACCAGCCCCTCTCCTTTTCTGAGCTTGCCCACACCGGTGTTGCAGGCGCTCAACACCACAAGATCGGCGTTCAGTCGCGCGTTGAAGACTTCGTGGGTTTGGAGATAGCCGTCGTCCCCGTTCTCGTTGCCGTGGGCCAGCACGATGGTCGAGTAGAGCGGTTGGATGTCGTTACTCAGAAAATGAGTGGCGAAGTGAAGGATGCGGTAATCTCGAGCCTCATTCTTGAAAACGGCTTCGGTTGCCTCTTTACCGGTATAGACGCGATTCAGGGATCCTGCAAGCAATCTGCCTATCGCCCTCACCTCCTTCTCCGCGTGCGGAAGCGGGAGGAGCCTTCGGTCTCGTGCCGCTCCTCGAACCGCCGCCGCCGTGGTAATCCATTCGTTCGAATCATCCTGCTCATCCCTGGTAAAGTCCGGGTTCCCCCAAGCCAAGAGTCCTTTCTTGGCACTCCGTGATCTCTGGAGTCGGGGATCCAGCAAACTCGCTGATGGCGCATAGGCGATCGCATGTTTCTCTAGAAAGGAAGGTCGCCTGATCGAAGTCGTATCGACCCGCCGCGTCGGGGGAGTGGATGACGAGGACCTCGAAGGGTAGGTAGAACAGAACATCGTCGGGAACGATGATGAGCTCAGCGTTCGTTGAGAGCCAGGACTCCACCGGCTCGATGAGCACCTCGTAGAGCGCCGCCGCGGGCGGAAGGGAGAAGTCGGCCACCTGGGGATTAAAGATGAGGTCCCCGGCCGCGTCGTCGCCTCCCGATTCTTCTCGGAATATACGGCTCAGCGCCGCCAGCTTCTCGATGAGCTCCTCCCTCGAGATAGGTACGTCGCAATACCGAACTTCGTCTCGAGTGACCACGAAGATGGACAGTTTCTCCGGACCCACCAGGTATTCGACGAGCACTTGGTTGGGTCCCAGAATTCGCGACCGTACTTCTTCCACGGTGAGCGGCTCGGCATAATTGAGGTCGTGGTAGGCGCCATACTCTTCTTGGATCCGCTCGTCAACCGACGCCTTCTCGAGCTCGAGCTCGGTCACCTTCTGGTTGAGAGAAGACACATGGTGCCGCACTTTTTCGGATTTCGATTGCTCGAGGGCAAGCTCACGGTGGGCCCCTTCGAGGCGCGAGTTGACGTCCCGGAGCTCGGCTCTCAGGTCATCGGGCAGAAGACGCTCGACCACGAACCGTGCCCGAGACAGGATCTCGAGAAGCGTTTTGGATTTGTACTTCTCGGCATACGCGAAAGCTTCTTCGATCTTTCCGTTCGACGACAAGAGTTGTACGATGAGGGGGTAGGCTTCGTACCTCTCGTCCAGGAAACCGGTAGAAAGAGACTCGATACCCAACCGGGTGCGCAGGGCATCGAAAAGTGCGATCGCTTCCGCGTAGTGCTCCAGCGCCTCCGCCATCTTCCCCTGTCGTTCGAGAGCGAGGCCGAGACCGACTCGCGATTGCCAAAGAACCTGCATGTCCTGGACCTCTTGTCCAACCGTCAGGGCCTGTCGGAACTGGTTGACCGCGCTCTCGAGATTACCGCGCTTCAAGCTGAGGCTTGCCAGGGACTCGAGAGTGTAGCCCTGCTGTGCTCTATCGCCGGTCTCCCGGATAGTGTCCAGGGCTTGCCGGTTCAATTCCATGGCGTGATCGAGGTCGCCGAGTTTCTCGTATGTTTCCGCCATGTTGGTCAGGACGATGGACTCCTCCACTCGATAGCCGAGCTTTCGCGCCAACTCCCATGACTGCTCGTAGTAGCTCAAGGTGTCATCGAGGTTCCCGAGATCCTCCAGCGCCATGGCGATGTTGTTGTAAGTCCGCATCTCGCTCGCGGGATCGCCCGCTTCGCGGACGAGTCGGAGAGACTCATAGTAATACCTGTGATTCAGACAGTAGGCTCTGCTGACTACAGCGAGCCGATTGTACCGTAGATAGTGCTTGATCTGGCCCGAAGCCTGGGCCTGTTCTTCCCCCAGATGAAATTTGCCAATACAACGATTTTTTTCTTGATTTACATTAAATCTGTATGTTATATATAATATAAGCATGCAGGTAAGTAGCAGAGAACGGCTCAGCCGGCTCCGAAAATCCTTGACCGAAATGGTCAACGAATCCCGCAAACTGGTCCACATCCTGTCCCATCGCCAAGCCATGGTGAAAGGCTCCGTCTACCAGTTGCAACGCAAGTGCGGAAAGCCTAACTGTAGGTGCGCTGAAGGCCTTCCACACAGCTCCATGGTGTTGAGTTGGAGCGAGGGCGGCCGAACTCGGCTACTATCGGTTCCAGAAAAGAACTTGGACGTACTCAGGCAGCAGACCGAGCAATACCAGCGGTTCAGGAAAGCCCGGGCGCGTCTCGTTCAGCTCCACAAAAATATGCTAGAGGTGGTCAACCGTATCGAGGAGGCGCGCCGCCGCGAACCCTGATGGACATGAGCCTGTATGAGCACGATCCGGGATTCGTCCTGGAACGGTTCAGGCAGGGCGAGTTCGACTTCGTGGATGCCGTGAGCGAAGTCGAGGAGACGGAGTTTTTTCGCTATATAGGCGCCCGGAAGATCCTATCGAAGCTGGCCGAAAACTATCCCTCGCCACGGCGCAAGCAGGAGGTCCCGACCTGGCTGTACATCGCGAGCAATCTGTCCATGCGCTTTCACGGCGTTCACAGCTTCCACGCCTATCCGTATGTGGTGCGCTGTGGGGGGATGTTGAATGCCTTCGGGCCGGATGTGGCCCATAAGGTCCGGCATCCGGACACCCAGGACGTGACTCTGCACTGTAACGGTTTCAATGCCAAGAACAGCTATGATCGCCAGACACCTTGTGACCAGGACTTCCTTCGCAAGCTAGCTCGGACCACGCCACAACAGGCGTTGCTGCGATGGTTCAACCACGATGTGGTGAAGATACTCAGACAGCACAAGGCCTTCGACCCACAAGGTATTTTCCTGGGGGATGCCTCCTACCTGTTCGTTCCGGACAATCCCAACTATGAGAACTCGGTCCGGCTTCTTTTTGATGAGCACAATCATCCGGTGGATTCGAAGGCTCTGTCGCCCCAAGAACAGGCTCGCTACACCTGGAGGCGTTGTTACAAGCTAATTTCGCTGGTGCATACCAATCGCAAGGCGGAGTTTTTCCTCTACGCAGGATTGGGATTGGTGTCCGGGGAGGCGCACGAATGTCCCCCCTTTTATGAGATGGTGGATGTCTTTTTGGATGCGGTAGGTTCCGGTGTGATGAAACGTTTGATCTTGGATCGTGGCTTCATCGATGGAGAGAAAATTGCTCGACTCAAGCAACACCACGGGATCGATACCTTGATCCCGGTTCGCAAGAATATGGACATCTACGAGGATGCCCTGGGTTTGTTGAGAGGCGGGACGGTTTCGTTCAAGCCCTACCATCCCCCGAGTCCCAAGGCCTCCCTGCAGGCCAAGCCCCGAAAGGTGCCGGAAGAGATTCGAAAGCGGGAGGCGAAACGCCAAGCCACGGTTGAGGCTCGCAAGGTAGACCAGCCTCCTCCACCTGCCAACAAGACCGTCCTGCGACGTGAGATCGCAAAGATCCCCGGGCTACGCTCATGGTCCAGCTGTACCGTGCCCGTTAATGTCATCGTCAACAAAGAGCTCTTCGGCGATGGTCACGAGAAGATATGGATGCTGATGGATACTCAATCCGGACGTAACCCAAAGACCTCGCGGGATGAGTACCGATTGCGTTCTGAGATCGAAGAGCGGCACCGCCAGCTCAAGTGCTTTTGGGATCTGGCGGACTTCAGGGGTCGTGTACTCTCATTGGTTGTGAACCAAGTGGTGTTTGTTGCGCTGGCCTACAGCTTACTCCAGCTCTACCTGCTGCGGAAGATCAAGCGACCGGAACGAAACCGCCAAACCCGCATGCGTCTGCGGGACCAACTGCTTCCATCCGATTCCAGCATTATTCTCTACTGTGAAAACCGCTTCGCTTTTCTCTCTCCCCTCGAATACACCGATCTCTTGCTCACCCTCCCGGAGCCGGCCAGACACAAGATCCTGGCCAAGACCAGACGCCTGAGACGTCAAGTCGCCACGGAGCTCAAGCAGGCCCGAGCACCATAGCTCTCACAACATCTCTAAACTAAAGTTCGATTGCCCCCTTCACCAGGATAATCAACTGTCTCCAGCCACCGGTAGCTGCCTCGCCGATGAGGCATTGCAGCGCCTTCAAGGTTTCTGCAAAAGCCCCACCTGTATTCGTTGCTAAATACTCGATGCACAATCCTCCACTGTCGGCCCTCGTGCATACTGGCGTTCCCCCAGTGTCTGAAATGCAGATAGTCAATACTCCAGGGCTTTGACATTGTTTCCCGAGCTGTTATAGACGACGCCAATGCCGTTCAGAGCGTTCAGCTCCCGACGTTGATCGCCAACTCGCTGGGCGATCTGAAGAGCTTCACTAAATTCCCGTACGGCCCGCCCGTAGTCGCCCAGGTAGTACAGCGCATTGCCCCGGATCATTCGGGCGTAGCTCATCATCTCGAAGTGGCCGGCCGCTTCTGCAGCTTCGTAGAGCCGATGACTGACTTCGACGACTTCAAAGTTGTTATTGATCGAAAAGTAACTGTAGGCAAGGGAGTGGTAGGCGAGAATGAATCCCGGATCGAGCTCGACGGCCCGTGAGAAAGCCGCGATCCCTTCCTCCCAATCATACCGCCTGATATGACTCCGCCCTAACCCGTAGTGCGCCCGCGAGCTCCCCGGATCGTTTTCGATGAGGTCGGTGAAAAATCGGATCGATGCCTCGAGCTCGCCTATTCTATGGTAGGCTTCGGGAAGCCCTCCCTTGTATGCATACGCCTCCGCGAACGTTGGATCGAGATCGATACATTTCTTCAAGTTTTCGATGGCCCGTTCGTAGTCTTGCCGGTCGAAGTAAACTCGTCCAAGAGCGTAGTGAGCGTAAGCATTCTCGGGATGATCCAAGAGTACAGTCTCGAAATAGTTTACTGCCTCTCGGGATTCATCTCGCGACAAGTACTCGTTGACGAGTGTCTCATAGGCGGAATGAAAATCAGGATGATCGGAAACGAGATCTCGAAGCTCGATAAAGGCCCTCTCGCGCTCCCCCGTCCCCCTGAGCAGAAGAATCGATTCGAAACGCTCTCTTAAGTCGAGCTCATTTTGAGGATGAAGGTAGAATCGGAGGGCGTTTTTGCCATGGCATCCGATTGCTACCGATGAAAGGATTGTGGAGGGCGCTTGGGATAGCCAGGACCTTTACCAGCTTTCTTGGTGGGACGCCTTGATCGTCTCCGCTGCACAGGTTGCAGATTGCCGATTTCTCCTGACAGAAGATTTACAAGATGGCCAGCTTCTCGGCAATTTGCGCGTCGTCAATCCCTTCAATACGTCTCCCAACGACATTACTAGCTGATCGATTTGGAGGCCGGAAGCCGAATAGTCGACAGGACAGCTCAACCCTCGATTGAAGTTTTATTTAACATATGTTGATTATCTAGAAAACGGTACTTCCGCCACGAACTGTTGGCGCCTCAACGCTAAACCGTTTATATGATCCCGTTTGGACCTGGAATAGCAAGAGAAGTAGTTCTGCCAACAAGAGAGGGTTCAGACGACGTGAAGAGCCTCATCTGCACCAACCGGGAATGTCCGCCGCACGGAAAAGTCGATGCTGGAAGCATCATCCGTCACGGATGCTATAGAACAAGCTCCGGGAAACGACGTCGATACCGGTGCATCAGGTGCGGAAAGACGTTCTCTTCGACCAAAGGCACACCCTACTATCGGCTCCAGCACCCGTAGCACCTTCGACGAGGTCGCCGCTCTCCGCGTTGAAGGCATGAGCATCTCTGCGATCGCTCGGGCCAAGGGAATTCCTGGAACACGGTGGACCGCTGGCTCGAGAAAGCGGCTGGCGCATGTCGTCGGTTCAACGGCCGGAAGCTCAGCGGATTCACCGTCGAAGAGCTTCAAGCCGACGAAATCCGCACCTTCGTCGGCGGCAAGGAACGGCCGATTCGGATCTTCGCCGCCATTGAAGTCGGGTCTCGACTATGGCCTTCGACTGTCGTAGGAAGAAGAAGCTACCGGAATACACTTGCGCTTTTTAATTTAACCACGTTTCCCGCCGAATGGATTTCGACAAAGTTCCCTTGATTGTCACCGACGGATTCGATTTCTACGAAAAGGTGGTCCGTCGCGTGTTCGGGCCAGCGTCCCTCTTCGGACAGGTCCTGAAAACGCGCAGGAACGACCGCATCGTCAAAGTGGTCAACTATTCCGAGGATTGCTTGACGCTGAACACGTCCTTCATCGAGCGGCTCAACCTCACCATTCGTCAAGGGTCGGCGTACTTACGCCGTCGGTCGCCATGCCACGCGCGTTCGAAAGAAAGACTTGAGGAAGATCTCGAGTTGCTACGCTGCTACTACAACTTCATCCGGCCGCATCGGGCGCTGAAGTTTGGGCGCGTAACCCGGACGCCGGCGAAGCAGGCTGGCCTGGTGCGCCGGCGACTGTCGTTCAGGGACGTTTTCTTATCGCCGACGAGTTGTTTGTCGACGAAGATCATCCCGTTCGCGCCCGCCGACATACCTATACGGATGGGTGTCGCCGCGGGGCCCATGCCTTTGGCGGCGTAGCAACAATTGATGGGGGAAGCGCCTGCTGCGGTCCTCGACCCATTTGGTTGCAACGCTTGAACCAGCCCTTCGTGTGATCCGGCAACTGCTCGCGGGTGTCGATCCGGTTTTCGTCGCCGTCGCTGGACCGCATGTAAGGTCCCGTTTCTCTACCAGATCAATATTGACGAATGACAACAGCCCTTCGCGCTCTCCACTTTGCCATACCCGACGCATTCGGGAATCCTGAATCTATAGATGCGTTGGAATGTCCATTCGCTCGTGCAAGACACGCACGATGTCGATGCCCTGGTCCGTCGCGAAGTAGAAAATGAGATGTTTCCCCGATGGGTAGACCCGAAGGCCCCCGTAGACCTCATCATAGCGTCGCCCGAGCTCAGGGTTTTTGGCGAGCGTTTTGAAGGCGCGATTCAAAGCGCGTAGGTAGGTTTTCGCTTGACGGCGGCCCCAGGTGACCACCGTGTAGTCCCAAATGCCGTCCAGGTCCTTGCGGGCCCGAGGCCGGAGTGCGTACTTAGGCACGCTTTCGCTCGAGTTCCTTCTCCGCGATGAACATCTCGACGTCGAACTCTTCGGCCGGTCCACTAGCCAAGCCTTCTTCGATCGCGGCTCGCAGCGCCTTGAGTTTCGCTTCGCGTTCCTCGAGAAGCCTCAGCCCAGCGCGTACGACTTCACTAGCGTTGCCATATCGGCCCTGGGAGACCTGTTCCTCGACAAACGCTGCAAAGTGGTCACCAATGGTGATGCTCGTATTCTTTGCCACCCAATCCTCCTGTACCACTAGATATTATCATTTGGTACCTGAAAACTCAAGGCGTCTGCCCGTCGTATCCAAAAACCGAAACGGGGATCGGGTCTTGGTCTCGTGTACCGTGTCGATGCTGGCAGTAGCCGGCTCAAGGCTCGAGCCAGACTCATGTCGGACGCCGCCTGAGAGGACTGGACGCGTGTGGCCTTCGGGGACAGCGCCGAGTACTCCAACTATGCAGCTTTGCGGTAGTAGTAATTGAGCATGCCACCCAATCGCTGGCGACACTCGACGCCACCCTGACGACTCCCGACGGCTTCGTCGGGCTCGATCAACCGGTTATCCAACCCTTGATGGTTACGCTCTCCATGATAATGACAAACGAACTCGGCCACGGCACGCCGCAAAGAACGCTCTCCGAAGAAGATCATCTGATCCAGACACTCGCTCTTGATCGACAAAACAAACCTCTCGACGTATGCGTTCAAATTCGGGGAACGGTGCGGCAAGCCGAATGACGTCGGTTCCAGAGTGCTCGATCAAGTTGCGAAAGTCGGTGGTGAACTTGTTGTCGCGGTCCAGGATGAGGAATCGTTTCCCGCAAAGGAAGCCGTCGAATTCATTAGTCAGGTTACGACCGACTTGCTTCATGAAGGCGCTGTCGGGCGTCGGAGTTATCCCGGCAACGTGAACACGTCGCGTGGACAATTCGATGACGATGAGGACGTAATAGGTCACAAGGCTTCCGAGCATCGATACCTCCACCGTGAGAAAGTCGGTGGCGGCAAAGCTTTCCCAATGCGCTTTCAGGAACGTACTCCAGGGGATTCTCTTACCTCTCTCCGGCGCAGGCGTTATCCCGTGTTCCCTCAAAATGTTTGCGATCGTGCCGCGGGCTACTTTATGTCCGAGATTGGCCAGGGCACCCCTAATTCTTGTGTAGCCCCAGCGCGGATTTTCGCGAGCCATCCGCACTACCAGGTCGGTAATCTCATTCATGATCGGTGGCCGGCCAGGCTTCTTTCTTCGCGAGCTATAGTCCCACTTTTTCGCGATCAGTTTTCGGTGCCAGGCCAGAAGGGTGTTGGGCGTGACGATACCGGCGACTTCGGCCAAGAGTTTCCGGCCGAGGACCTTGCCCTTTGCAGCGAGCCGCCGGCGTTCGTCGTCCGTGAAACGGAGCCTCTTCCCGCGGAGCCGAGCCTTCAGGACACGATTCTCCTCAAGCAAGTATTCGATGGCCAGTTGTTGCTCGCGCTGGATCCAGCCCGCAACAGCGACAACCAACAATGTCCAGGGTTGGATCGCGGTGCTCATGGACAAGGATTCTACCCTTTAGCCGGCGAGCCGTGATAGAGAGGTCTCATCACAAGAGGCCGCCAAAGAGGGAGTTATGTTTCGGGCGAGTTTTTGGACAG
>CAVROO010000024.1:0-25917 GCA_963722765.1 uncultured Acidobacteriota bacterium
CCACGAGGCGGCGGAAACGTTCGTCCGGGTCATGTTGGTTGTTGGGGATCATTTTGGTGGCGTAGACGCCGGCGAAAGGCCGGTAAAGCGCATCTTCGAGAAGGCTGGAGGACCTCACTGCCAAAGGCGTGTGCACCACGTCGATGAGCGCCTTCAGATCACCCACCATCTCTACAGGGATATCGGCCTTTTGAAAGGCATGAGCGATGCGGTCATCGGGCCGATCGGAGAGGGCGATTTCATGAAGGCCGTTACGTTCCATAAACAGATCGAACATCTGGGTGGTGACGACGGTCAACGTGGGGATGCCGACATCGATTCCCGGATATCGTTTCGGGTCGAGCTCGGTGGCAAGGAAGTCCTTGATGAAGGCGAGACCTCGGGCCTTGCCTCCGAGCTCACCGTTGCCGATTCGGGTGAAACGTTCCCCGGTACCGTAGGAACGGCAATCGAATACGGGTATCTTGCTGCTCGAGGAATACATGATTAGCCTGCCCAAGTTCCCTCAGAGTTCAACCAACGAGATTAATTTGATGACGCGGCGGCTTGTCCGCCGAAGGCGAATGCCGCCACAATATCCATTCTGAGTTCTTGAGTTCTCGGGTTCTTGAGTTCTCGATCTTGCACCCGCGGCGAGGGATGCGACTTTCGACACCCGAGCCTGTAGCATTATTTAGACCCAGCCCCGGTCCCGGCAAGCCCGCGCCACGCGGTCGATGGCTATGGCATAGGCGGCATCTCGAGTAAAGAGCTTCTTCGTTCTCGCCAGCTCGCTTACCGCGATGTAGGCGGACGTCATCTTGACGTCCAGCTTGCCGAGCACCTCGTCCTTTTCCCAGTAGTAGTTCATGTTGCTCTGCACTTGCTCGAAATAGCTGCAGGTGACTCCGCCGGCGTTGGCTAGGAAGTCGGGAATCAGGAAGATGCCGCGCTTCTGGATCACTTCATCCGCTACAGGTGTGGTCGGTCCGTTCGCGCCCTCGGCGATTAACTTGACTTTCTTGCTGATGCGCTCGACGTTATCGGCGTTTATCTGGTTCTCGAGCGCCGCCGGGATCAGGATGTCGACGTCCTGTTCGATCCAGGCGTCACCGGGGAGAATCTCATAGTCGAGATCTTCGGCCTTGGCTTTGTCGATGCCGCCGAACCGGTCGGTGATCCCGAGAATCTCGTCGATGTCGATGCCGCTTTTTTTGCGATACGTGTAGGCGGTTTGCTCCGCTTGATCCCAGCAGGAGACCGAGCTGACGGTTCCTCCGATCTGTTGATAGAGGCGGACGGCGTTTTGGGCAACGTTGCCGAAGCCCTGCACGCTTGCCGTGGTCTCTTCGGCCCGAATCCCCAGTTCCTTCAACGCTTCGCGAACCGTAAAGATCACGCCGAAACCTGTCGCTTCGACGCGGCCCAGCGATCCACCCATTCCCACGGGTTTTCCCGTGATGAATCCGGGAGATTTGGCGCCGTGTAGTTGCTCGTACTCGTCGAGCATCCAAAGGATGTGCTGCGCCGAGGTCATGACGTCGGGGGCGGGAACGTCGAGCGCCGGTCCGAGGCTTCTGCCCACTTGACGGACGTAGCCGCGGCAGATGAGCTCCTGCTCCTTGGAGCTCAAGTTGTGGGGATCGCAAACGACACCGCCCTTGCCTCCTCCGAGCGGTAGGTCGAGAAGGGCACATTTCCAGGTCATCCACATCGCCAGGGCTCTTACCGTGTCGAGAGTCTCCAGCGGATGGAACCGAATGCCGCCCTTGCACGGTCCCCGGGCGTCGTTGTGTTGGACGCGGAATCCTCGAAAGACCTTGGTCGTGCCGTCGTCCATGTGGACGGGGATGGCAAAAGCGAACTCCCGGACGGGAGACCGGAGAAGTTCTTTCGTACCCGGGTCGAGCTCCAAGAAATCCGCAACTCGGTCGAACTGTGCCTGCGCCGTTTCGAAGGAATTATATGGACGAATTTTCTTCGTTGTTCGCACTGCTTTAGTCATGGAATGTTCCTCCCGTTCCGTGATTCAATCAATCCGGAATAGCAACGATTGTGCCAAGCGGACGCTGTTCAAGACGAGAGCCGATAACTCTGGGAAACGAGCACTTGCGCATTGGAGACTCGGTCCGTTGAACGTGCCCCAATAGCCTGGCCGGTGTGACAACTGGAGTGAAGTAATATCGAAGATGCCCGTCGTTTTGAGCTAAACGTCCAATAGTCTGGTGGTTGCGGTCTTGTTACACCCATCGTACAGAGCTTCTCACGGATTGTATCAGAAGATCTCATGATCGCTTTACAATCTTCCGGAGAATCTCTCGAACATGTTTTGACTGCACTCTGAATATTTTCTGCAAAGCGATATAGATGCTCTGCGCGTGACTCATCTCTGAGAGTACGTGCTCTACCTGTATGACGCTTGCTCAACCTTCTTGTCCGGCAAGCGAAAAAGTGGTCGTTTTCCAATGTGAGGTCCCTTGTCGTCCATGGTTGTGTCTCTTCGGAAAGACATCGCCGGGTGCCGTCTATTTCTTCTTCGCCCGACCACATCTACGGGCGCTTTGTTCGGTCAAACTACACTTTTGGGCAATTTTCTCCTCCCGATCCTCGATAGAGGAACAGCTCAATTTGGCAAATAGGTTTGTGTACCGCTCCTCTTAGGGTCCAGCCAAAAATAAGTTCCCTTTTTCGGGCGCAGAGGCGACCCCTAAACTGGCGTTTCGGTAGTCCCGAACGAGTCCTCGAGGAGGGGCGCCCGGCTGGCAAGGCGCGAGGAGTGAAGAATATCTAGATATTTGAGCTTCGAGCAACGCAGCCAGGAGGGATGGATCGGCGGCCCAAAATGGGAAGTTATTCTTGGTTGTGCCCTTAGGGTGTGCATTGCTGTGGCCGGGGCTAAACCTGTCACGCTGGTACGAGAGTTGCACTCTCCGAGGACGGAAATTGGAAATACCCGAGGACCCACATGAGTAGACCACGCATTCTGATTGTTGACGACGAGGAGCCGGTACTGAGAGCCTGTGTCCGTGCTCTCCGGGAGATACCCGGTGTCGAGGTCGTTCAGCAAAAGGCCAGCGACCAAGCGGCCCGGTTGTTGAGCTCGGAGAACATTGACTTGCTGATTTCCGACATTCGAATGCCGGGCTTGAACGGATTGGATCTACTCGAGATTGCTCACGAGCACAATCCGGACCTCCCGGTGATTCTCATGACGGGATTCGGTCTGCCGGAAACTCAAAAAGGAAGTGTTGCTTTGGGCGCCTCGGCCGTTATTAATAAACCTATCCATCCCGATGAGCTCATCGCCGCCGCGAAGGAGGTCCTGGAGCGTCAGAGGACAAGAGCGCGCACTTGAGTGCTGGAGCGGGTGCCCTTTTGAGATATTCACGTTCCGGTTCCCAAAAACAATGAGGCATCGATGCCACAGGTTCGGGAAAACCTGTTCTATCGGTAGGACACCTTGGGCAAACGTAGATTTTCGACTCGTTCAGGTTTACCTCTAAACCCTTGACCGAATGGTGCCTACGATCTTCAAGCAACGTGGTTGTCCATGAATGTTTGTGGCACGGGTGTTGCTCGACTCTCTTTTGAAGAGGAACAGTCATTCGACGATTGGAGGAATGGTCATGATTTCGAGAATCGTTTGGATCCTACCCGTCGTCCTCTCCATGGGACTCGTCACCGTCGGGGCCGGACCGGCACGTGATATCGATCGGTCTCCATATGTTTGGTCCGACGCTTGTCAAGAGTGTCACTCCGAGATTTACCAAGCTTGGACGAAGACGAAGCACAAAATGGCGTTGGATCGGTTGAACAAAGCGCAGCGAGACAAGGACTGCGTGAGGTGTCATTTGACGGGCCCCGAGACGATACAGGGTGAGAGCGAGCTCAACGCAGGTGTACAGTGTGAGGCCTGTCATGGTCCTGCCCTTTCACACGTCACCGCCGCCCGTTTGGACCTCTTGGACCTCACCGATCCGCTCAGGCTTCCGGACGAGAAGGTCTGTGCCCAATGCCATTGCAAGGAAAGCCCGCGCTTTCAATGGTTCGAATACCGGACCATGAAGCAATTCGTACATCCCGCTAAGGGGAAATCGACGAACTAGTTGCGGCAGGGCGGTTGGTACGGAATGAGATACAGCGCGCTATTGCAGTTGTTGCATGTCGTCGAACGGGCCGTGTATCCTTCTTTCTAAGACCTAGTTGAGATTACCTCCAAAATCCGTTCAATGAGATCTGAGCAGACGGCGATCGAGAATCTTCGCCGGTTCTTCGTGAAGTGGGCCGGTCCGGCGGTTTTCGATCGCAGAAGGGAATCGGTGAAGTGACGATCCAGCCGGAAGAAAAGATGACCGTTAGAGACATCTGTCAGGAATTCGGCACCGACCGAACGCGGGTTCTAGACGTCGTTCGGGCGGTCCAGGAACGGTGCGGGCAGGTAGACCGGGAGGCGATCGATCGGATTGCCGGCCACATGGGATTACCGCGGGTCGAAGTGGAGGGCGTCGTAACCTTTTATAGCTTCCTGTCACCCGAGCCGGGAGGCCGCGTCACCATCCGATTGTGCAACGATGTCATCGATCGCTTGGCGGGCGCCGACCGAGTGGCGGAGGTGCTGTCTCGGGAGCTTTCGATCAGCTTCGGCGAAACGACACCCGACGGTCTCGTCTCTCTCGAATGGACACCCTGTATCGGCATGAGCGATCAAGCTCCCGCAGCCCTGGTCAACGATGTCGTCCTTACCGAGCTTTCCAGTGATTCGGCGCGGGAGATCGTCCGCGGGTTGAAAAGCCACGGAGATCCCAAGAAGCTGATACGCAAGCTCGGAGACGGCAACAACGCTCACCCTCTGGTTCGCGCCACGGTCAAGAACCATCTGCGCCTCAACGGGCCGGTAATATTCTCCGAGCTCGAGCCGGGAGAGGCACTCGCCAAAACGGTAGCCTTGAGCCCGGCTGAGGTTATTCGGAGCGTCAAGACGGCGCGATTGCGGGGTCGGGGAGGCGCCGGATTTCCCACCGGCATGAAATGGGAGTTCACCCGTGCCGCCGCTGGGGACGTCAAGGTCGTTATCTGCAACGCCGACGAGGGGGAACCGGGCACGTTCAAGGATCGAGTGATCCTCACCGAGTGTCCCGATTTGATGTTCGAAGGCATGGCCATCGCCGGCTACGCCATCGGAGCCGAACAGGGGATTCTCTACCTACGGGCGGAGTATCAGTACCTGCGCCGGTTTCTCGAAGACATCCTGGACAAACGTCGCCGCGCCGGCCTGTTGGGGCGGGACATCTGCGGCAAAAAGGATTTCCACTTCGACATCCGTATTCAGATGGGCGCCGGCTCCTATGTCTGCGGCGAGGAGACGGCACTCATCAGCTCCTGCGAGGGACGACGCGGAGACCCGAAGACTCGGCCTCCTTTCCCTGCTCAAAAGGGTTTTCTCGAGTGTCCCACCACCGTGAATAACGTGGAGACCTTTTGCTGCGCGGCTCGGATCATGGAGAAGGGTGCCGGATGGTTCTCTCAACTCGGCACCAAGGGGAGCACGGGCACGAAGCTTCTGAGTATATCGGGCGATTGCTTGAGCCCCGGCGTCTACGAGTTTCCCTTCGGCGTGCGACTGAGCGAGGTGCTGAAGATCGCGGGCGCCAACGACGTCGCGGCGGTTCAAGTCGGAGGGGCTTCCGGTCGTATGATCGCCGAGGGCGATTTCGAGCGAACGATCTGCTACGACGATCTAGCCACCGGAGGCTCGCTCATGATCTTCGGCCCCGACCGTAATGTCATCGAGGTTGCTCGCCAGTTTATGGGTTTCTTCGTTCACGAAAGCTGTGGCTACTGTACGCCGTGCCGAGTCGGCAATGTCTTGCTCAAAGAACGGTTGGATCGGATTCTCGCCGGAAATGGAGAGCCCACCGACCTCGTTTATTTGAAAGAGCTCGGCGAGACCATAAAAACAACGAGCCGGTGCGGACTCGGTCAGACGTCACCCAATCCGGTTCTATCGACCCTCGCGAGCTTTCGCGGTGCCTACGAGCGGCTCGTGGGAGCGGTCGATCAGGAGTTACAGCCCCACTTCAACATTCACCGCGCACTCGAGGAGTCGATGGCGATTGCCGGCAGGCGCTCGGTGATTTTTCCGGAAGAGGGAGAGAAGAATGAGTGATGCCATTGCAGTCGTTGTTGACGGCGTCGAGATCGAAGGGCAGGACGGCGAGACCATCATCGAGGTTACGGACCGGGCGGGCTTTTACATTCCGCGTTTGTGTCACCAGGAGGATCTGGTTCCCTATGGCGGTTGTCGGTTGTGCACGGTCTTGGTCAACGGCCGTCCGCAGACCGCCTGTACGACTCCCATTAGACCCGGGATGATCGTGGAGAACGACACCCCTGAGCTTACGAGACTTCGACGCAATCTCGTTGAAATGCTCCTCGTGGAGGGAAATCACTTCTGCATGTTTTGTGAGAAGAGCGGAAATTGCGAGCTTCAAGCTCTGGCCTACCGTTTCGGCATCACCGCTCCCAAGTATCCCTTCCTTTTCCCCGAGTGCGATCTCGACTTCACGCATCCCGACGTGTTTTTGGATCGGAACCGGTGTGTTCTTTGTTCTCGCTGCGTGCGGGCTTCGCGTGACATCGACGGAAAGCAAGCGCTCGGTTTCGTCGGCCGGGGCTCCGGTAAGAGGCTGGCGGCGAGCGCCTCCCAAGGTTTGGGGGCGACGGACATCGCGGCGGATGACAAAGCGCTCCAGGTGTGTCCCGTGGGTGCGCTGCTTCGAAAACGTGTCGGTTATGAGATACCCATTGGGAAACGTCTCTATGACGAGAAACCCATCGGTTCCGACATCGAGAACAAGTGAGAGATGACATGGTGAAGCCGAAAATTGCAACGACCTCTTTAGCGGGGTGTTTTGGTTGTCATATGTCGCTTCTGGATATCGACGAGCGGCTCCTCGATCTCGTAGAGCGAATCGACTTCGACAAATCTCCCATCAACGACATCAAGCGGTTCACCGGGAGGTGCCTCATGGGATTGGTCGAGGGCGGCTGCGCCAACGAGGGGAATGTCGAGGTGCTCCAAGACTTCCGGCGGAATTGCGATTTGCTGATCTCGGTCGGGGATTGCGCCGTCAGCGGTGGGGTTCCTGCGATGCGAAACGTCGTGCCGCTCCGGGAATGTCTGGAGGAAGCTTATGTGAGATCGCCGACCGCGGATAATCCTTCCCATATCCTGCCGAGTGATCCCGAGCTTCCGCTCCTTCTGGATCGTATCTATCCTTGCCACGAAGTCGTCAAGATCGATTACTTTCTCCCGGGCTGTCCGCCTCCCGCGGATGCCTTCTGGGAAGTGCTCACGGCCTTGCTCGACAACAAACCCGTCGAGTTGCCCTATCCGCTCATCAAGTATGACTGACGAGGGAAAATTCTGTGACCATGACGAAGATTACTAAAAAGATCGTTTTAGAGCCGGTGACCCGCGTCGAGGGTCACGCGAAGGTGACGATTTGGCTCGATGACAACCGTGAGGTCGAGCGGGCGCGGATGCACATCGTGGAGTTCCGTGGTTTCGAGCGATTCATTCAGGGGAGACCCTTTTGGGAAGTCCCTGTAATCGTTCAGCGCCTGTGTGGGATCTGTCCCGTGAGTCATCACCTCGCCGCCGCCAAGGCTATGGATGTCATCGTGGGCGGCGAGAAATTGACTCCCACGGCCGAGAAGATACGGCGCCTGATGCATTACGGTCAGATTCTACAGTCGCATGCATTGCACTTTTTTCATCTGGCCTCGCCGGACCTGCTGTTCGGGTTCGATGCCGATCCGGCCGAGCGCAACGTTATCGGAGTGGCGGGCCGGTTCCCCGATATCGCCAAGCAGGGGATACTCCTACGTAAGTATGGTCAAGAGATCATCCAAGCGACGGCCGGCAAGAAAATTCATGGGACGGGGGCGATTCCCGGAGGAGTCAACAAGAACCTTTCCATTGAAGAAAGAGACGGTTTCCTCGAGGAGTTGGATACAATAAGGCAATGGGCGGACGGCGCGCTCCGGCTGCGCTAGAGATTACACGCTCGAGCACTTCGTGGAGCTCGAGGATTTCGGCTCTTTCGAGTCGAGCTATTTGTCATTGGTGAGAGACGACGGCTGTCTCGACCTTTATGACGGAAAGTTGAGGGCCGTCGATGCGAAGGGGTCTCCCATTTTCGATCACGTCGAACCTTCACGCTACGCGGAGGTCATCGGCGAGGAAGTCCGATCCTGGTCCTATCTCAAGTTCCCCTTCATCCGCTCGTTGGGTCCCGAGAACGGTTGGTTCCGGGTCGGTCCCTTGGCGAGACTCAACGCTTGTGACCGCCTCGACACAACGGCGGCGGAAGAGGCCCGCCGCGAGCTCATGTCGGAGACCGGGGGCCGGCCGTGCCACGCGACCATGGCGTACCATTGGGCGAGGATGATCGAGCTCTTGCAAGTGTGGAGAAGATAGAGGAGCTGCTCTACGACCCGGATCTTCAGGGAACGGACCTGGTCATCCGGGGAGAGCGCCGCCGAGAAGCGGTGGGACTTCTCGAAGCGCCGCGTGGCACGCTCTTTCACCACTACGAGGTCAACGACAACGACCAGGTCGTCATGGCCAACCTGATCGTGGCGACGACGAACAACAACGAGCCGATGAACCGTTCGGTGGAAAAGGTCGCCCGGGATCACATCTCCGGAAAGCCCGAGATCACCGAGGGGATGCTGAATCATATCGAGGTTGCCATTCGGGCCTATGACCCGTGCATTTCTTGTGCGACCCATGCCCTCGGTGGAATGGCGCTTGCGGTCGAGCTCGTGGGCGCGGACGGTCAGGTCCTCGGTCGGAGAATGCGGTGACGAAACGAGGCACCCGCCGTACTCTAGTGATCGGCTACGGGAACCCCGGCCGCCGGGACGACGGTCTCGGTCCCGCCTTTGCCGAGGCGATCGGAGAAATGAATTTTGACGGAGTCACCGTCGATGCCGGCTATCAGCTCGGCATCGAGGATGCCGCCTCCATAGCGGATCACGACGAGGTGCTGTTCGTGGACGCGGCGAGAGATGGGATTGGACCATTTACTTTTGAGAGCGTCCGACCCGAGCTTTCGACGAGCTTCACTACGCACCGGGTCCAGCCGTCTTTCGTTCTTGCCGTGGCGCGTGAGATCTTCGACGCCGAAACGAAAGGTTATCTCCTGGGGATTCGAGGGTACGAGCTCGATGAGCTTGAAGAAGGGCTGTCGAGCGGGGCCCAGGCCAATTTGGAGGCGGCGTTTCGATTCGTGGTGCCGGCTCTGAAGACGGCTTGGTTGGAGGTTGGCGCCTTTTTATCCGCGAGGTGTGATCATGTCTGAGACGCAACAACCGTTCTGATCGTAGACGACGATCCGGACCTTTTGAGATACTTTTCGCCTCGTGCTGGAAAAGCATGGCTACAAGATGATCGGAGCGCAGACCGCGGAGGAGGGTCTTCGCCAATATAAGCAGGAACGCCCCGATCTGATCTCGTCGATCTGATGATGGAGGAAGTGGACTCCGGCACGAGTCTCGTCAAGGAGCTTCGAGCTCTCGGCAATACCGTCCCCGTTTACTTGCTTAGCTCGGTGGGAGACGGTCTCCACTCGAGTATCGATTATTCCGATCTCGGACTTTCCGGCGTTTTTCAGAAACCCATCAATATTCCGACTCTTCTCACCACTTTGAGGACGAAGCTCGAATGAAAGTCGCCCCGGGCGCTGCTTCCGACGAGACCGTTCGCGCCATCACGGCCCAGTTTGCGGAGGGAGAACGCTTCCCCCCCGCGCCTGGGGCAGAAGAGACACCTGGCAGGTACGGCTGCGGTGGTGGGTTCCGCCGGCAATCGTTGTCAGCCTTCTAGTAGGTCGAGCCCTCGGTTTCAAGGTCGAGGTCCTTCCCATCGTTCTCGTGGCGGTTTTCGTTTTCTCCTACAACGTCGTTTTTGCCTCCGTCTTTCGACGCAACAGGAATCTCGATCGCGACGCCTCGGTCGAGCGTCGTTATGCCGCCTTGCAGGTGTCTCTCGACTATTCGTCGATGTTCGTGCTGATCCATTTTACGGGCGGCGCCTCGAGCCCCCTTATTTTCTTTTTCATCTTGCACGTCATCATCGCCGCCATCCTTTTTCGGCCCAGGTACGCCTGGTTTTTTGCCGGAGCCGCAGCGGGTGGAATGGGACTCCTGGCGGCGGGCGAGTCTTTCGGTTGGCTCGGTTATCATCCGGTGCTTTCCCGGGGAGACGCGCTGAATCTCGTCCTGCGTCCCGTGCAGATAACGGCGCTCCTCGTTTTCTTCTCGGCGTCGGTCTTTGCTGCGGCGGCCCTCACGACGGCGATCATGCGGCGCTTGAGACAAGGTGTACGGAACCTGACCGACGTGTCCGGCGAAGTGGCCGCTCTCAATGAAAAACTGAACAGCCTCTACGCCATGTTGTGCGCCATCGGCTCGGAGCGGCGACTCGACCGCACGCTCGACATGGTGACCTCGGAGCTGGCGAAAGTCTTGGGAGTCAGTGGGGTGGCGGTCAAGCTGCTGAGTGAAGACGGGAGCCGGTTGCGGTTTGCCGCCGCTCACGGACTGCCCTCCGGCTTCTCCGAAGAGAAGACGGTGGAAGTGGCGAAGAGCCGGCTCAACCGTCGGGTCCTCGAGGGCGAGACGATTGTTTTCGGTCAGGTCGCTCGGGATCAGCAGTTTCAGCTTCAAGACGATCTTTTGGAGGCCGGAATTCGGTCGGTTGTCTTTACTCCACTCGAGCTCGAGGACCGGGTCATCGGCATACTGGGAGCCTATTGCCGAAGACCTGAACGTTTCTGTTCCGGTGACACCGCCTTCTTGAAGCTCGCCGCCGAGCTGGTTGCGGTAGCCATCGAGAACGCCAGAGCTTATGAGGCGGTGGAGAACCTCATGCAAGAACGATCGCAGTTCATGCTTCGAGTGGCCCACAACATGCGGGCGCCGCTCAGTGCCGTTCTCAGCATGCTCGACGCGGTCGAGGGGGGTTACCTGGGAGAGGTCCACGGGGAGCAGGTGGAGTATCTAGGCCGAATGGGCTTTCGGTTGCGAACCCTGAATACCGCCGTGGGCGAACTGCTAACCCTCGCACGAGACCGGGAAGGCGTGGAAACCCTGCGCAGAGCTCCGGTCCAGATCGGCCGCATCACTCAACGCCTTCACGACACCTTTCGAGACGAGGCGCTCCAGAAGGGACTGAGCTTCGAAGTGTCGGTGGCGGAGGACCTTCTCGAGATCAACGGCGATGTCGAGATGATTGAACAGATGCTCGAGAACCTGACCTCCAATGCCATCAAATACACGGCGGGCGGTGGGCGGGTGAGCGTCGGTATCCGGAACATCGAAGATAGAGGAGTCCGGATCGAAGTGCGGGATACGGGAATCGGAATCCCCCGAGAAGAGATGTCTCGGCTTTTCGAGGAGTTCTTTCGGGCCTCCAACGCCTCGAAAGTCGAGGAGATCGGCACGGGACTCGGCCTTTCCATCGTCAAACAAATCGTGGATCGTCACGACGGAAGGATCAACGTGGAGAGCGAGGAAGGAAAGGGGACCGCCTTCATCGTTAACCTGCCGACAACTCCATTGGCGCGAAGGGCCGAACGACATTAGGTCGAAAGGAAACCCATGTCTCTCCGAACGGCGCTGCTACTTTCCATGCTTGGTGTCGTTGCTTTGTCCGGAGTCGTCCTGGGTGCTCTCGGTGTGGCTCGGATCGACGAAGGTATCGTTCGAGAAGCCCAGTCCAGGGTCGATCACGACTTGAGTGTCGTCAGCAGTCATTTCCATCGTCCATTGGAGCTCATGGCCGATCGATTGCAATCCGCAGCTCGTGATTTTGAATGGCCGTACGACGATCGGTCTGTGAAACTGAGTCGGCTCAAACGGAATTTGAATTTCACCCTTCTCAATCTTTGCGATGCGAAGGGCCGGGCCCTGGCCGGAAGCTATTTATCCACTTCGGCGGCAGTTCCGGTCGGCCACGACAGCGTTCTCCGTCGAGCTCTCGAAGGAAAACCCGCCTCAGGAATCGTTCTACTGGATTCGGAGCGATTGGCCCTGGAGGGCGGCCCCGCTCTTCAGACGGCTATGACGGTTCCCGGTGGATCCGGAGGCACGATGACGACCGAAGCTCTTTTTATGTGGGCCGCGATACCGCAACGCGATGAAAAGGGTCGAGTCGTTGCCGTGCTCTACGGCGGACGGGCGTTGAACTTCAACTATGAGCTTGTAGACGAGCTCCGCGACCTCGCCTTTGGACGTGAGACCCATCGCGGCAAACCTCTCGGTACGGTCACGGTATTTCTCCGTGGGGTTCGTGTCGCCACCAACGTCCTCGGACCCGATCACACCCGGGCCGTGGGCACGCGGGTCTCCGCGGAAGTTCAACACCAGGTGTTGGAGCAGGGTCGATCCTGGTCCGATCGGGCCTGGGTCGTCGACTCCTGGTACCTGAGCGGCTACGAACCGCTGCGAAGCCTGGACGGCGAGATTCTCGGCATGCTCTACGTAGGGCTTCTCGAGGCGCCCTATACGGAGATGCGTTCCGCCCTGGTGATGCAATATCTCCTCATCGTGGTCCTGGTGAGTGTCATCACTCTTGCCGGTGCACTCGGTCTCGTCGGCCGGATCACTCGCCCCCTAAAGAAATTGGGTAACGCCGCTCGTCAGATAGCGACCGGCCATTGGGAGGAGCCCGTCGGGCAATCTCAGGCGTATTCGGAGATCGACGATCTCACTGAGGCCTTCCGCGGCATGCAGAAAGCGATCGGTGAGCGCGATGTTCGGCTGCGCCGTCAGAACGCCGATTTGGCCGAGACCAACGAAAAACTCGAGTCGATCAACCGCAACTACATGAAGATGCTCGGCTTCATCACGCACGAGCTCAGGAGTCCCATTGCGACCATCCAAAGCATGATCGACGCGCTCACCAACAATCTCATGGGAGAGCTCCCCGGCGAGGCCAATCGATCTCTCATCCGCATCCAACGAAACTGCGAGGAGATGCAGGACATGATCAAAGACTATCTGGATCTGTCTCGGGCCGAGCGTGGTGAGCTGAGTGTGAACACGCGCAATCTCGATTTTCGTCATGAGGTGATCGAGCCTTGTGCGTCGCTTGCCGAGCCGCTTCTTGCTTCTCGGCGGATGAGTCTGGATATCGACTGCCCCGACGCCGTCCGGGTAGAGGTCGACGCGGAGCTGATTCGGATCGCTCTCGGTAACTACCTTTCCAATGCGGCAAAGTACGGCCGCGAGGGTACCGCAGTCCGACTCACTGTTCGGATGGATGATGGACAGAACGAAGTGTGCGTGCGGAACGAGGGCCCGGGCTTTTCCGAAGAAGAACGAGACAAGCTTTTCGTGAAGTTCTCACGGCTTCGTAATCGACACACGAGTGATAAGCGGGGAAGCGGTCTCGGGCTCTTCCTCTGTCGGCAAATCCTGGAGCTTCATGGGGGCAAAGTTTGGGCCGAGTCCGAAGAGGGTCGTTGGGCCAGGTTCTACTTTTCTTTTCCGAATACTTCTTTGCCCCGCCTTCCGGATCTGTGAGTTGCATCCCAATCGATCGCCGCGATCTTGATCAGGTCGTAAACCTGTTTTTCCAGGGCCATACGGGGATCTGCGATGCCTACCCCGGCATAGCGGACCAAGTGGTTACATAGCCGAGCGCACAGAGCCTGAGCGAAGGGACGAAGCGCTCCCTTTGTGTCGAATTCGACGACCCGTGCAAAGTGCAAACTCGCTTCGGTATCGCCTCGAGCGAGGCAGTGGACCAGACCCTCGGCCTCCTGTTTGACATCGATGGTCGGATCCTCGAAGCCTACTTCTGATGATTTCGGTTCCGGTGCCATGAGGACACTCCTTCCGATCGGATTGAAT
Organism: uncultured Acidobacteriota bacterium; assembly: GCA_963722765.1. GTDB lineage: Bacteria > Acidobacteriota > Vicinamibacteria > Marinacidobacterales > DATDRI01 > CAVROO01. Next base: position 13,903 of record CAVROO010000024.1, read on the forward strand.
GCATACGACATGCCAGAAGCTTGCCATTTTCCTATCCCATCGGGTGGAGCATCGCGCTGCGATGCCTCAACGAAAGGCATGGGCGCCCCCCAAAGCCGCCCGTTGTGTCACATCTTTCGAATAGGAGTTCTCAGGAATGTGTCAAAGGCGTTCAGATTTCATCGTTCTTGTGGATGATCAGCCGATTGTGTTGTGGCCCGATTTTTGCTGCCTATCCGGCGATGGACGGAAGCGCTCGGCTCGGGACTCCTCTCGAATGTGCGCCTTCGCGGGGGCTCAACATGTTACTGGAATCAGACCTAGTCCACACCCACCAAGCCCGCAGAATTGCGGAAAAACGAGCATCGGGCGAGAGCGTGCCTATTTCGGAATTGCCCCCCGAAGCGTCGTCATCCACGTGCTCGGGGTTGACTACGTGCACACTGTCACCGAAGCCGGCGGAGACCTGTATCTGACCGACCGCGGGTTTCCCGTACGCCGAGCACCTGCAGCCCGAGAACTGGTACGAGTCTGAGTGGTTCCGGGCGCAACGCGAGCAAGCTCGAGGGACCGGGCTCGGTGTACGCGGTGCCGACCAAGCCCGTTCGCGGCGAGAACCTGGCGCTGGTGGTCAAGTTCAGCCGAGTCGGAGAGAAGGTGCCCATCGACACGGAGCTGATCGAGAATGTCCTGTGCTGCGAGTTCAACGGGCCTTTCGAGGAGTTCGCGCTCGTGGAGGAGCTCCGCCAAAGCCGGCGCGGGCCACCGGACCTGCAGATCCACACCCAGGTGCCCCTCGCGATCTACGTTCCGCCCGAGCGAACACAGCCCTCGCAGAGCGGCCGCTTCCAGTGGCGGATCGCCCGAAAGGTCGCCCAGCACCCGGGCATCGCCATCGACATCATGCGGCGAGTACATCATGGTCTATGGCTGGCTTCCCGGCATCGATGCTTGGCAGGCGCAGGCCATGGGGTTCCTGTCGGAAGACGAGGCTCGAGAGCTGAACGAGCGCGCCATCGACGGAGATGCGCGCCAAGGGCTTCAGCGTCCTGGACATGAAGCCGGAGCACCTCATCGTGCAGCCGGAGGAGCTCCGAACGGCTCGAGCTGGGGCAACGGCGAGATCCGGTACGGACTGGTCGACTTCGAGCTGCTGGAGCGGACGGCGGAGTACTGGCAGGAGCTCAAGGCGGCGCGCCTGGAAGATCTACAACAGCCGGAAGCGCGAGTTGCTCCAGGCGACGGTGACGGGCGATCCCGACAGCTTGTCAGCTCCCCGCGAACCTCCGCGCCGTCGAGCATCCTGGGCGTCGACTACATCCACGGCCGAGTGGAGAGCACCGGAGGGATGCTCTGGGTCGTGGGTCGGGATCCCGAGCTCTTCGACTACTTCCTGCCGGAGCGCTGGCGTACGACCCCGCAGATCCGATTCCTGGAGATCCACGAAACCTACTTCACGACGAGCAAGGACAATATCCCTCTCGTTTGGAAGGTCTCGCGCGTGGGCGAGCGACCGGAGGTGGCCGCCTTCGGCGCCGATGGGTTTCGAGTGCTTGCCTATGGATTCAACAGCCCGTTCGAGGAGGTGGCCGCGGCCTGGTGGCTGCGCCGCCGGGGCATCCCGACTATCTTGCCGCGTGCCATCTACCGCACCGGCCATCGATCGCAGCTCGACGAGTCGCTATTCGACCCCAGCCGTTACCAGACCCATGCCGCGTTTCCGGCGTTGGATGGTGAGCCGGTCCTGGAGGCGCGGCGGAACTACATCACGATCTGGGACTACTGGAATGGACGGGAGCCGATGCATGAACGAGGACGATGTGCCTGTTGGGAGATCGGTCAACGTCGGCCAGGCCGTCGAACGGGGATTGCTGGACCGTCAGGAGTCTTTGAGTTTGGTGGCGGATTTCAGAGAGAGGCTTTCGAAGGAAGGAGTCGAAGTATTTCGGCTGGTGCCTGCGCATATTGTTCTTTCCATCGGGGCGGATCAATCGCTGGCGCGCGACGAGAAAGGTAATCTTAAGGCCTGTCTGTGCAACTTCCAGTATCTGCGACTTCCCGCTTGGTAAGAGGAGACACGATAGCTGACCGTGTGGGACTGAGGGCAAGGCAGACAATCCACCTCTTCGCCGTATGGTTGCTTTTTGGGGTGACTCAACCGGGCGCTAGAATGTCCCACTCCCGTCACATCTTTAGGAAAGACTGTTCGATTCTCAAGACAAGCTTCTGCTCGATTGTCGCGGAGAGCGATAGCTGATAATTTGGAGGAGTAATGGATAAAGCTTTCATTGATGGTCTCCAGGGCTAAACTCCCACTTGGAGCCAGGCCGCACATTGATAGAGACCGATGCCGGCGACCAATGCGAGAACGAGCTGCAATACCACACTGAATGCCGTCCATCCCCAGCTCCGTGTCTCCTGACGAATGGCGGCCACGGTGGCCACGCAGGGGATGAAGAGCATCGTAACGACCAAGAACGAAAGCCCCGTCGCCGGCGAAACCGTTGACGCCACTTTTTCGGCCAGGCCGACCTCCCCTCCGGCGCCATAGAGAACACCCAGCGTTGCAATGGCATTCTCCTTGGCGATAAAGCCGCTCAGGAGCGCCACGAGGAGCCGCCAGTTCATGCCCATCAGATCGCCGAGTGGGGCCACCGCGCGCGCGAGCCGAGCGAGATAGCTGCCCTCCATATTCGGTCCCGGAAACGTGCTCAGTGCCCACACCACTACGGAAAAGATCAGGATGACGGTTCCGGCTTTGCGAACAAACTCCCAAATGTTTTTCCACATGAATCCCGTGATGGTTCGAAGGTTGGGCGCGTGGTAGAGAGGCAGTTCCATGATGAACGCCGTCTGCCGCCCGCGGAAGAGGGTGCGGTTCAGGACGGCGCCGACCAGAACGAGCACGATGATGTTGACGGCGACGAGGCCCCAGGAGACCAACGATGCGGCGCTTCCGAAAAATGCGGGAGCCAAGAAAGCCACGACGGCGAGCCGTGCCGTGCACGGGACCAGTGGCGTGAGCAAAATCGTCATCATGCGACCGGAGCGAGACTCGATGACTCGCGTGCCCACAACGGCGGGTACGTTGCAGCCAAAGCCCATGCATAGCGGCAGGAAGCTCTTTCCATGGAGCCCGAGACGGTGCATGAACCGATCCATGACATAGGCCACTCGAGCCAAATACCCCGTATCCTCCAGCAAACCGAGCCCGGCGAAAAAAACCATCAAGATGGGAAGAAAAGTGAGAACGATTCCGGCGCCGCCGAGTACTCCGTCACAAATGAGTCCACGGATCGATAGTGGCGCACCGGCAAGTGCATATCTCGTCCATGCGCTCACTCCACCGACGACTTCATTGTCGAGCCACCTCTGAGCGGGTCCGGCTATCGAGTAGGTGACCCAGAATAGCAAACCGAATGCCGCAAAGTAGCAGTACGATTCCCCAAAGCGGGTGAACGGCCGCCTTGTCGAGTCGATCGGTGAGGCTGACCTGCCCCATCCGGGGAGGACTGACCGCTGCCCTCACCATACGGCCGATCCATCTGTATCGGCCGCTTGCGATGTCCAGGATGGCGTCCTCGTGCTCGTGCAGGATCGCATGGACGCGGTTCCAGGTCTCTTTGGATAGCCAGCTTTTCACTGACCCGGTGAGCTCGACGTCGCCTTCGAGGAGCTTTAGCGCAACCCACTCTTCTGTATAAGGGCCGGGTATCTGCCCGCGAACGAGCGTCCGCACCTCGTCGAGCACCTCTCGATGCTCGTCACCTATGCATGGTCGCCGCGGTCGAAATACTTTGGGATTCCGAGCGACACTGCTCAGTGACGGCAACGAGCTCTTCCAAGCCTTGGTTTTTGGTCGCGATAATCGGTACGACGGAAAGGCCCAGAGCAGTTTCCAGAACATCGGGATCGATCTGAGCGCCGTTTCGCTCGGCGACATCCATCATATTGAGAGCCAGAACGATCGGTACCGGAAGTGCCAGCAGCTCGGCGAGCAGGTACAAGTTACGCTCGAGTGCAGAAGCATCCGCTACCATGACTATTACATCGGGTCGTTCTCTCAAGATGAAATCTCGAGCGATACGTTCCTCGTCGGAGTTGGCAGTCAAGCTATAAGTCCCGGGGAGATCGACGATACTCAGCCGCGTTCCATCGCGACAGAAGGTACCTTCTTTGCGCTCCACGGTTTTTCCCGGCCAATTGCCGACGTGTTGGGAAAGTCCAGTGAGAAGATTGAATAGGGTCGACTTGCCGACGTTTGGCTGTCCCGCGAGCGCCAAACGAAGGGATTTTTGGCCGGCCTGCGGCACCAATGAGGGGACCGAAGGAGCCGCTTCCTCCTTATCCGGTCTTTGTGGATGGTCGTTCATCTGGCATCTCACTAACCAGAATCTTTTTTGTCTGACCGCGTCCGAGTGCCAAGCGTGTGCCTCGCACGAGGATCAATAGCGGACCGCGTCCGTGATTCTGCAGTACTTCAATCTTCGCTCCTAGGGTCAGTCCTAGCGCGGCGAGTCGGCCGGCAAGCCGTAGTCCGCATTGAAGCTCACGCACGTAGCCACGCGACCCCGCGGGGAATTGCTCCAAGCTCTCTAAGTCTTTCCTGTCCTTTGAAGAATCTTGCACATAACACTCCTGGTTTCGTGAGCGAGAATTCTGGATGCGCCTTATCCTAGATCGCAATTGTCGTGCCAAGTTGGGAAGTGAAATGTTGGAGTAGTCTCCGGAAAGCGGTGTTCAATTCACGGAGCTGATACATTTTTGTGAATATCTAATCGAGAGAGGAGACAATAAAACTGGCTTTTTCCTGCCGACTTCCGCCCCAAACCAATGAGAAAAGGCGGTGTTACAGTGAGTTTCTTTATGGACGTGTTCTCAGGTCTTTTTTCGTTCGAGAGCGGCGCGGTGGTGTTCGCCACCTTCCCGCAAAAGCGCCTTCCCGCATTTCGGGCAGCGTTCTTCTAGACAGGGCGTACCGCTCCGATGAGGGATTCGAGTTCCGCAGTTGGCACATACGCAGTAGCCACTGGGACCCCTGCCACCTTGCTTATTCTTGTCCATAGGATCAACTCCTTTCCAGGGTGAGCACATGCGCTGAGCGTTGGGATGCAACCGTCGAAATCGGGTCGCGTTGTTCCATGACAACTGGATGGCGCTCACTACATGTCCAATAATCCTACTGTGCAACCTTCATGCCATCCCTGTGTTTCCAAAAACAACCGTACAGACTGAATATCTGTAATTAACGAAGTGATTGACGTTCTTTTACGAAGGTCTTTTGGGACCACCAGGCACGGGAGTTGCCGGATTGGCCTGAGGTTTTTCGGTTGTTATCTCCTCCTTACAAGACCAATGACAGTGACTTGGCCGAGCGAAAAATGTTCGATCGATGCTACACCAGTACAAATTCAACAAGGGAAAAAAGATTGGAGCATTCCCGCTTTACTCCGATTGTCCATGACGTTCTCCGGAAAGTTCATCATTGACGTTCGAATTCGCAGATAGTCGAACATGAAGGACAGATAAATAGTTCAATTGTAGTCAAAGGGCTGTCCCTCGGGCATCGATTCTTGACTTGGCATGCCCGTTGCTTCCTCGACAAATAGTCACTTGGACGTGAGTCGGTAATCCGCTCGGATTAGAAAGGAAGTGTGAGTGGATTCGTAAAAAGAGATCAGGCATGTCTAGATCCAAGCGAAATGAGAAAACGATGCAAGAACAAAGCACGGTGGATAGCGTCATGGAAAAGACTGATGTGCTCGTAGTGGGAGGGAGTGCGGCAGGTATTGTCGCCGCGACGACCGGCAAGTCCTTTCATCCAGATAAGGACTTTATGCTGATACGAAAGGAAGTGCAGGCCGTGGTCCCTTGCCATTGAAAACAGAATGAACGTCAATTCGATTCTAACGGGCCAGATCGGAACGCACCCGCTGCTTACGGGGCCGCCGACCGCTTACCCCTTGATTAAGGCCGCCGAGGTGATTGCAAAAAGCCGATGGATGTCTTGATCCTACTCATGGACTTCGAGGTTCAGCGGTTTCTGGATGAGGCCCGAACATAGGTGGCGCCTGATCCACGCTGAGGATGTTGGGCCGGAAGGAACATCGATATGAGCGCCGAAAAACCCAAGCTCAAGCGCCAACCGTTACTTTTTTTGTCAAAATATCGCAAGCTCATTGCGTTTGCCTTCTTCATTCTGGTTACCGGTGTCGCCATCAGGCACGTGGTCATCGGAGGGGGGCCTGCCGGCTATCCTGATCTGTGCGCTTATTGTCCCATGGGAGCTATCTCATCCTTGTATGTGTACCTCGTCCATGGGCAGTTTCTTCATCATATTCACCCAACTTCTTTTGTGGTTCTGGGCGCCGTTTTCTTGGTGACGCTTCTGAGCCGCCGGGCTTTCTGTGGCTGGATTTGTCCCTTTGGAACGCTTCAGGAATGGATCGCCAAGGCGGGCAAGAAGTTGTACCGGCGGAGGATTAAACCACCTGTATGGCTCGACCGGAATCTCCGCTATCTGAAATACGTGGTGTTGCTGTTGGTTGTAAGCGGAGCCTGGTTCTCCGGCACCTTGGTCTTCAGAAAATATGACCCATATCTCGCCTTTTTTGATTTCGGAGAGTCCCTGAGTAGCACGTGGCCGGGATATGTCATTTTGGCCGTTGTCCTAGTGGCGGCCCTATTTATTGAACGGGCTTGGTGCCGATACGCCTGTCCCCTGGGAGCATTACTTGGATTGCTCTCGAGGGTCGGCATTATGAAGATTACCCACGAAGAGGGGACGTGTACGAATTGCAAAGCTGGCATCCACCGTTGTCCTATGGGTATTAATCCCACGCTCGAATCCGACCTCCGTTCCGCAGAATGCATCCAGTGCATGGAATGCGTCGCTGTGTGTCCTATTCACAACGCCGTCCATGTCGAGGCATTCGGCAAACGTCTGCGTCCGGCTTTGATAGGCGTAAGCATCGCTGGGGCGTTTCTTTTAGTCCTCGGGGCCGCGCAGTATTTGGGCGCATGGAGAACGGTCCGTGGGGGCCGCGGAATAGGTCGAAGCGCCAACAATATTGGAGGAGAAACAGTCACTGGGTCGATGACACTGGATGATGTGCGTACAGCGTATCAAATGGACGAATCGGATCTGCGTCAACGCCTCGGTATCCATGAAACCATCCCAATGGACAAACCGATTCGTGATTTTGAGCGAACAGAACGCGGGAACGTTAGCTCTCCCGACAACATCCAAACGATACTTGCTGACCGCCAGTCTGCAGGCCAGCCGGTGGAAAGCGAATCCGTCCCTCCAGAAGAGGAAACCAATCCTGCTGTAACATCTCCACCGATTCAAGAACCCTCCTTACACTCAACCGACCGGGAAGAGGTCCCTTCCGGCGCGGATTTGGTCCGGGGATGGATGACTCTGGAGCATATTCGCAAAATGTACGGAATGGAGGAGCTCGAGTTTCGGCGATTGATCGGCCTTCCGGCATCCATATCTTTGGATACGCCCGTGCGTGATCTCGAGATGCTGGGGGATGAGAGTCTTCCCTCCACGGAGGTTATTCGCAAGGTCTTTGCGACACGCACGCCGGCGGCCATACCGTCAAAGGCATACGGGGAAAATCGAGCTACTGCACCCGGCGGCATTCGACGATTGTCACGATCCACTCGCCCCCGCGGCATGGGAGTCAGGGGAGGTAGGGGAAGACGGCAGATGTCGACAGGTTCGCTTCAAACTCTCCGCGCCTCGACAACCTTGCAACAAGCCCTTGCATACAGTGGAAAGACACTAGAACAATTGAAGAGGGATTGGGACTTATCATTTGTCGACCCGCAGGCGAATCTCGATACTCTTGCGCGGACGTTGGACGTCCCTATGTGGGAGTTGCGGGCCTATTTTGAAAGATAGAAGCTCGAAGGCGGTAGTCGCCGATCACATTACGCGTTGTGAATGAATGAGAGAGCTCGGATTGGTAAGCAGGATGAGAACTGATTTCGACACCAGGTCCGCCGGAGCGGAAAAGTAGAGGCGTTATGAATAAAAGAATCGGCCTGATTGTGAATCCGGTGGCGGGAATGGGCGGCAGTGTGGGGCTAAAGGGAACCGACGAGGGAACGCACAAGAGAGCGATGGAATTGGGTGCCCGCCCGGTCACACCTGAGAGAACGAGAGATCTCCTGACTCACGTCAAACGTGGGGACGATATCAAGCTGCTGGTTTCACCCGGTGTGATGGGAGAGCAGTACAGCAGCTCGAACAGCCACTAGATGGAGGTGCCGGAGGAACTGAAATGTGGAGCCTGATTACAAAAGAGCTGAAAAATCATGCACCTTTCACTACTTTTGGTGCTATGACCGGTATCCTCATTATGGCGTTTTTTCAGAAGCTACCGAAGGAAGTATCACTCGACATTTTTTATACACTTCATCCCATACACGTGGCCCTAAGTGCTCTCGTTACCGCTTCTATTTACAATCTGCATACATGTGAGCATGTCGGCAAAAAATGTATCAAAGGGAAATGTAACTTTTGGACTCTGTTGCTGATTGGTTACTTCGGTTCCATCGGTATTGCCACGGTCAGCGATTCGGTTATTCCGTATCTGGGAGAAGTTTTGCTGAGAATGCCAAATCGAGGCATTCATCTTGGCTTCATCGAAAAGTGGTGGCTTGTAAATCCTATGGCTGTTATAGGAGTAGCAATCGCATATTTTCGACCGACAACTAGATTTCCCCATGCCGGCCACGTATTGCTCAGCACCTGGGCCTCGCTATTCCACATTCTATTGGCTACCGGGAGCTCTCTGAGTTGGTCGTTGTACCTGGTTGTTTTTGTGTTCTTGTTTTTTGCGGTTTGGACGCCCTGTTGTTTGAGTGACATCGTGTTTCCGCTACTTTTTGTAAAAGAAGAAAAAATGGGTCGAGCCATTTCTTAGTTGAAAGTCTCCACAGGTCACGACGGGTTGCACTGACCAGTCAAGTCCAAATATTTCTAAATTTTATGACATCACTCACTGCCCCACGGTAGTCGAGAACGCCTATAGGCATGTTGAGAATCCCATCTCCTCTATGGTCTTCTACAAATCGAGTTTTTCTTGTGCCGGGTCCCAAATGACCAGAATAACCGCCCCGGTCTTTGACGTGTACTGACCATGGGAAGTATGCGCCGGAATCAGTTGATAAGCGCCGGGACTATAGGTTTTTCCGCCTAATTCATATTCGCCTTCGAGGACATAATGTTGTTCAGTACAAGTGTGAGTATGTCCTTCCAGGTCGAAACCGGCGGGAATCTTCATTACAATGGTGCGCGCGCCGTTTGCGTCGCGGAGGGTTTTCGTTTTTGTCCCCTCTGTGTATCCCGGAGCATCCTGCCATTGCATCTTTGTCGTGTTTAGAGATTTTTCTTTCATTCCTCAATCTGTACCTTGCGTGACGGCGGACCCGGTCACCGGCGATCGAGCCTCTTGCCGCGGTAGATCCTTGCCTCAAGCTCCGCTGCTTTCTTGCAGCGGTCGCATATTGCTTTCAGGTGATGATTAGGAATCCCTTCCCAATCGCCGGTCATCCTAAGGCATCCAGCATCTATGCAATAGTGACGGCAATGCTCGCACCACCATGCGATATCGGGCCGATCTGCTCGCTCAGGATCTGTGGGATGGGACAAACCTATATTCCTCCGAAGAGTTTGTTTTCCAACCTCGTAATATGCAGGATTCGCGCCACTAACTTTCTAGGGGCCTTCCCTCCTCGAAGGTTGGAATCTGTGAAGGATCATCGACGCCTAACATGCGGTTCTGAAATAAGATCCGGGGCGCTTGAGTCTTCGGGTGCCATAAGGGGCCGGGCATCACCTTTGGCGAAGCGTAGCGGGAGTGCTACTGTACGATGGTTTAGGGTCGCATTGACATCATGGTAGAAGCCGAGCAATACGCTCGGTCTTTGCTCCTGAACAGAAAGGGGGAAGGGAGAAATTGCGTCAGAACGTCGAGCGCATCTATGAGCACTCTCGAATTTTTTCGCAAAGTGCATTTTTGTCATACATTGTCATATTGTCCTTCTTCGGTTCCGGTCCGATGATGTTCAGTAGGCCGACCTTCTGAGCGGAAGATGTTTCCAGCCCTGGCTTACTCCGATGAAATCGTTCCATGACATCGAATACCCATTTCTCGGTTCTCTCGTTTGCTCCTCGACCATTCCGGCGCACCACGCACCGATTTGCTTGCCTTCAGGGGAGAACTGAGCTCTGGATTGTCGATTCACATAGACGAGAAATCGACCGACGCTCGTAATATAATCTGTCTTTTAGGCCTCGCATGGTTTCCTTATTACATCCTTTGAGAAGGGACCAAGAAACTGAGAAGTAGAAAAAAATGAAAATCGCTATTGCAGCAACTGAAAGTGATCCTGATAGCCGAATTCATCAAACCTTCGGGAAATCCCCCTTTTTCATCGTCTACGATTCAACAACGGGTGAATTGACGTCGATTCAAAATCCTGTGCAAACCTCGGAAGCCAGCACGGGCGTCGAAGTCGCGCGTATCTTGGTCGATCGAAAAATAGACAAGGTTGTCGGGGGGATGTTCGGCGAGCGGGTACAGCGGGTATTCCTGGGTGCGGGAGTGCAGATGGAGGTTGCCGGTGATAAGACGGTGAATGAGTATATTCATTCTTTACCGAATCCAGTTTCGAGTAAGAAACCGCTGCCTTTGCCGTCATCTCAAACAACTCCTCCATTGAACGATCCCGCGCGAATCGAGCGTGGATCTTGCTACTGTTCTACTTGTGGGTATTCAACAACGGAAGAAACAGAAGCACCGTGCTTTCAACGGTATTGTCCAAGCTGTAAAACGCCCTTGGAAAGAAAGTTTTGAGAACCTATCTCGACTGCGTCCCCTGTTTTGTGCGGCAAGCCTTGGCGGCCTCGCGTCTCGCGACGACGGATGTGCGGGTCCACGAGCGCGTGCTGCGTGAGGTGCTCTTGGCGATGACCCGAATGGATATGAGTCAATCGCCGCCGGCCATGGCAGAGCACATTCACGGCGTGATCAGTGAGGCTGTAGGTGATGAAGATCCCTATCGTGAAATAAAAAGCTCATTCACCGAATTCGCGCTGCGTCTATTGCCCCAGCTACGCGAACAGGTCGGCCGGGCGTCGGATCCCTTCTCGGCGGCGGTTCACCTCGCCATTGCGGGTAACATCATCGACGTCGGGGCGAATCCCGATGTAACGCAAGACCATGTTCGCGAGGCCATCGATTGGGCGCTCAGCGCGCCACTCGACCGTCACGTTTTGGAGAAGTTGCGTGTTGCTGTCGATGAGGCGGGATCCATACTCTATCTAGCCGACAATGCAGGAGAAATCGTTTTCGACCGCCTCCTTTTGGAACGGATCCCCACGGACAGGTTGGTATTCGTTGTAAAGGGAGGCCCGGTGCTCAATGACGCCACATGGGAGGACGCAGAAGCCGCGGGATTGACCGATATGGTGCAGGTCATCGATAACGGGTCTTCCGCTCCGGGAACGATCCTGGAGGAGTGCAGCGAAAGCTTCCGGTGCCGTTTTGACGCAGCCGATGTGGTCATTGCCAAGGGACAGGGGAACTACGAGTCGCTCAACGAAGCCAAACAGGAAATATTTTTCCTCTTCAAGGCAAAGTGCAACATGATCGCGCGCGAACTGGGATGCAAGGTGGGCCAGATGGTCGTGACGAAAACCAACGGTGGATAGGACCCGCCACTCGTACTTTGCGCGTTGTTCGGGGTACGGAGCGAAAGGCTCATAAGTCTGTTTTGGTTTTACAGGAGGCATCAAATGACAAGAGTATTTTTTCGAGAAGTAGCGCCTGTTGCATTAGCCATTTCCATCGGAATAGCACTACCTTCGTATGCACAGAGAGGGATGGGCAGGGGTATGCCGCAGTACAACAAGGCGACTGAAATAACGGTGAAAGGAACAGTGGAAGAGATCAAGGAGATCCCCAGCCCTATGGGTTGGAATGGTACCCATGCGATTTTGAAAACAGAGGGACAAAC
>CAVROO010000025.1:0-333309 GCA_963722765.1 uncultured Acidobacteriota bacterium
GAAACGACGATTCAGAAATGAAAGAGTTGATACCGGGTCGGGAGCTCGTAGGCCAAGTCGTTCATTTGGCAATCGAGGCTTATCGGCGAGAAGAAATATCCAAAGGCAAACTCCGCGACCTGAGTTCGCTTCTGGGTATATCTGCCAAAGAATTGGTGAGACTTGCCGAGGTGGCCTAATCTCTTGGATTTGATTGGAGGATGAAAAATTCTCGGACCTTTACTCCCGCTGATGTTGTAGTTGACACGAGCGTCCTCATTAACTTCTTAGCAATTGGTCGTCTGGATTCTTTTCGGCAAATATCAAAAATACCGCTTCCTCATTACCAACCATGTGAGAGAAGAAATCTCGGAGCACTATCCAGAAGAAGTGGCGGAACTTAACAAAGCCGAAGATGAGGTTGGAAAGTGGAAACAGCTTTGACTGATGTTCAGAAGTAGAGATATTTACCCAAATAGCTGGATCTGGCCGATTGGGAAATGGAGAATGCTCGGCCATTTCCGTTGCGACCTGCAGGAGTTTCCCTCTCGCGATTGACGACAAAGTGGCGCGCCGGAGTGCAGCCTCTCTCATTTCAGAGATAAGCTTTTACGACACCGCCTCGCTGATGGTGTCCTTTATCCAGGCTGACCTGATAACCGTCGGTGATGCGAATGAGATCAAACGAGAATGGGAAGAGTCACATCGGTTCGCTCTGAAGCTCGAAAGCTTCGCCGAAAAGATATGATTCGAAATCGCCAGAATGGCAAGAGCTGTGATCGTTCATGGGTGGAATGTAGACGAGCGCTATGGGGAAAGTACCACGATTTCAGTTTATGCTGATTGCAACGGGCACATTTCGGTCGGATTCAAGATCTGGTTAGATGGCGGCTATCAGCGAGTTGGCGTCTCTTACGTACGTCCTCCAACGTAACAAGCCGTTCTTGATGTTGCGCCTCCGCTGCCTTCAATCGCTCCATCCATTTCGCCAGATCGCCGTTGTTTTGATCCAAAATCTTCTAACGAGCCTCAAAAGCTCAAAGCGTTGAGAGAACATGCAATCATCGAAAGCTCGGTCTCTTCGAATCGGATTGAGGGGGTTGTGGTTGACCAGGGGCGGATTCGCACGGTTGTGCTCGGGAAATACAATCTTCGAGATCGCAACGAAGAGGAAGTGCGGGGCTACCGGCACGCCCTGAAACGGATTCATGAGGGCCACGGAGAGATGAAGATTTCGAACAAGACCGTTCGGGAGCTCCATCGCGTCGCCCGAGGAGGAGTGGGTGACGCGGGCCGTTACAAAAACAAAGACAGTGACATCATTGAGCGCTATTCGAACGGATCCGTTCGCGTGCGCTTCACTCCGGTCTCGGCGGCCGACACTCCGCAGTTCATGGACGAGCTTCTCGAGCTCTGGAAGCGTTGCTTGGATGTCGTGAATCAGAGGCTGCATAATTTCGACGTAGATCTTTACTCTTTCTGAATTCTCGGGTAAAAAACCATATTGCCTGGTCACTCATGATGGGGGAACCATGAATGAGCTTGCCGTCCCGAGTGCTCTGTTTTTCCTCGCCTCCCTCCTCGCCTGTAATTATTCACGTGAGCCGCCGACTACACGCGACATCACTTTTGATACGAGTGGATGGACCGAAAGCGAGAGGTCGGAAAGTAGAATTGTGTGGATGACGGAGAAAGGAGATATCTTACTCCTTGAACTGGGGGATGCGACGGAGTTGCCGCTTGGCGATCAAGACGCCCTGTTGCGCCATATTAGAAGTTTGGCGGAATCGAACGGCGGAGGAATTGTGTCATGCGACGTTGTCTTCGCTGGTTCGATTCAGGCGGTGAAACTCATTTACAAGAAGGAAGAGCGGACGGGCTATATGTATACGGGCATGCTGATAGTACCTGTCGAGAGCGTCAGTTTTGTAATCGCATCGGTACATGGAGAGCATGGAATGACGGGCGTCCGCGAAGCCGTTGTCTCTGCCGAATTGGCTGAAAAGGGAGAGCTCGAGCTTGAGACCTTCGAAAGGCCGGATGAATCCGGGGCGACCGGCCGTATACGGGGGTGGTTCAAAAATCCGTATGATCCCAGCTACGAAGGAATCATTCTGCATTGTATAGCCGACGATGAAAAGTACGATGGTCAATTCCCGGATCATCCGCTCACATTGTTGCGGCATACGTTGGAACGAATTCGACAGACACTGAAGATCGATGAACGCGTGCTCGGTTTTCACAAGTTGCCGCTTGAGTGAGGTGTGGCTCGGGCCATAGGCGAGGCGATGAATACAAGGAGGTTGGGCTATGACAACCTTAGATTCTGTCACTTTCGATACTTCGGGAATGAAGTACGAAGGCGACTATGGCGATGTGCGCATATGGCGCACCGAGGCAGGGGACGGAGTCGGGATTGTACTACTATCCCATCACCGCCCGATATTCCGGTCGATCTCAGCCGGATCGACCGCTTACGCCGATTCTACCAGGAGTCCGCAGCAGCAGGTGGAGCAGCGGCCGTCGAAGTCGATATTTTTCAATCCGGATGCTTGCTACTCGATTTGGACCATCGTGAAGATTCCCGCAGGAACCCGGTGGGATACCTATATCGGCTCGATCACACTACCGTTTCGGGATTTCAGTTACGTCTTAAAGACCCAATGCGAAGAGCATGGAGTCACGGGAGTGACGGGAGGCGGTCGTGTCTGGATCGAATGTTACGCGCTCGGAGAAATTCAATGGAGGGGGAGGAATTGGTCGGAGAAGACGAAAAGGTCAAAATTCGCATCAGAGTGAAGTCGAAGGTTGGACGGTGGTCCCCAACCCAGGGGCAGGGGGACTGACCTCGGAAATGAATATGGCTGAGCTCGAAACCCATGACCAGGAATTTGAAGGACATCCGCTCAGTCGAGTTCGCCTGGTGCTAAAGCAAGTCAAGAACTCGCTCAATGTAGCTGCGGATGTCGCGGCTCAACCCGTATTCGAGATCGCGGAATCGAAAGAGTTTTGAGGAGCGAGCGCGGTCTGTAGCCGGTTTCGGCTGAGACTGATGACAACAAGCGCGAGAACCAGTCTTCTTGGAATGAAGCCCTCTTCAATCGCGTCAGTAACATCGCCGCCACGGGATTTCGCCAGCACGGTAGTTGGCAGGCCCCGAAAGAGTCAAAGCTGTACCTTGGGTGTTGAACGGATGAATTTTGGTGACAAAACAAAGAACGGTACGGCCTGTCTCCGAGTTGACGTGAATCATCTGCTGGGAAAAAGCTCTATGGCCCGATGAGCGCTTCTGTTTTGTCGAGAAACCTGAAACGGTTGAACGGTAGTCAAAACTCCATCACGGAGCTCGAAATCTCCTATATATCTGAATAATATAGGTTTGCGTGACTGAGACTGTCTTGTTACGACAACTAATTGAAAACATAGGTGCGCTTTTTTTCAACTCGTGTTGATTTTGGGGGTGCCTTAGGTATGGGTCTCCTTCTAGAAGTCGCTTAGAAGGAAATCTCGCAAGCCTATATTGACAAATAGCGACCGAAATAGGTGTAAGTGAGTTGAATGATAATGGGCCGGTACTGCGCCGCTGTATGGCCCATTTTGTGGTTGAGAAAAAAGAGTTGAGATGCTCGAAGCAGTTTGTCATGAACAATTTGCGACGTTTTCTGCGAAGCTCGTTGTCTCTTGCTGCGACCTTTCCCGCCGAAAAGCGACAAATTCAGTTGACCAATAGCATTTCGTTAGTATTCTTATTGCAATGCGTTGAGCGTGAGATGGTTGTGTTGACGCCTAGCATTTTGTCCAAAAGAAAATTCGGAGAAATGTCCGCGCGACGACGGCGGCGTCGGGTGTGATGTGTGAATCAGTTGAACATCTCCTTTAGAAGTTTGTTTTCAGGCATTTGGCGTTCATCATTGGATTTCACATAGAGACAACTAACTAGTCAAGTCCTAAGGGGATCCCCGATGGCCGGCATAGGGAAACGCTATATCCCACTTGATGAGCAAGTTGAGTGTGGTGTGGGAAATTGTCTACGTCGTCCTGAAATGCTATCTGAAAACCGCAGAGCGCCTTTTTTAGCTTTTTCGAAGCGAAGGTGGACCCAAGGGAATGGGCGGTGTTTCAAAAGTCGCTCAGAAGCGAATTTCGCGAGCCCGGGTTTTTGAGTCAGTTTTCCAAGTGAAGTTCTCGTCGCGCCTGGAGATATTCGGGACTTGTCGCACACGAATACAATCGACCGGGGGAATGAAACGAACGCGGCTCCGCCTGCATTAATATATGAAACACAAGGGTAAAGATGTGAAAAACATTGATTAGAAAAAGGCTAACTCCCGCGTCACCGGCAAATAGGAGGTGAAACGATGGTCCAAGACACTCCTCGGCCTTCCCTATTCCGAATCGTCCAATCGGATTATGTCACAGGACTTTCTCTGCTCGTTCCGGTCGTATTCTGGGGAATGTACGTCGCAACCGCACATTTTGGGTTTTTCCCGGAAATGAGGGGCCGTAGTGCATTGACCGGTTCAGACGCTCCGTTTTTCCTCGATTTGAGCATCATTGCGGCATTATAATTGCCGTCCCGCTGATTGTCTGGCGAATTCGCTTCTTTCTTTCCCTATTTGCGAGAGGAGTAGAAGTTACAGGGCGTATCACGAGCATTTCCTTTTACCGTGACCGCGGCCGTGTGGAATATAGCTACGTTTACCAAGGTCAAAGCTATGAGAGTGGAAATGCGGTCCATAAATCGGGAAGAACCAAGACGTTGAAGCCGAATTCCGAGATCGCGCTGATCGTGGATTGCGACAAACCGAGCCGGGCTCTCATCCGCGATCTCGATGTGTAGCAGGTAACCGGTCCGGCTGAGAACCGACACCGTACGTTTACTGACTCCTGGCTTTCAACTTGCGATGAATGAGGGTGCGGTGCATGCCCGATTCGGTGGCGGCACGGCTGATGTTGCCGCCCGTGCGCTCGAGCAGCTCATCGAGAAATTTGTCCTCCAGGTTTTTCGCGTAGACGGAGGCGATATGGAGCATCTGCTTGCGCCGGCGTTTCAGCTCGGGCCAGTTGGTCGGGAGGCTCGAAAAGTAGGGCCCGAAGGGGTTCTTATCGATATCGAGTTTGACTTTTTTCGCTTGAGCGATGTTTGGAGGAAGGTCGCCCAGCATGATTCGGTCGCTCTTGCAAAGTACGACGACACGTTGGATGAGATTTTCCAGTTCCCGTATATTGCCGGGCCATTTGTAAGTTTGCAGTGCTTCATAGACGTCGGGGTCGATGACGGGACGTTTTCTTCCCGACTGGAGTGAAAAAACATCGATGAAGTGATCGGCAAGAAGGGGGATGTCTTCCGGGCGCTCACGCAGACTCGGGACTCTGATAGGGATGACATAGAGCCGGTAATACAGATCTTCGCGAAAATCACCCTGCCGGACCATATCGCCGATGTCGCGATTGGTGGCTGCGACGAGTCGGACATCGAGCTTAATGGTCTTCGTGCCGCCGAGTCGCTCGATTTCGCGATTCTGGAGGAAGCGTAGGAGCTTCGCCTGAACTCCTATCGAGAGCTCCCCAATCTCGTCCAGAAATACGGTGCTTCCGTTGCCCTGTTCGAGCCGGCCGATCTGGCGCGAGACCGCGCCGGTAAACGATCCCCTCTCGTGACCGAAGAGTTGGCTTTCGAGAAGCGCGTCCGGAATGGCGGCACAGTTGACCACAACGAAATCGCGATGCGATCTCTTGGACGACTTGTGAAGCGCCCGGGCAATGAGCTCTTTACCCGTTCCGTTCTCGCCCTCGATGATGACGGTGGCCTCCGACGGGGCTACCTGTTCGACGGTCTCGAGCACCTTCAGGAGCTTCGGTGAAGAGCCCACGATCCCATCGTAGCGGGTTCTTCCTTTGAGCTCGGAGTAAATGCGTTGTCGAGCCTCGATCTCCTCGTTGATTCGAAAAGCGGAGTCGAGGTAGACGGTCACGAAACGGCCGACGTCCAAGAGGAGCTGCAGATCGGGCTCATCGAACGCGCCTCCCGTTGACTGGTTCTCGAGGTGAATCGCTCCCGCCAGATAGTCTTCCATGCGAAGGGGAATGGCCATGACCGAACGGAGCGTCAGTCCCCGAACGCTGTCTTCCGTTCCGAGCGTTTCGTCGGCGAGAGCATCCTCAATCAAGATGGACGAGGCGCCGTCTCGGATTTGACCCAAGAATCGTGCGGCTGACCCGGATCTTGTCCGGTGGAAGGTCTTCCTCTTTGGAATTCCGTGCGGCCACGATGTCGACCTCGGAGGATTTCCGGTCGAACAAGATGAAGGCGCCCGTCTCTCGCGCCGGTCTCTTTGATGAGCTCGTCGAGTACCTTTTCGCAGAAGCCGTGCATGGAACGCTCGCTGAAAAAATGAACTGCTAGTTGCGTCGATAAGCGGGCCAGTCGGCTCTGCTGGAGGTCGGGATACAGGCTCAAAGCAGTCGCCCGGATCGAGCCCAAGTCGTCCCGCAGTTTTTTGGCGAAGTTTTCGAGCGTTTTGGAACGGCTTAGCTCCTTGCGAAGGTCCGGGATCCGGATTTTCGAGTTTGCTTCAGTAAAGATTCCGCGACGTCAAGGAGTTTGCGATGCGTGGAGATCACTTCGGTGCTCATAAATAAGTCACCCCGCAGGAAGTCCGGTCAGGAGTTGGGTCGCCGATCCGGCTGTATAAATTTCCTGTGTGCATATTTATTGTGTTATAATGCATATTGATGTAACGTTTCGTCCCTATTTCCCGACTCTTTGTGGTTGACGCTGCACTGCGCGCGAGAACGGCCACGAGAGATTCTCGCGATAGTTTTCGTATTGGAATTGCGTCGAATGAGAACGCTCGAGTGTGTTAGGTCGACGAGATTGTCGTCGCGGGATTCGTCCGGCCCTCCGAGTGCAACGAAAGCAATGGACATGCTGAGTATCTCTTTGTTGGATAATGACTTAATCCGAGGTGTCGTTTCATTGCTGGGCGATAATCTTACGTCAGGAAGGTGCGCGGAGTCAAGAAGGTGACCCAGGGGAGCGAAATTCGATATGCAAAGTGAGAGCGCAGAACCGTATGTGAACAGTAGGGATTGCATCGTGACGCATACGCGTTTGACTCAATGCGAAGGCGAGCATAACGTGACAAAGGATGGGACGGGCGGGATTTTTCTTGGCGGCGATAGTGCTTGTGCCGATGTCGTATGCCTCGGCTTCGGGGCAGATGAGAGACGACACCGCGCATCGGGAAGATCGTCGTCGTTGTCAATGAAGTTTTTCAGGAAGACGGCCCGGATGCTTTTTCGTGGGCCTATCGGCTGGCCAACAAACTCCACATCCGTACGCGAGAGGATGTCGTCCGGCGCGAGCTTCTTTTCGCAACCGGGGATCGACTCGACCCGGAGGCCATTGCTCAGACCGAACGAAATCTACGCAACCTTCACTTCATCAAAGACGCCAAGGTAGAAACCTATCCAGCCGGATAAGGTGTGGTTAACGTCAAGGTGGAGACCTTCGATTCGTGCACGCTCGACTCCTCGCTTGGATTTGCCAAGAAGGGCAATCGTACCGTTTGGTCCGTGGGAATCGCAGAGAAGAATCTTCTGGGTCGGGGAAAGTGGGTTGAGCTACTCCGGCGAATCGGACTTGGACAGAGACTGACACCAGCGTCTTCTATTCGGATCCTCGCTTGGTCGGCACTTGGACGAAGCTTCAAGCCTCGTATTCTGACCAGTCGGACGGCCGTCGAGGCCTTTTTTCGGTTTGACACGACCCTTTTTTGCCCTGAGCACAGGGTGGGCGTTCGGTCTGAGCCTGGAAGGTTTCGATCAGCTCGATCCCTTTGTACCAAGACGGGAAGCGGGTGGACGACCTACGGCACGTTCGCCGGCACGGGAATCTCGAGCTTGCCCGAGCGATTGCTCGAGACGGGCCGAGAGCCTCTCGGCTTCATGTCGCCTATCGCAGTCACGAGGACGAGGTCGATGGCGATCTTCGGGATTTCGGTATCGTTGAGGTCGGTGTCAGCACGATGGAGCACCGTTTCTTGAAACTCACCCACGTGAACCGATTCGAAGCCGCTGAGGATTTCAATTTAGGCTACGAGGCGTCGGCTTTCGTGGGTCTTTCGGCGCCGGCCCTGGGCGGTGAAGACGGGACGGCTTGGTTCTTTACGCTTAGAGGTCGTCGAGGCTTCAGGCTGGGGCGGGAGCATTTTTTCACGAGCGGAGTCACGTGGAGTGCACGCCATCGTCATCAGGCTCTAGAGAACAATCTGACTTGGGCGCGACTCGACTATGTGAACAAACACACTACGGATTGGCTGCTCGTCGGCACGGCTCAACTGGTTTACGGCAGCCAACTCGATCCGGAGACCCAGATTCGATTGGGTGCAGACAGTGGGCTAAGAGGTTATCCGGTGCGCCAGTTCGTCGGGAACCGCTCTTTCAGACTGAGTCTCGAGGAGCGCTACTTCATCGCGGATGATGTGTTTCAACTTCTTTCGTTCGCGGTGGCGGCGTTTTTCGATACCGGTTACGCCTGGCCGGAAGATCAAAAAATGATGCTGCGGGACTTCAAGTCCGATGTCGGTGTAAGCCTTCTTTTGGGGCGCAACCGGCTCGCCGCCACCACCCCCGGTCTTCGTCTCGATCTCGCCTATGCCCTCAATGCCATCGCCGGCGTCAGCCGCTGGCAGTTCTCTATCGGCTCGACCATCGGACTTTGACTCCTTTTTCCTTGACTTTGTCGCTAAGAACAGGCTATCAAGGCGTCAACGTTTTCGCCCGGTAATTTCAACCTTTGCCTTTGCAAATGAGGAGGTGCTCATGGCGTCTGTCAGTGTGAGAATCAAAAAGAACAACAAGATCTATGATGAGGAAGGCAAACTGTTGCCTGAAGTCATCCTAGATCTGGCGCAGGATCAAAACGAAATAAAATGGTTGATCGAAGGTGATCCCGGAGACTCGGTTTTCGTCGTTTATCAGAGAAAAAAGCCCGCGGGGAAGAACAAGTTCGAGCGATTCCCATTCAAGCGAACGCCAAAACAGACAGCCGGTGACTTGCCCGGCGTTGATGATCTCATTTTTCGAAGAAATGAGAAGCTGATGACGAAAGAACTGACGACGGGTAAGGTCCTGACACAACCCGGGCAAAGGGAAGAAGGAATCGTGGAAGTTTTCGATTGTTCGGGTCAAGGCGAGCGGAAAGGTCAGTTTCGTTGACCCCATGATTCGAGTGAGGGGAACTCCGTAGGACCGGCGGCGTTATTTAGGCAGTGCTCGTTTGACGGCGGGATTTTCCAGCAGGGACGAAAGGTCTGGATTGGTGCGCATATCCGCCACGACGCCGCCCTCGATGGCCCGGACGGTGTGCTGCACCGCGGCCTCTTGCTCCCCGCAGACGGCGAAAACGAGAGCGGCGTAGTAATGGAGGTCGGGTCGGTCGGGCTGAGCAGATAGGCATCGGTCTACCTGCGGGCCCGCCTCTCGTGCAACGGCCGAGTCCGGCGAGGACCATGGCGGAGCCCATCCTGGTTTCCAGATCGTTCGGGTTGACGCGGAGGGCTTCTTCGGCCTTTTCGAGAGCGTTTTCATAAGCCTTCCGCGCGGATTCGGTTCGCTCCATTTGGCGATAGGCATCGCCTAGATTGCCCCAAGACATGGCGTCGTCGTTTCCGGCCTCGATGGCTTTCCGGAACTCGAGTGCCGCTTCCTGATATCGCTCGGTGGAGTAGAAAACGAAACCGAGGTTGTCGTGAGCCGCCGGGTTGGGGTGGATACGTAACGCCGCCTGGAGCAACGGCTCGGCCTGGACCAGCTCGCCGGCGAGAATATGCGTCGAGGCGAGATTGTTGTATCCCGTGTCGCTTTCCGGCCGGAGATCGATGACCTGACGGAAGAGCTCTTTCGCCAGCGGTAGATCACCCTGCCTCATGTGGAAAATCCCTTTGCTGTTGTAGTTTTCCCAGAAAGCCGGGGCGGAGATCGATGGCCCGCTGGTACATCTGCTCCGCGGCTTCGTTTCGTCCCGAGCGCATCGTAGGCGCCTGCGATCGATCGGCAGACGACATCGTTACCGGGTGCCAGCCTCTGCGCTTCTTCGAGCTCGGCCGCGGCTTCGGCGGAACGTCCTTGTCCCAGCAAAACGACCCCAGGGCCAAGTGGGCTTCGGGTAAGGTCTCGTCGAGAGAGACGGCTTTTTCGGCGGCGGAAAGAGCTTCCGTGGCCAAATCCGTGTCGCGAGTTTGTAGATAACGAGTCCAGAGTGCGCGGGCCAGGCCGGCATGGGCCTCGGCAAATCGTTCTTCTTCATCAATGGCACGCCTAAACGAATCTTCCGCCTCGAGGTAGTTCCGTTCCACGTCCCAGCCTTCGAGATACGTTCGGCCCTCGATGTATGCTGCTAAAGCCGCTTGACCATAGGGCCTTTGCACGGGTGAGGCATCGATGGACTCGCCCATAATGGATACAATTTCCCGGGTCATCTCATCGACGTTTTCCAGAACGGCATCCAATTCTCCCGTCCAACTCCAAGCACCCATCGGGTCACCCTCTTGTCCCAGAATTTGGTAAGTGATGACCATCTGGCGTTCGTTGACTTCGAGCCTACCTTTCAACAGATGCGTGACGTCGAGCTGACTCGTGATGAGCCTCGTGTTCTCACCGGATCGAAGGTCCGACTTGCAGAGAACGGAGCGACGTCAATCGACGTGTTGCCGCGGATCTCGTCACCCAAGAGAAGAGGCACGAGCTGGCGAAGATAGGCCGATTGTCTCGGGCCTTCGTACTCGAGCGAGAGAAAAGCGACGCTTGGAAGGGTCGCCGGGTCGTTCGAAGGATCGGGTCTGATAAAGAAAGCCGCGATAAAAGCGGCAGCGACGAGTGCTATTGCCGCAAAGGCGAGTTTCCAGGATCGGAACCGTGACGTCACTTTGACTCGTTCGGCGCCAGCCCTTCTGACGGAGTCGCCTCTACGATACTGAAGCTCCCGATCCAGAGCGTCAACACTGGGGTATCTCTTTTCGGGCTTGGGCTCGAGAGAGCGGTGCACGATCGCATCGAGCATCGGCGGCACTTCCGGTGTCAGGCGACTGGGGGCGACGCGATCGTCTCCCTTTCGCAACGCGAGCGGAAAACGGCCGTCGTCGCCCGGTGCCCTCTTACCGGTGAGCATCTCGAAAATGATGAGTCCGAGCGCATAGATATCGGATCTCGCATCGAGCGTCTGAATGTGAGCCTGCTCGGGACTCAGGTAGGCGAGCGTGCCCAGAATCTCGCCTTCGCTCGTGATATTGTCGGCATCTTGATGCAAGGCAAGGCCGAAGTCCATGACGACGCGCTCGGCCCGAGCGATCGAGCATGATATTCGAAGGTTTGAGGTCACGATGAACGATGGAGTGTTCGTGGATGGCTTTGAGCGCGGAGCAGATCTGTCGGGCCAAGACGATCGTTTGTCGGGGCGACAGGACCGGCCGATGGACTGGATCACGTCATGCCAGGGTCTGTCCGTCAACATACTCCATACTGATGAATCGTGGATTCGTTCACGACGCCCATGTCGTGGACTCTGCAGACGTTGGGATGGCTTACCTTTCCGGCAAAACTCAGTTCTCGTCGAAAGCGTTCGACGCCGATGGTTTCGGAGGCCACGTCGGGGCGCAGCATCTTGAGGGCTACGGTCCGGCCCAGATCTTCGTCACGGGCCTTATAAACTTGGCCCATTCCTCCGATGCCGACTTGCTCGACGATGGTGTAGCGATGGGCGAAGGTGAAGCCGGGAGGAAAGGTAAGCGGCGACGAGGGTCGATCTTGGAACGCTTTGTTTTGCGTGTCGTCATTCGATCGAGCCGGCTCCGTTTCACATTGTGGGCACACGTTGTGACCGAAAGGAATCGGCTCGTCACAGCGTAGACATTTCATGGCCGGCAGGGTCTTTGAACGTCCAGGATAAGACTATCCATTGAGCGAGGACAGCGCAACTAGGGTGATATAAAAAGCGCGGTGCTCCGGGTTTGTCTACGCGTTGCGCGGCCTTCTCGTCCAAGGAGCGTTTATCTTGACGCTCCCTTCCACGGCTCCCCAGGTAGCTTTGTGATCCGTTCGGCATTGGGAAGGATACGCCATCGCTCGTTGGCCTTGACACCCGCCGGTTCTCCTGGGTGCAGAGGGATGACACGCGGTTTTCGTACCAGGAGCCATTCGGATAGCGGGCCAACGAGCCCGCTTTCTCCGATCGCTTCAATCAAGTACCCAAGGCGTTGGACGTCTGGGATGCGTACCAAAGGTGCGATGTCAACTAGTGCTTGAGCATCTATGCGTTCGTGCAGTTCTGCGAGCACCGTTGCGGCATGGCTCAGATGCCCGGCTTGCGTCTGGTAGCGGACCAAATCAAACGCAGTGGTCTCGGGCGAAGCGACGCGCATCGTACCTGTCTCAGTTTGCGTTTCTATCACCGGCATCTTTTCGACTTTTTTGTTCATTGAGAACAGGATAGCGACCTTGCCGGCGCGCACCTTGCGGGTCGGCTTGCTGGTCATCACTTGGAACGCCATGGGCCGTTGGTGCGCGGCACCGTGGATCGCGGCTGCACTGAGCAACGCGACGTAGTAAGGCTGGTCGATGTAGTGCATCAAGTCGTCGATGAACCAGCTCGCCGGCGGTGAACCAGCTGCTCGATACTCGGGTGGGACCAAGACGTAAAAACCCCGTCTGGGGGAGACGACCCGCCCGTGCTGCTTGAGCCTGCGCAGGGCGGTCTGGGCTGCGATGAAGGACCGTCCGGTTTTTGTTTCGGCCTGGTTTCGCGTGAAGGTGTAGCGACCCTGTGACTGGAGCTGCTCGATCCAACGCGACAAAGTAGATTTCAATCGTTTTCCTCTTAAGCTTTTAACTTTCTGCTTGCATAAATTAGCACTTTGCGCTAACTTTTGAAATCAAAAAGAAATAGTCATGCGATTCGCTTGCAAAAACTAGCGATTATCGGCAGTTTTTGTAAGTCAACTGCGCACACCTAATTAACCCTAATCCAACAATAGACTCAGGGTAAATTGCAGGAAAAACGGGGACAGGTCCCTTTTTGGCCAAGACAACGGTCCACCAAAAACGGACCTGTCCCTGTTTTTCCAGTAATTTGCGTAAGATTTCGTGAACTCGGATTAGGGTTCGCCCTGAAGCGAACACGAGCCAACAAAGCCATTGCGTAAAGACACATTAGAACGGCTTCATAGATGAGTGAATCACAGACCCCTTTCCCAAGAATAGCCGCCACTATCATGGCTTTTGTTGCGTCTGCCAAAGCTGATTCGCTTATTTATTGTCGCTTCAGGGTTAAGAGCTCGTCGAAGTCGAGTAAAACAGGCAGCTCCTGGAGAAAGACGAACTGCTGGATGCAATCGTCACGAGCGTGCTATTCTCCTGAAGCACGACCTGGAGGATTTCGCCTGAGCTCACCACACCGTAACCTACGCGTCGGTCACACCGTCGAAGACTGGTGTCGTCCCTGCAAATCCTTCCGAGCACATACCGTGATGGTGGTGAGCGGAGACGCCGAGCCTCTGCGAGTGACCTGTGACACTTGCGGGAGTCAGCACAACTACCGTGGACATGCTCCCAACGTCAAGAGGAAGACCGTACCCTCAGAGTCAGGGCCGTCTGTCGCACCGACTCCTCGTGACGAAAGGAAACGAACGCCTATGGGCGAACCAATAAACGATGAAAGCCAAGGGGATCTGGAGCGTCTGCTCCGTCGCATCATCCGCGAAGAAGCGGGGCTGACGCCCGTGGCGCCCGCCGAAAAATGGCGCGGCGGAGAGCTCGTGCTGCGGCCCGGCAAGCCGGGATTGCAGGAAAAGACGATGCCCATCGATACGCTGTTTCAAAAGGTGGTGAGTGTTCGCAATCGGCTTCGGGTTTTGGAGCAGCAGGTGAACGCGGCGGATCTGCCGGAGGATACGAAGCTCAAACTGCAGAGCTACATCACGGGCTGCTACGGCAGTCTGACCAGTTTCAACATCCTTTTTGCCGAAGAAGACGATCGTTTCCGAGGTTTGAGTAAGCGCGGGGAATAGTCCAAAGCAAGATCCGCTGTTGGGCGAGTTGCCTTTGTCCCTTCCATGTTCTTCCGCTATCATTGAATCAAGCCCTGACAATTTGGTCCGTCTCCGGAGTTTAGAAATGAGAGCCATCGTAGCGATTGCGAGCTTGATTCTACTCAGCGCACCCTTTTTGAACGCACGTCTACCCGGGCCAACGGTACAGGCAGGCGTCACTGCAGGTGATCTCTGCCCACCGCTTCCCGGCCCCTCAGGGCCCGTCGTCACGGTCTCTTCCGAATCGGCGCTGCGCACCCAGTCGTACGCGGCGGCAGCCGGTACGACGATTCTCGTTTCGGCGGGAACCTACAACATGGGCGATTACCTCCACATCGTGAACGATGGCATCACACTTCGAGGCGCAACCGGCAACCGCAGTGACGTCATTTTGGATTTTGGAGGGAATGACATCCGGGCACTTTGGGATTCTTGTTGATGCCGACGACGTAACGATCGCCGACCTCACCATCCGCAACGCCCACGACCATGGTGTGTCAATCCAGGGTCGCGATCGCCCCATGTTGTACAACCTGCACATCTATGACATCCGGGACCAACTGGTCAAGGTCAATCCTGCCGGCGACGGTAGCGAAGATGGGCTGTTGGCCTGCTCGCGCTTGGAATATACGACCAGCGCGCCCGACTCGTACACCAACGGCATCAGCGCTCACCAAGCCCACCGGTGGGTGGTGCGAGATAACGTTTGGCACCGAATCCGCACCATAGACGATTCACCTGCTCCTACCATCCTGTTCTGGTCCGCATCATCCGATACGGTGGTGGAGCGTAATCTATTGGTGGATTGTTACCAGGGGATCGCCTTTGGCAACGCCGGCCACGACGGTTTGGATCACACCGGTGGCATTGTCCGCAACAACATCATCTTCGCGAGTGAACCTCACGATGTGGTCATCGAGATGATCCACGCGCAGGGCTGGTTCGTTGCGCACAACACAGCGATCCTGCTCAACCCGGCCCCCGGCTTGACCTGGGGAATGGAAGCGCGCTTTTCGGATAGCCAGGGTACCTTTATGTACAACCTGACGAATATGGGTGTTTGGCCGGACCGAGACGGCGCCAATGGAACCGCGACGGGAAACGTCACGAACGCCCAGACGAGTTGGTTCGTGAACGCTTCTGCCGGCGATCTGCACTTGCTCTCTACGGCGTCGGCCGCCATCGATCACGCTGCGCCTCTGGTGGATGTCCTCGACGATTTCGATGGTTTTCCTCGTCCTATTGGTTCTTCACCAGACGTGGGGGCCGATGAATACGGACCACAGCCACCTACGTCTTTGAGAATCATCCGGGAATAAATTGCGGTCGACTCGTGAAAAATAATCTTTACAAATAAAGAGGATTCAGGCATACTCGAATTGAGTTAAAGAATGAAACGGGAACCAAAACATCTCGCTTATCGGAGCCGGCGTTTCTTGCGCATGGTGACTGTGGAGATGTTTGCGTTGTTGACCACCGAGTCAGCCGAGACCGGGCGGATTCGGTCTGAAAGCATTAGTTTGTGTATCGTCGATAGAGGGGGCTTCATGGACTAGGACGAAAGTAACCTAGCGTATGAAGCCCGACGCCGAAAGGCAGTCGGGCTTTTTCAGTTTTAGGGGGCGGAGTTTGTCGAGTAATGAGCTTGTTCTGCGGAGCAGTGCGTAGCCGGGTCGTGCAGCTCGTTGTCGGCGAGAAGGTCGAGGCTTCAAACCTCTTCTGTTCCGCCCGTTAGGGCTCCTGTGGTGTAGTGGTTCGCATGCAAGACTTTCAATCTTGCGATCCGGGTTCGATTCCCGGCAGGAGTACCAAATTCAGAGGAAGGGTACCCAAGTGGCTGAAGGGGCTGGTTTGCTAAACCGGTAGGTCGTTCGCGGCGCGAGGGTTCGAATCCCTCTCCTTCCTCCAACCTTCGCTCGCTTCGCGAGCTTCGGTTGGCAAGCCAACTTTAGCGGGCTAACGCTCACTAGTTTTTTTCCGGCACGGGGTGGCTGGTCGTGACCACACGCCTGATAAGCGTGTCAGCATCGTTCGATTCGATGGTGCCGGACCAGAATGAAGCGGAGTGGCGCAGTGGTAGCGCGTCGGGCTCATAATCCGAAGGCCGAGAGTTCGAATCTCTCCTCCGCCACCAATTAAGAGGAAGGAGAAGGCTGATGGAATCGGGATCTAGATCATCACTCTCGAGAGGAGGGTGCCGCTGGACGGTCGGCAACCGGTTCCGAAAACCGGGGTGGCTCACAAGGCCAAGGGTTCGATTCCTTCACCCTCCTCCAACCTTCGCTCGCTCTCGCGAGCTTCGGTTGGCAAGCCAACCTCAACAAGCGAAGGTTGCCCGCCGTAGCCTTGGCGAAGGGGAGCTAAAACTCATATTAATCAGTTAAACCCGTTTCAAGTCACAACGAGATTCGTTACAAAAAGGCATCTCACTAGCGACTTCATCGAGACCCCGTGGCCGAGAGACTAGGCTCGCGGTTGCAGCCCGCGCTACGCAGGTTTGAGTCCTGCCGGGGTCTCCAAAGTTAGTCCCAAAAGGCGCGGAAATGGTGCTGCCGGCAATCGCAAGTAAACGGGTGTATTGGCATTCAAGTTCTTATTATTCCTGTATAAAGTGGTTGAATCCTTTTTCGCCCAATGATGTCGGCCGGTTGTCGGCTAGATAGGTCAAGCTCCCGGCGGAGCTTTCCATTTCTCCGATGAGAAACAAATCGTTGCCGAACTTTTTCCGGAAGCCTCTGGATATTTCAGGATAATTTTCTTTGCGAACCGTCAACAGCAGGCAATAGTCTTCCCCTCCCGTGAGGGCGGTTTCGCTTGCGGAAAAACCCTGAGCCTCGGCGAAACGATTCAAGGTCGCGGAGACCGGCAGCTTTTCGAGATCAATGCGGGCACCGATGCCGCTTTGTTCCATAATATGCCGTAGATCGGAATCGACACCGTCCGAGACATCCATCATGGCGGTTACCCCGGACTGCGCGGCCAGCCAGCGGCCCTCTTCAATATGCGGTCTCGGGCGGTTGTGCCGGGCGCGCAGGTAGATAGTGTCTTCGTTTACCGGCGGGTTGTTCCGAATTACATGCCGTCCGCCGCCGGAATCTCCAAGCTCTCCGGTAACGCAGACATAATCTCCCGCCCTGGCGCCGGAACGGTATTTGATGCTTCGCGTTTCCATACCGCCTAAAACGGCCACGTTGATGATGATGGGGCCGGGCGATCTTGCGGTGTCACCTCCCAAAAGCGGCGTGCCGCTTTTAAGAGATAGTTCGCGGTATCCTTCAAAAAAAGCATCCACCCAAGCGACCTCGATATTTTGAGGTAAAGCGAGGGAGAGAAAGCTGCCGCCCGGTGCCCCGCCCATTCCGGCAATATCGCTCAGGTTGACCGCCAGTGATTTGTAGCCAAGGTCGGCTGGAGAAATTTCGTCCTTTAAGAAATGTACGTTTTCCACCAGAAGGTCGGTGGTCACCAGTTGGGACTCGTTAGCCGACAACGGCAGAACTGCGCAGTCGTCGCCGATGCCCAGCACATCGGACGGGGTCATTTCGATAAAGTGTTTCGAAAATCTTTTGATGAGTCCGAATTCACCCATTTCCGAGAGCTTCATTGGCCAGGTCCTTTGTTGAAACGCACAACGTTCCGGATCCCGCGGGCGGCTTCTTCCGGGTCATCAACCGAACAAATTGCCGAAACCACCGCGTCTCCGTCTGCACCGGCGCGGATAACATCGGGTGAGTTACTTTCATTAGGCCGCCGATGGCTACAAGCACTTGCCTCGACATTTTCTGGTCCGACGGATACCTTTCTTGGGTGTGCGCCATGATGGGAGAAGCGCCGATGGCCAGCAAAGCATTCGCGGCTGTGTTCATGACCACATAGTTGGTATTGTTGCGCACCAAAGGCGATTTGTTGCGGTGGTCGGCAACATTTTGCCATACGGTTTGGCAGGTAGGCATCGTTCTCTCCTTTTGTTCAAGAAAATACTAACAAGTCAGCGAATACTCAAGCGGTTCGAGGACCGGTCAGAATGGCAGCTTCTGGAGGATTTGTTTCTACGCGAATACCACGGAGCTCACAAACATACCCATCATTTCATTGTCGTTCGTCAGAAGGACGCTTCCACAGGAGAATGGAAGTACATTGTCCAAGGTAGTGCTTTTAACGACGATCCCCATCAATATCAAAACGCCCACTAGCCCTATGAGATTGAAGGGACTGTCGGTCGCCCAAAGGCACCAAGCTGCGCCCCAAAGGGAAAAGGGAATCGAGACAAGAAAACCACCTAGATCTTTATCTTTTGTTAATGGTGTATTATTAATCTACACTCGGATCACAGTTAACCCTAATCCGACAATAAACTCAGGGTAAATTGCAGGAAAAACGGGGACAGGTCCCTTTTTGGCAAAGACAACGGTCCACCAAAAACGGACCAGTCCCTATTTTTCCAGTAATTTGCGTAGATTTCGTGAACTCGGATTAGGGTTCGCCCTGAAGCGAACACGATCGCTTATTTATTGTCGCTTCAGGGTTGACAATTTGATTCGGAAGAATCACAAAAACGGGAGACATAATGATGTTCCAAAAGCGCATACTGTGCATCGGTGCCGGATACGTTGGAGGGCCGACAATGGCCATGATCGCCGCCAAATGTCCCCGGTACAAGGTCACGGTCGTTGACATCAACCAAGAGAAAATCAAGGCCTGGAACACGGACCATCTTCCTATTTACGAACCGGGTCTGGCCGAGCTGGTCAAGAAAAGCAGGGGACAAAACCTGTTTTTTTCGACAGAAATAGAAAAAGAAATCGAGGATTCCGAGATTATCTTTGTTTCTGTCAATACTCCCACAAAGACCTTCGGGCACGGAGCGGGAATGGCGGCCGACCTTCAATACTGGGAGCGAACAGCGAGGCAGATTCTGAGTCATGCGAATACCAATAAAATCATTGTGGAAAAATCCACCTTGCCCGTTCGCACGGCTTTAGCCATGGAGCGGATACTAAATACCTCCCCTGGAACCATCCGTTTCGAAGTCGTCTCCAACCCTGAATTTCTGGCAGAGGGCTCAGCCATCAAAGATTTGGAGAACCCCGACCGTGTGCTGATCGGATCCCAAGAAACTCCTGGAGGGCTAAAGGCTAGAAAAGCCATCGTAGATATCTATACCCACTGGGTCCCAAGGGAAAAGATTATCGAGTCCAATATTTGGAGCTCGGAGCTTTCAAAGTTAGCAGCCAATGCATTTCTGGCTCAGAGAATTTCATCCATTAATTCTATATCCGCTCTTTGTGAAAAAACGGAGGCCAATATCGACGAGGTTGCTTATGCCATTGGCACCGACTCTCGGATCGGACCTGATTTTTTAAAGGCCAGCGTGGGATTCGGCGGCTCCTGTTTCAAAAAAGACCTGCTCAATCTTGTGTATATCTGTAGGAGTTACGGGCTGGAAACGGTTGCCGATTACTGGCAATCAGTTGTCAAAATCAATGAATGGCAAGAGCGTCGATTTGTCCAAAATATGCTTACCAACATGTTCAACACTGTAGCAGGAAAAAGAATCGCTCTATTTGGATTTGCCTTCAAGGCCAATACGGGTGATACGCGTGAATCGCCTGCCATTTGTATCGCAAAGAGTTTGATTGAAGAACGGGCCGAGGTCGTCATCTCCGATCCGAAAGCTCTGGCCAATGCCCGGGAAGAGCTCAAGGATGTTGAAGGCGATATGACGTTTGAACCGGATCCCTATGCGGCTGCCGAATCAGCCCATGCCATCGCAGTTCTGACAGAATGGAACCAATATAGGGATCTGGACTATGAGCGAATTTTTGATTCTATGGTCCAACCGGCCTTCATCTTCGATGGCCGTAGTATTCTGGAACATCAGAAACTTTACGAGATAGGCTTTAACGTACTGGCCATCGGCCAAAAACCTCTCAAGCACTTTTAGGACGCTGTAGCGTCAGAGGTGGACTGCGAAGCGTCAAGCTTGCTCGTGACGCTCGGAACTCGTAGTGTCTCCAAGACGGATGCCGTGGTCAGAGAAACGCGGCGAGGGTGGTGTCAATCAAAGCCTACGGGCGGGAGTAGCCCTTGCGGCGCAGATTATTAATGTGGTCGATCAGAACGATGCCGTTTTTGACGACGATCCCCATCAATACCAAGACTCCAATTTGTCCCCATGAGGTTGAAGGGACTGCCGGTTGCCCAAAGGCACCAAGCGGCGCCCCAAAGGGCGAAGGGAATGGAGACGAGAATGGCGAAGGGGTGGGCCAGCGACTCGAACTGCGATGCCATGACGATGTAGACGAGAAGCAGGGCGAGAAGGTAGTTCACGAGCATCTGTTGTTAGTTATAATAACCGTATATGCTGAAAAATCGTAAGTCTAGTAAGCTTCGTTGCGATATCTGTGGGACACGCGAGGCGCGGCTTCGACACCTTACGAAAAGTTACGGGAAGGGTCGAAACCTACTCCTTGTTGAGAACGTTCCCGTTGTTACCTGCCCTTCCTGCGGTGAGAGCTATTTAACGGCAGAAACTCTTCACGAGCTAGAGCGTATCAAGCTACATCGACGAGCTTTAGCAAAATCTCGCCAGGTTCCAGTAGCACGCTATCCTCGCACCGCTTAGCTTTTCAGCTAGATCCCGTTCTCGGATTCTGAACGACGAGGCCATCTAAGCACTTTCCGGCTCGGAAGTCCTAACCACTCTCACGGGCTCACTCGCCTTCCACACCTTTCTCGCCCACTCGGCCAGGTTGTCGAAGAGGACATAGATAAAAGGAAGGATGACCAGCGTCAAAAAGGTTGAGGCGGTGAGTCCGCCGATGACCGTTCGTGCAAGAGGATAGTAGTAGAGCCCATCCAACTCCGTTCTGCCGATGGCCATGGGAACGAGGGCCAGCACCGCGGTGGCGGCGGTCATGAGGATGGGGCGCAGCCGTTCGCGTCCGCCGAGCTCGATGGCTTCCTCCCGGGAGTAGCCCTTGCGGCGAAGATTATTGATGTGGTCGATGAGCACGATGCCGTTTTTGACCACGATCCCCATCAATATCAAGACGCCAATTTGTCCCATGAGGTTGAAGGGACTGTCGGTTGCCCAAAGGAACCAGGCGGCGCCCCAAAGGGCGAAGGGAATGGAGACGAGAATGGCGAAGGGGTGGGCCAGCGACTCGAACTGCGATGCCATGACGATGTAGACGAGAAGCAGGGCGAGAAGGTAGTTCACGAGCATCTGTTGGGTCTGCTCGTCCTGGCGCTGAATGCGCTCTCCGAAGGACCAACTGTAGCCGGGAGGGAGGCTCATCGGATCGAGGGACGCAGAGATGGCTTCTCGCGCCTCGGTCCAGTTCTCGCCCTCGTAGACGGCACGGACATTGACCACGGTGCGGCGGTCCTGGCGGCGAATGGACTTGGGTTGCTCCACGACGTTGAAATCCGCCAGGGTGCCGAGTGTGACGCCCCGTCCGCCGCCGGCGAGAACGAAGCCTTTGAGATCGTCGAGTTTCGAAACATCCTCGAGGGCCATCGTCAAAATAGAATCGACTTCCTTGTCTCCGGCGTTGAACTTGCGAAGCCGTTGACCTCCCAAAGTAAACGTGAAAACTTCGGCCACATCCCGCGGGGTCAATCCATACTTGGCGGCTAGCTCCCGATTCAACGTCACTTGGATTTCTTTCCGGGAGTCGGAAACGGAGCTTTTGGCATCCTCGATGCCACCGACCTGGGAAAGGCGGGTCCGGGTGTCTCGAGCGAGCTGAGAAAGACGCGCGTTGTCCTCGCCGTATAGATTGATACGAAACGTTGTGCTGCTGCCGCCGACCTCGGTGTCTTCGTCGTCGAAGCGGATCCGGACGCCGGCCATCTTGGGAAGTCCCTCCCGCATTTTCTTCCGAATCGCTTTAGCTTCTTCCTCGCCGATATCTTCTTTCGCGAAACTCAAAGTCGTGCCTGCTTCGTTCTCCGCAAAGTAGCTGTAGACCGACTCGAGGCCGAGCTCCTCGCGATGCTCGAAAAACCACTGCTCGACTCGGGCGACGGCCGCTTCGGCATCCTCTTTGTAGTGAAAGTCGGAAAAGTCGTACTGGAGATACATCCGGTTCTTATTGATGCCGGCGAACATGGCGGTTTGTAGACCCAAAGTGAAAGGAAGAGCAATGCTTGCAAGGATGAGAATCGTAATTCCAAATGTGGCCCAACGGTGCCGGAACGTCCAATGGAGAATGCCGACATACTTTTCGGTCAGCCAAACGGTCCACCGCGGATCCTTGGACTGCCTGCGGCTCAAAAGTTTCGAAGCCATCAAGGGTATCAAGGTCAGGGAGACGATGAGCGAGCAGAAAATAGTCAGAGAGATAGCAAGGCCGATTTCGCCGAGCCAGGTCGTCAGCTCGTTTTTGTCTCCCACCACGAGCGGTAGAAACACAATGGCGGTCGTGATGGTCGAGGCGACTACGGCACCCACCACCTGTCGGGTTCCGATGATGGCGGCCTTCGAGGCGTTCGTGCTCTGGGAGTGCTCACGGAAGATCGATTCCAACACCACGATGGCGTCGTCCACGAGGAGACCTACCCCGAGCATGAGTCCCATCATGGAAAGCACGTTCAAAGTCTTGTCCATGAAGTAGAGGACGACGGCGGTGGAAATGATGGACATGGGAATGGCGAGACTGACGATGAAGGTCGTGTCGAAACGCCGGAGAAAGAAATAGAGAACGACGATGGCCAGGAGTCCTCCTATCAATCCCTCGTTCCGTAGTCCGTTGAGTCCGTTGGTGATCTGCTCCGCCTGGTCTTGGAAGACGAGCAGATTGATCCCTTCGAGTGTCGGGTCGGAAGCAATCGATCCTCGTATGAGTGCGGTGGCCCGGGTGGCGACATCGACCGTATTGGCGGTCGGATCTTTATAGACTTGTAAGGCCACGGCATAGTCCCCATCCAGGTGACGGCCGAAGTTGATGGGAGGTTCCTGATAGGTGACATAGGCGATATCCGAGATCTTGAGACTCCGTTCGCCCACGGGGAAGTCGAGTATGGCTTCGATATCGGCAAAGGCTCCGAAGCTCCGAACGTGGATGACCCGTCCGTCGGCGTCGATTTTGCCGAGGGCGAGGTTCAGATTGGAGCTTGCGAGCCGTCCGGCGAGTGTTCCGATATCGACACCGTGCGCCGCTATTTTGTTCAACCGGAGATTGATCCGGACCTCACGAGGCTCGACTCCGTTGAGCTCGACCTTTGCGACGCCGGCGACGCGCTGGAGGGGATTGACGACGCGCTTTTCCAGCAAGTCGTAATTCTGAGATAGATCAATGCCGGGAGCGGAGATGCGTGCTTCGACCACCGGGATCTGAGACGTACTGAACGTGTTGATGAAGATCTGTTGAATATCGGCGGGAAGCTCGGGGCGGATCTCCTCCACCTTCTCCGCGACCTTCATGCGGACGACGTCGAGCGAGTCTCCCCAGTTGAAGTCGAGTTGAAGTGTGGCCTCATCGGCGGTCGCGGTGGAGCTCATCTTGCGTACGCCGGATAGGGTGGCGAGATTTTCCTCGAGCGGCTTGACGATCTCCTTTTCGATTTGTGCCGGACTGGAGTTCGGGTAAGGAACGGTGATGAAAATGGCGGGGAAGTCAACCTCAGGAAGAAAAGCAAGGGGTAGCCGCACAAAAGAGATCGCGCCGAGCACGAGGAGGCTCACGAGCACCATGATGGTGGTGACGGGGCGTCGGACGGAAAGGCCCGCTAGGGCTTTCATGCTGCCTCCCCGGCGTACCGCTTCCGATCGAGCATGGAATACACGGTGGGTATGACGATTAGAGTTAGCAATGTCGAGACGGCGAGGCCCCCGATGACGGTGATGGCCATGGGGGCGCGGATTTCAGCGCCCTCTCCAAAGCCCAGGGCCATGGGGACGAGCCCTAGAATCGTCGTGAGGGTCGTCATTAATATTGGGCGTAAGCGGATCTTTCCGGCTTCCACGATGGCGTCGTTTTTGGGCATGCCGCGTTCCCGGCAGATATTGATGTAGTCGACCATGACAATGGCGTTTTTCACCACGATACCGGCCAGCATCACGGTGCCGATGAGCACGATAACGCTCACCGGATTTCCGCTCAGGACGAGCGCCCAGATGACCCCGACCAATCCCAGAGGGATGGTGAACAAGATGATGAAGGGGTGCATCAAGGACTCGAACTTCGAAGCCATCACAAAGTAGACGAGAAAGATGGCGAGAAAAATCGCAAGGTAGAGACTGCCGAAGGAACTTTCCATCTCCCGGTGCTGCCCGCCGAAACGGGTCACGATGGAAGCAGGCAGACCAAGTCCCGCGATGGCCGACTCGATATCTCGCGTCGCACGCCCTAGATCGCGTCCAATCAAATTTCCCGAGATAACGACGGCCCGGCGCTGCCCCACACGGCGGATTTCGGAGGGTCCCACGGCCATTTCAGTCTGGGCCACGGCTTTCAAGGGAACCGGTCGTTGGCCGGTGCCGTGGACGATGAGCTCGGAGACCTGCTCGGTTCGAGCACGCGAGTCTTCGTGAGCGCGCACGACGATGTCGATTTGACGCTCGCCCTCGTTCAGGCGTGTGGCGACGTCGCCGCGAAGCTTCGTCCGAAGAGTCTGGGAGACTTGATCCACGGAAAGACCCATCTGTGCCAGTCGTTCAGGAGAGAAAAAAATCTGAAGCTCCGGGTTTCCCGGTTCGGCTGAGGATCGGACATCCGTTAGACCCTCAATCGATTCCATGGCTTCGGCTATTAATGATGCGTATCGGGCCAAGGTTTGTGGATGGTCTCCGTAGATCTCGAGCTCGATGGGCCTCTTGAAGCTGAAATAGGAAGGCCGGTCGAACTGAAACGCGAGCCCGGGATAGCGGGTGAGCCTCTCGCGCATCTGAGCGACGGCGATGGCTTCCGTGCGTCGATCTTCCTTGTTCGCCATGACCAAATGGATGCGGCCCCGGTTTTCTCCCTTTCCGGTTGCTTCTTGGCCGGAGTTGTCCACGGCTCCGGCTGAAGTGAAGTGCATGGCGACACCGGGCAAATCGCTTGCTTCGCGGCCGATCTCGGTCAATACCTCGTCGGTGAGCTCGAGCGGCGCCCCTTCCGGCAGCTCGATATCGAAATAGAACTCTCCTTGCGCCATGTTGGGGATGAGCTCGATTCCGACGGATTGAGCGACGAATAGCGATGCTGCGAAAAGACCGCCGGCGGCCAAAAGCACGGCTGCACGATGGGCGAGCGCTGCTCGGATCATTTTCGGATAGATTCGGTAGACGGAATTCTCGAAACGATCGAAAGTCCACGTGAACGGGTAAGTCAAAGTAGACAAGGCGAGGAAGAGGGCGTGGGTTGCCCACCTCAATTTATTGAGAACCCATGACGGTCCGCCGTAGAGAATTTTTCGAAGCCGGGAAGTCGGCACGGGTGCCGGCGACTCCTCGTTTGTCGCGCCATTTTCCTTGAGTCGTGCCGCAAGGACGGGAATGAGCGCCAGGGAAAATGCGAGGGATGCCAAAATCGAGATGGACACGGTCAGTGCCTGGTCCTTGAAAAGCTGGCTGGCGATCCCCTGGACGAAAACGATGGGAAGGAAGACGGCGACTGTGGTGAGCGTCGAGGCTACGACGGCCATCCCCACTTCGCCGGCGCCGGTGCTCGCGGCTTCGCGAGAAGATTTTCCGAGAGAGCGGTGTCTATAAATCGACTCGAGGACCACGATGGAGTCGTCGAGCACCATGCCAATGCCGAGAGCGAGCCCGCCGAGAGACATGATGTTCAGCGACAACCCCATCTGGTACATGACGAAAAACGTCGCGACGACCGAGACGGGAATAGACAAACCGATAACGCTGGTGGCGCGCCGGTCCCTTAGGAAAAGAGCAATGACGAGAATGGCCAGCAGGCCGCCCTGCCAGCCGTTCGACACGACTTCATCAATGCTGCCTTCGATGAACGTGGACTGGTCGAAGAGGATGGCCAACTCGGTGCCGGCGGTGGAAAGATCTTTATCGAGTTGGTCGATACGAGCCTTGACGCGTCGCGCCACCTGGACGGTATTGGCGTCGCCCTCTTTGTAGACACGTAGCTCGACGCTTTCGCTTCCGTCCATCTTGGTGATGGCTTGTCGCTCTTTGTGTCCCCACCCCACTTCGGCCACGTCGCGGAGGTAGATGCGGCGTTCACCGTCGTCGAGGACCAAGGTAGAAGCCACGTCGTCGATGTTTTGGAACTCATTCAGAGTACGGACCAAATAGCGGGCCTCATCCTCGTAGATGCTCCCTCCGGCCAGATTGATGTTGCTGGCGGCAAGGGCGTCGGACACTTTTTCGACCGTGATGCCGAAAACGGCGAGCTTGCCTTCGTCGATGTCAACTCGAATCTCGCGTTCCAATCCGCCTTCGATCTTGACGGCCGCCACACCGTCGATGGAGTCGAGGTCTTTCTTGAGATCTTCTTCCGCGAACTGACGAAGGAACGCAAGGTCGGTGGAGCCGGAAAGACCGAGCCGGAGGATTGGATCGCTCGAAGGATCGAAACGGAGAAGGGTTGGATTGTCTGCATCGCGGGGGAGCTGGACGAGGTCGAGCTTTTCCCGAACGTCGAGCGCCGCGAAGTCCATGTTGGTTTTCCAGAGAAACTCGAGTGTCACTTCCGAGATCCCGGCGCGCGAACGGGAGGTTAGACTTTGAACACCGGAGATGACCCCGACGGACTCTTCGATGGGGCGGGTGATGAGTGCTTCGATTTCGGCAGGGGCTGCTCCGGGGTACTCGGTCTCTATGGTCAGTGTGGGATAAGAGATATCGGGCAGCAAGCTCAGGGGAAGGCGTGTAAAGGAGACAAGGCCGAATATGGCGATGGCGATGGTGAACATGGCCACGCTGACGGGGCGCTCTATGCAGGCATCGACGAATTTCTTCATAGTGTCACACAGCGCGGCTCGTCGAAATCAAAGTGAACGGCTCGCCGCGAGCTATCAGCGGTCAGCGCTCAGCCATCAGCTAATGGAGCTCAGCGCTTCGCGCCTTCGGTCATCGGGATTTTCTAGCTCTGACGCGAAGAAAATCAGGATTCGTAATACAGTTCTCCCCTCTGGATTCAAGCGTCTTCTTCAGGGGGATGAGCTCGCGAGCTTCTGAATCTCGTCAGTCCTTCAAAATCTCGAGTGGACTGTCGTTTTTGAGAGCGGTGTGGCCGGCGACCACGATTCGATCACCCGGTCCGACTCCTTCGATGATCTCGACCATGCCGTTCGAGATGTATCCTGTGCGCACAGGGCGTCGGACGGCTACGTCTTCGATCGCCAAATAAACGAAGTCGGCCCTGTCCTCCTTGAGGAGTGCGATCTTGGGGACCAACACCGCCTGTTCATGCGTGTCCGTGATGATATTGACGCGAACGAAGGCACCTGGTCGAAGCGCCGATCCGCGACTCGTGATATCCACGGTCACCTTGACGGTGCCGGTTTTAGGATCGACAACGGGGCTGATGTCACGGATGCGACCGTTGAATTTCAGGTCGTCTTTGGACTGGAGGACAAGCTCCGCGGTCTGGCCCCTCCTCAACTGAAACACATCCTTCTCGGGTAAAAAGATTCGAGCAACGAGCGAGTCGAAATCGGCGAGCGTAAACAGATGATCGCCTTTTTTGACGGCCTGTCCGACCACCACGGCCTTTTGTGTGATTCTGCCGGAGAAAGGAGCTCGAACCTGAGTGTAGTCGAGCTCGAGCGTTGCGGTCTCGAGCTCGGACTCGACGAGGTCGCGATCGAAAACCGACTTTTCGTAGTCGAAGCGGGAAATCAACTTCTGATCGAACGACAGCTGTGCCCGCTGATATTCTGCTTTGGCCTTGCCGAGTCTCAAGCGGGCTTTTTCGAGAGCCAGTGTTTTCTCTTCGTCCTCGAGGCATGCGAGGTTTTGGCCTGCTTTGACGTCTTCGCCTTCACGAACCTTGACCGCAGTCAAGATACCTTCGACCTTGGCCAGGACCTGGGCACTTTGCTCGGCTTCGATCGTAGAGGAGCTCGTAAGAGTGCTCGAAATGGAGCCGACGTGGATTTCGCTGACCTCGACCGGCACCTTTGGGGTATCCGCTTCGGTTGTCAGGTCCGGAGTAACGTCGGTGATCGCGGCAGCGTCGTCACTGCGAAGGAGGAAGAAAGCGGATGCGAGGACCAGCAGGGCGACGGTGCCCCCACAAACCGCGGTCAATCGTTTCTTGGCTAATCGGCTCATGGACTCCCCTCGTCTCACGGCTCAAAATAACCGCGAGCTTCGATATGTAGTACGCGCAGGAAGCTCGATTTGTTCCGGGAGACTTCGACGAGGCGAGCGCTGGAGCTAGTGTAATCGAAGGACTTCGCCGCCGCGGCGGTAGCCGTTTCGGAAGGCGAGACGCCTGAACTTGAGCGAAGGGTACGAACGAATTCGTAGAATGAAATCTACAACGGGAAGGGGACGTGTGGCAACAAGGACGCTTCCCCGGCGGATGGCGTCTGTAATGGCGGGGAGCGATTTCTCCTTCGCGTCGATGTAAGAGTAGGTGGTTCCCATCTGCCACAAAAAGTGGGAATCCGAGGTTCCAACCAATGTACGGCCGGAGCGGAAGGCGAGACCTTCGGCCCGCCGGTTGAAATTCATCTTTCTCAAATAAAGATGGTGGTACTCGATACCGTCGAAGAGCTCTAGGTGCTCGAAGAGCTTGCTCTGGAGACAGAACTGGGATGGAAAAAAAGGATGAGGAGCAATGATGAGCATCTCCGGATGGTCTCGGCGCAAACGGTAGAGATCGTCGAACGAGCGAGGCGGTGCCTGCCAATAGTCGTAATTATAGAGAAGGACGTGTCGATTCTCGATGGTCGCCTCGACACCCGGGATTAGCACGATGCCGCGGTCCGCGGCGTAGTCGGCCAGCTCTTGCCGGTGACTCATGAAATCGTGATTCGTGATGGCCAGGATTTCGAAGCCGAGAGCGGCGGC
This sequence comes from uncultured Acidobacteriota bacterium, assembly GCA_963722765.1. Classification (GTDB taxonomy): domain Bacteria; phylum Acidobacteriota; class Vicinamibacteria; order Marinacidobacterales; family DATDRI01; genus CAVROO01. The sequence continues at coordinate 29,050 of CAVROO010000025.1, forward strand.
ATGATCGATGAGCTCTTTATTGGAATGAGTGATGTAGTCGAGTGGATCATCCCCGGTATGCAGATGGAGATCGGCCTTGAGGCGTATCAAGATTGCTCCTTCTATGGTGTTGGGGGTTCATTATTTTCAACGATCTTTTATGGTACGCCTTGCATCGAGCATGGTCAAATACTTCGAGTTTCGCTATAACTTGGTTTTAGTGCTCACGGAAACTTTGGTTTACAATAAAGGATGCACTTCGTGGGCGGTTAGCTCAGCGGGAGAGCGCTTGCCTTACAAGCAAGATGTCACAGGTTCAATCCCTGTACCGCCCACCATGTCTGGTCTCCAGGAGATAACCAAGTTTATGAGAATCCTCCAACTATCTTTGACGCTGTGGGTTGTCTGTTCGGTGGCGGCAAATGCGGCCGAAATCGGGTTTACTAATGTGACGGAAGCCTCGGGTTTCAAGAGCCTCGAGACATTCGGAGGGCATGGCATCCAAGTGGCGGATGTCGATGGGGACGGGTGGTTGGATGTCTACGTGACCCACATCTTCGACCCGACTCAAGATCGTCCGGATCTGCTCTTCATCAATCAAAAGCAAAGCCCTCCCGTGTTCGAAGAAAGAGGCGTTGCGGCGGGCGTGTCCGACGACGGCTTTTTCGAAGAGATCTCGGAGGAGTCCCATTCGGCTGTTTTCGCGGATCTCGACAACGACGGAGACCTCGATCTGTTCAATGCCCATACCTGGAATGGTCACAACCGACTCTACCGGAACGCGGGTGCCGGCCAATTCGTGGACATTTCCGACAGTGCCCGGATCGACGTTACGGATCTAGGAACGCGAGGTGTTGCCGCCGCCGACCTCGATGGTGACGGGCGGCTGGAGATCATCGTTTCAGCTTGGCAAGATGCCCAACCGATCGTCTATTGGAATCTGGGAGGGTTGGTCTTCGAGCGCAAGCGGCTTCAGGGTGCCGACAACCGGCCCTTCGCCAATCAAGGGATCACCGCCGTGGACTACAACGGCGATGGGAAACCCGATGTGGCTCTGACCGCCTTTGAGTACGTTCAAGACGGGGGAGTCGGTCCGGTGGCTCTCTTGGTGAACGAGTCGCCTCGCCTGGTCGATCAAACGGATTTTTCAGGTGTGGCTTACGACAAGACGACTGGTGACTACCGCGGAACGAACGGCTGGAGCTTTGCCGACATCGATAACGACACCCATCTCGACCTTCTCGTGGCGGGATTTCACGGGTCCAAGCTCTACCGAAACAACGGCGAGGGACGGTTCAATCTTTTGCGTCGAATCGACGGTTCGCGGTACACGGGTGCCTTCGGTGACGTAGATAACGACGGCGACCTCGATTTGTATCTCGCCGGGGAGACGGGAATCCATTTGAACGATGGGAAGGGTGCCTTTACCTTCCAGGGTGACATCGGCCTCGCCGGCATCGGAGATGACGCGAGATCGGCGGTTTTCGCCGACATTAATAATGACGGTGCCCTGGATCTGCTCATTGCGAGCAAGCAGGGGCCCAATACGTTGTTTCTCAACGTTTTAACGTCCGGTGCGTGGCTGAAAGTCTCGCTGAAATCGCCGAGCGGCCAACAGGGCGCCTTAGGCGCCAGGGTGGCGGTCTATGAAAGTGGACATCTGGGAGAAGGAGCGTTTCTCCGCGGCTTCCGCGCCGTGCACGGCGCAACCGGCTATTGCAGCCAGGATCCTTTTACTCTGCACTTCGGGCTCGAGGCCGGCAAGACCTACGATGTGCAGGTGAAGTTCGCGAATGGTGCTGTCGCGACCCGTACCGGAGTGGCGCCGGGTCAGGTCCTGAGAATCGAGTAGGCAGAATTCCGAAACGCGGCGAATCTGTTGCGGTTGAATCTTGATGCGGCCCTTCGGGCTCCTGGCTCTTGGAAACAATGCGCTGCGGTAGTACCGAGCGATAGTCAATCCTGATGACGACGGCGCAGCCGTCAACAAGTTCCCATCCCGCCTTCGCGTTCCTCTATTTAAGGCTATCGCTTCGGCGGTCCGCTGAAGCCTTGGCGAAGGCGGACTGTATTCTGCCTTCTGTATTCTGTCTTCTCTCGCCAAGGGCGGAGCCCTTGGCTTTTACCGGGTTCCGATACGGACGTTGGACCAGATCGCTTGTTCGAGCGTTTCGACCCGCTCCTGATTGCCGAGCTCGACCCAAAAAGTCTTCGGGCGGTAGGGTTTGTCGTAGTTCCGCGTCAAGATCTGGACCCCTTCGAGGAAAACCCTGACCTGCTGGGCGCCGATACCAGGGTAGCTTCCCCACTCGATGCGCCACGGATAGACGACGTCGGATTCGAAGTCGAAGAAACTGATGCCTTCGTTGGTCTCTTGCCCTCGGGAGATCCAGCGCAAACGCACGTCCCAGCGGTTCACGGTGTTCTTATCCATCTTCTGCACGTGGACGCGGAATGGGTTTTCGCGATAGTTGCCTTTGGTGGGATCCCAGAAGCTGATGAGCATTCTTTTGCCCGCGGCTGGATTGGGCTCGCTGACGTTGGTGACGTCCCACTCCATATAGCCTTCGCTGGTGGTTGGGACCTGATAGCGGATATAGTCGCTCGAGCTCAGCGCCTGCCATCCTTGCGGCGTGAACTGTCCGCCCACGACCTCCATCGCCACGGAAGAACCGTTGGTCAGGGGATCATAGACCATCACTTCGCTTGGCCGATCTAAGGCGAATCCGTCCTTGACGATGAACTCGGAAACGTTGGAATAGGCGCTCGTCTGGCCGGAAGTCGCCTGAGCCCGCCAGTAGTACTTGTTGCCCACGGTGAGCGGCATCGAGACCTGCCAAGAGGTCGTTCCTTCGACTCCTTCTAGCACGTCGCTCTCGAAAATCAGGATGTCCGTCATGGCGGAGTCGTTTGCCAACTCGAACCGGTAGAGTCGAGGGGGGCTTCCGATCGTGCCGTTCTCGACGGTCAGCAAGGGCTGGATTGAAGCGACGTGCTCTCCTACCTCTGGGCTCAGGGTCGCTGGGCCTCCCGGTTGGGCTTGAGCGAGCTGGGTTCCGGAGCTGAGTTGAGAGACGCCGATTCAATGTGCCGTTCGCGTCTGGTGAGCTGGGAGAGTTATCGTTTCCGCAGCCAAAAAGAGTCAGCGTCAAAACCACGGACATCAGGGTCAGAGGTCTCATCATTGGGGTGTTTACCTACCTTCCTTGAGTTGTTCCTCGAGGTTTTTGAAACCGAGGGGATTCAGGCGCGCACTACAGTGCTGCAAAACTCAAATTTTATCACACCAATGACTCCATCGTCTACCACTCAACTTTTTGAAATAGAAAGGATGCTCCGGACGTCCTTAAAGGTGAGGTCGTCGTTTGTCCCGAGGGACCGTTATGCTCGGATTTCACAACCTGGTATACTACTCTTTTGGAGCCGAGTACCTTCTTTCACGAGCTCGAAAATTCAACAGAGATTAGGCGGATGTAGGTCAACACAGATGAAAAACCGGCTCTCCTTCGTTTTTCTACTCTTTACTTTCACCGTTCCTGCCCTTGCTGCCGCCTACAACGGTGCAGCGAAAAATGACCTGGATTGCCCGTCGTCGTCCGCCGTCGTTTTCTTCAAGGACGGCACGCAGATGGCGATCCGGTGTTACTCAGTCCGAGGCGGGACGGTCGTCATGAAGACGCGAGAGGGGAAACTCGTGTCCGTGCCCCGGACCTTGGTCGATTGGGAGGCTACCGAGCCCGGAAATGGCCATTCGGAAGTCCTTACAAAGCCGGCTGCGCCGGTGGCAAACGGTCTGATTGAAGGTGCTCCCGAGGATTCCCCAGAAGCTTTTCACGCGGCGGATCGCGCGGCGGAACGTTCCGATGGCCGGGAAAACACAGTCAACGCGACACGCCCCGGTGAGTCTTTTATGGTTGGGGACGATGGAGGGAACGGGGAAAGCCCCGCTTTTGCCCCCACGGCGACCCTGGCCATCGACCCGGCTGCCCCGGAGCCCCCGAAGTGATGAGCCGGGACGATGCGAGGTCAAGTCACACTTCGTGCGGTTCGGCTCTCGGAAGCTTTGCAGGTCAACGGCAAGCTCGAAGAGGGCGTTTATCGAACGACTCCGTCCATCAGCGATTTCATCCAGCAGGAGCCGGCAGAGGGCGAGCCGGCTACCGAGCAAACCGAGGTTTGGGTCTTTTATGACCACGACAACATCTACGTCTCGGCCCGCTGCTGGGACAGCCATCCGGAGAGAGACGTGGCCAACGAGATGCGGCGGGACAACCGCAATCTCTTCAACAACGAGAATTTCGCCGTCGTCTTGGACACCTTCTACGACAAACGGAACGGGTATCCTCTTTTACACGAATCCCCTCGGCGGGCTATATGACGCTCAGGTCACGGACGAGCGCAACACCAACAGTGACTGGAACACGGTTTGGCAAGTGAAGACCGGACGGTTCGAGCAGGGTTGGACCGTCGAAATGGGGATTCCCTTCAAGTCACTGAGATATAAGCCGGGCGTGTCGCAGATCTGGGGAATTAATTTCCGCCGCATGGTTCGATGGAAAAATGAAACGAGCTACTTGACCCCTATCGCCGCCGCCTTTCGTCGAGGGGGAATAACGAGGCTTTCCCAGGCCGGCACGATGGTGGGCCTCGAGCCCCCCGCTCGCTCCCTCAACCTCGAGGTCAAGCCTTTTGCCACGGCCGGTCTCCGCACCGACCTGACCGCCGACGAGCCCTATTCGAACGACTTCGATGGCGATCTCGGTTTCGACGTCAAGTACGGGGTCACGCGGGGCATGACCTTCGACTTCACCTATAATACCGATTTTGCCCAAGTGGAGGTCGACGAGCAGCAGGTCAACCTCACCCGGTTCGGCCTGTTCTTCCCCGAAAAGCGGGAGTTTTTTCTCGAAGGGCAAGGGATTTTCAACTTCGGTGGCCGTTCCACCCATCGCTTCGGCGGAGGCGGAGGAGGTGGTGGTGGGCAGGACATGCCCATCATGTTCTACAGCCGGCGCATCGGGCTTCAGGACGACTATTCCGTTCCCATCAACGCCGGTGGGCGTCTGACCGGCAGGCGGGCAAGTACACCGTCGGGGCGCTGGCCATGCAGACCGAAGCGTTGTCCGTCGTGCCGACCGAGGATGTTCCGTCGGGACTGATTCCCACGACCAATTTCGGCGTCGCCCGCGTCAAGCGCGACATCCTCGGGCGCAGCAATATCGGTTTCATCGGCACCTATCGATTCGAACGCACTCGACGGAGGCGGCTCGAATGGCTTGTTCGGTGTCGACGGGAACTTCACCTTCTACCAAAACCTAAACATCAACACCTACTATGCTCAAAGCTCGACGCCGGGTCTGGAAGGAAGGACGAGAGCTACATGGGAAAACTCAACTACGGGGGCGACCTCATCGGAGTCGATCTGACCTACCTTGCCGTCGACGAGAATTTCAGTCCCGAAGTTGGCTTTTTGCGGCGTGAAGACATGCGGCAGAGCTACGGTCAGTTTCGCTACAGTCCCCGACCGCGCTCCATCAAAGCCATCCGCCAGTTCGGTTTCGAGGGGAGCTTCAACAACTTCACGAACTCTCTGAGTTTACTCGAGACCCGTATCGGGAGGTTCGAATTTCGAACCGAGTTCGAGAATGGTGATTCCTTCTCCTTCGAATATGGACGAAATTACGAGTTCCTGGACGAGGAGTTCGAGATTTCGGACGGTATCTTCCTTCCTATCGGCGGATACAACTTCAATGAGTTCGAGTACCGCTACCGCTTCGGACCCCAACGTCGTGTGTCGGGAATGGCCAATTCTCACCCACGGAAGCTTTTACAGTGGGAACCGAAAATCGGTCACCATTTCGTCTCGAGCCGAAATAACCCGGCAGTTCAGCCTCGAGCCACGGCTGTCTCAAAACTGGGTGGATTTACTAGAGGGCTCGTTCAACGACGACGTTGTTCGCATTACGTGCCAATTACATGTTCACGCCCCGCGCTTTTGTCGGGGCCTTAGTTCAGTACAACTCGGACGGTGATAGCATTTCCAGCAACATCCGTTTTCGCTGGGAGTACCGGCCGGGAAGCGACATCTATGTCGTTTACAGCGACGGTCGCAGCACGGCCTTCACGGGTTTCCCGAGTCTCGAGAACCGGAGCTTGGTTTTTAAAGTGACCCGCCTTTTCCGATTCTAAGACGTTCGCAAGGCCGTCGTTTCGGACAATCGAATAGCTTCTTTGGATACGCATGAGATCTAGACTGCTCCGAAGTTACCTGTTCATATTCACGCTGGGTCTGCCGAGACTGATCTATGCCGCGGATCAGGAGCAAGGGGATGTCCGGCCTCGGTCGCCGACGAAGAAACGCGTGACGGTCCCGGCTCGCCGACTTCACCTGGACGGCCCGCCGGCACCGGTTTTCCCCGAAGTCGTCAATCGGGACGATGAGGGTCGTGCCACCATGCGGGCCTTTCGTCTCGAAGCCCCGATCGCCTTCGACGGAAAACTGGATGACGAGGTCTACCATCGGATTCCGGGAGTCAGCGGGTTCCTTCAATCGGAGCCCGACGAGGGGGCTGTTGCCACCGAACAGACCGAAGTTTGGGTCCTTTACGATGACGAGCATATTTATCTCTCGGGCCGCTGTTGGGACAGCCATCCGGAGAGAGATGGTGGCCAACGAGATGCGGCGGGACAATTTCGGTCTCTTCCTGAACGAGAATTTCGCCGTCGTCCTCGACACCTTTCTACGACCGCCGAAACGCCTTTTTCTTCTACACCAATCCTCTCGGAGGTCTCTTCGACGGCTTCATCACGGACGAGCAGGACGTCAACCGCGATTGGAACACCGTTTGGGACGTCAAGACGGGTCGGTTCGAGGGCGGCTGGACGGTGGAGATGAAGATTCCCTTCAAGTCGCTTCGATACAGGGCGGCGGGTCCGCAGGTTTGGGGGATCAACTTTCGGCGCATCGTTCGATGGAAGAACGAGTTTTCCTACCTCACCCAGATCCCCGCTTCCTTCGGCCGCGGCGGAATGACCAAGATCTCCTCGGCGGGAACATTGGTGGGTTTGGAAACGCCTCCTCAGTCCCGGAATCTCGAGGTCAAGCCCTACTTGCTGGGGGAATCCATCACCGACATGGGAGCCGACCCGCCCAAATCGAACGACCTCGACGGCGACTTCGGTTTCGACCTCAAGTACGGCGTCACGCGGAGCCTCATCTTCGACTTCACCTACAATACCGACTTTGCCCAGGTGGAGGTGGACGAGCAGCAGGTGAACCTCACCCGCTTCAATTTGTTCTTGCCGGAAAAGCGAGAGTTTTTTCTCGAGGGGAGGGGAATCTTTCAATTCGGAGCGACGGGACGAGAAGGGACCGCCGCGGTTCGGTGAGACCAACGACACGCCCGTCATTTTCTATACACGCCGCATCGGGCTCCAAGAAGGAGATATCATTCCTATCGTTGCCGGCGGTGCGACTGACCGGGCGGGTAGGGACCGTGGAGCATCGGAGCTCTGAGCATCAGTACGGAGGAGTACGCCCGGCGGAGGCGTTCGCGACCAACTTCTCCGTGCTGCGATTCAAGAGAAACGTTTTTCGCAAGAGCGCCATCGGTGTCATAGGTACCCTTCGATCGCCTGATGGTTGAGGGAGGAGGGCGAAACGCCGTTGTCGGTGCCGATGCGGCGATGGCTTTTTACGAGAACCTGCGCATCAATGGTTACGTCGCGGTGAGCGACACCCCGGATAGTGATGAGGGCGAGCTGAGCTACATGGCGCAGCTCGACTGGCAGCCCGACCTCTATGGACTCAAGGTCGAACGGCTCGGTGGCCCAGCCGGACTTCAATCCCGGGATCGGCTTCATGCGCCGGGAGGATTTCCAGCGGAACTACGCCGAAGGTCGTATCAGCCGTCGTCCTTCGTCCATCGATGCCTTTCGCAAAGTGAGCGGGCTCGGTACATTCAACTACACGACGGACAATGAGGGAACGCTCGAGACGCGGCAGGCCAAGTTCACGTTTCGATCGAACTTGAAAACAGTGACCAGCTCAATTTCGACCTGGCGGATAACTACGAGTTCCTACCCGAGGAGTTCGAGATCGCTGACGGCATCTTCCTGCCGTCGAAGGGTTACGATTTTACGAACATGCGGATCGCCTATGAGCTCGGGCCGCAACGAAGGATTTCCGGCGGCGTGTCTTTTCAAACCGGTGGTTTCTTCAGCGGTAAACGAACCGAGGTCGGCTACCGGGGTCGGGTGGAGCTCACGCCGGTTTTCTCGCTCGAGCCTTCGATCTCTTTGAACTGGGTCGATCTCGAGGAAGGTGACTTCACGACCAATCTCATTGGCGGCCGCCTCAATTACACTTTCTCGCCGCGCACCGTGTTGAGTGCGTTGGTTCAGTACAACTCCGGTTCGGAATCTTTTTCCAGCAATATTCGTTTCCGTTGGGAGTATCAGCCGGGAAGCGACCTCTTTGTTGTTTACAGCGACGCTTACGATACTATGCTGGGCAGCGGTGTCGGAATGCTCGAGAACCGAAGCTTCGTGGTGAAGTTCACGCGGCTTTTTAGGTTCTAAGAATCAACGCAAAGGCGCAGAGGCGCAAAGGCGCAAAGCGGAAATACAACCACAAGGAATTGGCAAGCGTCAGGAATTCCGACTTGCTTATTGGCCTGCGGCGATAGAATCCAAAAGCCCCCTGTTATACAATTCCTGCATTCATGAACAATCAGCGGATTTGTGTTCTCTATGAGATCTGGTACGCCGACGAAGAGAGCGCGCCGGTAAAACCTCCTCGCGGCAAAAAGAAGCGTAAACGCGAGAAAGAAGCCCACGAAGAAGTCTACGATGCCCTTGCGAATCTCGGGTATGAGCCTTTCTATCACGTTCTCGAAGGCGATCGTAAAGAGCTTGGCCAAGCTCGGCACCACCCGCGCCTCCCTCATCTTCAATTTAACGGAGTCTTATGCCGGGGATGATACGAAGGACCTGCACCTAGCGGCTTACCTCGATCTCCTCGGGAAGCGTTACACGGGTGGCGGCCCTGATGCGCTCCACCTCGGTCAAGACAAGGTCTTGGCGAAGAAGGTGCTAACCTTTCACGGAATCCGCACCCCTTTCTTCGCCGTATCCTATCGGGGAAAGGTCGGCTGGGCGGATGACATTTCTTTTCCTTTGATAGTGAAACCGCAAAACGAAGACGGCTCCATCGGTATCGATGCGAACTCAGTGGTGACGTCCGTCAAGGAGCTCATGGCGCGGATCGATTATATCCATACCGAGTTCGATTGCGCGGCCTTGATCGAAGAGTACATCGAAGGCCGGGAGATCTACAGCGGTGTCGTGGGAAACGATCAACCGGAGGCTCTTCCTTTGGTCGAGCTCGATCTGAGCAAGGTTCCATCGCACATTCCGAAGATTGCGGGTACCGAAGTCAAGTGGTGGCAGGATACCGAGCTCTACCGTATCACGCAGCCCTTCTTTCCCGACGATCTATCACACGACGTGGAGAAACGTCTCAAGGAGACGGCCGTCGAGGCTTATCGGGCCTTGAAGTGCCGGGACTACGGAAGGGTCGATATGCGGCTCACGAAAGACGGCAAAATCCACGTCCTCGAGGTCAACCCCAATCCTTGGCTCGTATCGTTCGCTGAGTTTGGCATGGCTTGGCTGCGGACGGGAAGGAGTTACGCAGAGCTGATTCAGAGCATCGTTGAATTGGCGGTAGCCCGGTATGTGGAACCGGCGGTGGGCGACCTCCACCAGTAGTTTTACTTCGTAGACGAATCCGATGGTTCGATGCTGCCGATTTCCAGCAGCTTCTCGACGAACTCTCTGACGTCCGCCTCCGCCTCCGCCTCCCCCACCTCGAACTCTTCCACGATGGCGGAGGTGAGGTCACGAACCGTTCGCTCGCCGTCGACGAGCCCGAATACACGGGACCCGACCTCGTTGAGCGTGAAAAGGCTTTCCATGTCGGCGACATTGGAGCGAATAGGAACCAGGATGAGCTCCCCTGCGATCTCGCGGGAGACGACCCGGTCGGTTTTTCGGAAGATGGTGTCGTCTTTGATCATCTTAATTAGTGTAACCCGAACCACGCGGGAATTGGAGTCGGGAGCAGAAAGAAAAAACCGGGCGGCCTGCTGGCCACCCGGGGGAGGGAAGCACGCCCGTTCGGAGAATCAAGCAGTAGGGGCCTTCACCAAACCCAGATCTTGACCTCTTCGTCGCCGTCTCGCACGTGAACGAGATCGGTGTTTGAGACGCTTCTCAGAGCGGCGATAGCCTCGGAAGCTTCGAAAGTTTCTCCGTCGAAGCTCGCAAGTATGTCTTCGACCGCGTAGAGCGGCAACGAGACATTGACCTCTTCGTCGTTGCCGAAGACTTCCACCTCGAGATTCTCGCCGATCTTGGAAACAACGACGAGCTCATGGCCGTCCTCGACCCTGACGAGCTCGACGTCTTCCATGTCCTGAAGCTCCTCGATGATACGCTGGGCCATGGGAAGATACTCCGCCGCCTCGGGGCACGGCACCCGGGTATGCTCCGAGGGTACGAAGGCCACGGCTAGTTGAGCCAGAGCCAGCGGAACCGGGACGACGATGTGCATACCGTCCGGTCCACCTTCTTTGACATCCACCACGAGACAGCTCGAGCTTGCCACGACGCTCAGTAAGACCAGGGGTAACGCTAGAATCGCCGCCACTTTGATCATCGCACGCTCTTCCTTTCGTCGATCCAGATCCGGACGTCGCTGTCGCCACCCTCGACGCGCACGATCTCGCCGCGTTCGTCTTTGAGCAGCTCCAAGGCGTCGCGTAGATTGAGCTCGTTGCCTTCACCCGACATGAGCGCGTCAACCACGGAGACCGGTACTTTGACATGAACCGTTTCCGATTCGCCGTGATGAGAGCGGTCTTCGACGTCGATGCGGATGGTGTCTCCATCACGGGTGACCTTCACTTTTTCGTCTTCTCCCTCGACGGTAACGAACTCGGCTTCGCCGGCGTCACGAAGCTCTTGCCACATGCGACGCAGGTCGGCAATCGAGAGATCGTGATGTCCGTGATGGTCGATCTTGATATGTCCGTTCGAAATAATCTTTTCCGGCGCCACATCGAGAGCGACTTGGACCACGGAAAGTGGAAGATTGAGGTCCACCTTGGTTTGGCTGCCGCCGTCTTCTCGAACCTCAATATGGATCCAGGGCGAGTCGCTTGCGGCTTGAAGGGCGGTGGGGACGAGTATCAGCATTGCTGCAAGTGCGAGCAGGTAGTAGCGTTTCTGCATTTTGACCTCCGTAGCGGGCCTTGGGGCCCGTCTGCTTCTGTTGATAAATACGCAGAGGGAGAGGTAAAGGTTCAATGCTATAGGGTCAGGTCTTGTGATTGTCGATCTAAATCACGGTACGAGAATTACACGACCTGACCCTGCCAGGTTATGCCGTGTTACCATTCGCGCATGACCGCAAAACTGAGACGATCTCTCCTCTACGTGCCTGCCTCGTCCGACAAGATGCTCCGGAAGGCCGGAAGCCGGGGGGCCGACACCCTGATTCTCGATCTGGAAGACGGGGTCCATCCGGACGCCAAAGCCGAAGGCCGTGATCGACTGGACTCTCTCGTGCGGGAATTGGACTTCGGAGGCGCCGAGGTTTTCATTCGAGTCAACTCAACGGGTACTCCGTGGTTCGACGAAGACCTCGAGATGGTGGCTAGGACCAGACCGGCGGGGGTGGTTTTGCCCAAGGTGGAAGATCCGGCCTGGGTCCGGATTGTCGATGATCGTCTGGAGCGAGCGGTTCCGATGTTCCTCATGATCGAGACGGCGACCGGCGTTCTTGCGGCACCTGAGCTTGCGCGCGCGTCGCCGCGAGTGAGCGGTCTCGTCTTCGGAGCCGCCGACTTCCGGGAAAGTCTGCGGGCGGGGCCTCTCCCCGGGGAAATGGAGCTTTACTACGCTCGTAGTCAAATCCTTCTCGCAGCACGTGCCGCCGGAGCGGAGGCTTTTGATACGCCGTGGTTTGCTTACAAGGATCCGGCAGGGCTCGAGCAAAGCGCCCGGCAGGTCCGACAAATGGGATTCGATGGCAAGACGGCGATCCACCCTAGTCAAGTTTCGACGATTAATGAGATTTTCTCCCCCACGGTCCCAGAAATCGAGCGGGCCCGACGAATCGTCGATGCTATGAAAGACGCCCTCGCGGGCGGCCGGAATGTTGCCACTGTGGGCGATGAAATGATCGAAGCGCTTCACCTGGAGGAAGCAAAGAGGACGCTCAGACGGGCTGAGGCGCTGGGTCTATCGGCCGAGTAGAGAATTCAGAATTCAGAATACAGAAGACAGAAGACAGAAGGAGATTCGAAGACGGCTCGGTGACTCGCCGTCGGCATCAGGATTCAATGGAAAACTTGGTGGCATTAAACTATGCCGTTTCTGGTCGATTTGATTTGCTCGTGAAAGCGGTGGATAGGACTCCGAAGAACATCCCCGTCACGATCGTGAAGCCCACCCAGAGAAGAATCTGTGGGAAGAATCCCAGCCACACGAAATGGCCGAACCAGCCCATCTCTGGAAATCCAGGGGGTGTCGCATCGTAGTGGGTCCCCCACCGTCCCCACATGGCAAGAAACATGATCACGGCAACGGGGATGCGGACTGCCAATCCGTAGGCGAGCAGAATTTTGGAAAGCTCCGGCCAGATTGAGGATACGGCCGCTGCGGCAGCAATGCCGACGAGCCAGATGAATATCAAGCCTGCAGGATAGCTTCGCTGCAAGATGGACGGTTGTACCATGATCCCGGCGAAAAGGATGAGCAGTCCGATTGTCGCCAACCCAATGGCTTTGCCCCGGTTCGACGGCATCCGGCCGTTTCTCGAGAGCTTCCACGCGAAATAGACTCCGAAGAGAGGAGCCAGCCAGGTGATTCCGACGATGGCTCCGAAGCCTCCCGCCGCGGGATTGAACCAGCTCTCGGACCAGGCCATGAGCTCACCTGTGAGTCGCCACAGTGTAACGACGAGGCTGATGAGCACCGGGACTCCGATGAGTCGGAGGATCGTGATGATATCGCTCGACTTCGACGTTATAGCGCGCAATTGGGGCCTGCGGTGGCGTTTGGACCGAGCCTCGCGGTCCGCCGGGGACCGTGAACCGAACGCATTTACCTGAGTTGGTGTGGATGTGTCAAGCAACAGTCGGGCTCCGCACCTGAAAACAAATACGGTTTTTCTAACGCGCTCTTTTATTTAGACGTGGAATCTCGCTTTTTGTTGCGTGGTCGGCCTTCTTTTCCCTGGAGGCCGGCGTTGCCGGGCGTTGGTAACAGAACACTTTTGATGTAGTTTGTTCTTAGGTACTTAATCGGAGGAGACCATGATTCGATGTCTGGGGTGGGCTGCTGTGCTTCTGCTCCCGGCGCTGGGAGCGCGGGCACAGGAGGAAAAGGCTTCCATCGAAGTGATTCTCGAAGAGGGGACGAATTTCTCCCTGTCGCTTTCTCCCGATGAGTCTCGGCTCGTTATCGACCTGCAAGGAACGCTTTGGCTTCTGCCCGTAGAAGGCGGGGAAGCTCAGGGCTTGACCGACGGACTCGGTGACGATCGACTTCCCGACTGGTCTCCGGACGGTGAGACCATCGTTTTTCAGTCGTTCCGGAACGGGACCTGGGACATCTGGTCTGTTGCGGCCGACGGGACGAATCTCGTCCCATTGACAAAAGGCCCTTTCGATGACCGGGAGCCGGTTTGGTCGCCCGATGGACGCGCTATCGCTTTTTCCTCCGATCGTTCCGGGAATTACGACCTTTGGGTGTTGGACATCGAGAGTGGGATGACGAGCCGGGTAACCGAGAACTCTGCTAATGATTCCATGCCTGCTTGGTCACCGGACAGCGCCTTTTTAGCTTTCGTCTCGGATCGAGGAAATCGCGGAGAGGCGGAGCTCGTGAAGATCCACGTGGTGGATGGAATCGAGGCGCCCATCGCATCTTTCGAGGGTGAGGTTTCGAGTCCGTCCTGGAGCGGGGACGGACAAAGCATTGTGCTTCGTCACGTCGAGCAGCAAGCTCGAACGATGATGGGAACCCGCTTCGACGAGGGAATGAGGAGCGACCTCCTCTCTGTACCTATGGAGGGAGGCGAACCGACTCCTTTGAGCGCCGGTGAGGACGTCTTCCCGTTTCGCGTCTCTTGGGCGGGGAAAGGAGACATCTGCTACACGTCGGATGGGAAGATCAGGCGACTGACTTCGGAAGGCGAGATCCACGTCATCCCGTTTCAGGCGAAGGTGCAACTGGATCGCGCCGGCTACCGGCGTCGGTCCTTTGAAGATCCGGAGCCGGGCGAAATAATTCCCGCGAGGGGTATCGTGAGACCGGTTGTCTCTCCGGACGGATCGAAACTCGCGTTCACGGCCCTGGGTGATATCTGGGTTGTTCCTGCAGCAGGAGGCGTGCCAACGCCGCTGACACGCGACGAATTCCTGGATTCCGATCCGAGCTGGTCTCCTGATGGCAAGTTTGTTGTTTACGCCTCCGATCGCTCCGGGACGATGGACCTGTGGGTGAAGGATGTGGAGTCGAGTCCGCGAAGCGGAGAACGAAGGCTCACGGCCGGGGCCGGCGCCGAGTTTTCTCCCGCCTGGTCGCCCGACGGAAACGACGTCGCGTTCCTCGACGAGCGGTACCAGCTTCGGATCGTTTCCGCGGTGGCGGGCGAGGTACCTCGAGTGGTCTATGAGACAAAACGATGGGCAGGCCTGCCGAGTTGGTCCGCCGATAGCCGCCACGTCACCATGGCGGTGCACGAACCGTTTTCCACCCGATTTCGAGAAGGCTTCAACCGTATTTTGGTGGTCTCGGTGGAGTCCGGCGAGAGCCGATTGCTCGAGCTTCCTGAGCGCGGTTTCGGAAGTCGAGACGGGGACGGACCGGTGTGGAGTCCCGATGGCCGGAAAATGGCGTTCGCTCTGGATGGCGGGCTCTGGGTTCTTCCCGTTACGCTCGGAGGGCAACCCGATGGCCCGCTGGAAAGGGTCGTCGATGAGGCGGTGGATTTTCCCAGTTGGTATCCGGACTCGAAAAGCCTCATCTACATCGCGACCGACTCGATGAAAAAGGTGGCGTTGGGGGAGGGATCGCCCGAAAAGATACCGGTTCATCTGGAGTACCAGGTTCCCGCCAATAGTGCCAAGATGCTGATCCGAGGCGCCCGCCTCATCGACGGCACCGGTGCGCCGCCGCAGGACAACATGGACATTCTCATCGAGGGGAATCGTATTCAAAGCGTCGAGCCGGGTGGGACCGAGCCCGAGGAAGACGTTCGGATCATTGATGCATCGGGCAAAACCATCCTACCCGGGCTCATCGAGTCTCACACCCATCTTTCGTTGCCGGCCTGGGGCTCACGTCACGGAAAGGTGTGGCTTGCCTACGGCGTTACGTCCATAAGAACGGCCTCGGCGCCGATCTTTCGCATCCTGGAAGAAAAAGAGTCGATTCTAGCCGGGCGTCGGATCGGCCCCCGTATCTTTTTTACCGGTTTTTCCTTCGACGGGGATCGCGTCTACTATCCGGGCTCGCTGGCCATCGAAAGCGAGGAGGAGCTCGACCGGGAGCTCGGCCGGGCATTCGGCCTCGATTTCGATCTCGTCAAAACTTATGTTCGTTTGCCGGACGCCCTTCAAGAGAAAGTGGTCACCCAAGCGCACGACCGCGGAATACCGGTTACTTCCCATGAGCTCTACCCTGCGGTGGCCTACGGTGTGGATGGAATCGAGCATATTTGGGGTACGAGCCGCCGCGGATTCTCCCCCAAGGTGACCGAGCTCCGGCGAAGTTATCAGGATGTTGTAGAGCTCATTTCGAAGTCCGGGGTCTATTTCACCCCTACGGTTCTCATTATGGGAGGTTTCGACGCTGTCCAGAAGCACGAGCCTGAGCTTCTCCGTGACGCGCGGCACAGCAATCTTTTTCCGCCTTGGGCTCTCTTTCAAGAGTCACCGAGTCCGACATCCGAGGTCGGGGACAGGCGCGAAATCCTGAGACCTTATCTCGACACGATAAAGAGGATCTCGAGCGGGGGTGGGAACGTTCTGGCTGGGACGGACTCTCCCATTGTTCCCTACGGCTTGAGCCTCATCTTGGAAGTGGAGCTTTTGAGTGAGGCGGGACTCGGCCCTCTCGAAGCCATTCGGAGCGCGACTCAGCTCGCGGCCCGGGCTTTGGGTGCCGAGAGGGATCTGGGAACCATTGAACCGGGCAAGCTCGCGGACCTGGTGATTCTTTCCGATGATCCGAGTCGAGATATCAAGAATTTGCGGACGACTCAGATGGTTGTTCTGAACGGACGCCTCGTTACGTTGGGGCAACTGTTACGCGCGGGTTCGAATTAAGAATTCAGAATACAGAATACAGTAGGAAACCGGAAGACGGCTCGATGACTCGCCGTCGTCTTCAGGATTTAGCAGGACTCTGCGGCTCCGCGTCTCTGCGTTTGATTCTTCTTTAAGGCTCTAATTTACAAGAGTTTACTGTCTAAGCGTTTGGCGAAGCGGGTCGTTTCGATAACGAATCGCTCGTGGGATCCGCGGCCAATCTGCTCCTTCTCGTCGTAGGCTTCGAGCTCGAAGAGGTACCGTCGATCCTCGATCCGAGTCAACCGCGCCAATGCCCGGACGCGCAGCCCCAGAGGAGTCGGTGCGAGGTGCTCGACCTCGATCCGGATACCGACCGAGGACTCGTGGTCCTCGTAAAACGGCTCGAGGACCTGGTAGGCGGCGTACTCCATCAGGCGGATCATCTCGGCTGTGGCAAAAACAGGAGGGGTCCGCGTGGCGAGTACCGAGAGATCCCGTGTGACGACGCGAGTGATCTCATGCTCGAGGCCGGGTTTGACGCCCTTTTTCATGACTACGACCGATCATACAGCGGCGAAGCTCGTCGTTCCAGAAGGGAGATTGCAGATACCCGTATTTGACTTTTCGGCCGGCTGAGAAATATGCTTCTTACAATCCGGTACCCCTGAGACGTTCGAATGTCGGCCTCGGGTTCTATCTGCTATTGCGGATGGGCGGGCCAGGGACCTATAGGGAGGATTTAGCGGATGACCATCAATGTGGCCATCAAATGTCCGGATGGCGTCGTGCTGGGATCGGACGGCCTGGTAACCCTATCGGCAGGAGGCCCGCCGGTTTCTCTCGTACCGTACACCACCAAGCTTTTCCCCATCGGCGAGTACGCGGCGGGTGTCATGTTGAACGGGGCCGGTGTCATCGGCGGTCGAGGCGTTCAGGTCATCATCTCGGATTTCGCGGACGCATACAATGCCCCCGAGGAGGACTACTCGTTGGGGGAGTTGGCACAGGCGCTTCGTGAATTCGTCCAAGGAGAGATTCGAAACCGGGCTGCCGGTCAAAATCCCTTGCTCGAGCTGATTGTTTGTGGTTATTCCCGTGGTTCGTCCGGAGAGGACCGGCGCTACGGGGAGCTTTATAGCTTGAAGTGGGAGAACGCTCCCGGCATGGTCCGCTCCAAATACACTCGCGACGAGGAATTTGGAACTCACTACGGAGGACATCCGCAGGCGCTCGATCGTTTTCAGTACGGCCTAGACGACTGGATGATCGCCGATATGCTGGAGAAGAGAGAAGCGCTTTTCAACCAGGTTCAAAGCTACATTCTCACCCATTTGAAGCGAAAGGGTCACAGTATCCCGGCCGGCCATCGTGCGCCTTTTCCAGACTTGGGAACGTTCAACGTCTTATCGCTCGTTTCCAACTTCGATTTCGGCGAGACCACCGGGGAGACGGTGAGAAATGTCAAGGAGGGGGCCCTCCAGCGGTTTTTCACAATGGAGCGCTTCTTCAGCCTCCAAGTCGCGGTCGACTATTGCGCCTTTTTGATGTCCTGTGCTTATGCCGTCAACAACTTTACCTATGTCCTGCCCGGTGTAGGCTCGGAAGCTCAGGTCGCCTCGGTGACCCGCGACGGCGGCTTCGAGGTGCTACGTTCATGGACGCCGCAAGTCCCGGACATCGCAATCCCTGACTCTTGAGTTCTCGAGTTCTGGGTTCTCGAGTTCTTATATGTTCTAGGAGTTAAAGCTATGGCCAAGGCCAAAGGATCGCTCGTTCCCATACGGGGTTCTGTTGAGGATTGGGGGCCGGGGAAGCACCAGCGAAATCTGGAACGGAAAGAAACCTACGCGAAGAGGATGCAAGAACAGGTCGCAATGGGCCCACCGGATTTCGATCGTCTGCTGTCGATGGGGGCGTCTCCTATGGAAAGCGTCCGAGTCGACCAAGAAAAAAAGAGCTACCGCCGCTCCGAAGAAAAAGACGGCCCGCAAATCCGCCAAGAAGGCGAAGAAAACCAAAGCACCGATCCCGACGATGACCGCCCCGTTTCGTATTCACCTGGAATCGAATCCTCGTTCCTAATCCACGTACAAGTCCAATTTAAGTCATGCCGCTGACCGGCGAGGAGGAGTGCGTGTATTCCAATCCCAATCATTTGAGGGTGTTGGCCCTGATGAGATTGGGGAGTTTTCTTATCCCGCCCTAGATATGACCGCTCAGACCTTGGGGATGTTGATGGGGGGTAGAGAGGTCAATCAAATCGACGAAGAGTTCGAGGCGGAGTTAACCCGGTTGCGAATACACCTCCGGAAGCTTCTCCGTTCCACGTCCCGGTTGGGCTTATCTCATGGGCCGGAATCAAATGCAGGTTTCCTTGCTCTTGCTCGGCTCGAGAAAGAGAAGGTGCCTGTGTTTCGGGCCATGACTCGAGAACCCAAGAACTCAAGAATTCGAGGGTGGGCGGTGCGGTCGCCGATGGGCTGCGCCGCCCGTCATTTTTTATTCACGCGCTTGCCGCGCGGGTAGCATCCGAGGACCCGTACCCAGGGTGCTATCTCGCGCAATTGAGTAAGGGCTTCCTCGAGATCGGTATCCGCCGGCGAGGTGTCGGCGTCCAAGTAGAACAAAAGTTGTTGGGTCCTTCCCTTGATCGGGCGAGACTCGATTTTACTCAAAGGGATCTCGCGTAGGGCGAACAAGCTCAGGCAGGAGAAGAAATGCCGGGTCAGGTCCTTGACCGCAAAGACGACCGAGGTTTTGGCTCTGCGATTTGGCGGTGGCTCGGCGGCGTCGCGGCCGAGCAGTAGAAAGCGTGTCATGTTCGCGGGTGGGTCCTCGATGTTCCGAACCAGCACCTTCATATCGTAGATCTCGGCGGCTCGCTCCGAGGCGACAGCCGCTGCGTCCATCAATCCTCGTCGTTTGATACGGGCGACCGCTCCGCCGGTGTTCGTGTCGAGCCTCAGCGAAACTCCATCCAATCGGGCGAGGTACGTGCGGCAATGTTCGAGTGCGTAGGGGTGTGAATAGATTCGACGTATGGACGCCAGCTTGGTTCCTGGATGAGCCACCAAGCAGTGCTCGATGGGAAAAAAGACTTCGCCCACGATGTGAAGCTGGTGATCCAAGAGAAGGTCATAGTTTTGGTGAACACTGCCGGTGAGGGAGTGCTCCACGGCCACGATACCCCGATCTACCTTGCCCTGCTCGACGGTCCGAAAAACCTCGGCCGGGCTTCCCGAGGGCGATGTTTGGGTGTCCGAACCGAAAAAAGCGATAGCCGCCGCTTCACTCCAAGCACCGGGTCGGCCGTTGAAAGCTACGTTCGTGGGAGCGGTTTTCTTGGTCATGAGAATCTCAATCCTGTCTGCCTCTTGCGCCCTGCCGCCTGTATCCTGAGCCTCGGTGGGCGGTCAAAGCCTGTCGCGGTACCTTTTTGCATCGGTGATCTCGATCATTGGCGATCATTATATCCTTCTGATGAGATCCTACCCGGTGCCAAATGGGTCGTGAACGCGGTCTTTGTTTCGAAGGTGGGCGATCCTGAGCGTGAAAAACCGCTTCTGGAGCGGTTTTTTGCCATTCAATACTTGCCAAGAGCCGCGAACACGATTAGAATAGGCGACGTTACCCGCGGTTGAAGTTGACTACAAATGCGATTTGTGGAGTGCCGGTAGCATCGGCGCCGGGCGCAGGTATTCACACCGCGGTGAAAAACGAATTTTGAAAGGAGAATTGTGGAATGGCAGTCAAGGCAATGACAAAGACCCAGATCGTCACTTATATGTCAGAGAAAGCTGGGCTCACGAAGAAGCAGGCAGCGAGCATCATGGAAGAGTTCGCTGCGCTGGCGGTGAATCAGACCAAAAAGGCCGGGCAGTTCGTGATCCCCGGGATCGGCAAGCTCGTGAAATCGCATCGAAAAGCCCGCAAAGGTCGCAACCCGCAGACCGGCGAAACGATCAACATCCCGGCGAAGACCGTCGTCAAGTTCCGCGTCGCCAAGGCCTGTAAAGATTCCATCGTACCGCCTAAAAAATAGCGGTCGATAGAATAGAATTTGGATGCCGGAGGGCTCTCCGTAAGGAAAGCCCTCCCGCTAGTCTCCTCCACCAAGAAAACTCAGAACAGAGACTCACCTGGCGCAGAGGATCTTTGTCCTCTGCGCTCTTTCTTTTCTTGATTTCTCGAGTTCTGGGTTCTCGAGTTCTTCTTTACTCGAACAGGACTTGCCCCTCGCCTTTCTTCTGAATCAGTTCGTCGAGATACTCGAGTAATCCGTCTCTACGCTTCAAAAGGGCTTTCACTTGGCCTCCCATGAGAAGACCTTCGAGATGGGTGTCCAGCGTCTCACGGTCGAGGGCTTTGAGTTTTGCGACGAGATCTCGATCGAACTGGATGGGCAATTTGTCCTTATTCTTGAGCATTTCGTTCGAAGTGATAAAGGCGCGGGAGTGATCGATGAGAACGACGACGAACTTCGGGTCAACGAGGAAATTTTGGGCGTTTCGGTCCTCGTTCGCGATGAGGACATCGAACATCTTCATGGTGGAGAGTTGCCGGCTCCAAGCCGGCGAACGAGGTGTCTCACCCTCGACCTCGGAGTATAGGTGGCAGTCGTTGACCCAGAATTGAAGCGAGCCCTGCTGTTTGTCGATCCGGCGCACCACCGTTGGGGGGACCATATCGAGGCCGAGAAGCTTATCCAGCCGGTAAGCCGCCACCTCGGCCTGATAGCTTTCCCAATAACCCTTTTGTCGACCCCGTGTGATGGGCTTGAATGCGGCATAAACCGTTGAGTCTCCATCTCTCAGAGCGACCTTTTTGGGTTTGGTCACCCCAGTTCCGACGTCTTCGACATCGATGATCTCAGCCGTTTCCAAAAGCTTTTCGATTTCCTGGTGTCGGCCGAGCCAGGTCTTGGATGATTCCGTCTCCGCGCCGGCGGGAATACCGGTGACGAGGAACACCAGCGCAAGGCTAAAAATACGGCGCAAGATTGTCTTCATGATTCCCATCCTTATGGTTCTTGGCTCGACGCGTTGAGCTTTCGGAGCTCATCTCGTGCTTCAGGACGTTCGGGATCTCGTTCCAGTGCTCGCTCGAAGGCATATCGGGCTTTGTCGGAGTCGTCGAGTCCAACATAGCTAAGTCCCAGATAGTACAAAGCCTCATAGCTTGGATTTTCTTCGCGCTCAACCTTTTCCAATGTTCGGATCGTTTGGTTGTACTCCTTGCGGGCGAACTGGAGGCGGGCCAGTGTTGTAAGAAAAGGGCTGCTTTCGGGCTTGACCTCGAGGGCTTTCCGGATGCTGGTCTCGGCGCGATCTAAAAACAACGCAGCGCTCGATACAGAACCGGGCAAGCGTATTTCGGAGATATGGGTTGTTTGGGGTTTGTTCCGCCAACGCGTGGAGCTCTTCGACGTACAACAAATACTGCTCGCGGGCCTTGGGCTCGTCATCGAGCTTCCTGTAAAGGTCTCCCAGAATCCTCCGGTATCGAAAGGGCATGGCTTTGTCGATCTGGAAGAGCCGCTCCAGGACGAGGAGGGCTCGTTCGTGATCACCGCGCGCCGCATACTCCTCGGCCAGACTCTGCTGCACATTGACGTTTTCCGGATCGACGGCCGCGACCTTCTCTAAATGATCGAAGTAATTCCGCTGGTCCAAAAATTCGGGAAGCTCGATTTTCCCCCCGGAGTGCACAGCGTAGAAGACGTTTCCTTCGATCTCTAAAGCGACCTGGTGTCCACCTCGGTAGAGCTCGTTCATTCCCACATCCACACTGATGTGCTTGCCGCCGAACCGAGGCTCGACGGTTCCTCGAGTCACGGTATGGCCGACGACCATCCGTTTCGCACCAAGATTGGTAAGGATACGGTTCACTCGGTTGTCGAAGCCTTCCTGCTGCTCTCGGGTCAGTTGGACTTCGGCCAGTCCTCGGTACTGAAGGGGCCCCTCTAAATTAAATGCGATGCCATCTTGCAGCGGGAGCTCTCCTGAGAGCTCGTCGCGCACCCTCTGGTTGACCTGCTCGATACCCAGCGCGGAGGTTTCCTCGCTCCAGTCCCCGTGAGAGAAAACGATGCCATTGATAAGGACCGCGACGTTGTGCTCTCGGATCCACTTCCCGTAACGACCTTTGATTCCGAACGCCTGACGGTGTCCGAAGTAACCGGGAAGGTATTTTTTGTCGAAATCGTCGCGGATTTCGTCCTTGTCTGGTCTGTTCTCGCCCTCCGCCCGGGCGTCTTCTTCACGCTCTTTGTAGTAGACCTGAAAAGCCCGTTCTCGGATCTGTCTCGCTTGCCGGTCGTAGTAAACCGCCAACTCTTCGGGAGGGGTGTGGTCCAGGATACCTACGATATTCATGGCCTCGTGATTACCTATCAAGACATGAACGTAGCCGCCCGCCTTTTTGGCTTGCTTCTCGAGCTTCATGAGCAGGTCCATGCAATCGCGAGAACGGGGCCCGCGGTCCACGATATCGCCCAATTGCACGAGGTGAGTTTTGCCACCCGTCCATTTGAGCTTTTCGTTCACGAGGCCCGTTGTCTCGAGAATGTCGACGAGGTTGTCGTAGGCTCCGTGCACGTCGCCGATGGCGACGATACGTTCCACACCGTTCCACTCATAGGGGATGGTTTTCGCCGCTGCCACCGGGGGTGATAGAAGCAAAGAAAACGCAATTGCAGTGGTGAGGGCCGTGAGGATCGGAAAGCGCTTCACTCATCTCCTTTCGAAACGAGACGGGAAGACTTGAACAGCGCACCACTCATGCCCTGAAGGATATCAGTGCGTTGCGCCAGCAGCTCGAAGAGGTCTGCTCGATCGATTTTGAGCGCCCGTCCGTCTCGGCGAACCTGGCCGCGCCACCCGAATTTACGGCCGGCCAGGGTTTCGTCTACCCCCAGTATATCGCCCTCGGCCAAGAGGAGCGGTTCTCCCCCTTGCGGCTGCTCGAGGGCCAACTCTCCGGAAAGAATCATCCAGAAAGCCGGTTGATCCCCTTCGCTGATGACGGTGTGGTCTGTGGCGAGGGAGACTTCGCGCACGATAGCGGTGAGGTCCATGATCTCCTCGGCGGAAAGCCGGGAGAAAATGGGAAGGTTCCGAAGGATCAGCGCTTTATCGACGGGTTTGAGCCCTGACGGGCCATCCTTCTCATGGTTGTTTTGACTCCGGAATACACTTCTCAGGACGCTCGGCCGGGCGGATTCGGAAGGTGTGTCCAGAAGCATCTGAAAGACCCCTTCCGCAAGCTCGATATCATCCGACATGAGTGTTCGGAAATCCTCGGCCCCCATGGCGACGCAGAGAGAGGCTTCAAGGGCCTCTGCCGTTTCGGAAAGGGGGGAGCCTTCCAATACCTCGCGGAACCCGAACAACCGGGGAGGACCCGATTCTTCCGTCTCTTTGCCGGCGCCGGAGATCCGAGCCCGGCCTTCGATCAAAACCTGAATGTACTCTGCAGGTGCTCCCTTCTTCTGGAAGACGCTGCCTTCCGCGTGCCGGACCTGCTGGGAGATTTCAGAGAATCGAAAGAGCTCGTCCGCGGATGCGAAGGAAAACAGAGGAATGCGCCGGAGCTCGCGGGCCAATACGACAGCGGGGACAGGAGGGAGTAGCTCAAACTGCATGTTTCACCTCCTTGCCGAGTCGGTGCTCCGCCAGTGCATGAGACGCCGCCGTGAAAACGGCGAAATCCCTGGCCTCCCTAAAAGCCAGGGCTTGTTCCAGGTCCTCGGCGAGACTCCACATTTTCATTTCCCGGACCATATCGATGGCGAGGGCGGCGATAACCGGGTCGTCGTCGTAGATGAGACGGGTGAGCGTTTCCTCCACGTTCCGCACACGAGTTTTGAGAAGAACGTTTCCACGCCGCACTTTGTCTTCGATAGGCATTTCATCCAGGACGGGCATGAGGTGTTTTCGAAAGGCGCCGGTCAACATGTTGTCCATGTACTCGAGAGCGCTCGAGCGGGCCCGCGGATCCCCGCGCTCTATGGCCCATCGCGCGGCGGCGGTGTCTTTCCAAGAAAACACGATCCCCGCGCTACGGAACAAACGGTCCCAGATCCGTTCGAGTTTTTCTTCGAAAGCGCGTGACAAGAGGTTTTCCTTGTCGAGCTCTCCCTTTTCGAACAGGTTGTAATGCAATCCCAGGTACCGGAAGTAGCGGCGTGACTCCAGCTCGGCCATTTTCGCTGCCGGTCCCGGGTCGATGCGAAGCTCGGGATTCTCGCGACGGAGCCTTTGAAGCGCCGACAAGGTTTTGTGGCGGACGTAGCCGTCCTCGTCGTTCAAGGTCTCGAGGAGAATGTCGACGGACTTCTGGCAGGGTATTCTGGCTATCGTGTTTGGGAGGTGCCGACGTACCCAGGGCTCTTCGTCCGGATCTCGGAGAAAATAGGCCAGCGTATCCAGTACTCCCTCTCCGTAGCTGACGATGACTTCCCGGGAGCTCTTTTTGAGCCTACGGTCTCGGAGCAGCGAGACCAAAGTGGGGACGAAGATGTGATCGGTGGTTCCGAACGATCTCGCGGCGGTGATGGCTTCGTTCGCCACGCCTAGGTTCGAGTCGTACATCAGGGGTAGTAGGAGATCGCGGAATCGGGGAGAGTGGAGCTGCCCAATGGCGTGCGCTGCATCTTTTCGTGCCCCCGCGGCTGAGTCGCGGCCGTCCAATGCCAGGCGTTGTAATGTCGCTTCGGCGGCATCAATGTCCTCCTCCTGGTCGCTTTTCCCGAGGGCCACGGCGGCGGCCGCCGCCAAGCGGGGGTCCGGATCGTCCAGGTAGGGCCGCATGAGCTCGGTTGCCCGCTCCTTCCTGAGATCCGTCAAAGCCGTTACGGCCGCCGCCCTTACATCGGGGCTATCGTCCTTGAGCGACCGTTCCACGGAGGGGAGCCATCGTTCCACGAGCTCGGGCCGGACCGTTTGGATGGCCTGGAGCGCCCGCGCCCGAACGGCAGCGGACTCGTGGTGGAGGAGCAAGGGAGTGATCAGATTCGTTTTCTCGAGTGTGTCGAGCAGATCGATGGCGTAGAGCACGCGACCGTCGTCGCGGCTGCCCAGTGTCTCGATGAGTGTTTCGATGGTTGCCGGGTCACCTGTCTCGAGCTTCATCTCGAACGGTTCGAGCTCATGGCTCTCGATGCTCTTTCGGAACACTGCCATGTACTCGTTTCGCGCCCGCCGCGCCATGATGATCCACAAGACGCAGTAGACGAGACTAATGTAGCTGATCTGATACCAGGAGAAGCCGAAGACTTTAATCACGAGAAGCAAAACCGCGCCGCCGATCCCTTTCCCGATGAAACGATCCGCGGTGACGTCGACGAACGATTTGGCTTTGAGCTTCAGCTCTTTCGGAAGCGGAAGGAAGAGGACTTCGTTCGTGGTTTTGTTCAGGCTGTAACGAAGGGAGCTGTCGAGCACCCGCGCAACGCTGGGTGCCCAGAGGACGGGATTGAAGAGAATGAGGAGAGCGGTTGCGCCCAAACCGAAGGGCAAAACGATGAGCGCGAAACCGATACCCACGATGCGATAGATCCGGCTGACGAGCCAGACCTGAATGATGAATCCGATCAAGGAGACGTAAAAAGTGATCCCGGCCAGAAAGCTCGTAATAGCGTCCTGTGTCGTAACTTCGCCTTCAACCGCCATGTTGAGCTGTTGTTCGATGGTAACGGCCCCGAGTGCGGCGAATCCTATCACCAGGGCGATGAGCCGGAGGTGCTTGGATTGACGGAGCATGGCGAGAGCTTCGCCACCGCCGACGGTCTCCTTTGCGACGGTGAAAGATGAGGTGGCCTCGGCGGGCTGCTGAATCCTTTGAATTTGAATGACGATGAAGAAACAGATGCCGAGAATGGCGGCGCTGAAGAGCACGAGGTTCTCCGTGCCCACGCGCTCTACCAGCAGGGAGGTGAGTCCGGAGCCCGTCATGCCGCCCAGGCTGGCTCCGCCCCCAATGAAGCCGAAGATACGTTTGGCCTGGCGGGGATCGTAGATGTCATTGGCCAAGGTCCAAAACTGGCTGATGAGGAAGATGCCCAACAGCAATCGTCCCCAGAAGTAAAAAGCCGCCGAGACCCATTCCTGTCCAATTTTAAATAGAAACCAAAAACCGATCAGGAACGCGATCACCACGACCTGGGTTCCGGGCAAGACCCAACGGTATGGAATTTTGCCCACCAGGCGGCTGTAGTATTGCAGGATGAACCCCAAAGTGAGTCCGGCGATGATGTAAACCCAGGGAAGGTTGTCGGCCCCGAGGTCTTTGATGAACTTCGATGTGGCGGAGGGTTTGATGTTGTTGTAGGCGGTCATGGCCAGGAAGGAGTAGATGAACATCAGAACCGCGACCGCGGTTTCCCCTTCCCGGAGTTCGACGATGGGAGAAAGTAAACGCCTCATAATCGTTTGCTCGTAAACCTTCGTTTGGAAATTTACAGATACGCTAATCGCCGCTGCGGCCCCATGTTATGCCAGGCCAAGGGTGACAGGCAAACCAGTAAATCCGAAAGATGACGGCGACCAGCCTTCGCGAAAGCTGACGCCGTCCTCCTATTTCCTTCTGTATTCTGCCTTCTGTATTCTGTCTTCTACTACTAACTTCGAACTCTCTGGACCTCGTCCATGAAACGTTTCAACCTCTCGAGGTCCACCGGATTTTCTCCCCGGCCATCCACCTTGAGACTTGTTCCTACGATGGCCCCGTCTGCAAAGCGGAGAAAGTCGGCGATGTTGTCGGCCGAAGTGCCGCTACCCATCAAGATGGGACGACCTTTCGAGACTTCCTTGGCCCGGCGTACCTTGTCGAGAGGGGGTGCATCTCCGGTCATCTTTCCCGAGACGATGAGCGCGTCGGCGAGATAGTAGTCGGTCCACTCGATATGGGTCTCGAGGTCGATACCCGGAAACGGGACGGAATGCTTCTTGTCGACATCTGCAAAAATCTTGATGTGCTCCGCTTGGAGGTTTTTGCGGTGTCGGAGCAATCGCGCGGCGCAGCCGTGGTCGAGCTCTCCCGTGTCCCAGAGTCGGGCTCCAGTTAGAATGCAGATACGAACGAATCGAGCACCCGCGGCCAGGGCAATCGACAAGGTGATCCGGCCTCCGTTGTGAATGACATTGATGCCCACCGGAACTTTCGACGCTTTCACGACTTCATGGGCGGCCACCGCCTGGGTGGTCATAGCCTCGGGCGGAACGTCTTCTCCCACGAAGAAGGGGTGGTCCCACATGTTCTCGACGATGAGACCGTCGATGCCGCCGCGATGATAGGTCTCGACATCTCGAAGAGCCCATTCGATGATGGGCTCGAGCCCTTTACCGTCGTAGTTCGGGGCACCCGGCAGCGGCGGAAGGTGCACCATGCCGATGATCGGCTTGTCTTTCTCGAACATCTCACCGAGACTTTCCAATCGGCGTGAGTCCTGCTTCTTCTTCCACTCGGGTATCATGAACGGCGTCTCCTCGATCGTGAAGCGCTTCGTGACAGGAGCTCGATGGCCTCAATCATGGCTTCACGAAGCTTGACCCCGCGGGCATGTGTCATCCCGTCACGGAGAATCTTTTCCAATCTCGCGCGATCCAGAGACTGATAGGGATGCTCGGACGCGACGGCGGCGGCACCGGCCGCATTGCCGAGGACGGCACACGACACGGGGTCCGCGCCTCCAAGAGCGCCCAGGATGTATCCGGCATTGAACGCATCACCAGCGCCACATGTGTTGACCACCCGCACTTCGAAGGGTGGAACTCGAGTGGGTCGGCCGTGGCCGTAGACTCGGCACCCTCCGGCACCAAGCGTTGCCACAATATGCTCGACACCGAGCTCCTGAACGGCCTCCGCCGCCCGACTCAATTGTCGAACCCCGAGGGCCACCCGAAGCTCCGCGGCGCTCGGCAAGGCGACATCGACCAGGGGAAGCACTTCACGGATCGCCTCGGGCACGCTCACGGCGGCGTGCCACGTGAAATCGATCGAAGTCCTTACTCCCGATTGCCGCGCCGCTCGAAGAGCCTCGCAAACGGCTTGTCTTGATTTCGGTTCGACCAGGGTATATCCCGAGACGTGAAGGTGGCGGATACCCTGGATCGACTCCTGAATCCCTTTTGCATCGAGGTTTCGGTTTGCTCCGCGCGCACCGATGAGGGTTCGTTCTCCGTCCGGAGTCACGGGGATGACACAAACGCCGGTCGGAGCTTCCCGATCTTTTTGTATGTAGCGGGTATGGATTCCCATTTTGACCATCTCTTTGAGGATGGTCCGACCCTCCGTATCACTCCCCACTCGGCCGATAACGCCGGTCGGTACCCGAAGTCGCACCAGGGCGGCGGCGGTGTTGAAAGCCGATCCGCCGAGGGCCCATGTCGATGCGCCGGCGGGATTGTCTCGGCCAGGTTTGGGAAAAGAGTGCAGGTGTAGAAAGAGATCTCGGTTGATGTCACCGATGACGAAGGTCTGTGGCCGCTTGGGCAAAGCAGAGTAAGGATAGCATAAGAGTAGGGAGAGAACTCAAGGACTCCAGAACTCGAGAACTCAGAATGAAGCAGGAGGACGGCTCGATGACTCGCCGTCGTCATCAGGATTTAACGAGAAAGAATCGAACTCTGGCTCGGACAGAAATTCCGGATGACGCGGTGTCGTATAGAACGGAAGCCGCCTTCCTTATTCCATTCTTGAGTTCTGAGTTCTGGGTTCTGAGTTCTGGGCACCTTTGTTGACTCTTCAGCGGAAAGCAAATTACGAATCAACGTCCGAGGAGACCCATGACCGGTCCCGAGTCCAAAACGTGGAGACGCACCCAGTCTTCCGACCGCCTTTCCCAGGCTCGCGGGACGGACGCCTCCGTATTTGCCCGGATCCTCGACAGTCTCACCCAGGTCATCTTTTGGAAGGATCGTGATTCGACCTATCTGGGTTGCAACGCCGCCTTTGCCGCCGCCGTGGGGCTCGCAAGTCCCGAAGACATCGTCGGCAAGACGGAATACGACTTGCCCTGGCCCCGCGATGAAGCCGACGCTCTATCTCGCCGACGATCGCGAGGTCATCGAGACCGGACGTACCAAGCGGTCCATCCTAGAGCCGTTGCATCCGGCCGTCGGCGCCCGACTCTGCGATCGAGACACAAGACCCCGCTCCGCGACCGCACCGGCGCCGTGATCGGTGTCTTGGGCATTCATGACGACGTTACCGACCGCCGGCACCAGAACACCGAGCTGCGGGAAGCCCGTCTCATGCTCGAGACCGTGCTGAACAACATTCCCGCCCGTGTGTTCTGGAAGGACCTGGACAGCGTCTACCTGGGCTGCAACCTGCTCTTTGCGCGAGATGCCGGCCTCGAGCGGCCCGAGCAGCTCGTCGGCAAGACCGACTACGACATGGGTTGGGCAGAGCAGGCTGAGCTCTACCGCGCCGACGATCGCGAGGTCATGGAATCGGGCGAACCCAAGCTTGGCTACGAAGAACCGCAGACTACCCCGGACGGCGAACAGATCTGGCTGCGCACCAGCAAGATTCCTCTGCGCGACCTCGACGGCACAGTCATCGGTGTGCTCGGTACCTACGAGGACATCACCGAGAGCAAGTCTGCCGAGGCCGAGCAGCGTGCACTCGAGGCTCAGATCCAGCATGCCCAAAAACTCGAGAGCCTGGGTATCCTGGCCGGCGGCATCGCCCATGATTTCAACAATTTGCTTGTGGCCATCCTGGGCAATGCCGAACTGGCGCGGGCGGGTATGTCCGAGACTGCGTCCTTGCCGCCGCCAAGTGGACGATATCCGCACAGC
This sequence comes from uncultured Acidobacteriota bacterium, assembly GCA_963722765.1. Taxonomy (GTDB): domain Bacteria; phylum Acidobacteriota; class Vicinamibacteria; order Marinacidobacterales; family DATDRI01; genus CAVROO01. The sequence goes on from CAVROO010000025.1 coordinate 59,198, forward strand.
CGCCATGCGCGCTCGCGAGCTCACGAACCAGATGCTGGCCTACTCGGGCAAGGGTCGGTTCGTCGTGCGGAGCCTGCAGCTGAACGATGTGGTCCAGGAGATGGGACATCTGCTCGAAGCATCAATCCCCAAGAAGGTGAGCCTGCGCTACGCTCTTGCCGAGGGTCTCGCCACGGTGGAGGCGGACGTGGCGCAGATCCGCCAGGTCGTCATGAACCTTGTGACCAACGCCGCCGAGGCGTGTCGGCGATGCCGGTGGCTTGATCACCCTGGCCACCGGTTGTCAGACGTGCCATCAGCGACACCTCGAAAGCTACTCAGGACGAGCTGCCCGACGGCGAATACGTGTTCCTCGAGGTCTCCGACGACGGTTGCGGCATGGATGCGGACACTCGCGAGCGGCTCTTCGAGCCCTTCTTCACCACCAAGTTCCAGGGGCGGGGACTGGGGCTGGCGGCAGTGCTGGGCATCGTGCGCGGCCACGGCGGTGCTATCAAGGTCTACAGCGAGCCCGGCAAGGGATCCCGGTTCAAGGTCTTGTTGCCGGTCGGACGGGGTGCGGCGCCGGAGCGGCCGCGGCCTACATCTATCGAGACGCTGCAGGTGGCTCTGTCGGGTACCGTTCTCGTGGTGGACGACGAGGACTATCGTGCGTCGGGTGGCGCGTCAGATGCTCGAGCTGCAGCGGTCTCGACGTGATGGAAACCGCAGACGGCGTGGAGGCCCTGACGGTCTACCGCGAGCACCGCGACGAAATTAGCCTGGTCCTGCTCGACATGACCATGCCGCGCATGGATGGCGATGAGACTTTTAACGAACTGAGAATCTTGGACCCGGACGTGCGGGTGATCCTCGCGAGCGGCTACAACGAGGAGGATGCCACCAACCGTTTCGTCGACAAGGGGCTCGCCGGCTTCATCCAGAAGCCCTTCACGTTGAACGTTCTCAGGACCAAGGTCCGCGAGATCCTGGGTCCGTGACGGCCGCGTGGACTGCGCTGGGCTCTGACCTCGCGCAATTGAAAAGCGCATCGGCGGGGACTAGGATGCGTTTGCCAGCGTAACTAAAAGGAGCCAAAGATGCCGAAAGCGAAGAGCCACGTCAAGAACGCCCTTGGGTACTTGGATGAGCACATCGCCGATTTCCAGCGAACCTTGGTCGAGTTGTCACGCATTCCGAGCGTCAGCTTCGAAGGCTTCCCGCCCGAGGAGGTGGCGCGTTCGGCGGAAGCGGTCGCTGAAGCGATGCGCCGAACCGGACTTTCCGGCGTCGAGGTCTTGACGCTCCCGGGAGTCCACCCTTATGTCTATGGCGAGTGGATGGAGGCGCCGGGGAAGCCAACCGTCCTCCTTTATGCCCACCACGACGTTCAACCGAGCGGACGTGATGAGAAATGGCAATCCCCGCCCTACGAACCGACGGAACGTAACGGCCGCCTCTACGGACGAGGTACGGCGGATGACAAAGCCGGGATAGTGACTCATCTGGCGGCCATCGAGTCCTACCTCAAAACCGAGGGGAAGCTTCCCATCAACGTCAAGCTTCTCATCGAGGGTGAGGAGGAGATCGGCTCCGAGAACCTGGGTACGCTTCTGGAAGCGCATCGCGACAAGTTGATGGCCGACGTCATCGTTTTGACCGACACGGCCAATCTCGATGCCGGTATTCCCTCGCTGACCTATATGCTCCGGGGCATCGTGACCGTGGATGTCGAGGTCCGAGCTCTCGATCACCCGCTTCACAGCGGCATGTGGGGCGGTCCGGTGCCGGATGCAGTCCAGGCGCTCACGAACATCCTCGGTGGGTTGGTCAAGAGCAATGGAAAGATCGACGTTCCTGGAATCTACGATCGCGTGCGCAAGTTGTCGAAGAAAGAAAAACAACGCATCCGGAAGCTCCCGTTCTCGCCGAAGCGCTTCGCCCGCCAGGCGGGTGTTCTATCCGGCGTCAAGCTCGCCGGCGAAAAGAAATTTAGTGTCTATGAGCAGCTTTGGACCCGACCCAACCTTACCCTCATCGCTCTCGAGGCGCGCCCCATTCAGGGGTCATCGAATCAGGTCGTCGAGGCGGCCCGGGCGCGGCTCAGTCTCCGCACCGTGCCCGATATGAGACCCAAGGAAGTGGGCAAGCTCATCATGAAGCGGCTCAAGAAGGATCCGCCGTGGGGTGTCAAGGTTGACGCGAAAATGATCAACTCGGCGGACTGGTGGCGCACCGAACCCGAAGGACCGGCCTTCGATGCGGCGTTGCGGGCCATGAAAAAAGGGTACGGCCGCGCCCCGGCGCTCATTGGTGCCGGTGGCTCCATAGGATTCGTCGAGCCCTTTGCCAAGGTTCTCGGGGGTGCGCCGGCGCTACTCCTCGGACTCGAGGACCCGATTTGTAATGCCCACTCCGAGAACGAGAGCCTCAATCTCGACGATTGGAAGAAGGGCATGCGAACGGCGATTCATCTTTACGAGGAATTGGCGGATTGTTCGAAAGGCTAGCAATGATGTCTTGCTAGGCAGAGCCTGGCCTACTAACTGGCGGGTGACTGCGGAGCCTCACCTGCAGCAAAAACGAGGCTTGTCTCGTTGCCCTCGTCGGTCATCGCTGTTTCCCATTGACCCTTGTAGTGCTCCACCACGGTTTGCACCATGGCTAGGCGTGCTCCCTTCGCTTTTCTGTCGAGCGACCAGGCGAGATAGTCGGCGAGGCGTCCTGATTCCGCTTTCCCGCTGACCTTGATGGTGTTATCGGCAACGGTAATGGTCGATGTCCCGTTTGCGGTGTCGGCGGAGATGCGGATGATGCCGCCCGGGTGACCTGCGAGGTGGGTTCGGGAGTGATCGATCAGAGCCAGCAGCGCGCACCGTAATAAAAATCCATCGGCTTGTACGGTCTGAGCTTCCGGTTTTCGTTCCACTTTGAGTTGGATGCCGGCGCGGCTCAACGGTTCGGTCAGGTCCGTTTTGAGTCGGTCCAGGAGGTCTTCGATCGCGTAGGGTCCATGATTGGGGACTCGGCCCGCCATAAAAGCGAGTACGCCGTCGCGCAACTCCTTCGTCCTGGCCAAGTCGGCTCCGATTCCCAACAGCTCACTGAGAAGCCACGAGGGGCTGTCGGGTTTACGGCGAACGCGCCCAAGGGCCATGAAGAGTTGGTCGACGGGCGTGCCGATCTCCATCAACGCCTGTTCGGCGAGCTGCCCCATGATCGTGGCTCGTTCCATCCGTTCGAGTCTCTCCGTGGCGATGGCCCCGGATGCCACTTCGAGAGCAAGGGCCAGGCTTTGACCGAGCCGCGCCAGATGGGGGACGGCGTTGGTACCCGGGGCGGGTGTATCCTCCCTGAGATAGAAACACAATATGCCCAAAGCTCGCGCATGGGTTTTGACCGGAACGGCGACCATGGCGGAAAAATTGCCGCCGGTGAGATCGAGTGCTTGCGCTGTAGTGCTCGAATCACCGCTCGTGAAAATGACGGGGTCGCCCTCTTCCATCAAGGTGGGAGCCAGGGAATCTCCTTGCTCGTTCTTGCATTTCAAAAGTGGCTCGAAGTCGAGTTGCCACAAAGCTACAGATTCAAACTCTCCATCGGGTCGGATCAAGGAAAGCGAGCCCATGCAGGCTCCAAGCCCTTCGCCGATTCGTCCGAGTACGGTTTTCAGTACCGGAGCGGCGGGCGACCCGGAAAGGAGCTCCTCGGCGGCGTCGATGGGCGTGCTCAGCTCGTCTAGACACCTTCGCGTTTCTTCGAGCTCTTCCCGCAAGTCTTCCAGCTCGTTCGTCAGATTCACAGCCGCCTGGGCGTAGCTATCCACGAGAGCTTCCGCCGCTTCCGGATCCGAAGAAGGTGTTGCCGCCGATGGAGCGGACGTGCCGGTGGGAGAGACCGCTCGCGCTACGGGCACCTTGACGGCAACCCTGGGTGGACTCTCCGCGACTTCCTCGGCCCGAGGCTCCTTTGGAGCTGGAGCTTTCGAGTCAAATATCACCTTGAGCGATTCCGCCGTCCACTCCTTGATGGAGCGGGCCCCTTGTAGATCCTCACCGATCTTGTAGCGTTTCGAGAGGTCGGCCATGGTGCGGGCGAGAATGGCGCCGAAGGTCTCGATGACGCCTTCGTCACGAACGGCGACCGCCGCGATACCGTCCGTGTGGCGTGCGTTCAGCGTACGATCCATCGCTTCCACGGGTGTGACCTCAGGAAGATCCCGCTTGTTGTATTGGAAGACGACTGGGAGGCTCGCCGGATCGAGTCCGTGAGCAAGAAGGTTTTGATTCATCTCGCGAAGGCTCGCCAAAGTTTCCTGCCAACGATCGGCGGCCGAGTTGGCCACGAAAACGAGGGCGTCCGCTCCATGAAGGAGCAGTTTGCGGGACGTTGCGTACATGGGTTGGCCCGGTACGGCAATAACCTGAAACCGTAAGTCATAACCTCGGAAGGCCGGCGTTTTAACGGGGAGCAAATCTAGAAGAATCGTGCGATCTTGGGTGGAGTTGACCGAGACCATCTCCCCACGTCGCTTGGGGTCGGCACGACGGTGAAGGACGATGAGGTTGGTCGTTTTTCCGCCGGCAGCGGGGCCGTAATAAATAATTTTCGCGCGAACGATCCGCTCGCGGTGGCTGATATCGACCATAGACGCACCGATTCGAGGTTGATAGCTCTGGATTAAGACTGTGTAGACTATTATAACCCGGTGCGGTTAGGTCTTTAAACCCCTGCCCGAGCCCGGACGAGCCCGGAAAGGATTTAACGCAGAGCCGCCAAGCCGCAGAGGAGACGACGTTATTCTTTCCCGACAGACACTGTCGCTTCCAGCCGAGCCCGATCCCGAGCCCGATCCCCGGCCCGTGCCCGGAAGCCAGGCGCAGCCTGGCCTACTCGATCCGGAAGACGACGGCGAACGCCGTCCTCCTGTTCCATTCTCGGGTTCTTGGGTTCTCGAGTCCTTGAGTTCTTGAGTTCTTTCGACCTACGGCTTCACAATGAGCCCACCCCCGCCAGATTTGTCCTCGTCGGGGATCTCGACAGCGGGGGCTTTTTCGAGAGCTTCCCTGAAGACACGCTCCGCGGTGTCGAGATAGTTGCGTGCTCCCGTGGCTTGTTCGCGGTGGGCCTGAATGGCCGCCGCAACGTGCTGTAGCGTGGCGAGGACCTCGCTGTCCGAGGCCTGGGGTGTGTCGGGTATCTCCGAGCGCCGCTCGAGGACTTGGCCCACCCAGTTGATCACGATCTGCAGTCGCGGATTCTCACTCTGGTGCTGGTAGACCACGCCTTTAGAAAGGGTCTCGTACGTGCGGGCCAATGTGGTCACGACCTCGAGCCCTTCTTGGTCGCTCATATCGCTTACGTATCTCTGTCGCGCCTGGAGAAGTATTTGATGAATAAAGACTAGGAACGGCAATTGCTCCCGCGCCATTTCCGAGAAATGGGCGATGAACCGAACGTCATCGGTCTTTCGTGAGGTGGGCTCCCATCGCGGATCATGCTCTCCGCGCAGAAAAGTGCAGTCCTTCGGGCATCGAATCTCCACCCGCCGTTTAGACCCGCAACATTTAGGACAGATGAGCTCTCCGCCGTGAGCCGGACAAGCGCGCTTACCCTTGATTTTCTGGCACGACCAACAAGGCAATCGAATACCTCCAAGCTCGATAAGCATACCGGTTTACGTCGTGGGAGGAAAGTCGAGGGTCAGCTTCTTCAGCTTCTCAGGGGGCGCGCCGCTGCGAACAGTTCGGCTACGTTTTGGAATCGCGAAGCGGGTTGTTGCTCGAGGCAGCGGGTGATGATCTGGTCGAAAGCTTCGGGGACGGCCGGCACGAGCGTTGTCAGAGTGAGAGAGGGTTCGCTCGCCTGTATTTGTTCGGTAGGCGTTTTGCCGCTCAATCCGTGGAAGATCATCGCGCCCAAGGAGTATATGTCGGACCGTGCATCAGGGGCTTGACCTTGTAGGAACTCCGGTGCCGGGTATCCGTCACCCTGGCCGAGGCGACTCGTCCGGAGCGCACCCATGCCGATGCCGGTGAGACGGAGCTTGCCCCCTTTCGCCACCAACACGTTGGTCATTTTCAAGTCACGATGGAGCAGTTTGTTTTTATGTGCATGGTCGAGGGCGACACAGAGGGTAGAAAGCAAGTCGAGACCTTGTTTGATCGAGAGGCGCGTGTTCCGCTCCACGATCTTGGCGAGGTCGAATCCTTCGACAAACTCCATGACCACGGCCTTTTGACCGTCGATCTCGGTCAGGCCCAGCATGCGTACCAGGTGTGGATGCTCGAGCGTTCTCGCCAGTCGGGCTTCGGTGAGAAATTGCTGCACCGCTGTTTTGTCCTGAAGAAGTTCCTTCCGAAGGAACTTGACCGCTACGGTGCGGTTGTTCCGGGTGTCTACACCTTTGAAAGTTGTGCCCAAAAGGCCCTGGCCCAGTTCTTGAGTCACTTGAATAGGGGACTTGCCCGATGAAGAAGCAGGGGCCGGCTTTCCGGCGACCGGCGCTGCAGGAACCGGAGCCGCCGCAGGAGGAGCCGGTGCAGGCGCCGGAGCGACCGCTGCCGGTGCCTGTTGTGCCGAAGGTGCTGGAGCGGATGGCGGTGCGGCGGATGGCGCGGGAGCACTCAATCTCTGAATCCGTTCCGCCACGTCCTCGTATCCGTAGCGTTCGGCCATGACCTTCTTGAAGGTCTCGAGAGCCTCGGCCGTCTTTCCTAGTTTCTCGTAAGCTCGTCCCAGGTTGTAGAAATGCTCGAGAGTCTGAGCGCTGATGGGTCGGTCGCCCAATACCCGGATGAGTTTCTCGACCGCAAGGGGGGCCATTTCCCGGTCGATGAAAAGACGGGACAGAATGAGTGTCGCCGCCTCGTAGTTCTCGGAGTCGGCGTCGATACGTTGAAGGAGCTGGACGGCTCGATCCTTGTCCTCGAGGTCGTAGGCCAGCTTGCCGGCATCAAAGAAGCGCCCGGCTTTCTCAAAGAGCAGTGATGCTTTGGCGTGATCTCCCGACTCCGAATACAAACTCGCCGCTTGATTGTAGTCGCCGCCTCGCTCGAACATGGTCGCGGCTTCCTCGGTCTTTTTAGCGCGCAGGTAAACGTTGGCAGCCTGAATAGGGGAGTCGGTTTGCTCGTAGCACTTGGCGGCGGATACGAAGTCATCCACCGCTTCGAAGAGCTCCGCTGCTCTGAGATGGTCCCCACCCTTGAGAAACTCTTCCGCTGCGGCGGCATTGTCGCCGTTGTGGAAGGCCATTTCCCCGCGTAAAAGAGCAGCCCTTTCCTCGTTGCCGGCCTTGGTAAACATCTCGGCCGCCTGTTCCAGCTTTTCCTCTTTGAGAAACATCTCGGCCGCTTCTTCGAAATTACCCATGCGCGAGGCGAGCTCGGCCGCCTGTTTGGCGAGGCCGGCACGTTTGTAAAGAGCGTTCGCCCGTTCCAGAATCGCCCGCTTGCTCGTAGAGCTGTCCCGCCTTGAATGCTATCTTGGCTTCTTTGCCTCCCCCCGATGCCGCCAGACCGCTCCCACCGAACGAAGCGGTTGACGACCAGTACTTTTCGTAGTTCTCCGCCGCTCGAATGAACTCGCCCATGTTCTCGAAGGCTTTGCCGGCTTGGGGAAAATACGAGACTTCTTCGTAGAGCTGTCCGGCCTTGTCGAAACGGCCCGCATCGAAATAGAGCTTGGCGGCATCAATCTTTTGGCCGTGCTCCTCCATGAGCTCGGCCGCCTTGCCGGGCTTACCGGACCCGTTGTAGACATTCGCGGCCCGCTTCCAATCGTCAACCTGGAGATACATGTCGGCCGCTTGATCCCACTGCTCGAGACTTTCGTAGAGCTCGCCGGCGGCCGTGTACTCTTCGGCTTCCAGGTAGAGGTTGATGGCTTCCGGATACCATTCCGCCTCTTCATAGAGGCTTGCGGCGCCGATGAGGTCTCCGTGCTTGACTCGCCGTTGGACCTCCCGGTCGAACTGCATCTGCCGTAATTTATCTCCCCCGACTTTGTCCACGATTCTGTCCCAGGCGCCGGAGTCCCGCAGCTTGGCGAAGACCTTGGGCAGAATGACCAAAGCCAGGAGGATACCTATAATAATAGGCAGAAAGTCAACGACAGGAGCGGGTAGAAAGTCTCTGAGAAAGGACATGCGTATTCAAATCAACGCGGATTCATTCATATTTTCGAGACGCTTACAAGGAAGCTTTAAGTGTAAATTATTGTCGCATGTTGCCTGTTGTAAGTCAAAACCATATGCTTTCAGCAGGTTACGAATAAAGCGCCTTGACAGCACGTTCACCGCTTGGCTAGCATGGTCAAATAGACTTGGCCGTCGCAGCCGGTCGAGGCGTCTGAGGCGATATGATGACCAACCGTGATGCCGACCTGAGCGCCGAGCTCCTCGAGGCGCGTCAACTCGCCGAGCGCTACGACTATCCCTTTGCCGATCTGTCTTTCTATTCGGAAGACGTGGGTTTATGGCAACAGGTGCCCATGGATTTGATCCTGCGGTACCGCTTCGTTCCCTTGCGCCAGGAAGGCGAAACACTGGCGGTTGCGGTCTCTAATCCCGCGGAGTACCCGGATCTCGATGACCTCGAGCTCGCGCTTGGAAGACCTCTTGCAGTCGAAGTCGCGCCTCGGTCGCAAATCGACGCTATTCTCGAACGGAACGCAAACTCGAGCTTTCTGCTCGAGGAAGCTTCCGAACAATTGAAACTGGAGATCATCGGGGATGACGAGTCCATTGCAGAGGCTTTGAGTGAAGCGGGTGACGAGTCGAGTCCGATCATCAAGTTGGTTGACTCGCTCGTATTGAATGCAGTCGAGCGCCGGGCCAGTGACATTCACATCGAGAGCAAGGACAAGGAAGTTGTCCTGAAATATCGGGTCAACGGCGTCCTCTATCCTGCGATGGACGCCATCAGCCGAGCACATCAATCCACGGTCATCTCTCGTATCAAAGTCATGGCCGAGCTCGACGTAGCGGAGAAACGAGTGCCGCAGGATGGACGATTCAAGCTCAAGGTGCGGGGAAGGACGATCGATTTCCGAGTCTCCATCATGCCGAGCATCTTCGGAGAAGATGCGGTCATCCGTATTTTGGACAAGGAGTCCCTCCACGAACAGTTCCAAGAGCTTCGGCTGGATCTTCTCGGCTTTTCTTCTTCCGAGCTTCGACGATTGAGAAAGTATGTGTCCGAGCCCTACGGCATGATTTTGGCGACGGGGCCGACCGGAAGCGGCAAAACGACGACGCTTTACGCCGCACTTTCCGAGATCGCCTCGCCACAGGAAAAGATCGTGACCATCGAAGACCCGGTGGAGTACCAGATTCGAGACGTCGTACAGGTGCCGGTGAACGAAAAGAAGGGGTTAACGTTTGCTCGGGGACTTCGTTCGTTGCTCCGGCACGATCCGGACAAGATCATGGTTGGTGAAGTGCGCGACGCCGAGACGGCAAACATCGCCGTTCAAGCGGCGCTCACCGGTCATCTGGTTTTCACCACGGTCCACGCCAACAATGTCTTCGATGTCATCGGGCGATTCATCCACATGGGTGTCGAGCCATATAACTTCGTTTCCGCTCTTAACTGTATCCTCGCCCAGCGTCTAGTGCGTGTCATTTGCCCGTCGTGCAAGAAGCAAGTGCGTCCGGACCGAAATCTCCTCGAAGAGTCCGGCCTCGACAAAGTCGCCGACCTGGGGGAAGTTTTCGAAGGCACCGGCTGTCGAGCCTGCGGAGGGACCGGTTTTCGCGGACGCACCGCCATATGTGAACTTCTAGACATGAGCGACCGGCTTCGTCAGCTCATTCTCGATCGACGCGGTGCAGCCGAGCTCAAGCAAGTCGCTCGCGAAGAAGGCATGGCTTTTTTGCGCGAAAACGCCCTCGAGAAAGCTTTTTCCGGCGTTACCACGCTTCGGGAAATCAACAAGGTCACCTTCGTGGAATAAAACTTCAGTACTGAACTTCAATAAATACGGCCACATACTCAATAAAAGACTCAACGCAAAGTCGCAGAGACGCGGAGACGCAAAGCGGGATTAGCGTCAAGATCGACCGGTCAATCTTTTTTGCGAAGCTTAAAATCTTCTTCGCCGCAGATACCCCTCCTCCGAGAAATCCCTCGAGCACGCCCGAGCCAGACGACTCCGGTGCATCTTGTGCGTTCAGCCGATGATCTGCTTAGCGTCTTTGCGCCTTCGCGCCTTGGCGTTATTTCTTCAGGTTATATCTGTCGAAAATCTATGGTTCCAAAGCAGTACAACTAGCCTCGAGTCACTCACCGTTAAACGCGGTAATTGGAAACGTGACAAAATTTGTCTCCCTGAGAGGTCTTCTGTTCGGCATATTTTCACTTTTGTTTTGGGGTGTAAACGTAGATGCATTAGTGGTTTAAGCGAAATATGCCGACACGCGAGTGGTTTGTGCATGGTTCTTGCTTATTGAATAGTCAAAGGCATCCCCCATCGTTTCAGAGGCTGTCCGTTTCCGGGTGCCATGTGACGGGAGCAAGAACATGGAAAAGCTCGTGCAGAAGCAGACCACGGCGGAGTACTTCCGAGAGCTGGTACACAAAGCATTTAGAAGACAGAGGGTTGAATCGAGCGAGTTGTCTGCCTTTTATCTCGTGCACCTCTTGGACACCTTCGTCCGACCGGATGACGTTTTCGCGGAACTGGGTGTGGGGGAAGACCCTCGATTGGCGGAGTTGCTCTGTCGTGCTCTCGGTGCAAAAGGTACCCGACAGCAGGCTCTTTTCAAGGTGACGGGCGATCTTTCTCTCTTCATCTCTGGATTTTTCTCCGACAGCTTGGTTGGGAAAATGGTCGATGCCGATTATTACGTCAAGATGGGTGGATATGCCTACGGTCGATTGGCGAATTTGAGCGCGCGAAAGCCGGTCTCGGAGATTTTCGCTGAGCTTTCTGGAAAGTTCGTTCAGTTCGTAGATGTTCTCAGTGAAGTGAGTGAGGTCGGCGCTCTCACCGACAACCGGAGTGTTTTGAGACTCTATGAAAAGTGGCTCCGTACCGGAAGCCGACGAAGTGAGGAGCTACTAAAAAAAGAAGGGGTTCTTCTGGCTCATGGATCGGACCGGGTGCATTAGCCCTGAAGCAGAATAAGCGAGCGAAATCAGCTTTGCAGACGCAACAAAAGCCAAGATAGTCGCCATGATACTTGGGAGAGTCCGTAATTCATTCATATATGAAGCAGCTATAATGTGTCTTTACGAAAAGCTTGGTTGGCTCGTGTTCGCTTCAGGGCGAACCCTAATCCGAGCTCACGAAATCTACGCAAATTACTGGAAAATAGGGACAGGTCCGTTTTTGGTGTTCGATTCGCTTTGCCAAAAAGGGACCTGTCCCATTTTTCCTGCATTTATCCTGAGTTTATTGTCGGATTAGGGTTGATATGCTCGAGACTTTGTTGGAACACCTCGATCGTATTTGGAGCTCGAGGTGCGAATCGAGGAGTTCCTCATAGGTCGAGACACCTGTCGTCGTTTGGCAGGAGACCCGACCGACGGCGCGGTTCTCGTTCAGCAGGCGGACGATAGGGAGCTCCAAGTCGGCGTCTACATTGGTGAGGATACCCTGTCGCGTTTGAACGAGCTCGAAGGTGCCTCACATTTCACTTCCGAGTATTTGGGCTTGTTGTGTACAGTCGTCGAGGAGGTCAGTCATTTCGCTTACCTTTTCTGGAATGCCAGTCGAGGAAAACCGGTTACCCAGCTCGAGCTCGAGCTCCAGGGCGAGGTGGACAAGTTCATCACAGCGGTTCTCCTGTGCGCTCGGCGAAACCACGGCCGAGTTCCGCCCGCCCTTTTCGATCAGCTCTTCGGCGGATTCGAGACGAGGAAGGAAATCGGAGCTGCGGATCGTGCCCGGTATCAAGAAGCGAGCTCCTTCGCTCGAAACTACTGCCGTTCCCTGCTGCGACGCTATCTACGCAACGCTCGTATGGTCGATCTATTTGCCGAGCTGAGACAGTTCTACCGCCTTACCCAGGGCGGAAAAATCGAGCATATTCAACGGACTGTATATAGTTAGCCCTGAAGCGACAATAAATAAGCGAATCAGCTTTGGCAGACGCAGCAAAAGCCATGATAGTGGCCGCTATTCTTGGGAAGGGAGTCTGTGATTCACTCAACTATGAAGCCGTTCTAATGTGTCTTTACCCAATGGCTTTGTTGGCTCGTGTTCGCTTCAGGGCGAACCCTAATCCGAGCTCACGAAATCTACGCAAATTACTGGAAAAACAGGGACAGGTCCGTTTTTGGTGGACCGTTGTCTTTGCCAAAAAGGGACCTGTCCCCGTTTTTCCTGCAATTTTCCCTGAGTTTATTATCGGATTAGGGTTAGACGATATCCCCGTGCCCCTGCCCTCGCCCCTGCCCGATTTCTATCTAGTTGTAACGGGCAAGGGCAATCTATAATGGACGCACATGCACCGACACGAACTTATCGATCTGCAGGCGCTTCAAGAAGAGCAGAAGCGATTGCGCCGTCTTCGAGTGCTGGTGGATTTCACTGCCGGTGTGATCGTCCAAAGCCGGATCAATCGAGTCGAGGCCGAACGAATGGTCGAAGCGACGCGACGCAAGGTGCTCCAGCTCTTTCCGGGAAAAGACGAGACCTACGACATCATCTACCGCCGCCGCTTCGAACGGCTCATTAACGAACATACTAGGTGACAAGGTGAGAACTCGAGAACTCAGAGGGGGGGCTTGAGGACGGTTGCCACACTCAATTGGGGTGGTCGTCAACGACGGGCTTAACCCTAGTCCGTCAGTATCAACTCGGGCTCGGCCACGGGCTCGAATAGAGAATTTTTCTCAGCTCCCATGACTCAGAGCTTGAGTTCTCGAGTCCTTGAGTTCTCGAGTTCTTTCTTTCTGCTATACTGCCGGCCGAAATGAAGCGGGATGAAAGAGCCGTTTTGAGAGAGCGCCGCTCCCTTTCTTTGGATGCTTTTCTCCTCTCCTTTGAATCCCCTACGCTTCCAACCGCCTTCGTTCCCGGTCAGTTCACCATGGTACGAGTTCCCGGGCGCGAGCCCCTTCTGCGACGTCCCTACTCTTTTTGTGCTTCTCAACCCGACGCGGGTCGTTTCAGCCTCTTGGTCAAAGTGGTGGGGGAAGGCTCTCGTGCTTTGGCCGAGCTCACTCCCGGCAGTGAAGTCGAGTGTCTAGGACCACTCGGGAGCTCTTTCGAACTGCCCGGACCGGAGGAGCAAGCCGTTGTAGTTGCAGGAGGCGTCGGCATCGCACCCTTTGTGGGTTTTTGTCAGAAGCTCGAACGGAGTGGGCGGCGGGGAACGGTTTTGCTGGGAGGTCGCCGAGAGCCCGATCTCTATCTCAAAGAAGAGTTTCAGAGGCTTGGGATGAAAGTGGTGTGTTCGACGGAGGACGGGAGCTTCGGACAAAGGGGACTGGTCACGGAGCTTCTCCCCAAGGTGTTGTCCGAAAAAGGTCCGTATCGGCTCTATTCTTGTGGACCTACTGGAATGTTGGTTCGTGCCGCTGAGGTGGCTCGAGAGCGCGGCATCGCGCACCAAGTCTCCATCGAGCGTCGCATGGGTTGCGGTATGGGTTGTTGCTGGGGTTGCGTCGTTCATACCCGGCGAAGCGGGGAAGAGCAGGGTGAATACCGGCGGACTTGTACAGACGGGCCGGTCTTCGACGCGGACGAAATCAGCTGGGAGAGGGATCCGCATCCGCTGTAGGCCAGGCTGTCCGCTTCCAGTCACCTGTCTGCCGAAGCCATGAGTTTCAATGACGGAGGCGAAGGCGGGTGCCTGGCGTTTGCAGCCTGGCGAGACAGAATGAGCAAAGATTTATCAGTTTCGATTGCGGGACTCGAGCTCACCAGTCCCCTGATTGCTGCCAGCGGCACCTTCGGCTATGGCACGGAGTACCTCGATGTGGCTGACTACTCCGCCATCGGGGCTTTTATCGTCAAAGGCCTTTATCTCGAGCCGCGCGATGGATGTGCTCCACCTCGCATCTGGGAGACTCCTTCCGGAATGCTCAACGCTATTGGACTCCAAGGTGTTGGTGTCCGGCGCTTTGTTGAGGAAAAGCTCCCCCTATTGGACGGGCTCGGCCCCGAAGTCTTGATCAATATCTGTGGGAGTACCCTCGAAGAGTATGCCGAGCTTGCACGTATTCTGGACCAGGTCAACGGTGTGGCGGGTCTCGAGATCAATATTTCTTGTCCCAATGTCGCCAAAGGGGGGATCCTGTTCGGTTGTGATCCGACGCTGGCGGCGCAGGTCACCGAAGTGGTTCGGAAAGCTACCCGCTTGCCGATCATTCCCAAGTTGAGTCCTAATGTCACCGATATCGCGGTGATTGCTCGTAGCGTGGAAGATGCCGGGGCGGACGCCGTATCCCTGATCAACACGATTCCTGCCATGGCCATCGATGTAGAGACGAGGCGACCTCGATTGTCGAACATCGTGGGTGGACTTTCCGGCCCCGCCGTTCGTCCCATTGCCGTGCGTATGGTCTACCAGGCCGCGGCGGCGGTACGGATCCCCGTGATCGGGATCGGAGGAATCGGTCGAGCGGAGGATGCCCTCGAGTTTCTCATCGCCGGCGCCAAAGCGGTACAGATCGGAACGATGGGTTTCGTGGAACCAACGGTTTGGCGTCGCGTGTTCCAGGGGATCGAGGACTATTTTGAGAGACATGAAATAGAGTCGGTCGAAGAGCTCTCCGGTTCGCTCGTCACCAAAAACAACGACACCGCAGGTGAAACATGAAAGATGCCTCGCCACCAACCTTGATCCTCGCCCTCGATGTGTCGGACCCAAAGGAAGCTCTAGCCCTTCGGGACTCCCTCACCGGGCTCGTGGACTACTTCAAAGTGGGAAGCGAACTGTTTACCGTAGGCGGCCCTGCGATCGTGGAGGAGCTGGTTCGCTCGGGGGCACGGGTCTTTCTCGACCTCAAGTTCCATGATATCCCCAACACCGTCGGCCGTGCGGTCGCCGCGGCCGGAGAGTGGGGCGTCGGAATCGTGGATGTCCACACCTCGGGCGGAGCAGCGATGATGAGGGCGGCCGTCGAAGCGGCCCGAAAGTCGAAATCGAAGCCGCTTGTTTTCGGTGTCACCGTGCTCACGCATCTGGGGGAGGGAGACCTAAACTCTATCGGATGGGAAGGGACGAGCCGCGAACAAGTCGTGCGATTGGCCCGTCTGGCTCACGAATGCGGCATGGATGGCGTCGTGGCGTCCGCTCTAGAAGTAGGCGCGGTGCGAGAGGCGACGTCAGATGGGCTTTCGGTTCTTGTGCCGGGGGTGCGGCCCGTCTGGGCAAGTGCTGCCCACGATCAAAAAAGAGTGGCCACTCCGACCGAGGTGGCCCGAGCGGGTGCTCGTTTCATCGTCGTCGGTAGGGCCGTTACGGCTCAACCGGACCCGCGTGAGGCGGCCGCTCGAATTCTCGATGAGCTAGACACAGCTATCTCTTGATACGGCTTGCGCGTTCTCGGCCTAGTGCCCTGTGTCAGTAATTCGTCACCTAATTCTCGGCCCCTTTTGCGCGCTGGCATCGTTGTGCCTCCTCGTAATATCGGGATATGACTTCGTCGGCACGCCTTGCCAGCACACAAAATGAGCTCGAGCTTTAGGCCACGATCTACTGATACAGGACACTAGAGTCTTGCTGAGAAGGGCCGCAAGGACCCCGGAGTCACCGACTCCGGGGTCCTTACAATGGGCTATTTGGTAAGAATCTTGAAATGTCCCCGGCGATTCTTTTCCCAACAGTCTTCGGTGGATTCGTTGCACTGAGGACGGTCTTCACCGTAGCTGATGAGCTTCAACCGGTCGGCGGGGACGCCTAGGTCGGTTAGATAGTCAACTGCGGCGCGGGCCCGTTCTTCCCCCAAGCTCTGGTTGTATTGTTCGGTACCGCGTTCGTCACAGTGACCCTCGATCTCAACCACCGCGGTGTTGTAACTCAATTTGAGCCAGTCCGCGTTTTTCGAGAGCGTAGACCGTGCGTCCGAGCGGAGCTCCGACTTATCGAAGTCGAAGTAAATGTCCGCCATGTTCACCTGGAGATCCGCAATCCTCGCCCGCTGAAATAGCTCCGCTTCCGTTGGTGGCGGCGGCGGCGGCGGTGGTGGCGGCGGTGGTGGTGGTGGTGGCGGAGGCGGCGGCTCCTCTGGTGGTGGAGGCGGCGGCGGCGGTGGTGCTTTCTTTCCGCAGCCGACGAACCCCAGTGTGAGCACCGCGGCCATTAACAACACTAAGAAGGAGGCCATCCATCGTCTCTTCACGTACTCACCTCCTGCGCGTTATCATAGAACGACATGTTCCAACGCGCATTGTTTAGGATAGCTAGATGTAACGCGACATCCATACCAGAACCACTTGAGGCAGGATAACATCTACTCGGGACGTAAGTCTAGTAGGTGACTTTCGACTTTGTCAAGATCATGAAGAAAAAAGACACGAATAAAAGCAAATCTAGGAAAGAATCGTCAACGATGCGACTCTTGATCTTCGTTTTGGTGGCCGGGGCAGTTTCTGGGTATTTGTTTTTCAGGGCCCGGAACGAATCCTCGGATCTTCCAGAGGATGAGTCGCCCGCCCTCGAAAGCTCCGAGTCCCCCGCGCCCCGTCCGAAGGCCCTTGCAGCCGGAGATCGTCTTCCCCCGATTCCCTTGACCTCTCTCGACGGCGAGGCTTTGGAGTTTCGGCTGGCTGATGGTGCGAAGCCGGTGCTTCTGTACTTGTTTTCTCCCACATGCTCCATCTGCTCGAAGACCATTCCGGCATGGAAGGAGATCGCCGCCGAGGCCGAGTCTCGCTCGGTCGAGGTCTTGGGCATCTCCATGATGGAGCCGAAGCCAACCACCCAGTACGCAAATCAGCATCAACTTCCATGGAATGTCTATTGTGTCGCAGGGATGGACTCTATCCGGGCTCTGCGTGTTCAGAGTGTCCCCATGACTCTAGTGCTCGAAGGCCCGGGCAATGTTGCGATGGCATTTAAAGGTCAGCTCAGCTCCGAGCAGGTGGAGGCGATTACGGCCTACCTCGACGCGGATAGGTAGGCCAGGCGGTCCGCCTTCGCTTCGATTCAAACAGGATGAGCGAAGCTACGGCCTGCCTTCGTCATTGAGGTTAGGTATTCAGACTTCGGCAAGGCCTCGCCGCAGCACTTGGGCGTAGGCGGGCTAGGCGCTTATATTCGAATTGGCCCGATGTTTTTCTGGCAGAATCTTATAACGCTTCATTTTCTCATGAAGCGTAGTGGGATTCAGACGCAGTCTCTCTGCTGCTTTCTTTTGGCTGCCGTCTACCCGCTCGAGAGTCTGAATGATGATGCGCTTTTCGATGTCGGCGATGAGCTCCCGAAGCGAGACGCTCTTGAGTCGGGTTGGTTCGGGCACCGTCAGAGAGGGAGGGGCGCAAAAGTGCTCGGGCAATGTGGTGCCATCGAACTTGGCCGCCGATGCAATGGATACGGCCCGCTCGATCACCATGGAGAGCTCCGAGACATTCCCCGGCCAATCGTAGGTTGTATATCGGTCGATGGCGCTACTGGGAACCCCCAACGGTTGGAGTCTCAGCCGGTCGCATGCGCGTCTCAGAAAGTGGTCGATGAGCACGGGAATATCACCCCGACGGTCGCGCAACGGAGGAATCTGTATCGTGAGGGGCGAAACGAAGCTGAACAACCTTCGGTGGAAGCGCCCTAGGCGGACCGCTTCACGAATCGAGGGATGAGCCGATGCCATGAGTCGAAACGGGAGAGGTTTGCTGGCGAACTCGACCAGAGCTTTTTGGTCGACGGCGGATAGCCCGTTGATCTCGGACAGGAATAGCGTGCCGGGTAGGAACGTTCCGTGCGTGTATGCGGGAAACCTTCCGGGCTCGTCGGAGCTCACGAGCTCCTCGAGGAGATTGCCGAGCTCTCCCTCGGGCAAGCTGGGGATCTCGATAGGAAGAAACGTGGTCCCCGGATTCCGTCCGTTTCGATGGATCAGCTCGGCAGCCAACCTTCGTCCGCTGCCGTCCTCTCCAAGAAGCAGTAACGGGCCTGTCGAAAGTGCCGCCGTGGCTATCGAGTTCCGCACCTCCTGGGACTCCGGAGTACACCCGACCCAGTCACCCAAACTAAGAGCGCTGCCCAGCTGTCGCTTCAGTGCACGGTTTTCCTCGAGCAACCGTCGGTAAACCAGCACGGATTCCACCGCCATTTGTAGAGCTGCGCGGTCAACGGGTTTGGTCAGGAATCCCTTGGGTCTAAAAGGACGCCCGTCGAATACCGCCATCGATGTTTCGGGAGGCACGACGAGAAGAACTGGATCGTTGGTCCCGTTCAGCGAATCAAGTGACGGCCAGGGGGCTTCACCGGTTGACTCCGCATCGACGACGATGACCTGATGCTCTTGACTCTTGACATATTCCAGCGCTTCGTCCAGATCACCGGCCCGTTCGACGTTCCATCGGCCGGCTCCAAGGTGGGCGACGAGCTCGTCACTCGTTAGATACTTCCCCACGAGTAGAATGGATTCGCTCGCCATAAAACTTGTTCCTTCCTAGCGGTTGACCGAATGAGTCTTTAGTACTCAACCGATTCGATACCGAGGTGACCGCTGGTGACACCCCGGACCGCAGAAGAAGCCCTCTCTAGTGGCATACGGGCGAGAAGACAAAGAAGTTTCAAACCCGCTCCCGTTGATGCCGCTCCGGCCAAAGCCAGCCCGTGAAAGAGCACCCTCTTCTGCCTGCGCTCTCGGCTCGAGTCTCACCATTCGTCGTTGGCTGTTCGAACATGGTACAGAGCAATCCCAATAATGGGCAATATTGCGGCTACACGAACTCCATTTAATCGCTTCGCAATTCTGATGCCAACGTCGGAGAAAAGTAAGGCTCGGATTTATTGAGGTTAGGGGTGCGAGTTTTATTTGTCGTTCCAAACTTTTTACAATCGAGTGACGTCTTTTACAAAAAAACAAAACAGGGACAGGTCCCTTTTTTCGGAGAAGTAGAAGTGCGAAAAAACGGACCAGTCCCTATTATGCTGAGGCAACTGTTTCTACGAAGTAGCGGTGCACTCGGTCGTCGGTCAACATTTCGGGATGGAACGTCGTCGCCATGATCTTTCCTTGGCGGACGAAAACGGGCGTTGATTTGTGGGAAGCAAGGACCTCGACTCCCTTGGCCACTTCGCGAATCACGGGGGCGCGGATGAACACCATTTCCAAGGGCGTATCGCCCAGCTCCGGGCACGGTTCGTAGCTGATGTGACTCTCGGTTTGGCGACCGTATCCATTTCTTTCAATGGATATATCGAGAAGACCAAGAGACTGCTGCGCGGGAGCGCTCACCGTTTTGGCAAGCAGAATGGCTCCCGCACAGGTCCCGTACAGGGCTCCCCCCTGATCGATGAATTGAGCGATGGGAGTCAAGAGAGATTCTCCCACCATGAGCTTGAGCATGGTGGTGCTTTCTCCCCCGGGAATGATGAGGCCATTCAAACCCGCTAATTCCTCGGCGTATTTAACCAGTCGGGTTTGAATCCCAAGGCGCTCGAGCACTTCCCGGTGTTCAAAGTAATCACCCTGGAGCGCCAAGACTCCAATTTGCATCGTTCCCCTCTACCAGCCGCGAGTCTGAAGAAGCTCGGAGGGATCTAGTTTCGCTACGTCGATACCTTGCATGGGCTCACCGAGATCTTCGGACACCTCTGCCAATATTTTCGGATCATTGAAGTGAGTCACCGCTCGGACGATGGCGGCGGCCCGCTTCGCCGGGTCCTCGGACTTATAGATTCCGGATCCGACAAAGACCGTCTCGGCGCCAAGCTGCATGCATAGTGCCGCATCGGCGGGAGTCGCGACGCCGCCGGCGGCGAAATTGGGAACCGGCAGTTTGCCTTCACGCGCTACGAGGCGAACCAGCTCAAAAGGCGCACCGAGCTTCTTCGCTTCGGCCATGAGCTCGTCCTCGGCCATAACAGTGAGCCGGCGCATCTGTCCGTTGATTTTCCGTAGGTGCCGAACCGCTTCTACAATATTGCCGGAGCCCGCTTCCCCTTTGGTTCGGATGAGCGCCGCGCCTTCGCCTATGCGTCGAAGGGCTTCGCCGAGATCACGACAACCGCAGACGAAGGGCACGTTGAAGGCTTGCTTATCGATATGATTTTCCTCGTCGGCCGGCGTTAAGACCTCGCTCTCGTCGATAAAGTCGACACCGAGGGCCTCGAGAATTTGAGCCTCCACGAAGTGTCCAATGCGAACTTTTGCCATGACGGGGATGCTGACCGTCTCCATGATCTCCTTGATCTTTCGAGGGGAAGACATTCGTGCGATTCCACCCTCTTTTCGGATGTCGGCGGGCACGCGTTCGAGGGCCATGACGGATACGGCGCCTGCATCTTCTGCTATCTTGGCTTGCTCGGCGTTGGTCACATCCATGATGACCCCGCCCTTGAGCATGTCGGCTAGGCCGGTTTTCAATTTGAGCTCGGTACCGGACATGATTTCCTCCTAAATGTGGAAAGTGGATTCTCGTGCCGATGAGCGGCCCGGGAGGCCGGAGGCCACGAGGTGCCGTTTGATACTTTCACCCAGGCTCCGAACGCCGTCGTCAATCCGATCGACGGGAACTCTGGATATGGACAGGCGGAGATAACGGTCGCCGCCGCCCCCGGCGAAAAAGTGACCGCCGGGAGTAAAAAGGATTCCTTCTCGAGCGCTTTCCGTGAGAATAGCCTGGCTCGAGAGATCCTCCGGAAGAGTGATCCAAAAAGCATAGCCGCCCTGGGGCTCGGTCCAAAAGACCTCCGCCGGGAAGTGCCGAGACAGTGATTGCCGAAGCATTCGACTTTTCTTGCGGTAGACCTTGGTCAGGACCGCTAGATGTTCCTCGTAGTATCCACGGCGGCAGAACTCGAGTACGGCAGCTTGGAGAAGCGGACTGCTGTGATAGTCGGCAAACATCTTGGTCCGACTCAGAGGACCCACGACTTCTCTCGGCGCGACAATCCAACCGAGACGGAGGCCGGGGAAGAGCCCCTTGGAGAAGGTTCCCAAATAAAGCACCAGACCTGTTTCGTCCAGCGCTTTCAGGGGCGGCAGGGCTTCACCGTCGAATCGAAGATCGGATTCGAAATCATCTTCGATGACGGGGATACGATATCGCCCGGCGAGCTCGAGTAGAGAGCTTCTCGAATCGAGATCCATGGTGATGCCGGTAGGATTGTGAAACGTGGGCATGGTGTAGAGCAGCCGGACCGGCCCTCGGGCGAGCACCGCCTCGAGCGCCCCAAGGTCCATTCCCCGAGGGCTCATGGGAACTTCCACGAGCCTGGCCTGATATTGAGCCAACACGGGAAGGACGACAGAGTACGTCGGGCTTTCCACCACCACGGAATCACCCGGGTCCACCAGCGTTCGAAACACGAGGTCCAGTCCCTGCTGCGAACCGTTGACAATCTGCACGTCGTCGGCTCGAACCTCTACGCCCCTGTCGGAGAGGCGCTCGGCGATGTAGTGCCTGAGCGGCGGGTATCCGGCCACGGGTCCGTATTGCAGAAGCTGTTTGCCCTCTTTTTCGAGAACCGTGTCGAGAACTTCTCGAAAGGGCTCGATGGGGAACAGTTCCTCGTCGGGCACCAGCGAGGCGAAGTCGATAGGATTGGGGTGCTCGGTTCGCGGCACGATGCGCTGCTGTTGGCGGCTCACGGCTTCGACAGCCCGAGAGAATGGCCACTGCATCGAACGGACCGGATTTTCCGCGGAGGGGCCTACGGCGAACGTGCCCTGCCCCACATGCGAGCGGGCCAATCCTTCGACGACGAGCTTGTCATAGGCACTGGCCACAGTGGCACGATTGACGCCGAGTCGCTCCGCAAGATCCCGACTGGCGGGGAGTCGCGCTCCCGCCGGGATTTTTTGAGCTGCGATGAGCTCCGCCAATTGTTGGTGCAGTTGGAGATAGAGCGGCATAGGCGCGGCGCGCTCCATGGTTAGATCGAGACTATCCAATTGGACCATACCATTAATTGTATATCGCTTGATATTGGTTTTGTCAAGCAGGCCAATATTGTTTTATGGCTTAAATGGGTGGGCCAATTGGAAGAAATGGCTCGAGTCTGGTGAGTTTTGGGAACTATTCGATGTCCAGATAGATCTTGGCTTCGATGAAAACGTCCAGCAGGTCTTGATCGAGTTGGCCATGCTTCGCCATATCGACCAGGATATCGAGAGCTGTCTCCGTTGGTACTCTTGGTTTGTAAGGACGATCCTGCGCAGCTAAGGCGTCGAAGATATCGGCGATGGTCATCATCCGGGTTTGAGGGGGAATCTCTTCCGCGAGCAATCCGTAAGGATAGCCTGTTCCGTCGAGCTTCTCGTGATGGCCGCGGGCGATCTTGGGAATGTTTTGAAGATCGCGCGTCCATGGTACCTTTCGTAGGAAATCGTAGCTGTTCTTGACGTGATCGTTGATCTCTTGGCGTTCCCGTTCGGTGAGAGTTCCTTTTGTTATTTTGAGGGCCTGGATCTCCCATTTCTTTAGATAGGGTTTTATTAAACCTTCGGGATCTTGATAGCGGCGGTTGCCGAGCTCCTCGATGCCTTTAAAATCATCGAAGTAGGTGACGGTGGGCTCGTTTGCGGTCTCGACGGCTTCCCAGGCTTGGTCAAGCTGCACCCAGTCGCGGCGTATTCCTTCCTCGAGAGCTCGAATCTCGTCTTTCGTAGCATCCGCCCCGATCGAGAGCCGGTTCAGCATGGCCCGAAGATGACGGACCTCGATGCTTCGACGGATCGTCGCGAAGCGCTCGCGCACGATGTCGAACTCTCCACTCCTTAGTTTCTTTGATTTTTTCAGAACCCTCTCTTCGACGCCGACCTTTCCGAAATCGTGGAGAAGTGCCGCGTATTTCAGCTCCCGTATTTCTTCATCCCTCAATCTCAAGTCGCGATAGGGGCCGGTTTCCGTCTCGGCGGTTCGTCGGGCCAAAGAAACGGTCATTTTGGCCACCCTCCTGGAGTGGCCTCTGGTGACGGGATCTCGGCTCTCGATGGCCATCACCGAGGCTTCCACGAAGTTGTCAAAGAGCTTTTCGATGCGCTGGTAGAGTGCGTTGTTCTCGACCGAGACGGCGGCTTGACTGGCGAGGGAACGGACCAAACGCTCGTCGAGATCGGAGAAAGGAACGATGTCTTTTTCAAAGCTCGCGGGCGTGCCCAAACGTATTCCCGCGTTCGGCTTTTTATTGATGAGCTGGAGAACTCCGATCGTCTCACCCTCCCGGTTCTGCATCGGCACGACCAGCATGGAACGGCTGCGGTATCCCGTCGCCTCGTCGATACGGCCATTGAAGGTAAAAGACAGGTCCGGAGGAAGGTGATAAGCGTCTTCGATTTTGAGTGTTTGGCCGGTCAAAGCAACGTGTCCGGCCACGCTGTCATGGTTGATCTGTAGGACCTCTTCTTCGAACTTGATTTCGCGGGAGTCGTTTTGGGCCAGGCGAAAAACAAGCCAGCGGCTCTGGACGCGGGCTTGATCTCCTTTCTTGTCCTCGGGGCCGATGGGCTCGTCGATGCTCTCGACGAGGAAGAGACTCCCGGCGTCGGCGGTCGTGACCTCCCGGCTCTTGCTGAGAATGAGCTTCAACAACCGCTCGTGATCTCGCTCGGCGGAGAGGGCGACGCCGATAGTGTTGAGTTGTTCCAACATCTCGGCCCTTTGTTCCGCATCGGCGCGTGAGGCGAGAAGACGTTTCTCCGAGTCGATGAGGCTCGAAGCTCGGCGTAGGGAGCGGAGAAGCTCCTTTTCGGTGGGAGCTTCCGAGATGACATCGAAAACCCAGTCCTCCCACTCCCAATCCTCGCCGTCACAGTCGTTACCGACCGCGATTACGGGCAAGGGGACGGTACGGGAGTCTCGAGCCAACTGATGAACCGTGTCGTGTTGCCGTCGTAGAATTGCACCGTCCACGACCAGCATGCCGTAGGTGTCCGGCTCGTGTTGGATGTTGTTGTGCGCGGAGACACAGAAACGACGGTGGATTTCCGGGTATTTATCCGGGGAGAGCCAATTGTGCCGGTCGGTCCAAATCAGGATGCGATGCATTGCGTCTCGAAACTCAGGGGGCGCGAAACGTATGCTACCGACTCCATCGCGGTAGGTCAAGGTAGTTTGTCGGTGCCGGTTTGGACCTCTCGGATTCGTCCGCGACGAACGAGGTGAATACCGAGAAGGATAACGGCCGTGCCTACGATTTGCTCCGGGACGATGTTCTCACTCAAGGCCAGGTAGGACGTTCCCAGGGCGACGACGGGGGTCAAATTCGAATAGATTGCGGTTCGTGTGGGTCCCACTCGGGACACGCCGTAGAACCAGAAAAAATAGGCGGCTGAGATAGCAAAGACGAAGGAAAAAGCGGTACCGGCCCAAGCGGCCCAGGGGATCTGGTGCGGCGCCAGGTTCGTAAGTGACGGTATTGCAAAGGGCAAGAAGCAGGCGGTTCCAAACACCATGCTGTAGGCCGTAATCTTAATGGCGCCGTGTTTGTCCACCAGCGATTTGCCGGCCACCGTGTAGGCGGACCAGCAAAGTGTCGCGAGGAGCACGAGCAGGTCTCCAGCCAGGCCGTCCCCCGAGGACGGTGAACCCATGACGAAATACACCCCCAGCACCGAGAGAAAGATCCCGAGCCAAGATCCTGACCCGATTTTTTCCCAGCCGATGAGGGTCCCCATTACGGCGACCGCCACCGGAGTCATGGCCAGCATGAGGGCGGAATTGCCGGCCGTCGTGACGTGTATACCGAGAATGAAGGCGATCTGGTAGCAGGTGTGGCCGACAAGGCCGAGTAGGCACACCTGCCAGAGCTCGCGCCGGGTCAAGGTGGTTTTAGGACCGAAGGGTACCAGTGCCAGCAGAATGAGAGTGGCGCCGCCGAGCCGAAAAGCATTGAAGGCGAGAGGCGGAATATGTGCGAGCGTCGCTTTGACCACGCTGAAATTCACGCCCCAGATGAGGACGGTCAATAGAAGACCGACGTCGGCTTGGTTGAACCCCGGACCGAGCGAGGAGCGATTCATGTCCGCCACGTTCAATCCGATTGCCGTTGCCGAAAGTAGTGATGGACCACATCGATCTGCTCCCCGGTCTCGAGCGACATGGGTCTTTCGTGGCGGACCCGGCCGATGGCTTCGTCGGGGTGTGCGCCCTTGTGAACGAGAAAACAAGCCAGAATGGTGCCGGTTCGCCCGATCCCGGCGTTACAGTGAACGAGGACCTTCTTTCCTTGCTCGAGAGACGCATCGATGATTTCACAGGCTTCGGAGATCTGTTCCAGCGAGGGAGCCGCGAAATCGTCAACGGGAAAGTGATGAGGCTCGAAACCTGCCTCTCGGTATTCCGCGAGATTGATGGTGCTTTCGAGCAGGGAAAGGATGACGCCGATCCCCTCTGCGTCGAGAAAGGCGAGGTCGCGCTCGATTGGATTGTACCGACCAGGCCTACCGCTGCCGGCGAGTTGCCGGGGGAGTACCCACCCGAAACGGACCGGTCCCTGATGTGTTGTCATCCGGCTAGTGTAGCGGTGTTCGACATGGTGGGCTCGATGAATTCAGACGCAGTCTATCAAATCCTGGAGGCGCGCGTGAAAGATAAGATAAAACGCAAAGGCGCGGAGGCGCAAAGACGCAAAGTGCAAGGAGATTCTTGATTTCTGACGGTTGACTGCCTGTATTCCATGTTCAGGATTCTGTATTCTTTCCTAGATGCTTCGATCCTCGGGTCTCGAAAATCGACGTTTAGCGCTACAAAAGCGTCTGGACGGTCTCAAAGCCTCTCGTGAGCGGAACCGTCTGGGGCAGTTCGCGACTCCGACGGAACTGGCCGTCAACATGCTCGTCCATGCTCGCGGACTTCTGACCGATGGTGAAGGCATTCGTTTTCTCGATCCGGCCTTCGGTACCGGCTCGTTTTACTCCGCCCTTCGCCATACGTTTCCCTCCACTCGAGTCGTAAAGGCGGAAGGATTCGAGATCGAATCCGCACTACGGGCGACCCGCCGTCGATTTTTGGGACGGCACTCCGTTGAAGTTGAACCTCGAGGACTTCACCGAAGTGCGGCCGCCCCGGGCCGACATAGACAAATACAACCTGCTGATTTGTAACCCTCCTTACGTGAGGCATCAGCACATCGGAAGAGAAGCGAAGACCCGACTTCGAACGGTGGCCCGTGAAGCCTGCGGGGTCTCGATGTCGGGTTTAGCGGGACTGTATTGCTACTTCCTTGCTCTAGCGCACGGATGGATGACGTCGGGCGGAGTGGCGGGTTGGCTCGTACCGAGCGAGTTCATGGATGTCAACTACGGAGAACCGATTCGAAAGTACCTCCTCGGTAAAGTCACTTTGCTGAGGATCCATCGGTTCGACCCGAAGGATTCACAATTTGCCGACGCGCTGGTTTCCTCCGCAGTCGTCTGGTTCCGCAAGGAGAATCCCGAGGGGCATCACCAGGTCGAGCTGACCTACGGCGGGACGCTCCGCCGGCCCCGGACGGCGAAACGCCTCTCGGCTTCCGAGTTGGGGCGACAAAAGAAATGGACGGGTTTGCCGATTGCCGGCGCCCGTCCCAACCCGGTCGCCACTCTAGGCGATTGGTTTGAAATAAAGCGAGGTATCGCCACCGGGGGCAATCGATTCTTCATCCTGGATCACGAAGGTTTGAAGCGGCTCGCGTTGCCGAAGGAGGTTGTTCGACCGGTTTTGCCCGGTCCAAGAAAACTAGGCGTGGATATCGTTCCGACCGACCGCGACGGAGCTCCGCAGATCGAGCCTCGTTTTTTCTTACTGGATTGCCATCTTCCCATGGGGGTCATTGAGAAGAGATACCCGACTCTCCACGTTTATCTACGTGAGGGAGAAAGGCAGGGGATCGCGGAAAGGTATCTGTGTCGCCATCGCTCGCCCTGGTACCGGCAAGAGCGACGGCCTCCGGCGGCGCTGCTTTGTACCTACATGGGACGGGGTACCTTCCGTTTCATTTTGAATCCATCGATCGCCACGGCGACCAATGTCTATCTTCTGATGTACCCGAAACCTCATTTGGAGAAGGCGGCGCAAAAGGATCCGTCTTTGCTCCGTCGGATCCGGGAGGCTCTCGCCGAAATGGGTTCGGAAACGCTCGTCCGAGCGGGGCGGGTTTATGGCGGAGGACTCCATAAGCTCGAGCCTCGAGAGCTAGTGGACCTAGACGCCGAACGGCTAATCCACATCCTCCCGGAGTTGACGACCGGACCCGTACCGGGCCAAGTGCTTGGCCGTGGTGCTCGGTCATCTTCAAAATGATACAGTGGCCGACGGTTGGTTTTATGTGGGGTTTCGTTCGAAAATGGGAGGTGAGAAACGTGGGGAAAGTAAGTGCCGTCCGGATGCTGCCGCTACTGCTTTTGGTAACCGCCCTTGCCGGCGCCTCGGATCTCAGGAAAACCATTGCGGACCGCTATGATCGTGTCGAGTTGGCTCATCTCCCCACGCCTTTGGAGGAGATGAAGACCCTCACCGAAAAAATCGGCGGACCGAACCTCTACATTAAAAGAGACGACCAAACGGGCTTGGCCTTTGGAGGAAACAAGGCTCGCAAATTGGAGTACATCTTTGCGGACCTGCTCGCTAAAAAAGCCGATTCCGTCATCACATGGGCCAGCGTCCAGTCCAATTGGTGTCGTCAAACCGCCGCCGCCGCTCGTGTGGTCGGGGTAAAACCGATCCTCGTTTTGTTCAAAAGAGATCATTCCTCGACGTCTCCCGATGGTAACCATCTTCTGGACCTTCTGATGGGTGCCGACGTCCGCATCATCGAGCCGGGTCACGATCGGCAGACGACGGTCAACCGTATTGTGAAAGAAGAAAAGGCCAAAGGACTCAATCCGTATGTTGTTTCCGTCGGTGGTTCCAGTGTCGGTGGCTCTATGACCGAGCCTTTGGGCGCCATCGCTTACGCCGCTGCTTTCGAAGAGACCTACCGGCAGGCGCAAGAAAACGGGTTCAAGATAGACCACGTCGTCCTGGCGACGGGATCGGGAGGGACGCAGGCCGGTCTCGTGGTCGGCGCCAAAGCGATAGCTCCGGACGTTCAGATCGTCGGCATCGCTATCTCGGGACCGAGCGCTTCCGTCAAAGCGAGCGTGGCAGACATCGCCAATGATACCGCCCGTGTCCTCGATCTGGAGCACACCTTCACGGCGGAGGACATCGTCGTCTTCGATGATTACATCGGGGAAGGTTATGGAAAGATGAACACCGCCCATGCCGAGGCCATTGCTCTTGCCGCCCGGGAGGAAGGGATCCTGCTGGATCCCGTCTATACGGGAAAAGCCATGGCGGGAATGCTCGATCTCATCGAGAAAGGATATTTCAAAAAAGGCGAGGGAGTCGTCTTCCTTCACACCGGAGGTACTCCTGCCTTGTTTGTTTATCGAGATCGACTGATCGAGCTCTTGAGTCTAGGCACCCAGAAATGAGATGAGCTTGTCTCTATACGGAAAAATTGCGGGGGTGCCGCCGCTGTGTAAGAAGACGATATTGGCGCCTTTCTCGAAACGGCCCTTTCGTATCCAATCGATTAGGCCGGTCATGGCCTTGCCGGTATAGACGGGATCGAGCAACATCCCTTCCGTTTCCGCGACGAGACGTATCGATTCCGAAACCTCTTTGTTCAGAATGCCGTAGCCTTCGGCGAGGTAATCCTCGACGGCGATGATCTCTTCTTCGGGGATGTCGGTTGGATGGCCGAGCATCTCGAGAGTCTTTTCGGCGATGGTCCGCACGTAACGTTCCATGGTCAACTGCGTCTCGGAGACACTGATGCCGATGACCTTCGTCTCCGGCGACAAGAGTTTGGCTCCTACCAACAATCCCGCATGGGTCGAACCCGAACCGGTGGCAAATACGACGGCGTCGATTTTGGCATCGAGCTCCGCAGCCTGCTCGACGATTTCTCGGAAGGCGTTGACATAACTCACGGCTCCCCAGGGTTTCACCATCGAGGCCTCCGGTAGGGACCCACCGATAGGGGCGATGTAAGGGCGGCGTCCCTTTTTCTTTTCCTCTTCCGCGACAGCGTCAACAACGGCTTTGACCCCATCGTATTCCATCATCTTTTGGCCTTCCGCGGCTTCCACCATTCGTATGTCGGAATCGAGGAGGATATCGAGCAGCAGGTTGCCGTCTTGCTCGTAGGGTAATCCGGGGCGTTTGAACAGAATCAGCACGGGTTTGAGACCCAATTTTTTTGCCGCCGCAGCGGTTTGTCGGCACCAGTTCGATTGGACCCCGGCCCATGTAATAACCGTGTCCGCTTCCTGAGCGAGCACATCGGCCATGATGAAATCGAGCTTGCGCGCCTTGTTGCCCCCGAAGGCCAGACCGGTTTGGTCGTCCCGCTTCACGTAGAGGTTGACACCCTCGAGACGTTTGCTCAGGTTCTCGAGCGGCTCGAACGGGGTGGGGAGATGGGAGATTTCTACCCTGGGGAAAGCCTCAATCTTTGTTTTGAGGGCCGATAGTTGTTCCATGTTCCACTCCTTCGCGATTGAGACGAAGACTGAAGTCAGCGGTATTGTAATCGCGTCCGACCTTGTTTGCATGTTGGAACGGATTGCATGGAGGATACGTATTGCCGTGGTGAGTGCGGCCTTGTATCCTTAGGAACCGTGTCATGAGCAAAGACCTGCAAGCGTTTATCGAAGATTTGAAGAGGCAGGCCTCTAATGCGCACGAAGAACTGCGCAAATCCAAGCCCTACCAGTTGATCCGAACCTACGGCGAGGGGATGGGGCCCAAGGATCTCGAGACCTCCCTCAAGCAGGATACGGCGCAGGCCTACGCCTTTTATACTCGGGACCAGGAAAAGCCCCCTGAAAAGCCGCTTCCGCGAAAAGACCAAGCAGAACGTACGTTCATTCTTGCGCGAGATCTCTTTCTGAGTTTCTTGATGAAGCTGAACCCGGTTCGGCGCTTGCTCTATGTGATCTCCGCGGTCACGTTTGTCTGGGCGCTCGTCAACTCGAGCTGGTGGCTCGGTGGGGGGGCTTTCGTCATACTGAACTTCCTGCTCGCGCTGGAGTTGGCCGATAAGCTCGTGACCAAGGACGAGCTCGACATCGCGCGCTCCATTCAGCTCAGTCTCCAGCCGGAGGAAAAGCCAGAAGTGGAACGTTTGAGGCTTTCCTGCCACTACCAACCGGCTAAAGAAGTCGGAGGGGATTACTACGATTTCGCGTCGCTGGGGGACGAGCGGTTCACGCTCATCCTCGGTGATGTCTCCGGGAAGGGGATGCCGGCGGCGCTCTATGCCATGAAGCTTCAGGGGCTCTTCGAGCTGCTCGGCAAGACCTCCATGGGTCCTCGAGAGATGCTCGTCGAGATGAACGAGGTGATTTGCGAGAAAATTCGGAGGAACTACTTTATTACCGCGGTGGTGGGGATGGTGGATTTCGAGGAGAACAAGCTCACGCTGGCGCGAGCCGGGCACAACCTGCCTCTCCACTTCTGCTCGGTGAAGGGGACTACGAACTGGTTGAATCCTCCCGGTCTCGGGATCGGCATGAAAAAGAATCCGGGTTTCGGAGACATCCTCGAGCAAACGACGGTGTCCCTTCGTGACGATGATCTTCTGTTGTTCTATACCGACGGGATCACCGAAGCCATGAACCGACAGGATCAAGAGTTCGGCACCGAACGGATGGAGCGCGTCCTGGTAGAAAACGCCCACCGCGACGTCAACGAGATCAAAGAGCGCCTCCTGTGGCATGTCGCCAAGTTCACCGCCGGTGCTCCCGTGGCGGACGACGCGACGATGGTTATCGCGAGAATTCTGGGAGACTCGCGGAAAAATCAATAAAGAGAAGAAGAAACGCAAAGGCGCCAAGGCACAAAGACGCCAAGCAGAACATGGAACGAGCGCTCAAGATGCATGGGGTTTTCCCGGGTTGAGTGCTCGAGAGATTTTCCGGAGAAGACAACGACCTACTACCGGCAGGGACATAGATTTGAGCTTCGTGAAAAGACGATGATCGAACGAATTTGACACTGACCTCACTTCGCGTCTCCGCGTCTCTGCGACTTTGCGTTAAGTCTTTTCTTGAATATTTGAGCGTATTTATGAAATCCAGTAAACAACCGACACTTCTTGTTCTTGCTGCTGGAATCGGTAGTCGCTACGGCGGTTTGAAACAACTCGACGAAGTCGGCCCCGGCGGTGAAGTCGTCCTCGACTATTCGGTTTACGATGCGCTCCGTTCGGGATTCGGCAAGGTCGTTTTCGTTATCCGTCGAGACATCGAGGGTGATTTTCGGGAACGGGTCGGCCGAAAATACGAGTCGCGCACGGACGTACACTACGCTTTCCAGGAATTGGACAAGATTCCCGCCGGGTACTCGGTCTCGGCTGAACGGTCCAAGCCTTGGGGTACGGCCCATGCCGTGATGATGACCCAAGAGCTGCATTCACGAGCCCTTTGCGGTGATCAACGCCGATGACTTCTATGGGGCGCACGGCTTCGAGGTCGTAAGCGATCACCTGTCGAAACAAACCGCGGGGAGCACCGAGTATGCCATGGTGGGCTACACGCTTCGCGACACCCTTTCGGAGCACGGCCACGTGGCGCGGGGCATCTGCGAGCGCGACGACGCCGGGAAATTGGTGCGTGTCGTCGAGCGCACGAAGATCGTCAAGCAGGAAAACGGGGCTGCTTTCGAAGAAGACGGCGTCGCCCATCCCTTGAGCGGAGACGAGATCGTCTCCATGAACTTCTGGGGTCTTACGCCCTCCGTGTTCGACCCGATGCGGGAACAGTTCGAGTCGTTTCTTCGTTCGAACGCTGATAATCCGAAGGCGGAGTTTTATATCCCCTCCGTCGTCGATACGATGATCTCGAATGGCCTGGCGGTCGTACGAGTATTACCCACTACTGCTGCCTGGTACGGGATCACTTATCGAGAAGACAAGCCGTTTTTCATGAGCGGCATCCGCAAGCTCATCGAAGCGGGTGCCTACCCCGACAGACTCTGGGATTGAAGATCGTTGTTTGCGGGTTCGGTGCACTTGCCCCTTCATATTGAATGTCGCGGCGACAACGTGTTGCGTGAGCCATGTGCTACAATCTTTCTAAAGCTACAATTTAGTTAAAACTTTCTGGCCTCCGCCGCGCTTCCAGACTGGAGGGGAAGTAATGCTACACGTTCGCCGCATCATGTCAGTTGTGATTCTGGCCCTACTCGTCAGCGTTTCGATACCGACCACAGTTTCCGCCCAGTGTCCCATGACCGACGCTGAAGCGTGCGCTCTCATGAACAAGTATCTCGCTGCAAAGAATCGCCTCGAAAACATACCGTCCAACGCGACGCCCGGCGACGCGAGTCGTGCGCGCCAGACCATGGAGGCTCACTTCGCCACCTTCATAATGTATCTCGACCACCACCACATCCCGATGCCCGACCTCAGCAAGGTCGGATCGAGTGTCCCGGATCGACAGAATGACTCCTCCGGCACGCCTCAGATACAAGATGCCGAAGTCACGGGCCGCTTCAGGCGCAAGTACCAGCGCTTTTCGGCGATACACAAAGGCTGGACCCGTCCGGAACCGACAGTAGAGCCCTGGGAAGACCTTCTCGTCATCGTCACAGGTGCCAATGGCCTGAAGTTGGAAGCACGGACGGACTCGGACGGCAACTTCCGTGTCACGGTTCCTGAAGCCGGATCCTACCAGGTCGAGGTCGAAGACTGTGGCATTTTCCGGAACTGGAAGTGGTCGGTCCAGGCTCCGGGTGGCCTGGGAACGTTGGACCTCGTCAACGAACGCAAGCAGTACTACCTGGTCAAGCGCGTGGACTTCCACTACTTCATGCAGGCCATCGGCAGGGCGCCCGAACCTTCAACCGATATCAACGTGCTGATCCGGAACCTCGAACGGACGGAGCACTTCGTCACGAAGTTCCACCGTTTCATGGACAAGGCCGCGGAGCAGACCAAGGAGCACAAACGCCTATTCAGGCTGTGGGCTCTCAAGCGCTGGGAGCACGTTTCTTGTCCCGACCAGCCGTGGAGCGCAGAAGCGGAATCACTGCTCAACTCCTTTAAGAAGGCGGATGAAGAAGGCCTCCATATCATCCCCGGTCCTCGCTTCACGCCAATCGTTGAAATGGAAAAGAACGTGATCAAGACGAATGGCCCAGGCATTTGGGTGTTAAAGGCAGGCTCGGGAAAAAAGATACTCTCGTTTACTGGACATGTCGCGAATAGCCTAAGCACTGTGCTGTTTCACGAGGACCATGGCTATCTAGCAATCTACGTCCTGGAAGGCTTCGTGACCGAGTGGTCCCCTGCGGGGGACAAGCTACTTGCTGCGGCCTGGGCGGACCAGAAGATCGTTTACCGAAGGGGCTCCTCCACGCCCAGCATGGAGCCCTTCACCTGGGACGAGGTCGACCGGGTGTGGCTCGAGGCCATGAGCACGGACATCCCGCGGGATGAGCCTCGTGCGCCCGCCAGTTATGATGATGACGAGGACGACGAAAACAACGAGGACGACGAAAACAACGAAGACGACGAGGACAACGAAGACGACGAGGACAACGAAGACGATGAGGACGAAGAGGACTATGAAGTCGGTGAGGCCCCGGAGCCGTTCGACGAGGAATTCCTGGCGAATCGCCCACTCGAGGCCGACTTCATACTTACGCCCTCCAATCCTACGGCTGACGACTACATCGATCTCCAGTCCCTGTCCACGGGGCCGACCGGCGTTTCCCTGCGAATCATCTGGTTCGTCAACGGTGAGGAAGAGACCGATATGGAGAACGAGGAGAGCTGGGAGCTCGGGGGATTGGAGCCCGGCGAGCACGTTTTCAGACTCGTGGTGGAAGATGGCCGCGGCAACCGTGACGAGGCCATCAAGCGGGTCGTTATCCGGCCCTGAGTGAGCGGGTCAGCAATCGAGGCGAATCGGTATTCAAACGCCGCCCTCGACTGCGACCGCCATACGAACAAAGGTGCCGCCCGTTCCACTGATGAAGCGGCTCTCGCCGTGCATGGCATCATCCAGGTACCGGAACGAGTAGTAATTGATGTTGGTGGCAGAAACCGTCAACGTGCCGTTCCCCGCCGAAACGGGCCGCTCGTGAATTACATCCATCGTCGAGTCCCGCACTTCTAGAACCAGACCCGCATCTGAATCGAAAAGCGTCAAGTCCGGATCCCACTGACCCGACGAAAGAAAACTCCACGCCTGGATCTCGACGCCATCAGTTTTCGCTTCTTCGAGGTCCGCCACCTCGGGGGGAATATCCGAAATCCCGGTGAGCTCTTCAGCAGGCCGGCCCGCGATGTAGAGGAGAGCCTGGTCGGTGCAGGTCTCGTCCCATGAGTTTGAATCCAACCACCGTGCCAGCAGGCCACTAAGGTCGATCTCGATGTCTTGTTTTCGTGCTAGGAAGAGAGCCGCTGAGACCACCCAGGGATCAGGGCTCAGCAAGGCCGCGTGCAGGTCGATCTCGGGCATCACGTAGGAGCTGTTCTCCTGGGCTGGGCTGGCGTGCTCTTCCCCTACGACGATTGCAAGATAAAGTAATCGTTCCGGTGCGAGGTCGCCTTCGACCGGGAGGCGAAGGCGAAGAACATCGGGCTCCAAAAGCAGCCATTCGAATAGTGCTCTAATATCCGAGAGGACGTACGACTCATCCCCGGTCGTGAATCCCCCGCTCTCGTCGATCTGTCCCAAAGCCTTCGTTCGAATCGCCCGGATCGTGCGGGGATCGTCGCCCCGATCCCACAGCTCCTCGAGCGATCGCAGGGCAGCGGCCGCATCGCCTTCCTCGAGCATGATTGCGTAGGGATCAGGTAATCGACCGTCGAACACCGCCTCTCGCGAGTTTGCCTCAGCCACTCGCCACACTTCGTCATCGTGCTCGAGCACGCCGAGCGGTAACCACACTCCGGAATCCTCGCTCTTTGGCAACACCCGCGCGCGAAGCTCGATCGGCCCGGTGAGGGACTCCGGCGGCCGGACGGCCCAGGCGACGGAGAGCAGGCCATCTTGCCTATCGGTAACGCTGTCGGTCAGCAGTGTGAAACCACCGAGTGTGACCTCCATGTAGGCCTCGATGCCCGCACTCTCCACCGTGTCGTCCTCGAGGTTGAACACTCCGTAGGCCTCCGGGGGCACCGGGTTGGCTCGGGACGAGGTGTTGTAGAGAGCCCGGAAGACCTCCCGACCCTCGCCATTGAGCCACGACAACTCCACCCGGCCGTGGGTGCGAAAGGGATCGGCTTCCTCGAGCGAGGTTACCAGCAAGATGGCGTCAACTTCCTCCATCCACGCCCAGCTCACCAGATCGACCTGCGTTTCCGGAGGTGCCGGTCCCGGTTGACAGGACCATGTGAGTGGCAGTCCGGCCAAGACGATTGCCAGCGCGAGCGCGTCCCGGGCTCTCAAACGATTGGAGTATTCAGGCTGACGGCTCACCACTCCCCCTCGATCCCCCGGATGAGGTTTTTCTTGGCCTCCGGCACGTGCTCTCTCAGAGCGTTCAAGATCCTCAATTTTCGTGCGCGGGATCCTGGCTCGTTGATGGTCACGGAATGCTCCGCGCCTTCGAGATCCAGCACTTTCTGGAGGCTGCGGAAGTCTACGACCGTGAAGGCAAACGGGTTCTTCTGCTCGCGCAGGTTCACACGCTCCAAGTCCAGCCAGGGTATCGACGTGGAGCCGAGGGCTCCATGAGATGTGACTCGCTCGTCATTCACCTCGATGCGCTGAGCTGACAAACTGACGAAGAACAGCGTGAGCAGGGGCAGTACGATGAGGACCACCGGTATGGAGATGAAGTGAAGGCCGGTGATCGGCTGGCTCGATGGCCACTCGGGCTCGAGACCGATCAAAGAGGGTTGGCCTAAAGGGCTAACCCACAGCGCATCGATGGCCAAACCGATGAAGATCAAACCCCCGACCAAGCTGATGGCATCGCAGAACGCAGCCAGCCAGGGGGAGGCGACCGGGAGGCCCGGCCGGGCGGCGGCAATACGGTAGGATGCGACGAACAGGACGATACCGAAAACCATGGATGCGGCGCCGAGTCCCCGGGCAATCTGCCGGAGCCAGGGTGTCGCGAGCGACCATGGCACGAGCTCGTCCTCCACCGCCCCCGAGTACAGCTTGTCTAAAACGACGAAGCACGTCCGGTAGTCGTCGTCATCCAGCACACTCCGGTGGAAACGGCGCCACTGACGTGGCGAGACGCTTCTCACTGACTCAGCTGGAATCGTCCCGGCCTCCAGACGATCGAACTCGGCCTCGATTTCTGGGTGGCCCTCGAAAGCGTCGGGTTCAATCCGCCTCAACGGATCCCAGTTCAGGTTGTCGAAGGCGCCCAGGTATGTGCCCTCGAAGCACACGAGAATGCCCTCGGATCCGAAGTCTTTTGCCTCGACACCCGAGATCCGGTACAGGCCGTCGCGAAAGGAATAGGCCAAACCCTCCGGATCTGCAATCGAATGCTCGGCGAGCAAGGTCTGCCACTCTCCTTGGGGTACGCAACGGGAGCTGGATTGGCTCATTAGGCCGAGGACCGCCTCGCGCACCTCGGGCACTTCGTCCATACCCTCATAGCTCAGCTCGATGAAAGAGTCTCCGAAACGGGACCGCGCGGCCTCCGCAGTGAATGGCGCCGGCTCGATGGTCAGTCGAACCAGTTCTTGGGTTCGTTCACCGTTCAACTGGGTCGGCCACGGCAAGAACAACAGCGCGGCACCGACAGAAAGCAAAAAAATACCTGCGACCTTGCGAATCCATATCATGTGCGAGACCTTTGATTTGAGTTTTGCGATTTCTAATAGAATCTCATGTTTCGAGGTTCAATGGTAATGGGCATATCTGACCTCTCCCGAACCGGGCCTGGTTACGGCACGGATCGATCGTTTGCGGGTTCGATGGGCTCATGCCATAATCGTTGCAGTCTATGATTGTCTAACCAACTATCTATCCTCATGGTTTGTACGGCCGAGGTTTGGCCGTGTCTATCTATTAACATCCAATTAAAATAGTGGTGAGGTTTGAGCTCCCATGAGTTTAGAAATCTATGGTTGGACGAAGTATTTTTCTGAGCCCTTCGAGTCCTATCGTGGGCGCGGTTTATCTGCGGCCCGCGTGACTCTTTTGAATCGAGGTCACTACCTCCTGCAAACGGCCGATGCGGAGATCGAGGCGAGTTTGACCGGGCGGCTGAAATACGATGCCCAAAGTGCGGCCGATCTTCCCGCTGTTGGAGACTGGGTTGCCGTCAAGCTGGCGGACGGCAATACGTCGGGCGTCATTCACGATGTCCTTCCTCGTAGGACCCGGCTGTCCCGCAACGCGGCGGGTACAAGGACCGAGGAGCAGGTGGTGGCCGCCAACGTGGATACCGTCTTTCTCGTGATGGGACTGGATGGTGATTTCAACTTGAGGCGCATGGAGCGGCTGCTTGCGACGGCTTGGGAAAGCGGAGCGCTACCGGTGGTGGTGCTCAACAAATCCGACCTATCGGATGATGCCGAGAGCAGGCGCCGGGACGTCGAACGGATCGCACCCGGTGCCGCCGTCTTGTCATTGAGCGCGCAAGAAGGTCGTGGTCTCGAGCAACTGCGCCCGTTTCTCAACGAGGGCGAAACGGTGGCGCTCATCGGTTCTTCCGGTGTCGGCAAATCCACTCTCATCAACCGGCTTCTCGGTCGTGAAGCAATGCGGACCTCC
This sequence comes from uncultured Acidobacteriota bacterium, assembly GCA_963722765.1. GTDB lineage: Bacteria > Acidobacteriota > Vicinamibacteria > Marinacidobacterales > DATDRI01 > CAVROO01. The sequence goes on from CAVROO010000025.1 coordinate 96,970, forward strand.
GAGGTCAGGGCCGATGACGATCGGGGGCGTCACACGACGACGCACCGGCAGATGTTCGAGCTTCCCGGTGGGGGACTCCTCATCGACAATCCCGGCCTTCGTGAGGTTCAGCTTTGGAGCTCGGAGGTCGCACTGGGAGAAACCTTCGAGGAGATCGAAGCTCTCGCAGAAAAATGCCGTTTCGGCGACTGCAGCCACTCGAGTGAACCGGGATGCGCTGTGCTCACCGCCGTCGGCGAGGGTGTTTTGGCGGAGGAGCGGCTGAGTAGCTACCGGAACCTGGAAAAGGAGCTTCGCTACCTCGAAATCAAACAGGACGAAGGCGCGGAGCGTGCCGAGAGGAAAAAGTGGAAAGCGATCCGGAAGGCGTACAACAAGATAAAACGCCAACGCGGGAGATGAGAACTTGCCACGCCTCGCACGCGTGACAGAAGCAGTACACGATTTTTGTGAATTGCCGGCCGAATCTTGGGTGAGGCCTTTTATAGATGTCGCACACGGCGAAGGACTCTCGCGGGAACTGTCCCCGTTTCGACGGCGGGCCAACCGATGCAGTCGGATTGGTGGCCGAAGAGCACGTAAACCTTGCCGTCCCGTGGTGGGGCTTCACGCTCGCCACCGTCTACTACCCAACCTCCGGCTCCACCGCGCGTGAGGGCTGCCGAGGGTGCCTCGATGGCTTCGGCGCCGTCCACACGCAATCGCCGAGCCTCTTTGCGGCAGGCTCGGTAACTCGTTAGGCCGCCCCGAAGAGCTCTCGTGCCGAGCGATGGCTTTCGGATATCCAATTCGTTGACAGGAACATCGACACACCAGAGTGCGCGTTGGACGCCGTCGAGATCGGCTTCTTCACGGATACCTTCGTGGCGCAGAAACTCGGCCCACGCTCCGTTGGGGGTGTCGGCCAGGTATTGAACGGGGCCTTCCCCTTCGCCGTGCCAACGAGCCGCCGGCTGACGCGTTGATTCCCAGAGAAATGGAAAGCGGCGGTCGCAGTGCCGATAGAGGATCACGCCGCTCCCGCTCCGAGAAGCGCGGCCGCCAGAGCGCGCACTCGGCGTGCACTCTTGTCGTCGGGCCCCCAACCTTTTCTTAGCAGAGTTTTCGGCGCGCGACCGCCGAGTTGGGCGCGCGGCCAATCAAACCAACGCCGAATACCATAGTCGTTGTAACTTCCCGCTAGGTCGGAGACGATGAGCGCAAGCACGTGTAGTCGTTCGGCGACGTTTTGTGGGGTTCTGCGCGCGCCGGTTGCATAGCGGTGGACACTCGGTCGAGAGATTCCCAGAAGCTCTGCAAGCATGTCGTCTCCCAGCACATCTCTCATAGGTTTCCACTCTGCCTCTGGAAGTGGGGAGTCCTCAATCGTCTCGTAGAGACGGCTCAGCTCGGTTTCCAGAGTTTTTCCGGAGGAGAGCGTCAGGACGGGAGCTGCACGCAGGAGCCCGGCCTCCTTCAGTGAGCCCAGAACGGCCTTCCATGTCTTCCGATCCAACGTTCGAATGGCCTGGGTGACGAGTCCAGTGGTGGATGCAAAGGCAATGATCCTCGCTGCGATGCGAGCCAAGCCGGGATTAGTGAACGGATCGGATACGGATTCGACTCGGATATTCATTATAGTCCATTATATATCCGATCGGAGTCCGCAAAGCAAACTTGATAGCGACTCGGCTGGGGATGGCAGTACCGGCCACGGAGTTCCTCGCGCATCCCGTTACGGGTGTGGTCACCGAGTCCCGCCAGTCGGTTTGGGTCCAGTGAGGCTGGCACCTCAAGGCTCGAAGATCTTGCCGGTCATGACCAGGTTCGTGGTGGTCGATTTGAATGCATGGATCAGGGTGAGAAACTTCTCTGCCTTTTCTTGTGGGATAAGCTCGTTGGTGAAGAGCATGGCGGAGACATAGGAGCCGTTCAAGTAGACGCCCCCGAGTCCGAGTACGGTTCCGACGTCGAAGCGCTCGACGAAAACTTGGTCGGCAACAATCTTGAAGCCGTCTCCTGTAGCCGCCGCCCTCGCGTCGTCCACGTAGAGAAGTTGCGCCATTTGGCCGAAACTCTTGACGACGATGCGAGTTTGTTGCTTTTCGATCCAACGAACTCCGGTGTCGGCCGCATTCAGCAGCCGGGCCAACATGGGAATGGTCTTGATAAAGCTTGTACTCAAGAGCGGTATTCCCAGTCGAGACGCGGATTGATATCGATGGTTCCAGCTCGGTTGCCTACCCCGGCTGCCGAGGAGAGACACAACAACCGTTTGGTCGTCGAGCTCATCCCCACACCCGCGCTCAGTCGCAACACCTTTCACGAACTGCTTGTCCGATCCGGGAAGCACGCCGAACCGGACCGTGGTGAACACTCTGGCCAAGACGGTGGAGGCTTCGAGCTCCTCGTAGAGCAATTCGGCGAAGCTCTGGGCCGCTTCTTGGAGTGTGCGAGACGACCCCAGAGCCTCCTCGATTCCAGCACGAAACTCCGTGAGCCGCGCGATGTGATAGTCGTTATACCCCGGCATGCTCGGTCCATGAAGAACTCAACGCCAAGTCGCCAAGGCGCCAAGGCGCGGAGATGATCGGAAAGCCTCGGATCCTCCGAACATCACACTTCACTTTGCGTCTCTGCGCCTCCGCGTCTTTGCGTTTTTGCGTTTTTTCTTCTTTCTCTATCACGGTAACTCGGTTTCGGCTAACGCACGAACTCGGGGTTGAATCTGGTTCGCTGCATCCGTGAGGTAGCTCATCTGCTTTTGCTGCTCCGCCGTCGGTGGGCCGGTCCACCCGCCCACGCTGCTGTAAAGGTTGCGGGCTCGGCGCCGAAGCTCGAAGGTAAGCTTGTGCAGCGCCGCCGCCTCCTCCGCTGTTTCAGTTGGAGGATTGTCCATTTCCCCGATCTTTTCTTCCACTCCCATCACGCTCTCGATCATGGTGTTGGCGGCACGATACATTTCTCCAATCTCGAGCAAGGTCTCGGTCCACTCCCGCCGGTCGGCCGATGTGACCTCGAGGCGAGGGTCATCGAGGACCTCGACGGTTTTCACGTGGTTTTGCCCTCCGACCGAAAGCCTCACGGTGTAACGTCCGGGTATGACGAAAGGACCTTCCGGACCCTGAGGCGGACGTCCGGTCCAATTGGGCTCTGCTCCCACCGGCTCCGGATATCTCTCGTGCCGGAGGTTCCAGAGAACCCGGTTGACGCCGCGGTCTTTGCTCGGCTCGAGCTCTTGAATCGGATTGCCCGACGCGTCGTGTACCGACAACTGGATGTCGTCGCCGGCCGCTTCCTTCAGGTAGTAGTCGATGGTGGCGCCGGCGGGAGGATTTTCGCCGTGAAAGATCATGTCGCCGGGCGACGCCTGGAGACTCGCGTAGCGAATCATTTCCGCCGGTTCGACGCTGAACAAATGAGAAGGCGAGGTGACGACTTCCGGAGTCAGTTCTTGGAGCGAGGTGATATTGTCGAGAATCCACACGCCGCGCCCGTGCGTTCCCAGGACGAGATCGTTATCTCGCGGGTGGATGACGAAGTCGTTGAACGCCAGCGTGGGCATGTTGCTCTTGAGCTCCACCCAGTGCGCCCCGCCATCGATGGTTAAGTAGAAGCCGATCTCGGCGGCCACGTAAAGTAGGTGTGAAGCCTTGGGATCCTCATGGACGGCCCGGAGAACCCGGTTGTCGGGAAGGTCCCCCACGATGGAAGTCCAGGTCTGGCCGTAGTCGGTCGATCTATAAAGATAGTTCGTGAAGTCGTCGTTCCGATGTCCGTCGAAGACCGCGAAGACCGTTCCCTCGTCGTATCGGGACGGCTCGATTCCCGCCACCCAGGTCATCTCGGGTAAGCCGGGAAAGTTTTTGGTTACGTTTGTCCAGTTCTCACCTCCGTCGCGACTCACCTGAACGTTGCCGTCGTCGGTTCCTACATAAAGGAGCCCTGGTTTCATGGGAGACTCTACGATGGTCGTCAAGGTCGGAAAAAAAGGAATGCCGTCATCGAGAGACGGGGTTCTCGCTGTGGGTACTTGTCCCATGATGGTGAGCTCGGTCCGATCGATGCCGGTTGTCATGTCCCCCAAAGAGCTCCAGGATTGACCTACGTCCGTGGTCTTCCAGATTTTATTCGTTCCTGCGTAGAGAACATTGCGGTCGTGGGGAGATATGATGAACGGACCGTCCCAGTTTCCGGGGGTCAGTTGCTCACCGAGAATCGGAAAGGGCTTTCCCTTTCCCCAGACGTCCCAGTTGCGCCGCGAGGAAATGTATCCGGTCCCGTCATCGGGTCGAATGTCCCGTTTCTCGTTCGTTTTTGTGTTGACCATGGTCAGACCGAGGTACTGAGACTCCGCGTAAACAATGTCGGGGTTTTCAGGATCGGGGAGATTGACGAACCCGTCGCCGCCGCCGATTCGGACCCAGTCTTCGTTGAGAATGCCCTCGGACCGGTAGGTGGCGCTCGGTCCTCCCCAGCTCCCGTTGTCCTGGAGCCCGCCCCACACCCAATAAGGTTTTTGCATGTCCACGCCGACCCGGTAGTACTGGCTGATGGGAAGCGAGGCGATGAACAGCCACTTGAGGCCGCGGTCGTAGGAGATGGCGAGCGCACCGTCGCTCCCCTTGATGACGTGCCGGGAATCCTTCGGGTTGACCCAGACGATGCGATCGTCCCCATGGACGGTCTGCCGCGGCGGCGTGAAGGTCTTGCCGCCATCGTCGGAAAAGCTATAGCGGTTCACCATGTAGATGCGTTGATCGTCGCTGGGATCGACGAGAATCTGGCTGGCGTACATGGGTCGGGGATTCCAATCGCTCATGAAGGTCCAGGTCTCGCCCATGTCTTGGGAACGGTAGATTCCGGCCAGGCGTTCTTCATAGGACGTGGAAGCCGTGTACCGGAGTCCTTGTTCTACGCAGACATAAACGATGCGCGGGTCACTGCGGTAAATGGAAACTCCGATACGGCCCTTGTCTCCTTCGGGCAGCCCCTGGGTCAGCTCCTTCCACGTTTCCCCGCCATCCGTCGACTTGTGGAGGCCGCTGCCCGGTCCACCGCCGTGGAAGCCGAAGGCTTTCCGCATCCGCTGGTAGGTGGCCGCGTAGAGCAGGTTTGGATCGGAGGGATCCATCGCAACGTCCACCACACCTGTGACGTCGTCAACGTAGAGAACTTTCCTCCACGTTTGCCCGCCGTCCTCGGATTTATAGAGACCACGCTCTTCGTTGGGACCCCATAAATGTCCCAGGGCGGCCACATAGACGATGTTGGGGTTGGTCGGATGGAGTGCAATCCGCCCGATGTGGTGGCTGTCTCGGAGTCCCATATTGGTCCAGGTCTCCCCGGCATCGGTGGATTTATAGATGCCGTCGCCCCACGAAGAGCTCTGGCGGTTGGCACGTTCGCCGGTGCCGACCCAGACGATGTTGGGTTGGCGCTGGTTGACGACGACCGCGCCTATGGAATGGGTCGCCTCGCGCTCGAAGACCGGTTTGAAGGTGACGCCGTTGTCGGTGGTCTTCCAGAGCCCTCCCGTGGCTGAAGCGGCGTACATGGTATAGGTGTCGCTCTCCACGACGGCGACATCCACGATACGCCCGCTCATGATTGCGGGACCGATGTTACGTAGCTCGAGGCCGGACAGAGCTTCCGTGTCCAAGGTGGTCGTTTGTGCCGAGGCCGGTGGGCTCGTGACGGCGAGAAGCGCGGCTATGAGAGCAAGCGATTTAAAAAGGGTGCTCATGTCGGTACCTCCTCAGTCTTGCGTCCGTTTCACTGAACTGCGAGAACTTTCAACATGGACTCGGCGCGTTCGAGTCGCTTCGAGTCGCCGGTGAATCGGGCGGCGTCCCGCAGACCTAAGTAGCCTTCAACATTGCGGGGATTGAGGTCCACCGCCTTTTCGTAGAGCTCCGCTGCCGCCGGGAAACCGTTGGATGTCATCTCCAATCGGGCGAAATTATTGTAGTGGAGCCAGCTATCCGGCTCGAGCTCAATGAGGCGTTTGAACCGGGACCGGGCCTCCTCGATGTTACCCGTTTGTGCATAGCTGATGGCTACGACCTGGAGCGCGCGCGTTTGCTTGGGATGACGTTCGAGAACATAGAAGGCTCGAGACAGGGCGAGCTCCAATTCTCCCCGTCTCATGGCCGCTTCCGCCAGGAGAGCGCCCGCTTCAGGATGATCGTGCTCCAGCTCGAGAACCATCCGGCAGAGGTTCTCCATGATGTCGATGCGCCCAATCTCACCCTCTACTTCCGCAGCCAAAAGCAGGGCGCGGAAGTTACGCCGATCGGCGCGGATCGCCCGTTCGAGCTCCTCGAGAGATTCTTCGTGCCGCCCCAGGTTGTGATAGAGCAATCCGAGCCCGATGCTGGCTGCCACCGAAAAAGGCTCGCTCGAGGCGGGGGAGAAGGTCCGTAGCGTTTCTTCCGCGGCCAGTGGTTGCTCGATGGCCATGGCGGTCCGAACGATCCCCTCATGCGCTTCCAAGCGATCCGGCGCCATGTGGGCGGCAGCGGCGTAGGTCTCGAAAGCCCACTGGAAACTCTCCGCTTGTTCGAGCATGCGGGCTCGGGACAGAACGTCTTCGACGCTTGGCGCCGCGAGGTGCCGGCGGATCGCTTCGGGCGGCGCGGCCGTTCTTGCCGCCTCCAGAATGGAGTTGCGGTTGATCGAGCCGGTGTCGGCGTGCATGAAGCGAGGGGCTCGAAACTCGAGGATGGGGTGACCATCGGTGTGCCTGGCCGCGTCGGCCGACCAGTCAGAGAGCTCGGGCGTTCCAAGAGCAAAGAGACTCGCAAAGGTAAAAAGGTTTCTTACCTCGACGGCCGCCAGATCCTCCGCGACCGCCCTCTCCTCGATTCGCGGTGCCAGAGCGGCCGACTCGATATGGGGCAACTCGCTTTCGGCTCCCACGAGCAAGACATCTCCCTCGTTGATGTGGAAGAGAGCCGATTGAGGGAACGCATCGGTGAAGCCGGCCACGATGGTTTTCAGATCGTCTGTCGCCATGTTGTAGATGTGGGCCCACTGGCAGAAGAGTCCCCCGGGACCGAGTCTCGTCCGGGCGAGTGCGAAGAAGTCGCGCGTAAAAAGCTGGGAGACACCGGACATCCAGGGATTGGACGGTTCCGAGATGATGACATCATATCGGCGATCGGTCAGCAGGAGATGATTGCGGCCGTCCGTCACGTGAAGATCGAGACGTTCGTCATCGAGAGCGTTGTAGTTTTCTCGTGCGAATAAAAGCGAGCCTTCCACCACGCCGGGCGAGATCTCCACCGCATCGAGGTTTTCGATGGGGTGGGTCAAGGCCGATCCCGCCGTCACGCCGCTACCGTAGCCGATGACGCAGACCTCCCGGGGATCGGTGTGAAGCAGGAGGGGTACGTGCGCCAGGAGCCTCTGGGTCAGCATGTCTCCCGCGTTGGTCGCGTCCACTTTGCCGTCCACGGCCAGGGAGATTTTCGAGCCGACCTGCTTGACGGAAACGGTGGTGACCTCGTCTTCTCGGTAAAAGACGAGATCGCCACGCCGCAGGAAATCGAGGACTTCGCCTTCACCCAGATAGGCGGCGTATTTGTACATACCACCCGACATCAGCTCCCGATCCCAATGGGGAAGAACAAAAGGTGCTATGAAAGATGCCCCCAGAGCGGTGGCAGCTAAAGCGATGCGAACCGCTGTACGTGAGACGGCGGCCAGAACCAATGACCCCGCTATGACGTGTACGATGGCGGCGACATAGAGTGTCGCCTCCATTCCAATCCACGGCAGAAACAAAAACCCGGCGGTGAGGGAGCCGGAAACGGCGCCGACCGTGTTCCACGCGTAAACGTGTCCGGTGGCCTTGCCGGTTTCGCGAACCGATTGGTAAAGGAGGCGTACAGCAAGAGGGAAGGCGGCGCCGAAAAGAAAGCTCGGCACGATGAGCAACAGGAAAACCCAGAGGAGCTCAACCTGCAGCAACCAGGTCATTCGGTCGGCGTTGGCGCGGATCATCTGACCTACGGGAACCGGAAGCCGTCCAATGATCTGAATGACGGCTATCGAAGCTAGGGCGGCGACCATTTGCACGACGGCGAGAAGGCTCGCCGGTCGGTGGCTGCGAGCCGCCCATCGCGAGGAAACGGCACTGCCCAAGGCAATGCCGGCGATGACCGCCGAGACGACGAACGCAAAACCGTAGGTGGTCGGCCCGATGAGAAGAACCAGCGCCCGGGTCCAGGCGACCTCGTCCATCAGAGCCGCCATTCCGGACAGGGCGATAACCGTTGAGACCACCCATGGCGCTACCGTCTCGAGGGTTGTTTCTTTTTCCTTGGTCTTGCGTTTGGCTTTTTGGGGCTTGGGTGTGTTGACCTCGGCTTGCTTCTCGACGTTTTCTCCTCGAGTCGTTGCGAGCACGATCGCTGCTGCGGCCAGATTCAGCAGGATTGCAAGTCCCGTGGAATAACGTACACCGAGAAGGTAGAGAAGAAAGACTCCCGTGGCCAGACTTCCGAGCATGGCCCCCAGTGTGTTGGCGGCGTAGAGACGTCCCGCGGCTCGGCCTGATTGTTTGGCGCCGTCGTTTGCGTCCGGCGGTTTGGTGGACGAAGGTCCCAGGAACGTTGTCATCACGGGAAGAGTCGCTCCCATGAGTGTTGTCGGGATCAAAAGCAGCAAAGCACACGAACCGAATCGAAACAGACCCACCAGCGCGGCCGATGAGGTGCCGGCTCGGTAAAGCTCGGCCAGCAGGGGAGTCAATAGCTGCAGCAGAAAGGGAAAAGCGAGGCCAAAGACGGCAATCCCGGTCTCGATGAGCGCGTAAAGACGCGGCAGCTTTTGACGCGGGAGCTGGTCCACGTATCGCGCCGCCACGGCACTGCCCAAGCCAAGGCCGGCCATGAAGGTGGCCAGGACGGTCGCCATGGCAAAGACCGTGCTGCCCATAACCAGGGTGAGCTGACGAACCCAGAGGATCTGATAGATGAGTCCGGCGGCGCCGGACAGGAATAGTGCCGTGAAAAAAAAGAACCAGGTACGGGAAGAAGCGGTCTTTGCTTCTTGAGCCTCTCGAGTCACGAGCGGAGTTTATCAAGAAAGAATACAGAATACAGTAGTCAGAAGGAATAGGGACGACGACTACGTCGTCGGCTTCAGGATTGAGAAAAGACAGGATGAACCTTTGTTGGAGTTGCATAGGTCGGTAGAGCAAGGTCAAATAGTGTTGCTCTCAGGTCCAGCATTCACGCGTATGCAAGAAAGTTTATATGTAGAACGGAGGTCGGACTGATGTATCGACGCATAGCGATCGGATTGATACCGCTTCTTCTTGGATCCGTTGCCGCCGTGGCGGAGGTGCCAAAGCCCGCCGATGTCTTCGGTTTCGAGCCGGGAGCCGACTACAAGATCGCCGACTACAAACAAATACTGGATTATTACCAGCGTCTGGACAAAGAAAGTGATCGGGTTCGGTTGAAGGAGATCGGCCAGTCCGTCGAGGGGCGTCCCTTGCTCTTGCTCTTCATTTCGAGCGAAGAGAACATCGCCCGTCTCGATCACTATCGCTCGGTCAGCGAGAAACTGGCCCGGGCCCGCGTCGATGAAACGGCGGCTCGCCAACTCGCTGCGGAAGGCAAAGCCATCATTTGGGTCAACGGTGGGCTTCACGCTACGGAAAGAGCGCCAGGCCAGACTATGCCCCTTCTCGCCTACCACGTGGCCACCGAAGAGTCTCCGGAGATGAAGAAGGTTCGGGAGAATGTGATCTTGCTGCTCATGCCCATGATGAATCCAGACGGTTTGGATCTGGTCGCCGATTGGTATCGCAAGAATCTTGGAACTCCCTATGAGACCACGAGTCCGCCCCAGTCTCTATCACCACTACGTGGGGCACGACAACAACCGCGACTGGTTCATGAATAACATGCCGGAAACGGAAGCGGTCTCGGAGATTCTCTATAACAGGTGGTATCCCCAGATCGTGCTCAACCACCACCAAACCTCACCGCCCTGGGCACGCATCTACCTCCCGCCTTTTTCCGATCCGGTCAACCCACGCATCCACCCCGGTGTGACCACCGGCGTCAACATCGTAGGAAGCGCTATGGCCAACCGCTTCGCCATGGAGAAGAAGCCGGGTGTCATCTCCGGCATCGTCTTCAGTATGTGGTGGAACGGCGGCATGCGGACCGTGCCTTACTATCATAACCAGGTGGGGATTCTAACCGAGACCGGCCATGCCACCCCGACGCCTCGATATTACGATCCCGAAGAACTACCCGAGAATCTCATCCCTTACGGCGGCCGTATTCGGGGCGGAATGATCTCGACGAAAGGCACCAACATCAACTACCCCTATCCCTGGAAAGGTGGAGAGTCTCATTTCCGCGATGCCGTCGACTACATCTATACGGCTTCCATGGCGGTGTTGGATATCGGATCGAATCTGCGTGAGGAGTGGCTCTTCAATATGTATCAAATGGGCCGGGACGCCATCGATGAAGGCAAATCCGGCTCTTTCGCGTACGTCATTCCCATGGAGCAGTGGGACCGAGGCGAAGCTTACAATCTGGTGGGTGTTCTTCGTCGGGGGGGGGTCGAGGTCGAGCGTTCCACGGCGGACTTCACAGCGGGGGGACAATCCTATGCGAAGGGATCCTTTGTGATCCGCTGCGACCAGGCGTTTCGCCCCTACCTCGTCGATCTGATGGAGACGCAGGACTATCCCGATCGACGACGGACTCCGGACGGGCCGCCTGACCCGCCTTACGATCTCGCCGGTTGGACCTTGCCGATGCAGATGGGTGTTCGGGTGGACCTTATCGAGGAGTCCTTCGAGTTTCACACCGAAGAAGTGACCGGTCTCGTGGTGGGAGATGCCGGCGAGGTCACCGGGGATGCCGGCTACGGCTACGTGCTTTCCCATCGTCCCAACTACGCCACCTGGGCCGTCAACCTACTTCTTGGCAAGGGAGAGCATCTTTACCGGACGGAAGAGGGATTTCAGGCCGGTGGTCGCCACTACGACGCCGGCGCCATCCTCATCGAGTCGAAGGGCCGCGATACGGTTAATGGCGTGAAATCGATGGCCGACCTCGGTCTGGATTTCGCGGGGATCTCGAGCAAACCCTCGACGGAGCTCGTTCCCCTGAGGGAGGCGCGGATCGGCCTTTACAAGTCTTGGATGTCCAACATGGACGAAGGTTGGACCCGGTGGTTGCTCGAAAGCTACGACTTCGCCGTCGAGACGCTTCACGACGAAGACATCCGGGCGGGAGACCTATCGCGTTTCGATGCCGTTCTGCTCCCCGATCAATCGCCGGATGACATTATGAATGGCCACCCGCCGGGAACCATGCCCGATGAGTATGTGGGCGGGTTGGGTCTAGAGGGCGCCCTCGCTTTAAAGCAATTTGTGGATCAAGGCGGAACGCTTGTGGCTCTCGACCACGCGAGCGACTTCGTGATCGATCAGTTTGGTTTGCCGGTTCGTAACGTGGTCTCGGACGTCTCACCGCGGGAGTTTTTCATCCCCGGATCGTTGATCCGAACGAAAGTGGATATAACTCATCCGCTCGCATACGGCATGCAGGAGGAAGTGGCGGTGTCGTTTCAGAGGAGCCGGGCTTTCGAGATCGTCACCCTGAGCCGCATGGGCGAGGGCGGCAAAGAGGAAACCAAGGCGCCTCCGGCTCCGCCGGTGGACATCATAGCGAGCTATGCCGAAGAAGAGATCCTGATGAGTGGGTGGGCCCTCGGCGAAGAGAAATACATTGCGGGAAAAGCAGCCGTCGTCAAAGTCGACGTCGGTTCGGGCGAGGTCATTCTGTTTGCTTTTCGGCCTCAGTTCCGAGGGCAGCCACGGGGGACTTACAAGCTCGTTGTTCAATGCTCTGCAGGGTGCGGCTGCCGGTGTGAAACCACCATCCACAGACGCAAACCAATAATCTAGCGGGTCACGACGAGATATCCGGCGCGGGATCTGATCTCGGAAGCCTTGTGTCCTTTTACCTTCACTTCGATCTTGTGCCAGCCTTCCGGCGACACATCTCGCGGTTGGTAGGTTAGGAGGAACCGCGTCTCCATTTCCGATAGAATCCGGAGATAGATGTCTTTCAGCTCGTCGGCGGAGCGCGCGAACCAGGTTCGACCTCCCGTCGATTCAGCTGAGCCTTTCGAGGAATCGGTTCCCGTCCTGGGAGGCGTTCGAGATCAGGCGGTTGCCGCGGTAAATCCCGCCGGCGGTAACTACGCTGACGGTGTAGATGATGGTATCCGAGGCTTTCGCCGCGTCCATCAAATCCGATTCACGAATCCAGCTCGCGTTGTCGTTGCCGTCCGTGAAGAGCAGCAACAACGGTCTTCCCGTACCGGACTCCAAGAGCTTCAATCCGGCGAACAACGCATCGTTGAGCGCGGTGATATCCTCCTTCAATTCTCTGATTCAGGACTCTTTGAAGCGTCGTGAAATCGTTGTCGAGGGCCTTTCTCAAGTCCATTCGATGCGTGAACATCAACAGACCGGCTTCATCTTCCTTTTTTAGACCTTCGACGAAAGCATGAGCGGCTCCGCGAAGGTGCTTCAGCTTCGGACCGCGTACACTGCCGCTGACGTCCAAAACGAGCAGCGTGCTCATGGGAACGGCTTCGATATCCACCAGCTCGTGCTCTTGAGCGACTCCGTTGTCGAAGACGACGAAATCCTCGCTCTCGAGCGTGGTGAAGGGTTTGCCGTCGCGTGTGACGAAGATATCCACATAGACGTTACGCACTTCGAGCTCGAATCGATAGAGCTCCTGACCGAAAACCGGATGAGGCAGAAACATGGAGAGCGAGAGCAGCCCGACCGAGATGAAGTCATGGCTCCTCACAGCCGGGTTTCCTCCCTCAACTCCGCGAGCAGGGTTTCATAGCGGTCCGCGTTGCCGAGAAGATAGCGCCACCAGAGATCATGCTTTCCCGATGTGGCCGGAGATGTCGGTGGTTCGCTCTCCGGCATTAAGTAGTCACGGATGATCCGGCGGGAACCTTGGGCGTCCCCGGCTTTGTGTAAGGCCATGGCGAGAGCCATGACGGAAGTTTGGCAGGTTGGATCCAGTGCTCGAGCTCGTCGAAAGGTCTGGATCGCTTCGGCGAGCTCGCCTCGCCCGAGATGAACCTCGCCCAGGCTCAAAAGCCCGGCGAGTCGTACCGGCGGGTCCGGCGCTCCTTCGAGGCCGCGAGTGAGATAGTCGAAAGCCTCTTCCGCCTGTCCGGTCAGCGCCAGGACCCGGCCGAGACGGATCAGAGCTTCGGCATGATCCGGCTCCGTTTCCAACGCGATTCGATATTGAGTCTCGGCGATTCCGAAGGCGCTCGCGTCGCGCTCCATCCACCCGGACGCCTCGCTGAGCATTCCGAAGGCGGTGTGAAGCTCGACGTCGTTGGGAAACGACTTTCTCGCGGCGTGAATAGCGGTCGTATCTCCGGAGCCGAACGATTGCATATGGAAGTAACCCAGCATGAGGAGCCAGCGCCGCTCGAAGTCTTCGCGGTCCGGCGGGTCGAGCTCGCGGATCCAAGTCCGCGCGTGATTCAAATGGAAGTCGGAATCATCGAATTTGAGGAGGACGATCTCGGTATGGAGCAATGCGGCTGCTTTGATTTGCCCCGAGTCGAGGCGCTCCTTTCGGGATTCGTGTACGGCTTCACGGATTTGTTCTTTGTCCCAACGAGACAAAGAGCGGGAGGCATCACGGCAGTCACCTTGACGGTAGCGATGGATGAGATGAGTATAGTCTTCGAGTGTGACTTCGTCGGGTTCATCTTGGTGACCGGCAACGTTTTCGACAGAGCAAAATAAGCTCATGGAAAGCAAGCAAACGGCTATTGGAAGTTTTGGGAGACGAGGCTGTACGTTAAAGAGCTTTCCTCTCAATATGCCGACCATGATATTCGAACTTTGTGACCGAATAAACGTCGGCGCAGTCGTTCGTGTTTGCGCGGTTTGAGCTGTGAGGGATTCCGTGAATATAGAATCTAGCCCTAATACGACAATAAACTCAGGGTAAATTGCAGGAAAAACGGGGACAGGTCCCTTTTTGGCAAAGACAACGGTCCACCAAAAACGGACCTGTCCCTGTTTTTCCAGTAATTTGCGTAGATTTCGTGAGCTCGGATTAGTCCCTTACTAGTGAAATTGAATGCAAAAAGTAAACAATTTTCCGGGAGCTGACCGCTGATTGCTGACGGCTGAAACCTCGCGGCAAGCCGCGACGCCCCTTTTTTGGTTGCGGCTCTGCCGCGTCAGGGCTAGTTCGAGGCGGCGACGGTTTGCTCGAGAGCACGAGCCGTCGTTTCGCCTGCGAACCGGGCGCCGGCGACGAGAGACTCTTTCATCAACTCGGCGAGGCGTCGTCCGAGTTGGGTCTCCCAGTAGGAGAGATATCCCCAAAGCTCGTCGGCGTCCAGCAGGCGATAGGCGAAGAGCAGGTTTGTATGGTTCTCATCTTTCAACCGCTTCTCGACCTGGTCGCGGAGAACTGCGGTTCCATCGTTCCCTTGTGTATCGGTTAGACTCCGATAGCGGTCTCCCAAGACCTCGGTCATTGTGAGGTGCATTTCCACGTCTGTGGCAGTGGTGGCCACGAGATCGTCGAGTCTTCCGACCAGTGTGAGGCGGCTCTCCGGCAAAGGTCTTCTTTCGATTTTTTTTACGAACCGTGAGCGTTCGTCAACATCGGCTCGAGCTGCTTTTTCCATCTCGATCATCCGGCGGGCCAAAGGACATTCGAGCCAAGCGAGCCAGGAGTCGAGTTGTTTGTCGGACGATCCCTCGGCAAAGGTTCTTGCTACGATATCGATGACCTCACCGCTGTCGAAACCTTGTCTCAGTGCTCCTAGAAGAAAATGACTTTGTTGAGGCAAGTCCCCTTCCAATTCAACCACCTGCGTTTCGAGGCGCCGGCGAAACTGTTGGAGCGTTGAATCGGTTCCGTAGAGCTCGAGGATTCGTTTTGTTTTCCCGAGCCGGTCATTGATGGATTCGCCGGTCGCAGGCGGAGATTGTCCGGTGTGCGACGGGAGCCGTAGAAGGGAGCTTTGGGGGCGGTGTCGGCGCCACGGGAGCGGCCGATTTTTCGGCCGAAGCGACGACTTTCGGGGCACCCTCTATTGCTGCGACGTCGATGTAGGAAAGAGGCACGGAACGAAGCTTGCCGTCCAGGGTTGTGAAAACGACGACGTTGCCACGAATCTCGTAACTCTCGACCTCCATGCGGGTGCCGTCAACAAAGATGAGGTCTTCCTCGGCCTGGGCGACCGTCGTAAAGAGTGCCACGGCGAAAGCTAAGCTGAGCAATCGCATTGTACCCTCCAAATAGGGAGGTGAACCGGTTTTTGGATGTAGTAGAAACTTCTAGTTTCAGTATAAACCGTTGTTGCTGAATAGGAAAGTGGGGACAAAAATCCCCGGGGCGCCGTGCCCCGGGGATTCGAAAGCAGTCTTCTCTTTATCCGCTAGCTAGAACGTCCAGCGGATGCCGAACCGTATCACTCGCGGATCGAGTAGCGCGATGATCTTCCTTGTAGCGGCTGCCCGAAGTGTTCCGGGCATTGGTGACCACTCCGTTGTTGAAAAGGTTGAAGATGTCCAGCATGCCCGTCACACGAGCCCAGCGGGGATTGATGACGAACTCCTTCTCGAGGCGGACGTCGAAGATGCCCACATTGGGCGACCGGTTGGTGTTCGTTTCATAGGCCGCGGTCTTGGTGGTTCCGGCGATTGGGAGGCGTGGGTTGATCTCCGCGTATAGTTGTAGCCGCTCTGGAACTTGTAGGAGGCGCTCACACCGATCTCGTAGGGGAAGATGTAGCGTCCCACCATCTTGAAGTTGTACCAACCCGTATCCTCGGGTGAGAAACGGCGCGTGTTGGGGTCCCAGTTGTAGTCCTGTGCACTCCGCAAAACAAACCTACTGCCGGTGGAGCTATCGGGCTCGCGGATGTCATTGGCCATGGTATACATGAACGAGGACAGGAACATCCAGTTGTCCCTGAAACGCCGGTTGATGGCGACCTCGACCGTGTTGTAGGTCGCTTCATGTACTTGGTATCCGTATTTACTCGGGTTGGCGGCGGTCCGGTCCTGATCCACACCGGGGTCCCGATCGAAAGTGGATGATCTCCTGATCGTCTCCCGTTCCCTGGATGTTGTCGTCGCCGAAGTCGTTGAATTTGTAGGGATTCGTATAGGTGGTTAAGCGGTTGAGATCGACTGTCGTCCCAACCCCTCCGAGATCGCTTGTAAACGTAGGAGCCGCGGACCGACAGGCACTCCGCTATTTCGTGCTCCATATGGATGGAGAACTCTTTGCCGTAAGGAGTACACCAAGCCCGGTCGACCGGGTACAAACCGGCGCCACCCAGCGGGCGGAGAAATCGGTCGAGCTCCGGGGAGGAAGCTGAGGTTCCCGTCCGCTCCCGGATCGAGGAGCAGTTGCCATTCAAGTCGTTCCAGACGTAGCGTTCTGCGGCTTGCCCCACAGGGTTCTCCTGCGCTTGCGGGAGGACGCTGGGATTGTCATAGAAACGGCCATAGAAGGCTTTGAGCACCGTTTTGCCCTCCCCGGTGACGTCCTAGGCGATCCCGAGTCGTGGACCGACATTGTTCCAGGTGACGACGGTTTTGGCCTGCACCGTAACCGGTGGGAAGAAGTCTCCTCGGTTGGGTGTAGAAGTCTGTTCCGGCCAGCCCATCATATAGCGGTCGAACCGAAGGCCCCAGGTTCATGGTTAGGTGGTTTTATCGTCCAGCAATCCTGACGCATAGAAGGCAAGAATGTTGGTTTCGTTGACAACGCCGATCGGTGTGTTGTAGACATCCACCTCGGTCCGCCTCCGTTTTCGGTGTAGTAGAAGAGGTTACCGGCTGAAGCCGTTCAAGACCCGTCTTCCTTGACGATCTCGGTGCCGAACTTGAAGTTGTGCGTGCCTTTCCAGTCGTCCCTGTAGTAGGAGACGTTGCCGAAGAACTGGGGCTTGTTCCGGGTTTTGGTCTTGATAGTAGGACGTGCGCCCGTGTGCTGGCGGTGGCGTTGACAGGTAACCGGCCTCGATGGTCCCTCGGTGCTCTGCGAGCGGGTCTGCTGGGGATAGAGCGGGAACTGGTTCAGCCAGCCCCGTACTGGACGTCCAGGAACGTCCGGTCGTTGATGAACGCTGGTCCACTCGAGCTTCCACGGGACGTTCACCGACGCTTGATACCAGGAGCGTCGCGAAGGGCAGGCGGTAGGAAAGGTTCCGTGCCGCCTGGAGCTTGGTCCGCTGGTTGTAAAAGCCGATGATCTGATTCTTCGAGTTGATGGCAAGGTGCCCTTGAAGGTGTAGTTGATGAGCTGCGTCTGCGCCGGGTCTGGCGCGCCGATGCGCGTACTTGAACTGGTTGTTCTTCCGGTAGCCCCCATAGAACCAGGCATGGCCGGGAACAACGGTCCGCCTACGCCCACGTTGAAATCGGTCTGCTCGGTGATGGGGTTCCCGGCTCGAGGCCGCCTCGGTGACGGGGCCTTGAAATCGCCCGGTCGTTCGTTCCGCCGGCCGTCCGGAACTCATCGGGGGAACGTTGTCGCCGATGGTACTGTCGTCCTGGTAATCGAAGTAGACGTCGCCGTGGAACTCGTCTCCGCCCGATTTCACCGTGAGGTTGAAAAAGGCTCCCGATGCCGTGGGTCTCGGCCATGTTGCCGGAGCCGCCGAACTCGAACTCCTCGAAGCTCCCGTAGTCGAAGTAGCCCGGCGTTGGCATTGGTGCCCTCGGTCACGTTGATGCCCTCGAGAAGGGTCCGGTTCTGATCATTGAATCCGTAGGTCTGGAAGCCGGTCTGGGTGCCGGTATGGGATCCGCCCACGTCGTATCCCGTCATCTGGAATCCGGGGGCCTGAGCCATGGAGGCCCAGATGTCACGGGCGTTAGGGATGTCTTCCAGCAGCTCTTCGCTGAAGTTGGTTCCGGTGGTGGTGGACTTCACATCGACGACGGGGGACTCACCGGTGATGGTGATGGTTTCCTCGACCCCTGCGATGTCGAGCTCGGCGTTGACGGTGAGGGTCATATTCAAGTTGACACGGAGCTCTTCCCGAATGAGGGTTTGAAAGCCGGGTAGCTCGAACGGTCACGGTGTAAATTCCCGGCGGGAGGTTGGGGATCCGGTAATTGCGCCTGGGCGCACCGCGACGGACTACTTGACGGTTGGATGAGTGCCGGGCTCGTGGCGGTAACGGTGACACCGGGCAGAACCGCTCCAGTGTTGTCCCTTACCACACCATCGATGGTACCGCGTTGTTCCTGCGATTCGGCCGGAACGCAGACAAGAGACAGGATGACCGCGGTTAGGCAAGCCATACCTATACTGAATCGCGTCATATGAGCTCTCCTTTTCAAATTGTAAAATATTGTTTTGGAACAATGAATTTGGCCCCGGCAACTACGTGCCGCTTTGCACCTAGCAAAACCTATACCATAGTGAGGAGCGTGGAAAATAAAACAAATATATTTTAGATGTGGTTGAATTACTTCGACTTATTGATTCGACCCATGGGACAGACCTTGGTCTAAGAGGACTTCTGCAGGAGATAAGTGGCCTTCGAATCCAAAGCTTTGGATCTCGAATCCGACGGCATGGATTTTCCCAATTATGTTGGCCAGGCCGTGTCTGGCGATCCGTAAGCCAGAAGACGTTAGAATGGAAGTCGCTTGGTTGTCTTGACAATGGTGTGTTGATGGGTCGTAAAAAGAACAAACGGAAAAAGCCATCGAGCAAAGCGGTTGAGACGACGAGAGAGAAAGAGACGAGCGCCGATGCGACCTCGACGTTCTCGGCCCGGAGACCGAAGGATTTGAGCAACAAGGCTCTGTGGATTTCAATCGTCCTCGCCCTTATAACGCTCGTCGTCTATTTGCCTGTTCTCGGCAACGATTTCGTCAACTACGATGATGACCACTACATCGTCAACAACCACAACGTCCGTTACGGTGTTTCGTGGGACGGTGTCGTCTACGCTTTTACCTCGTCTCACGGCGCCAATTGGTTTCCTCTCACCTGGCTTTCATGGATGCTCGATTACGAAATCTACGGCATGGAGCCGAGAGGTTTCCATCTGACGAACCTCCTCATCCATGTGGCGAGTGTCGTCCTTTTGTTTCTCGTCTTCTGTTCGCATGACCCGCGACGCGGGACCGAGCGCTTTCGTGGCGGCCGTGTTTGCTCTCCATCCCACTCATGTCGAGTCGGTGGCCTGGGCGGCCGAGAGGAAAGACGTCCTGAGCGCGTTTTTCTGGATTCTCACCCTGTGGGCCTACGCACACTATGTGGAGCGGCCCACCGCCGGTCGCTACGTTCTCGTGCCACTTTTCCTTGCTCTCGGCCTCATGGCCAAACCGATGTTGGTGACCCTGCCCTTTGCACTCTTGCTCTTGGACCTCTGGCCTCTGGGGCGCCTGCGTTTCGACCGATCTCGAGTCCTGCGCCTGGTGCTCGAGAAAGTCCCGTTATTCTTGCTGGTTGCGGCCTCGAGCGCCGTCACCTTTTACGTTCAGAGGGCGGCGGGAGCGGTCCAGTCCGCAGCGACTTATTCACTGGGCACGAGAGTCTGGAACGGCCTATTGTCGTACGTGAGCTACATCTATAAAGCATTTTGGCCGGCGGGTCTTGCGGTTTACTACCCTCACCCGGGGGATTCCGTGTCGGTGGGGTGGGCGCTCGCGGCAGGGGCTGTCTTGGTTCTCGTCACTGCGGTGGTGATGCTCGCGGTTCGTCGTCGCCCGTATCTGGCGGTCGGATGGTTCTGGTACCTCGGTACCTTGGTCCCCGTGATCGGTTTGGTCCAAGTGGGACAACAGGCCATGGCCGATCGCTACACGTACATTCCCTATATCGGCCTTTCGATCATGCTGGCTTGGGCCGTCAGGGAAATGGTGGATCGGTTTCGGATCCCGAGCTTCGTGCCCGCGGGAGTGTCGGTTGCGCTTCTTCTGGGTTTGTCGGTCACGGCGGCGGCTCAAGTGCGGGTTTGGCGGTCGAGCGAAACTCTGTTCGAGCATGCTCTGAGCGTGACCCGAGACAACCCTCTGGCGAATATCAACCTGGGTATCGCCTATTTGAATGATGAGAGACTCGAGGAAGCAGAGCGCCACCTGAAAGAAGCGATTCGCATCAACCCTGGAGCGGCCGAAGCACACTCGGCCCTCGGTGCTCTTTACGCGAAACAGCAAAGGCCCGATGAGGCGCTCGCATCGTATCGCACGGCGCTTCGGCTCGACCCGTCATCGAGCGGAACCCACGACGCGCTTGGTAGGATGTTGCTCGAGAGCGGCGATGTTGACCAAGCCGCACTCCAGCTTCGCGAGGCCGTCAACCTCGAGCCCGAAAATGTGCACGCCTTGACGAATCTCGGTGTGGCGCTCATCCGTCAGGGCCGGTTTCCCGATGCTATCGAAATGCTGGAACAAGCCGCTTTGCTCGACCCGGAGCATGCGGAAGCGCACAACAACTGGGGTATCGCGCTTGCCAACCTGGGCCGGCACGACGAAGCGGTGGGGCACTACCGGCGTGCCATCGCCGCCCGGCCGGAGTATCTGGAGGCTCACTACAGTTGGGGTATGACGGAAAACGGTCGGGGCCGTTTCGAGGAAGCCGCCGCCCATTTCGAACGGGCCGCGGCCTTGGCTTCGGAAGATGCCGAGCTTCGGTACCGTCTCGGAATTGCCTTGGCCAACTCCGGCAAAGCGGGTGAGGCGGCCGAGCAATTTCGCCGGTCCCTCGATCTCGAGCCGGGCCGAAGCGAGACCCACTTCAGCTTGGGCTTGGCCATGACCCAACTAGGTCAATGGGACGAAGCGGAGGCACAGTTCGGCGATGCACTCGAGCTGGAGCCGGATTACGCCGAGGCACACTACAGTCTGGGGATCGTTCTGGCCAACCGTGGCGATTCTCGTGAGGCGGTCGAACGATACCGTCGTGCCTTGGAGATTGAGCCAGGCTATGCGGCGGCCCACAACAGCTGGGGAGTGGTTCTGGCCGGTCAGGGACGGATCGGGGAGGCGCTTACCCACTTCGAAAAGGCAGTGGAGCTCGAGCCGGGATTGGCCGATGCTCATGTGAATTGCGGCCGGGCGCTCGCTCAATCGGGGCGGCTAACGGAAGCGGAAAGGCACTTTCGCACCGCCGTCGATCTCGACCCTTCGAACGCCGACGGTTACAACAACTTGGGCGTCTTCCTACTGCAACGAGAAAAGGTTGAGGAGGCTGTGGAGAGCTTTCGCCGGGCTCTTCGTGCCCAACCCAATCATCCGCAAGCGGGGAGCAACCTCGAGCGCGCCCTCGAGGTTCTTGCTGCCCGACAAAGCTCCGCCCGGTGAACCATGAAAAAAACCGCCGCTGGAAGAAAAACTTGGCGCCGCCGATCCCTTATCTGTGGGGCGAGTCTTCTCGTTTCGAGTCTTCTGTTTCAGGGCTGCCAATCCCGTCGTGATCGGCCCAATATCGTGCTGATCACTTTGGACACGACGCGGGCCGACCGTATGGGCTGGCATGGCTATCATCGTCCTACCACTCCGGTGCTGGACGGTTTAGCCGAGGAGTCGGTGGTCTATACCCATGCCATCGCCACTTCGAGCTGGACCCTGCCGGCCCACGCATCGCTCTTTACCGGCAAGTTCACGGCGAGTCACGGTGCCCGGTACGATTCGGAAGGACCGCTACGTCTAACGGATGGTATCGGCGGGCCCGAAAACTGGAGTGAGTATCGCGCCCGCGGTCTGAGCCCGAGCGAGACCACCCTTGCCGAAATCTTGAAGGAAGCCGGCTATGTTACGGGAGCCGTCGTTGGCGGTCCATGGTTGAAGAAGGTCTTCGGGTTCGACAAAGGTTTTGACCATTATGACGACGCGCAGATCCACACCGTCAACGGGCGGCTCGCCAGCGAAGTGACTTCTGCGGCCCTGCAGTGGATCGAGAAGGAGGCGGACCACGAGCTCTTTTTGTTTTTAAATTATTTCGATCCCCATATTCCCTATTCCGCTCCCGAGCCTTTCACGTATCAGTTTTTTTCCGGCGGCGAAGCCTCTTTGGACGAAGAGCTCTCGGTCGAGGAGATGAGCAATCTCTATGATGCCGAGATCCTCTACATGGACCATCACATCGGGCGACTCCTGGAGGGTCTCAAACGTCTGGGAATCTACGAGCACACCCTTTTCATCGTCACTGCTGACCACGGAGAGCTCCTGGGTGAGCATGACAAAAGGGGCCATGGAACGAGCTTGTACCAGGAGGAAATCCACATTCCGCTCTTTATCAGATATCCCTATGGCGAGGTTCCACCGGAACGAAGAGATGACCCTATCCAGCTCGTGGACATCCTTCCCTTGGTGCTGGAACAATTGGATCTACCTGTGTCTGAAGGAGTACAAGGAGGGGTCGGTGACCATCCCATTGTGTCCGAAGTCTATCCTCTACCTTTCATGGGTGGGGGTGGGGACTGGCGGGTGCTCTTCGACGGAAGACTCAAGTTTTGTTGGAACAGTTTGGGAAATCACCTGCTCTTCGATCTCGAGGCCGACGTCCGAGAAGAGCGCAGTCTTGCCGCCGAGCAAACGGAGACAACGAGTACCATGAGAATCTCTGCTCGAGGCGTATCTCGCCTCGTTGCCGAAACCGCCGGGGGCCGGCCCGCCGGTGGAGCTCGGTGAAGAAACGATCAAGGCCCTTCGGAATCTCGGATACGTCAAGTGAAATTGATTTTGCGAACGCCGACCCCCATCCTGCTTCTTGTCCTTCTGGGGCTTTCCTGCCGGTCAACCGAGCGGTCCGATACACCGCGTATCGTGATTCTCGTTTCCGTCGATACGCTGCGCGCCGATCACTTGGGCTTGTACGGATACGACCGACCGACCTCTCCGACCATCGACGCTCTCGCGGAGGGGGGCGTCATCTTCGAAGACGTCACGAGCCCCTCGCCCTGGACGTTGCCTGCACACGGCTCGATGCTCACCGGTCTTTATCCAAGCCGGCACGGGCTCAAATCGCATGAGCAATACTTGCCTTCTCGGTTGCCTACACTTGGTTCCATTCTTTCGTCGAACGGTTGGGCCACGGCCGCGGTGGTCAACTCGCACAACCTCGGCCCGAACTTCGGACTCGACCGAGGCTTTCAGCAATATCGATATGTAGAGGAAACGGCGGATCGAATCGAGCCGACCACGCCCGTCAC
Source organism: uncultured Acidobacteriota bacterium (assembly GCA_963722765.1). Classification (GTDB taxonomy): domain Bacteria; phylum Acidobacteriota; class Vicinamibacteria; order Marinacidobacterales; family DATDRI01; genus CAVROO01. The sequence goes on from CAVROO010000025.1 coordinate 120,190, forward strand.
GGAGCAGGCCATGGCGTGGTTGGGGGAGTCTCGACCCCAACCGTTTTTCCTCTTTATCCACTACTATGATGTCCACACGGACTACCGTTCTCTTCCCGAATACGAAAAGACTTTTGCCGAGCCTTACGAAGGGATTGCCGATGGAACGACGGCACAGCTCGCCGCTTTTCGTGGAGGAAAAATCACTTTGGACGAGAACGACGCCCGGCACCTCATCAATCTCTATGATGCCGGCATCCGGCAGATGGATGACGAGCTCGGTCGTCTATTGACCTTCCTCGAAAAAGAAGGATTGTGGAAGGAAACGCTGCTTGTTTTGACCTCGGACCACGGCGAGGAGTTCGGCGAGCACGGAGATTACCTTCATGGTCGCTCCCAGTTCCAGGAAGTGGTGCGGGTTCCGCTGCTGTTCGCGGGCCCGTCGGTGACCGGTCCGCGGAAGATTCAAACGCCGGTATCGCTGGTCGATTTGGTCCCGACCCTTTTGGACCTCGTTGGGATCGAAATTCCCGGCGGGCTCGACGGAGTGAGCCTGCTGTCGTCGATTGAGGAAGGTGAGTCTATCGGGGAGCGTTTCCTTTTCGGCGAAGCCGATCACAACAACGTGGAGCACGATATGACGCGGGCTGTGCGCCGTCGCGACCTCAAGCTCCATTACAATCGCGTGACTCGAGCTCATCAGCTTTTTGACCTCGGGGAAGATCCGCAGGAGCACAGAGATGTTTCCGGCGAACGCGACGGTGTGGCCCAAGAAATGCTCGCGGAGCTCCGCAGGTTCATGGAGGTGGAAGGCGCGAAGGCACCTCGTCGTGTGCTTTCACCGGAGGAGATCGAAAAGCTCCGGAGCCTGGGGTACATCCAGTGACCGAGCCCGTGCCCTGCCCGAGCCCGGAAGCAGCAAGAAGATAACTAGTCCACTGATACAGGACACTAGCCGCGCCGTGGCATTAGAATTGTTTCGCTAATCCTTGTATAAATCGCTTTCTTGAGACCACGAATGGAGTGAGGTGATTTTATGGCTGTGAGTTTGACCGGTAGAAGCTTTTTGTCCTTGACCGATTTTTCTCGAGACGAGCTGCGATATCTTCTCGATCTCTCGAAAGACTTCCAATCGTTGCGCCGAGCCGGGGTCTACCCGGAACGACTTCGGCACAAGAACATCGCCCTTATCTTCGAAAAAGCCTCCACCCGCACCCGTTGCGCTTTTACGGCGGCTGCCGTTGAAGAAGGCGCTCATGCCGAGTTTCTCGGCAAGAACGACATCCAGATGGGAAAAAAGGAATCCTTGGCGGATACGGCCCGCGTTCTGGGTCGTATGTTCGACGGGATCCAATACCGTGGATTCGAGCAACGAGTCGTAGAGGAACTGGCAAAGTGGGCCGGTGTGCCCGTTTGGAACGGTTTGACCGACGAATGGCATCCCACCCAGGCTCTGGCGGATTTCATGACCATCGAAGAAAGCTTCGGAGACATTCGTGGGAAGAAGCTTGTTTACGTGGGAGACGGTCGCAACAACGTGGCCAACACGCTTCTGGTCGGTGCCGCCATCATGGGTTTGAATTGCACGGTCGCGGCGCCCGGCTCGCTTCATCCCACGCCTGAGCTCATGGATACCGCGACCCGCTATGCCGGAATTTCCGGAGCGGTGATTGAGGTCGAGACCGATGCCAAGAAGGCGGTTCGAGACGCCGACGCTATTTACACCGATGTCTGGGTCTCCATGGGAGAAGAGGACAAGCCGGGCATCAAGGAACGGGTCGAGGCTTTGCGTCCCTATCAGGTCAATGGGGAGTTGATGGAGGCCACGGGGAGGCCGGATACGATTTTCTTGCACTGTCTGCCGGCGTACCACACCGATGGAGTTCACGACTTGGAAGTGACGGAAGAAGTCTTCGAGTCACCCAATTCGAAAGTCTTCGACCAAGCGGAGAACCGGCTCCATACCATCAAGGCGGTCATGGTGGCGACGCTCACGTAGGTCCGGGTAGAGAATTCAGAAGTCAGAACTCAGAATTCAGAAGGAAACGGAGGGACGGCTCGATGATTCGCCGTCCGCATCCGGATTTAACCCTAATCCGACAATAAGCTCAAGGTAAATTGCAGGAAAAACGGGGACAGGTCCCCTATTGGCAAAGAGAGCGGTCCACCAAAAACGGACCAGTCCCTATTTTTCCAGTAATTTGCGTAGATTTCGTGAACTCGGATTAGGGTTCGCCCTGAAGCGAACACGAGCCAACAAAGCCATTGCGTAAAGACACATTAGAACGGCTTCATTTATGAGTGAATCACAGACTCTCTTCCCAAGAATAGCGGCCACTATCATGGCGTTTGTTGCGTCTGACAAAGCTGATTCGCTTATTTATTGTCGCTTCAGTCCCTGATGAGTGAAATTGAATGCAAAAAGTAAACAATTTCCGGGAGCTGACCGCTGATTGCTGATGGCTGATAGCTCGCGGCGAGCCGCGACACCCTTTTGGTTGCGGCTATGCCGCGTTAGGGTTAATCATTGCCAGGGAGAACCTGGCTGCCTACTGAGGGAGCGGGAGGCGGGACAATGACTTGGATAGGCTTCGTCTTTTATGCTCTTGCTTTAACCGCGAGCGTTCAGGTGGATGTTCGATCCGAGGCGCACGGGCGGGTGCGCGCCATGATGGAAGCAGGTGACGGCCGGGTCGTTTTCTCCGATCTCTATAACGACCCGGAAATCTCCGATCCGGTCAAGGAATACCTCGGTCGGCTCTACGATATCTACTTCGCGATTCCCGACCATTTGCAGTCTGAGCTCCGCACCACGGGTGAAATCCCGTCTCTCGAGGCCGTTGCGGACAACTTCGGAATTCGACGTGAGGACGTCGATCTCTTGCTCGACATCATGACCTCGGAGCCTCGCATGCCGATGCTCCTTGCGCGCCACGAGGAGACGGAAGAGATCGAAGTGCTGGATCTCAGAGAGATCGACGACTTCATCAAGGAAAAGGGATCTCGGGTCAAGGTGAGTGGATGGATCGGCACGCCGGTCCCGTCTTTCGAGCTGCCCACGCTCGATGGCTCCACCGTGCGGGATTCGGACCTGAAGGGAACGAACGCCATCCTGTTCATCGGGTTGACACGATGTCCGGTCTGCCGGCGCATCACACCGAACATGGTCGAGCTCCAAAAAAAATACAGCGACCGGGGATTGGTCGTGCTGGGACTCAGTGCCGACGAAGTACTCGATGTCGGCGTTGCTGATGAGGAACGGGAGGAGTTTATGCGGGAGCGCGGGGTTACCTATCGGGTCGCGATGCTCGATGTGAAAACTCGCGCCGCTCTTGGCAACGGAAACATCTTTCCCATGCTCTTTTTTGTCGGGACTGATGGAACGATTGAACGGCTGGTTCTGAACTATCAGAAGCTCGAAGAACTGGAAAAGATGACAGAGGAGTTGCTAACAAAATAACCCGGCAACGGGGCCTCTGTGCCCGAGAAATCCCCGGCACAGCCGCTGGCCGGCCCCGTTGCCAGGCCGTTCATTCCACCCGCCGAATCATCAAAATATACTAGTAACCTGGGGTAATTATATCACTGTTGCGACGAAAGTACCAAATAAATATCTAGTCTGGCCGATTTAAACCATTCTCCCTACGCGGGCCGATTGCAATAGAATAGGAGGCCGACTCGCGAGGGGCGAGTCAACTTCCCCCATACTGAATCTTGGGGAATATAAAGCGGACTTAAATACAAAAGGAAATCATTGATGGCCACTGAACCGATTATGCCGTCCGACCTCGAGTCCCTCGAGACGCAAGAATGGCTCTACTCCCTGGAGTGGGTACTGCAACACGGTGGACCCGAGCGGGTCGTACGGCTGCTGGAGCAGCTCGATACCTACGCGCACCAATCGGGCGTGCAGGTTCCTTTTACGGCAAACACACCCTATATCAATTCGATCCCGTGGGAAGCGCAGCCGGTTTATCCGGGGAGCCGCGACATCGAGCGACGCGTCAAAAGTATCGTGCGCTGGAACGCTATGGCGATGGTGGTGCGGGCCAATCGTGAACTGGAGGGCATTGGGGGGCACATCTCCACCTACGCCTCGGCGGCAACGTTGTACGAGGTTGCCTTCAACCATTTCTTCCGAGCTCAAAACGAAGAGCAGGACGGTGACATCGTTTTCTTTCAAGGCCACGCCGCTCCCGGTATTTATGCTCGGGCCTTTCTTGAAGGACGCTTGAGCACCCAGCAGCTCGAGGACTTCCGCCGGGAGCTCAGCCCAAGCGGCGGACTGTCGTCTTACCCGCACCCTTGGCTCATGCCGCATTTCTGGCAGTTCCCGACGGTCTCGATGGGATTGGGACCCATCGTGGCTATTTATCAAGCCCGCTTCAACCGCTATCTGGAAGATCGGGGCTTGAAAAAGACGAGCGGGCGTAAGATCTGGGCGTTTCTCGGAGACGGAGAAACGGACGAGCCGGAATCGTTGGGGGCCATCACGCTCGCGGCCCGGGCTCGTCTGGACAACTTGATCTTCGTCATCAACTGCAACCTTCAACGACTCGACGGACCCGTACGCGGCAACGGGAAGATCATGCAGGAACTGGAAGCTGCGTTTCGCGGGGCGGGGTGGAACGTCATCAAAGTCATCTGGGGTGCCGATTGGGATCCTCTCCTGGCCAAGGATCACGATGGCCTGCTCGTCAAACGCATGAACGAGGTCGTCGACGGCGAGTACCAGAAGTACTTCGTTGAATCGGGTGACTACATCCGCCGGCATTTTTTCGGTGCCGATCCCAAGCTGCTCGACATGGTCAAGCACATGTCCGATGAGCAGCTTCGCAAGATGCGGTGGGGCGGGCATGACCCGGAGAAGGTCTATGCGGCGTTCAAGGCCGCCATGGAGCACAAAGGGGCTCCCACCGTCATTCTCGCCAAGACGGTCAAAGGTTACGGACTCGGAGAGGCGGGTGAAGGCAAAAACATTACCCATCAACAGAAGAAGCTCAATGAAGACGAGCTCAAGCACTTCCGAGCCCGCTTTGGCATCCCCATCTCCGATGACGAGCTCGCTGCTGCACCGTTTTATCGGCCCGCGGATGACAGCCCGGAGATCCAGTATCTGCAAGAGAGACGGAAGGAGCTGGGCGGTTACGTCCCGGCGCGGAGTGTCAAATGCGATCCCTTGCCGGGACCGGACGAGTCTCACTTCGAAGAGTTTTACGAGGGCTCCGACCGGGATGCCTCGACCACCATGGTCGCCGTCCGGCTTCTGTCCAAGCTATTGCGGGACGAGAACATTGGAAAGCACATTGTTCCCATCGTGCCCGACGAGGCGCGGACCTTCGGTATGGAAGCGCTATTTCGACAGGTAGGTATTTACTCCCATGTCGGCCAGCTCTACGAGCCGGTGGATCGGGACACGCTCCTTTACTACAAAGAAGCTCGGGACGGACAGATTCTCGAAGAAGGCATTACGGAGGCCGGCTCCCTTGCCTCATTCACTGCGGCGGGAACCGCGCACGCGATCCACGGCATCCACATGATTCCTTTCTTCATCTTCTATTCGATGTTCGGGCTCCAGCGGGTGGGGGATCTCATCTGGGCGGCGGCCGACAGTCGGACCAGGGGCTTCCTCATCGGTGCGACGTCGGGTCGTACAACACTTGCGGGGGAAGGTCTCCAGCACCAGGACGGCAACAGCCACATGCTCGCCTATCCGGTACCCAATCTCGTGACCTACGATCCCGCCTACGCGTACGAGCTCGCGGTGATCATCCGTGACGGTATCCGCCGTATGTACGAGCGCGGCGAGAGTATCTTTTACTACGTCACCGTCATGAACGAGAACTATGCCATGCCGGCGATGCCCAAAGGAGCCGAAGAGGGGATCCTCAAGGGTATTTACAGGCTCAGTGCCGCCGCAGACAAAAAAGCAAAGCTCAAGGCGCAGCTTTTGGGTAGTGGTGCAATTTTGAACGAGGCCGTCCAGGCACAGACTCTTCTCGAAAAATACGGTGTGGCCGCCGACGTGTGGAGTGTCACGAGCTACAAAGAGCTCTACATGGACGGGCAGGCGGTGGAGCGTCGGAACATGCTGCACCCAACCAGCAAGCCCAAGGTTCCCTATCTGGCCGAGCAACTCGGTAAGGCCGCCGGGCCTATCATCGCGGCTTCCGACTACATCAAAGCCTTGCCGGAGTCGGTGAGTCGGTGGTGCCCGAGGCCGCTGGTTGCGCTGGGAACGGATGGATTCGGGCGGAGTGAAGGCCGTCGCCAGCTGCGGGATTTTTTCGAAGTCGATTCGCGGTTCATTGCTTTGGCTGCGCTCAACGCCTTGGCTCGCGAGGGCAAGATCAAGCCACAAACGGTGGCGAAAGCGATAAAGGACCTCGAGATCGATCCCGAGAAAGCGGATCCGGCGAAAGCCTGAGGAGGGGAAGTTGATGAGCAAAGAATTCAAGTTGCCGGAGCTCGGGGAAGGTGTCGAAGAGGGAGACATCTTGAGAGTCATGGTCAAGGCGGGAGACTCGGTCGACGCGGATCAAGCCGTTGTCGAGCTCGAGACCGACAAGGCGACGGTGGAGGTTCCCATCTCCTTTGGTGGGGTGGTTGAAAAGGTTCTCGTCCAAGAAGGCGACAAGGTTCAGGTCGGCCAGGTCATTCTGGTACTGGGCGAAGCCGCTGGTGCTTCGGCGAAAGCGCCGGTGCCGGTCGAAGCGGATACAAAAGGGGTCGAGTCTGAGGAAGAGGCCGAACCTGAGGAAGAGGCTGAGCCGGCGGCTCCCGGACCATCTCTCAAAGTTGTCGCTCGATCCGAGCCTGCCGCTCCTTCCAGCCCACCACGGATTGCAGGTACGGGAGCGACTCCGGTCCTCGCACCCTCGAAAGTCGATTCGCGGCAGGTGGTGCCGGCCGCGCCCTCCGTGCGGCGCATCGCTCGCGAGCTCGGTGTCGACATCACGCGCGTCGCGGGGTCCGGCCCGGGTGGGCGAATCTTGATGGCAGATGTCAAGGAGCACGCCCGTCAGGTCGTATCGGCGGTGGAGGGTAAGGGTGCTCCCGCACCCGTCGCGGCCTTTCGGGTCGGGCAGGCGCCGCTTCCGGACTTCGAGAAATGGGGTCCGATTGAACGTCAGGCCATGAGCAATGTCCGTCGGAAGACCGCCGAGCACTTGAGTCAAGGCTGGACGGCTCCCCACGTGACCAACCACGACCGTGCCGACATCACCGAGCTCGAAAAGCTGCGCAAGCACTACGGGAAAAAAGTGGAGTCTGCCGGCGGTAAGTTGACCATGACCGCCATCGCTCTCAAGATTGTCGCCTCGGCACTCAAGGTGTTTCCGCAGTTCAATGCCTCCATCGACATGGAGAGGCGGGAAGTCGTTCTCAAGAAGTTCATCCACATCGGAGTGGCGGTGGATACGGAGCGCGGACTGCTGGTTCCCGTCATTCGGGACGTTGGTCAAAAGAACATCGTTGAGCTCTCGGTCGAGCTGTCTCAGGCGGCCGAACGGGCCCGCGATCGCAAGCTCGGCTTGGACGACATGCAGGGGGGATCCTTCACGATCACGAACTTGGGCGGCATCGGTGGGACGTCTTTTACTCCTATCGTCAACTGGCCCGAAGTTGCGATACTCGGACATCTCCCGTGGGCATAGGTCGCCCGTTTGGTTGGATGGACAGTTCGTGCCGCGCTTTATGCTTCCCCTGTCTCTCTCCTACGACCACCGTCTCATCGACGGCGCCGATGCGGCGCGGTTCCTTCGATGGTTGGCGGAAGCTTTCGAGAATCCGTTCTTGTTGTCCCTGGAAGGATGAAAATGGACGATCAAGAGAAGAACCAAGTTGCCGTTGTAGGCGGAGGTCCCGGCGGGTATGCCGCTGCCTTTTTAGCTGCCGATCTGGGAATGGGCGTCACGCTGATCGACGATGCTCCCAATCCGGGGGGAGTGTGTCTTTATCGAGGCTGCATCCCCTCCAAGGCTTTGCTCCACGTGGCCAAAGTCATCGAGGAGTCCCAGCAAGCGGCGGCCTGGGGTGTCGAGTTCTCGAAGCCGAAGATTCACCTCGGGAAGCTCCGTTCTTGGAAAGAAACTGTCGTCGCAAAGCTCACCGGGGGGCTGGGACAGCTCTCCCGGCAGAGAAAGATTCGCTATATTCAAGGTCGCGCCGGTTTCGAAAACTCCCAGACGCTCCGTATCGAGACGACCTCGGGAGAGATAGAGACCCACGCGTTTGAGAACGTGATCCTCGCCACCGGCTCGCGACCGGCGGCGGTTCCCGGGCTCGATCTGGATAGCCCGCGTGTCGTGACCTCGACCGGTGCGCTCGAGCTTGCCGACATTCCCAAGAACATGCTCGTCATCGGCGGCGGCTATATTGGCCTCGAGCTGGGCACGGTCTATGCGGCATTAGGCACGCGAATTACAGTGGTGGAAATGATGCCGGGTCTTCTTCCCGGCGCCGACCGCGATCTCATCTCGGTTCTCGCTCGACGGCTGGACGGTGAGCTTCACTCCATTATGCTCAACACCCGGGTCACGGCGATGAAAGAGGTTGACAAGGGTATCGAAGTCCGATTCGAAGGCAAAGGAGTTGAGGAAAAAGCGCAGGTTTTCGAAAAGGTCCTCGTCGCCGTCGGCAGAAAACCGAACTCGAACGTGCCCGGGTTGGACAAGACCAAAGTCGTAGTGGGCGAACGGGGATTCATCCAGGTGAACGAGCAACTGCGCACCGATGATCCCGCTATTTTTGCCATCGGTGATTTGGTGGGCGAGCCCATGCTTGCCCACAAAGCGTCTCACGAGGGTCGGGTGGCAGCCGAGGTGATTGCCGGGCACAAAGTGGCTTTCGAACCGCGGGCGATACCCGCCGTCGTCTTCACCGACCCCGAGATCGCCTGGTGCGGTCTCACCGAGACCGAGGCGAAGCAGAAGAAGCTCCCCGTCACGGTGTCGCGTTTCCCTTGGGGCGCCTCGGGCCGAGCGATCACGCTTGGCCGGGCCGATGGGCTCACCAAGCTTCTCATCGATCCTGATTCCGAGCGCATTCTGGGCGCGGGAATCGTTGGACCCGGCGCCGGAGAGCTCATCGCGGAGATGGTTTTGGCAATCGAGATGGCGGCGGTGGCCTCGGACGTCAAGCTGACCATCCATCCTCACCCGACGCTTTCCGAGACGATGATGGAATCAGCAGAGGTTTTCTTTGGCCAAGCGACGCACGTTTACCGGCCGATAAAGAAAAAGTAAGACCTCAAGAGGTAACGCAAAGGCGTCCGCCTTCATTGACACTCCGGCGAGACCTCGCCGGAGCCCAAAGGGCGAAAGCGGGCCAATATACAAAGCGTAAGGGAACGCGGAAGAAAAGAAAAACTCAAAGACGAGGAGACCCAAAGGCGCAAAGTGCGACGGAAAGGGAAGAATCAACGCAGAGTGCGCAGAGACGCAGAGGCCACTCTTCTTGCTTTCCCAGCTCCTCGCGTGCTAATTTCAGACACCTATCGGCTATTCGTCTCGGAGGTTTCCATTGGCGAGCTCGTTTCGAGTCGGAAGTTGGGTGGTCCACCCCCGGCTGGGCATCGTCTCGCGCTCTGGCGATGAAGCCAGCTCCTCCATCGAAGAGATTCATCTCGAGCCCCGCGCCATGCAAGTGTTGGTCTACCTTGCCGAGCGTGCCGGGGAAGTCATTACAAAAGACGAAGTTTTCCACGAAATCTGGGAAGAGGCCTTCGTCACCGATGAAGCCTTGACCAACTGCATCTCCAATCTTTGAAAAGCTCTCGACGACGACGCCAAGAATCCAAAGTACATTCAGACGATTCCCAAGAAGGGCTATCGACTGATTGCATCCGTCTTCTTCGCGGCGGGTCCCCGACGCAGCGAGCTGCGTAAAAACGATTATAAGATCAAGCTTCTTGCTGCCTTCACGGTCGTCGCTATTATCTCCATGATCGGGACCTATCTGTTGATGCGGTCGGGGAAGGAAGGCGATGAAGGGCCGGCTGTGCCGATGAGAGGCACGTTCGCTCAACTCACAACGGAAGTTGGTTGGGAGTTTTTCCCTTCCTTATCGCCTGACGGAAAGTTACTTGTTTACGCGGGCCGGGCCGCCGGCAACTGGGACATATACCTGCTCAGGGTCGGAGGTGAGAGAGCAATGAATCTCACAGAGGACGACTCGGCCGATGACACTCAGCCGGCTTTTTCTCCTGATGGTGAGCGGATCGCCTTTCGTTCCGACCGCGAAGGCGGGGGTATCTTCCTGATGGGTGCGACGGGTGAGTCTGTAAGACGTCTGACGGACTTTGGCTACAACCCAGCCTGGTCGCCTAACGGCAGAGAAATTGTATGCGCGACAGAAGGTATCGAGGATGACCCCTATTCCCGATTCACAACGAGTCAGCTCTGGGTGATGAATACGGTCACCGGCGAGAAAAGGTCTGTCGTCACGGAGATGGATGCGGTGCAGCCCCACTGGTCCCCTAATGGTCACCGGATTGCCTTCTGGGGGGCGGATGGGCAAACAAAACAAAGGGACATCTGGACCCTACCGGCGGGCGGTGGCGAAGCAATCCCGGTCACTAACGACGCGAGGTCTTCTCAGTAGACTCAGGCGGACTTAACTTTCGTCTTTCCAAGGACAATCGAACCATTTTTTTCGTACATTGGAAGCAAGAAGCCGACATCTGGATGCTCATGCTAAACGAGGACCCCGAATAGCCTTCCTTTACAATTCGTCGTTGGTTTTCAGGTCCGCTTGAATAGATATATTATTTAGATACTTGATATTGATATCATATCAAGATATCATGTTGCATTGGTTGGATACAACAGGAAGGAGCCAAAAAATGGGTGCTGTTTCACTCAAGCTGCCCGACGAATTACTCGAGGCCAGTGGTCGTTGCGCTGCAGCCCTTCAAATACCGCGAGCCGAGTACATAAGACGCGCCATCGAAATAATGAACAAGGAGACGCAAAAGCATTTAAGAGCCCAGAGGTTGGCTGAGTCTTCCCGAAAAGTGCGCGAGGAAAGCATGAAGGTCAATGCCGAGTTCGCGGCCATCGAGCGAGATCCCGATGTTTAGGAGGGGTGAGATTTGGCTGGCCGATCTCGATCCGCCACGTGGCACTGAGCCCGGCAAAACCCGTCCTGTACTTATCATTCAATCTCAAACCCTCTTGGATGTCCAGCATCCATCGACGTTGATCGTCCCCTTGACTACGAACCTCGTGGAAGACGCCGAGCCGCTCCGTATACGTGTACCTGCTTTTGGACGTCTTCGTCATAAGTCGGACCTGCTAATCGACCAACTTCGCGCGATCGACAACAGGCAAATGGTCAAGGGACCTCTTGCTCATCTGGGACGTGATCTCATGGCGCGGGTTCGCGAAGCCCTCATGGAAACCCTCGATTTCATTTGAGTTGAGCGGGAGCCTGCGGTATGAAACAGCGCGGGTGCGCGGCGGTGCAGAAGGGCAATTGGAAGTGCCGGAATCATCCGGCACACGATTTAATCTTATATCTCTGCGGCTCTGCGTTCCTAATTCTTCGAGGCCGCGGCACTCGAGCTCGAATTGTTCTGCTGGGCCTGCTTTCGGAAAGTTTCCGGTTGGATTCCGTACTTTTTCATCACGTCGTAGAAATCCTTCCGGTCCTTCTTGGCAAGCCGTGCCGCCTGCGAGATGTTGCCCTGGCAGATGCGGAGCACCTGCGAAATGTACTCCTTCTCGAACTCCCGCTTCGCCTCCTTGAAGGACTGGAACTTGTTCGATGAAACGGGCACGTGGAAAAACAGGTCCTCGGCGGTGATGACGTTGTTACGCGTCAGCACCATGGCTTGCTTGACTTTGTTTTTGAGCTCGCGGACGTTGCCCGGCCACTGATAGGTCATCATTTTTTGGATGGCCGCCGGTGAGAAACCCTCTACCTTCTTTCCCAGCTCCTTGTTGAAATCGTTGAGAAAGTGGTTGATAAGGAGCGGAATATCCTCCTTGCGCTCCCGCAGGGGAGGAATGTGGATAGGGATAACGTTCAAGCGGTAGAAGAGATCCTCGCGGAACGATTTTTCGGCAATGGCCTGGATCAAATCCTTGTTCGTGGCGGCGATGACGCGCACATCCACTTTGATGGGTTTGGTGGAGCCGATGCGCTTGAACTCGCCGTCCTGGAGCACCCTTAGAAACTTGACCTGAAGCGGCAAGGGCAACTCGCCGATCTCGTCCAGGAACAAGGTTCCACAGTGGGCTTCTTCGAAAAGTCCTTTCTGATCGGTCCGAGCGTCCGTATAAGCTCCCTTGACGTGTCCGAAGAGCTCGTTCTCGATGAGGTTCTCCGGGATAGCACCGCAATTCTCAACGATAAAGGGCTTGTCGGCTCGCTTGCCTGTGTAATGGATGGCCCTCGCGACGAGCTCTTTCCCGGTGCCCGATTCACCATAGATGATGACCGGTACATCGTTCTGAGCCACGATGGAGATTTGCGTCAGGAGCTCTTCGATTTTCGGGCAAGATCCGACGATGAAGTCGGATTTGCGCCGGGTCATAATCCTCGAACGGACCTGCTTTACCTCGGTGGTGGTGCGGTGCTTGTCGAGGGCCCGTTTGACGCGGCCCATGAGCTCTTCGACGTCGAAGGGCTTAGTGACGTAGTGGAATACGCCCTCCTGCATGAGCTGGACCGCATCATTCACCTCACCGTATGCGGTCATGACGATGACGGGAATCTCGGGATTGAACTTGGCTACGGCCCGTGCCAGCTCGTCGCCCCGAAGTCGAGGCATCTTCAGATCCGTGATGACGAGATTGAAGACCTCCTGGCGAATCAGGTTGATCCCCTCTTCACCATTGGCGGCGGTCACGACACTGTAGCCTTCTCGCTCGAGACGGTGTCGCAGCATTCGGAGCATGCTGGCGTCGTCATCCACAATTAGCACTTGTGGCCCTGAGGGCTCCTTCATTGCTACGGCTCCGTCGTTTTCTTTTTGGGTGTAGGGAAAATTATACACCGTTTTTTCTCCAATGGAAAGAAGGGTTTCGACTCATGCTCGTCCCCTTGCCCCAATCCCGGTCCGCCAAAGTGAACGGTTCCACCGTGCGAGGGCGTGCCGACGCACCAGGTAGAGGCCTCGACGAAGGACGGAATTGCGATTAACTGCGCTTATGCCTCGTGGTTGGAGTGTTTCCGATATCAACTGATACGCATCCTTGAGGCTCGGCGTCCATGCAATACGGTTCCAAGGGGATCCGTTCACCGAATCCTCCGAGGCAGATATCAGCGACGAGATCTTCAGGTTCTTCACCCAACGTCGCAAACGACCGGGGACCCGGGACTCGAGAGCTTCAAGAGCGCTTTGTACCTTGGCGTTGGGGAGGACCCGATGGCTGATGCCGAGTCCCGCAAAAACCAAAGGAGTGAGCCTTGGTTTCGAGGCCTGATCGAGGAAACGGTCCCAATCGAGCGCGGGAAGTTGTGCCAACAGATAGACGTCACAAGCATTGATGCCAGGTTGGCGAAGTCCGTGCTGGAAGCTTCCATGTAGACAAAGGTGGAGCAGGTGGTCCTCCGGCGAGAGCGTTCTCGCCGGTGGGGCGCCATGTCCGGTGCTCCGCGATCGCGTGAACATCGCCCCGGGATCGAGACCGAGATACCAGGGACAGCTGGTCAAGCTCGTGTGAATCTCGAGATGAGTTCCACTCTTCGAGTGTCGGAGTGAGATGGCATGATCCGTAGTTTGGTAGAGCGTGTAGTCGAGTTTCTCCGCCAGCTTTATCGCTGCAGAGGTGTCTCGCTCGTGAATGAGGACATCCAGATCGGCCATCGGACGAAGCCCGGAACCTCCATAGAGCCAACCGACGAAAGCCGCGCCCTTTAGAAGAAGAACTGGAATGTTGGACCGATGGGCTGCCTCAATGAGCGATTCACAGTGATCGAGCAGAACGACGTTTCGCGCCAGATTCGTGTAATAGTCCGAATAGAGAGAGGACCAAACGCGTGTCGGCGGTAGCGATTCCAGTTTGGCACGCCGCGCCGACTCGTAAACGAGACCCGAGAAACGATGTTTCCGAGCGGTTCTCAATATGAAGTCCCAGTCGGCCGTTTCGAATTGGCTTCCATCAAACCGTGGTCGGCACTTTTCGGTCAAGCCCGCTTCCACGAGCGAAAGGAGGGCCCGAATCGATGCTTCAGACACGGGATGCTCCTTGTGAGGCGGCTTGCCCCAGCCAATGTCGCATGGTCGATTTCATTCTCACCAGTCGAGGGTAGAGATTGCTCATACGCAGGCCGAGCCAACGGGAAAAACCAGTGTCTGTGAGAATCGGGACCGGTCCTTCGACTCGAACCACCCTGCCCAATATTTGGTCTGGTCTCCGTGGGCCGTCGAAAGTGGCGCACGAATCCCCTTTTGCGAGGATGGTTTCGGCGGATTGGGAAAGGACGCGGTGCGTGGTGAGTTTACCGTCATCCCCGCGGAAGAGCGCGATCTCTCCGACGCGCAGCGGTTCATCGACGGGAGCGACGTGCAAGAAACGCCCGCTTACCAAAAGCGGTTTCATGCTCCAGCCGGCGACCTGAATACGCACGGTTTTCCCGGAATTCAGTAACGCGGCCACGAGCTCGGACTTATCGCTATTGTTTAACACCATTATAGAGATCCGCAGGGACAATTCCCCACTCTGCAAACGGCGTGCCAGGCGCCGAAGATCGGGGCGTCTAAACAATTGATAAATAAGGTCTTATATTCCAATGAGGGAATTCGGCAATAGGTTTGGCCCTACGTATGGGTGGAAACCCACGCGGGATGGAGCCCTAGTATCAAATAAAAAGCCTGTCACAGGATAGCCAGACGTTGGTTGAAATGCCAACTTGTAAATCTTTGTATAATTGGCATTTATGGGTGCGATTCGTTGAAGGCGATAGCGGCGATGGGGAGTGGCCCTGGGGGGATTTCCCAATATTCCGTCGGGAATCCCCCTCGTCTGTCGAATCTAGTGTCCTGTATCAGTAGATCGTGGCCTAAAGCTCGAGGTCATTTTGTGTCCTGGCAAGGCGTGCCGACGAAGACATATCCCGATATTTCGAGGAGGCACAACGAAGCTGGGCGCGCAAAAGGGGCCGAGATTTAGGTGACGAATTACTGACACAGGGCACTAGGGCTGGGTTTGTACCACTACGAAATACGAATAGCCCGACGGCGGGCCTTCGAAGCCCAAGGTACTGATTGCAGTGACCCTCCAGAAGTACGTGCCCGGCGGGAGATCCAGGACTCTAACCGTCGGCTCGCCGCGGACCTCGCGCTCCACGACGAGATCGAAAAAGCTCTCATCCCGAGCGATCTCTAAGCGATAACCCTGCATGTCCCCGACGGCGCTCCATTCGAAATTCTGATCGAAGGGCTCACCCCGAAAGACCTGTTCGGGCTGCGGAGCGACTAGGTTCGCGGGGGCGGATGGAAGTGATTGCGGTTCTCCGAGCGGCTCCCCGGCCCGGGAAAGCAGACCTGAGCTCGCGGGGACCGAAATTGATTCTGTTCCTGCGTTGAGCTCTACGTTGCCGTCAAGCACTTCGAGACGGCTGACGTCTCCTGATTCCACTTTAAGCCGAAAGTCCGTTCCACGAATAATGGTGCTGGCGGTGGGGGTCTTGACTTCGAACCGTCCACCGGTCTTTTTTTTGATACTCGACCAGATCGTCCCCTCCAAGAGCTCGAGCTGCACCCGAACCCCGGAATCTTTGGCATCCAGTGTGGTGAGCCGAGCTCGGCCGTTGCTTCGGATCAGAACGAAACTTTTGTCTTCGAACAAGATACGGCCGCCGGATCTCCGCCAGGTCCGGATCACATCTCCTTCACGGAGAAGAAGGTTCTTGACCACGGGGATGAAGCGATGATCGAAGGATCTCCGTATTTCGGTTTCGCCGTAGAATCCCGCGATTTTGGCGAGAAACTCGTCGCTCGCAAACATGTCTCGGGTCAGCTCTAGGTGTAATCCCGAGCGCAGCAAATTGAATCGGGAAATGTCTTCCCACTGACCCGTGATTTCCGTGTAGGTCTGAAAAACATTCTCGGGACTGGAATCAGAGTCCGTCAGAATGAGCACATACGACTCGGGAGCGGCTGAGCGATCGTTACGGGTACCCTGGGCCGAGACTCCGCTCGATAACAAGAGGCCCATTAGCGTAACCCAAACCGGACTGTGTCGCGTCAACACCGGCAAACCTCCTTAGTTAAAGCAAGGTAATAATGGCTGAACCTGGGGCTACCGCTGGAGCTGTGAGGATCAACTGGACCATTCGCATTAACCACAAGCGCAGTAGCAGGAGCACGAGCGTGAACATTCGCCCCAGGCTTCTAGTGTTGGATGGAGCAAATCCTTTGCCACTTCTCAAAAAAAAAGCTATTTACTTGGAAGTCTTTATTTCATAGGTGTTTGGATGTGACACTTCCAGGCACCGATGCGAGAAAAGCGATGGGATTCCCCCTCAGTTCGAGCACAATTCACCACGTGGAAAAATAGCCCCATGTGTTGTAAGTGTTTTATTATCTGTGTTTTATAAGGAGAAATGGTGCCGCTGGTTACGTCCGGGTGGCTCCGGTGTCCGGCGGTGTTTTGGTTATTCTTTATAGCCTTAAGTCTTTTATTATCAATAATTTAAATTTCATATTGTTCTTCGCCGGCATGGCATGAGGGTTGCTTTAAATGCAAACAGACGACGGATGTATTTCGCCATGAGGTTAACGTATGTCTAGAAGACAAGATCGCAATCGCCGGGCGAGTGTTCTGATTCTGGTCGTAGTGGGTGTTATTGCGGCCATGGGCTACGGTATCGCTCAAAGCGCTGTGGTCACGCAAGCAGAGTGGGCTGTGTACATGGTACGGGCCCTCAACCTGGATTGGAACCTGCCTCCTAATCCGAAGAGCAATCACTATATCGAGCGGCTGAACTGGCGATCGGGAATCGAGTTCGCTGCGACTTCATTGGAGTCCGGCTCGAGTCCGACGGTTCGTGTTGACGCGCAGATCGACCAGGGCTTCATAGAGGCCCAGGGGCCGGCAGCCGAGGCGATGTATCGCGTCTCCACCATTCGTCCCGGTGAGTACGGCTTCCGACTGAAGCTGGCAAACGGCGGCGCCGTGGTCAAAGTGGGCAGCGCGGTCTTCGAAGCGTACCAGCCCGAGAATGATTTTCGCTGGGTGGATTTAGATCGAGTCAGTCTCGATCCCGGAGATCATACCTTGAGCCTCCTGCTCAATGAGGGGACGCGGACTCAAACGATTGGGGTGACACCGCCTTGTCTGATTTCTATTGAGCCGAATACCGGCTGGCAGCCGCTCGTTCCATTGACCTTCTCGGACTTGGCTGTGACGGTTGCGCAGGCACTCGACCTCGAGATAGGGCTCCCCGAGTTGGGACAGGAGACCACGATTAAAGGTGAGGAGTTCACCCGCCTCCTCGAGGTTCCGTTAGAGGAAACTGCCGAGGATGGAAGTCCCGATCCGTTCTGGCTCTCGAGCGGCAATATGTTGCTCACTGCCGAGACCCGATTCGAAATTTCGGAGCCCGGTCTCTACACCATCGAAGCACGGTATTTCAGTCCCAAGGAAATACGTTGGATCGTTGACGGTTGTTTGCGGGTTATTACTTGTCCTGTCAGCGCCCAAGGCGGAGTGAAGTGGACGTCGGTGGTTGCGATTCAACTCGAGGCCGGCTCACACGATCTGACGATCACCATGCCGCCGAACGCCTCGCTGGACCGATTGAACATCAAGCAAAGAGACGGGTCCATTGAGGAGTATCTTGGTGTGGCGTCAGATGAAGGATTCAAGCTCGGGGACGCCGACGAGCCAGTGAGCCGTCGTCGCGCCATTGCGGCGGCCGTTCGTTTGAGAAGTCTTTTCGACCGATGGAAGACATCCCGATGCAACGATTCACTCATCGCACTCGATGAGTTGAGCGCTCTCATCATGGCGGCAGGAAGCGGGGATGGCGGTGGTCAAGAAGGACCTGGAGTAGTAAATCAGGGTGCGATCCCAGGAGTGGTGGTTCGAACGCCGGTGGATGATTCAAGCAATCCCATTCTCCCGTCGCCGGGTGGCGATCCGGACGTGAGCAGCCCGACGCGGCCGGGACAATAAGAAGAATACAGAATACAGAATAGAATACAGAATACAGAAGACAGAATTCAGAAGGGTACCGGAAGACGGCTCGATGACTCGCCGTCGTCTTCCGGATTTACTAGTCGCCCGCGGAATCCCTACAACTTTAAAACTGTAGGCCAGGCTGCGCCTGGCGGGAAATAGCTCTAACCAACTTTAAGAAAGCTTCCGGGCTCGAGCCCCTGCTCAAACCTTTGGCGATGACGAGCAGAAGTTGCCTGGTGTGCAATTGGCGGCGAGAGAATTGATGACCGAGGCTCGAAGAGCCGAGCTCCTCGACTGAGTTCTTGAGTTCTCGGGTTCTTGAGTTCTCTAGTTTGGTCTTCTAGCTCGCGGCGGGTCTCGTGATGCGAGTCACCTTGGCTTCCGGGTCGTTCTTCTGCTGGTAGTAGCCGTAGTACCGGTGGTACGAGTCCTGCTTGGGATCGACACCGTTTAAAACGACACCGGCGAGTCGCGCCTCCGTTCGGAGAAGCGAGTTCAAACAGCGACGGGCCAGCTTACGGTTGACCATGTTGTAGCGAACGATGAGGAGCACCGTATCGACCAATTTGGACAGAAGGAGAGAGTCGGTCACCGAAGCGATAGGTGGTGTATCGACAATGATCCAGGTGTAGTGCTCACGGCACTCCTCGAGGAATTTTTTGACGGACGGGCTTCCGATGAGGGCCGGCGGATTGGGCGGTAGTTTCCCGGACGCCACGGCTTCGAGGTTGTCGAAGCGGGTTCGCTGAACAATGATGTCCAGCTTGAGCTCTCGACCGCAATAGTCGGCCAGTCCCGGCTCACGATAGAGCCGCAATTCGCGGTGGACACAACCACGTCGGAGATCGAAATCGACCAATAAAGTAGGCTCGCCCGATTCAGCGAGAGCTTTCGCCATGTTAATGGCGGTGGTGGACTTACCTTCCTGAGGAATCGAACTAGTGACTAGGATGATGTTGCCTTGGTCACGTTGGCGATTGAAAAGGAGGCTGGTCCGAAGAGTCCGATAAGACTCGGTGATGATGCTGGCGTTGGACGCGTCGTGACGAGGCACCACTGCCAAGCAAGGTGCTCGGAGATGGGTCTCGATGTCCTCTTGCTCCTTGAGTGTGTTGTCTAAGTAGTCTCTTCCCAGCACCAATCCGCAGCCACAGGCCATCCCCAGAACGAGAGCGAGAATCATGTTCTTGGTAGGCTGGGGACTTACGGGAGACGTGGGAACGGTGGCCGCTTGTACGAAGGACACGTTGTTATTCCAGAGACTCGATGCGATGTCCGTTTCCTTGATCTTCTGGAGGATGGCTTCGTAGAGACTCTTGTTGGAAACCGCTTCGCCCCGCAGCATATCGAGTTGCACTGCCTTGCGGCTCTCCTCGATAGATTGTTGTTTTTGGTTGTTGACCGTTGCTCTCAGTTCTCTTTCTCGACGAAGCACCTGATTGTAGTCGGCCTCCAACCCTTCGACAATCTTCGCCGCCCGGGCAGCGATGGCGTCTTCGAACTGCTCAATTTGAGTCCGGCGCTTTTTTATCTCGGGGTGTCCCTCTTTGTACTTGTTCTTGAGCTGCATGAGCTCGACCTGGATGTCGGCCCTTTGCTTGGCGAGGTCTTTCACCAAAGAATCCCGACTAACTTGCGGAACGTTCTCCAAGGAGGCGCCCTTTTTTGTCAATGTGCGGATTCTGAGTCAACGTGGAGTCGAGCTCGATGCGGCGAGTTTTGGCGTCCGTGTAGGCTTCGTTCAATTTCTCGAGAGTACCCGTGGCAATGCTCCGGCTGCCTTCTGGGATGTAGATGTTTTCCCCCTCGCTGTACTCGTGGAGCTTTTCTTCCGATTGCCGAACCGCATCTTGCACGTCTCCCAGACGTTCTTGCAGCCAGCTGTAGATGTCACGCGTGGTTTGTACCTTGGCTTCGATGTTTTGATCCACGTAGACTTCGGCCAGTGTATTGGCCCAATGAGCGGCTCGCTTGGGATCCGTGTGGCTGACGCTGATTTGGGCGAGGCGGGTGTCGGGCACGGGTACGACCTCGACATGAGACACGAAGATGGCCGCCGGATCCTTTGCGCCTTTAAAAGGAGGTTCCTTGGTCAAGCTCAATTTTTCGATGACTTGCTTACCTAGAGCTTTGCTACGGATGATCCAATACTGACTTTTGTAGTAATTCTGGTAGTCGAACCAGTTGAACGCTGTGGCAGGATAAGGATTGGAGAGGGCGTTCAGGTTTTGCCCCGGCGGCTCGATCTGTACGACCGACCGAGCCTTATAGATGGGCGTCTGCATGGAAGTGGCAAGGTAACCCAGCGCGAGAGCAACCACCGTTACGGCAATGATGATGGTCTTGCCATTCCACAGAACGTTGAGCCCGTACCGGAGGTCAAATCCTTCTCCGAGGCCCGGCATCAGTTGGGTGGATTCTTCGTTCACGGTTCAAAAACTCCGTCCAATAATCTTTGCCGAGAGTCGGCCGAGGACTTTCGTACCAAGCCGGATGCTCTCCGGTTGTCGAGCGCCCTTTTCACTAAAAGATGCGTTTACCGACCTTCACCATGTCCCCTGCGACGAGGGGAACGTCGGGTTTTTTTCCGTTTTCGATGTCCGAAAGATCAACCCTGATCTTTTCGGGCTTACCGGCGCCGTTTTTCCTGAGGATCTCCACCTTGCCCTTGCTGCCGAATTTGCCCAGGCCTCCTGAGAGGGAGACCATTTTGAGAACGGTCAGCCCAGAGGTTAGGGGATAAGAGCCGGGATTTTTCACTTCCCCGGAGATAAAGACGAAGGCTTGAGTGGCGACGGTGACCAGATCGCCGCTGGCCAAGTGCATGGACAGAGTGGATTTCTGCTCCGTGGGAGACATATCGCGGGAGAGCCATACCCGGCGGGTCGAATCACCGTTCTCGAAAGCTCCGTCGAGGCGGCTGATGATGACCTCTCCGCTGGCGTGTGGCGTGAATCCGCCCGCTTCGGTAAGAAGTTCGAGAAGAGTCGTGGTTCCATCGAGATAGTATTTTCCGGGACGAACGGCTTCGCCGACGAGGTTCACCCATTGAGACTGAAACTCTTTGACTTTAACCGTCACTTGGGGATTGACGAGGAAATCTTTTTCCAGAAGATCCACGAGCAGATTTTGAACTTCCTCGACGGTCAACCCGGAGACCGCGATTTCTCCGATCAGAGGAAACGAAAGCTCCCCGTCGTGCTGAATCGTGAAAAGCCGGGAGAGGTTGGGCTCGTCATAGACGGCCACGTCGAGGACGTCTCCCGCGCCGACGCGGTAGGCTTGCGGAGCGCCACCAATCTCTCGGTCTTCCTGGACCTCTTCTTGATTGGTGACGCCTTCAGCTTCCTGATACCGTTCGGCATTCGCCGTTCCGAGGCAAGCCACGCCCAGCACGATACCGACAATCCCCGATACAGTCCACTTACTCCTCATCTTCGTTCCTTACTGCGACACGAACCCCCATCCGAAGATAAACTGCAGCACGTTATTGCGATAAGTGTAATTTTCCAGATTGGAATCACGCCGCTCGTGAAGAAAGTCCGCCTGAAGGAAGGTCTGGCGTGTGAAGTAGTACACAATCCCAATAGAGCCGTTTTTGATATTGTCGGCTCTCGGAACGCCTAGGTCCAAGGCCGGCAATGGGTAGTCGTTTCCGATGAAAGCGCCTCGGGCCGTCAGGCGCAGCTCTCGCCAAATCGGGGTCACGAATCGCACGTTTGCATAGTTGGAAGTGTAATAACCGTTGGACTCGAAATAGGAGGGATTGTTGGTCCGTCCAACACGACCGGACAAAGCAGCTTGTTCCCCGAGACGGTACACAAGTTCGGCGTCGGCCACGAGACCTTTGAAGTAGAGGACGTCCGGCGAGACTCCATACTCCTGACTCGAATACCCCGCGCGCATGGTGCCGGTCATCATAGGGGTAATCTCGCCACGGATTCCGGCCAAAAACGCATCGGCTTTCAACGTCGCCTCCGGCCTCGCGATCGGTTCGGGTCGGACCAGACGTTGAAATTCACCAAAGACCGTCGTCAGGGGACTCAAGTAGTATAGGAGGTCGATTCCGGCAGTTTTGTCGGTGTAGTTGTAAAATCCGATCGGCTCGTCGATGAACTCGACCACGTTATAGGCACCGAAAAATTCGATCCCGAGTCTCTCGCTGAAATCCATCTGGAGTGCACCTCTGGTGATATTGCGATAGAAAGGCTCGGTGTTGAAGGCCAGCTCCCGGCCGGGATCGTACTCCGTGCTTTCCGTGTTCCCGCGAACAAAATGGTTCTCGAGCTTGGCAACCATCATCGGCGTTATATTCAACTCGGACTGGATATCGAAAAAGTGGGAAAAGCGGTCGTCGAGCTCGAACTTCTGGTAATTTTTGAAGCGTAGCTCGTAGATCAGCCTGAGCACGTTCTCCGAGTAGAGGAGATCGAAAGCGTTTCTAGCCCGAACCAAGATTGCCGAGTCTTCGAACTCCGCATCGTTCGATAAGAGCAGGTTGGTGCCGCGAATCCAGCTCCCGTAGACCATCGGCCGATAGAGGAAGCGACCCAGACGTATTCCATCGGGAATGGCCTCGGAGCTTTCTCCTAAACCTACTGGAGCGTAGAAAACCGATCGTTCCTGTCCCGCGGAGGGAGTCGGGAACAGGCTGAAAAACTCTTTGTTCTCTGAATCGAGCACGGGTAAGATCGGCGTTTCGTCGATGCCGGCCGGTTCGGGAGGAGCTTGTTCGAGTGCAATCAGCGGCGGGGCTTCAATGGGGTCGGGGCGGGAGTGATCCCGTCCGAATCCTGTTCGTAGAGCTCAACCGGAGTTTCTTCAACCGCTGAATCGGGAGCCGGCATCGTCGTTGAGGCCGGTTCGGTAACTTCCACCGGCGAGGGCATGGGCACCGGTTTAGTCTCCACGGGCCGGGCATCCGCCATGGCCAGTGCGGATTTATTGGAGATCGTTACCCAGAGACGTGTCGGACTATCCATCCCTACGACCGAGCTCGCATCGAGATTCAGCTCCATCGAGATACGTGCGTAGACTTGCTTGCCGAGCATCATGGGCCAGACCTCGAACCGCCTGCTGAAGGGGGTGTCGAGGTCGTACTTCGAGTTGACGGGAGGCAGGGCAGGGACATCGATGGTCAGCTTGTAGGTCTCGTGGTTTGTTTTACGCGTGATCTTGTACTGTGAAATGTCACCGTTGGCTACGATGTGAATCTTGAAGTGGTCTCCCTCCGCCTTCGAATACATGTTGACCAGCCTGAGTGCCGGGGGCTTTTCTGCTCGGGCGGTGCCTCTCATCGCAATCATTCCGAGCATGAGGAACAAGCTCGTTTTCCAAATGGCTTTCATATGCCCTCCGCCGCCTTGCTTGACTTGCGAGTCGTGGCTTCAGCCGCCGCCTGCTCCGTTTCGATGGCGGTTCCAAATCTGATCCCCCACAAAACGAGAGTTGCGAGAAGGGCCGAGTCCACCAAAATCCAAAGACTACGAGCCGGGGAAGCGTCTGCGAGGTGCAGCGCGCCCAAACCTAGCCCGAAGGTCACCATCAAAAGGAACACAACCGCCTGAGGCTCACTGAGCCCGCACCGAACCAAACGGTGCGAAAGGTGGCAACGGTCGCCCACGTGAATGGGCCGCCCTTCCCGCAGGCGAATGAAAATCACCGACGAGGTGTCCAGCAGCGGAACCGCGAGGACGAGGGGAGGCATCAGCACGGGAAACAAACTCGACGATGCCGGGCTCACGTAATTTTCCAAAATGGTGAGAGACGAGATTGTGAAGCCGAGAAAGAGGGCTCCGCAATCTCCCATGAAAAGCGATGCGGGATGTAGGTTGAATCTGAGGAAACCGACCAGGCTTCCAATGAGTGCTGTCAAGACGAGACAAATGAAAATCTCGCCCAGTTCGGCGGCGTTGATGAGAAAGATCGCAGCGCTGGCGGTCGCGACACCGGCCGCGAGACCATCCATGTTGTCGAGCAGGTTGAATGAATTCGATATGCCCAAGATCCAGAGGAAACTTACGACTGAGTTGCACCAGACGTTTCCAAGAAAGTCCACCCGGATGCCGCAGGCAACGGCCATGCCGGCGGCCACGCACTGCCCGGCGAACTTCCAATGAGTCGGGAAGCGATCCCCGAATAGATCGTCGACCAGTCCCACGGCGAAGACGAGCGTTCCGCCGGCCAGCAAGCCCAAAAGGGGAGTTTTGACCCTCCAGGCCTCGGCCAAGGCCGTCATGACGGGTGGGAAGAGTTCCCGCAAGCTCTCCATCGACGCGAGCCAGGGAGCAACGACGAATCCCACCCCTACCGTGCCTGTGAAGGCGACGAAGATGGCGATACCGCCAAGACGGGGAACCGGCTCGGAATGCGTTTTTCTCCCTCCTGGATGGTCTAGAAGTCCACGAGCGAGACACAAGTTCCGCACCCGAGGCACGATCAGCGACACGACCGCCATCGGAACCAGCAGGGCGAGGAAGTAAACCCATATCGTCATCGCTCTAGTTTGGCCTCCCGTTTTCGGAGCGATTGTGTGGGATTCCCTATTGTCTGTCGGTAGTTCCCCACAGGTGTTCCTGCCGCTGACTCGCTAAGCATCAACCTCGGGTGGTTTTCTAAAAACTCCTTGTAATCAGTCACTTGCGGTGTGTTTTCCGTCCGAGTTGCCTGTGAAAGAAAACTCAGCGAAACGCTCTGCCCATGGCAGCATTTCTGGGGTATTCCTCCGTGGGCATTTCCACCCGCAGTCACCGCCGAGTATGAAAATTCCATAGCATCGACACTCGATGCGTATTTGTCGGCTTTCCCGTCAGAGTCCTTTTTGGCTTTAACAGTCAATGGTTTAGAGTCTCCATCGATTTCGAATCGCCTTCCAGGCCATGGAAGGACCTCGACTCGATTCTCAACAAACCCAGTGTTTAGCAGGATTCGTTCCAGTCCTTTAAGTTTTTATTTTGTAATGGTTTGCCGGCGCGAGAGTGTGGGATCGCCCCCGTTTTTAGAGACGATCAGTCGGGTGTAGAGGTTGTCCAGGTCCGAGAGAAGACGCTGGGCTCGAAATTGTTTCAAAACTTGGCACCTTGCTTTTTGAGCCAGCCCCAGGGACCGCTCCCGTTGCTCCAAGACATCGAACATTGCGTCCGACAGGCGTTTGGGGTCGGTTGCTGGGACGAGCTTACCGAGAAGCCCGCCACGGAGGAGGTCCGGGGTCCCTCCTACGCTCGTGGCAACGACGGGGACACCAGATGACATGGCCTCTATCAGAGCAACCGGAGTGCCCTCGTTGATAGAGCAGTTGACGGCCAAATCGATGTCGGCGTATATGCGTTCGAGATCTCGGCGGAAACCGAGAAATCGCACATTGGAGCTGATGCCGAGTCTGTACGCTTCCAGCTCGAGGTTTTGACGCTCGGGTCCGTCGCCGACTACGAGCAGGATGGCGTCGGGCTGAGAGTTGTTGAGGTTCACCATGGCTCGAAAAAGCGTAGGCAAGTCTTTGATGGGCGCTAAGCGTCCCACGCAACCGATGAGAGGTACGTCCCGAGAGACGCCGAGCTCGTGGCGTAGATTGCCACGGTACTCGTCGAGATGCTGGTATCGATCCAGCTCCAAACCGAGGTAAATGACCTCGATTTTCCGTCGGGGAGCCACTTGACGTCGTTCCAGCTCTTCGGCGACTCTGGGGCTGACACTCACCACCATGTCGGTCCACCCCGCGAGTGACGTTTCAATGAGCTGGAAAACGTGCGAGCTCAATGTGTCGAAATAACCCTGGAATACCGAGCCGTGAAAGGTGTGAACCACGACGGGCACTTTGGCCATTCGTGCCGCGATTCGTCCCAGGGCACCCGCTTTGGCTGTGTGGGTGTGAACGATGTCCGGCCGCCCGCGCTTCATGAGCCGGTAGAGCCTTACCAGAGTGATTAGGTCCAGTATAGGGCTGATCCGCCGAACGAAGCTCGGGATCACGCGAAAGCTGACGCCTTTAGCATGCGCAAGGTCGAAGAAATTCCCTTCGCGTTGCCCTTCTCTGCCCACGACCAAATGCGACTCGTAGCGGCGGCTGTCCAATCCGGCGGTGGCCAAAATGACGTGTATGGCGGGACCTCCGATGTTGAGCCGTGAGAACAAGCGAAGCACACGGATTTTTCGCGCCGGCCCGACCTCGGGCTCCGGCGTTCGACCGAATGTGGCTTCAACGACCGTGCTCATGCTCTGCCAACGTGCAACTGGTGTGCCATGTTCTCAGATCCACCGTCTAAGGAAGTAGTAAGCCAACTTCCCGTACTCCCTAAACACGATTCGGACATCCCGACGACTTGTCCACCAGCCATTCGGGCTCCAGAAGCTCGGGTTCGCGGGGCTGTTGATCAGTTTGATTTTGTCACCAAGAAATCGCCGGGCGACGAGGAACGCCCGCCGCTGATGATAGGGCGACGTCACTAGAGTCAAAGAACGAACGCCCAGTTGCTCAAAAATCGGCCGCGCGTACAAGATGGACTCCCAGGTGCTCGTGGACTTACCCTCGATAACCATTTTTTCTCTCGGCACACCGAGTCCTTGTGCGTGAGCGAGCAGACTTTTTGCGTCGTCCCCGGGGCCTGCCTCCCCACCGCAGAGAATCAGAAGGTCCGTCATTCCGTCGAGGTACAGGCGAGAGGCGTGTGCGGTACGTTCAAAATGGGGATCCCCTCCAAAAACCATGGCCGCATCTGTACGGAGGGGTGTATCGCGAACAACGAGAGCTTCAGCTGGGAGATCCCGCCAAATGACCAGACATGGCACGACTACGACCGCGGCAATGACGGATAAGACACGCTTGCTCCGTCTACGAGACCTTCCTAGTATGAGTTTCCGACTCATCCAGCACGCCCTCCGAGACCGCGCGCGTGAAGACGTCATAGACCTTCGGCGTTGCCACGCGGGTTGAATATTCCTCCTCGACGGTTTTCCTTGCTTCGCGTCCGAAGCGTTGGCGAAGCGCTCGATTTGCAAGCAGTTGACCGAGTTTCTCAATCCAATCATCCTCGGTAACGGCGTGGAATCCGCTGATGCCATGCTTAACGATCTCGCGGTTCGCACCGACCGGTGACACCACAGGAGGGATTCCCAGGGCCATATACTGCAGCGCCTTGAGACCGCACTTTCCTCGAGACCAAGGATCATCGGGAAGTGGCATGATGCCCACGTCCAAATCAGCGAGATCTCGTACTTCGGTTTCCGACCGCCATGGACGAAACTCGACGTCCACTCCACGAACGATGGGCGCCTCCGTACCTACGACGACCAAACGAAAGTGTTGCTTTTTTGCCAGTCGCTGCAACGCGGGAAAAACCAACTCGAGGTATTGATACGAGCTGTAACTGCCTGTCCAACCGACTACCGGAACACCATCGGGTCGAGGTTGCCGGAGCTCAGGCCTATAGGCATTTGTGTCAATGGTGGTGGGGATGACTGTAACATCAGAGTTGTGCTGAAGGGCATAGTCTCTTAGATAGTCATTCCCAACAATGACATGACGGGCTCGTCGGCAGATGCTTTCGGTTTTTCCAAAGCATTTGAGGTAGCTCAAGTAGCTGTTGGAAGGGCTCTTGTACGGCACAAAAATAGCGTCGTCGAAGTCGTAGACGACCGGAATCCCCTGCCAGGCTATCAGAGATTCGAGGAGTGCAGGGCCGAGCAACGCCGCTTCGCGAAATAGATAAATCAAATCGAAATGGTGGGCTCTAAAGACCGAGCTCGCCTGCCTCAAACAAGCCGCAATCATGTACGATGCTTTGGTCAGCAAATGCCTCGGCCGGTAAATCACTTTTGTCAACGCAGGAAAGCTGAAAGGTGAGTAGACCAGCTCTATCCCGTAACCACGGAGTAAGGGTTCCCACTGTTCGATGCGGTACCTCTGGCCGGGATTGACATCATGCTCGCTGGGGACGAGAGCCAAGATTTTCATGGAAGACTATTGGCTCCTCAACCAGATTTCGAGTGTGAGCAGACAAAACAACTGCTGGCCGAGGTCACGGTATCCGGCCATGTGTTGATCGAGGAGACTCGAGACGGTGTCCGGTTTAACGAGCTCGAAGAGCCGTGATTTCGGGTTGCCCAACAGGTCCATGACATATGACTTCATAGGGTTTTTGAACCACACACCCAGAGGAACGCCAAAACCCATCTTGCCGCGTTTCATGATGGATTGCGGCAGCAGGTCCTTGAATGCTTCTCGCAGTATGTATTTCGTTTCGATGCCCCGTAGTTTGAATCGATCGGGTAGTCGGCAGGCAAACTCGATGAGCTTTGTGTCGAGAAAAGGAGATCGAGCTTCCAGCCCATGAGCCATCGTCGTTCGATCCATCTTGACGAGAAGATCTTCCGGAAGATAAGTACAAAAATTGAGATGGAGGAGTTGGGCCAGAGGCGTGCCGGATGATGCTTCGTCGAGAAAGATTCGGAAATGGTCACTAATGACCTGCTCATCGTCGTCCGACCTCTCTCCCATGAGTAGGTCGCTCGTCGCTTCTGGAAAGAAACTGCACCATGCCTGAATCTTTTCATTGAGCGGGAGCTCTGCCGCTTCCAGGAATCGTTTGACCCGCCTCAGAGGATGAGACCAGCTCGACGGTTCTGGAACCAGATGAGCTAGCGACGTACCAAAACGACGTAGAAATTGAGGGAATCTCTCGGTGATGGCCGCCGCCGCAAGCCTAGAGTATCCTGCGAAGAGCTCGTCACCTCCGTCTCCGTTCAATACGACCGTTACTTGCTGGCGTGCCAAACGCGAAACGATATAGGTCGGGATGGCGGATGAGTCACCGAAGGGGCCGTCGTGTTGATGAACGAGCACCTCGAGAAGCTCGGGGTTCGGTGGTTGGACGCGAAAAGTCGTATGCTCTGTTCCAAAATTCTTCGCCACAGTCTCAGCATATTGGGTCTCGTCATATTCGGGATGGCCGTCGAATCCGATGCTGAACGTCCGAACCGGTCGCGTCATGTGCCGGCTCATGAGCCCCACCACAATCGTGGAA
Organism: uncultured Acidobacteriota bacterium; assembly: GCA_963722765.1. Lineage (GTDB taxonomy): Bacteria > Acidobacteriota > Vicinamibacteria > Marinacidobacterales > DATDRI01 > CAVROO01. The sequence goes on from CAVROO010000025.1 coordinate 149,321, forward strand.
TCGAGCCCGCCGCTCAGAAATGCTCCGAGTGGAACGTCCGACACCAGTCGTTGGGACACTGCCCGATTCATGAGCTCTTTGAGGTCTTGGACTGCCTCGTCCATGCGTCGGACACCGTTGGCTAGGTAGGGTGGGCTCCAGTAGCGCTGCGACTCGACCGTCCCGCTCGAGCTCACGCTCATGAGAGTCGCCGGCGGGAGCTTATGGACATCCCGATACGGGGTTTTCGGACCGGGGAAGTAACCGTAGGTTAGATATAGGGGCAGAGCCTCCAGATTAGGCTCAGGTCTGATCTCAGGATGCGCTCGTAGGGCTTTGATCTCAGATGCGAAGGCAAAGCGTCGCCCGTCGTGGAAGTAAAACAGCGGCTTTTTTCCGGTTCGGTCGCGAGCGAGAATCAACTCTTCTTTGCGACCATCCCATAGGGCCAACGCAAACATTCCGTCGAGTTTGGGAATGGCGGCCTTGCCCAGGCTCTCGTAGAGCTTCAAGACCACTTCCGTGTCGCTGCGTGTCTCGAAACGAAAGCCTTCAGTGACAAGCTCCCGTCGAAGCTCGCGGAAGTTATAAATCTCGCCGTTGAAGACCAGAGCGACAGAGCGATCATTGTTCCACATGGGTTGGTCGGCTCGGTGCGAGAGGTCGATAACTCGCAAACGGCTGTGTCCCAAACCGACCCGTGCCGCCGAGTCTACACCGGTGCCATCGGGTCCTCGATGAGAGATGGCTTGCACCATCTTCCAGATAGCGTCCTCGTCCGAAGAGCGGTCGCTCAGTTCGAGTGTTCCCGCGATGCCACACATCGTTCTAATGATCCTCCCGCCGTTTTTCCATCTGAATGCTTTCCGCCCGTGAGTTTTTGTCCTTTTAGCAAATTCGCATATACAGATAGATACCGGGAACCTGCTATCCCGAGGCCGAGTCTTTTCTCCGCAACGTTCCGGCAGCTCCGACGCATTTCTTCGGAGGGTGGTAGCATCCGAGCCGCCTCCGCAGCTTTGTTTTGGATTTCGTCATCGGAAAAGTCTTGTAGCAGTAGAGCGACATTCTTTTGGTCGAGAGTCTCCTCCACGTCGCCCACTCCTGTATTCGTAACGACCGGTACTCCGGCAGCTAAAAACTCCCCGAGTTTTGTGAAACTGGATGCCTGAGCAGCATAGGTAGGTCGTAGGAAGAAGATGCCGAGTTGGAAGAGACGAAGCCAGGTTGGTATTTCATCGGGTGTCGCGCTGGTGACCACCAAATCGGTCGGCTCAATGCCCTGTTCTTTGGCGAGCCGATACACTTCCGCTGGCTCTTGGCGCGTAATAAAAACGAACCTTAGCTCCTTTTTGAATTTCTTTAGGGCCGCATAGAAGCGAAAGATATCTTTGACGAGATAGCGATTGTTCACAGCTCCAATGTTGCCTACGACCACCTTTCCTACCAATCCGAAGCGCTCAACGAGCTCGATACCGTTACCCTCAGGAAGAAAACGACGAAGGTCTACACAGCATGGTATGACTTCGATCTGGTCTGAACCGGCCGTGAGTCTCGAATCTTCCAGCATGATTTTCCGGGCGCGATTCGTAAGAACGACGATTTGGTCGGCGTTGCGGACAAAAATGGATTCCAACCACTTAGCTGAACGAAACAAGATACCGCCGGGTGAAAAGATACCCAGTTCCACGCGTTCTTCGGGCCAGAAACCACGCATGTCGAAAAGAAACTTGGCTCCAACGAAAAACTTCACCGGCAAGGACATGCAAGCTGGGACGTAGCTTCGGGCGTGGACGAGTCGAACCCGGCCGGCGCGAGCTATTCTCAGTGCTTTCCAAGAACCGACCAAGATGTCAAAAACGGTGGATCCCACTTTTGGCCGGTTGTGATAAGGCAGGCGTGTCCAGCGGATGTCGGCTGAGGCCAGTTCCTTTTCGACTTGGTTGATCTGGTCCCCGTTGGCCAAATCGGTGGTTTTTTCAAACGAAAGAACTTCGATCGAGACGCTGCGTTTTGCGATTTCAACCAGATAGGGGACTATCTGCGACCGGCCCAAGGGTTCCATCAACCCGTCATAGGAAATGTAGAGCGCATTTGCCATTGGACCGACATGTCGCCTAAATGGCTTTTTTCCGACACAGGAAATTGGGAACGTCCATCTGACGGTCCGCACCTATGTCGTCTGGGAGATCGTTCCGCGTTTTACGTCGTAGGAGACGAAGGTTGTTTTCACTCAAAGGCTTCAAGATACAGGCTGGATTCCCGCCGATCAGGCGTCCTCCCTCGGGTGTCGCGTTGATAACGACGGAGCCGAGAGCGACTATGCAATACGAGGGAATTCGGGTACCTGGGGCCATTCGAACGTCCGATCCCATGTAGACGAAGTCTCCAATAGAGATGGGGCGGGTCCATTGACGGCTGTGGGTCCAGATCGAAGAATGCCGACCCCCGATAATGCTACGGCAACCTACGGTGACCTCGTCGGTGAAATCGATCCAGTGTCCCGTCGTAACGACGCTCCCAGCTCCCAACTTGAATTCCGGTAGGATCGATGTCTCCACATCGGGTTCCAGGATGGAGTTTATGACGTTCGTCCTTATGATCTCGGAGTATCGTCCGAGGTGAATGAGGTCGCCACCTCGAAAAAGATTGGCGTGTCCGATACGAACGTGGTCGTCGACGATCAAATTTTTCGTTTTGTAGAAGACGTTCAAATGTCCTATTCGTGTGTCGTTTGCGATGCGACACTTTTCGACGAGGATTATCGACCATCCAATACGAACATCACGACCGATCTCGTACCCGCAAATCAGGCGGTAGAAAGGATTTTTGACCCACCAAGGGCAAACGGCCAAAAGAAGATGAAGTAGAAAGCTAAGCATGGTTATTCACCAGACAAGCAACCGACGTGCCAATGTCTAGGCGCCGGGCGGCAAGCGAGGTCTTGTGTGTATCGAGAATCACTGGAATCGCTTATACCGCTAAGCCCTTTCGTTCCAGGCTGAGTATGTTCTCCCTATCCGGCTGCTCCTTTGACCTCGTTTTTTTCATTCCGTCCGCAACAAACAGGAAGAAGAACATCATGATCTGGGTCCGTTGACGATACGCCGCCCCAGCATTGCTCTGAAAGACGCCGTAGGCCAAGGTCAGGCTCGTTGTGAAGATCAAAATGGGCATTGTCTTCGACAAGCGGTATCTCACGGCTGAGAAAAGTCCCCGGATTAGTGCTGGGACCATTAGATACCATACGAGAACGTCGGGAATCGCCAGAAGCTGCCGAATACTTCGCGCGGCCCACGGGAAAGGGCTGAAGAGCAGATAGACCACGCCGGTGGGGAGTACTTGTAGGGCACCGGCGGGTGTTGAAACATCGGCATTGGCGAGGTAGCCGCTTCTATGGTCAGCGAGATCCGACCGCGAGACTTGCAGCTGCGAAAGGCTAAAGTAACGTTGCTGTTGAAGGGCCTCTTTGCCAAGAGGAGTGAATAGGAGTAGGACTACAATGCCCGCTATTAAGGTGAGATGCGTTAGTAGTCCCATAATGTGTTGACGAAACTGGCCAAACACAAAGCCTAGAAGGCTTGCCGCCACAACAGCGTAGAAGATATAGAATCGAAGAAAGAGCAACCCGATTGCACTGCCAAGATATAAAAACAAGGAATAGTTGGTAAACGTCTTTCTTAGTTGCAGGGTCGCGAGCAAATGTACCGCGATACAAAGCATAACCGAGGGATCTTTGTACAGACCAGAAGACCAAAAAATCATCTGAGGAAAAAAAGCTGTGAAAATCATGGCACGAACAGCAACTTCTTTGTTGTAGATTATGAGCCCCATTTCGAGGACGCAGATTGCGGTCAGTGAGCCAATAATGCCGTTGATGAACTGCACAAGAAGTACGTTTCGTCCGAACAGGTAGTAGATGCTAGCGACGAAGTAAATGAATCCTTTGTTGGTTTTGCCCTCCATGGTCGTGGTCCACGATTCAAGACTTAGGTTCTGAGACCAGCCCTCCGCGATCGCAGCACCTATGCTGTCGTAGGTTTGCGAGTCGCCCCAAAACATCCGGCTGAAGCCTGGATCGCCATGATTCATCCAAAGGTACACCGCGAGAATGTATCGAAGCGAGACCGTGCCCACATAGGCAAAGGCCACGGGTCGGTAGAGTTCGGGATCGTGTCGTTTCTGCAATACGATCAAAATGATCGCGTTAATGATGGTTGCTACTAAAACGGCAACAGCTATTTCCACGGTGTTGCACCTACGACAAGCGTTCGGTCAACGCACTTTTTGTTGATCGCTCCATTCGAGCGTTTCCTAATCAGGTCGCACTTCGAGACTTAGGTATACGTTGCAAGAGACGTACCACGAGCGGGACTACGTTTCGGTCAAGAACTTTTGATACGACATGGACAACTTTGTGGGAATTTCCCTACGCTCGTCAATAAGCAGCGTGTGACATCTCGTTTTGTGACCATATAATTGTTCAGTTTCTTGAGCTCTTGTGGGCTCGGCAGCGGCTCGAGACGCGTTGGCAGTGGGAAATTGGGACTCGAGGCTAGGACCGTGGTTTCAAATGCTTTTGAGTCAGGCGCGGCTCGAGATATGCGGATTTGTTTCGACTATCCGGCTACAAAACTAACCAGATCTCCCCAGTGGACGTCGGGCACGGGAACATACGGAGAAAAGAAACGTCCGTGTCTCGAGTACAAGCCGTAGACATGGACAAAGGGACTTTGAAAGATGGGGTCCGGTGAAGGGGCCCGGGAGTCGCCCCAGAGGATATTTCGAGCCCCGAGGATCTGGATCGTAGACACGGAAATCGGATCGAGATTGTGGTCGATGGACAACCACAACCGGTTCGAATCCACGAGCAGCCATCCCTTGGACGTACTAACCTCGCTCAAAGCATGCGAAGGAATCCCCGGCACGGCCAGGACCAGCCAAGGTACTCGTAGCCCATCCGCACTATAAACGGATACATGTCGAACCTGGAAACCGTTGGAAATGAGTATCTTCTCAATCACCCAGCTTCGGTCGAAACACAAACCGTGTCGCGCTAGGTAGAGGTCCCTGGGCTCTCTGCTGCTCCCGTAGGGAATTTTCTTGTTCGTAGGGGCTGCGGCGAGAACCGAGCTCTGCACTTCGGCAACAAATTCGATTTGCTCCATATATGAAAGGCGCTCGAAGGTCTCGCGTTGTGGTTTTCGCTCTGTGATTAGTTCTATATAGTGGCGATCCTCCTCCGTGATACGTCGCTCAACCGCACTCATGAGGTAAAGGGTCAAACCACCGCTTGGCAAGAAGACCAACAGCATGGAGAGCATTGCGAAACGTCGGCGTCGCTTCTTCATATTCAGGACTCGCCTTGATCCTTCTGTGTCTTGATCCAAAGCAATTGACGTTCCAAAACGTCACAATACACGGGATCTATTCTGCTTCCGACAGGCTGTGCCATTTATTGGCACTCTTGATGTGGGCAAGTACCTACATAGAAAACAAACGACTGTAGGCAAAAGCCTGCGGAGTAACGATATCGGCCGGATATCGAGGGTGGCACCGCTTGTGCAAGTGGGAAAGTTAGGGTGTTGTATGCAAAAAGGAATAGCCCCGGCCTCTCGCCGATATACGGTTATTGTTCCAGCGCGCAATGAAGAGTCCACGATTGAAGCGTTGTTGGATGCTCTGGCGGTCCAGACTGTTCCTCCGGATGAAGTCATCGTTGTAGACACCGGATCGAAAGACGGCACCCGAAAGCGAGCGTTGCTGCAACGAGATCGATTTGCCGACCTTCTCGTGGTCGAGGATGAGGGAGCTTTTCCCGGGAAGGCAAGAAATTGTGGGGCTTTATCGGCGCGAAACGAGTGGCTCGTTTTTTTGGATTGTGGCTTGAGAATCGAGTCGGACTGCATTGAAAAGCTGTTCCAAGTTGCTCTCGAGAAGGCCGGAGCCTCGGTTTATGGACATGTTGTGCCCGAGACGCCGACTTTGTTCACGGAAAGCGCGGCTATTGCATACCTGCCGCCGGTCATTCAAGGAGGTTGGTTCAAGCCTCGTCGCACGGTTCAGATTCTGCTGATGCGCAAATCATTGTTCGAGTCGTCCGGGGGCTTTCCGGAGGAGCTTCGTTCTGCGGAAGACCTTGTTTTTCTCCGGCACCTCGATCGACTTGGATGGAACGTCGAGTTTGCTGGCCAAGCCGTTGGGAATTGGCAACTGGCTCCGGATTTCTCGTCAACTTTTCGCCGTTTTCGTACTTACTCACGTTCCAACCTGCAGGCGGGCCTCGGTCGGGATTGGCAGTTGCGGATCGGTATCTACTACAGCCTGGTTCTGCTGATGTCGTTGGTGCTTTGGGGCACAACGGGGCATCTTCTTCTTACCTTGATCCCACCCGCGTTTTTTATCGGCCTTCGTACCGTCAAATCCCAATGGAGACACCGGAAAGATTTACCGGCCGGGATGTTTCGGCACTTGTGGCGATTTTTTTACGTCTACGCCATTCTCGTCACCCTTGATGTCGCGACGTTCTTCGGTTCGTGGGATTTCATGAGAACGAGGGATCGAACCGGCAATGCCGTTGATCGCACGCCGAATGAAGCATGAGTATCCATTTTAATAATCGAGTCCAAGGTCACCCGACTCCGACAATGACGACGCGAGTCGCCCGGGGCAGCATATGGAGTTTTGGTGGACAGGCCTCGACTATGCTTGCCTCTCTGGTTGCGACGCCTTTCGTAATCCGTTTGCTCGGATCCGAAGCCTATGGAGTATGGGTGTTGATCAATACAGCAGTCGGCTGCCTAAGTTTTGCTGATCTCGGGATGGGGGTAGCTTCGACTCGATTCGCCTCGGAACGACATGCACTGGATGATGTGGATGGTGAAATAGCGGTGATTTGGACGGCTCTCGGCATCGTTTTGATTCCGGCCCTGTTGATAGCACTCGTGCTGGCGTTGTTTTCCGAGGAATTGACCATGCAGGTGCTGCGAGTCCCGGAGTCGTTGCAGAGCGAAGCACGGATCGCGTTTACCGTTGCGGGGTTGGTTTTCCTTTTCAGAGCGGTTGCCGGAGTTTTGAACACACCCCAGCTCGTGAATCTCAGGTTGGACCTGTATACGTACGTTGGTTCTGGAGCCAATCTGATCCAGATCCTCGCAATACCCATAGTGTTGGCCCTGGGAGGGGGACTGGTTGCGGCCGTTACGGTCATGGTCCTGGTGAGTTTGATCACCATCGTGCTTCATGCGCGCCTGGCCTCTCGACTTCTACCCGGGTCGTTGCGTCCTAGGTTTCGCTCGGCTCTCTTGAAGCCGCTGCTCCGTTTCGGCGCAGCGATGCTCTTCATCACGTTGGTGGGAGTCATGCTTTTTCATACTGAAAAAATACTGATAGCTAGACTCACGTCGATGAAAGAGCTTGCGTATTATGCGGTCGCTTTCACATTGGCTCGAATGTTGGCCGTCGTCCCCGGTGCGGTCTCACAGAGCCTTTTACCGGCTCTCAGTGGTCTTCAAGCCGGGGAGGACCGAGATGCGCTGGCAAACCTATATTCAAGAGTTGTCCGGGGTCTCACTCTGTGGAGCTTGCCCGCGGTAGCGTTGATATGGCTTCTGTCTCATCCGGTTCTATTGTTGTGGGCGGGACCGGAGTTCGCCCTCGAAAGTCGGCTACCGCTTCGATTGCTCCTAGTGGGCACGCTCTTCGATGGAATATCGTACGCTCCCCGCTGCCTGCTGGAGGCGCTCGGAAAACCCAATCTCGTGGCCCGTCTTCAGGCCGTAGAGCTCGTCCCGTATCTTGCTGCGGCCTTCTTTCTCATCACACGGTACGGAGCGGTCGGCGCCGCCTGCGTCTGGAGCCTTCGAGCCGTCATAGAGGCTTTATGGGTCTTTAGAGAAGCGAAACGTGTCCCAGGGATTTCCCGGGTTCCGCGTGAGACGAAATCTGGACTTGTTCTAGCTGCGGCAATCGTTGTTGCCCCGGTCGTGATATCGGAGATTCTTTTTGTACCAACGGATGTGCTCGTCGTTATTGCGATGGGAACCTGCGCGCTCTACAGCGTCATTGTTTGGAAAAAGGCCATGACGGTTGAGGAGAAGACAGTCATCCTCGCTGCTGCTCGGGCTTCCATTCGGAGAGCCCCTCTCGGTGGTACAGGATTGAGTCTATGAGACCGTTGTGCCTCAATATGAGCTCTCTCCTTCGGCGAGCTACGAGTGCAATCAAGTATTGGAGCGGTCTTCGTGTAGCGTCGCCCGAGCTCGAGTCGGGGGCGGACGAGGGTGTTACGACTTTCTACAGTCGTCGCGTCACCGACTGTCGCTTCCTGTCCGATCCCGGGAACTATGAGCATCCGCGGGCGGATTGGATACTCGACAAAGTCAATGGGGGGCGGCTAATTGAAATCGGATGCGGAAACGGTGGGATGACACGACTGCTCGCATCTCGGTCAGATCAAGTGCTGGCGCTGGACATCTCGGCTGTATCTCTCAAAGAAGTCGAAGATCTGGAACTGACCAACGTCACAACCGTCCATGCCCTGGTAGAGCACTACGAGCCCGGACAGTTTTTCGACTGGATCGTTCTGTCCGAGGTGCTGGAGCACCTGCGTCAGCCGCAAAAGGTTGTGAGGCGCTGTTTGTCGTGGCTCCTTCCTGGAGGAAGCCTCCTTGTTACGACACCAAACGGTCATTGGGAATCTGACGAGCATCTGCAGGAGTTCAACATCGAGAGCTTTGCGAAGCTCATGGTGGGAAGTGGTGCGGAGATGGTGACCTTGGGTTTTCTTCGCGATCGGGATAACCGGCGGAGGTGGCTTGTGGCCGAATTGACGGCGCCGACCCACGAGGCGAGCGAGGACCAATTCCACCACCGGCTTGCCACAGCACGTAAGCGACGACAACGGGTTTGAAGTGAGTCTTGTCAGCCGGATTTACAGAACTCAACACCTCGTTCGCCAATGGATGGCCGCGCGCTCTTATGTCCGGTCCAATGAGTCAGCTAGATCGCATTGCCCGTCGAGCGTGGGCGAACCCGAGCACGTCCTTCTGGTCATAGCAGGCCTTATCGGCGATACGGTAATGAGCACACCCGTCGTTGTGGAATTGCGGCGGCTTTATCCCGACGCACATGTGACAGTGCTGGGCCGATCTCGTAACGCCGAGCTCCTTTCTGCCTGTCCCTACGTCGATGCCTTCGAGACGATCGAGGTGGATCCTTTCGCGCTTTGGAAAAGGAAGGATCTCGAAAAGGTACGCCGCTGGCTTGTGGACGAGACCTTTGATTGGGGCATCATTGTACTCGGAGATCAGTTCGCTCGGCTCCTAGCGGATGCAAACATACCGATCCGGGTGGGCGTTGCGGGTACTCCTCTCGAGCCATGCTTGACCCATAGTTACGACATCGGGAGTGCCCGCTCTTGGGGACCGCCGGAACGACTCCGCGCTCTAGCTTGCCTCGGACTTCCGGTTCGGAACGTCTCGCCTCAGCTATGGGTGTCCGATGATTCGCGCAGGCTCGCGGCGCGGAAGCTTGCCACGGTCGGACTTGACGCCGAGGAGCGCTACATTGTTGTTCACCCTTACGGCAGCACCCGGCGACAATGGTGGCCGGTAGAGCGGATCGGAGCGCTGGTCGGAGCCTTTCGAGAGGAAACCGGGTTGAGAACCGTTCTTCTCGGGGGGGTGGAAACGGTCGGGCAGCCCTCTGGACCGTCGGGGTCGAGTTGTCTCGATGCGAGAGGAATTCTAACGCTCTCGGAACTGGCAGCAGTTCTCGATCGAGCGGATCTAGTGATTAGTACAGATAGCGGTCCTTTTCACATTGCGGGTGCGCTCCAGCGTCCACTTGTGGGACTCTTTCGGTCGAGCCGACCCGAACACGGCGTTCTGTATCCGACGTCAAGGGTGTTGCTCGGCCAGGATGATGAGTGCTGCGGAACCTGTCGATGGGATCACTGTGAACGGATTCCCTGTCAACAAATGCAGTGGATCACTGTGACAGAAATTTTGGAATCCGCGGTTCGAAGTATAAGGACCCAGCAATGAGACCGAGACGATGATCCGAGTCCTGCACTTTGCCAGTGTCATCAATGGTGGTGACTTCATCGATCACGCATTGACTCGTCTAGACCGCTCGCGATTCGAAGTCTCGGCCCTGACAGCACAGGCCGAGACTCGAGCGACCTCGAATCTCATCCAACGGAACTATCCGAACAAGGTTCTCGACTTCGCGTTCACAAAACGGAACTATCCACGGATGATGGTCGCTTTGTTACGTGAGATGCGAAGGACGAAACCGCAAATTGTTCATGCTCACCATTTCGACGAGATGCTCGTGGCGTCCCTGGCACGTCTGATCGTCCCGGTGGCGTGTCTGGTGCTCGGTCACCACTACTCGGATCATATTTATTGGCTCACGACAGGTTGGAAGCGCCGGGCGCTCCTTGGGATCGAGGCTTTCTGCAATCGATCGGCGGATCAAATCATGGTCCCTTCTCACGAAGTCATGAGGCTTCTGGTAGACAAACAGGCGGTTCCGAAGGAAAAGGTCGTGGTCGTACCCTATGGCTTCGAGCTCGAGACCTTGACCCCCTCTTCATGGGAGGCTCCGGAACGAATTCGGGCAGAGTACGGTTTAAAAGGTAAGTATGTAGCACTAGTCTGCTGCCGGCTCAATTACGAGAAAGGTCTGCAGTATCTCGTCCGGGCCCTGCCCCAAGTTCGAGATAAATGTCCGACTTTTCGACTCGTCATCGTTGGAAGAGGGCCTTACGAGTCGAACCTTGCGCGAGATGTGTGCTGACCTGGGTGTGAACGACGTCGTGACCTTCGTAGGTTGGCAGGCCCATCCCATGGATTGGATGTCGGCCTCCGATGTCGTAGTCCAGCCCTCTGTTTGCGAGTCTTTCTGTCAAGTACTGGTAGAAGCCCTGGCGATGAAAAAACCGGTCATCATGACTCCGGTAGGTGCAGCGCCTGAAGTGATTGGAGACAATGAACGGGGCCTGCTCGTGCCGATCGGGGATGTGGCCGCTTTGGCGCACGCGCTGGAAGAGCTTGCCCACGATCAAGCGCGAGGGTGTCGTCTAGGGGAACTGGGACGAGAGTACGTTAGGCGTCACTTGATGGCCGACCAAATGGCGCATCGCTACCAGGAGGTTTACGTCAACGCTTTGCGACGCATCGGGATTGCGCGTCCTCGCGCTTGTTCCGTGCCGCGGGATTGAGTAGGGGTCTGTGACGAGTTCGAAAATAGACTCGAGGTCGGATTCGGTTTCTACCGATTGCCCTCTTTGCGGGCACGACCAGTCCCGGTTCGGTTGGGCGGGCGCTCTGATTTATCGAGGCGTGGAATACGTTTTTCGGGAATGTCTCGCCTGTGGATCTCTATTCTGTGATCCCATGCCTGACGATACGGCAGTGAGAAGCATGTATGGAGCGACCTACTGTTCGAGTTTCAACGGCGAGAGCCAATCCGATGATCCGAGGCAGACAAAAAAGCTGTTACAGATTCTGGACGAGATGAGTCCTGGAACTTTCATGGATTTCGGGTGTGGTGACGGTTGTCTTCTCGAAGAGGCCGCGGACCGGGGATGGGATTCCGTCGGGGTCGAAGTTGATGCCGGAGTTGCGGATCGCACGGCTCGGCGAACGGGCTTGAAAGTTCTTCATCTCGACGACGAACAATCCGAGATACCCGATGCGGATGTCCTTCATCTCGGGGATGTGATCGAGCACTTGACCGATCTCAGAGACCAGTTTGCAGAAGATCCTTCGACACCTCAAGCCGGGCGGTCTCCTCGTGGCGCAAGGACCTTTGGAAGCGAATACCAGTCTTTTTACATGGATTTTGCGCACGGGTAGATTCTTTCGAAAGGGCCGTCCCCGGGAGATGCCTCCCTATCACGTGATTTTAGCCACGGCAGAAGGCCAAAGGAGCTTGTTTCGGCGACACCGGTTCCGGGAAGTCAACTTTCAGGTCAGTGAAGTAGACTGGCCCGCGCCGAGCCGGCTTTCCTTCAGGACTCTGGCCTCTCCCCGCAAGGTAACTATTTTCGCCCTTCGTCGTGCCTCTACTTGGCTGTCGAAGCTTGATCTCGCCGATTGGGGGAACAGGTACTTCTTCGTCGGTCAGTGGCTTGGACCCAATAACCGAAACTAGTTGTTGGAGCGACATGTCGGCCAAAAAGGAAATGCCACAGGGTCAATGTAGCACCCTCAAAACGTGGGTGTTTCGTGGAATGACGGCCGGCAATGCGTTGGCGTCTGTCGAGATTGTCTTTGCCCTTTCGTCTGGATACGGCATGTCGGTGGCCTACATGGTTCTGGTCTTGGTTGCGAATACCGCCGCCGGTACGGTGTTCGGAGCTGCGATTGGACTATTCATCCGGGAACGTCCGACCGGACAGAAGGAAAACTTCGCCTCAGCTTTCGTTCCGCTGGCCACCGGAGTCGTCTGCTTGTTCGTCCTGCCGAAGCTCGTCGAGTCAACACGATTTAGCAGTTCGCCGGTACGTTTTGGAATTGTGCTGCTCACTTTTCTGGCTTTGGCCGAAATAGTCGTTTATTCGCTTTTCCGGAAACACAGTCGGACGACTCGTGTGGAGTTGTCGGTCAGCCTATCGGTTTTCCTGGTCGTATTCTTTCTTGTGTCCAGCGAGTTCTTCACGCGATACTTCTTCGTATCCTATTTCAGTGTTGGCGGTATGCTCACCAACGGCGCTCTGGTGGTGGCTTTGTTGATCGGCACCTTCGTGCAAGACCGTCTGCTCGCCGGGAGAGGTGGACTCGATCTTGAAGCCGTCGCTTCCCCGTGCGTTGGTCGTCTTTGCGATGACCGCAGTCGGGGTTTTTGTCGTCTGGCTCGCCTGCCGCCCTGAACCCCTCATCATCGAAAAAGACGTGGTTTCGAAACCCGATGCCGGACACCCCTCCGTAATCATCATCAGTATCGATACATTGCGGGCCGACCATCTTTCCTGTTACGGGTATCGACGAAAGACGAGCCCACTCATTGATCGATTCGCGAAGGACAGCGTACTTTATGAGAATGCTCTGTCGCCTTCCACGTGGACGCTGCCCGGACACGCCTCGATTTTCACGGGAAACTTCCCTCTGCAACACGCTGCCCACTTCGTCGAGACTTGTGAGTCCTGCACGGGGGATCGCGCTATTTCCGTCGGCGTTGCTCCACCAGCTACCCCGCTACACCAGGACCACTTGACCTTAGCGGAGATACTGGAGGGAAATGGTTATCGAACCGCGGCTATCGTCTCCAATTTCGCCTACTTTCATCCCGACTTTGGATTGAATCAGGGATTTCAATTCCACGACTATCGAGCTAGAAGACTGTTTGGCTATGAACCGATTCTCAATTCGTATCTGAAGTACGTTCCACATTTGCACAATCAAATTACGAAACCCTACCGGTCCGCAACGGAGATCAATGATGTGACTTTCCGGTGGCTCGAGAGCGGGAATCGTGAGCCTTTCTTCCTTTTCTTGAACTACATGGAGCCTCATCAGCCATATTCTCCTCCTTCTCCCCATTACACTGCTTTTACAGGAACAAAGGCTTTTATGGATCCAAGGTTGAAGCCGGGCGGCCAAATGCAGATGGACGAAGACGATCGTGATCACTTCATCGCTCTCTACGACGGGGAAATTGCCTATGTGGATGCCGAAGTCGGTACCTTACTCACCCGATTGAAAAAAATGGGAATCTACGATGAGGCTTTGATAGTCGTTACTTCGGACCACGGCGAGTTTTTCGGTGAACACGATTTGTGGGAACACACTTGTGGACCTTACGAGCCGGTACATCGCGTACCTTTGATCGTGAAGTATCCGAACAGCGAAAGCGTCGGGGTTGAACACTCCATGGTGCAAACTATCGATATCTTGCCGACTATTCTCGAGTACGCGGGTATTCCCGTGCCGGCGGGTATCCAAGGAACTTCTCTTCGAGGGCGCAAGCACGCGATCATGACGGAACAGTACGTGAATACCTATCTAGCCCGACAGTTCGGCGGACATCTTGCGCTCGGATACAAGAGCTACTATGAAGCTCCGTGGAAGCTCGTCGTCTACTCAGACGGCGAAGTGCGTCTCTATGATCTCGACCGCGATCCACACGAGAATCGAGACCTATCCAATGAAGAGACGATTATCACAGCAACTATGCAATCAAAATTGGCTGACTTGGTTTTGTCCTTGACTTCAACCGCCCCGGTGAAATCAAAGACCGGAGAGCTGGATGACGAAACCGTTCGGAGACTCAGGGCGCTGGGATATGTGCAATAGCGAAAGGGCTGGGATCGAATGAGTATTCCTGGAAAATTCGTAAGAACTCTCAAAAAGGCCCTCCACCCTTTGAGGCGAAGATTGGGAAGATTCGTAGTTTTGCCCGATCAAGAAGTCCGAAGGGACGGAATCTTCTACAAGGCCGGCTGCCTCGTTGCGTCGGAAAAAATGGAGGGTGATTACCTGGAGTTCGGGGTCTACCGAGGTGAGTCGTTCATATCAGCGTTCAGATCCATTTCTTTGGCTTTTGAGCACATGTCTACACCGAACGAGTGGAACTTGCCTCGCGATTGCGTCGAGAGGCGGAAAGTTTGGGAGCGAATGCGATTCTTTGCATTTGATTCCTTTCAAGGACTGCCTCGGCTCGTCGGCCGAGACCGGCAGACCCGGGATTTCGTCGAAGGAAAGTACGAATGTTCGGCGGCGGAGTTCGAGAAAAACTTGAAAGTCGCCGGGGTTCCCGAGGAACGCGTATCGATGGTGCCGGGTTTTTACGAGGAGACCTTGAATCCATCTACAATAGAGAGATTCGGTTTGAAAACTGCGGCTATTGTCAATATTGATTCCGATCTATACGAGTCTGCCAGGTTGATACTCCGTTTCATCAAGCCTCTTTTGGTCAGTGGAACCGTCATAATATTCGACGATTGGTATTGTTACCGTGGTGACCCGGAGCTGGGCGAACGAAAGGCGTGTCGAGAGTGGCTAGATGCTCATCCTGAGTTGTGTTTGACCGAGTATCACAAGGAAGGGCCATGGCGTAATAGTTTCATCGTCAATCTTCAGGATGGCGGTCGAGTCAACGCTCCGTCAGATATTTCTGGATCACCTTCCTAGCTTCGGCATCGTCTCCTGCTGCGCGGAGAAGTATATCGAGGTCATCGTTTCCGTAGGGGCCAATAACCCTAACCGCATCTTCCGCATCGATCCCGGGCAGGAGAGAGCGCCCGATTTGGAGCTGTTCCACCGCCTGTTTCACAAGTCCGCGGGAGGCTAGATAGAGAGCATGGTTCGCTCGCAGTCGACTCCATGTCGGCTCCAGCTCGAGAGCGTAAAGGAAAAGTGGGTCGGCGAGCCGGTCGTGGCGAAGGTTCCCTTCCGTCCAGGCAAGCTCGAACCAGTGACGTCCGCGGGCGGGAGCTAGACGGACCGCTTCCTCGAAAGAGGCGCGCGCCTGCTCGAATCGGAGGTCACGGTAACGGGCGGCGTCGGCGGAGCGGTACGCTTCCTCGTTATAGAGAAGACCACGCTTGAACGAAACCTCAGGATTGGAGGAAGCAAAGCGAGCGGCTTCGGTTAGGCGCCCTGCAACTCGTGCGAATTCCTCCGGCTCGGCGAGAATGGGGTCTATTTCCCACGTGATCTGCCGGGACTGGCCGATGGACACCGAACGCCATCCGATCCCTGCCGTGAGTGCCAAAACAGCAAACGCCCAATAGAAACGGTAACCCTTCACGAAGGACGGTGACGGTGCGGTTCGAGGGTGGGCGCTCGCTACGATTCCCAAGAGAGTCGCCAATAGCAGGCCGTTTGACGGGATTCGCGTGTTAAAATCGAAAATGCTGTGAACGAGCAGAGCGAAGCAAGCGGCCGTGATGCCCATTAGGATTCCGTAACTGCGGCCGATGTCCTTGCCTTCCAGTTTCTTTCGTGCTCGTCCCGCGACGGCTACAACGAATCCCGCCAGCACGACGAGACCGGCGAGGCCCGTTTCGCAAGCATGTTCGACGAGATCGCTTTCCGCGTGCTCGGCCCGGGTTTCGTCGGTACCTGTTCTATAAGGAGGTATGGCTGCCCCGTAGGTACCAACGCCCGTGCCCAAGACAGGGGAGCGTGTGAAAAGGCGGAAGGAATCGGACCACAGCTTCAGCCGGAACTGGATCGAGATATCCTCGTCGGGCCGGACCATGGTCCCCAGACGATTGAATACGATCTGAGGAGCGGCGAGGAATATGATGGTCGAGATTATCCCCGCCCATATTGCAAGCGCACCGGCACGGGCGCGCGCTTTGCTTTGAAGGACGACGAAGCCTAGCAACACCACTCCCGCTGCCGTAGCGATGAGACCACCCCGGGAGCGGGATAGCACCAACGCGATTCCCATGATTGTCGCGGACCCTCCAAAGAGAATTGCGGGCGTCGGCGTGCGACGTTCGATGTAGCCGATGGTTGCTCCCAGCGCGACCAGTGTGCACATCTCGACATATCCGGCGAAATGGTTGTGGTTGACGAAAGGGCCGAACGGTGTGGCGGAGGCAACGGGGAAACGCCCGTAGAGCGTGGTACCCCAGCGTGCCTGCTGATAGACGGCAAAGAAGGAAAGAGCGACGCCGACGGCGGTCACCGCATATACAAAAAGGCGGATCTCGCTACGACGATTGAAAAGATGACCTGCGAGAAAAAAGGCCGCGGCTAGTGAAGCGAAACGGAGAAGCTCGGCTTCCGTCGAGAACGGCTCAATGGAGAGGGGTCGCCAAGCTTCACCCAAAATCTGTTTTGCTTCTTGGACCACGGGAACATGCACTGCGTGGGAGGCGGGTGCGACCATTTTTAGTAGACTGGTTGGCACGGGGAGAAGTTGGAGAAGACCTATTCCCAGCCCCAGGAGAATCCAGCGACTCGCCACCCACGCGGGTCGCGGGTTCTTTTTCGACAATAAAAGGTAGACCACCCACACTCCCAAAAGAATAAAGAGAGCGCCCGTCAGAAGCCCCATAGGCCGGTAGGTTGCGGATCCAAAGGGCCAGGGAGATGCAATGAGCAGCAAAAGAAAAACGGACCTCAGACACCATGTTGTAACTCGACCGCCGGCGGACATGCTTTCGTGACGATCTTTCCGAACCGGGGCTTGGACTTCGAATACCCGGGAAGGTTCGGTCTCGGCCGTCCTCGAGCTCAAGCTCTCTCCTTAGTAGTGAAATAGAGTATTCGGCTGCACTTACTGCCGGCGAACTTGCCGCTTTGGTATCTAGGTTTTCAGGGAACTTTAGGTAATCATAGCATACCGATCGATCTTTTTTGCTGTCGCCTTGCGGGAAGAAGTGACAGACCTGCAGGGAAAAGCCCCTCAGAAAACCTTGGAAATAGGAGCATTTGATGGGATTCACCTACGAAGGCCGATTCGAAACAAGTGTTTGCCTCTTGGCTGAATGTGACTCGGCCTGGTGTATCTAGTTGAAAGAAAAATGGTTGTGAAGTTGCTTTTCGACGAGCGTCAATCCAACGGGAACTGGCAAAGGTTTTGCTATGTCCAATGGTTGTTAACGAAGAAGTTGAGCCCCAACGCTGAAGTTGAAGCGAAGGTTGTCAGATCGCCGCCCCCTAGGATTAGGCAGCTACTCTAGGATGGCGGGTTCAGGTAGCTGCTGAACCTGGGCGGCACCCTGCGAGGCGAGGTCGGAGTGGGTGTGAAGGTCGATTCCGGTGACGGTTCCGGGTTTCGGTTAGTCGCATCCAGGTTGGGGGCTCCGATCTCGCCCGCCCCCCCCAAACAACTCTTCAGAGTTCTCGGGTACTTGAGTTCTCGAGTTCTCTCTTTTTATTTCTGCGCCTTCTGCCAGATGTCAACACATTCTTTGTAGTTGCCGGCGATGGTCTCTATCGCCACGTCTTCTTCATTCCGATTCTCGAGAAAAAGCTTCAACGGTTCACTGAAATTAGTTCGGCCAACGGAAAACCCGATGAAGCCGGGAACGGGAGCCGCTACCTCGAGCCACTGGTGCACTTTTTCCTTGTTCGAGCCCCTGCCTAGAATGACACAGCCCACATCTTTCCTATCATCGCCTGCTCGGACCTGGGCCGCCACTGCTACCGCGTGTTCCCGCTCGTCGAGGCCTTCGATCTTCCAGACGTCGGGTTCGATGCCGAAGTCTTGTATCGCTTTGATGGCTTCCACCATGCGACGCGGACGAATCTCGGTGTCGTAACGATCTCCGGCACTTTTTTCTTCGTCCGTTGTCGCCGGCACCAGCAGCTCGAACATGAAATATTGATCTTCGGTGGATCGTAGGTAGTCCGAGAGGAGCTTTAGCCGGGCCATTTGAGTGTGATTTTCCGCCGGATCGCCCTCGGGGTGGAACGGGACGAGCGCTTTGACCATATCGGGCGCAATGAATCGGATGTGATCGGCCCAGCGCCCGCCGTAGTCGAAATCGAAAGTACCGGTCCCGGCTTTTTCTACGGGTATTCCGGCGGGGATCCCCTTGGATTTTGCATCGGCGATGATGTGGGTGCCGAACTGCGCGTCCACCAAGATTCCCACCGACTCATGCGGTACACCTAGGTCGATGGCTTTGAGCAAGCCGCGGTAGATAATCGTCTTGGCCTCGGATACGGGAAGATGTTGATCGTCCTCGGCGTCTATTCTCGGCGTCCCTTTGAAGCCGAAATAGGTTTTGGTGAAGCTCCCGCGATGATCGAATGGCTGGACGAAAAGCGGCCGGTCGTACCCAATCTTTTTCATTTCCCTCGGCGGTAGTTTATCGCGATTCGACGGGAATCGGAATCTCACTCGGTGTCGTTCAATATGTTTCTTGCGTGAGTGAAAGACTTGGACAATCGTTCGAAGCGTTTCGTCACCGTTTCGACGTTCGAATGGGCGAGCTCGAGGTGGCGATTCAGTTTGGACATCTCGGGCCCGATCTGCTCGAGCTCGATCGCCACTTCCTCGAGGCCGGCGAGAATGGCTCCGGCCCGCTCCGACGCGGCCAGGGTGCGAGAGCCCACGAGCACGGTTTGTAGGAAAGCATAGAAGCCAATAGGGCCGGTGGGGATGACCCGTCGCGCTAGAGCGTACTCCGCCAGAGACCAGTCACCGAGTACGGCCTGTTGGTAGACATTCTCTGCCGGCACATAGAGAAAAGCCATGGGGAGGGTTCCGCAATCGGGAGCAATGTATTTGGAGGCGATGTCGTCCACGTGCTTTCGAAAATCGCGGCGGAACGCGCGAAGAAACGTCTCCTTTTCCGTCTCGGGTTGCGTTTCCATGGAGCGCCTCAGATTGTCAAGAGGGAACTTTGCGTCGACCGGGAGGTACGCATCCCCGACGCGAACTACGGCGTCGACCCGTTCTCCGTTTCTCAAGGGATGCTGGAGCTCGAAAAGCGAGGGGGGGAGAGACTGGCGGAGAATTTCTCCTAGGAGCATTTCGCCGAGAACGCCTCGGAGCTTGGGTGCGCGCAGTATGTTCTCGATGCTGGCTACCGATTGCCCGACTTCTAGAACTTGTTCCGTCGCGCTCTCCAGTCGAGCCAAATGACGTCCCACGTCCGCAACGCTCCGGGATGCGTGGTCCAATCGTTCACCGATGGACTCGTGTGCCCGTTCAAACCGGGAAGTCTGACGTTCCACGTGAAGGGCCAGGTCACTGCGGAGAGCGTCTAACTGTTGTTGGATGAGAGGGAGAGCTTCGGACGATGTGTCCCGCCTTCGGGCCAACGCCAATATGGCGATCAACCCGGCGGCGCCGATTGCGGCAGAAACGATGAAAAGAACCAGAAGGCCGACCGGGAGGCTCATGCTCTCACCCATGGAGGGAGATTGTACCGCGGCTCCGCTCCGCTCCGCCCAGATTGTTGGAAGAATGGAGTGTTGGAATGTTGGAATGATGGAAAAGCCCGGCCCTCCAGCATTCCAATCTTCCATCATTCCAGGCATGAAACTGTTTTTATTATTTTTTTCGGAACCTTTTTGTAAGTTCACGCCTCTAATAAGCCAAGAAGCCATCATCCGGGTTGGGAGACCCGGATAACGTTGTATCGAAATAATCGAACAACTCCTTAAATTCCTGCCAAAATTCATCTTATAAGCCCCCGGTGGAAGCCGGGGGGCCCTTCCTCTTCTCGTTTGCCGAGCTTTTTTGCTACGATGGGAAGTTACCTACTTCGAGCCGAGCGGGTGCTCGGAGTATGAAAGGAGATTCCATGTCGAGACAGACGGGGCGGATTTCTGCTGTCGTGGCTCTCGGTTTGCTGTCCGGATCCATAGCGGCGGCGCAGACCGGCACGTCCAACGAGCTGCAGCAGCGGATTTTTGCCGCCCGGGACCTTGTGGCGCCGGCTTTGGTCAATGTCCAGCCGATTACCGATGTTTTCTCCTCGGGTGAGCGGAGAAGCTCGACGGCGGTTGGGAGCGGCTTCGTTTACGACCGCGAGGGCCACGTCGTGACGAACTACCATGTGGCGGGAAAAGCCAAACGCCTCATCATCACCTTGAGCTCCAAGCAACGCGTGCCGGGCGTCGTCGTGGGCGGCGACCCTCTCACCGACATTGCCGTGCTCAAGCTGAACTTGGAGGCCGGTCAATCCATCCCCGACCCGGTGTCGCTGGGGGACTCGGACGCACTCCAGGTGGGCGAATACGTCATGGCTCTCGGTAGTCCCCTCGCTCTCCAGCGCTCGCTCTCCTTCGGAGTTGTAAGCAGCAAAGACCGCTACCTGTCGGATAATTTCAAGCTACCCACCGGGGAGAAGACCGGCTCCTTCAACACTTGGATCCAGACGGATGCCGCCATCAACCCGGGAAACAGTGGCGGCCCACTCGTCAACCTCGAGGGCGAAGTCGTCGGGGTGAACTCCCGGGGAGCCTTCGGCGCCTCGAGCATCGGCTTCGCGATTCCCATCAACATCGTCAAAGAGGTGGCGGCGGAGCTCATCGACCACGGCCGCGTGCGTAGGAGTTGGCTCGGACTCGAGTTTCAGCCGCGCGAAGAGCTGGCCCAATACTTCGAGGCGGAGCCCGACCCGGGGGTGATCATCCGAAGCGTGGAGCCTGATTCGCCGGCGGCGAAGGTGGGCATCCAAGCCGGTGACCGGCTCACGAGCTATCGAGGTGAAACACTATCCGTTCAGTTCCACGAGCAACTTCCTTCGATATACAAGATGATCGCGGACACGCCGGTGGGCGAGGAGGTGGAGATTCTCATATCCCGACAAGAAGGGGAAAGACAGTTCACCCTCACCACGGAAGAGCGGAGCGAGGCCACCACGGACGAGATCGAGTGCGAGAACTGGGGTTTCACCGCCAAGGGGATCACCCGCGAGTTCGCCCTCGAGTTCAACCTGCCCGATGAAAATGGCGTATTGGTCGTGGGAGTCAAACCCAACGGAGCTGCCTATCGCGCCCGGCTTTTTCCGGGCGATCGGGTGGTGGCTGTCAAGGAGAACCTTCGACGGACTGGATGGCCTTCGGGAAATTTACGAACGCTTGGACGAAGCGAAGGCGTCGAGCGTTCTTTTGACCGTCATGCGCCGGCATTCGCGCCGACTCATCCTCATCGAGACATCTTATGAATAGCTTGCTTTTGACTGGTTTGATGCTTGTCTCCGCCGGTTCTCCGGCGTCGGACGATACTTCCAACAAACTCGCGGAGCTCGAACAGCGTTATCGCCACAACTTGGTACAGGTGCGCTACACGCAGCAGGTCCAGGTCTCGACGTCCGAGCCTCCTCAGGAAAGCGAGTTGGTGACCACCGGTATCATCGTGTCTCCTGACGGAGTGGTCCTGGTCAGTGCCGTCGTCTTCGAGCCCTTTAATCAGGTACCGCAGGGATACGGGATCCGGTTTCCCGCTTCCGTCTCGCGCGCCGACGCTGAGATCAGTGAAGCTCGGATTCGCGTGGACGGAGACGAGTACTCCGCCAACCTGCTGGGGCGGGATACCGATGCCGATGTGGCCTTCTTTCAGATCGACTCGGAAGGCAAAACCTTTCCCTACGTCGATTTCGGTTCGGGCGCTACGGCGAGCGTGGGTCAGGAAGTGGCGGTTCTGAGCCGTCTTCCCGATCCCCTCGGTCCCGGTCTGGCGGTGGAGCTCTCTCGGGTGCAGTCGGTGGTGACGAAGCCGCTCGAGGGTTTTCTCGTGTCCACGGGTGCCTCCGATCCGGTAGGCTCGCTCGTTTGTGACCTCGAAGGTCATCCGCTCGGGATGATGGACGCGCTCATGGTCCCGTCACCTCAAGTCAATTTCAGAAATCCTCTGTCGCTCATGTCGATGATCCGGAGCTTACCCAAAGGGATTGGTCGGGGATTCACGCGGCCTGCCGCTCGGTTGGCGTCCGCGACAGCGAAGCCGCCTGAAATGAACGCAGCGAGGCGGGGCTGGTTAGGGGTTGAGATGCAGGCGATGACACCGGAGCTGGCGGAGCACATGAAGCTCTCCGTGGATGCCGGCATCATCGTGGGATATGTCTACCGGCGTTCTCCCGCCGAAGAGGCCGGTCTCGAGGTCGGGGACATCCTCATCGAGTTCCAAGGAGAGGCTATCGAGGTGAATCGGGACGAAGACCTCGGAGCTTTTGCGGAGAAGCTTTTACGTTCCGGCGCCGAGGCCGAGATTGAGCTCGGATTTTTGCGGGACGGTGAGCCTCAGCGCCACTGCGACTATGGTTCCCGCGCCCAAGACCCGGCGGGAAGCGGAGACGGTCGAGGCGGAAGAGCTCGATGTAACGGTTCGCGAAGTAACCTACGACTATCTGGCGACGCGTAACTACGAGCCGGACAAAAAGGGTGTGGTGGTGCAAAAGGCGCCGGTGGCGGTCCGGACCAATGCGAACCGGGTGGTGCGCGGCGATTTGGTCGTCAAAATAGACGACCGAGAAGTCGCCGACCTCAACGCGTTTCGCGACGTCGTCGAGCAGTTGCGTCTCAGGAAGCCCGAAGAAGTGGTTCTGTTCGTCGAACGAGGCCGGGAAAGCTTCTTTTTTGCGGTCAAACCGGAGTGGGAGTAGTCGGAGCTCGAGCCCATGGAACCCGAGCACCTGGTCATTAAGGGAGCTCGCCAGCACAACCTAAAAGGTATCACCGCCGAAATCCCCAAGAAGAAGCTCGTCGTTTTCACCGGCGTTTCGGGCTCGGGGAAGTCGTCTCTGGCCTTCGACACGCTCTACGCCGAAGGGCAGCGCCGCTATGTCGAGTCGCTCTCGAGCTACGCCCGCCAGTTCCTCGGCCAGATGGACAAGCCCCACTACGATACGATTCGGGGACTTTCACCGACCATCTCCGTCGATCAGAAGTCGTCGAGTCACAACCCAAGATCCACCGTCGGTACCATCACCGAGATTTACGACTACCTGAGGGTTTTGTTCGCGCGCATCGGCACGCTTACCTGCTACCTCTGCGGGAGGCCGGTGGCGAAGCAGTCGTCTCAGCAGATCGTGGACGAGATAGGCAAGCTCGCTGCAGGGACGAAATTTCAGATCCTCGCGCCGCTCGTTGCCGGAGCGAAAGGGCGAGCACCGGGACGTCATCGAAGCGGCGCGCCGGAGCGGCTTCACGCGAATGCGTGTCAACGGTGAGGTTTGCTCTCTGGAAGACGAGATCCGCCTCGACAAGCGAAAGAAGCACAGTCTCGAGCTGGTGGTCGATCGTCTCAAAGCCAAAGCCGGTTTGGAAGATCGTCTGGCCGACTCGGTGGAGACGGCCCTAAGGAGCGGTGAAGGTGTTCTCATCGTCTCGGTGGAAAACAAAAAAGACCTGCTTTTTTCCGAGCACCGTGGGTGCCATCATTGTGGGATCGGCTTTCCCGACCTTTCGCCGCAGCTTTTCTCTTTCAACTCTCCCCAGGGTATGTGCCGGGAGTGCAACGGTCTCGGGACCCGCGCCGAAATGGACGTCGATTTGATGGTCCCCGACCCGTCTTTGTCCATCAATGAAGGGGCCATTAAACCCATGGGACCGGTGGGGGAAAAAACGGGCTGGAGCGTCGATATCGTTCGCGGAGTGGCCAAGCGGTTCAAGATCGATCTCGACAAACCCTGGTCGAAGCTCACGAAGAAAGACAAGAAGCACGATCTTGCACGGCACAGGGGACGAGAAGATCCAAGTTCGCTGGTCGGGTAGCTCCGGCCGGGGCACGCTCAAGATGCGCTATGAAGGACTCCTGCCGGCCTTGATGCGCCGGCTGAAGGAGACCAAGTCGGAGATGATGCGCCGCAAGTATTCGGAGTATCTGTCGGAAAAAAACTGCTCCGCTTGCGGTGGCACTCGACTTCGCCCGGAAGCGCTTGCGGTTCGGGTGGATGAGAAGAACATCGCCGACGTGGCGGCTATGACCATCGACGAAGCCTATTTGTTCGCCACAACGGTACGACTCTCCGGGACGGACGCTCTCATTGGGGCGGAGCTTCTCAAAGAGATTGTCGATCGACTGCGTTTCCTGCGTGACGTGGGCCTCGGGTATCTATCGCTCGATCGGTTGGCGCCGACGCTGTCCGGCGGCGAGTCGCAGCGTATTCGGCTGGCCAGTCAAATCGGCTCCGAGTTGACCGGTGTCGTTTACATTCTCGACGAGCCTTCGATTGGCCTTCACCCCCGCGACAATGCGAAGCTCATCGGTGCGCTCCGGCATCTGAGAGATATCGGAAACACCGTCATTGTCGTCGAGCACGACCGGGAGACCATCGAGGCGGCGGACCATGTGATGGATTTTGGACCCGGTGCCGGTGTTCAAGGCGGTGAGATCGTTGCCTCGGGAACCCCTGAGCAGATCAAAGCTCATCCCGGTTCGCTTACGGGAAAGTACTTGTCGGGAAGGCTCGCCATCGCTGTTCCCGAGAAGAGGCGTCGGCCCGCGGGCCGCGCTATCGAAGTTCTGGGCGCCGAGGAGAACAACCTTCATAATATCGATGTGCGCTTTCCCCTGGGACTTCTCATTGGAGTCACCGGCGTGTCGGGAGCCGGCAAGAGCAGCCTGGTCAACCACATTCTTTATCCGGCGATTGCCCGCGCGCTTCATCGATCCGAACGGCAGGTTGGCGCCCACAAAAAGGTTCGAGGGCTCGAGCACATCGACAAGGTTATCGATATCGATCAGTCACCCATAGGACGTACGCCTCGTTCCAACCCGGCGACTTATACCAAGGTATTCGATGAGATTCGCACCTTTTTCACCGAGCTTCCCGATGCGCGGATGCACGGTTACAGCCCGGGCAGATTTTCCTTCAATGTCAAGGGGGGACGGTGCGAGCATTGCCAGGGGGATGGGGTCATTCGGGTGGAGATGCATTTTCTGCCGGACGTCTACGTTCCATGTGAGGTCTGTAAGGGGCGCCGGTTCAACGAAGCCACGCTCCAGGTCCGCTACAAGAAGCTGTCCATCGCCGATGTGCTGGATCTTACTGTGGCGGAGGCGGCGCGGCTCTTCGAGAATCACCCCACGATTCGTCGCATTCTTCAGACGCTGATCGATGTGGGATTGGGGTACATTCGTCTGGGGCAAAGCTCTCCGACCTTGTCCGGAGGCGAGGCCCAACGCGTCAAGCTCTCACGGGAGCTTGCCAAACGCTCGACGGGACGCACCCTTTTCATCTTGGATGAGCCCACCACGGGTCTCCACTTCGATGACATCGCGCGTCTACTGGAGGTGCTCGACCGACTGGTGGACGCCGGCAATACCGTGGTGGTGATCGAGCATAACCCCGATGTCGTTAAAAAGGCCGACTACATCATCGATTTGGGCCCCGAAGGAGGCGATCGTGGCGGTCATGTCGTCGCCACCGGCACCCCCGAGCAAGTCGCCGCTACGCCCTCGTCCTACACCGGCCGCTTCCTCGCCAAGATCCTGGAAGAAGCCGCCGCCGGGGTCAGACTTTGATATCTTGAAATCTGATTTGTCGTAATCCTTTGGAACAAATAGAGTTCTTCTGGGGTCAGACATTGAATTCTTGGTTTCTTAGGAAGGTGGGGCGAACCCTCTTCCTGGCTCTTTCTACTCTGTTCCTTCCTCGGCCGCTTGCCGCTTCGGATGACGAGGCGACTCTAGCCATGGCCCGGGAGCCTTTGAGCCAGGGCGAGCTCCGGGCCATCTCCGAAACCGATGACATCCTGGCCATCGAGATCCTCGTCGAAGCGGTCACACGCCGCTTGGAGATTCGGCAAAAACTGGGTCCAATCGTGCCGCTCCATCTCGACGCGGAGCTCGTCGAAGCTCTGCGAGGCCTCGAGCGACTCGACGGCAATATCGCGGAGCGCCTCGCTCGGGAAGTCCTCCGACAGGTGCCACCCGAATGTTCGACCGGCCTACTTCGCCCGAATGGTGCTCGCGCGCCGGGGCGATATCACCGTAATCCGGGAGGCGCTATTCCGTTTCTTCGAAGATTGAGACCGATGGGGGAGGATCCTAGGGGAAGCGGCGCGGACCACCGGCGATCCCCGCTTGACCGATTTTCTGGATTTATCCTCGTCTTCGAGGCCGTCGTCACCGCGGCCTAAGTTATTTCAAACCGGTGTGGAACAACTCCTTGCGGATTCCCGGGACCCTTGGAAGTTGGGGGACTTACTCTTCTGGGCCGAAGAGAACCCGTCCCTCGCTGCTGCCAGAGTCGTCTCTCACATTCCGGAGGGAACGCTTCACGAAGGATGGGCTACGAACCTCCTGGCCGACTTCGCATTGTCGCCCAGGTCCTCTTCGTCAACGAGGTACCGTGCTCTGGCGGCATTGGGTCGGAGGAAAGCGGGCAGCGAGACTGAAGCGTTCCTGCGGGCTCTGGACAGTGAGGATCCTAAGACCGTCGCGGTAGCAGCTCACGCGCTCGGTCACATCGAGCACCTTCCGGCGACGGAGGAGCTTCGAGCTCTGAGCCTTCTTCCCAACGAGGTGCCGGCCTCGGCGGCCATCGAGGCCCTTGTGAAGATGCACGGCCCCGAAGAGGCTCTGCGACTTTCTGGAGATGTCCGGCACTGGAGCTTCCGAGGCGCGTGGGCCGTCATCGAGGCGCTCGACATGGAGGTCGAGGCTGATCGGATTGCCCTCCGGCGTGTCGTGGAAGGGATTGGCGATTCGGGGGATCGACTTCGGGTTCTCCGGAACATGGCGCAGACGGATCGCTCCCTTTTACCGACATTGGCCATCCATAACGATGAAGTCAATGATCTCTACGGGTACCTTGCTCGGTCGTCTCATCCGAGACTTCGAGAGTTGGTGTTGAAGAGTGGGGGAGATGCACGGGGGCCCGCACTGGCCGCCCTCCTTGTCTCTCCCCGGGCGACTCGGGACGAAAAAGAAAACGCTCTCTCAGTTCTCGGCGATTCATGGCCCGAAGCCGTTATGGCAGGTGGCGCGGCGGTGATAGAGGCGCTCGAGGAGAAATGGAAGCATGAGCTCGATTCGTCTCTGAGTCTCGAGGTGCTGAGTCTCATTCCCGGCGCCGAGGCCCTGCGTCACATCGAGGAGGTCGGTACAGCAGAAGCCATTGTGCACTTGATGAAAAGGGAAGATTGTTTGCTGTCGCTCCCGGCACTCGAACGGTTGAAACAGCAGGGGGACGGGCGAGCTCGCGATGCAGCGGAGACGGCACTTCTCCTTTTGGGCGCTCCAGGGAACACGACCATCATGAAACGGCGGCTCCTGGAACCCGAGACACTTTTTGGTGTGATGCCTGCACTGGCCGAGGCGCCATTGGCGAACGAGGCTTTCCGCCGGCTTGCCGGTGGCGAGGGCCGCCGTCCCGATGTTCAAGCCGCTCTTTGTGCCTATTACTCGACAAACCCAGCCGAGCTCGCCTCTCTTCTCGATCTTGAAGACGGGAACGCCCGACGCCGAGCTTCGTCCGCCATGGCCCTGACCGAACGCCGGGCTCGGCTGCCGCTACTCATTGATATGGCGGTAAACGAAGCGCAGGTGGAGACCCGCTTGGCGGTTCTTCTTGGATTGGCGGATGGCAAGCTCGGTCGATTCGGGGCCCGCCTCCATAAGATCGCGGGCGATCCCGACCGGCGTATCCGTTTCGTTACGGCTCTCGTGTTGACAATGAACGGGGAGGACTGGGCGCTTCGACTTCTTCTCTCCGAAATGGACTCTTCCCGTCGAACCGAAAGACGGCTGGTCCGAAGAGTTATCGAGCATCTCCCCGAAGACGATGCGCTGGGCCGGCTCGAAGATCTGTTCATGGACGGGACGGCGGGACCTTACGCCATCGATCTATTCTTCGATCGTGCCGAAGCGCTGACGGATGCTCACGAGGTGCGGGCCTGGGAGCTCGTTCGGGCTCGAATGGATGACGATCCTTTCGCGCTCCGCGTCGCCGCCCGTCTCGACGATCGGAATGCGGCACACGCGGTACTCGTGCGTCTGCGGTAACACGTTCGGGTTGGAGAAAGTCGGTAGAGCGCGTATTCTTG
The DNA here is from genome assembly GCA_963722765.1 of uncultured Acidobacteriota bacterium. Lineage (GTDB taxonomy): Bacteria > Acidobacteriota > Vicinamibacteria > Marinacidobacterales > DATDRI01 > CAVROO01. Next base: position 177,718 of record CAVROO010000025.1, read on the forward strand.
ACCGGCCCTTAGGAAGTTGAGAGAATCCGGATCTCGGAGCTTACACGCTATGAGCCAAAGTGGTCCCTATCGACGCCAAATGAGTATCTCCTTTGGTGGGCCTTTGACCCCGGGAGTCAAGTACATCATCTTGGCGACCTTTGGTGTCTTCATCCTTCAATTCCTGGTTCGACCGCTTACAGGGTGGCTGGCCCTTTATCCGCCGGCTGTCATTCCAGGTCTTCAGGTCTGGCGATTGGTGACGTGGCTCTTTGCTCACGACATAGGCGGCCTTTGGCACATCCTGTTCAATATGCTGTTCCTCTTCATCTTCGGCTGCCGGCTCGAGCGAGATTGGGGAACCCATGCATTCGTCCAGTACTATTTTGTATGCGGCATCGGCGCCGGTCTCTTTACGTTCATGCCTTTCGCCGACTTCTACAACGCTTATCACATAGGGGCATCCGGAGCGATTTACGGGATCCTTTTAGCGTTCGGATTGTCCTACCCGAGGTCTCAGATTTACATTTTGATGACGTTTCCGGTAGAGGCACGCTACTTCGTCTTCGCTTTGGGGGTCATCTCGGTGGTGGGCTCCTTGGCGGGCTCTAGCGGTGTTTCCCACATCGCCCACCTTGGCGGTCTCGTGGCCGGATACATCTATCTCCGTTGGGTGGGGGTGAAACGCTGGCGGGGCGGAAATTTCCTATCTTCTTTCCAACAGGCTTACCGTAAATGGCGGATCAAAAGACTGCGAAAGAAGTTCGAGCGATACTACGAGGAACGCACGGGCGACTCGTCGAAGTATAAGTATCATTGACTGCTGAAGCTGACGGCCGCGCTTCGCGAGCATTTTCAGTGCACGGCCGCAGCTTAGCCAAACCGTCAAGTCGCATAACCGTGCCCTTGCCCGTGCCGAAAACTACTGAAACCGGGTGAAGGGGCGGTCGAACATCGCTATGGGGTCGTCCACCCGAAGCGCCTCGCGAACGAAAAAAGGCTCCCCATAATCTGCATCGATCAGCGTTCCATAATACCGAAGTTTGCTTTCGATCTTTCCAAGGAATCCCGGCTGACTGATCACGGTCTCGGGCTCACCCGATTCGGAATTAAAAAGTTGCGACCGGTAAGCTCGCGCGGCGCGCATCTTTTCCTCGTAGAATTCGGACACGTCCACAACAAAGGACGGAGGGATACGATGCGGTAGGAGGTAGTAGAGGACTCGATTCGGCCGGTGCGGTTGCCCGGCGGCGTCGTAACGGGCAAGGCCGGCAAGGTAGGACGCTTCTTCGACCAAAACGCCCGCGGCGGAGTGATCGGGATGGGCATTCTCCCAGTAGTTGGTAAAAACCAAGCGAGGCTCGAGCTCACGGATCACTTCCACAACAGCGCGTTTTCTTGGTTCATCGGCGGCCAAGCGTCCGTCTCCCAGGTTCAGGTTCCTTCTTACGGCGACCTTGAGGATGCGGGCCGCTTCCTGCGCTTCTGCGGCGCGCGTCTCACGATTGCCACGGGTGCCCATCTCTCCGGCCGTCAGATCCACGATACCGGTCCTATAACCCTGGGCGGCCAGCTTGAGAAGCGTACCGCCCATGGTGAGCTCCACATCGTCAGGGTGTGGTCCGAACGCCAAGACGTCAACCTTGAATCTCTCGTCCATGATCCGTTCCTGCGTAGGGCGGGTATTTCTAACGGATAGAGATAAAGGTCTCTCCCGTGGCCCGCCGTCCCAGTCTTTGATCTTCGATGAGTATCCGAATTCGATAGTCTCCCGGCGCAAGCTTGCCCATGGGAAGGCGCGCCGCCATGGGATAGCCGTTTTCGTACGACTTCGTCAGGTCAACGGGATCCGGTTTCTTCAGCTTGTGCAGTTCTACGCCGTCGCGAAAGATGGAGTAGGTGACATGAGCGCTCCGAGAAGGGCCTCCCCGCTTCCCGGGGAATATGCGAAAGTGCAGATAGACGTCTTCTCCCCGACGAAGCGTGGATGTTGCGCGGATGGGAGGACCGGTTTTGTCCGGTGCTTGCTCGGGAGGATAAATGGGGGCGATACTCGACAGTCCAAAGCGTTCGTCGAGTTGCGCCGGGACATCGAGCTGGGTCGACGACTGGTAGACCACATCGCCGGAATCACTCACTGTGATTTGAAGTAGATAGCTCCCCGGTCCGAGCGCGACGTTGCGAACCACGGAGGATTTTCGGCTGTCCACTTTCTCTTCGAAGCGGGCGAATTCCTTTTCTGCTCCATCGCTGACTGTCACCGTGAGAGTACGGGAAGCGGGAGCTCCCGCTTCGGTGGTTGTGAGCTCCACGGGAAGGGCGACGGCGATGGGAACGTCCACTTTGCCTTGGCCGATGGGGAAAAGGTAGTTCGTGATCTCGACCTGTGCGGGCGGACGCGGTGGCGCCGGGGAAGCAGCCCGACCGGTCGGCGTTACGTCTTCCCCTGGCTCGGAGGCGGGTGGCTGATCGGGTTGGGCTTCGGCTTCCGCCACCACTGCTCTGGTTTCCTCGTTGGCGAAGTACCCTCTTCTCGCCCGAACGGTGACATCGGGCCGGCGGACGCGAACGTCGATACGGCGGTACTTCCCATCGAGGTCTGGGTTGTTCGGTGTATAGGTCAGCAGGTAGTAACGTTTGTTCTCGTTGCCGATGCGTTTCATTACGGGCTCGAAGACGTTTATGTTGAAATAGTAGCGGCCCCCCGTCTCGTAGGCGAGAGGAAAGAGGCCTCCGACCTCGAAGCTGTCGAAGGAGCTCGTGACTCCATCTACGGTGGTCGAGCTCCCGTTCTTCAATCGCCCCCAAAACCTCTGCCGGGATGATGGCGTCTTCGTCCGCCCCTCGGACCTGCCGAGACTCCATCGATGTTGACCGAATAAACGGTGGTGTTGGATTGGTTGAGGGCATCGATGGTGCGTTCGAGATCGAAGAGGAGCTCGCGAACCTTGGAAAGTCGGGGAGACATGAAGAGAACGATTTTGCGTCCCGGTACGGCGGCAAGCCCCTCCCCAACGCTTTCGAACGCGTCGTAGACGTTGCGCGTCAACATCTGCGTGCCGAAGAAGATATCGGCACGCATGGGGTATATTTTTTTGAGAGCCTGTATCGTTTCTTGTTTCGAGGGTGTGAACTGTTGGATGATCCGAGTGGACTGGCCGATATCGATGATCATGGCTTCGTCCCCTTCCGCCATCGATTCGACGACGAAGCTTTCGAGAGCCTTTCTCGCCCGGACCAGGAAAGCGAACTGGGCACCCTGTCGATTGACAATGAAAATAAAACGTCGTGGGAAGGTATTGATCGACTCGCGGGGAGTCCGTTCCTCCGGCTCGAGGCCGCGCGCGGTCGGGTCGGCTACGTAGGAAGTCCAGTCGATGACATCGAAGCTCTGGATATCTTGTTGAACTTTGTCTTCAAAAACTTCGAAGTCGTCTCGGGTGAGCCCGCTCACCGGATTTCCCTCCGGGTCGAGCACGAGAACGTCGACGAGGACGGCCCGAACCTCGGCCCGGAAGCGGGGCGGTTGCTCTTGTTGAAGGGCTCTCGCCGTTGTTGCGGCCAAAGCCGCGGCGGCAATCAATCCGGTGACGGTGAAGCGCAGGTGGTTCATGGTGGTTTGTCTCCAGTGGCGGCGGTGGCGTTCATGACTAGCGCCATTATAGACAAGATAGAACTCAGAACTCAGAACCCAGAACTCAGAATGGAAAAGGAGGACGGCTCCCTGCGGTCGCCGTCATCTTCAGGATTCAGTCGGATCCCTTTCTCGAGTTCTTGAGTTCTCGGGTTCTTGAGTTCTCTCTTTAGAGCACAATTTCCGCCATCGTACTCACGGCCTCCGGGTCCGATATCCCGCAAATGAGCGTTGTCACGCCCGCCTCTTTCCAGGCCTTGAGGCGTTCGGCGATACGCTCACGGGGGCCACACAGTGAGACCTCATCGACAAGAGCATCGGGAACCGCCGCGACGGCTGCTTTTCGTTTGCCACCCAAAAACAGATCCTGAATGGTCGCAGGCTTCTTTCTTCATACCCGTAGCGACAGGCTAAATCGAAATAGAAGTTTCGACCTCGTGCACCCATTCCGCCGATGTAAAGGGCAAGATTGGGCTTGAGTGAACGCAGGCACCTTGGAGACGTCGTCTCCTACGGCTACCGCAACGGTTGGGGCGATGTCGAATTTCCCGTCCTTCAAGGGAAGCTGCCTTTGTCCCAGGCCTTCCTCGAGCGAGGGTGTGAAAACGTCTTTCTTGTAGGGAGAGTAGAAGATGGGTAGCCAACCGTCCGCGATCTCGGCGGCGAGCGCGATGTTCTTCGGGCCGATGGCGGCAAGGTAAATCGGGAATGTCGGCGCGCAGGGGTGGCATCATGATCTTCAGTGGCTTCCCCAGGCCGGTTCCGCCCTGAATGGGGATATCGTAGATGTTGACCCCGATGGTAAGCTCTTCTTCCCTCTTCCAGATTTTTCTCAGGATCTCGACACATTCGCGCGTGCGGGCGAGCGGTTTCCCATAGGGGACTCCGTGCCAGCCCTCGACGACCTGGGGACCCGAAGCACCTAGGCCGAGCAGGAATCGGCCCCCGCTCAATCGATCGAGCGTGGCCGCCGTCATGGCGGTCATGGCCGGTGTTCGCGCCGGGATCTGAAGCATGGCGGAGCCGAGATAAATGCGCTCGGTCTTGCCGCCAATCCAGGCGAGCAGGCTTACGGCGTCCGATCCCCAGGCCTCGGCAACCCAGACGGAGTGATATCCGAGTCGCTCGGCTTCCAGAGCGAGCGGGAGGGGATCGAGGTTTTGAGAAGTGAGGAACCCGAGGTTGATTCCAAGTTTCATTTGCTTTTCTTTTTGATTTTTCGGGCGCGCGTATGCGCTCGCCGAGCGGAACGCGGGGACGAGACTCCGCGGTTTCCTTTTTCTCTGCGAGCTCGGGACGTCCACTTTAGGGCAGTGGGAATCGACCGTGCAGGCGTCGCACTTCGGTTGCCTAGCGGAGCAGACCGCGCGTCCGTGACGGATGAGTAAGATTGCCGAGGTCGATCCAGTCTTTCTCGGGTGCGAGCGCCATGAGGTCTGTTTCGACTTGGCCGGTGTTTTTCGATGCGGAGAGGCCCATGCGATGAGCGAGTCGAAAGACGTGTGTGTCGACGACGACGCCGCTTGCGATGCCGAAGTAGTTGCCGAGAACTACATTGGCGGTCTTGCGTGCCACGCCGGGAAGCTTCAGAAGCTCCTCCATGGTCTTGCGGGACTTCACCTCCGAACTCCTCGACGATCTTCCGGCTCGCCCCTTGAATGGACTTCGCTTTGTTGCGATAAAAGCCTGTGGTGCGAACGAGCTCTTCCAACTCGGCCCTGGTCCGCCTCGGCGAAGTCGGCGGCCGTGGGGTAGCGGGCGAACAGCGCCGGTGTGACTTTGTTGACCCGCTCGTCCGTGCACTGAGCGGAAAGGATGGTAGCAAGGAGCAGCTCGAGGCGAGGACGAATGATGAAGCGCGGTACCGGCGTCGGGGTGGGCTTTTCGCAAACGGTTCGTAATGACGCGAGCTCTTTTCCTGCGTTCTACGACGGTCTCAGCCGGCATGGTCTTTCCTCAAATCTCCACGAGTATATCGTCACCTTCGACTTTAACGGGAAAGCTATCGATTTGCATCGCTGGATTGGTTTTGTTCTTGCCGGTGGTGACGTCGAACTGCCAGTGGTGCCAGGGACACGCAATGGTCGTTCCATTCCAGTGTTCCTTCCCCAAGGGGGCCGCCATTGTGGGCACAAACGTCGTCTGTGGCGTAGTACGTACCGCCGACGTTATAGAGGGCAATCATCTTGCCCTCCGCACGTACGGTTTTACACTGACCGGGAGAAAGCTCCTCGGTGCTTGCGACTTTTACGAACATAGAAATTCGTCCTTGCGGTGGTAAGAATACATTACTCGGCGGTCAGAAGCGGACTGGCAACTTGTACCAGGCACCGCCCTGGCCTACTTGGTGGCTATCGCTGCGTAATCGAGATCGCCGAAAAGGAAGCTATTGAGCTTGCGGAAGTTCTCGTTGAGTGTCCGTCCGGTATCGTCCTCCGCATGTGATGGTCAGCAGCTTGCCGCGCTCGCGGATCGGGCTGGCGTATTGGATTTCGACGTCCTGAAATCCACAAGCTCGCAAGAGAAAGTCGAGTGTTTCCGGGTGCAGCGGCTTCTGATGCGTCAGGTCTCGATAGAACGATTCCACGAGGGCCGTTAGACTTCGGGGATTGACGGTCTCCACGATCAGACGACCGCCTTTCCGAAGAGTGCGGTGACTGGCTACCAGAAGTTGTCGTAAGTCGGCGGGATCGAGATGCTCGATGACCTGGGCGGCGAAAATCCCTCCAATCGACTCGGCTCCTATCCCGCGCACATAAGCAGTGATGTCCGCTCGTTCGACCTCGAGCCCACGTTCCCGACATACGCTCAGCATCTCTTCGTTGTCATCGATGCCGCGGGCTTCGATATGGGACTCACGAAGTAACTCCAAAAACTCCCCGCGGCCGCAGCCGAGCTCGAGAACCGGTGCAAGTCTCTCGAAGTATGGGACGTAGAGCGACAATCGTTCGCGCACGACCTCGGAGCTTCCCCGGAATCGATTCTCGAACGCCACGTACTCGGCCCGCTCCCAAGGTCCGGATATCGTCGGCTCTGTCCTTGGTGTCGGTTTGGGAGGTCCGGTTGCCCTCGGTGGACCGGCGGTGGCATTTCTCAGCGAGACCAGCTCGGTGCGGGCTAAATCGACGCTCGAGAGCAGTCCCTCCAGCCGATCTTGCGCCCGCCGAAGGCCGAGCGACATGGTTTCCAATCTTTTGTCCATGGCCCCGAGGAGTAGATCGGTTCGAGTATTGTTCAACGACGCGTAAAGTTTATCTTTGGCGTCCGCAAGTCGGTCGATGCGCTGGGAGAATCGGACCAATGTGGAGGCGAGATCCGAGAGCCGCTCCGCCCTTTGATGGGTCGTCTCCATGTAACGGTTTAAGAGCTGAACGAGGTGTGAGTTGAAGCTTTGCTGGCGGGAAAGGCTCTCCCGCAGAGGAGCCACTTCGGGATCGATGAAACGCTTGATGATACGGCGTATCCATTTCGTCGAGCCCGCGGCACCGTGGGGTGCCGGCACTTCCGTATCGGAATGGATCTCCCAGATTTCGTTCAGGCGTTCGAGTTGTTTGGGGAGCTCAGGATCGCGGTCGAAGGGGGCGGGATTCTCGGAAAGCGAATCGAGACCGGCGAGCAGCTCGGCGTAGGTCCGCTCTTCTTCTGCGAGTTGTTGTTTGAGCTCCTTGAGGCCGGCGTCTTCCATGTTCATTCAAAGGGCCGAACCCTATCCCCCACCCACGAAATGAACCGCCTCCAACGAGTCGGCTTCCGTGACCGAGACTTCGGCCAGCTCGGCTCGTTTGAGGATGCGCCGGTTGAGCTCCACGGCGACCCTCCGAGGGTCGAGGCCGAGCTCCTTCAGCAGAGCCTCGACGGTCGTAGAACCGGGCAGTTCACGGCGCTCACCATTGATGGTGATGACGATGACGTTCATGCCGTCGGCTCGGGAGGAGGGAAGCTCTCTCTCAGTCCCTGATCCGTGAATTGAATGCAAAAAGTCAACGATTTTTCTCTTTGCTGACGGCTGACCGCTGACGGCTGATAGCTCGCGGCGAGCCGTGACACCCTTTTGGTTGCGGCTATGCCGCGTCAGGGCTATTCGCCCTTCTCCTTGTTGTCGGCGAGGTAGTTGAGAATGACCTGATCCAGGCTTTCATCGGAAAGGAGGGTGTCATCGGCGAGCAGGTCCGCCTTGTTGAATCTACCCCGACGGATTTCCTGAATCATGTTCCGATGTTGCTCTTCCATCAGCGTCACGATGGCCTTTTCGTCGTAACCGTTCGAGAGAATTTCAGAATAAGGAAGCCTACGAGAGCCGAGGATCTCCCCACCTTTGTAGATAAGGGACTCTATGATGGGATTGTCGACGCCCTTGTCTTCAGTTTGGACGTGAAAGACCTCACCTCGATATTCGATATCCGTGTTGAAACCAGTAATCATGTAGCTACGACGCCGCCCTCCAACGTACAAACATTGAATTAGACTGGGGCGGATCACGACGACCCTCCCGCTGATAACGGCTAACTTATTCTACTTTGCAATTTTCTCCCTGGGGCGCCCATGGTGTCAAGTATTCACCGGAACCGTTTCTAAGGATTGGAGGATGTCCACCGATTGGATTCAGGAGTTTACTGGCTTGACACCGATTTGAACCATCGTATAGGGTCACGATTTCCTGCAAGCGTGCTCATACTCGTTTCTGGAAAGGGCGTGGTCGCGCGACGATAGGATACTCATGCGGCTTCTTAGCGTTTTGTGGCTCGTCCCGTTGTTCGGCGCCTTTTCGGTCGGCCTCGTCGGGAAGCGTGTTTTTCTGGCGAAATCTGTTGCTTTCGTTTCGTCACTTGCGACGCTCGCTGTCGCACTTACCCATTGGTACGTCTTCGATCCATCCTTGACGGAGTACCAGGGGGTCGAGTCTCTGGCTTGGATACCCAGCCTTGGAGCGAACTATCTCCTCGGTGTTGATGGGGTCAGCCTGTTTCTCGTTCTTTTGACCTCCTTCGTGACCTGGTTCGCAGTCATTGTGAGTCAGGTTCATGAATACCCGCGCACATTTTACGCCACGCTTCTCGGGCTCGAAGCCGCTCTTCTCGGTCTTTTCCTGGCGATCGACGTTTTACTCTTTTACGTGTTTTGGCTCGTCGCTTTGGTATGCCTCACCTTTTTGATTGGAGTTTGGGGCGAGGGGGCCGGTGCGCGCTCCGCCAAACGGCTTCTCGTCGTGACGGTCGGTGGGAGCCTCACGGCGTTAGCGGTCATCTTGTGGTGTCACCATCTCTACGATGTTCAAACCGGCGCCCCCAGCTTCGATCTGCGTCATTGGGAGGGACTCGTTTTGACCCCCCGGGCCGAAATGGGACTTTTCTGGACGCTCGTCGTTGCCTTTGCCGTCGTTATTCCGTTATTCCCGTTTCATGGTTGGTTCCTCGACTCGATAGAACGGGCGCCTACGGCGGCCGGCGTGCTCCTAGGTGCGGTGACCGCCAAGGTAGGGGTCTACGGGCTGTGGCGATTTGCCGTTTCCTGGTTTCCGCGGGCGGCCCATACCTACGGTGGAGCCCTGTCCGCGTTGGCGTTGGTGAGCCTTGTCTTTGCGGCCGGATCCGCGCTCGTCGAGCGGGATTCCAAACGTTTGCTCGCACGTGTTTCTATGGCGATCATGGGCCTCGTCGTTTTTGGGATCGTGCTGCTTCAGGACTCGAGCGTAAAAGGAGCGTGGTTTGTCCTGATAGCTCATGGGCTCAGCTGGGGAGCCTTCCTTTTCTGGGTGGACGTCCATCGTAAACGGGGAGAAACGGCGCCGCCCTTCGGTTCGGCAGATGCAGCACTGCTCGTCATGCTCACTCTCGCGACCCTGGGGCTTCCAGGCCTCGGCGGCTGGTCCGGGATGATTCCCGTAATACAGAGTGGCCTTCGTGCCTCGCCGTCTCAAACGGTTGTTGCATTGGTGGGTGTGGTCCTGTTGGCCTCAAGCTTGATTCGATTTTACGTAAGGCACGTACCTCGGCCACCCGGAAAAGCCGGACACCACCTTGGGGTGCGCTACTTCCTCGTTATCCTTTTGCCGCTGATGCTGCTCGTGTGGTTGGACTTGGCGCGGGGGAGTTTCCTGCGTCCTTTGGAAAGCGTGGCGGAGTCTTTTGTGTCGTTCGTCCGAGCCAGCCCCGCTATCAAGGAACCTTGAGCTGATGGAACTTTTAGCGGTTGTCCCCTTTCTCGTCTTGTTCGTGGGCGGGTTGGGGATTCGCTTGTTGAAAACCGAGAGGCCTGAGGTTCCAGCTTGGTCCTCAGTTTTCGGCGGAGCTCTCGCCGGCGCATTTTTGTGGGGCGATCGCCTGAGTTTCCACGGATTCTTAGTGTCGGATCGTCTGAGCCAACTTCTTGGTCTTTTAGCCCTTGCCGGATCGGCGTTGACGCTTTACCTTTCGATGACGTTCGCAAAGCGGGAGAGCACGAGCCGAGAGGCGATGTCTCGAATTTATTCGTACGTTGTCCTTTCTACGGCCGGAGTGGTTCTTTCGGTTTCCAGTCGAAACCTCCTGGTCATTTTCGTTGGAGTATCGATAGTCTGGTGGACCATTTCGGCTCTTCAGGAGCGCGGGTCCGGCCTCCGGCGACGCTTTAACATCCATGTCATTACGATGCCGTTGATGCTCCTCGGACTCATCATACTCCGTCTCGAATGTGGGGGGCTGGACCTCGCTGCGATAGACACGATGCTCTCTAACGATGCTGGATTCATCGGGTCCATCGGCTCAGTGGGCCTGGTGCTGTTTCTTGCGGGATTGCTCTTTCAAGGAATCGGCCCGTTGATTGTGGGTCGTCACGGCGAAATAGCAGATATGCTCCTCATCCTCTCGCAGGTTTCCCTCTTCGGTGTGCTTCTTCGCATCACCGGATGGCTCATCGGCTCGGCCGAGCTGTGGGGAATCGTTCTCGCCGTCTCATCCATCGGTGCCATGATCGTCGGCAGCGCAGTCGCTTGGTATCAATGCGACTTCAGGCGTTTGCTCGTAACGGCATCCGCGACTCACAGCGGGTATCTTCTGCTCGGGGTGCTCATCGGTGGGGACGCCGCGAGGAGCTCGGTCATGGCATTCCTTCCGGGCTTCGTGATCGCAGGCCTCGGGGCCTACTCGGCGGCTGCTTGTCTCGAGGGGCTTTCCGGGAGAGGTCTCGGTTGGAGCCGTCCGGTTCGGGGATTGACGCTCGGCGTTTGTGCACTGTCGCTCGCGGGACTGCCGCCCACGGTCGGATTCATGAGTCGGTTTCGACTCTTCGATCTGGCCATCGGCGAAGGCCAGATTGGGCTGGTTGCGGTTGCGTTGGTCTCGACAGCGGTGGGTCTTTGCGTGTATTCCCGGATCCCCATCGCCCTCTTTATGGCATCGCCCGATTCAAATCCGTTTACGGACTCAGTCGACTCGGGTTGGAATGTGGTCTGGTCGGGGGTCCTGCTTACTGTCGTAGCTTTCGGGATCCTCCCCGAACCGTGGCTGGCGCTAGCCGGACGAGCCGCCCTCGAGTTTTTTTAGAGCTTCGAGTGCTTCCAGAAGGAGGGCTTCCTGTTCGGGCAACACGGTTCTGAGATCCAACAATACGCGATCTTCGGCGATCCGGGCGATGACCGGCGGCGTATGGGCCCGAAGCCTCTCGAGAGCTCGCTGAGCGGAGAGGTCTCCGGCTCGGAGGCAGATGAGAAACGTGGGGACCTCCACCTCGGGCGCGGCGCCTCCGCCGACCTTGGAGACCCCCTCCTCGAGGGATAAATCTAGGCTGTCGTTTGGTTTCAGCCGTTGCAGAAAACGTTTCGATCGAGCTTCTATCTCGGAAGGAGTTGCGGAAAGCATGGCGAGGACGGGTATCTCTTCGAAGGCTTTGTCCTTGATATAAGAAGCGAGAGTGGCCTCCAAGGCTGCGTAGGTCAGTTTGTCCACCCGAAGCGCGCGGGCAAGAGGATTTGTTCGACAGGCAGCGACCTTATCCGGTGTGCCGACGAGGATGCCCGCTTGTGGTCCGCCCAAAAGTTTGTCGCCGGAAAAGGTGATGAGATCGACACCCCTCTCCAGGCTTTCCCCCACGGTGGGCTCGTCCGGCAGGCCTCGAGCGACGAGTGGTAGGAGGTTCCCGCTGCCGAAGTCCTCGATCACGGGAAGACTGTGAGCGCGCCCCAGCCGAACGAGCTCTTCGGTGGGAGCGGCTTCCGTGAATCCAATGATGCGAAAATTCGACAAATGAACTCGGAGTATGAGGCCGGTGTCGGGCCCGATGGCGGACTCATAGTCTGAGATGCGGGTCTTGTTGGTTGTACCCACTTCGCGAAGAGTCGCTCCGCTCCGACGCAAAATGTCCGGGATACGAAACGATCCTCCTATTTCAACGAGCTCTCCGCGGGAGACAATGACTTCCCGCGAATCCGCGAAGGTGTTGAGCGCCAGGAGAACCGCCGCGGCGTTGTTGTTGACCACATGGGCATCACTGCCGGGGAACAAACGTGAGAGGAGCTTCGAGGCGTGCATTTCCCGACGGCCTCGTTTTCCGCGAGTCATGTCGAACTCGAGATTGCTGTAACCGCTCGCAACCCGCTTCATGGCTTCGATGGCCGACTCCGAAAGGGGCGCGCGGCCAAGATTGGTGTGGACGATGATTCCGGTCGCGTTGACGAGCGGGATGAGAGACGGGGCGATGGTTGCACTGAGCTTGAGGTGAACGGAATGATCGATAGAGTCTACTATCCCAGGCAGCTCGTGGTCCTCGATTCGTCCCTCCTGGACCGCTTTGCGAATATCCGCGAGCACCGATCGGGTGGCGGTAACGAGCTCCCGGCGTCCATAGACCTCGGCGAGGCTCACGAAAGTGTCTCTTTCGAGGAGTCGGTCCACGCTCGGCAACTGCCGCAATAGCTTGTGCGCGTCTTCTTTTTGGCCTGAGCTCACGGTCCGAACACTCTAGTTTCGTTGGATTCGTTCTTGATATTTCCTGATCGAGGCGCGAAGCGCCGAGCTCCACATGCTGAGTTCTGGGTTCTGAGTTCTGAGTTCTGAGTTCTGGGTTCTTTGAGCGGCGCTAGCAGAACTTTGACAACACTTTGCCTTTGCGGGTAGCATTCTAGCATACCGTAAGATCATGGCGGAAAAGCGGGCAAAGAACTACATCGAACGTCTCCCCGAGATCATCGAGCGAGAAGAGGAGGATATTTCCCATCTGGATCCTCGCATGCTCGAGATTCTCTATCCGGAGCGGGCCCCGCGTGATTTCACGATCACCGTCGTATTCGGGCCGTCCGAGGATTCGGGCTATGGGGATGCGGTGACTTTGGCGGAACGTTCCGTTCGTTATCGATGCGAGGGAACGGATCGGAGCCTCCGGCATTATGCTACTTACACGATCGATCAAGTCGATGACCTTCACAATTTATTCTCGCGGGTGAGCCATTATCCTAGTTGTGAGATCTTCGTGAAGGACAAAAAAGTCCCTTATGCCCGCGAGATGTGGCTTCCTCTTTTCTGGTTTTTTCGGAAGGGAGAAAGCAAGAACGACTTATGATTCCCTCTATCCGTACGGTCGAGAGCAATCATCTAAAACTTCGCGTTCGATTCGTTGGACGGTGTAGCTAGGAGGCCGTGGTGGGTTTTGAAGAAGATATGAGGTTGCTCAAAGAACGAATGAGACAGCTCGAGATCGAGTGGGAACAATGGTTCGCGGGCGTATTGCCCAAACCGCCCTTTGAAAACCAAAGGGTTATCGAGAATGTCATCAAAAGATACAGTCGAAACCCTCCTCGGGCCTTGTCGGAGCAGTCCGTTTTCCAGATGCACCAAGCCAAGTTCAACACTTACTCGGAGATGTGGAATCGCCGCCAGCGGCTCAAGGAAGAAGGACGGCTTCCCGGTGGACCCGAGCAGAAAAGTCGCAAGATACCGCCGCCTGCTGCTCCCGGGGCTCCTCCGAAAAGGGACCAGATGCGTGACGTCTTCGACGATTTCGTCGCCGCCAAGGAGCAGGCCGGACAGTCCACGGGCAAGCTGACCTTTGACGCCTTCAAACAGCAGCTTTCTAAGCAGAAATCCAAGCTCAAGGGTGAGCGTGGGTACGACGTGGACTTCGGCGTAAACGTCAAAGGTGGGAAAGTGTCTCTGGTGGCTAGGCGCAAGAAGTGAGCTTCCTGCCCGTCGTTTTATCACCTTCCTTCCGTCGTTGGAGCTCAGTTTTGTCCCTTCTTGTCGCCGCGGTCTTTATGGATTCCGGCTCGGCCGACGCGTGGCCCGCTCCCGTTTATCGAAACATGGTTTACGACACGCTGAGGATTATGCCGCCTTCCCTCGGTCGTGTGCTTTGGCGTAATGACGAGCATTTGCTTCGCGGCGTCTACCGTCTCGAAGGCGGGACGGCTTCGACCTTGATTCGCGACGGACTCGGGGACGGACTTTCCAAAACGACGGTCGAGGATGTCGAGCGGAGGGTTGTCGGGGTGGCTTCGATGGTAGACCATCATCGGCCGTTCCGCGAGGTGGCCTTTGAATTGGGAAAGCTGTTGCGTATTGCCGCCGATCTTGCGGATCCGAGCATTACGGGTGCCGAAAACCGGGAGCTCGCTCTCGCCTCGGGTGAGTTCCACCGTTTTGTGAAGCTTCATCTCGAGGAGTTCCCTTTGGTATATGATCGGAATCTCCCTTCAACGCTCGAGGGCGCGACGGTACATTCGCTTTTGGAGCGTTTGACGGGGGCGACCGATGAATCCGTGGGACGTCTTGCTCGAGCTTTTTGGAAGGACGGTCGGCTACTTCCGGCGACGGCCTTCGATTTCCGGTCCGTTCCCTTTGCGGAGGCATCCCTGGGGTACTCGCGGGGAGTGACCGCGGCGGCGTTTTTGTGGCTGGCCGCTTGGTCGAAGGCCAACGGAGACCTTAGGGGTTACCGGTTCTTCGGTGAGAACGGTTCCGGGCCCACTACAAAATCTTTATCTAAAAAGGAACAGCAATAATGGACAGCGAGAAGCTCTCACCCCGACGTGCTCTTTTGAGCGTTGCAAACAAGGATGGGATCACCACATTCGCTCGCGGGCTTGCGGATCGCGGGTTCGAGATCGTCTCGAGCGGCGGAACGGCGGATGCCATCGCGGCCGAGTCGATTCCCGTCACTCGGGTCTCCGATATCACAGGTTTCCCCGAGATTTTGGGGGGGCGCGTCAAAACGCTCCATCCGGTCGTCCACGGCGGAATCCTGGCGCGACGGAACCTAGTTTCTGATGTGGAGGAGCTAGGGAAGCATGAGAATCCTCCCCGTCAACGTAGTGGCCGTCAATTTTTATCCTTTCGAGGCCAAGGTGGCGGAGAAACGCCCGGTGGAGGAGATCATCGAGAACATCGACGTCGGGGGACCTACCATGCTGCGGGCCGCCGCCAAGAACTTTCAGCATGTTTTGCCGGTCGTTGATCCCAGGGACTACTCCGTCGTGCTGGGAAAGATTGACGAAGGTATTGATTTGGCCACGCGTCTCTATCTGGCGGTCAAGGCGTTCCGCTCGAGCGCCCGCTACGAGTCCGCCATTGCCGCCTACACCAGTCAACTTCAAGCCAAAAACGGGACGATTCGTTTGGAGGAAGTGGAATCCACCTTTCCGGCGAATCTCTCCCTGGCTTTCGAGAAAATGCAGGATCTCCGATACGGTGAGAACCCTCATCAAAGGGCGGCGTTTTACCGTGAGTCCGTCGGTGTGCCTATGGCCGTCTCCGGGGCTCGGAAACACCAAGGGAAAGAGCTTTCCTACAACAACCTTCTCGACTTGGATTCGGCCTGGCGTTTGATTTGCGAGTTCGACCAGACCGCCGCCGCCGTCATCAAGCACACCAACCCTTGTGGCGCCGCTTTAGGGAGCTCGCCTCTGGAAGCATACCTTCGGGCCCGCGAAGGAGATCCTGTTTCCGCTTTCGGCGGGATCGTTTCCTTCAATCGCCCCGTCGATGTTGCGGCCGCAAAAGAACTCGCTGGGACGTTTCTGGAAGCGGTCATTGCTCCGGCCTTCGAATCGGATGCTCTCGAAGTGTTGAGTGCGAAGAAAAATCTGCGAGTCCTCAGTGTGGATGATCCTTCCCGGTCGAACTGGGGCTCTTTCAACATGTGCCGCATCGTCGGCGGCTTGCTCGTTCAGGAGTGGGATCTCGGGTCGGAAGACTCCAAACTCGAGGTCGTGACCGAGCGAAAACCTTCGGATGAGGAGATGGAAGCTCTGCAGTTTTCATGGAAGGTGGTCAAGCACATCAAGTCCAATGCGATTCTTGTGGCCAGGAAGGATCGGACGCTCGGAGTGGGCGCCGGCCAGATGAGTCGCGTAGACTCCTGCGAGCTCGCCATCAAGAAATCGAACGAATCGCTCGAGGGCACTGTTGCCGCGTCGGATGCCTTCTTTCCGTTTCGAGACGGATTGGATGTGTTGGCCGACGCCGGGGTGACCGCGATCATCCAACCGGGAGGCTCGATTCGCGACGAGGAAGTTGTGACCGCCGCCAACGAGCGGGGAGTGGCCATGGTTTTTACGGGCACCCGCCACTTTAAACACTGAGCTGCGCCTTAAGCACTAAGCAGGGTCAGGGCATTGAATTCCAGTGCCGGACTTACACGCGGAATCCAAAGCCCTGACCCTATCGCAGTGTAGCGAGAATTTCCTCGGGCGTGGTGGTGGCGGTGCCGAGTTTTCCGACCACGATCCCTGCCGCCTGATTGGCCAGCACGGCGGCTTCTCTGAGGTTTCCTCCCGCCGCAAGAACGAAGGCGGCCGTCGCTATGACCGTGTCGCCCGCACCGGTCACATCGAACACTTCACGGGCGGAAGCGCCGATGTGAACCGGTTTTCTCGCCTTCTCGAAAAGGGACATCCCCTGTTCGCCTCGAGTAATGAGGACGCCCTCGCAACGTAGAAGGCTCAGGATCTTTTTCGCCGCCTTGTCCAGTTGGACCGGGTCATCGAGGGAGATTCCCGTGGCGCCTTCCGCTTCGTGCGCATTTGGGGTGACTAGGCGGACCCCTCGATAGGACGGGAAGCGCCTGAGCTTGGGATCCACGAGTACCGGGACGTGCCTTTCCCTGGCGAGTGCAATCGAACGTTCCAGAACCCGAGCCGTGAGCGTGCCCTTGTTGTAGTCAGACAATATGATGGCCGAGCAGTGCTCCAAAGCCTCGACGACTTCTCGCAGGAGTTGGGTCTCGATTCGTCGTGGGAGATCGTTTCGCGATTCCCAGTCGGTTCTCACCACTTGCTGGCTGTGGGCGATAATGCGGGTTTTGACGGTCGTGGGTCGATCTCGATCCGGGATGAGACGCGTTTCAGAGATACCGGTCTCTTCCAGAACCTCCGTAAGTCGCCGTGCTGCGTCATCCTCGCCCCTGGCGCCGATGAGCCAGGGTGCGGCACCGAGGCGGTGAAGGTTGTGTGCGACATTGGCTCCGCCGCCTAGGTGGTAGCTTTCACGCGTGACTTCCACCACCGGTACCGGTGCCTCGGGAGAGATACGCGAAACCTTGCCCCAGACGAACTGGTCCAACATGACGTCGCCGACGACGGCGATTTTTCGCCCGTGACCTTTCTTGAAGAGGCTCGAGGATCGTTTGATAGAAATCGAGTTTCTCATGGTTCTCGAGTGAACGAACGCCGCTCTATGACGAACGGGATGGACGAAATGAACAGAAAGAGCATCAGGAACTCCGAGTCTCCGAAATTGTACTCGAAGAGACCCGCCGTGAGACCGGCGACCACGACGCCCAGTGCTCCCGCCGCGAAGGTTCTTCGCCGGTCGTTGTCTTTGGAACGGCGGTAGGCCCGCGCGGCCCACAGAAGAATGGATGCTACGAACCACAGCCATGCGCCGAGGGCGAGTAAACCTCGCTCGGAAGCAATCTGAGCCGCATTGTTGTGAAGATGCACATTCGCCCGGGGAGGAGCTCCCTCTGCCAGGTAAATCGGGTAGACATGGCTCACCATATCGGGGCCCACCCCGAGCCAAGGATGGTTGTTGATCATCATTCCCGCGCTTTGAAGCATAAAAAATCGGTCTCGACCCGACACGTCAGGGCGAAGAAATGTGCGCAGACGGCTATCCACTTCGGGAGGCATCAACACAATGGCTGCCACCGCAAGGACCGGCAGGGCGAGAAGCAGACGGCGTTTCCGAAGCGCCAAGAGCAGAATGGCGGCAACGGCGAGTCCCAGCCAGGCGCTGCGGGTAAGGCTCAGGATGAGAACAGTGAGCATCAAGGCGAAACTACCCGAGGCAAACAGGCGCCATCGTCCCCGAAAGAGAAGCAGCGCCAGAGCTAGGATGCTCACTTCCATGAGGAGTCCTGAAAACGTCATGTAGTGGCTCATGAACCCGTGAATGCGATGGTCGAGATCGCCCAAATCGCCGAAGAAGTACTGCCAAAGACTCACCAGGGCCGCCAGGTCGGCGACACCGATCAATAAAAGGACGAGCATTTCCAAGTGCGATTCGCTTCGAATGGCGCTGACGACGAGGTAGGGAATGGCAAAGAGTAGCAATTTTTTGATGTCGACGAAACTGGCGGAGGGGTCGAAGGAGAAAGCAGCCGAGGCAAGACTTACGCCCACGAATGTAGCAATGGGAAGATCGAGGGGCAAGCGGACGAAAGTGAGCTTTCTCGAGAGGACCTGATAGCACCAGATGAGCAAAGTCACCGCTAGGATGATATGGGAGGCGGCGATGGAGACCTGGACCAGCGTCAACCAGAAGCCGATGGCGTAAAGGAGAGTCGATTCTCGTCCCGCCAGATTGGCCAGACGATTAATCATTCCGTTCGGAGGCGACCCGATCCGGAAGTTGCCTCGTGACGACGAAGAGTCCGGATCGGAGTCAAGAGCCCGCCTTCCCCTCGGGCGGCTCGATCTTCGCCTCGTCAATGAGCATGATGGGGATATCGTCCCTGATGGGGTAGACCCGATAGCACTTGCCACACTTCAGGGCGATGCCGTTCTCGACGAGCTCGACCGGAGTCTTGCAGGCCGGACAGGCGAGAATCTCAAGTAGCTCCGGGTGAATTGCCATTGAGCATGATCTCCTTGCGGTGCTTATAACAAGCGGGACTCGGGTATGTCAAAGGGGAAGAATTCAGAACTCAGAACTCAGAACTCAAGAATAGGATTTGGAGGGCGGCTACCGCTCTCGATGAGGGTAGTCACCGCCGTCATAAGGATTTATTCTACTTGGTACGGCCTTCGCAGATTTTTTCTCAGTTTCCTGAACTCTGAACTCAGGAAACCAGCCAGGCGCAGCCTAGCCATACAGATTGAATCCCGAAGACGACGGCGCAGCCGTCTTCCTGCTTCATTCTGAGTTCTCGAGTCCTTGGGTCCTTGAATTCTATTTTGTATGCGGAATTATTGACACACGCATTGGGCGGCTCGATAATGGCCTTTGAGGCTCTAAAACGTATGAAGAACTTTTTCTCGATAATCACCCTTGCCTTGGGTCTTGCCACGAGCGTACTTGCCGGTGTACAGGTGGATCCCCGTGCTGACGCCTACTACCTCTATTGTCTCGGCAGAATGTACGAGATGCAGGGGCAGTCCGAGGCGTCATTGAGCCAGTATCGCGACGCCGTCGAAAAAGATCCGGAGGCCGCTTACCTCCACCTTGCCATTGCCGAGCTCCACGCCAAGTCCGACCGCGTCGAGGAAGCGATGGCCAGCGCCCGGACGGCGCTCGAGCTCGATTCCGATCTGGCCGGAGCGCATCGTCTTCTCGGCAAGATCTACTTCAGCATGTTCCGCGCCCAAAACGATTCGGCGAGTCTCGATCAAAGCGTAAATGAGTTCGAAGAAACGGTACGTCTCGAGCCCTGGGATGTAGAAACCCGCCAGAGGCTCGCGGAGCTCTATATCGGACGAGGCGAGATTGAAAAGGCCGGAGTAGAGCTCGACGCTCTCATCAAACAGGCTCCCGACGCTTACTACGCGATGTATCGGTTGGGTCAAATCCGGGCCGAGTCAGGTGATCCTCAGGGGGCGGCGGAGCTTTATCGCCAAGCCATCGAAACGGAGCCGCGCCACCAAGCCAGCCGGCTCGAACTGGGCCGTGTCTACTCGGAGCTCGGTGACTATGAAAAATCCGAGAAGGTTTATCGTGAGGCCCTCGAGCTAGCTCCGGAAGACGGTCGCATCCGTGTCCGATTGGCCTACACCTTGGCGGCCAAGGGAGACCTCGATGCGGCGGCCCGTCAATTCGAGCGAGTGCTCGAAAACGAGCCTGAGTATTTGGAAGCCCTTCTTGGGTTGGCTCGGGTTCGCCAGGGGCTCAAGGAGTTGGACGTTGCCGAAGCGCTGTTCGAAAAAGCACTAGAATTGAACCCCAGCCTTGTCCAAGCAAAGGAGTATCTCGCAGGCGTCCATCAGGAAAAACGGGAATACAACGAGGCGAGCGACGTGCTCGAATCCCTTCTGGCAATGCCCGAAGACGCCTATCCCTCGACTCAGCGGGCCCAGTTTTGGGCCCAGATGGGATTCGTTCTACAAGAGCTCAACAACCACGCCGGCGCCGTGGAAGCGCTCGGGAAGGCGCGGGCCTTGTCTCCGGAGGACCCGCGATTCGAAGCGGCCTTCGTCCAGGTTCTCTTTGGTGCCGACCGTATGGATGAGGCCGAAAAGGCATATCTTGAAGCGATCCGCCGTTTCCCGGAGAGTGACGGTTTGAAGGTTTTGGGTGCCCAGATTGCTTACGAGCAAGGACAGAAGCAAGAGTCCCTGGAAAGGCTCCTCGGCATGGCTCGGCTCGAGCCGGAAAACCCGACTCTCACCGGGGCGGTCGTCGACTTTTATCAGCGTGAAAAACGATTTGCCGATGGCGAGGCTTTTCTCCTCGAGGTGATAGGTAAAACGTCCGAGAGCGAACTGCATCTCTTTCAACTCGGTGCGATGCTCGAGCGACAAAAGAAGTACGACAGAGCCGAGACGGCCTTCAAAAAGGTGCTCGAGATGAGTCCTGGGAACTCCGCTGCCATGAACTATCTGGGCTATATGCTGGCGGACCAGGGTGTTCGGTTGGAGGAATCACTCGACTATATTCAACGGGCTGTCGCGCTCGACCCTTATAACGGCGCATATCTGGACAGTCTGGGGTGGGTTTACTTCAAGCTCGATAAGCTCGATCTTGCCGAGGAGAACATCGTTAAGGCGCTCGGGCGCATGCGAACGACGGGTGTCGTATATGACCATCTGGGGGACGTCTATTACCGGAAGGGAAAGCGTGATGACGCGATCCAGTCCTGGAGAAAGGCACTCGAGCAGGATGACGACGAGCTGGAACGAGACGAAGTCAACCGCAAGATCGATCGAGCCCTCGGTCGCTAGTTTGGTGCTGAATTTCACAAATACAGTTCAATACTCGAAAAGACTCAACGCAAAGTCGCAGAGGCGCGGAGACGCAAAGTGGGCGGGAACCTCGCGCCCTCGCCTTCGCCAACGCGCTTCCGCCTTCGCCAAGGCTACGGCGGACAGGCCGGCGGGCCCGCCGAAGGATTTTCGTAGGCGGGTTGGCGTTTTTTTCTTCTGGGTTTCTAAGATTTCCCGATTTCCTTTCTACGCTATTGTTGTGCTTACGTCCCTAGCGAGCTGCACCCGGCGACCCGCCGCGAATGTGGAATCGACTCCTGTTCGGCTCGAAGAGGCGGAGAATATGCTCAACAGACTGCGCCGGAACGAAGAGTCGGTGCGGCGATACCAGGCGGTAATCAGAATCCGAGGTAAAGGGCCGGCCGGTCGCTTCAGCGCCACCCAGGTCATCATCTTCGAACGTCCTGACCGCATGAGGGTCGAGCTGCTGGGAGCTTTCGGCTCCACCCGATGGGTCGCCGTCGCTGATCAGGGGGAGATAGTCGTTTGGTTTCCAGGGCGCCGGGAGTATCTTCGGGATACTCGCGTGAAAAAAGTGGTGGGTGCTCTGCTGGGAGTGGAGCTCGGCCCGAGCGAAGTGATGGCAGCTCTCGCGGGCACGGGAGTTCCTCTCGGTTCGCTTCGAGAACGGCCCGACCGGGCGGTTCGCCGCAATGGGACGATCCAAATCGAGCTCGGCGGGGCCCGAATCGAGATCGAAAACGATCAGGTGGTTTCTGCACAACAGACCCACTACCGGGTGTCCTACCCGACGAAATGGGTGGAGTCGGGAAGGCAGGTTCCTGCCCGGGTCGAGCTCAGCGCCGAGAA
Source organism: uncultured Acidobacteriota bacterium (assembly GCA_963722765.1). GTDB lineage: Bacteria > Acidobacteriota > Vicinamibacteria > Marinacidobacterales > DATDRI01 > CAVROO01. The sequence goes on from CAVROO010000025.1 coordinate 199,524, forward strand.
CCTACAGGCTTCGTTGACGATCGAGGACCTGGATGTCAACGTGCCACTGCATTCCAAAGCTTTCGTGGTTGAGCTACCGGAGGACGCCGAAACCTTGGCGCTCGACGAGATAGGAGGCGAGGCCGTATTCGTCAAGCCGAACCGTTGAGAGCCCGTGCATACGCCAAAATCAATCTCGGGCTCGAAGTCCTGTTTCGTCGCGAGGATGGTTACCACGAGCTTCGCACCATATTCCAAACCATCGATCTGTACGATCGCCTGAGTTTCCAATCGGCCGAGAAGGGGATCGAGCTCTCGACAAACGATCCCGAGCTGCCTACCGACCATGGAAATCTCGTGGTACGTGCCGCCGAAATTCTGGCGGAGAGGATTGAATGCTCGAGCGGGGTTCGAATCGAGCTTGAAAAGGTCATTCCTGCAGGTCGCGGTCTGGGTGGAGGGAGTGCCGACGCCGCGATGACCTTGCTGGCGCTCAACGAACTGTGGCAAGGCGAACTGTCGGATGCTGAGCTTTGGCGGCTCGCTGCGGGAATTGGTATGGATGTCCCCTACTTTCTCGTGGGCGGGACGGCCCTTGGGCTCGGGCGGGGCGAGGAAATCTATCCGTTGGAATTCCAGTTCGAGGTGCCCATCGTATTGATTCTGCCGGATTTCGCGGTAGCAACCGCTGAGGCCTACAGTAATTTGATATTGACAAAACGAGACACGAGCCTTAAACTTCAAGACTTTGCGCTGTCTTGTCTGGGCGGGAGGGGGACGTCTCTCGACCTAACGAACGATCTGGAGTCTTCAACAACGGTGTTCTCTCCCGCGATCCATGAATACAAAGCAAGCCTGACAGAGCTGGGTGCTGCCGTGTCTCTGATGTCCGGTAGTGGCTCGTCAGTATTTGGTGTATTTTATGACGATGCGGTAGCCCGATCCGCGGTGGAGACTTTGGCGGCAAGGGGTACCCGCGCCATCGCGACCCGCACATTGGCGCGACGCACTTATATGGAGAGGAGACTGGATTCACGGCCGAGACGCACGCGCGAGTCCTGAAGGGAGGGAGACTTCTATGGAAATCACCGAGGTGAGAGTATTCCCCGTGGAGGATGAGAAGCTCAAGGCATTTGTCTCGATCATACTCGATAACTGCTTCGTTATAAGCGATATAAAGATCATTAACGGGCCGAAGGGACTTTTCATTTCCATGCCCAGCAAGAAGAGAAAAGACGGGACCTTCCGAGACATCGCGCATCCGTTGAACAGCGAGACCCGACGAATGATGGAAGAAAGGGTGCTGTCTCGCTATATGACGGAAGTCGGCGACAACGAGGACCTGGCGCGACGTGAGCTTTCTGCTGAACCGAATGGGCACCCGGAAAGCGTAGAGGAGGCGAGCGAAGCCCAATGAGTTGATCAAGGTGTCCCTGGCTCACTGATTCACTGATGTCCACAGTGAGCGGAAAGGCACTGTTTTAGTTGGGGCGTCGCCAAGCGGTAAGGCGCGGGACTTTGGCTCCCGTATTCGAGGGTTCGAATCCTTCCGCCCCAGCCATTCAAGCCTGGACGGCATTTCTTCGGGTTCATCCCTGTAGATTGCCCAATGAGGTTAGTTAACTAGTTAATTTCATTACTATAGATTTCTAGGTCGAGAATACACATGTTGGGAGCACTCAGGCTGTTTAGTGGAACCTGTAATACGGCACTCGTCAACCGAATCGCCGATCATCTCAATGTGCCGGTTGGCAAAACCAATCTCATTCGTTTCGCCGATAGCGAAGTCTGCTGTCAGATCCTGGAGAACATTCGGGGAGCGGACGTTTTCGTGGTGCAGCCGACGGCGCCGCCGGTCAATGAGACCCTCATGGAGCTCTTGATCATGATCGATGCATTCAAGCGATCCTCGGCTCATCGGATCACCGCGGTTTTGCCTTACTACGGTTACGGACGGCAGGATCGCAAGGACAAGCCCCGGGTTCCCATATCTGCCAAACTCGTAGCGGACCTATTGTCCAAGGCCGGGACGAGTCGAGTTATCACGATGGACCTTCACGCCGGTCAAATTCAGGGCTTCTTCGACATCCCGGTGGATCATCTTTTCGCTGCACCGGTGATGCTGGAGTATCTGGTCTCGCTCGGGCTCGAGGATATCGTCATCGTCTCTCCGGATGCCGGCGGTGTAGAACGAGCGCGTGCTTACGCGAAGAGGATCAAGCGGAACCTGGCGGTCATGGATAAACGCCGCGGCGACACCAATGAGGTCGAGACCATCAATGTTATCGGTGACGTGGAAGGAAAAACCGCACTGATCGTCGATGATATCGTAGATTCGGCCGGGACTTTGGTGAAGGCGGCGGACGCGCTACTCGAAGCGGGGGCGGACAAAGTGCTCGCCTGTTGTACACATCCTGTGCTCTCCGGGCCGGCCATCGAGCGGATCATGGAGTCGAGAATCGAGGAGCTCATCGTGTCCGACTCTATCCCGCTGTCTCCCGAAAAGGCGGCCTGCCCGAAGATCAAAGTACTGTCGGTGGCCGTTCTTCTAGGAAAGGCCATTCAGAGCGTTCACGACGAGACGTCGGTGAGCTCGCTCTTCATTTAGCCACCTCGGGTTCGGCCAGCCGATCCGAAAGGATTGCAGAATTCGAGAGGCGACGAGAGCTCCGAACGGATGAGGAATATCGAAGGAAGAGGAAAACCATGGAAACGCTGACTATCGAGGCAGAGCCTCGTAACGCTTTTGGCAAAGGGCCCAATCGTCGTCTAAGGTCGCAGGGGAAGATCCCGGCGGTCATTTACGGGGAAAAAGAAGAGACCTTATCGGTGTCCATCGATCCGAAGGATATCATCGGTATCTTGCGGTCTCACGGGGGCGGCAACACGATTTTCGAGCTCCACATCAAGGGACGAGAGGGCACCACGAGCGCGATGATCAAGGACTATCAGCTCGAGCCGATCAAACATGAGCTGCTGCACGCCGATCTGGTCCGAATTGCGATGGATAATGTTTTGACCTTATCCGTCAACGTCGAGCTCTTGGGAACTCCCGTCGGTGTCAAGACCGAGGGTGGTATGCTGGATTTCATTACCCGCACCATCGACGTCACTTGTCTTCCCAGGGATATCCCTGAGACCATCGCGGTCGACGTTTCCGAGCTTGCCATCGGTGACCATCTTCGCGTTAGTGACCTGACGATCCCGGAGGGTGTGACCCTCGAGACGGCGACGGGAGTGGTCGTTGCCCATGTGATCGCACCGAAGAAGGTCGAGGAGGAAGAGGCCGAAGCAGAGGCGGCCGTTGCCGAAGCTGCCCCGGAGGAAGGCGCCGAACCGGAAGTGATCAAGAAGGGCAAAGCCGAGGAAGAAGGCTCCGAGGGTTAGTTCCCCTTTGGGCTCGCTCGATCCTCTGGATGGTGATGCTGGAAGAAAAAATGGAACGTAGAGACGCCAAGGCGCAGAGTGCGGGAAAATGGACCGGAAATCGTGTCCACTCTGCGGCTCCGCGTCCTTTGCGTTGAGTCTTTTGGCGTGAAATCCAGTGGTGCAGCAAGTGAAGCTCCTCGTTGGTTTGGGCAATCCCGGTTCCCGCTATGACGGTACGCGACACAATCTGGGCTTTGCCGTTGTGGACCGCATCGCGGACGAAACGTCGTCTTCGTGGCAACGGTTTTCACGTCGAAGCCACGTTGCGGAAGCTCGGTTTGCAGGAAAGCCGGTGCTCCTGGTCAAGCCCCAAAGCTACATGAACCGGAGCGGAGGGGCCGTGGCGGAGCTCGTCCACGAGCGACAAATTTCGCCGTCCGATGTGCTCGTTTTTATTGATGATATCGCGTTGCCTCTGGGTTCTCTCCGCATAAGGCCGGGGGGCGGCGCCGGTGGGCATCTAGGGCTCGCGTCGATTCTGCAGGTGCTCGGTGGGGAAGAGGTTCCGCGGATCCGTTTGGGTATCCGACCCGAGGTAGAGCCGGAAGACCTGTCCGAGTTCGTTCTCGAGCCGTTTCGGACGGAGGAAAAAGAGACCGTCGTCGACGTCGTGAATCGTGCCGTGGCGGCCAGCCACATGATTTTTGTCGAGGGCATGGAAAAGGCCATGTCCGTTTTCAACCGAGCTCCTTGCTCTTCCTGAGGGGAAGGGCTAAATAGCCGTAAGGAGGATGAATGAGAGAATACGAGTTGATGTATATCCTCGATCCGGGTTTGGACGAGGATTCTACCCAGGCACTCATCGGTCAGGTCGAGGACTTCATGGGCAAACAGGGAGTCACGATTGATAAGACCGACCCCTGGGGAAAGCGCCGTCTGGGCTACCAGATCGGTAAGCACTGGGAAGGTTACTACGTGCTCAGCTTCATAAAGGCCGATGCAGGAGCGATAGGAGAGCTCGAGCGCCGGCTGCGGGTTACCGATGGCGTGCTTCGATTCATCACGGTCCGAGTCGACGAGGAGCAAGCCAAGCTCGAACGTCAGCGGGCCCGGAAATCCGCTTCCCAATCGGCGCGTCAGAAGACGCGTGGGGTCGCCGAGCCGGAGGCCGCAGCCCCTGCGCCGACCCCGGCCGAGCCTGTTGCCAAGGCCGAACCGGCGCCGCCCCAGGCCGAGCCTGCCACGAGCCCCGCGGATGCAGTCGCGGCGGAGTCGAGCGAGGCCACTGAGAAAAAGGCTATGGAAGGTGATGCGGCTCCCGACGCCGTTCCCACCGAGCAGCTCGAATCCCCTGAAACCCCTGAGAGCCCAGAAAAAGATGACAAGAACGCGGCCGAGCCGGCCGGGGAGGGAAGCTGATGCATGAAAGAAGTGGCGGTGGCGGCGGCGCCGGCGGTCGAAAAGGGAGGCGTTTTTACTATCGCCGGAGGAAGGTCTGTAAGTTCTGTGCGGAGAAGATCGATTATATCGATTGGAAAGATGTAAGATTGCTCTCCGCATTCGTCCCGGAGAGGGCAAAGATACTTCCCCGGAGGATCTCGGGTACCTGCGCTCCCCACCAGCGCAAGCTGAAAACAGCGATCAAGCGAGCCCGTAACATCGCGTTGCTTCCTTATTCGACTTGACGAAGGGGCGCCTTGCGGCGCCTCGACGGTGTGTTGGAAGTATGGAATGATGGAACAATGGAATAATGGGGTCCTGATCCCATTATTCCACAATTCCACCATTCCAATATTCCAAGCAAGTCAAAGGGAGAAAGTAGCGTTTAACTCACGTTTTTTGTTTGGAGAAACCAATGCAACTCATATTGCGTGAAGATGTCGACAACCTGGGTAAGAAGGGAGACAAGGTCGTGGTGGCGTCAGGGTATGCGCGTAACTTCCTTCTTCCGAAGAAATTGGCCATGGAAGTCAACGATTCCAACCTCAGGCAGATCGAAAAAGAAAAGAAAGTGGTCCTGGCCAAGCTCCACGAGGAGAAAGAAGAGGCCGAGGCTCTGGCCGCACAGCTCACGTCGGTGCGACTTACGTTCAGACGTAAGGTTCATGGAGACGAGCTCTACGGTTCTGTATCTTCGGGTGACCTCGCGGACGCGCTGGAACAGAAGGGTTACGCGATCGAAAAACGTAAAATCGTCCTGGACGAACCCCTCAAGATTCTCGGTGAGTTCGAGGTTTCTGTGAAGGTCCATCCGGAGGTCACGGGCTCGATCAAAGTCACCGTGGAGAAGGAGGAGGAGTAGTTTTTGCCGGATGAGATCGGGCTCGAAAAGGCTCTCCCCCATAGCTTGGATGGGGAGAGAACGGTTCTGGGTGCCATACTCATCGAGAATGAAACTTATCACCACGCCGCGGAGATCCTAGGCGAGCAAGATTTCTACCGAAGAGCTCACCAACAGATCTTCGCTCGAATGGGAGAGTTGTCGGCTCGTGGCCAGGCGATTGACCTGGTGACGTTGAAGGAAGAGCTTTCGAGAGCCGGTGAGCTCGAGGCGGCCGGTGGTGTGTCCTACCTAAGTGCCCTCGTCGACGGCGTGCCTCGGGCGTCCAACGTTACCTACTATTCGCGCATCGTCAAAGAGAAAGCGGTCCTTCGCAACCTCATCAGCTCGGCCAATCGTATCATCCAGACCTGCTTCGATGGGGCCGAAGATACCGACGCCGTTCTGGAACAAGCCGAACGAGCGATCTTTGAGATTTCCGAGAAGTCCGTCCGAACCGGATTCGAGCCCGTCAGCGAGATAGTCAAACAAAGCTTCAAAACGGTGGATGAGCTCGCCGAAAAACGGGAGCTCGTTACCGGTGTGCCCACGGGATTCCTCGAGTTCGATGAGATGACCTCGGGCCTTCAACGGTCCGATCTCGTGCTCGTTGCCGCTCGTCCCGCCATGGGAAAAACCAGCTTCTGTATGAATATCGCTCAGCACGTGGGGCTCTCGGGGCCACACACAGTAGGGATATTCAGCTTGGAAATGTCGAAGGAACAGCTCGTCATGCGACTTCTCTGCGGGGAAGCCCGGGTCGACTTGCACAAGCTCCGATCCGGGTTTCTTTCCGAGAAAGATTGGGCGAGGCTCATCCAGGCGGTCTCCAACTTGACGGAGGCACGCATCTTCATTGATGACAGCCCGTCCTTGTCGGTGCCGGAGATGCGAGCCAAATCGAGAAGACTCAAGCTCGAGCACGGCTTGGATTTGCTGATCGTAGATTATCTCCAGCTCATGCAGGGCCGGAGTCGATTCGAGAATCGGACCCAGGAGATTGCCAGCATCAGCCGGGCTCTCAAAGGGCTGGCCAAGGAACTGAACCTTCCGGTGGTGGCTTTGTCTCAGCTTTCGCGTGCGCCCGAGGCGCGCGGAGACCATAGGCCACAGCTCGCTGATCTTCGCGAATCGGGGGCGCTCGAGCAAGATGCGGATGTCGTCGTCTTCATCTATCGGGAGGAAGAGTACGATTCGACGACGGAGAACAAAGGGGTTGCGGAGCTCATCATCGGCAAACAGAGGAATGGGCCGACGGGAACCGTCAAACTGGCTTTCATCAAAGAGTACACACGTTTCGAGAATCTCGAATGGCAACACGGTGAGCCGATCTAGCTAATAGAACCGCAGACATAAGCCAGTGAAGAGACTCAGAACCCAGAACCTCAGGACCGGCAGACATGTGCTAAGCATCGATTCTCAGCTTCGGTATTTCTTCCGTTGCCGAAGAGGAGTCGGCTAGCCATGGAAGTGAACATTTCGTCTGTCAGGAGTGCGGGAGCACATTCGGAAAGTGGCTCGGCCGTTGTCCGGACTGCGGCGCTTGGAACTCCTTCGTGGAGGAACGGGAGCAGCCGGTGGAGCCCGAGGGCCGGGGGAGATCTCGTAGCCTTTCTCAGGACGGTCGCCCCAAGCCCTATTCGGAAGTGAGTACCGACGCATCGATACGCACGAGTACGGGTCTTGGCGAGTTCGATCACGTTCTTGGTGGAGGTGTGGTGGCGGGATCGTTGGTATTGCTCGGCGGCGATCCTGGAATCGGTAAGTCGACCCTCCTCCTGCAAGTGGCTTCCCAAATGGCCCAAGGGTCGCGGCCGGTTGTCTATATCAGTGGGGAGGAGTCGGAACGGCAAATCAAGCTACGCGGCGAGCGGCTGGGAGTTCGTGCCCCCGTCGCTCCTTCTCTACAGCGAAGTACATCTCGAACGTCTGATCGTCGAGCTCAAGACGCTCGACCCAGTATTGGTCGTCCTCGATTCGGTGCAGACCATATACTCCCCCCGATTTTCGTCCGCGCCGGGAAGCATCAGCCAGGTCAGGGAGGTGGCGGCCGAGCTTCTCCACTTCGCCAAATCCACCGGCACACCGGTCTTTCTCATCGGGCACGTCACGAAAGACGGAAACCTGGCCGGTCCTAAGGCTCTCGAGCACATCGTGGATACGGTGCTCTACTTCGAAGGAGAGCGTCACCACGCTCATAGAATCGTCAGAGCCACCAAGAACCGCTACGGGGCGGCGGGAGAACTGGGTGTCTTCGAGATGACTGGGGCGGGCCTGGTACCCGTCGTCAATCCCTCGGGTCTGTTTCTCTCTGAACGAGCGGAAGATACGTCGGGATCCGTCGTTGTTTGCTGTATGGAGGGAACGCGTCCGATTCTCTTGGAAATACAGGCTCTGGTTTCCGATTCAGGTGTGGGTGGCTATCCCCGGCGGGTTGCTCTGGGTTTCGACACGAACCGACTCGCCGTCTTGCTGGCGGTTCTGGAAAAACGGGCTCGAGTACTCGATCGCCGGTCAAGACGTGTTCGTCAATGTGGCCGGTGGGCTGTCGGTGGATGAGCCGGTGGCGGACTTGGGTTTGGTCGTTTCGATCGCGTCCAGTTTTCAGGGTCGGCCGGTCGATTCTCGGACCGTTTTACTGGGTGAGGTCGGTTTGGCGGGGGAGGTTCGTGCCGCCCAACAGGTTTCCGCCCGCGCAAGGGAGGCGGCCCGGATGGGGTTCGACCGTATCGTTTTGCCGAAGGCCAACGTCCCCATACCGGACGTTCCGGACTCGGTGGAGGCGGTCGGAGTGGCTTCGGTCGTAGAGGCGTTGGAGCTGGTCTTTTGAATCAAACTGGAGAGGTTCGGCCTTACCTGGTAAATTATAGGGTTACGTTAAGGTGTTCCCGGGGGGAAATGTTGAGGCCCGAGCAGCTTGCTGTTGGTTTTGGATGGCTCGTGTCGGCAAGAGCGTATCGACGCGGATCCTCTGATTTATGTTCTATCGGACGGCCGTTGGGGGACGGGCCGGAGGACAAGTGAAGAACTCATAAGAAAGCGTGGCTTTATGTGGATAACCGTCATTCGGCTTTTGTTACTGGCAGCGACGATAGGAACCAGCGCTGTTTATTCCCCTTTCCCCGGCGGCAGACTCGTCAATGCCGCCATCGGCGCGGCGATCGGCTTGGTCATCATTATTTTCGAGTCGCGCCTTCGCTCCATTCCGGTGCGGCAGGTGGTGGGCGCCTTTTTCGGGGCTTTGATCGGCGTTTGTCTGGCATTTCTCGTCGGAATTCCTCTTGTCCAAGATTCCGATGGTGGCCGGGGCGCAGGCATTCGTGCACGTCTTGGTGCTGGCGACCTTTGTCTACCTTGGGCTGATGCTGGGAATGAAGAAGGGCGAGTGGTTCGACCCTCTGGCCATCATGGCCTATTTCCGCGGGACGAGCACGCAGCGTCAATATAAGATCCTGGACACCAGCGTTATCATCGACGGGCGTATCGCCGATATCTGCGAAACCGGCTTCATCGATGGCACCATGGTCATTCCCCAGTTCGTCCTCAAGGAGCTTCAGCAGGTGGCCGACTCGGCGGACTCGTTGAAGCGCAACCGAGGCCGCCGCGGGCTCGACATCCTGCAAAAGATTCGGAAGATGAGCGGGATCGACGTCGACCATCTCGGAGATCGATTTTCCCGATGTGCGAGAGGTCGATCTCAAAATCATCGAGCTGGCCAAGAATATGTCGGCGCAAGATCGTGACCAACGATTTCAATCTCAACAAAGTCGCGCAATTGAGAGGCGTCCAAGTGCTCAACATCAACGAGCTCGCCAATGCACTCAAACCGGTCGTACTGCCGGGAGAGTTCATGCGGGTCTTTATCTTGAAAGAAGGTAAAGAGTACAACCAGGGTGTGGCCTACCTGGACGACGGTACCATGGTGGTCGTCGACAACGCCCGAAAATTGATCGGCAAGAACGTGGACGTCACGGTAACGAGTGTTCTCCAGACGACGGCGGGTAAGATGATTTTCGGTAAGGCCATCGAGAACAACAGCGGTGGAGGCGACTCGAGAAAACGCGCCGTTTGAGCTCAGGAACGGTGAATCCACGCAAGCTCCGGACCCTTTTGGTCTTCATTCCTCTAGTTACCGTCTACACGATCGTTTGCGGTAGCGTTTCGTTTTTGCTGGCGATCGTCTTTCGGAGCGGCCACCCTGCGCATTGGGTGGCGCGATTGTGGTCCTGGCTCATCTTGAAGACTTGCGGGATTCAGGTGTCCATCGACGGGATCGAACATCTGGATCGGAACCGGAAATACGTTCTGGCCTCGAATCACCAGAGCCTCTTCGACATACCCATTCTTTTTGCCTACCTGCCCATCTCGTTTCGAATCTTGTTCAAACGGTCTCTTCTCCGGATCCCTTTCCTCGGCTGGCACCTGTGGGTGAGCGGGCACATACCGGTCGATCGAGGTAATCCCGTCAAGGCCCGCGAGAGCTTGAACCGCGCATCGGATCACTTGAGTCACAAGGGCTCCATCGCCGTATTTCCGGAAGGCACGCGCAGTCATGACGGGAGCATTGGGCGCTTCAAGCACGGCAGTTTCTTGCTTGCGATTCGAGCCGGAGTTCCCGTCGTTCCGGTTACCATCTCCGAGAGCTGGCGGGTGATGGAGCGGGGGAAGGTGACCGTTCATCCCGGGCGCGTGAAGGTTCACGTGGACCGGCCGATATCGGTGGAAGGGTATGATGACCGCTCGGTCACGGACTTGTCGCGCGCTGTTCGAAGCGTCGTGGAAAGTCACTACGAGCCTTCGATCGCGGGAGCGGATAAAATCCCCGAAAAACATATCGAGGACGACCGAGCGGCGAGGCTTCTGTGAAAGTCGCGGCCTCTGGCGTAGCGAGAGCTACGGCCATCATCGTGGCGGGAGGAACCGGGTCCCGAATGAAAACGACCCGGCCTAAGCAGTTTATCGATCTAGCAGGGAAACCTCTGCTCGTCCACACCCTCTCCCGTTTCGAGCGTTGCGCGATCATCGATAGTGTTATTTTGGTTCTTCCTCAACGCGGTTTCGACGATTACCGGCGACTGATGTCTCGATGGGTCCAGAACGTTAAACCGGTGGATATGGTCCCCGGAGGTGACGAGAGGCAAGACTCCACCCGATCCGGACTCGAGGCCCTTCCTTCGGGCTTCCAAGGATTGGTTGCGGTTCATGATGGGGCACGCCCTCTCGTCGAGTCCGATCTCATCACGAGAGTCGTGGAAGCGGCCGAACGCACCGGGGGCGCGCTGGCCGGTCTTCCGGTTTACGAGACCTTGAAGGAGGTCGAGCGGGATCGAGTGACCGGGACTATCGATCGGCAACGGTTTTACCGAGCTCAGACTCCGCAGTGTTTCCGGTACGACATTTTGAGAGAGGCGCTCGGACGGGCCCGTTCGGATCGGATCATCGGCACGGACGAATCGGCGCTCGTGGAACGCATGGGTGTTGAGGTGGCGATCGTCCCGGGCTCGGAATCGAATCTCAAGGTAACGACCGCAAGAGATCTGGTTCTCGCGGAATATTACCTAGAGCTCGGAAGAATTGGAGGCGGACCGGTGAGTTTCCGTATAGGCCTGGGCTTCGATGCCCACCGGTTGGTATCCGATTGCCCGCTGGTACTGGGCGGCGTCGACATAAATTTTGATATGGGGCTCGAGGGGCATTCCGATGGAGATGTCGTTTTGCATGCCCTAACGGATGCCCTCTTGGGGGCGGTCGGCGGCCCGGATATCGGTCGTTTGTTCCCTTCGGGCGAATCACAGTGGAAAGGGGCGCCCAGCCGAATCTTCGTGGAAAGGGCCGTACAGATCGTCGAAGAGCGAGGATATCGGATCGCCCAAGTCGATATCGTCATCATCGCAGAGGCACCCCGGCTCGCACCTCATTTTGAAGCCATGCAGGCACACATCGGGGAATTGCTCGGGGTCTCGGCCGGCTCGGTGGGGGTCAAGGCGACGACAACGGACGGAATGGGCTACATGGGACGAGGCGAAGGAATGGCCGCTCAGGCGATCGCGCTGGTCTCCGAGCTCGGCGGGCCTTGACCGACCATGAACACCTTGACCGGTTTTCACGGAGTGCGGGAAGCTCTGCGGTCCGATCCCGGCCGGGTTCGGAAGGTCATCCTGGCAGAAGGACGGCTCGACCATCGAGCGCAAGAGGTTATGGAACTGGCCCGATCGCAGGGGATTCCTGTCTATCGGGACAAAACCCGGGTACTGGATCAGGTCGCTTCTGGAGCTCACCATCAGGGAGTGGTTGCTGAGATTTCCGGGATCTCATGGTGGAGTTTGGAAGACCTACTCGCAAGCGCACCTACGCCCGCACTACTCGTTGCCTTGGATGGGGTGGAGGATCCAAGAAACTTCGGCGCGGTCGTACGAGCCGCGGACGGCGCCGGCGCTCACGGCATCATCGTTCCGAAGCGGCGGGCGGCGCCGCCATCGGATATCGCCATCGCCGCCTCGGCCGGTGCCCTCCTTCATGCGCGATTGGCCCGTGTGACGAACCTTTCGGATGCCCTCGAACAGGCAAAGAAGCAAAACATCTGGACCGTGGGACTGACGCCATCGGCGGAAACCCCATGGTTCGATTTCGACTATACGAGCCCGGTGCTCCTGGTTCTCGGCGGGGAAGGACGCGGCCTCCGGCCGCGGGTGGCGAAGACGTGTGATCAGTTGGTATGCCTGCCGCAACTGGGGAAAGTGGAGTCGCTAAATGTATCCGTTGCCGCAGGGATAGTACTTTATGAGGCCCTGCGGCAACGGATACAAAAACAGCAATAGGGTCAGGGCTTTGGATTCCGCGTTTAAGTTGAGCCTGGAATTCAATGCCCTGACCCTGCAAGCTAGCAGAGAAACTTCCAAGAAGGGTCAGGCTTTGAATTCTAAGCCCTGTATAAAACGTAGAATCCAAAGCCTGACCCTATAATGCGGCAACGGATACAAAAACAGCTATAGGGTCAGGGCTTTGGATTCCACGCTTAAATTGAGCCTGGAATTCAATGCCCTGACCCTGCAAGCTTGTACGGTCCGGTTAAACGGACCCGGTTTGCAGAGAACCTTGCAGGGTCAGGGCTTTGATTTCTAGACGCAGACTAAATGTAGAAATCAAAGCCCTGACCCTATAGCTGCTTTTAATGATTTTAACTCTTGCTTAAAGCCATTTACTTTGCTACCATCGCACGTTTGTAGCTGGCGTAGCTCAGTGGCAGAGCAGCTGATTTGTAATCAGCGGGTCGGGGGTTCAAATCCCTTCGCCAGCTCCAGGTTGTTTGAGCAATCCCCGGCCTCACAGTAAGTCCCAGCCAGAGAGTAGGTTGGGCGCTTTTTTCGAGCGGAGAGGTAGCGAAGCGGTCAAACGCTGCAGACTGTAAATCTGCCGGCCTCAGGCCTTCGGAGGTTCGAATCCTCCCCTCTCCACCATCGCCGGCTTGTTGTTCGGCAGGAAGAGTCGAGAGCGGGAGTAGCTCAGTTGGTAGAGCATCAGCCTTCCAAGCTGAGGGTCGCGGGTCCGAGTCCCGTCTCCCGCTCCAGTTTTCGAGTGACTGTTATGAAAAGCGGCGGCTTGGGTCTCAATGTCGTGCCGGGTGGCCGACTGGGAGGCAGGGCGCTCATTTGGCGAAGTCAAGAGCCCACGTGGCTCAGGGGTAGAGCACTTCCTTGGTAAGGAAGGGGTCACCGGTTCAATCCCGGTCGTGGGCTCCACTTCGAGCTCAATCAATGCCATCGAGCTTCCACTTAGAAGCTATTTCGACTTTTTCGAAGAGGTTGGAGGCCTTGACGCGAGTCAATCTCACGCTCGATTGTGGTCTTCCCGTTGGCCTGTTGATTAGCGAGAAGGGGCGCCGGTAGTTACGTTTAATATTTGAATTAGATATCGCACTGGAGACTAGGCATGGCGAAGGAGAAATTTGATCGAAGCAAGCCGCATGTGAACGTTGGGACGATCGGACACGTGGATCACGGCAAGACGACGTTGACGGCGGCGATCACGAAGATCCTGGCGCAGAAAGACGGCAAGATCGAGTTTCGGAGCTTCGACTCGATCGACAACGCTCCTGAGGAACGCGAGCGAGGGATTACGATAGCGACGGCGCACGTGGAGTATTCGACGGACAACCGTCACTATGCGCATGTGGACTGTCCGGGTCACGCGGACTACGTGAAGAACATGATCACTGGAGCGGCGCAGATGGACGGGGCGATCTTGGTGGTATCTGCGGCGGACGGCCCGATGCCTCAGACGCGTGAGCATATCTTGCTGGCGCGTCAGGTTGAAGTTCCTTTCATGGTGGTCTTTTTGAACAAGACGGACGCCGTGGACGACCCGGAGCTTTTGGACTTGGTGGAGCTGGAAGTCCGCGAGCTATTGTCGGAGTACAACTTTCCCGGCGACGACATCCCGATGATTCGAGGCAGTGCGCTGAAGGCTTTGGAAGGCAGTGGTGATCCTACGTCGGAAGAGGCGAAGCCGATCATGGAGTTGATGGATGCTTTGGACACGTACATTCCATTGCCGGAACGCGATATCGACAAGCCGTTTTTGATGCCGATCGAGGATGTGTTCTCGATCTCGGGTCGCGGGACGGTGGTGACGGGCCGAGTGGAACGTGGGAAGGTGAATGTCGGTGAGAATACGGAGATCGTTGGAGTCCGCGAGACGCGCAAGCGCGTGGTGACGGGTGTCGAGATGTTCCGTAAGCTTCTGGACGAGGGCGTAGCCGGCGATAACATCGGCGTGTTGCTTCGAGGCACGGACAAGGACGAAGTCGAGCGTGGAATGGTATTGGCAAAGCCGGGCTCGATCACTCCCCACACGAAGTTCAGGGCCGAAGTCTACGTTTTGACGAAAGAAGAGGGAGGTCGTCACACACCGTTTTTCAACGGCTACCGGCCTCAATTCTACTTCCGGACGACGGATGTAACGGGAATCGCGACTCTGGGCGAAGGTGTCGAGATGGTGATGCCGGGCGACAACACGAACCTTCAGATCGATTTGATCACGCCCATCGCGATGGAAAAGGGTTTGCGGTTCGCCATCCGCGAGGGTGGACGCACCGTCGGTGCCGGTACGATCACGGACATTATTGAGTAGTAGACAGTAGGCGTAGACAAGCAAGCAGTTCATCAGCCCATTGTCTACTGGCCACTGGCGACTTTAACTTGGAGTTGAGAAGATGCCGCGGGACAACGTCACGCTCGCCTGCAACGAATGCAAAAGGCGGAACTACACATCGACCAGGAACAAGAAGGTTTCTCCCGACCGGCTCGAGTTGCGGAAGTACTGCCGATTCTGTCGAACGCATACTGTGCACCGTGAAACGAAATAGAACCACGGGTAGTTCCTGCGGCCGGGGTCGAGGATGGGCCATGGAATGGCCAGGATGGGCCGCTGAGATGTTTAGGCCAGTAGCTCAATTTGGCAGAGCACCGGTCTCCAAAACCGGGGGTTGGGGGTTCGAGTCCCTCCTGGCCTGCCAGCCTGAAAGGTAGGATGGCTTGAACAAGATAGTGGATTATTATCGTCGATTGAGGACCTTTATCGTCGAGGTCCGAACTGAATTGAAAAAGGTGACCTGGCCGCCCCGGAAGGAAGTCCAGGGCACGACGGTCGTGGTTGTCATCGCCGTCTTCTTCTTTGGCTTCTACTTGTACGGTTTAGATCTGATTATGACCTACGCCTTTAGTGCTCTGACGAGATTGATTGGGTCGTAATGACATCGGAATCGAAAACAATGGCCAAGCAGTGGTACATCGTCCACACTTACTCGGGCTTCGAGAAGAAGGTTGCCGAGAGCTTGAAGCAGCGGGTTCATGCTTACGGTTTGGAAGACGAAATCGGTGAAGTTTTGATTCCCACGGAAGACGTAGTCGAGATGAAGGGCGGTAAGAAGGTCGTCAGCCCGAAGCGGTTCTTCCCCGGCTACGTTCTGGTGCAGATGGAGATGAACGACAACACTTGGCACGTGGTCAAGAATACGCCCAAGGTTACGGGCTTCGTCGGCGCCGGACAAAAACCCGCTCCGCTGACCCAAGAGGAAGTCGATCAGGTCATTCATCAGGTGACGGTGGCGGCTGAGAAGCCGAAGCCCAAGTACACCTTCGAGCCGGGGGAGTCGGTTCGTATCATTGACGGACCTTTTAGCAACTTCTCCGGGTCGGTCGACGAGGTGAATCTCGATCGGAACACACTCAAGGTCATGGTGACCATCTTTGGGCGATCGACTCCCGTCGAGCTCGATTTCTTGCAGGTAGAGAAGACCTAGGCGAATACCGGAAGAATGAGCTAACGCAGAGGCACAGAGCCGCAGAGTACGAATAGATACCAGCACTCAAAACTTAGAGCAAGAAGATGAAGAAAATCATTGGTCAAATCAAGCTTCAAATACCGGCCGGTAAGGCCACGCCCGCTCCGCCGGTGGGACCGGCGCTCGGTCAGCACGGCGTCAACATCATGGATTTCTGCAAGGCCTTCAACGCACGGACCGGCAAAGACGAAGGCCTCATCATTCCGGTGGTCATCACCGTTTTTCGGATCGCTCCTATACCTTCATCACCAAAACACCCCCCGCCGCAGTACTCCTGAAGCGGGCGGTGGGAATTGCGAAAGGCTCCTCCGAGCCCAACCGCGACAAGGTGGGGACGGTGACCATGAAGCAGGTAGAGGAGATCGCCAAGCTCAAGATGCCCGATCTCAATGCGGCGGACATCGAGGCGGCTCGGAGGATCATCATGGGAACAGCGCGGAGCATGGGAATCGAAGTGCAGGGTTAAAAATGTCAGGCAAGAAACGATCACAAGAAGCAGAAAGCAAGGAACTGTCGGCGAGAGAACAGCCCTTTCCGTCTCGAGGAAGCGATGGGTCTCGTCAAAAAGATCAAATATGCCAATTTCGACGAGACGGTCGAGGTTGCGCTTGCGACTGGGAGTCAACCCCAAACATGCGGATCAGATGGTGCGGGGCACAGTCGTTTTACCCAATGGCTTGGGAAAGACACGTCGGGTTCTCGTCATCGCTTCCGGCGAGAAGATGAAAGAAGCCGAGGAAGCGGGCGCCGACATGGTCGCGGGCGAGGACATGGTAGAAAAAATCCAGAAAGGCTTCATGGATTTCGATACCGTCGTTGCCACGCCCGACATGATGAAGAGCGTGGGGAAGTTGGGTCGCATTCTCGGTCCGCGCGGCCTCATGCCCAATCCCAAGACGGGAACGGTTACCTTCGACGTCGGCTAGGGCGGTTCAGGAAGTCAAGGCCGGTAAGGTGGAGTTTCGGGTCGATAAAACAGCCATCGTCCACGCTCCAGTTGGCAAAGTCTCGTTCGCCGAGGACAAGCTCGTCGAGAACGTGATGACGTTGGTGGAAAGCGTCATCAAGGCCAAGCCTGCGGCCGCCAAGGGCAAGTACATCAAGAGCATGGCCGTGTGCTCCACCATGGGGCCGGGTGTCAGAGTCGATTTGGCTTCAGTGGGCGCCAAGTAAGGTCCACGCCAGGAGGCAGCAAGTGAACAGGACGGAGAAGCAAGGTTCGATTGACAGCGCTCCAAAAAGACTTCAGTGCCCACGAAGTGGTCTTTGCTTTGGACTACCGAGGTTTGAAGGTCGAAGAGGCGACAGAGCTGCGGAAGAAAGTCCGCGAATCCGGAGGCAAGTATCGGGTCGTCAAAAACACCCTCGCCCTTCGTGCTCTCGAGGGGACAGCCCTCGAGCCTCTGAGCGCTCACTTCAAAGGTATGACGGGCCTCGCCTATACGGATGCCGATCCGGTGGCTCTGGCAAAGGTTCTTTCCGATTTCGCTAAAGACGTCCCGGCGCTTGCGTACAAAGCCGGGATGGTCTCGGGCAAAGGACTGGACGCGGAACAGTTCAAGGCTCTAGCCGCCCTGCCGGGGAGGGACGAGCTGCTGGCCAAGTTGCTCTACGTGATCCAGGCACCCATGCAAAACCTATTGAGCGTGCTTCAGGCGACGACGCGCGATTTCATACTCGTGCTCAAGGCCGCCCGCGATAAGAAAGACGAGAAAAAAGAAGAGTAGTCCGAGAAATCAAGCCAATCGGGGCTCGTCGGTCGAGCCCATAAGCGGAGGAATAAATTCATGGCAGAAATTACAGCAGCAGGACGTGGTCGATTACATCAAGAACATTTCGGTTTTGGAGTTGTCCGAATTGGTGAAGACGCTCGAAGACGAACTAGGGGTACAGGCGGCCGCGGCCATGCCGATGATGGCGGCGGCTCCCGGTGCGGCGGCTCCGGCGGCGGAAGAAAAGACCGAGTTCGACGTTGTGCTCACCGCCATCGGAGACAAGAAAATCAATGTCATCAAAGTCGTTCGAGAGGTCACCAGTCTCGGACTCAAGGAAGCCAAGGACCTGGTAGAAAGCGCTCCCAAGGCGGTCAAGGAAGCAATTCCGAAGGAAGAGGCGGAGGCGATTCAGAAGAAATTCGCCGACGTGGGCGCCACGGCGGAGCTCAAATAGCTTGGAAAAACTCGAATTCAAAAAACATTCAGCTCGGATTGATCGGTTCTCCGGTGGCCCGACACGCCATGGGTGTGACTGTGCGCCGGGGTATTTCAATCCATTTCGTTTTGTGGTCGATGGTGACCGTCATGGCGAGTGGATAGGAGTCGCATAGCAGGATGCGCAAACTTGCGATTAACCCTTATAGGGAAAGAGTCGACTTCTCCAATATACGGGCCCTCATTCCCATCCCGAATCTCATCGAGATACAGAGGAAGTCCTACGAACGGTTCCTCCAGATGAACCTACTGCCTTCCGAGCGGGAGGACGTGGGCCTGCAGGCGGTCTTCAAGTCCATCTTCCCGATCACGGACTTTCGCGACAATTGCGAATTGCAATTTGTGGAGTACTCGATCGGAGTTTGGGAGTGCAAGTGCGGAAAGCTGGAAGGGCTTCAGCACCTTCGGATCACCTGCCGGGCCTGCGGCGCGACGATTCGCACCAACCCCATGGGTGATCGTGAAGTCCCGTGTCCGGCCTGCGGCACACCCCATGAGAATCGCGGCACGGTCTGTGACATCTGCGGCGCCCCCGTCGGTCTCAAGCTGAAATACGACGTGGAAGAGTGCCAGGAGCGGGGAATGACTTACTCCGTTCCGCTCAAAGTGACGATTCGACTGACCGTATACGACAAAGATCCGGAATCGGGTGTTCGCTCCATTCGAGATATCAAGGAGCAGGAAGTCTATTTCGGTGACATTCCGTTGATGACGGACAATGGTACTTTCATCATCAACGGAACCGAGAGGGTCATCGTTTCGCAGCTCCATCGGTCCCCGGGTGTCTTCTTTCACGAAGCCGGCAAGAACGCTTACCTCGGCCAGGTCATCCCCTATCGTGGATCCTGGGTCGAATTCGAATACGACCAGAAGAACTTGCTCTACGTTCGGATCGACCGCAAACGCAAGTTTCTTGCGACCGTGTTCTTGCGCGCATTGGGGCTTCGGTCGGACGAGGAGCTTCTGAGAACTTTCTACGGAGTGGACCGGGTTCAACTTCGAGATGGAAGCTTGTTCGTGGAAGTCTCGCCTTCGTTGCTGGGGCGGCGACTTTCCAAGAACATCGGCACTGGCGAGACCAAAAAGGACGTTATCGTTGCCGCCGGCAAGCGCATCACCCGTGCGGCGCTCGAGAAAATCCAAAGCGCCGGTATCACGGAGATAGAGGTCGGAGAGGCGGATCTCGAAGGAGCCTTCTCGGTGGGCGACATCGTCAATCAGGAGTCCGGTGAGGTTTTGCTCGAGTGTAATGAAGCTGTTACTCCGCAGACGATCGCCCTGCTGTCCGAGAATCGGATTCCTCATGTGGACGCCTTCTTCCCGGAACGGGAGGATGTAGGGCAGATTATTTCCCTAACGGTCAAGAAAGATACGCTTCGCACTCCCGAAGAAGCCCTCATCGAGATCTATCGAAGGCTTCGACCCGGAGATCCTCCGACTCTGGATAGCTCCCGAAACCTTTTCAACGGGATGTTTTTCAATCCTCAGAAGTATGACTTTTCCCGAGTGGGGCGACTCAAGCTCAACACCAAGCTGTCACTCGAGGCGGAGCTCGACCAGCGGCTGCTCGAGCCGCGGGACTTCTTCGAGGTGATCAAGTATCTACTCAAGCTCCAGCGAAACATCGGATCGGTAGACGATATCGACCACCTTGGTAACCGGCGCGTCCGCTCGGTGGGCGAGCTGATGGAGAACCAGTTCCGCATCGGTTTGGTGCGCATGGAGAGGGCCATAAAAGAAAAGATGAGCGTCTATCAGGAAATGGCCACCGCCATGCCCCACGACCTCATCAATGCCAAACCGGTGATGGCTGCGGTACGGGAGTTTTTCGGCTCCTCTCAGCTTTCGCAGTTCATGGATCAAACCAATCCTCTTTCGGAGGTCACCCACAAGCGTCGCTTGTCGGCGCTCGGTCCGGGTGGACTTTCTCGCGAGAGGGCCGGTTTCGAAGTTCGTGACGTGCATCCAACACACTACGGTCGGATCTGCCCCATCGAGACTCCAGAAGGTCCGAACATTGGTTTGATCAGCTCCCTGTCTTGCTATGCCCGAATCAACGAGTACGGGTTCATCGAGAGTCCCTACAAGAAAGTCAGTGACGGCCGGGTGCTCGATTTCATGAAGATCTCGGTCACCGGGGATACTTCGTTCAAAGTGGGCGAGCTGGTGGAGCTCCGCGACTTCGAAAAGGAGAACGCAAAGGTCGCGAAAACGGCAAAGCGTATCGCAGAAGCCGAGCCCTACGCCTTTTACCTTTCCGCCTGGGAAGAGGACCGACACGTCATCGCTCAGGCCAACGCCATAGTTGACGAGGACGGCCTGCTGGTTGACGATCGAGTGAACTGCCGCCAGGCTGGAAGCACGATTTTGGCTCCCCGGGAGCAGATCGACTACATCGACGTTTCTCCGAAGCAGCTCGTGTCGGTTGCCGCTTCGCTGATCCCCTTCCTCGAGAACGACGACGCCAACCGTGCGCTCATGGGATCCAACATGCAACGTCAGGCGGTTCCCCTCCTGCGGGCCGAGTCGCCTATCGTCGGCACGGGGATGGAGTACGTGACGGCGAGAGACAGCGGCGCCGTTGTGGTATGCCGCCGCGCTGGGATCGTCGATTCGGTGGATTCGCGTCGCGTCATCGTGCGTATCCAGTCGAATGGCGGCGGCAAACGAGCCAAAGAAATCGGTGCGGACATCTATAACCTCACGAAGTTCAAACGGTCGAACCAAAATACCTGCATGAACCAACGTCCCGTCGTGAAGGTCGGCGACCAGGTCGAGAAGGGGCAGGTCATTGCCGACGGTCCTTCGACGGACCGGGGCGAGCTGGCTCTCGGGCGCAACGTGCTCGTGGCCTTTATGCCTTGGCGCGGCTACAACTTCGAGGATGCCATACTCGTCTCCGAGAGCCTGGTCAAGGCCGATGCCTACACCTCGATCCACATCGAGCAGTTCGACACGGAAGCTCGGGATACGAAACTCGGGCCGGAAGAAATCACCCGGGACATCCCGAATGTTTCGGAGGGCTTTCTGGCGAACCTCGACGAGTCGGGCATCATCCGTATCGGCGCCTACGTCAAGCCGGGCGACATTCTGGTCGGAAAGGTGACGCCTAAGGGTGAGACCCAGCTCACTCCCGAGGAAAAACTCCTGCGGGCCATCTTCGGTGAGAAAGCGGGTGACGTGCGAGATGCCTCGCTCACCTGTCCGCCTGGTATCGAGGGCATCGTCGTCGATGTGAAAATCTTTTCCCGCAAGGGTGTCGAGAAGGACGAGCGTGCCAAGGCCATCGAAGCGGAAGAAGTGGGCATGCTCGAGAAGAATTTGAACGACGAGATCCGCATTCTCAAGGAGGAGCGGAACAAGCGAGTCATCGAACGCCTGTCCGGCTCGAAACTGGATGGAAGATCTCGTCAACCCGCGTACCGGCGAAAAGATTCTGACCAAGGGTACGAAGCTCACTCGAGAGGCACTTGGGGATTTGAGGCCCGCTTACTTGGGTCTGCTCGAGACCGACATCTCCGCCGAGGTGCTCGATGAGATTCAAGAGATCGAGGACAAGACGGAACGTCAGATCGAGGTACTCAAGGCGCTTTTCGACGAGCGGATGAGCCGCCTCCAGAAGGGCGACGAACTTCCTCCCGGCGTCATCAAAATGGTCAAGGTCTACGTGGCCATGAAACGCAAACTATCGGTGGGTGACAAAATGGCGGGACGCCACGGCAACAAGGGTGTGATCGCCAGGATCGTCCCCGAGGAGGATATGCCCTTTCTCCCGGACGGCACACCGGTGGAAATCATCTTGAATCCGCTCGGTGTTCCCTCCCGTATGAACGTGGGGCAGATTCTGGAGACCCACCTCGGTTGGGCGGGGAAGATGCTCGGGATGCACTTTGCCACGCCGGTCTTCGACGGAGCCTCCGAGAAACAAATCAGGGAGCTCCTCGGTCAGACGAACGAGAAGCTCACCGAAGACGGTGGCTTGCGGCCCAACACTCTCACGGGCGGGAAGACGACTCTATACGACGGCCGCGACGGTGTGCCTTTCGAGCAAAACGTGACCGTGGGCTACATCTACATGCTCAAGCTGTCCCATCTCGTGGATGACAAGATGCATGCGAGAAGTATCGGCCCGTACAGCTTGATTACCCAGCAGCCCTTGGGCGGTAAAGCCCAGTTCGGCGGCCAGCGGTTCGGCGAGATGGAAGTCTGGGCCCTCGAGGCCTACGGCGCCGCTCACACCCTACAAGAGCTCCTAACCGCGAAGTCCGACGACGTCTACGGTCGGGCCAAGATATACGAGGCTATCGTCAAGGGGGATACATCTTTTGCTCCCGGGCTTCCCGAGTCGTTCAACGTGCTCATCCGGGAGCTCCAGAGCCTCTGTTTGGACGTGGAGCTACTCAAGACGAAGGATTAAATCCTAGCAGACAGAAGTTAGCAGTCAGCAAGATATGAAAAAAACGGCTTTACGGGCTATCGAGCCAAAGACTTCTTTGGGGAAGAGCTTTGCTTTCCTAGAAGGAAGGATTAGAACGTGAGAGCTTTTGCAGCGCCTCGAGACAAAGGAAACCTGGTCGTCGATTTCGATGCGATCAAGATCAGCCTGGCCTCACCGGAGAAAATCCGCGCCTGGTCGCACGGAGAGGTGACCAAGCCGGAGACGATCAACTACCGGACCTTCAAGCCGGAACGAGACGGCCTATTCTGCGCCAAGATCTTTGGACCGGTGACCGATTGGGAATGCTTGTGCGGCAAGTACAAGCGCATGAAGCATCGCGGCGTCGTGTGCGACAAATGCGGTGTGGAAGTCACCCAGTCCAAGGTTCGGCGCGAACGGTTGGCTCACATCGAGCTGGCTTGCCCCGTCTCCCACGTGTGGTTCTTCAAGGGGCTACCGAGTCGAATCGGCCACTTGCTGGATATGTCCCTACGCGATTTGGAGCGGGTGCTCTACTTCGAGTCCTGGGTGGTCATCGAGCCGGGAGACACTCCGCTCAAGGAAAAAGAGCTCCTCACCGAGGAACGATACCGGACGTTGCGCGAAGAGCACAAGCAGGCGTTTCACGCCGGTATGGGAGCGGAGGCCATCAAGGAGCTTCTCAAACGAGTGGACATCGAGGACCTCACCGCCGAGCTTCGTGAGCTGATGAAGACCGAGACCTCGCTCCAGAAGCGGCTCAAGCACGCCAAACGGCTCAAGGTGCTCGAAGCTTTCCGGAAATCGAACAACCGTCCGGAGTGGATGATTCTGGATGTCATCCCGGTTATTCCCCCCGAGCTCCGGCCTTTGGTTCCGCTCGATGGTGGTCGTTTCGCCACCAGCGACTTGAACGACCTTTATCGCCGAGTGATCAATCGGAACAATCGATTGAAAAAGCTCATCGAGCTTCGAGCGCCCGACGTCATCGTTCGTAACGAAAAGCGCATGCTTCAGGAGGCGGTGGATGCGCTCTTCGACAACGGCCGGCGGGGAAGGGTCTTGCGCGGCGCCAACAACCGACCGCTCAAGTCGCTTTCCGACACCCTCAAGGGTAAGCAGGGTCGCTTCCGCCAGAACCTTCTCGGAAAACGTGTCGACTACTCCGGCCGATCGGTCATCGTGGTAGGGCCCGAGCTCAAGCTCCATCAGTGCGGTCTGCCCAAGAAGATGGCTCTCGAGCTCTTCAAGCCTTTCATCTACAACAAGCTCGAACAGGTGGGCTTGGCGACGACGATCAAAGCGGCCAAGGAGATGGTGGAGCAGCAAAAACCGGAGGTCTGGGACTTTCTGGAGGAGGTCATCCGGGAACATCCGGTGCTTCTCAATCGCGCGCCCACCTTGCACCGCCTCGGTATTCAAGCTTTCGAGCCGGTGTTGGTCGAAGGCAAGGCTATTCGTATTCACCCGCTGGTATGTACGGCCTTCAACGCCGATTTCGACGGGGATCAGATGGCGGTCCATATTCCGCTCTCGCCGGAATCACAGATCGAAGCGGCCGTACTCATGTTGGCCTCGCGCAACATTTTGTCCCCGGCGAACGGGCAACCGCTGGCTGTGCCGACTCAGGACATGGTCCTCGGTTGTTACTACCTGACCAAGGAAAAAACGGGCGCCAAAGGAGAAGGGCGGGCCTTCGCGAGTACCAACGACGTGCTTCTCGCGCTCGAATCGGGCGCAGTCGAGACACTGAGCCCGATTCGCCTGTTGTACAAAGGTCGCTTCATCGACATGACGACGGCCTTGAACGACCAGGACATCGTTCACGCGGAGATCCAAGAAGTCGACAACGAGATTATCAACACTACCGTGGGGCGGGTCATTTTCAACGATCATCTCCCGGACGAGATACCCTTCGTCAACGGTTTGCTCAAGAAAAAGGGTCTCGGGAACCTGGTGAATTTCTGCTATCTCCGTTTCGGGGTGGAAAAAACCGTTTCGGTGCTCGATTCGCTCAAGGACTTGGGTTTCAACTACGCCACCCGGAGCGGGATTTCGATTGGCATCGAAGATCTCGTCATCCCCAGTCAAAAGGGCGAGCTGGTCGAAACGGCCTTGCAGGAGGTCAAGGAGGTCGACGATCAGTACCGTGAAGGTGCCATCACGAAAGGTGAGCGTTATAACAAGGTCATCGCCATTTGGTCGAACGTCACCGACAGTGTGGCGCAGGAGATGTTCGAAGAAATGGAGCGCAAGGAGCGCGAGGCGAGCCAGTTCAATCCGATCTACATGATGGCCGACTCCGGCGCCCGAGGCAGCAAACAACAAATCCGTCAGTTGGCGGGAATGCGCGGTCTCATGGCCAAGCCTTCCGGCGAGATCATCGAGACGCCTATCACGAGCAACTTCCGAGAAGGGCTCACCGTGCTGCAGTACTTCATCTCGACTCACGGCGCCCGCAAGGGTCTGGCCGACACGGCTCTCAAGACGGCCGATTCGGGCTACTTGACCCGGCGCTTGGTGGATGTTGCGCAAGACGTCATCGTCTCCGAGCCGGATTGTGGAACGGTCAAGGGTATCTATGTCGGAGCTATCGTCGAGGCCGGTGAGGTCATCGAGGCTCTTCGCGACCGGATTGTAGGGCGGGTCTCGACGGAGACTATCAAAGACAGCTTCACCGGCGAGACCATCGTCGAGCCGAGTCAAGAGATCACTGAAGTCATTGCCAACGCTATCCAGAACACGGGTGTGGAGCGGGTGAAGATTCGCTCCGTTCTCACCTGCGAGTCTCTGAGAGGTGTTTGCGCCATGTGCTACGGGCGAAATCTGGCTACCGGCACCCTTGTCGATCTCGGCGAGGCGACCGGTGTCATTGCCGCTCAGTCCATCGGTGAGCCGGGCACTCAGCTCACCATGCGGACCTTCCACATCGGGGGAACGGCGAGCCGCGTGGCCGAACAATCGACTCTCGAAGCGAGGGACTCCGGTATCGTCAAGTTCATCAATCTGAGCACCGTCAAGGACAAGGACAAAGACTTGGTGGTGATGAACCGGTCCGGTCAAATCGCCATTCTCGATCAAAAAGGACGCGAGAGAGAGCGCTACGCCGTGGTTTACGGAGCGAAGCTCAAGGTTAAAGACGGCCAAGAGGTCAAGTCCGGCGACTCTTTCGTAGAGTGGGATCCTTACACCTTCTCCATCTTGACGGAAGAAGGGGGAACTGCACACTACAAGGACATTGTCCAAGGATTGACGGTGCACGAGGAAGTGGACGAAGTGACGGGCCTTTCCATGCCGGTCATCGTCGAGTCTCCGGACGAGAAGCGCCAGCCGGCCATTGTGATCAAGGGCGCGGATGGAAGCGAGGTTCGGAGCTACTTGCTGCCTTCGAATGCCCATCTCATGGTGGGCGACAGTGACGATGTTTTTCCGGGACAGGTCCTCGCCAAGATCCCTCGTGAGACGACAAAGACCAAAGACATCACCGGAGGATTGCCTCGTGTGGTCGAGCTTTTCGAAGCGCGTAAACCGAAGGATCCGGCGGTCATTACCGAGATCGACGGTACGATTCACTACGGCGGTATCGCCAAGGGAATGCGTAAGATCTCCGTCGTTCCAGAGAGTGGAGAGAGCCGCGAGTATACGGTCCCTCGTGGAGTCCATATCAACGTCCAAGAGGGCGAGCGGGTCAAAGCTGGAGAGCCGCTCATGGACGGTCCCATCAACCCGCATGACATCCTCAACGTTCTGGGGGAGAACGCGCTTCAGAACTACCTGGTGAATGAGATCCAGGAGGTCTACCGGCTGCAAGGCGTCAACATCAACGACAAGCACATCGAGGTCATCGTTCGCCAGATGATGCGCTGGGTGAAGATCGAGGACGTGGGCGATACTCAGTTCCTCATCGACGAGACCGTGGACCGGTTCCGTTTCAACGGAGAGAACGAAAAAGTGGTTGTGCGTGGCGGCCGTCCGGCCACAGGACGACCCCTCTTGCTGGGGATCACGAAAGCTTCCCTATCCACGGATAGTTTCATCTCCGCCGCCTCGTTCCAGGAGACGACGCGGGTCCTGACCGAAGCAAGCATCAGCGGCCGGGTGGACTATCTCCGGGGCCTCAAAGAAAACGTGATCATGGGTCGCTTGATTCCGGCCGGGACGGGTCTCGAGCACCATCGTCAGGTGATCATTCCGGAGGCCCAGATGCTCAATCGGGAAGTGGACTTCTCGGATGTGGATTTCGAGAAGGAAGTGGAATATATCGCTGAAGATCCGACCTCGGCAGGCGTCTCCGACGCCCCCGAGGCGGGAGACGCGGAATAGTTGCAGACCGCGTGTGTCAGCTAAAACATGTTGACACGCGCGGTCGTTACTGCTAGAATCCTGAGGTTCTGCTCAATGCAGGGCCCTTTGGGGCCCTGCATTGTTGATTCTTAGGGGTTAAACACTCGAGCGGAGGCAAGTAAGTCGTGCCCACAATTAGTCAACTCGTCCGCAAAGGCCGGAAGAAAATCATATCAAAGACAGACAGTCCGGCGCTGCAGGCTTGTCCGCAGAAGCGCGGGGTGTGTATTCGGGTGTTCATCTCGACACCCAAAAAGCCCAATTCAGCGCTCCGGAAAGTCGCTCGAGTTCGGTTGACCAACGGTATCGAAGTGACCACCTATATTCCCGGCATCGGTCACAATCTTCAAGAGCATTCGATCGTCCTGATCCGAGGAGGTCGGGTCAAGGATTTGCCGGGCGTTCGATATCATGTGGTTCGTGGTGCTCTCGACACCGTGGGGGTCGAGGGTCGGAAAAACGGTCGCTCCAAATACGGAGCCAAGCGGCCCAAATCTTAAAGACAAAGTAATAGCTGGAGAAGGAATCATAAAATGCCCAGGCGGAGGGAGGTACCGAAACGGCAGGCTCTGCCAGACCCGCTTTTCAACAGCGCTCTCGTTTCGAAGTTCATCAATGTCATGATGGTCAACGGTAAGAAGAGCACTGCCGAGACGATTGTTTATCGCGCTCTCGAAAAGGTTCGGGAACGAACGCAAGAAGATCCTCTGAAGATTTTCAAAAAAGCGGTAGACAATATCAAGCCGTCGCTGGAGGTCAAGAGCCGTCGCGTAGGCGGAAGTAATTATCAAGTTCCGGTTGAAGTCAGGCCGGAACGGCGAACCTCTCTCTCCCTGCGTTGGTTGAAAAACTTCGCCCGCTCGAGGCCGGAAAACGCTATGGTTGACAAATTGGCCGCAGAGATCGTCGATGCAGCCAACAATCGAGGCGGTGCGATGAAAAAGAAGGACGACACGCACCGGATGGCGGAAGCAAACAAGGCTTTCGCGCACTACCGCTGGTAGTCAGTCAGCGATTCCAGCAAGCCCTGCGGCATCCCGTCGGGGGTGAATATTGGAGTCGCGCTTTTACCCTATTCAGTAGAGAAGAATACTGCCATATGTCTAGACAGGTGCCCCTGGCCGATACCCGGAACATCGGGATCATGGCGCATATCGATGCCGGGAAGACAACCACTACCGAGCGGATTCTCTATTACACGGGAATCACCTACAAGCTCGGTGAGGTGGACGAGGGCACGGCCACCATGGACTGGATGGAGCAGGAGCAGGAGCGCGGAATCACGATTACCTCCGCGGCGACGACCTGCTTTTGGCGGAATTATCGTATCAACCTCATCGACACACCCGGGCATGTGGACTTTACGGCGGAAGTGGAACGTTCTCTGCGAGTTCTCGATGGTGCTGTGGCTTTGTTCTGCTCTGTAGGGGGTGTCGAGCCACAGTCCGAGACGGTGTGGCGGCAGGCGGACCGATACAAGGTGCCACGCATAGCGTTCGTCAATAAAATGGATCGATCGGGCGCCGACTTCGACCGGGCAGTAGGTATGATGCGCTCCCGTCTTGCGGCTAATGCGGTTCCGATTCAGGTTCCCTTGGGTGCCGCTGAGAATTTCGAGGGTGCCATCGATCTAATCAGCATGAGAGCCATCCGCTACAAGGACGAGACTCTAGGTGCCCAATATCAGGATGAAGAGGTCCCGGAAGAGTACAAGTTGGCGGCGCGGGAGGCTCGTGAGAAGCTCATCGAAGCGGCCTGCGAGTGCGATGACCACTTGATGGAGCTCTATTTGGAAGGGAAGCCTCTCTCTGAAGACGAGCTCAAGGCAGCCGTCCGGCGTGGGACGATCGATCTCAAACTGGTGCCCGTCCTTTGTGGAGCGGCGTTCAAGAACAAAGGGATTCAGCCGCTTCTCGATGCGGTTGTCGCTTTCCTGCCCTCTCCCTTGGATGTCCCCGCGATCGTCGGCGTGGATCCTAGAAAACAGACAAAGGTCGAAAGGGCGTCGAGTGACGAAGCGCCTTTTTCCGCGTTGTCTTTCAAGATTTTGACCGATCCCTTCGTGGGTCAGCTCGCGTTTTTCCGCGTCTACTCGGGGGTTCTGAAGAGCGGTTCGTACGTCTACAACGCCAACCGAGACAGTCGGGAACGGATCGGCCGAATCCTGAAAATGCACGCCAACAAACGGGAAGACATCAAAGAGGTCTATGCGGGAGATATCGCGGCCGCCGCGGGCCTGAAAAACATTCATACCGGCGACACGCTCTGCGACGAGAAAAATCCCGTCGTACTGGAGTCGATGGAGTTTCCCGAGCCCGTCATCTCGGTCGTCATCGAACCGAAAACCAAAGCCGATCAGGACAAGCTTTCCATGGCTTTGGCCAAGCTCACGCAGGAAGACCCGACTTTCAAGGTCCATACGGACCCGGAGACGGGGCAGACGATCATCAGCGGGATGGGCGAGCTCCATTTGGAGATCGTCGTCGATCGCCTGCTCAGGGAGTTCAGCGTTGCAGCAGGCGTTGGAAAGCCTCAGGTCGCCTATAAGGAGACGATCCGGAAGAGCCGCCGAAGCGGAGACCCGGTACGTGCGGCAAACCGGAGGCCGCGGCCAGTACGGTCATTGCCAAATCGAGATGGAGCCCTTCCGGGATGGAAAGTTCGAGTTCGTCAATGAGATCGTCGGCGGGGCGATACCGCGCGAGTACATTCCCGCCGTCGAGGTGGGCATCACCGAGGCGATGGAAAACGGCGTCCTCGCCGGTTATCCCATGGTGGATATTCGTGTTCGTCTCGTAGATGGCTCTTTTCACGAAGTGGATAGCTCGGAACGGGCATTCAAGATTGCCGCTTCCATGGCTTTCAAGGAAGGGGCGAGAAAAGCCGATCCGGTACTGCTCGAGCCGGTGATGAAGGTGTCGGTCGTTGTGCCCGAGGACTATATGGGTGATGTCATCAGCGATCTCAATGCCCGACGAGGCCGTATTACGGCGATGAACTCGCGAGGCAGCACTCAGATCGTCGATGCCAATGTTCCGCTGGCGGAGATGTTCGGTTACGCTACCGACCTGCGGTCGGCAACCCAGGGTACGGGCAACTCATACGATGCACTTCGGGCGTTACGAAGAGGCTCCCCGGCAGGTCGGTGAAGAAGTGGTGGCCAAGGTGCAAGGTCGATTGTGAAGCATAAGGAGTGATAAGGAATCATGGCGAAGGAGAAATTTGATCGAAGCAAGCCGCATGTGAACGTTGGGACGATCGGACACGTGGATCACGGCAAGACGACGTTGACGGCGGCGATCACGAAGATCCTTGCGCAGAAAGACGGCAAGATCGAGTTCCGGAGCTTCGACTCGATCGACAACGCTCCTGAGGAACGCGAGCGAGGGATCACGATAGCGACGGCGCACGTGGAGTACTCGACGGACAACCGTCACTATGCGCATGTGGACTGTCCGGGTCACGCGGACTACGTGAAGAACATGATCACGGGAGCGGCGCAGATGGACGGGGCGATTTTGGTGGTATCTGCGGCGGACGGCCCGATGCCTCAGACGCGGGAGCATATCTTGCTGGCGCGTCAGGTTGAAGTTCCTTACATCGTGGTGTTTTTGAACAAGACGGACGCGGTGGACGACCCGGAGCTTTTGGACTTGGTGGAGCTGGAGGTTCGGGAGCTATTGTCGGAGTACAAATTTCCGGGCGACGACATCCCGATGATTCGAGGCAGTGCGCTGAAGGCTTTGGAAGGCAGCGGGGATCCGTACGTCGGAAGAGGCGAAGCCGATCATGGAGTTGATGGAGGCTTTGGACACGTACATTCCGTTGCCGGAGCGCGACATCGACAAGCCGTTTTTGATGCCGATCGAGGATGTGTTCTCGATCTCGGGTCGCGGGACGGTGGTGACGGGCCGAGTGGAACGTGGGAAGGTGAATGTCGGTGAGAATACGGAGATCGTTGGAGTCCGCGAGACGCGCAAGCGCGTGGTGACGGGTGTCGAGATGTTCCGTAAGCTTCTGGACGAGGGCGTAGCCGGCGATAACATCGGCGTGTTGCTTCGAGGCACGGACAAAGACGAAGTCGAGCGTGGAATGGTATTGGCAAAGCCGGGCTCGATCACGCCCCACACGAAGTTCAGGGCGGAAGTCTACGTTTTGACGAAAGAAGAGGGAGGTCGTCACACGCCGTTTTTCAACGGCTACCGGCCTCAATTCTACTTCCGGACGACGGATGTAACGGGAATCGCGACTCTGGGCGAAGGTGTGGAGATGGTGATGCCGGGCGACAACACGAACCTTCAGATCGATTTGATCACGCCCATCGCGATGGAAAAGGGTTTGCGGTTCGCCATCCGCGAGGGTGGACGCACCGTCGGTGCCGGCACCATCACGGACATTATTGAGTAGTGAGCTATCTGCTGACTACTGACTGCTAACACTTAACGTAGAGTTAAAAAAATGGCTGTTGTAAGCGAAAAGATCAGAATAAGGCTCAAGGCCTACGACTATCGCATCTTGGATCAGTCAACGCACGAGATCGTGGAAACGGCCAAGCGGACGGGAGCTCGCATTGCCGGGCCGATTCCGTTGCCGACGGTCAAGAATCGATATACGGTTCTCCGATCTCCTCATGTGGACAAGAAGTCGCGCGAGCAATTCGAAATCCGAACGCACAAGCGGCTCATGGACATCTTCGAGCCCACGCCCCAAACCGTCGACGCTCTGATGCGGTTGGATTTGCCGGCCGGTGTGGATGTGGAGATCAAGGCTTTTGGGAAGGAGCACTCGAAATAGCCGCTCAGCAGCCGGTCCGGTCGAATCGATTGAGGCCGGAGGCTCTGGAACTGGTGGCTGAGGCTTCTCGTTATGGAGCTCAAGTAAATGCCTAGTGCAATTATTGGCAAGAAACTGGGGATGACACAGCGCTTCGCTGACGACGGTTCGGTCGTTCCCTTGACCGTCGTTCAGGCGGGTCCCTGTGTGGTCGTGCAGAGAAAGACTCAGGAGCGGGACGGTTACGAAGCGATTCAACTCGGATTGGTCGAGCCGGGACGCCGGGTGCAGGTCACGAAGCCCAAAGAAGGGCATTTCAAGAAAGCCGGTGTAGCTCCCTGTCAAGGTGCTTCGAGAGTTCAGGCTCGATCGCCATCGATAAGGGTGAGACTGAAGAGAGAGATCGCAGGTCGGCGATGCGATCAAAGTGTCCGTTTTCAGTCCGAACGACAAGGTTCACGTTCAGCGGAGTGAGCAAAGGAAAGGGATTCGCCGGCGTCATGAAGCGACACGGCTTCAGTGGCGGCCGCGCCACCCACGGATCGATGTTTCATCGCGCGCCCGGATCGATTGGAATGGCGGCTTATCCGGCCCGTGTTCTCAAGGGTACGAAAGGCCCCGGTCAAATGGGAAATAAGCGGGTGACGGTCAAGAATCTGCAGGTCGTCGAAGTCAACGAAGAAGAGAATCTGCTTTTGCTTAAAGGGCGCCGTACCCGGGGCCAATGGCACGTATCTGGAGATTGTAAGAGCAAGTAAAGCTGAAGCAGCCAGCAGCGAACAGGAAGCAGGTTGACGGACCTTATCATGCTGACTGTATCTGCTGCCTACTTAGATTGTAATTGCGAGGAGAGAAATGCCAAGCGTACCGCTGGTCGATATCGGAGCGAGCTCGCGTAGTGAGCGGACGCTTGCCGACGAAGTGTTCGGAGTGGAGCCGAACCGCCACCTTCTCTACGAGGCGGTGCGGCACTACCGGGCGAGTCACCACCGGGGTACCCACTCCACGAAGAATCGAGCTTTGGTTTCCGGTGGCGGCAGGAAACCTTGGAGGCAAAAGGGGACCGGACGAGCCCGTGTCGGTAGTATCCGCACGCCCTTGTGGAAGGGAGGCGGTACCGTACTTCGGCCCGCAACCGAGGGATCATTCCTTTCGATTGAATGGCAAGGTCCAGAGGGGCGCGCTTCGCTCCGCCTTGTCCCTTCGTGCCGATGAGGGCGCCCTGGTTTTGGTCACCGGTTTTCCGTTGGAATCACCCAGTACGAAGAAATTTCGGGCCCAGCTCGACGAGTTGAAGTTCACGAAGCGAGTCCTCATCGTGGATGTGAAGCCCTCTCGCGAGTTGGTACTATCAGCCCGCAACCTCCCGGGAGTCGAGGTGCGGTCGGTGGCGGCGCTTCATACCTATGACGTTTTGGCCGCCCGGCACATCGCTTTATCCGAGGAGGCGGCGGCTCGTTTGGAGGAGAAGCTCGGTCGATGAATATTCATGAAGTCATCCGAGGTCCGCTCATCACGGAGAAATCCACGGATCTGAAGGAGGACCATCGCACCCTTTGCTTCAAGGTGGCGCGCGTCGCGACGAAAACCGAAGTCCGCAGAGCGGTGGAGCAACTGCTCGGCGTCAAGGTGGCTTCGGTGCGAACCGCGGTGGTTCGTGGGAAGGTCAAGCGCTATGGCCGATTCGAGGGCAAGCGTCCGGATTGGAAGAAAGCCTTCGTCACCCTCCGCGAAGGTGAGAAGATGATTGAGTTCTTTGAGGGGGTCTAAGCACCAATGGGTATAAGGAAATTCAGACCGACCTCGCCGGGGCGTCGCTTCACCAGCGTGCAAACTTTTGAAGAGCTGACCTCGGCCAAGCCTCTCAAGTCCCTGACCAAGTCGAAGAAGGCGTCGGGTGGGCGCAACAACCTCGGGAAGATTACCGTGCGGTTTCGCGGCGGCGGGCACAAACGTCGCTATCGAATCATCGACTTCAAGAGGGACAAGTTCGATGTTCCCGCCAAGGTTGCCAGCGTCGAGTATGATCCCAATCGTTCGGCTCGGATTGCGCTCCTACATTACGCGGACGGTGAGAAACGATACATCCTGCATCCCGTGGGCCTCGAAGTGGGCGGTACCGTGGTGTCGAGCAACACGGCGGACATCCTTCCCGGCAACTCCTTGCTGCTCGAGAACATCCCGGTGGGTACCACGGTGCACAACATCGAGCTCAGACCGGGCAAAGGCGGGCAAATGGCTCGCAGCGCCGGCGCGGCGGCGCAGTTGGTTGCCAAAGAAGGCAAGTACGCTCATCTCAAGCTGCCCTCCGGTGAAGTGAGGGTGGTGCATCGCAACTGTCGTGCGACGATGGGGCAAGTCGGCAACGTCGATCAAAGCAATATCAAGCTCGGCAAAGCGGGACGAAAGCGCTGGCTCGGACGGCGGCCGCACAACCGAGGTGTGACCATGAATCCCGTGGATCATCCGCATGGTGGTGGTGAAGGCCGGACGGCGGGAGGGCGCCATCCGGTGACTCCGTGGGGTGTTCCCACCAAGGGTTACAAGACGCGGAACAACAAGCGAACCAACCGCTTCATTCTCCGCCGTCGCGGACAGAAGTAGGCCGTAGGGGTATAGACGATGGCACGTTCTCTGAAAAAGGGACCTTTTGTTGACAAGAGCGTCATGGTCAAGTTATCGGCCATGAACGAGCAGAGCGAAAAGAAGGTCATCAAGACCTGGTCGCGTCGCTCGACCATCACTCCGGAGATGGTGGGCCACACCCTGGCGGTGCACAACGGCAAGAAGTTCATTCCGGTGTACGTCACCGAGAACATGGTGGGTCACAAGTTGGGAGAGTTTTCCCCGACGCGCACGTTCCGCGGACATACGTCGAAGAAGGCGGAGAAGGGCTCGCGGGTAAGGTGAGCTGGCGATGTTGCGAGCAGTTAGCAGTCAGCAGTCAGTAGGAAGATAGCTGAGGAGTTTGGGAAATGGTTCAAGGTAGGGCGACCGCAAAGTATTTGCGTGGATCCCCGCAGAAGGCCCGTCTGGTGGTCGATTTGATTCGGGGAAAGCGGGCCGCCGATGCTCTGTCCATACTCCAACTCACCAACAAAGCGGTGAGTCGGCATGTGGAGAAGGTGCTTCGTTCCGCGATTGCCAATGCTCAACAGGCGGCGCTCGAGGATGCCAAGCGTATCGACGAAGACGATCTCGTCGTGGTCGGTGCCTATGCGAATTCTGGTCCGACGTTGAAGCGGATCCGGCCGGCTCCAATGGGGCGCGCTTTCCGGATTTTGCATCGAACGACACATCTCACGGTCCAGGTTGCGGAGAAGGAGTGACATGGGGCAGAAAGTACATCCTTACGGATTCCGGCTCGGGTACAACAAGACCTGGCGCTCGCGTTGGTATGCCGAGCGGGACTATGGAAAGCTCCTGCACGAAGACCTGAGGTTGAAAAAAGCGCTCAAGAAGCGTTTTTCGCACGCCGGCGTATCTCGAGTGGAAATCGAGCGGGCGGCCAACAAGCTGAAGATCAACATTCACACATCCCGTCCCGGTATCATTATCGGCCGGAAGGGGACCGAGGTGGATAAGCTCAAGGCGCGATGTTCAGGCGAAGACCAGTCGAGAGGTCTATATCAACATCATCGAGGTGGCGAAACCCGAGCTCGATGCTCAGCTTGTGGCGGAATCCATCGCTCTGCAACTCGTCAAGCGTATCGCTTTCCGCCGAGCCATGCGACGCTCGGTGGAAGCTACGATGCGATTCGGCGCGCGGGGCATCAAGGTCCGCTGCTCGGGTCGACTGAACGGTGCCGAGATCGCTCGGTCGGAGTGGTACTTGACTGGGTCAGCTCCCGCTTCACACGTTGCGCGCCGACATCGACTACGGCTTTGCGGAGGCCTTCACGACCTACGGACAAATCGGTGTCAAGTGCTGGATTTACAAGGGGGACTCGATTCCCTTGGGGCCTGCTTTTCGTGATGAGGCGCCCGGGCGGACCCGCGCCAAAAAAGCGGAGGCCTAGAGGCCCAGTAACGATTGAGAATAGGTGAACGCTCATGTTGATGCCGAAGAAAGTCAAGTTTCGAAAGCAGCAGCGCGGTCGAATGCGCGGGAAGGCCTGGAAGGGGCACACGGTTGCTTTCGGAGACTACGGCTTGAAAACTTTGGAGCCAGGTTGGCTTACCGACCGTCAGATCGAGGCCGGACGTGTCGCAATTACCCGCTTCATCAAGAGGAGTGGCCGAGTCTGGATTCGGATTTTTCCGGACAAGCCGGTCACCAAGAAGCCGCAAGAAACACGTATGGGTAAAGGAAAGGGAGCGCCGGAGTACTGGGTCGCCGTCGTCAAGCCGGGCCGTATCCTCTACGAAATGGAAGGTGTCTCGGAAGAGGTGGCGCGGGAAGCCCTCCGGCTGGCCGGGCACAAGCTGCCTCTTCGAACCAAGTTCGCCACCCGTTTCGAGGAGGCGCCAAAGTGAAGGCCGAGAAGATACGAGAGATGGCGGACGACGAGCTCGATCGAAAAAGCCGAAGAGCTCCATGAACAGATCTTCCGGGGGCGTCTTCAGAAGGCAACCGGTCAGCTCGACCGGCCGTTCAAGATTCGGGAACTGAGGAAAGACTTGGCCCGTGTGAAAACCATTATTGCCGAACGGCGCCGAGCCGAAGGCACATCGCGTTGAGGTAAATCGACCATGCCAAAGGCAGTCAAGGTCGGAGTAGTAACTGGGAACAAGATGGACAAGACCGTCGTGGTGGCGGTCGAGAGACTGGTTCGCCATCCGATGTACAAGCGCGCGTTCAAAAAAACGTCCACCTTCATGGCGCATGACGAGAACAATCGTTGCCAGGTGGGAGACCGGGTTCGGATCATCGAGAGCCGGCCGCTGTCTAGCCGCAAAGCGCTGGCGAGTCATCGAGGTCGTTACGTCACAGGCTCGTTTGGAGGAGAAGCCGGCCGGGAGAACGGGCCGGTGAGACCGACGGGGCGAAAGGTAACCAAGTAGGAGCTTAGCACCATGATTCAGATGCAAACGGTGCTCGAAGTGGCCGACAACTCGGGCGCCAAGAAGATAGCCTGCATCCTTCCGTTGGGAGGCGGTGTCGGTAAGGTGGCGCATCTCGGTGACGTCATCACCGCTTCGGTCAAGGAAGCTGCTCCGGAGAGCAATGTCAAAAAGGGAACGGTGGTCAAAGCGGTCATCGTCAGGACGAAGAAAGAACATCGACGGCGAGACGGCTCCTATATACGGTTCGACAAGAATGCCGCCGTACTGATCAACGACCAGAGAGAGCCCATCGGAACGCGAGTTTTCGGGCCGGTGGCACGAGAGCTTCGGGAAAAGAAATTCATGAAGATCATCTCTTTGGCGCCGGAGGTGCTGTAACCATGAGCCACGGCCTTCATATTCGTAAGAACGACCAGGTCCTGGTCATTGCCGGCAGGGACCGCGGCAAACGGGGCAAGGTGCTTCGGGTGATTCCCACTCGGGAGCGGGCCATCGTAGAGCGTGTCCATATGATCAAACGCCACACGCGTCCCAATCCCAACCAGAACATCAAGGGTGGGATCGTCGAGCGGGAAGCGACCATACACGTGAGCAATCTCATGGTGGTTTGTTCGGAGTGCGATCAGCCGAGCCGTACCGGCCACAAGGTCCTTGCCGATGGCCGCAAGGTTCGGATTTGTATCAAGTGTGACGGAGTGATCGACAAATGAGTCGCCTGACGGAATTGTACCGCGACACCGTTTTGCCTCAGCTCAAGAAGGACCTCGAGATCGCCAATGTCATGGCGATTCCTCGAATGACCAAGATCGTGGTCAATATCGGGGAAGGGGAAGCTTCCCAGAACATCAAGTTGCTGGATGCTGCCATGGACGACTTGGGCCGCATCACCGGACAAAAACCTGTCATGACTCGCGCAAGGAAGTCCATCGCCGCTTTCAAGATTCGGGAGAAGAACCCGGTCGGGTGTCGGGTGACCCTGCGCGGCCGACGGATGTACGAGTTCATGGATCGGCTGTTCAACATTGCCCTTCCCCGCGTACGGGATTTCCGGGGCGTGCCCTATCAACTCTTTCGACGGACGTGGGAACTACACCATGGGGCTCAAGGACCAGCTGGTTTTCCCGGAAATCGACTACTCGCGCGTGGACAAAGCTCGGGGCATGAACATTACTTTTTGCACGACTGCCAAGGATGATAAGGGAGCCAAGAGGCTTCTCGAGCTCATGGGGATGCCGTTCCGGCGGCAGACTTCTTGAGGATCTAAGGGAATATCAAAGAGGAGATCGAGAGCGTGGCCAAGAAATCGTCAATTGCCAAAGCTCAGCGGACACCGAAGTTCGCCGTTCGACAGCACAACCGATGCCACATCTGTGGTCGTTCCCGCGCGTTCCTGCGGAAATTCCAGATGTGCAGGCTGTGTTTCCGGAAGCTCGCCCTTGCGGGAGAGATTCCTGGTTTGATGAAGGCAAGCTGGTAGGCGCGCCCACGATGGAACGTCTTAGAGAGGCACGACCGTTATGATGACCGACCCGATCGCGGATATGTTGACACGAATTCGCAATGGCTTGCAGGCACGGCACAGCAAAGTGGAGATGCCGAGCTCCAAGCTGAAAATCGAGATCGCCCGGATTCTCAAAGAAGAAGGGTATGTCCAGAACTATCAAGAAGACCGACGACGACAAACAAGGAGTGTTGAAAGTCTTCTTGCGTTGGGGGCCGGGCGGCGAGAACGTGATCGAAGGCCTTTCCCGGGTTTCCTCGCCGGGCTGTCGCATCTACTGTGGTAAGGACCAAATTCCCAAGGTGCGAGCCGGGCTGGGAATCAACATCTTGTCCACGTCCAAGGGTGTCATGACGGGAAGAAAAGCCGTGCAGACGGGTGTGGGCGGCGAGATTCTTTGTAATATTTGGTAGAAGGTAAGAACCCATGTCACGAGTCGGCCAGAAACCCATCTCCGTTCCAGACGGAGTCAAGGTAGCTATTCACGCGGATCGCGTCGAAGTGCAAGGTCCCAAGGGAAAGCTCGTCACCACATTGCCCCGGGGCATCCGGATCGAGCAGGGAACCGGTGAGCTGCGTGCGGTGCCGGCCACCGAATCCAACCAGCTCAAACCTTTCTGGGGATTGGCGAGGAGTTTGGTGGCCAATGCCGTTCAAGGTGTGTCTTCCGGTTTCTCCAAGCAACTGGATATCGTCGGAATCGGCTATCGAGCGCAGGTCGAGGGGCAGAAGATCGTCTTCGCTCTCGGCTATTCGCATCCCATCGAGATGGTGATTCCTGATGGTATAAAAGTCGAGATAGAGAAGCAGACTCGGATTACTGTTTCCGGCGCCGACAAACAGCAAGTCGGACAGCTTTCGGCTGACATCCGTAGACTACGTAAACCGGATCCCTACAAGCAGAAGGGCGTCCGGTACGTGGGAGAGGTGCTCAAAAAGAAAGCTGGAAAGACGGGAGCGTAGGTCGAAGAAGAACTCGAGAACTCAAGGACTCGAGAACTCAAGAAATTCAGGGATAGGGAAATGAGAGTCAAGACGAGACGGCAAGCACGGATACGGGTCAAGCATCGTATCCGCAAGAAGGTCTCGGGCACAGCCCAGCGACCGCGCCTGTGTGTGTACCGGAGCCTCAAGCACATCTATGCCCAGGTCATCGACGACGAGAGCTCTCGTACGCTGGTTTCCGCTGCAAGCTCGGAAAAAGACTTTTCCACCAAGCCGGGTCAGAACAAGCAGGCAGCCTCCGAATTGGGAAAGCTGGTCGCCCAACGAAGCCTGGAGCAGGGCATCGACAACGTCGTCTTCGACCGGAACGGCTTTCGCTACCATGGTCGAGTCAAAGCACTGGCTGATGCGGCGCGCGAAGCCGGGCTGAAGTTGTGAGGTAGGGACTTTTATGCAAAATCGTAGAGACAGCATCGAGATCGGGGGCGTTGAGCTCAAAGACCAGGTTGTCAATATCAACCGGGTGACGAAGGTGGTGAAAGGAGGCAAAAACCTCTCTTTCAGCGCATTGGTCGTCGTAGGTGACGGCGCCGGTCACGTAGGCTACGGCATGGGTAAGGCCAAGGAAGTGCCATCGGCCATTCGGAAGGGAATAGAGATCGCCAAGAAGAACCTGATACTCGTTCCTCTGGCCGGTCACACCATCCCCCATCAAATCACCGGTGTCTTCGGGGCGGGGCGCGTGCTATTGAAGCCGGCCTCGGAAGGAACCGGAGTCATTGCCGGAGGGGCCGTTCGTGCGGTGATCGAGTCGGCGGGTATCAAGGACATTTTGACGAAGTCCTTGGGGACGGCCAATCCTCACAATGTGGTCAAGGCTACGATGGAAGGTTTGAAGCAGCTCCGGAACAAGGAGCAGGTG
This sequence comes from uncultured Acidobacteriota bacterium, assembly GCA_963722765.1. GTDB lineage: Bacteria > Acidobacteriota > Vicinamibacteria > Marinacidobacterales > DATDRI01 > CAVROO01. The sequence goes on from CAVROO010000025.1 coordinate 239,653, forward strand.
GCCCGCTTACGCGGGATAGAGCTCACCGAGGTGGAATGAGGCCATGCCTGCAGATGAGAAAAACCGAGAATCTAGGAATACCGAAGTGGGTAGCGGAATGATTCGGATCCAGCTGGTCCGAAGCGTCATTGGCAGCTCGAAGAAGCAAAAGGCCGTCGTCCAGGGGCTCGGCCTTCGTCGGATGAACCAGATCGTAGAGAGACAAGATACTCCCGAAATCCGGGGTATGGTGAATAAGGTCCCTCACCTGGTTCACGTGATCTCATGAGGAGAGCGTGATGGGATTGGAAAACTTAAAGCCCGCACCAGGTGCCGTCCGTTCCAGAAAACGTATTGGACGTGGGCCGGGATCCGGTCAGGGCAAAACGGCGGGACGCGGGCACAAGGGTGCCAGATCTCGTTCCGGATATTCCCTTCGCCGGGGATTCGAAGGCGGTCAGATGCCCCTTATCCGGCGTGTACCGAAACGGGGCTTCAAGAACATCTTTGCCAAAGAGTGGGTCACCGTGAACGTCCGTGACCTCGAAGGATTCGCCGATGGCACCATCGTTACGCCCGAATTGCTCGTGACCCATCGCGTCGTCCGGAAACTTGGTGACGGCGTAAGGGTCTTGGGCGATGGAGTGCTGACGAAGAAACTGGTCGTCCAAGCCCAACATTTCAGCGCTGGAGCCAAGACCAAGATCGAGGCAACCGGGGGCCGCGTGGAGGTATTGCCGGCGTGATTGAGAGCCTAAAGAACATCTTCCGAATTCCCGACCTCAGGAATCGGGTGCTGTTCACCCTGGCGATGCTAGCAGTCTATCGCTTGGGGAATCACGTTCCCACTCCGGGGGTGGATGCGCAAGCGTTGACGGATTTTTTCGAGCAAAACCGGGGAACCTGGTTTGGATTCGTCGACATGTTCTCGGGCGGCAACCTTTCCAAGGTTACCGTTTTCGCGCTCGGGATCATGCCTTACATCAGCGCATCGATCATTTTACAGTTGTTGACGGTGGTGTGGCCCTATCTCGAGAAGCTATCCAAGGAAGGCGAGCTCGGCCGTAGAAAGATTACCCAATACACGCGGTACGGTACGGTCCTCTTGAGCGTCATTCAATCGGCTGCCATCGCTATGTTTCTTCAGAAGACGCCCCTTACCGGAGGCGTGACGCTGGTTCCGAATCCGGGAACGGGATTCACGTTGATGACCATTTTGACCCTGACGGCGGGGACGGTCTTCATCATGTGGATCGGTGAGCAAATCACGGAGCGGGGTGTCGGTAACGGGATGAGTCTTCTCATCTTTGCCGGAATCGTCGTCGGGTTTCCGCAAGCCATCGTCAGCACCTTCCGAAACATGCAATCGGGGGAGCTGTCCATTCTCGTGGTGCTGGTGCTGACCGTTTTCATGATTATCGTGGTGGCGGCCATCATATTTGTAGAGCGGGGACAACGTCGTATCCCCGTTCAGTACGCCAAGCGGGTCGTGGGCCGGCGGATGTATCAGGGGCAATCGACGCACTTGCCGCTACGCGTCAACACGGGCGGCGTCATTCCCGTCATTTTCGCAAGCTCCATCATCGCGTTGCCGCAGACCATCACGTCTATGTTTCCCAATAGCCAGTGGATGAGCAATATTTCCGATCAGCTCGCATGGGGAATGCCGCTCTACACCTTGATCTACGTCATCGGCATTATTTTCTTTTGCTATTTCTACACAGCAATTATCTTCAATCCCGAAGACGTCGCCGATAATATGAGAAAGTACGGCGGCTACGTTCCCGGCATTAGACCAGGCAAGCGCACCGCGGAATACATCGACAACATTCTGACGCGTTTGACCTTAGGCGGAGCGGTTTATCTTGCGGCGGTGGCGGTTCTGCCCGAGTTTTTGATGGCGGGCTTCAAAGTCGCACCGCTGCCGGTAATTGGTCCCTGGTTGGACTCGGTCCTTCCAACTTTCATAACTGAGGGGTTGGGTATCACTTTTTACTTTGGAGGCACCTCGTTGCTGATCGTAGTGGGCGTGGCCATGGACACCGTACAACAAATCGAGAGCCAGCTCATCATGCGTCACTACGACGGTTTCATGAAACGCGGACGGGTTCGCAGTAGACGAGGTTAGCGAGGAGTGCGATCGATGGTAAGACTGGTGTTGTTGGGCCCGCCGGGAGCTGGAAAAGGAACTCAGGCGGTTCGGATCGCCCGGGATTTCGAGTTGCCGCATATCTCCACCGGCGACATCCTACGGCAGGCCGTCCGCGACGCGACGCCTCTCGGTCTCGAAGCAAAAAAAATCATGGACTCAGGGCAGCTCGTGAGCGACGAGATCATGTTGGGTATCATCAAGGAGCGGCTCGCTCAGTCGGATGCTCGAGGGGGCTTCATCTTAGACGGATACCCGAGGACTCTTCCTCAAGCGGTGGCGCTCGACGGCTTGCTTGGTGAGAAGGAGACTCCTGCTGTTTTGGTGGCCAATGTTCATGTGGACCATGAGGAATTGGTCCGGCGGATCGGTGGTCGTCGTAGTTGTCCGGGCTGTGGCACGGTTTTCAACGTCCACTTCAGGCCGCCCGAAAAAGACGGCGTTTGCGACAACTGTGGAACCGAACTCGTTCATCGAGACGATGACAAAGAAGAGACGGTGCGAAAGCGACTCGAGGTCTACGATAAGCAGACCAAACCTTTACTGGAGTATTACGGCACAAAGGTGGCAACAGTAGACGGTCGAGGGACTCCGGACGAGATCTATAACAAATTGGAGGAGATCCTTCGCGCCAAAGCTTGACATCTTTAGGATTGATGAAACCACTGACGTCACGTGGGTCGATAAGAAGAAATGGTCATTCGTAAGTCTCGCACAGAGCTCGAAACAATGCATCGGGCCAACGTTTTGGTAGCTCGCGTCCTTGGGCGGCTGCGGGATGCCGTTCGCCCGGGAGTCTCGACTGCGGCTCTGGATGAGATTGCCGAAGAGACGATTCGCTCGGCGGGCGCGGTTCCGGCTTTCAAAGGGTATCGCGGATTTCCGGCCAGCCTTTGCGTGTCCATCAATGATGAGGTCGTCCATGGGATTCCTTCACGCAAGCGGGTGGTCCGAGAAGGGGATATCGTAAGCTTGGACGTAGGTACGGTCGTCGATGGCTTTTGTGGCGATGGGGCGGTCACGGTGCCGGTAGGCGACGTCTCGAAAAAGACAGAAAAGCTCCTTCGTGTGACGGAGGATGCTCTCCTCAAAGGGATCGAGCAAGTCCGGAAGGGGAATCGAGTTTCCGATATCGGACACGCGGTGCAAAGATACGTCGAAAGTCAGGGCTTCGCCGTCGTTCGTGATTTCGTTGGGCACGGGATCGGCACCCAAATGCACGAGGAGCCGCAGGTGCCGAACTATGGTGAGCCTGGGCGCGGACAGCGGTTACTGCCGGGGATGGTTTTAGCCATCGAGCCGATGGTCAATGCCGGTAAGCACTCGGTAAAGGTTCTGTCGGACAATTGGACGGTCGTGACCTTGGACGGGAGCTATTCGGCTCATTTCGAGCACTCGGTTGCAGTCACGGACAACGGGCCATGGATTTTGAGTCAGCCCCATCCCTCGGGTGAAAAAAGTGCCTAAGGAAGACGCGATAGAAGTTGTTGCGACGGTGGTGGAGCCACTTCCGAACGCTATGTTCAAAGTCGAGCTCGACAACAAGCATCAAGTGCTGGCCCATGTGTCCGGTAAGATGCGAAGGCATTTCATTCGGATTTTGCCAGGCGACAAGGTTCTGGTGGAGCTTTCGCCCTATGATTTGACTCGGGGCCGCATCGTTTATCGATACAAGTGATACGAAGGTGCCGAAACGAACCGGCCTAGCGATCTAGGAATTGGAAATCATGAAAGTACGAGCGTCAGTCAAGCGCATGTGCGCTAAATGCAAAATCGTCCGCCGAAACCGGGTGGTGCGGGTCATCTGCACCAACCCGAAACACAAACAGCGTCAAGGATAGGAGTAGCGGATCGTGGCTCGAATAGCAGGTGTCGACTTGCCTCGGGAAAAGCGCATCGATATCGGACTTACTCACATCTACGGGATCGGTCATACACGTTCCCAATTCATTCTGGGAAAGGCGGGAATCGCCCCCGAAGTCCGAGTCAAGGAGCTCTCCGAGGAGCAGGTCAGCAAGATCAGTAAGGTCATCGACGCCGAGGGCGGCGTCGAGGGCGATTTGCGCAAAGAAATCGCCATGAACGTCAAACGACTCATGGACATCGGTTGCTACCGGGGTCTTCGTCACCGCCGGGGACTTCCTTGCCGAGGGCAGCGTACTCACACGAATGCCCGAACGCGAAAAGGTCCCAAGAAGGGGACGATGAAGAAGTCGAGGAAATAGGCTCGATGGCAAAGAAAAAGAAAGACGACAAGAAATCGAAGCGGAAGAGCTTCAAGAAGAAAGAGAAGAAGGTCCTCCACTCCGGCATCGCTCACGTCCGAGCTACCTTCAACAATACGCTGGTCACGATTACGGACAGGGAAGGTAATGTTTATTGTTGGTCCAGCTCTGGTGGTAGAGGATTCAAAGGATCCCGCAAGGGGACACCTTTCGCAGCGCAGCAGGCGGCCAAGCAGGCGGCCGACACCGCTCGCTCCTACGGTTGCAAGACGCTCGATGTAAAGGTTACCGGCCCCGGATCGGGCCGCGAATCGGCCATTCGAGCTCTTCAATCCGCCGGAATGGACATTAGGTCTATAAAAGACGTGACGCCGATTCCGCACAACGGTTGTAGACCACCCAAGAGGAGACGGGTCTAAGTGGAGAACTCAGAAGCTCAGAACCCAGAACTCAGAATGGGGAAGTAAGAAGTCGGCCGTTAGCGTCGGCTTTGATGGAGGTAAGGCTCTTGGCTAGGTATAGAGGTTCGGTTTGCCGGCTTTGCCGGCGCGAAGGCAACAAGCTCTTCCTGAAGGGGGAGCGTTGCATGACCGAGAAGTGCGCCATTGAGAAGCGAAATTTCGCACCCGGTGAGCACGGGAAAAGCCGCCGGGCGAGAATTCAAGGCTACGGCCTGCAGCTTCGGGAAAAGCAAAAGGTCAAGCGCATTTACGGTTTGCTCGAGAAGCAGTTTCGCATCTATTTCGGCCGGGCGGAGCGACAGCGCGGTATCACCGGCGAAGCTCTGCTCCAGTTTCTCGAGAGACGGCTCGACAATGCGGTATACCGCCTCGGTTTCGCCAGCTCTCGGAAGCAGGCGCGCCTAGTTGTTCGTCACGGTCACGTGAAAGTGGGGGACCGTCGCGTGAACATACCGTCCTTCATCGTTGGTGAAGGTGACGAGATTACCGTGAGTCCCAAATACGCCAAAAACGTCATGTTCCTGCAAGCGCTCGAAGCGGCCAAGAGCCGTGGCGTGCCCAAGTGGCTCGAGTTGGACGAGGAACAAACCAAAGGAAAAGTCGTATCGCTCCCCACCCGGGAGGACGTTGGACTGCCTGTTCAGGAACAGCTCATCGTCGAGCTTTACTCCAAGTAAGGACTGGCAGACAGAGGAGGTCTTTCGAAAACATGCTCTGGAAGGGATTTCAGAAACCCAAACGGCTCGAAGTTGACCGAGAAACGTTGACCGATCGCTACGGTCGGTTCTATGCTCAACCTTTCGAACGGGGATTCGGGACCACGGTAGGCAACGCTCTCCGGAGGGTGCTGCTGTCTTCCATCGAGGGCGCTGCCATCACCGCCGTGAAGATCGAGGGAGTACTACACGAGTTCTCTCCTATCCCCGGTGCTCTCGAGGACACGACGGAAATCATATTGAACCTCAAGAGGGTTCCGTTCAAGCTCCATGTGGACGAGCCCAAAACCGTCTACCTCAAGGCAAGCGGCGAAGGAGCGGTGACCGCCAAGAACATCGAAGTGGATGCCGACGTCGAAGTGCTGGACGAGGATCTTCATATCGCTTCTCTGTCGAGTGGCGCCGAGCTCTCGCTCGAGATGCGGCTGAAAAACGGCAGGGGATATGTATCCGCCGACAAGAACTTCGACGAAGATCTCACCATAGGATACATCCCTCTCGATTCGGTTCATTCGCCCATCAAGAAAGTCAACTACGTCGTCGAGGCGGCTCGTGTGGGCCAAGAGACGGACTATGACAAACTCACGCTCGACCTGTGGAGCAACGGCTGCGTTTCGCCGCCGGAGGCTATGGGGCTTTCCGCCAAGCTTTTAAAGGATCACCTGACCATCTTCATCAATTTCGAAGAAGAGGGTCCGGTCGAGGACGTGACCATCGATACCGAGCGCGAGGCTCTCAGCGAGCATCTCAACCGCAGCGTAGATGAGCTCGAGCTTTCGGTCCGGTCCTACAACTGCCTCAAGAACGCGAATATACAGACCATCGGCGAATTGGTGACTAAAACCGAGGCGGAGATGCTTAGGACCAAAAATTTCGGGCGTAAGTCCCTCAACGAGATCAAGGAGATTCTCACCACAATGGGACTTTCCCTCGGAATGCGGATAGAGCAATGAGACACAGAGTTGCACACCGAAAGCTGGGTCGAACGTCGGAGCATCGCAAGGCACTGCTCCGGAACTTGACGGTGTCGCTCATCTTGTCGGACGGGCGCATTCGAACGACCCTTGCCAAAGCCAAAGAGCTGAGGCCCTTCGCCGAAAAACTCGTCACCCTCGGCAAGAAGGACACCCTTCATGCTCGGCGGCAAGCGCTCGCCATCATTCCTCAAAAAGAGGCGGTGGCGAAACTCTTCAACGAAATCTCTCCTCGTTTTGCGGAGCGGCCCGGCGGATACACACGTATCCTGAAACTGGGAACGCGTCGCGGAGACGGGGCGCCCATGGCTTTCATCGAGTTCGTGGACTACGAGTTCAAGTCGTCGAAGGAAGCCAAGGAGCCGGTCTCCAAGAAAGCGGAGAAGAAGCCGAAGAAGGCGGAGAAGAAGGAAGAGAAGCCGAAGAAGGAAGCCAAGGCCGCCGAAGAGGAAGAAACCGCCGAAAAGCCGAAGAAGAAGACAACCAAGAAGGCGGCGGCTAAAAAGACGGCGAAGAAGGCGGCGAAAAAGACTACGAAGAAATAGCGGCGAAGAAGACGACTACAAAGAAGACCGCCGCAAAAAAGAAAACCGCGAAAAAGAAGGCCGCGAAAAAGGCTTAGAACCGCTAAAACAGCTATAGGGTCAGGTCTTGTGATTGTCGATTTAAATCACAATTAGAGAATTACAAGCCCTGACCCTGCTAGCTAGCTTTTCAAAAGCTCTCTTTAAAAACACCCTTTAAAACCAAACAGGGTCAGGCGTTAGCCCTAATCCGACAATAAACTCCGGGTAAATTGTAGGAAAAACGGGGACAGGTCCCTTTTTGGCAAAGACAACGGTCCACCAAAAACGGACCTGTCCCTGTTTTTCCAGTAATTTGCGTAGATTTCGTGAGCTCGGATTAGGGTTCACCCTGAAGCGAACACGAGCCAACAAAGCCATTGCGTAAAGACACATTAGAACGGCTTCACATAGGAGTAAATCACAGACCCCTTTCCCAAGAATAGCCGCCACTATCATGGCTTTTGTTGCGTCTGCCAATAGCTGATTCGCTTATTTATTGTCGCTTCAGGGTTAGATGTGGATAGCTTTCACGCCTGACCCTTTAGCTGTTTCTAAAAACAACCAACCTGGCAGGGTCAGGCGTTGGAATTCTCTATCTGAGTTTTAGATCGACAATCCCAACGCCTGACCCTATAGCAACAGCGACTATTTATCCTTCTCCGCTTTCTCCCGCTTCTTTTCCTCAATTATCTTTTGCTGCACCTGCGCGGGTACCTGCTCGTAGTGGGAGTATTCCATGTGAAAGGCGCCGCGGCCGCCGGTCATGGAGGTCAGAACGGGTTCGTAGCTGAGCATTTCCGACATCGGAACTTGAGCCTTGATCGCGGTCTGTGTCCCCTTCTTTTCCATGCCTTGCGTCCGGCCTCTGCGGGAGTTGAGATCGCCCAGAACGTCGCCCGTCGTCTCGTCGGGGACAGAGACCTCCACGTTCATGATCGGCTCCAAGAGGATGGGCTTGCATTGTTGCATGCCTTCTTTGAACGCCATCGAGCCGGCGATCTTGAACGCCATCTCCGAGGAGTCTACATCGTGGTACTTCCCGTCGTAGACCGTCGCTTTAAAGTCTACGACCGGAAAGCCGGCCAAAAAGCCTTTTATCCGTGCTTCCTGGATCCCCTTTTCCACGGCTGGAACGTATTGCCTGGGGATGGAACCGCCAAAGATCTCGTTGGCGAACTCGAATTCCTGTCCCCGAGGTAGGGGCTCCATTCGGATCCGGCAATCGGCGAACTGCCCGTGACCGCCGGTCTGCTTCTTGTGGCGGCCGTGAGCCTCTGCGCTTGCGGTGATTGTCTCCCTGTAGGGTACCTTCGGCGGGTGGAGGTCGACTTCCACTCCGAACTTGTTCTTTAGACGGCCCACGACCACCTCGATGTGAAGCTGTCCGGTTCCGGAAAGAATCAGCTCGTTGCTGGAAGAATCGCGATGATAAGCCAGCATGACGTCTTCCTCGGCAAGGCGTTGCATGGCCAGACTGATCTTTTCTTCGTCGCCGCGCGACTTTGGCTCGATGGCGAAACTAATGACCGGTTCAGGAAACACCAGTTTCTCGTAGACGATGGGGGCGTTTTTGTCGCAAAGCGTGTCTCCCGTCTGTGTTTCCTTGAGCTTCGCCACTGCAGCTATATCCCCGGCTTTGATCTCAGACACGGGTGTCGTGTTCTTGCCTTGAAGGAGCGACAAGGCCCCGATGCGCTCCGTCGTGTCTTTGTCCATGTTGTGATAAGGAGAGTCGGACTTGAGAGTACCGCTCATGACTCGGAACATCGTAATTCGTCCTGCATAGGGGTCGGCAATACTCTTGAAGACGAAGGCGGACGAAGGCTCGTCTTCCGAGACGGTTCGAGTGATCTCTTCTCCGGACGACGGATCTTTACCGGTTGCCGGTCCGCGGTCCGCGGGTGAGGGTGACAGATCAACGATATTATCGAGAAGCTTCTGCACGCCGATGTTGTGGGTTGCGGAGACCGCCGAAACGGGAAAGATTCGACCTTCCCGGATCTCGTTTTTGAGACCGGTTAGCAATTCCTCTTCGGTTAGTTCACCGGCTTCGAAAAAACGTTCCATAAGAGCGTCGTCACCTTCGGCGACCATTTCGACCAAGGCTGTACGGGCCGTATCCGCCTCCTCCTTCAGCTCGGCTGGAATTTCTTCTCGGTTGAACGAGCCTTTTTCGTCTCCCGTCCATACGAGGGCTTTCATTTGAAGAAGATCGATGACCCCGCGGAAATCCTTTTCTTCACCCATTGGGATCTGTATCGGGATAGCGGCTCGGCCGAAGATTTGCTGGATAGAGTCGAGGGCTCGCCCGAAGCTGGATCGGTCTCGGTCCAAACGGTTGACGACCAGAAGCCTGGGAAGGTTGAACTCAGCGGCATAGCTCCAGACTTTCTCGGTTTGAACTTCGACGCCGGACACGGCGCAAACCGTTACCAGTGCCGCGTCAGCGACATAGAGCGCCGAACGTGCTTCGCTGATGAAATTGCCGTAACCGGGCGTATCCAACAGATTCACTTTGGTCTTGTTCCACTCACAAAAGGCAAGTGCAGTGGACAAGCTTATCTGCCGTTCAATCTCGTCTTCGTCGAAGTCCGTGACAGTGTTTCCCTCCTCGACCTGTCCCAGACGATTCACGGCTCCTGCGTCGAAGAGCATCGCGGATGCAAGGGAGGTCTTTCCTGAGCCGCCATGGCCGACTATCGCGACGTTCCTGATGCTGGCGGTATCGTAGATCTTCATTGTTCCTCCGTAATTATCCTTGATTCGCTATCGGGAACGCGGCCAGCTTCGACTTGCCGCCCTAAGCGTCGGGCGGTATCGCCCTGAAGCCCAAGCCGGCAGCCGATCTAGGTTGGCGTAAACCCAGCAAGCCGGGATCGAGCCTCCCCGTTCCAATAACACGTTGTCCTCGTCCCGGGGGCGGGATTATAGCACCGCGGGCTTCGGTGGTGCAACGCAAGGATGTTCCGTATTTACCGGCGTTTAGGATTGATTTCCCGGGTCGGCCGACGTGGAGCTTCACCTCCTTCATCACCCTGCAGTGGTGCTGGACGCGGGTTATAATCTAATCCTCAAATGGCAATGCTCGATTGGTTGAGAAGAAATCAGACCCGCTATGGTCTTGCTCTTGGTGGAGACTTTCTTCTCGCGGCCCGGCGGATTTCCCGGGGTCGGGGGGAAAACACTTTCGAGACCAGTCGCCGTGAGCTACCTCCAGGTTTGATTTCGATTTCTCCGGTCGAGCCCAATATTCGGTCCGTTTCCAAGGTCGCTCAGCTTGCCGGTGAAGCGCTCGATGATTTTCAAGGGACCGGGCGCGCCGTCGCGCTGGTTCTCCCGGACCTGGCTCTGCGGTCCTTCGTGTTCCCCGCTGAGGTCCGCGCGTCAACATCGGAGTTGCTGAGCCGCATCGGCCCCAGATTGGCCTTTCCGCAAGCTGAGGCGCGTCTAGACGCCTGGCAGTCGCCTTCGGGCTGGATTATGGCGGCATCCATACGGACGGTCGTGCTCCGGCAATATGAGCAAGCCCTCGAGGCGCTGGGATGTCGAGTGGCTTGGGTTGACGGAGCGAGTCTGGTCCGGATACCTGCGTGGGCTCGTGAAGCCGGCGGGGCCGGGGCACCGGCGACCGGCGAGGGCCTCGAGCTCCATGTCCAACTCTACCCCGGACACTATACGCTGGCGGTGATGAGCGGGACCGAGCTTCTCGACCTGCGGACGAAGATACGGGATTCGGGCGACGAGCACCGTATTGCCGCTGACATACGCAGACTGCCGTCACTCTTTGACGAAAGCGGCTACCGAGGGATCTCCTTGCGCGGGAAGGGGGCTACCGCTTTGAGTGAGCTTCTTGAATCGATCTCGTGTCCGGTCCGCGTTGGTGAGAAGGGGGAAGAAGAGCATCTGACGAACTTGCTCGAGATCGTCATGGGTCGTTTTTAACCCGAAGGATTGTGAGACTGCGAAGGAACGCGCTCATTTGAAACAAGGAATTAATCTCGCGACACGGCCGGTAAGCGCCTCCCGTGTGGTTCGAACCATCGGCTGGTTCGTGCTCATTATCAGCCTTGTCGGTTCGATGGTTCACCTCCATCATGGGTGGAGTACGAACCGAGGGGTGGGAGTGCTTCGTGAAGATGTCGAGCGTCTCGAGAGTCGTTTGGCCGCGATGAAGCGAGGGATGGTCGAGGCTCAGAAAGCGCTCGGGACACCGGCGTCCGCTGAAGTGCTCCGCCTGTTAATAGCCGTAGAAGCTTCGGGAGCGACACGCGCCGCCCCGCCGGCGCAGGCTCTCACGATATTGGCGGACGTTATTCCTTCAGAAGCGCGAGTCTTGTCGTTGAAACTGCATTCTTCGCCACCCCGGCCGGAGCTGGTTTTAGAGGCGCTGGTCGATTCTCCCGAACCGGCGGCCCGGCTACTCGGAGAGCTTTCTCATCAGTCCTCCGTGATTCGAGCAGAGATTCTCGACGAAAGGCATCTGGAAGGCGGCGAAATCTACCTCCGGATCCGCGTCGATTTGGGCTCCCAGGAAGAAGACCCATGAGAGCCATCGTCCTTTTGTTGATGTTGGCGCTTGCGAACGCCCTTATTTATGTCACCTGGACACGATCCGGCGTTCGAGAGAGCATAGGGCTCGAATCGCGAATCCAGGAGTTGGATGACGCCTTGGCTCGTCAAGAAGTCGAAACGACGCGATGGACGGAGCTTAGGCGGCTCGTAAAAGAAGCTGAGCCCGTCCTCGAGCCCATGTCGGCGGAGAAAGGGAGCGTCTTTGCCCAACTCCGAGAAGCTTTCCTGGACGCCGAAAAAGGACTTGGCTTGCGCCGGGGTGCTCTCGAGCTCCGACCGGCAGATCGGATTCCGGCCGGCTATCGCGGCGTGCGAATCCGGGTGGTGGAGGAGGGCGATTACCGGGATCTCTACAGATACCTTGATCGACTCTCCCGAATCAAGGCGCCCGTGGCTCCCATCGAGACGACACTTACGGAGAGCAGAGAGGGAGAGTCTTCTCTTCAGATGACGACAATCTGGCTTGCCTTATGGCCGGAGGAAGACGGACCGTGAGAAAACTGCTGCTGCTCGGCCGCCCCGTTGTTCTCGTCCTTGTCGTCCTCTGCCCTGGGCATCGGCTTCTCAGTGGTGCTCAACAGCCCGCAAGCGAAGCTTCGGACCAGCTCATCGAGTACCCGGAGGCCCTTTCGGAGGAGAAGATTCGTCAACTCGAGAAGTGGGTCAAGGGAAAAGATGAAAAACGCGCTCCATCCTCCTTGCGGGATATCTTCGGGAAGGAGACCGTGGCGGTGCCTAGTTCCTCCGCCAATCGTATCTCCGCCACCCAAGAGCCCCGAAGATCCTTCCGGGCCGGTTCTCAAAGGCTTCGTGTTTACACGTGGGGGCCAAGGTGGTTCACAGCCCTTGGCTGCGATTGACTATGAGGGGCAGATGTTTCTCGTAGACGTTGGTGATACCGTCGGCCCTTACCGCGTGGAGAGCGTAGAGGCGGGAGATACTGTGCTACTCGTCGAGGAAGCGACGGGTGAGAAGCTCAAACTAGCCCTGAACTAACCCTAATCCGACAATAAACTCAGGGTAAATTGCAGGAAAAACGGGGACAGGTCCCTTTTTGGCAAAGACAACGGTCCACCAAAAACGGACCTGTCCCTGTTTTTCCAGTAATTTGCGTAGATTTCGTGAGCTCGGATTAGGGTTCGCCCTGAAGCGAACACGAGCCAACAAAGCCATTGCGTAAAGACACATTAGAACGGCTTCATTTATGAGTGAATCACAGACCCTCTTCCCAAGAATAGCGGCCACTATCATGGCATTTGTTGCGTCTGCCAAAGCTGATTCACTTATTTATTGTCGCTTCAGGGCTAATAAGTCCTCAAAGAACAAACGCCAAGGCGCAAAGACGCCAGGCGGAATTGTTGAACGAGCGCATCGGGTGTGGAGTCCCGGACGTGCTCGAGAGATTCTCCGGAAGAGACTAAGGTCGAGTTCTGCGGAAAGACAATGACCGACGACCTTGACGCTTAACTTCACTTTGCGCCTCTGCGTCTTTGCGTTGAAGTCTTCTTGGGAAATTAGAAGTTGAGGTAGCTCGCCGGGATGCCGGCTCTGCTGCCTTTGGCTCGAAGCTGGTCTGCTTTGGTTTTCTTCTCCGTCTCGAGTTGTTGATTTTTTTGCCGGAGGTCTCTCTGCTCGGCTTCGAGAGCGAACTTGTCTCCGGGATTGCGAGGTTTGAAGTCGGCTTGGGGAACCGGCGGCGGCATATTGACTCCTGCGCCGATCACGTTGAGCTCCTGTTCCACTTCGGCGAGCCTGGTGTTGTTTTTGGCGATTTGCTCGTCGATTTTTTTGAGCTCCGCTCGATGGGCCGTCAACATCCGTTGAAAGATCGCAATTTTTTCCTGCGGCGAGGCGCTGGTGGGGATTTCCGTGGGGACTTCCGGCTCGGCCCGTTCCCCTTCCTCCCTTTCCTCAATGTATTCCAATTCGCCCCCGGTCCGGGTCCCGGACGGGGATCGTCGTGAGGTCGAGCTCTTCGATGTGTCCACGGTGGTTGTGAAAGCAGGGCCTTCAGAAGTTAGGTTCTCCTCCGTGATGACGTGAACTTCTTTGCCTTCTTGTTCGTTTTTCTTTCTTCTCTCTTTCTCCTTTTTCGCTAGTTCTGTCAAAGATTGGGCACCGACAGAGGGAGCCGCCAATCCAAGCATGATTAGGAAGCAAAGAGATTGAAGCTTCACAAGTCTATTCTAGGCATCCTGGACCTCATTTTCAACTAAGGAACTAAGTATCATTAAGTTAAAGCTCAATTTGGCTCCTCTGAGCGAGGATTTTTCCACAGGCTTTGTGGAAAACCTGTCTAAAGCAGGGTCCGGAGACGCAGCAGGCGTGCCCCAACAGCGTTTTGCACATTTCTTGAGCAGGAAGTCCTACGACAGATACAGAATTTTGCATAGATGTTTTCGATGATTGGACCGTCTTACCTAAAAACCAAAGGGACGGCTGCCGAGACCTTTTTTACTTGCCCGATTCGGGGGCGGACTCTATGATGATCACTTCAATATGAGAGTGAACGTTACACCGTGTCCTTGCTCTACCTCATCTACATTCTAGTCTGCAGCTTGTCTTTCGCTGCGTTGGACCTGCTGCGCAAGATCCTCGCCGGTTCGATCACCCCTATAGTGGTTGTCTTCTACCTTTCCCTCGGCTCCGTCCCGGCCATGCTGGTCTGGTTGATGGTGGAAGGAGATGTCTCGGTATCTGCAGGGTATCTGCTTCCCGGGTTGACCGCCGTGGTGTTGAATTTGATCGCGAACGTAGTCTTTGTCTATTCGGTAAAGTTCTCGCCTCTCAGTCGTACCATCCCGCTCCTTTCACTAACTCCGGTCTTTACGAGCCTGTTGGCTATTCCCTTGCTCGGGGAGTATCCGAGCCCAAGACAATCTGTGGGCATCCTGTTGGTCGTGGCCGGCGCCATGATTCTCAATTTGGATCAGGCGGGCGAGAGCTCGGCCAAAGCGTTCCTGGCGGCACTGGTTCGGGAAAAGGGGAGCATTCTCATGACGGCCGTGGCCCTTTGTTGGTCGCTCGCCGGCGCTTTAGACAAAGTCGCCCTCGGACAGGCGAGTGCACCCTTTCACGGTTTCGTTTTGACCTCAGGTGTCGCCCTCGGCGCAATGGCGGTCCTCATAGGCCGTGGCGGAGGTAAGGAGTTGTTGTTGATAAGGCGCGCGCCCGGTTTGGTCTTTGGCATGATGGTCTTTGCCAGTCTTGCTCTGGTCTTCCAGCTCATCTCGATTCAGTTCGTGATGATCTCGTTGGTGGAAACCCTCAAGCGAGCCATCGGATGTTTGATGGCCGTGGTCCTGGGCCGGGTGGTCTTTGGCGAATCCATCAGTTTCCACAAACTGGTCTCGATTTCGATCATGGTAGTGGGTGTCGCGCTGATTCTAGGTTGAGGCGCGCGGTCGCCTTTGCGCGCGGCGGCTTTGCATTCGATGATATAAGCGTAGCCCTTAGGGAGAACATACCGAACCTATGTCTGATCTACCCCAGCGCATCGGAAGATACGAGGTCCTTTCTGAGCTCGGGCGCGGGGCGATGGGCACGGTCTATAAGGCGCGAGATCCGGTTCTCGATCGTCTCGTGGCTCTCAAGACCATGTCCGAGGCCTTGCTCGTCGAGGAAGAGATGCAGGAACGCTTCTACCGTGAGGCGCGGTCGGCGGCCGGGCTACAGCACGTCAATATTGTCACGGTCTTCGATCTCGGCGAGGTCGAAGGAGCGCCGTTCATTGCGATGGAGCTCCTCGACGGCGATGCCTTATCTACGCTCATGTATCGGGGGAGACCCGGTCGTTTGGATGAGAAAGTCGGATTAGTGGTGCAGGTTTGCCGGGGGCTAGATTTCGCGCACAAAAAGGGGATTTATCATCGCGACATCAAGCCCGGCAACATTCAGGTGTTACCGGACGGGACTGCCAAGATTCTGGATTTCGGTATTGCCTGGCGCGAAGACACGACCCACAAGACCAAGACCGGTCTCGTCATGGGAACGCCCAATTACATTTCTCCAGAACAAATCATCGGTGCTCCCGTGGATCATCGCGCGGACATGTGGTCGGTGGGGGTCATCTTGTACGAGCTCATCAGTGGCTCTCGCCCTTTCGATGCGGACACGATTCCCGGTCTCATCTACCGTGTGGTGCATCAGCCGCTCGCCCCTTTGGACGCGCGCGCTATCGGCGTCCCGGAGAAGCTTGTCGATGTCGTCAACCGGGCTTTGAGCAAAGATCCCAACGGGCGATTTCGTGATTTGGCTGAGATGGCCGATGCTCTACAAAGAAGTCTCGGTGCTCCGGTGTCCGAGCGGTTGATCTCTGAAGAAGCGAGGGAAAGTGGCTTTCGACGAAATCTGGAGCTTGGGAGAACCCTGCTAACGAAAGGCGAGGCCCACCGCGCTCTCGAAGCGGCAAGACGTGCCCAGGTTCTGGAGCCAACCAAGGCGGAGGCTTTGGATCTCATCTCAGAGATTGAAGCGTATCTCAGCAGCGATGCGGCGGCTCCGACTCTCGTCGCTTCCCCTCGCGGCGCCGAAGCGGACTCGTCCGGATGTGGAAAAGTGGATTGACGAAGCACGATTGGCACTTACGGCGGGAAACCGCACCGAGGCACTCCGAATCGTCGGGGATGTGTTGGAGGTGGAACCGGGTTTTGCTCCGGCAGTCGAGTTTCGAGAGCTTCTAGACAAGCCGGCCGCGCCGGGAAGGATTCGTACCGGACAACTTCGTACTTATACCCAAGGGGAAATTCGCGTTCGCCGCGCCGCCTCTTTCCAGGAGCACGTCACTTTCGGCGAAAAAGTGGGGCCGCAGGTGATTGCCGTCGCTCCACGCGAGAATTTGGTAGCTGCGGGAGGCTCGGATGGATTCGGTTCGGCTCTGGGACCTCGCAACACGCAGTAAGGTGGCGACGCTCCGGAGCGGAATGCACCGAAGAGCGGGACACGAAGGCCTTGTCACATCGCTCGTGTTCTCGCGAGATGGAGCCTTTCTCTCAACAGGTCATCTGGACGGGGCCATCCACATTTGGAGCCTGGATACTGGAGACGAGCTGAAAGTGCGACTCGGGCACGATAGCTCTGTAGGGGCTCTCGAGTTCTCGCCGGATGGACTCCTGCTCGCCTCAGGCGGGATGGATGCAAGCCTCAAGCTGTGGCATATGGAGCAACTGCGGTTGGGAGAGCCCGAGCGTCGACTCATCCGACAACCCGCGGGCGTGACATCACTCGGTTTCGTCCGAGACGGGACGCACATCGTCACCGGCCACGCCAATCGCATCTTGAGGGTTCAGGACGTCGCGAAAGGGCGGCTGACAACGACGCTTCGCGGACACAAGGCGGCGATCAGTTTCTTGACCGTGGCACCCGACGGCATCCTGATCGCCAGCGGTGGCCAGGATCGAATGGTCCGTCTCTACGACCTCCAAAAACGCACCGAAGTGTGCAGTCTAGAGGGGCACAAGAAAGGCAGTTTCTTCCATTGCCTTTTTTCCCGTCGGCTATCAGATTGCGAGCGTGGCCATGGAGGATCACTTGGTGATCTGGGATACGGTGAAGAAGAGTCCCGCTTTTACTCTATGGGGTGAACCGGGAGAAAGCTTTGCCAGCGTTAAAGTGTTCGACAACGGTCAGCAGATCGTTTGCGCTCTCTCGGATGGGCGGATTCGGACTTGGGTGGCGTCTTAACTCACAGAACTCAGAATTCGAACCCGGAACCCGGAACCCAGAAGGAAAGGGGAGGACCGGCTTCCTGCCGTCGTTCCTGGATCCAATGTCACATTTACATGATCTCCGGGGGGATGTTCCAGATAAGTGCCCAGCTTCCATCTTTGCGGCGGTCCAGCCGGACGATTCCCGCCATTTTGAACTCAACGACAGCCTGATTCGCATCACCACACACGAGCAACAATGCTAAGCGACTGACAAAGGGCAGATGGCCCACGATCATCAGGTTGTCCCGGTAGGAAATCAGCTCTGACACCAGAGGTTGAACGTCGTCCTTGGGGCCGAGTCCGGTAGACAGATGGCACTTTGTTTCGAGCGCTCGCCCGATCTCTTCGGCAGTCTGCATGGCCCGCAGTTTGTCGGAATGGCGAATTTCGGTCACTTCTATGCCCAGCTTTTCGCTGTCTCCGCGGTCCGATACACCGCCGCCTGTCCATCTCCGTTGAGAGGGCGACTCCGGATTTTGCTCTTTCGTCACCGCCTGCCCATGTTGGACCAAGTAAAGCTCCATCGCCACCTCCGGTGTGACTATTTTACTACGACACGGGTAGAGTCTCCTGGTTCTGGAAGCTGCGAAAAAATCCGAGTTCGGCGGTACCGACGATAGTAAATCCTGATGACGACGGCGAGTCATCGAGCCGTCTTTCCGGTTTTCATAATGAATTCTGCATACTGAATTCTGTATTCTCTAACCCAGTTCCTATTTGACTCCCCCTCGAGTCACAAGTAGTTTTGCCCTCACGAAGGAGGTTTTATATGCGGTTGCGAGACGAAGTGGCCATCATCACCGGCGGTAATTCCGGCATCGGCCGGGCGACGGCGGAGCTTTTCGCGCGCGAGGGAGCCAAAGTCGTGGTTGCCGCGCGAGATCAGAAACGGGGTGAGGAAACGGTGCGGGCGATTACGCGTTCTGAAGGCGATGGCTTTTTCATCCCCACCGACGTGACCCGCGAAACCCAGGTCCGGCGTATGGTTCGGGCAACGATTAAGCGCTATGGTAAGGTTACGGTTTTGTTCAACAATGCCGGTGTATTTCTCAAAGGGTCGGTCATCGATATTCCGGTAAAAGATTGGGAAACCGTCATGAATATCAACGTTAAAGGAGTCTTTCTTTGCTCGCGTCACGTCATACCGGAGATGATCAAAGCGGGAGGCGGCTCCATCATCAATTGCAGCTCCGTTTCCGGAGTGATCGGTAACGAGGGAGGCTCGGCCTACAATGCTTCTAAGGGTGCGGTACAGAACCTGACCAAGAATATGGCTTTGGATTTCGTCGGACAGGGTATCCGGGTGAACAACCTGTGCCCGGGTGTCATCGAAACGCCGATGCTGGTGGGAGACGTGGAAAAAAAGGAGCTTCGTAAGGTTCGTCGCCGTTCCGGTGCCAAGCAAGTCATGGGACGCTGGGGACGATCGGAGGAGGTTGCCGAGGCGGCTCTGTTTCTTGCCTCGAAAGAGGCCTCCTACGTCAACGGAACATCGATTTTCGTGGACGGCGGATTGTTGGCTCGATGGGGGACACGTTAGATGCGCCGCGCAGGCTCGGTCTTAGCTGCATGGTGCTGCTCGTCGGGTGCGGCGGCCCATCGGTAGTTCATCCTCCGCCCGGGAACGACTTGCTCATTATTGGCTATGACCGTGAGCCCGACACACTCAACCGGTTCTCCACTCATCATTCTCGAAGACACCATGATCTGTATCACCGAGGGTCTCACGGTGTGGAACGAGAAAATGGAAACAGTACCTGTGCTCGCCGAGACCATTCCCTCTCCGGAGAACGGGCTCGTCGAGGTCCATCCCGGACGGGCGGATGGACGTGACCTGGAAGCTTCGGAAGGGGGTTCACTGGCACGACGGAGCTCCTTTTACCTCTGCCGACTTACGTTTCACCGTCGAGTCGATCAACGATCCGGCCTACAATCCCGAATCTACGGATGGATTCGATCGCATCGAATCGGTGGAGATCCTCGACGAGCATACGGCGGTGGTGCACTACCGCGAGGTCTATGCGCCTTACCAAGATCAATTTTGGCGTGGATGTTTGCCGCGGCACATTCTCGAAGGCAAGGACCTCAACGCCTACCCGCCTTACGATCGAAGCCCTGTGGGCACGGGACCCTACAAGGTCAAGGAATGGAGGACCAGCGAGTATTTGCTCCTCGAGGCGAACCCCGACTATTGGGGAGGAGCGCCGGCCATCCGACAGATCCTCTTTCGCTTTCTTCCCAGTAGCAACACCCGTTTGAACCAGCTCCGTTCCGGGGAAGTCCATATCGTGGACAACGTCCCCCTCGACAAGGTGAAAGAGGCCGAGTCTATTCCGGGGGTTCGGGTGTCGAGGACCATGGCCAATTCCTATGCCCACATCGCGCTCAACCTTCGAGAGGTGCCGGCTTTCCGTGACGTGCGTGTCCGGCAGGCCGTGACCCACGCGATCGACCGTCGACGCCATCGCGCGCGACGTTCTCGAGGGCGTCGTTCCTGTCGTGGATAGCGTCATCCAACCGCCCTCATGGGCCCATAATCCGGACGTGCGTCTTTACGACTATGATCCCGAGCGGGCAAGGGAGCTCCTCCGTGAAGCCGGCTGGGAGGACGAAGACGGTGATGGGGTCGTCGACAAAGACGGTGCCCCGCTCTTCTTCGAGGGCGCGACCCGCTCCGGTCACGCGGAATGGGAGAAGGTCTTGCAGGTCCTTCAAGCTCAGTTGCGGGTCGTAGGAATTAAAATGGAGATCCGCAACTACGAGCCCACCCTTCTGGGGGAGCTTTGGTTCAGCGGAAAGTTACCTTTTTTCTTGTCTGCTTGGACCCTGCCGGCGGATCCGGAGATCACTCTGTTTTTTGCTTCTGACCGAGTGCCGCCTCGTGGAAGGAACATATATTTTTACGAGAATGAGGAGCTCACCGAGATCCTCTATGCGTCCGATCGAACCGTGGACCGAGGGAGCGAAAAGATCTATTGTTTCGTGCCCAGGCGATCGTCGCACGCGATGTGCCGATCATACCGCTCTACAACCGGACTATCGTAAGTGGCTTCCCCGCAATCTCTCCGCAACGTGAAGCCCAATCCCACCAATGCGGGCCTCTTCTGGAACGTACACGAGTGGGAGTTTCCTTGATGACGCCTTCCTTCGTCCTCGGAAGGCTCCTCCGGGCCATTCCCCTGCTGTTCGGAATGTCCCTCGTGGTCTTCTCGCTCATTCACGCGGCCCCCGGCGGGCCGCTCACCGTTTATTTGAGCAATCCCAACGTTCGTCCGGAAGATATCGCGCGACTCGAAAAAGCGCTGGGGCTGGACCGGCCCGTACATGAACAGTACGTCAAGTGGCTGGGCTCGTTCCTTCAGGGGGATCGGGGTTACAGCTACGTTGACGGACGAAGCGCTTTCGAACGGGTCTTGGAGCGTGTGCCGGCCACTTTGGAGCTCATGTTGACTGCTTTTTTGTTCGCCTTGGTGGTCGCCGTGATCGTGGGAAGCCTGGCTGCGCTCGGTCGTGGGAAGCGGACCGATCGAGTCGCTTCGACCCTCTCGTTCATTGGCATCTCCATGCCCGTTTTCTGGTTGGGTCTGATTCTTCAGTTGGTTTTTGCCGTAGATCTTCGGTGGTTTCCCTCGGCAGGAAGGCTCGGGCCGGCGGGCGGAGGTCTTTTCGATCGCCTACATCATTTGGTTCTTCCGGCTACGACGTTGGCGATCTTATACGCGTCTTCCTGGATGCGCTACGTGAGGGCGTCCCTCATAGAAACACTCGAGAGCGGATTCATTCGCGCCGGGCGCACGCGGGGCCTCACGCCTCGTCGCCTGATCGTGCGCCACGCCTTGCCGAACGCCTTGATTCCACTCACGACGATTCTGGGAATGGATCTGGCCCTTTTGTTCAGTGGTGCCGTCGTGACGGAGACGGTTTTTGCTTGGCCCGGCATGGGAAGCTTATTGGTCGAGTCGGTCTACCGGCGTGATTACTCGGTCCTGATGGGCATTCTCATGAGCGGTGCCCTGATCATCGTGGTCTGTAATCTCGCCACGGATCTTTTGTACGGATGGCTCGATCCCCGCGTGCGGCTCGAGACCAAGGAGGCGGCGGAGATTTGAATCGGTTTGTTCCGGGCGGGTCGTTCGAAACCGCCTTATGGGTTGGGGCGACGGTACTGGTGGTGCTCGGCCTGATGGCTCTTTTCGTTCCTTCCCTGTCCCCCTATCTTTATGACGAAATCGATCTGGGAGCCATCAAGCAACCGCCCACGAGGTCTCACTGGATGGGAACGGATGAGCTCGGACGTGATCTTGGAACCCGGGTGATGATCGGGGCACGTATCTCCCTGGCGATCGGTCTCGCGGGTGCCCTGGTGGCGACGGTGCTGGGTGCAGGAGTCGGAGCTCTCGCCGGCTACTTCGGAGGCTGGGTCGATTCGGCCGCCATGAGAGTCGTGGACATGCTGCTCTCCGTGCCCATCCTTCCCGTGTTGATTGTGGTCTCCGCATTTACACGCCCTTCCGTTGTTACGCTCGTTCTGCTCGTGGCCTCCTTTGCTTGGATGCAAACCGCCCGCTTGATCCGAGGGGTCTTCCTGAGTCTCAAAGAGCAGGAGTTTACCGAAGCGGCGCGCGCGACGGGGGCATCGGATATGAGAATCATTGTTCTCCACCTTCTGCCCAACGCCGTCGCTCCGCTCTCCGTGATTTCCGCGCTCTTGGTCGGAAGGGTGATCGTGATGGAATCGATTTTGAGCTTTCTCGGGCTCGGCGTTCAGCCTCCGATTCCAAGCTGGGGGAACCTGCTCTATGGAGCGCAGAACTATCTAGCGACGGAACCCTGGCTCGCCACTTTTCCAGGAATATTCATTTTCTTCGCCGTTTTGGGTGTGAATCTGCTGGGAGACGGCCTCAGGGAGTCGTTGCTTCCGGGATCGACCCTTCGATGATCTGCGCGCTATGCTCATAATCCGCAGCTCATACCCCACAATCTGCAGCTCATGCTCGAAACCCGCATGTCATTTCGGATTGGCTTGAGAAACTCGTCTTATCCAGTTCGTATGGAACCTAACTCCTATAAATAAAAGGGACTTGTTCAACCTACCGATTTTCTGATGGAACTCGAGGTTTCACGAATTCGTACCCAACATTGAGAACGAGAGGCGCGATCCCATCGCGTGACCGTTCTCTCAATCAGTCGCAGGGAGACGGAATCGTGAAGACACTTCTTCAAGACCTTCGATACGGGTTGCGCACACTGGCCCACAATCCCACATTCTCTTTGTTCACGGTCCTAATCCTGGCGTTGGGCATCGGTCTCAGCACAGCGATCTTCACCATGGTCAACGCCTTGTTTTTCAGTAGCTTGCCAATCAAGAACGGTGAGACGCTGGCTTTTCCCGTTGCCGTCAACCCGCAGCTCGGTATCCGGCGCGGCGACATCTCGATTCCCGACTTCCTGGAATTCCGCGAGCAGGTGAGCGCTTTCCAGCAACTGGCGGCGGTGCATCAACATGGGGAGCTCATTCTAACCGGTGAGGGTGAGCCGATTCGCCTTCGGAGCTACGAGGTGACGGCCGACCTTTTCGAAATCTGGGGCACCCGTCCCGTCATGGGGCGGGGCTTCTTCCCTGAGGAGAACGGCCCGGGGGCCGAGCGAGTGGTTGTCTTGAGCCACGGCTTGTGGAAAAGACGCTACGGGGCTGATTCAAACATCATCGGAAAGAGCATCGATCTCGACGACGTGGAGACAACCGTCGTGGGGATCATGGACCCCTCGATGGAGTTCGGCAGCTTGTCCCAAGCCGATGTCTGGATTCCCCTTTCCCTCGTCCCGACGGAGGCGCGCCGGGACGATAGGAAACTCTGGATCACGGGTAAGCTCCGCGATGGTGCGACACTCGAGCAAGCGCGACAGGAAGTCGCCGCCGTCGCCGCAAGACTCGAGAAACAGTTCCCTGAAACCAACGCCGGATGGACCACGGCGGTTCTGGATTTCAACGACATGCGCGCCAAAGTCGAGGTTCGGACCATCTTCTTCTTGCTGCAGGTCACTGTCTTCTTCGTCATGCTCATTGCTTGTAGCAATGTGGCGACGATGATGCTTCAACGAGGCTCGGTTCGGGGCAAAGAGATCGCCTTACGGACGGCACTGGGAGCGAGTCGAGCTCGACTCGTGCGCCAGCTATTGACGGAAAGCACGATTTTGGCGCTAGGGGCGGGTGCCCTGGGCGTGGTCTTTGCCCGCAGTGGTTTGACGGGATTGACGTGGATAGCGAGTGAGACGAGCGGCATTGGCCCTTTTTTTCGATCCCTCACCATCGACTCGAGGGTCCTGGTTTTCACGCTCGCCGCCTCTTTACTGGCGCCGCTCCTTTTTGCCTTGTTACCGGCCCTTCGGACGACTCGTCTAGACCTCCAAAATGCCCTGAAAGAAGGGGCAGGCCGATCTTCCGGTGGACGAGGAGGTTTTCGCGGGCGCCGTTTCCTCGTGGGCACGCAAATTGCTCTAGCTCTTACACTGATGGTAGTCGCCGGATTGTTGATTCGGGCCGTGGCTGCTATCCATGACTTCGATCTTGGTTTCGAGACCGAGGGCGTCCTGACGCTTCGAATCAATCTACCGGACAGCAAGGCCATCGAGGATTCCCATGTGCAGCAGTTCTTCAATCGGACGATGGCCAGGATCGAAGCGCTCCCCGAGGTAGAGTCCGCGGCCTGGGTGAGCCGGCGACCTCTGCATCGCTCGGCATCGAGCCGCTCGTTCCTCATCCAGGGACGGGCTCATCTGGGGCCCGAGCAATCTCCCTTGGCTCGGGTCGTCGTCGTGGGGCCCCGCTATCACGAGGTCATGCGAATACCTTTGATGCGCGGCCGCGCAATCGACGGGACCGACACTCCTGGGGCTCGGCCGGTGGCTCTTGTGAACGAGGAACTGGTGAATCGCTACTGGCCGGAAGAAAACCCAATCGGCCAGCGAATCAAGCTCAGCTCGGACGAGTCGGACGGGGCTTTTTTGGAAGTGGTCGGTGTCGTTGGCAGCATTGGCCGAAATCAAAGACAACCGGCGATACCGGTTATCTATTTGCCTTTTGCTCAGCACCTGAGACGCGGAATGGCCCTCGTGGCCCGAACGGAGGGCGAGCCTCTGGAGGCAGCGGCCGCTTTGCGAAGCCAGGTGTCGTCCGTCGATCCCGACCAGCCTGTCTCTGACATTCGCACTATGACCCAGATCCGTCGGGACTTCGTTGCCGGAGAGGATTCGTTCACCGGAATTTTTGCCGTTTTTGCCCTCGTCGCGTTGATCATGGCCGCGGCCGGAATTTACGGGGTCGTATCCTTCTCCGTTTCACAGCGTACTCACGAGATCGGGATTCGCATGGCTTTGGGAGCGAAGGGCGGTGACCTACGCGCTATGATTCTCCGACAAGCCCTGTGGCTCATTGCCGCCGGCGCGGGAGTCGGTTCTCTCTTGGCATTCGCTTGCGGCCGCGTGTTGGCTAGTGGAATACCAGACATCGATTTATCCGATCCCTTGGGCTATGCGGTCGTGGGGTTCGTTTTGGGGGCTTCGGCGCTCCTCGCCGGCTACATGCCGGCACGCCGAGCTACCGAGGTCGATCCGGCGGTCGCCCTGCGCACTCTCTAGCTCACCCCAGAAGGAGTCTCATTCTCGATGATCGTACAGGTGGGTTGCGTGAGAGTGAACGCTGCTAATAGGGCGAACGCTTTGAATCACCGGATGAAGGCCGTAAGATAAAAAAACTCAGCCGACTCTAAATTGTTGAAAACCAAGAGGGCTAGGACGTTTTTGTTCAGTTAATGTCGGTCGAGTGTTTTGCCGAGAGCGTCAATCTTTTGAGAGGCTCTGCTGAGGACTTCTGTATTCTGTCTTCTTTTTTTAATCCAGATACTTGATGAAAACCACCTCATTCTGGGTTTCATTATAGATGAGCTCGTCAACCATCGCCCGAGCCATCAAGATGCCGAACCCCCCGGGCCGGAGTCCCTTATCCTGTCGGACCTGCACGTGCTCGCAGGGTTGGTCCGATGGATTACACACCGCCGAGTGGTCCAGCTCATTGAAGCTGAATCCCTTCCCCGGATCCGCTATCCGATAGAGCAGCATTCTCCGTGCGCGTAAATAAGAGATACGAACCTTGCGCCGGGGATTCAGTTTCCCACCCCACTCGATGGCATTGAAAAGCAGCTCGCGGAATACCCACCCGACCGATTCTCGAACATCGTCGGGAAAATCGGCCTTGAGTCTTGCCATGAAACTTTGGATACGCTCGGCGGCGTCCCGATCGCACGGCACCAGGAGCTCGACCCAGTGCGGTCGAGCGGAAATAACCTCGATGGGTAGAGAGGCCGGTTTGGCGGCGAGGGCCTTCTCGAGAATCTTCAACAGCTCGTCGGGTTGAACGGGTTTGCTGATATATTGGTAAGCTTGCTCTCGCACCGCCCGAAGCATGGTTTCCGGCGTTCCATCCGAGGTCATGACAACAACCTTGGGACGATTGGGATGGTCCTTGAGGCGGGAGAGGAGCTCCAGTCCATTCATCCGAGGAAGCCAAACATCGACCAGAAGTAGATCGAATGATTTCTTTTGAATCTGCCTCAGGGCCAAGTCCCCGTCCGAAGAAGTCGAGACAGAAAAGCCGTTGCGTTTCAGTGTCGCGCGGAGAAAATGCCGCGTCGTTCGGTCATCTTCGACAATGAGTATGGTAGTCATTTTCCTGCGGCAATGATCTTTTTCAGTTCCTCTAGAAGAACATCGGCCTCACTCTGAAGGGCGTCAAAAATATTCTTCGGCTTCGTCGAGCGCTCCTTCACGCGCGGCGCGTTCCAGCTCATACGCCTTTTCAACGGCGTGGCTGGACGTGAAATTACCCATGGCGCCCGCAAGAGTATGAGCCGAAGCTGCGAGTCCATCGGCATCCCCGCTCTCGACGGATGCGCGGATCTTGTCCATCATGACCGGACAATCGTCCAAGAACAAATGGACCATGGTCGTGAGAAGCTCGAGGTCATGATCGACTCGAGACCAGAGCGCGGTCGTGTCGATGCCTCCGGGGCTGACATCGACGGTGCTTTTCCGGCCGGAGGCCACCGTCTCGACCTTCTCGAAAAGCGCCTCTGCCGTAACCGGTTTCGGAAGGTAGTCGTCCATTCCCGCCGCGATACACCGGTCGCGGTCGTCTTTCGTCGCATGCGCCGTCAGAGCGATGACGGGAAGGTGGGATCCGGTGGCTCTTTCCTTTTCCCTGATCTTTGCGGCGGTCTCGAGGCCTCCCATCTCAGGCATCTGAATGTCCATGAGTAGGAGATCGAAACTTCCGGGGGACGACTTTGCGAGGGCGTCGAGCACCTCCCGACCGTTTAGCGCTTCCGTGACCCGGTGTCCCCGCTTTTCCAGAAGCTTTATAACGAGCTTTCGGCTGGTTGGGTTGTCTTCCGCCACAAGGAGGTCGAGACTTTGCTTGGCTTTTGAGATGGCGCGCCGGGCTCGCGGCGACGAGGGCCCGGTCGGCCACGGACGCAGACCGGCGGCAGAGAACACGGTATCGAGCAGATCCGATTCCCGTACAGGTTTGGTCAACCGCAACTGTGTCGATCCGCCGCCAGGATCACCTCGGTGTCCGGCCGGAGTCATGAGAACGAGAGGCAGGTCGGCGATGAGCGGGTTGTCACGGATGGTCCGTGCGAGGCGGAGCCCATCCATATCCGGCATCTGAACATCGATGAGGGCTAGATGAAAGGGACGGCCGTTCTCGACGGCTTCTACAATCGTCTCGAGGCCCGCTCTCCCACTCGACACTCCAGTTGGTTCCATCTGCCATTGGAGTAACATTTTCTCGAGGACCTGCCGGGTGGTGTCATTGTCGTCAACGATGAGAACCGACAGTCCTTGGAGCTCCTCTATGGTCTCCGAGCTTGCCCGGTCTTCCACCTCCTTCGCGAGACCAAAGCGGGCGGTGAATTGGACCATGCTGCCTTTTCCCGGCTCGCTTTCGACAGAGATCTCGCCTCCCATCATTTCCACGAGCTGCGACGAAATCGCCAACCCGAGGCCTGCCCCACCAGGATGCTCGCCCGTGGGCCCGTTGACCTGGGTGAATGCGTTGAAGATAAACTGGAGCTTGTCTTTCGGTATACCGACGCCTGTGTCCTCCACTGAAAAGCGCAGGCACGACTCGGTCTGGGTCTCGTACACTTTCTCGACTTGTACCAGCACTTCGCCCTTTTCGGTGAACTTGATGGCGTTGCCAATCAAGTTGACTAGAATTTGCCGGAGACGACCCGGGTCACCAATCAACCGGTCGTAGGTTTCAGCCTCCACGTGGGAGGCGAGCTCCAGGCCCTTTTTCTGAGCGCGAAGGGCAAAAACTTGGAGTGTACTTTCGACTGTATCGCGAAGGGCGAATGTCCGCCGGTCTAGGTCGAGTCGTCGCGCCTCGATCCTCGAGAAATCGAGAATATCCCGGATGAGCTCCAGCAAAACGCCGGCTGAGTCCTTCACGGCGCTTAGATATTCCGACTGCTCGTCATTGAGCTCGGTAGTGAGGGCCAAGTCGGTCATGCCGATGATATTGTTCAAGGGAGTGCGGATCTCATGGCTCATTTTTGCGAGAAACTCACTTTTGGCTCCGGTTGCCTCCTCTGCCTTCAACTTGGCCTTTTCGAGCTCCTTGACGAGATGAGCGAGATTCGCAGTTGTCTCGTCTTGCACGCGCTTGGCGTCTTCTAAATCCCTTGCGTAGCGTTCCAGCGATTCTTCGGCTTTTTTCCGATCCGTGATGTCGCGCGCCGAGGCAAAAATCAGTTCTTGGTCGGTACGTGGCACGGCGTTCCAGAGCAGCCACTTGTACGAACCGTCTTTGCTCCGGTATCGGTTCTCGAACGAGATAACCTCCAATCCCCCTCCAATTTCATCGGCCACTTGGGTCGTGGCGTCCCGATCGTCGGGGTGCACGAAGTTCACGTAGGGCTCGCTCTGTAGCTCTTCTAGGGAGTAACCCAGGGACTTTTCCCAGGCCGGATTCAAGCGTTTGTAGAATCCATCGAAGCCGGCGATACAGAGCATATCCAAGGACAGGGTGAAGAGGAGGTCTAATTCGGCCTCGATTTGCACCCGGCCGGTAATGGCATTGGCCAGGTCGGCGAGTTTGCGACGGAGCTCGAGCTGGCTGACGACTTGTCGAGCGAGCCTCGTGAGCGCGGTTTTTTGATCTCCGCTAAGCTCGCGAGGCTTGTGATCGATGACGCATAGGGCCCCCAGTGCATGTCCATCGGGAGTGATGAGGGGTGCTCCAGCGTAAAAACGAATACGTGGACCGGACGCCACCAGGGGATTTTTCGGCAAAGCGCTCATCGGCGAGCGTGTCGGGAACCATGAAGAAGTCTTTTTGTTTTACGGCGATGCCGCAGAAAGAAATGTCCCGGGGGCTTTCGGTTTGCTCGATTCCCACCATGGATTTGAACCAGATACGGTCGGCGTCGGCCAAGCTGATCGCGGCGACCGGGGTCTCACAAATCTGCTGGGCTAGAGCTGTGAGAATCGTCAAAGGCCGTTTCCGGGGGTGTATCGAGGATCTTGTAGGCTCTGAGAGCCTCGAGTCTCTCGATTTCGCTCGCAGGCGCTGGCTTTTTCATCCGGACAATCCCAAGAAGAGGCAGGGGCGACGAAGGCCATGCTACCACATCAATCGCCGCAGGAAGAGCCCCTTCTGTCAACTTATACGATCTTTGGGTGGAAGTCGTTTCAAACCGGCCGGGGCACGGGCACGGTTAGTAAATCCTGATGGTGACGGCGTAGCCGTCCTCGTTCTATTCTCGAGTTCTGAGTTCTGAGTTCTTGAATTCTGTCTACTTCTTATCCAGATTCACATGCCGGATCTTGTCGCCCCATTCCGGTGGTGGCTCGAGCTCGAAGGCCGTCGGTGGGATGTCCCGATTCACCATGATGGAGTCGGGTTTCAAGGTCATCAAGAGAGTGTAATTATCGTAGGGGCGCTCGATGCGAATTTGCGAGGGTAGGCGGAGTCCCGCCTCGGGTTCGGGGGGAAGCGTGCCGAAGTACCGCACGTCGCCTACCAGGCGTCCTTTCGGGTCGAAGTGCTGGTAGCGCACCAGTGCGAGGTCTCGGGTTCGGTCAAACCAATATTTGCCGCTGGGCGCCTGCTTATCCCGGTGGTTGATGGAGAGGACGTAATAACTTCGCTTGATTTTCTGATTCTTCCGCGCGCCGGGTCGGTCGTCGTTCTCCTCCACGATATCTTCGTTCATGTTGGGCCAAGTATCCCGGTCCTCGAGATCGATGGGCCGCGGGAACAGAGCCTGAGTGAAATGTTGCGGCCGGATATTCACCAAAGGGCCGGCTTTTTGGAGCTCGGGATCGCGGTCGAGCTCGCGGGCTTGGTCCGCGTAGGCTTTCTCATTGCTGCCCTCAATGAAGGCACGGTACTCCTCCGGATAAATGAGGAGTTGAAAACGGTCGCCGTTCGAAGCCATATCGGCGATGTTGACCGAGAGGAGAGGGGCCTCGATACTGAGTCGGATATAATCGGGCCGGGCGAGGAGCACGCGACCCTGTCCGGAACGGTAACGTCTCCCCACGCCCTCCTCCGCTTTTTCACGGGTCTCGAACTGAAGCTCCGCTCTCACGATAAGGGTGCGTGCCTTTTGACGTTCTTGAACGATTTCAATGAGCTCTGAGAGTGTGGCCTCCCGACTCGGGGGGACGATGGGCGGCAGATCGATGCGACGAGAAACGCATGCCGGCATGAGAACGACGAGAACCGCCGCGGCCCATCTCCTAGGTACCATCAACATTTCGGGTTTCATTCTATCATGGCGGGATTTCTCTTTTTCGCCCGACTCTACTAAACTTTGAGTATAGAAAACCATGATTGAGAATGACTTACGGAGGGCGGTTCCGTGATCCCCAACGCTGCTCAACTCGAGGTCATTGCCCAGATGAGCAAGGGCAACCTGGCCGAAACATCCTATCCCGTCCTTCTCCACGCTTTGGCCGTTCACCGCCGCTCGGTGGTTCTCGAGATTCAAAGACGACAGCTCCAGAAACGAATCGTCATCGAGGTCGGCATGCCCGTGGATTGTCACTCCAACCTTCTCCACGAGACGCTGGGTAAGTTCATGGTGGCTCGCGGCGACCTCACGGAGGATCAACTGCAATTACTCCAGAGCCGCGCCATTACGGGAGGACAGCCTCTAGCGGACCTTTTGGTTACCGAGAGCGCGGTCTCCGCCTCGGAGCTCTACAAGATTCTGCAGCAAAACCTGGCCAAAAAGCTTCTGGACGGTTTTTCCTGGCAGGAAGGCGAATTCAACATCGTCACGGACATGCCGCCGGTGCAGTCACCCCTTCGGGTCAAAACCCCACAGCTCGTCATAACCGGGGTCATGAAGCTCATACCGGACGCGGAAGTCGAAAAGGCGATTGAGCCCATCTTGGAAAAGAGACTAAAGGTGAATCCACGACCCTCTTATCCTAGAGAGGATCTGCGACTCACCGGAGAGCACCAGCTCATCATGGAGATCCTCTCCGATGGCCGCCGGGTGAACGACATCATTGCAGACACCAAGAAACCGCGCGACAAGGTCCTTCGACTCCTCTATTCGTTGGCTGTCATCGGGATGATCGTTCCCGAAGAGTGGATCCCGGCGGATCCGGTGGTCGCGAGTCCGGACATGGATTTTATGCTTCCTATGCCCGAGTCCGAAGATCAGACCCCGGCAGAGACTGAGATCACTCTGGCCCATCCTGAGGAGGTTCGAAACCAGATCATGGACTTCTACCTCCGGTATCGGCAGCTGGACGCCTTCGACCTGTTGGGTCTTTACGACAGCGCATCTAGGGAGCTCATCGAGCAAAAGTACATCGATTTCTCCGAGAAGTATGCCCCGTGGAAATTCCAGGATGGAGCGCTCACCGAGCTTGCCGACCGAGCGAGAGAGATTTTTCTGGCCGGAGGGCGGGCCTTTGGCGAGCTCAACGACCCCGAAAGTCGCAACTCACTCATCGCGCGGCGCCAAAACCTCCTGGGCCCGAAGACGGTCGAGTTCTCCCGGGACCAATTTCTCATCAAGTCCGATCTTCTCGACTCGGAGACCCAGTTCAAAAAAGGCAAGGATCTGATGGAGCAAGGAAAGTATCACGATGCGATACAGCAGCTCCAGTTCGCTCACGACTACGACCCGCAGAATCCCGTCTATCGTGCCGAGCTCGCCTATTGCGGGTACCTCCACGAGCCGGAAACCAAGTCTCCAGATGCACTTACCGAGCTGAACGAAACTTTGCGTATCGATCCCCATTGCGGCCTTGCGGCCTACTACGCCGGCATCATCCACAGCGACCAAGGGAACTTCATCGAGGCCGAGGTCTACCTGCAAAACGCTAACAAGCTGCTGAAGGGGGATCGGCGCCCGATAGAAGCTCTCAAAGCGCTTCAGGGTTCCAAAGACAAACCGAAGAAGAAGCTGTTTTAAAAATAGAGCTCGAGAACTCAAGGACTCGAGAACTCGAGAATGGAACAGGAGGACGGCGGACAAGCCCGCCGTCTTTCTGATTTAGCCCTGAAGCGACAATAAATAAGCGAATCAGCTTTGTTGGCTCGTGTTCGCTTCAGGGCGAACCCTAATCCGAGTTCGCGAAATCTACGCAAATTACTGGAAAAATAGGGACTGGTCCGTTTTTGGTGGACCGTTCTCTTTGCCAAAAAGGGACCTGTCCCCGTTTTTCCTGCAATTTACCCTGAGTTTATTGTCGGATTAGGGTTAATTGTCGGGCACGGGCTCGGTTTTAATTCAAGATATCGAACTGGTGCGTGTACTTGACGATGAAGCTGCGTGTTTGCGGTCCGAGAAGCAGGTCTCCCAACCCTTCGGTGGTGTTGAAAACCACGTAGAGTCCCGTATTGGCGGTGTGAAGCCAGGTGAATCGGAGATTGGCGGACCAGATATCCGCCGCATCGTTGTATTGAATCAAAGATTGAAAGTACATGCTGGGTGTAAAGCTGTAGTTGAATCGGAGTTGTCCCAGGTTGGTGATGAAGCTTCCCGATTGAAGCTTGATATCGTTATAGGACCACTTGGCGGAGAAGTTGATCGTTGGCCCCTTTTCGGATGCCGATCTCCGTTGCCACGCCGCGGCGCTCGCCGTCGAAAAATCCTCCATAATCCAGCTCTCCGCCGTACCAAAACGGTGCGCTCTGGTCCGTGTTCCATTTCCAGGCAAGGATGGTGTTCTTATACGTGCCCGGCGGAATGACGATCCCGGGGGCGATCTCGAAGGGCTCCAGCAGTCCCTCGAGCGTCAAGTTGGTGGCGGGACTGAAGTGAGCGCCGTTCTCGAAGTCCACGTGGACATCGAGATGGAGATACCCGGTTTCCTGGAAACCGTCGAAGTCCCAAAACCCTCGATAAGTGACATGGGGGCGAAGCTCGCGCAGCCAAGAAATACTGGGTGTCCGAACCCACATGAGAGGAGAGATTTCGACACTCCGATAGTTGTCCCTCAGGAGAAAGCCAACCTCGGGATTGAAGTCGTCTCCGACCTCGGCATAGTCGACGGCAAACTGAAACAAAGTCGTTTTTGTACTCGCCACGGGCGTTATAAGCGTGGTCCCTTCCCTCGTAATCCGGGGTCTGGGTGCGGGCGGCGAAACCGTTGAACGTCCATCCCTCTCCAATGCCGAGCTTGCCGTCTACCGCAAAGGTGCGGTTCCAGTTGTCGTTACCGGCGAATTCTCCTGTGGCGGTCCGGTTGATGAAGATTCCTCCGAGATTCGAGCGGTTGGGAAACTCTCGGCTCACCCGGGCCACGGTGAAGTTATTGGCCGGAGTCAGACCGAACACTTCCTCTCCGCCGACACCCGTCAGTCCCTGGACCGATTCCGTCTGCATGTTGAGGACGCCTACGTTGTACTGTCCCACCTTGCCGCTCATGCGTGCTCCGGCCCGGATAGGAACCAGACCGCCGTCGTCACCGATACCGATCCGCCGGCTGAAAAAAAGCTCCACCGACTGGTCCCTACCCGACGCCTTACCCACGGAAAAAATACCGGCATTCTCCAGGAAGAAGGGACGTTTTTCGGGGAAAAACAAGTTGAAACGAGTGAGATTGATTTGCTGTTCGTCTACCTCGACTTGAGCGAAGTCGGTGTTGTAGGTAAGGTCCAGATTCAGACTTGGGGTGATTCCAAGCTTGGCATCCACTCCGACCTCGCCGTCGAGATCGGACTCGTCCTGGATCTCGTAGTCGCGGGTGGTCTCGCCCAGAACGTAGGGCGTGACTTTGAAGTTACGGGGCGTTTCAAGCTCCATCTTGCGAATCTCGCCGGCGGACGATAAGCGGAACAAATCATAGACCCGGGAAACGGGAGACCAATAGGTCTCTTCTCTCTTGCGCCGGACGCTGCGATAAAAGTTGATTCCCCAGGTCTTGGAATCTCCCGAACTATAGCGCAGGCTCCGCAAAGGGATGGCGAACTCCGCCATCCATCCGATCTCGTTGGTGTGTGTTTTTACTTCCCAGCTGGCGTCCCAGTTCAAGTTGAAACCGCCGCCGCTGCCCGTCTGCTGCCGCGTGACTCCGGACCGCCCGCTCTCGCCCTCGTTGCTGACCTGACCGTCGTACTGGATTCCGGCGGGATTGGTGCCGAAGACGAAACCGTTTTGCCGATCGTGATAGGTATCCAGAATAATCTGAAAGTTGTCGGAATTCGTGAGATCGGCGTCCCGCCGGCTGTCGGTGACTACGATCCGGTCGGGATTGCGGTCGTAGCAAATAACGCCGAAGTAAATGGCTTCGTCATCGTACAATACGCGAACCTCGGTCTCCTCCGTCGCCGGTTCTCCTTCGAGAGGCTCCGATTGAACGAAGCCGGTAAAGGGCTCCGCCGCCTTCCATACCTCGTCATCGACGATGCCGTCGATGATCGGGGCTTCAGTGGCTGGCGCGGCAAATCCAACTCGGACGGAGCTTTCTTCTTCCGACGCTACGGCGGGGTAAACTGAGAATAGGGTGCTGGACAAGTGAAGAGACACAGACGTCGTAACATGATGCAAAAAACCTCGAGATCGAGCTGTACGAATTTTGATCAACAAATTTAGTATTTATGCGTTCCCAGCAAACCTAGTCAAACGGGACGGGCGATTCGGGACGAAAGACGATAGGAGAGAAGGTACGTGGCGTTTGACTTTCCGATAGGTTCTGAGTCGGAGGAGGGTTCATTTTGGTATGATGACCCATCGCGCCGGTTTAGGAGGCCTTCGAAGCGACTGGCAGAGCGGGAAATATTTTGTCATGTCGGAACGACACTTGATCATCGGGGGAAATGCCGCTGGTATGACGGCGGCTTCGAGGGCCAAACGCCTGAAACCTTCGATCACGGTCACGATTCTCGAGGCGAGTCCGCGTATTTCGTACAGCATCTGCGGCTTGCCTTATTGGCTGGGGGGTGTCGTCGGATCGCTCGAGGAACTCGTTCACTTCACGCCCGAAAGCCTTTTGAATGAGAGAGGTATAGAAGCTCGAGTCGAGAGCCGAGCCGTTGAGATTCTTCCTTCACGCCGAGCGGTGACGACGGAGGAATGGGAGAACGGGCCGGCGTGAGACGCTCAAGTACGACAAGCTTCTGATCTCGACGGGTTACCGTCCTTCCTTCCCGGACCTAGAAGGGATCGATGGACGCGGTGTCTTCACCGCCAGTCGGCTCGAAGATGGTGAAGCGATCTCCGAATGGCTTGCCACGGGTACGCGAAAAAAGGCGGTTCTAATCGGCGGCGGATACGTTGGCCTGGAAATGTCGGAGGCACTCCGGCGGCGCGGACTCGAGGTCTCTTTGGTCGAGAAATCTCCGGCCATTTTTCCGGGGCTCGACCCGGACATGGCGGAGCTCGTTCAAGCGGAGCTCGAGGTGAGCGGTGTCACCGTTCTGACCGGGCGCGCCGCCGGACGTATCCTTACCCGACATGACGGGTCGGTCCAGGCTGTAGAGCTCGCGGGAACCGGACACCTTTTGCCAGCCGATGTGGTGTTCGTCGACGTTGGAGTCGAGCCCCGAGTCGATCTGGCCGTGGAAGCCGGTATTCGACTCGGCGCGAGCGGCGCGATCGCCGTGTCGGAGCGTATGGAAACCAACGTGGCTTCCATCTTTGCCGCCGGCAACTGTGCGGAGACCATCCACAGGGTTTCGGGACGACCGGTCATGGCACCTCTCGGATCGGTAGCGGTCAAGCAAGGACGAGTGGCGGGAGAGAACATGGTCGGTCGTGTTTCCCACTTTCGGGGCGTGGTGGGCACGATGGCCGTCAAGGTCTTTGGCATCTATGCGGCCCGCACCGGCGCTAGCTTCGATAGAGGCGAAACGGGATGGATTTCGAGTTTTGGAGGCCAAGATACGTGGACGGTTCCGGGCTCCCTACTTCGAAGACGACAAGCCTGCGACGGTCAAAGTTCTCGCCGACGCGAATTCGGGGCGTCTTCTCGGAGCGCAAATCGTAGGCAGCGAGATGGCAGCGGCTCGTATCGATACCGTGGCGACGGCTCTCACGTCCGGGATGCGGGTGGACGAGGCGGCGCAGCTCGACCTCGCCTATACACCTCCGCTCGGCGCCTTGTGGAATCCTTTGCTGGTTGCCATGAATGTGCTTTTGAGGCAAATGGGTTGACAGAACTCGAGAACAAGAACTCGAAGAACTCAGAATGAAGACGTAGGAGGACGGCGTTCGCCGCCCTCCTACGTCGGTTGACGGGAAAATGGACAACCGACTCCGTCAGGACTAGCAGAACGCTGCTAGGGCGTCGTCTTCGGATTTAGCTGAACAAATCTGGGGTTTAGCGGACGAGGGCGGATTTTTCGCCGGGGAACTCCCGGACTTCCTCGTCTTGGGGCAGGGTGTGTCGACTAATAGGTGAGGAAAGTACGACTGAAGTTTTCGTGCTCACGGTGCCCGGCAGGTTTCGAATGCGCTGGAGGAGTTGTTCGAGTGACCTCGGGCTCTTCGTGATCACACGGGCCATATAGGTCTCTTCGCCCGCGAGAGTGAAGCACTCTTGAATTTCGGAGATCTCGGCCAGCCTTGCCTCATACTCGCGGGACGATGTGCTTGCGGCCGTCGTAATGCTCACCATGGCTGTGATCTCGTAACCGAGCATCGCTGGATTGACGATGGCCGCGTAACCCTTGATGATGCCGCAACGTTCGAGCTTTTTGACACGGTCATGCACGGTTGGAGCCGTAAGACCCGCCTGTGAGGCGAGCTCGGCGAACGTACTCCTGCCTTTGGTCAGGAGTGCCCTGAGAATTTTTTTATCGATGAAGTCAACAGCAACTGAAGACAAAACCCACCTCAAAAGTGGCTGTCATCCTAGCCAGTTCAAGGGAAAAAAGCAACCCCCTGGACGAGAGCATAACCAAACGTTGGTTGACATGCATCGACGATCGCGCCAGCCAACTTTGAAATGCTATCCGGCTGACTGGGTCTGCGTGACCAAGTGACGGCGGATAGACCTCTTATAAACCTTGATACGTGCCCGGATGTCTTTGAGCGCCTCGTGATCGTGCTCGGTCGCGGCTTGTTCACGCTTGGCCTTGAGCGCTCGCATGCGCGCTTTGAGCGCGGCCTTGTCGAGGCCGACGATTTTCTTTTCGGGACGAAGGACGCCGAGCTTCGTACACAGGATATCGATGAGCTGATCTTTTTTCATCCCGCTGACGCCCTTGATATCCTCGAACTTGCCCGCTTCTTCACGCAGTTTGGTGACGGTCATCTTTTCGAGATCTTTGAATTCCATTCGTCCTCCTCCTCGATTCACCCTTACCAGTGCCACAAAAGGTACATGGATGCAAGTCTCGTCAAGAATCGGAAGCGCAAATCCGTCCGATGTGGGGCCGACGATCTGGGGATTGGAACTTGCATTCGGAATGGAAGTGCGATACCGCCCGGGAGGAAGTGTAATTTGAATACAGCAGTCATTAGTCAGCAGCCAGCAGTCAGAATGAAACAGGATGACGGCTTTGCCGTCGTCTTCCGGATTCATTTTTCTAACTTCCAGAGAGAAGAAGAGCGATGGAGCCTCACGGTTGGGGGGAGGATGTCTTTTGCTGCAGGAGCTGCTGTAGTGCGACTTCCGGGACCAGCCACTGGTCACCCGTAATCCTGCCGATCTCTTTGTTGTCGACCGACACTACTGCGGTGGGTACGGCCCTGATTTTGAGTGGGCCGGCGACGGGATGCGTGCCCCAACCGCGTGGCAGGCCGTAATAGTCGATGTGAATGCTGGAACCTTCGAGTAGGGTCGAGACTTTGAGCATATGCGGGACGTGACGTTTGCAGTGCGCACACCACGAACCGAAGAAGACGCGAACTTGGACGTTTTTCGACTCGGCTTTGAGCTCCTCGATGGCCTTTGTATTCGGAGAATAGGCTTCCGACCGCCAAACATACTCCGGATTGTGGTTCATCATACTTTTGACGTTTTGAACGGCCAACAACCAAGGTCGCTCCTTGAGCGTCCACTCTTTCTTCTCGACGGGGAAGACGATCCAAGATGCAAAAATCTGAAACTTGGATTTCTCGGGGGCCGCGCCCAGCCGAACATCCAGATGGCCGTTCGACTGTGTCGTCACGGCCTCGGACGGGATGGTCTCGACTGAGCTCTCACCCGGCTTCAATAAAGCGCTCGGGGAGCTTTCGCTTGCTCGTATCAACAAAGCCGGGACCTGTTCGGCAAGGTAGAACTTTGCTTCGGGGACGATAGCGCCGTCGATCTCAAGGACGTAGTCCCCGATGGGATAAAATCCTTTGATGACAGACTCGGCGGGCGCGCCTTGGGCCGACAAATTGGAGGCGGACCAACCGAGGCACCATCCCAACACGAGCGCGGCGGTGAGTGTCCACCCGACGCTACGAGCTTCAATGCGGACAGTCAAGACGCATGCTCCTTTTTATTCGTTTCGAGTCGCTTCGATATCGACGTTTCTTGTTCTAGTTCTTGGAATGGCGGAAGACCGGAAAACGTGTGTGTTACCTTCCCCTCGGAGACGAGGAAAGACCGCGGCAATTTCCGGTAGAGGGGCCGTAGAAAGGCTCGCGGCACCTCGTAGAGCTGGAAAGTTGGCGCCCATTGCCAGAAGAAACGGTGATGGTCTTCCGGGGTCGCATCACTCAACACCCAGAGCGTGGGGCCAAGACCGGTCGAGTAATACTGGTTCAACTTCGGAACTGCCGCACCGAATTCGGGCGAGCTCAAGTCGGCGATAACGACGACGTGGTCATTTTCGATGAGCTCAGGGATGACGCCCGCAAGGCATACCCGATTCTCTTCGTCTCCGGAGCAGATGTTCTCGATCTGCTTGCCCGGTTTCAAACGGGTAGCCAAGTTATCCAAGGGAAGAGAAGGGGCTTTCCAAGTCAACAATAGACCGACGAAGGTTATCGCCGACGCAATGGCGATACGGGTGACAACCGTGGAATCTCGACGTGTTCGTCCGAGAAAGGCCAGGAGCAATGCCGGGACCATCAGCAACAAATCTTGCCAAAACGCTTCGGCCGGGCTGCGATCCACGAGATTACCGAAACACCCGCAGGAGGCAGCTTCGTCCACGATGCCGTGCGCATCGTTCCAGTAGCCCCGTCCGGTGAGGAACATGAAGAAGACGACGAGCAGACCGGCTGGGACCAGTATCCACAGGCGGCGAATACCCAAGACGAGGGCCGTACCCAGCGCGAGCTCGAGACCGATGGCGATAAAGGCAACGATCGTTGAAGACAGAAGGAAATCTAGACCCTCGACATGGATCTGTTCTCCAAAAGCCCCGGGGTCCACGGCCTTGCTGAAACCGCCGACTAATAAGACTACACCCAAGATCAGTGCGCCGAGATAGCCGAGACGCGGGAGCCAAACCGAGCTATTGTCAACATTCGATTGCATTGAGATCATCCTACTGTCTTGAAGAGCCGGCCGCAACGGGAGATTCGATGTCGCCTCCCGACTTCGCGACAAGGCCGACCTGATGAGACTTTTGCGAGGAAGGGCGGATCAGGGCATTTTTTCTCCTGCGGCGGTGTACACCGGACGGATATCCACCGGGACGTTCACAAGCCGGTCGAGAGCCTGTTGGACGAGTGGCGTGACCTCACCCTTGGCTAGAAGAGCCTCCGCCTTTTCCTTGTCGCCTGCGGCCTGGATGAGGCAGATCTCTCTGACCAGATCGCGAATCGCGTTCTCCAAAGCGGGAAAATCGACGGTGAACATTCCTTCATCGTTGGTTTGGGCGATCCCCTTCTCCATGAAGTAGATGAGCTGTGTGGCCGCGCCCTTGCCATGGGCCTCTGCGGTGCCAAATCGGATGGAACGAAATAGTCCGGCGAAATAGGTGAACAGCATCTCGTTTCGGAACTCGGCCGGAAACTCCTCGCGGTCCACCAAATAGAGAATGTCGTAGACTCCCATCACGTCTGCTTTGGCTTCCTCGAGAGCCGAATACAATTCCTGGAGAGCCTCTCGCACTTCCTTCTTGTCACTGCCCGTCACGTAGGCCGGACCTAGCGCGTGAGAAAGCTCGTGAAAGACCGTCTCCTGAAAGAAAGCTTCAGCGCTCAAGAGGTTCATCTGAGAGGCGTCCATCACCTGTCCGGCGACCGGAACGAGGATGGACTCGAACTTGGCCTTCATGACGTTCCTCAGCATGACTTTTTTGCTGCCCTTCTCGGTCCGGATTCGTTCATCATTGGGCAGGTTGTATGCGATCGTCTGAACGCCGCTGCGCGTGTCGCCCCCCGCGAAGACGAGATCCACCACTCGAATCGGTGATTCGGTGCCTCGCGCTGTTTTCAGCTCGTCCGGAATAGGGAGATGTTTCTCCATGTCCGGCAAGCAGACTCTTGAACCGATCGAGAGCGGCTGAAGCTTCTGGATCGTTGACCGTAATGAAGGCTTCGAAGGCGGTTTTCTGAGCCAAGAGCTCGTCTTCGTAGACTTCGTAGGGGCCGATAGTCACCTCGATACGGCTGTCGAGGTCCATCCAGGCTATCTCGGACTCATAGTAGTCGTCGGATAGAAAGCTGTCGGCGCGCTTCGTAAGGAACTCCCGTAGTGAAGCGTTGTCCGATATTTTCGGCGGCCTGTCGGAGTCGAGCCGCCGCCTGCTCGAGCTCACGGCGGTACACTTCGGAGTACGGCGAGGCTACCAGCTCATTTCCTTGCCGCCTTACCACGGTGTACCAACCCATGAGGCTCTCCCTTTGCTTCGGGTGGGCGTCTAAGTACGAGTCGAGCTCCTCCTTGGTCAAGTCCTCGGGGTAAAAGCCGGCCCCGGGAGGATGGCGGTGATTGCCCGACGAACGGCTCCCGATGAGCGAGACGGTCCCATGGGCCATACATGACGTCGAAGTAGGCCAGTGCGGGTTGGGTCAGCTCACCTTCTTGTCGCGCCAGCTGCTCTCTGAATGTCGGATTCTCCGGCCACGCTTGCCGGAGAAACGCTTGATCCATGTACTGCCCCGCCTCGATGAGCTTGTCGAGGACCTGCCTCTCGCTTTCGGACAAAGTGCTGAGGTCGGCTTCCACCACGGTGGGTACGAACTGTGCGAGTCGCTGAGCCACATCGGGAGTTACGGACAGAGTCGCTTCCGGCTCGGGTGCCCGCGAACAAGTTGACAGCATCGAGGTGGCGAGAGCGATGAGGATGAACGTGTTACATGATCGCAGCTCGGTCATGGCATTTCTCCATATTTCGGATCCCACACTTGCTGGCCAAAATAGAGCAAGGTAACAACAAATTCTAGGAGGGGGGAGAGTCCAAAGCAACTCTTTGGTCTTGCCGCACGGCCTCGAGCTGTGATACTCAATCCATGGCTCCGAAGGAAATGGCGGTTTCTCGAACGATATCACTAACCGGATAGGTGTTTTATGCGGTGGAAACAGTTTCTCACTCCTACGAGCGGTTTGGATCCAGAAGAGGCCAGGCTGTTCATGGCCGAGCGGAACGAGGGCGAGTATACGCTTCTCGATGTGCGGCAACCGGGAGAGTACGAACGCGAGCGGATTCCCGGTGGACTATTAGTTCCCCTGCCTCAATTGACCGACCGTCTCGGCGAGATCGATCCCGACAAACCTACGATCGTGTACTGAGCGGTGGGTGGGCGCAGCCGGGTTGCTGCGCAACTGCTTTCCGGTCGTGGATTTACGGAAGTCTATAATCTCAATGGTGGGATAAGAGCCTGGCAGGGAGCCGTCGTCGCGGGTTCGATGGAGATAGGGATGGGGCTCATCACCGGAAAGGAAAATCCTGGGGATATGCTGCTCATCGCCTACGCAATGGAAGAGGGGATGAGAAATTTTTACGAGGAGATGGGGAGCCGCGTAGGAGACTCCGAGGCTGCCCAACTCTTCGGAGATCTGGCCGAAATGGACGTGCGCCACAAAGAAATGATCTTTGGCTTCTTGCAGCGGTATCAGGAAGGCGTGGGTACTACCGAGGAACTGGAAGAGCGTGTCCTTCCTAAGGTCATGGAAGGAGGTATGACCACGGAGGAGTTTCTTTCGGCGAATAAGCCCTCCCTCGAAACAACCGGTGATGTTCTTATCCTGGCGATGATGCTCGAAGCGCAGGCGCTGGACCTCTATTTAAGATACTCCCAGCGATGCGAAGACGCCGATACGAAGGCCGTGCTCCACGAGCTTGCCGATCAGGAAAAAGGCCACCTCACATCGCTCGGCAACCTCAGAGATAAATACTAGTGTCCTGTATCAGTAGATCGTGGCCTAAAGCTCGAGGTCATTTTGTGTGCTGGAGAGGCGTGCCGACGAAGACATATCCCGATATTTCGAGGAGACACAACGAAGCCAGCGCGCAAAAGGGGCCGAGATTTAGGTGACGAATTACTGACACAGGGCACTGGCCAAGGGCTCCGTAGGAAAAATTCCCAGATTTGATTCTCGAGCCCTTGGCTAGAGAACTCAGAACCCAGAACCCAGAACCCAGAAGGGAACGGGAGGACGGCGTCGCCGTCGTCTTCCGGATTCAGCCGACCCATATTCTTTCTTAGAGGAGTGGATGGCGGAGACTGCTCTCTGTGGATCCATACGCCGCGGCACTCGTGGGGCCGTACTGTGTTCTTCTACTTGGGTACTCGAGTTCTCGAGTCCTTGAGTTCTCTTTTAGTTGAGCGCTCCGCCGCAGCTCGACCCGGCGCCCGCTGTGCAAGCGTAACAGTGGTCGCCGGTCGCGATCTTTCGTTTGCTCAACGGTCCAAGGTTGAACTCCCTCATGGTGCGGGGTACATCCATGATCACGGGAAGGGAGAGCATCTGATTGAAGTCGCAGTCATATAGAGTGCCGTCCCAACCCACACTGACTAGATTGCGGCACATCAAAGAGTCGACGACACAGGTATTAAAGGCTTCGTCGAGCTTTTGCATGTATCCATCCAGTCCGTCAGTCGCAGCGAGAGTTTTTTTGAAGCGCCCGATGGGGACGTTGGTAATCGTGAAGAGGCTGTTGAAGACAACGCCGTAACGATCGGCCAGCTCCCGTTTGTAGTCGGCCTCCAGATTTTTCTGGTCGGGTGGAAGGGCAGGTCCGGCGGGGTTGTAGACCAGGTTCACGACCAGTCCACTATCGGCTTTCCCGTAGCCGAGCTCGTTGAGGCGACGAAGGACCCGAAAGCTTTTCTCCGCCACGCCGCTACCGCGTTGGGCATCGATGTTCTCGATCAGGTAGCACGGTAGGGAAGCGATGACCTCGACTCCGTGCAATTTGAAAAAGTCCGGCAGGTGTTCTTTCCCCTCTTCGAGGTGGACGGTGAGGTTGGAGCGCACCATGATGTGACGTCCCAGTTCCGAAGCTTCCGTCACCAGATACTCGAAGTTGGGATTCATTTCCGGGGCTCCGCCGGTGATATCGATGGTTGAAATGTCGTTTTGCGCAAGTGCCCGGAGGACGGCATCTACGACCTCGCGAGACATGACCTCGGTTCGATGGGGTCCTGCTTCGACGTGGCAGTGCTTGCAGGACTGATTGCAGAGCCTGCCCATATTGACCTGGAGTGTGTCCAAGCGATCCGAAACGAGTGGGAACATACCCAGTGAGCTCAGTTTTTCTTGGAAGGCGACCATGATTTTTTCTCCTCCGTTCGACACCGGTTTCAGCAGCAGTTGCCGTCCGGACCACAATAGGGTGCGTCGGTGGTTTCGGTGACGTTATATTCGAGTCCCTTGGTCTCTCGTGGGTGTCGGACGCTGTCCCTCTTGCAGTCGAAAGGCGTTGCCTCCGCGAGCAAGATGTCTTCATACGGTTCGACCGGCTCGATGTCGTTTCCATAGGGCTCCGACCGGTAGATAGAGTAGGTCTTGTCGCAGACCGCCATGCGTTCACCGCGGTGCAGCGTGTGCCCATCGTCATCGGTCACGGTGCGCCAAGGTCCTTTGTAGACGACGGCGTGAAGTCGCTCTAGACAGGGACCCTCTTTGCCCTTGAAGGCTTCTACCGTGACCGACCGGAACTCGATACCCTCGACCGTCTGCCAGGGTTTCTCGTCTCGTTTGAGCAGGCGGATCCCGTAAAAGCCGGCTTCTTCGAAGGCCTTCAGAAAATGGTCTTCCCGGAAAGCTCCGGAGATGCACCCGCTCCACAGCTCGGGATCCTCTTGAAGCCGAGAGGGCACGTCCTCATCGCTCACGATGTCGGAGATGACGGCCCGGCCCCCTTTTTTGAGGACGCGATGCATTTCCGCGAAGAGGGCCGTTTTGTCCGCCGGTCGA
The DNA here is from genome assembly GCA_963722765.1 of uncultured Acidobacteriota bacterium. GTDB lineage: Bacteria > Acidobacteriota > Vicinamibacteria > Marinacidobacterales > DATDRI01 > CAVROO01. Next base: position 283,787 of record CAVROO010000025.1, read on the forward strand.
ACCAGATTGAGAACACAGTTGCTCACCACCACGTCGACCGAAGCCGTGGGAATCATGGGCGCGGTCCGTCGGGACTTTTCCTTCCAGGTTTCGAACGCCTCGAGATCTTCGGCCGTCCGAATCGGATGTTCGTTCAGGTGTCGTTCGACCTTGGCGTAGTCAAGGGCAAGATCCTGTATCTTCGACTTGTGGAACGTGACATTGTGGTATCCAAGACGTTCGCCCACTTCCTCGCGGTAGCGATTGGCCAGTGAGAGCATATCGTCGTTCATGTCGACGCCGATGACCTTGCCTTCGGCTCCCACGACCTGAGAGGCGATGTAGCAGATCTTACCGCCGCCGCTGCCGAGATCGAGTACCGTTTCTCCCGGGCGGAGGTGCTTCGAGGGATCACCACAACCGTAATCTCGGTCGATGATCTCCTGTGGGATGATTTCGAGGTATTTCGCATCGTAGTCGACGGGACAGCAAAGTGCCCCTTCTCGTTCGTGCGCGGCGCTCGCGTAACGCCGCCTAACCGCTTGTTCCACCGTCGTGCTCGTTGACACTTTGTATTCTCCTTACTTGGTCTGCTGACTGCTTCTTGCCAGGCACAGCCTGGCCTACATTTGATCAGTACTTCCCCTTTTTTCTCTCCTTGGCCGGCAAGATCTCGAGACAGGTCGTCCACCAGCCGGTCAAGACCGTATCGATGAACTCCCGAGGGAGTCCTTCACTTTTCATTTCCGCCGCCAAGCTGCGGTGGTCGTACTGGAGTGGGATGAACTCCACCTGAAGGCCGTCTCGCGCATCGAGAAGGGTGTACCAGACGTTGGTGTGGCCGTCGTTGGCGGGTCGGCCGATAACACCGATGTTGACGAAGTGACGGTCCCCGGGAATCTCCCGCTTCCAGTGAATTCCGGTGTGCGTAGCAAGCACTACTTCCGCCTGATGCTGTTCCAGCATGTGACTGAGGAAGTGCGTCGGTGTGGTGGATTCCCAAAGGAACTCGTTCATCTTCCGCGGAGAGCCGTGACTCATGAGGAGCCGGTACGGGCCGAGCTCGATTCGAATCGAGTCGGGCAACTCTCGCATCCAGGCTTTCCAGCGTTCCGATGTATTGGCGAACGTGTAATCGTAGGAGATTTTCGCGAAGGCGTTGTCTCGCGGGTCCGTGTAGCCACACTGGCAATCCGCCAGCTCCTCGCCGACGGAATGGTCATAGTTCCCCTGCATGACGCGAACGCCGGCGTCCTCGAGAATGGGAAAAACTTTGTCCGGATGGGGCCCGAAGGCTCCCAGGTCGCCCAAGCAGAAAATTGCCTCAGCGCCGCGCCGACGGGCGTCGGCCACCGCGGCTTCGAGAGCGATATGGTTGCTGTAGACTCCACCGATGGCGGCGATTCTTTCATACCGGTCAAGAGACATCCGTTACTCCCCTCCTCGAAGACTCGTTCGGGACTAGCGGAGACCGGGCTGGTCCGTCGCCCCTCCTCGAAGACTCGTTCGGGACTAGCGGAGACCGGGCTGGTCCGTCGCCCCTCCTCGAAGACTCGTTCGGGACTAGCGGAGACCGGGCTGGTCCGTCGCCCCTCCTCGAAGACTCGTTCGGGACTAGCGGAGACCGGGCTGGTCCGTCGCCCCTCCTCGAAGACTCGTTCGGGACTAGCGGAGACCGGGCTGGTCCGTCGCCCCTCCTCGAAGACTCGTTCGGGACTAGCGGAGACCGGGCTGGTCCGTCGCCCCTCCTCGAAGACTCGTTCGGGACTAGCGGAGACCGGGCTGGTCCGTCGCCCCTCCTCGAAGACTCGTTCGGGACTAGCGGAGACCGGGCTGGTCCGTCGCCCGAGCTCACATTGCTGCAGATGGCTCCTCCCAGATAGCAGGTGTAACAGGCACCGTGCCGGAGCGGATAAGGTCCGCGGGACTCCTGCAAGGTGGAGCCCATTCGAGCCGACCGTGTCTCGATGAGAATGGGACAGACGTAGACGCCCTTGCTCGTCACCATTCGGCTGTGGCTGCAGACGAGTTGCGAGGTGTCGAATCCTTCCATCAGCTCGGGTGTTATACGCTCGAAGCTCTCGTAGCCTCGCGACCGTTCTTCTTCGGCGCCCATCCGTAGCGTGGGAATGATCTCTGATTCGAGGACGTGGATAGCCCTCGGACTTGAGAACTTCCACGAATCGGGCGAAGACCTCATCGTCTCGTCCTTCCTCCCAGGTCTGCGCTGCGGTGATAATGGGAAGAAAGCCATACTCGAGTAACAGTCGCACGCCGTCCATAGCTTTGTGGAAGGTTCCCTTTCCTCGAATGGGGTCGTTCATCTCCGGCGAGAACCCGTCGATGCTGACCCGAAACTCGAGGGAGTAAGGCGAGCTTGCCCCCGCCTTCGCTAGAGGCTCGACGTGTCTCGATTTCAGAACCGTTGCGTTGGTCAGGACGGTGGCGGGGCCGATCGCGAGCGTGGCCGCTAGAATCTCCACAATGTCGGGATGGATGAACGGCTCACCACCGGTGAAGTAGTACTCTTTAACCCCGAGCGTTTTCGATTCCTCGAGGGCGGCAAGGACCGACTCGAGCTTCATGAGCTCGAAGTTGCGGTTGGTCGGACTGCAGGAAATGAAGCAGTGAGTACACTTCAGATTGCACAGCGTTCCCGCGATTCGGAACCAAAGGTTGTCGAGCGCGGTGAGCTCGACCCGCGGAGTATCCGTCATAGTCGCTGTCTTCGTGGTCACGGCCGGGACTCGTATAGGTTCGAGTCCGGCTCGCCTTCCACGAGGCTGAAGACCTCGCGAACCTGCTGGATTCCGATCCGGATCAGAAAGTTGGAGTTTCTGCCATAGCTCTTGGAGCCGATGATGTAGAAGTCGGGTTCGGGGTTTGCGAGAACCTCTGCGCCTTGGGAGGTTTCCGTCAGACAATCATCCGAGTCGGCTCCGCCGCCTAGAAGCGCCGCCGCCAGTTTCATGGGTGCAGAGGACGCGTAACATTCGTGTACCTGGAGCTCGCCGTAAATTCGGTTGTCCGGGCGATAGCCCACGTGGGCGAGGATGCGATCAACTTCGACGGTTTCCGTCTTACCGTTCTTACGTAGCGTGACCTCGAATCCGGCGTCTCCAGAGCTCAGGCTCTCCACTTCGGTACCGGATCGATACTCCACCCGGCTGCTCGAACCCGAGGCCAGCGCGTTGGCTATTTCCGAAAGCCTTGCTCGCTCGGGGAGCGGGTCATCGACGATGACCGAAAGCGGGTTCGTCTTGGTGTCCCTGGAGACCCAAATGACCGATGTTCCAGAGAGTCGGGTGAGCGAGTCGAGCGCCGAAGCCGCCGAGTGTCCGCTGCCTACTAAGAGTACCCGCCGACCTTCGTAGCTGGGGCGAGCCGCTCCAGTCACGTCTTCGAGTTGGTAAGCGATTCGGTTTCTTAGCGCACGCTCTCCCAGAGCTGGAATGTTGCCGTTGCCCATCCAGTTGGGGTTCCCGTAGGTGCCCGAGCAATCGATGACGACGTCGGCCTCGACCATCTCCTCGCTTTCGGATTGCTTCAGGAGCAAACGAAACGAGTGGTCGTGGCGGGGTCCTCCGATGAGGTCGCGCTTGCCGATTCCGTCCCGTCCGATATGTAGCACCTCGGTTCCTTCGTGGATCCGGCCTTCCAAGGCTTGGCATCGACCGAGCGGGGCGAGATATCGGTCCACATGCTCGCGGCCGGTCATATATTCATCTGGCCCCGGCAAGTCCGCGCCTTCATCTTCAAGGGTTTTGGCCCCCAATGTGGAGTGGTTGAGCTCCCAAGAAGAAAAGAGCCTGACGTGGCCCCAGCTCCGAACGTTTTGTCCCACCCGGCCCATCTCGTAAACGTGAATATCGTGACCCAGGGCGAGCCCGTAGAGGGCTGCTTCGAGGCCGATGGGGCCGGCGCCGATGACGGCGATACGTTTGGGCGACATGAACCTCCTCTGTCCGCACTACAACCGGCGGATCGAGACTGGTGAAACGACTTCAAAAGGAGAACGGATTACAGTTGATGTGCAGGCGGAGCACGTGGGACTAGCCAACCTGAGAGAAGTATCTCCAGGTAGCGGTTCACTTTAGGTGCAATCTTGGGCCGAGTGTTGGTAAAGACAGGCGCCAGCTCACGGGCTAGGTGCGCCAAGGCACCTCTTCGGGCGCGAGCGATAAATCTCAACAGGCTGGCAGGGCTGTCGATGTCCTCTAGAGTGGGAAGCCGATCGACGCGGAAATTGGAGTCCTTCAGCCTGCTCTCGGTCAGGCTAAGCACGCGGCGCGAGCCCCAGGGCATGGAATCGAAAGCCTGCGGGCAAGGGTGAGTCAAACCAAGCAGAGCGTAGCCGCCATCACGGGCCGGGCCCACCACGGCCGCCCGAGAACCCCCTTCCTCGAGTCGTCGGAAGGCTTTCCGCAAGTAGCTCCGGGAAATCTCCGGAGCGTCGTTTCCGATGACCACAACCCGCTCGTATCCCATCGAAAAGGCGTCTTCGACGGCAAGCCTCAAAGATTCACCGAAGTGCGCTCCCCGCTGAGGAAGCGGTTTTGCGGCGGAATTGGGCTCATCCGGTGTGCTGAGAAGAAGCGCGACGCCCGGCAGGTCCGAGCAGACGCTTTCCAGATGTTGACGAAAAGCGGCAAAGACGGCCGCCGCGCGCTCGGAACACCCTAATCCCAAGGGTTTCCTCCGTCCCTCTGCCTCGGGCGAGAGAGTGAAGAGGATGAGTGCGGACGTTTTTTCCTTCACGTGCCTACTCTAGCCGGGTTGACGCCTGTGCTGCTGTGGAAAGCTTCACTAATACGGTGTTTGGACCTACCAAACAGACATTGTTAGCATCGGGGAGCCCGCCCGTCAAGCAAAAGAGAGTCACCCAAAACGTGGTGCGTCTTGATAACATCTAGGAACCATGAATATGACAACCTCGGTTCGAGAGTTTCTCGACTTCGCCATGGATGCGGCCTGGCAGGCCGGACGTTTCGCCATGGCTTATTTTCAGACGGGTGTGGCGGTGGATTGGAAAGAGGATGCGTCTCCCGTTACCCTGGCGGACCGCGGCACCGAGAAGCTGCTCCGCGAGCTCATTGAGCGCCGTTTCCCCCGTCACGCCGTTTTGGGCGAGGAGATGGGACAGCCGGACAAGGATTCGGATCATCTCTGGATCGTCGATCCCATCGACGGCACGCAGTCTTTCATTTCCGGGGTACCTCTCTGGGGTGTGCTCGTCGGTCTTGAAATATCAGGCGAAATGGTTGTCGGGGTTGCCAATTTTCCGGCTCTGTCGGAAATGGTTGCCGCCGGCCGCGGCTTGGGTTGCCGGTGGAACGGCCGGCCTGCTCGGGTCTCTAAAGTTTCCCGCCTGGAGGATGCCCTTTTGACTTACACCAGTGCGACCGACATGGATAAGTGGGGCAAAGGTGAAGCCTTTGCCCGCCTGGAGCAATCGACTCGGTTGCAGCGTGGGTGGAGCGATTGTTACGGCTACGCACTCGTGGCGACGGGCCGGGCCGAGATTATGGTGGATCCGATCATGAACGTGTGGGATTGCGCCGCCCTTCTTCCCATCGTCGAGGAAGCAGGGGGTACCTTCACGGACTGGAAAGGCGAACCTACCGTACGTGGCGACGAGGCGGTCAGCACCAACGGAGCGCTTTTTGAAGCGGTTATGGAGCAGATAAAGGGTTGTCCGTAGAATGAGACGAAACCGACGCTATTGGGTCTCCATTGCCGTTTTGGGCTTCGTGGCCATTGTCTTCTTATTCTTGAAAAAGTCGGTCGTCGGCCACCTGGTCCGCGCCCGTTTTCCGTTCATCGTGTTGGTCTCTCTCGATACGTTGAATGTTGACTACACGGGCCCGTTCAATCCGGAAATCCAGGGTACGCCTGTCCTCGATTCCTTTGCCGACGCGGGCGTGCTTTTCGAACATGCCTACACACAGGTGCCCATTACATTGCCTGCCCATACGTCGCTGCTTACCGGACTGCCGCCCTCTGAGCATGGCGTCATGGGCAACGGTGACGTAGCGCTCGAATCTCTGACCACGCTCGGCGAGTTGTTCCGGGAAACGGGGTACGACACGGCGGCCTTTATCTCTCTCGGCGTTTTGAGTCGGACCTTTGGGCTCGACCAGGGTTTCGAAGTCTATGGAGATCCTTTTCTGGAGGGAGATGCACGGTCGTATCGGTACGGTCACGAGGTATTCGAGTCAGCGCGGACTTGGTTTCAGGACTTCGAGGGCGATCCGTTTTTTCTCTGGTTCCATTTGTCCGATCCGCACGAGCCCTATGTTCCGGTCGGGGCTCCTCCGGATACCCGCCTTTCGATGGACGACGAAAACCTTGGCGAGTGGAATCTAGTCAGCAAAAACGTGGCAGAGCTCTCACTTAGTCTTCCGCCGGGTAACCACCGATTGCGTTGGACTTCTTTGAGGGAACCACAGCCGGATGACCGTCCCGAGACGGGGATCGAGATGAAGCTTTCCCGCCTCGATGCTTTGGCTCGATTTGCATCGACACCTTTGCCCGAGCTCGGAGCAGGCATCGACCTGAGGCCGTCCTGGGATTTGGAGCTCGTGAATCCCACGGAAGACCCTATCACCTTGGATTTGTCCTTCAGCGGCCGTCTCGTTCGTCCCGCCCCGTCGGATGTCCTCGAGAACTACGCGATGGAAGTTGAATACGCAGATCGATATTTGGGCGAGCTGCGTGACCTCTTCGAGGGTGCTGGAATCGATGAAGAAGTGCTTTGGGTCATCGTTTCCGATCACGGCGAGGGTCTGTTCCGGCACGATTTGTTGGGGCACGCCGAGTACGTTTTCGAGGACCAGCTCCGAGTGTTTTGGCTTTTCAGCGGTCCCGGTGTGCCGCGGGGCCGAGTCGTTAGAGAGACTCCCGCATTGCTGATGGATGTCGCCCCCACACTTTTAGATCTGGTGGGCTTGGCGACGCCGAGTGACGTGAAGGGACGGTCCCAGGTGGAGTGCTGGGAGGATGGACGGTGTCGACCTCCCTCGGATTTTTGGGCCTTTGGGTTGAGACACGAAACGAACGGGATAACGGCTCTTACAGGGTACCAGTGGCCGTACAAGTGGATTTGGCGACGAGGCGAAGGAAGGCAGGCCCATCAAGTCCTGGACGACCCGGGCGAGCAACGAAACCTTCTGGAACCTGGTCGGGAACGACCGCCGGAGCTTCGGTTCTTGGCGGAAAGCTTTCGCGGGCAAAGGCGCCGGTTCCAGGAGTTGCTACGCCTTCGAAAGCGTTTCGGTGACCACGAGCGCCGTTTGGAGCTTCTACGGAGTCTCGGCTATATAGACGCTCGGTGATTCAGCTCGCTGAGCAGTTCATCCTTTTTACTCTCATCACACCAGGCCGAGCGAACGGCGTTCGCGAGCAGTTGGATGATTTCGGCTCGTTCGAAATCCAAAACGGCTACCAATTCGGTGTATTCCGTTTCTAAATCCGTATCGAACATCTTGGGATCATCCGTGTTGACGGAGACCAAGAGTCCTTCCTCGAAGAACCGACGAATTGGGTGTTCCCCCAAACCGGGGATCACTCCCGTTCTTACGTTGGAGAGGGGGCACATCTCGATCGGTATCTGTTTCTGATTTAGAGTTCCAACGAGGACGGGGTCTTCCACAGCTCGTGTACCGTGTCCGATGCGGTCGACCTCGAGAACCCGAATCGCGCCCCAGACGCTTTCCGGCCCTGCCGCCTCTCCGGCGTGGGCCGTCGTTCGAAATCCCATTTGTCGTGCTTTCTCGTAGACCTCGCGATAGGGCTCGGGTGGATGGCTTTGCTCGGAGCCTCCAATCCCGATGCCGATGACGCCCAGGTCTCGAACCTCGGCGACTTCCTGGAGCGTTCTCATCCCTTTCTCCGGTCCGAAATCGCGCACGAGATCGGCGATTAGCTGCATCTCGATACGTTCCTTCTGAGTGTCGAGGCCGACGCGAATCGACTCGGTCAGCCGGCCGGGTTCGAGGCCGTGTTGAGCGAAGTCGCTGGGTGAATAAAAGACCTCGGCATATCGGATGTTTTGCTCTGCTAGGTCGATCGCCACCGCCTGGGCGATCCATGTGAAATCCTCGTATTCCCTTAGGAAACCGTTCTTCCACTGCCAGGTCTCGATGAAATGGGGAAAGTCTCGATATCGGAATTTCTCGGCGAGCGCCCCGGGATCCGTCACGTCCGCATCCCCACCGTATTTTTGTACGAGCTTCCATAAAGCCGGGAGGGGAATCGCCCCTTCGAGGTGAAGGTGCAGTTCCACCTTTGGAAGACCTCCGATCCAGCGTTTCAGCGCTTCGCGTTTCTCTGCGTTCATAGCCGTCCGTCTTTCTGTTTCATTCGGACCGTCCGCAGTCGATTGATTGCGGCGGCGATCTCGTACTTGCGGGGGCGGGCGAAATTACCGGGATGTCGGCCGGCTCGGTGAAAGGGATCGAGAATGTCCAGGCCCTCACGGTCAAGTTGCTCCTCGAGTTGGTCAACGACCTCTCGAAGCGTGGCGCAGCCGTTCATGAAGCGGGTGGCCGCGAGATGGATGGCCTGGCCCACCGCGTTCGTCTGACTCCGGTCCACCAGTTGTTCTACGGAGCGAAGATCGATTCGGTCTCGACCGAATAGGATCGAGTCCAAATCCTTGACGTCGATCTTGACGTCGCGCCTGCCCCGTGACGGGTCGAAGCTCTCGGATAGGGGAACGCGAGGCAGCGTCCAAGATGCGGTCTCGATTGCCTCGACACTTCGGCCGCTCGGGCGCTCGCGGGCAATCGTTTTGGCTTCCTCCGTGACTTCTCGAGGAAGGTAGTCACGCATCATAATGATCGTGTCGGCGACATCGAAGTAGTCGCCGCATCCGCCCATCACCAGGATCGTGGAAACACCGAGCTTGTCGTGAATCTCCCGAATACGGTCCACGAAGGGCGTAATGGGCTCATGTTCTTTATGCACCAACGACTGCATGCGTGAGTCGCGCACCATGAAGTTCGTTGCCGACGTGTCTTCATCGAGAAGGAGCACTTGGGCGCCGCTTTCGAGAGCCTCCATGATGTTGGCCGCCTGGCTCGTGCTGCCACTTGCGTCCTCGGTGGAAAAGGCGGTGGTGCTGCGGCCGTAGGGGAGGTTGCTGATAAATGGACTGATGTCAACCCGCTCGACCCGACGGCCGTCCTCGGCTCGGATCTTTACGGCGTCGGGGCTGGTAACCACGTACTCGCGGCCATCGCCTGGAATGTGCGGGTAAACGCCTCGTTCGAGCGCTTTGAGGAGGGTGGATTTCCCATGGTAACCGCCACCCACAATGAGCGTCACTCCACGAGGGATTCCCATGCCGGCAATCCTTTTCGAGCCCGAAACCGGATGGGGAAGCTCGATCGTGATGCGTCGAGTCTCGGGCGCGCGAAAGGCCACCGCCTGCCGCGGTAGCGGCCGGTCCATGGCGCCGCTTTCCCTAGGTAGAATGGCCCCGTCGGCCACGAACGCAACGAGCCCCCTTCGTCGAGCTCGTGGCGGATGTGCTCGTGGTTCTCTACACACTCGACGAAAGCCCGCCCTTTATTTTGAATACTCTCCGGCAGATGTTTCCAACAAAGCGCTTGGTCCACAATTTTGGGGAGGTCTCCGCAAAGCATGGCCTCGGCTTGTTTTCCGAGGACGGAGCGTCCTGCCGCAGGCAATCCAACTTGAAGCCGCGCCTCCACCCAGTCCCTCGTGACGACCAGAGCTGTACGCTCCAAGACTTCCTGGGCTCCTGCATCGATCATGACGAGCCCGCTTTTTCCGCTGCCCCGGCGGCCACCAGGCAGGTTCTCGATAGCGCACCCAACCCGTCGCGCTAGAAAGTCCTGGAGCGCCATCCGGCGTACGGGATTCTCGAAGAGCTCTGGGGGTACATTCGCTTTGCTCTTCTCGACTCGCAGCCGGATCTTGCTCGGCGATGCAAAGGGGTCACCTTGAACGTGATCGATGGCAAGCGTCCACCCCGGGAACCGATAGCTCCCTGCGATGTCCTTGTACGCCTTGTAGCCCCGCCCGTCGATCCGCCTCAAGATGCGGCTCAAGTCTTCCGGTGTGAGACCTTGCATTATTGCTTCGCCGGATGAAGCTCAGAATCTTCCGCCAGGGCGGCGCGCCTTCCTTCTTCGACGTTGACGCGGCTCAAGAGGAACATGCCGCCGAGGAAAAAGACGATCAGTGACAAGATGCTCAATCGACTCCCACCCGCAAGCTGGCTTACTACAGAGAAAACGAAGGGGCCGATGATATTACCGAATTTACCGCTGATGGCGTAAAAACCGAAGAACTCGGAAGATTTTCCCTTCGGGACGAGCGTGGAAAAAAGAGAACGGCTCAAGGCCTGACTGCCTCCTTGCACCAAGGCTACCGAACAGGCGAGTGCCCAGAACTGCCACGCTTCGGTCATGAAGTAGCCGAGAATGGAGATTCCCGTGTAGACCACGAGGGCTATATAAATCCCGTTCTTGGCTCCGATCCGAGCCGCCAGGGCTCCGTAAGCAAAGGTACAAGGGATACCCAAGAACTGAACGAGCAGAAGAGCCCCGATGAGGTGGTTTGTTCCGATTCCGATTTCCGCGCCGTAAATCGTAGCCATCTTGATGATCGTGTTGATTCCGTCGTTGTAAAACCAGAACGCGATCAGAAAAACAAAGACATCACGGTGTTGGCGGATGGATTTAAAGGTATCAAGGAGTCTGCTGAGACCCGCCCCTAGCGCATTCCTTTGGCTGCGCTCGTCGTCGGCCAGGCGCCGCGGCGGTTCCGGAACCCGCCGCAAAAGAGGGATGGTGAAAACCGCCCACCAAACGGCCACGCTGGCAAAAGCGATGCGGGAAGCCTGCGAGGAGTCGGTCATCCCGAATCGCTCCGGAGCCATGATCCAGGCGAGCTGCAGCGCAAGCAGGAGGCCGCCTCCGACGTATCCCACGGCGTAGCCGGCTGTGGAGACCCGATCGACCTCATCCTTCGAGGCGAGATGAGGTAGGAGGGACTCGTAGAAAACATTGCCTCCTGCATAACCGATGTTGCCTAGGATGAAAGCGAGCGACGCAAAGAGCCAATCACCCTCGCGTACGAAGTAGAGAAGAAACGAACCGAATACACCTAAAGCAACGAACGAAGCGAGAAACCGTTTCTTTGCTCCGAGGTAGTCCGCTGCCGCTCCCAAAACCGGTGAGGAGAGAGCGACGATGACCAGGGCGACCGTTTGGGTGTATCCCCAATAAGCGGTGCGCATGCTTTCCGGGATCGTCGCACCTGCCACCTGGTGGTAGTAGATCGGCAGGACCGCGGCCATGATCGTGGTCACGAAAGCGGAATTGGCCCAGTCATACATGGCCCAGGCCCGGAGCTCGCGGCGATGCAAACCCAGGGCGCGGAGCCAGGAGTGATTTCCGCTCTTTTCAGATTCTTGCTGCTTTTCCGCCATGAGTTTCTCGAACTAACCCTAATCCGACAATAAACTCAGGGTAAATTGCAGGAAAAATGGGGACAGGTCCCTTTTTGGCAAAACGAAACGGGCACCAAAAACGGACCTGTCCCTATTTTTCCAGTAATTTGCGTAGATTTCGTGAAATCGGATTAGGGTTCGCCCTGAAGCGAACACGTGCCAACAAGCCATTCCGTAAAGACACATTATAACTGTTTCATATAAGAGTGAATCACACACCCTCTTGCCATGAATAGCGGCGACCATCATGGCTTTTGTTGCGTCTTCCAAGGCTGGTTTCGCTCATTTATTGTCGCTTCAGGGCTAAGACAGGTCGAAGCGCCGTGCAACCGACACTGGTGTGGTCAAAATAGCAGAGACAGGCGGGCAAGTTCAATGAATACCTTAGGGTCCAGCCAAAAATAAGTTCCCTTTTTCGGGTGGAGAGGCGCCCCAGCAACTCACGTTCCGGTAGTCCCGAACGAGTCTTCGAGTCGGGGCGCCCGGCTGGCAAGGCGCGAGGAGTGAAGAATATCCAGATATTTGAGCTTCGAGCAACGCAGCCAGGGGGGATGGATTGGCGGCCCAAAACGGGAAGTTGTTCTTGGTTGAGCCCTTACTACCACCGCTTTTTTCGGCCTGTGATCCAATGATGAATCCGGACGACGACGGCGAAAGCCGTCCTCCTATCCCATTCTGAGTTCTTGAGTCCTCGAGTCCTTGAGTTCTTACGGTGCCAGTAAATCTGGACGAAGGCACCGGTCGTGCCATTTGGTGCCTCCCATCGAGTCCTATACAATGAGGCCACCATCAAAGCGGTAACGCTCGCTCTATCTCTTTTTCGAAAAGACGACGCGCTTTTTATCCGAAGCGGCTCAGGCGGGAGGTAAAATGAGTGACTTCTTTCAGACAGGTGTCGTAGCCACTCTCCACCGCCTTGGCAAGCCGGATCCCGATCGACTGGATCGCGCGCTCATTCCCTTGTCGCACGAGCGGCCGGTTGCTCTCGTTCTTCCCTCACTTTTCAGTGAGCTCGAGGGGCCGGCGCTCGGCAACATCGTGGAAGAGCTTCGCATCGTTCCCTACCTGAACGAGGTCGTCATCAGCCTGGACCGGGCTGATGAGAAGCAGTTCGACAAGGCACGAGAGTTCTTTTCGATCCTTCCCCAACGCCATCGCATCATCTGGCACGACGGCCCGCGTCTCCAGGCCATCTACAAGACCTTGCGGGACAACGCACTGAATCTAGGAGAGCAGGGGAAGGGCCGGGGGTGTTGGATGGCCTATGGATATATTTTGGGCCGCGGCGAGTCCTCGGTCGTCGCACTGCACGATTGCGACATCTTGACCTATACAAGGGAGATGTTAGGACGACTCGTCTACCCGGTCATGAATCCGAACTTCCACTATCGATTCTGCAAGGGATTTTATAGCCGGATTACAGACCGCTTGCACGGTCGGGTGACACGCCTTCTCATGACCCCGCTGATCCGAAGCCTGCAGACCATACTAGGCCACTTACCTTTTCTATTTTACCTGGACAGTTTCCGCTACGTTCTGGCGGGAGAGTTTGCCATGGACGCCGATCTGGCACGGGCCAATCGGATCCCCGCCGACTGGGGGCTGGAAATCGGCATGTTGTCGGAGGTCTACCGGAACGTCACCATCCAACGTATCTGCCAAGTCGATCTGGCCGGCAACTATGAGCACAAGCATCAAGAGCTTTCGGCGACCGATCCGAGTACGGGCCTGATGAAGATGGCCGTGGATATCTGCAAGTCGCTTTTCCGAACTCTGGCGGCGGAAGGCGTCGTGCTGTCGGCGGGAGTTTTCCGAACCCTCCTGGCCTCCTACAAGCGAACCGCTGAGGATCATATCGAGCGGTTCCACGCCGACGCGGCCATCAATGGCCTCCAGTTCGACCGGCATGACGAAGAAACCGTGGTGGAGGCTCTCAGCAAGGCCATTCGGATGGCGGGTGAGCAGTTCCTCGAAGATCCTTTGGGTGCATCTCTCATTCCCAACTGGAGCCGCGTCACCTCGGCGTTGCCCGGCCTTCTCGCCGATCTTTATGGAGCGGTGGAGGAGGATAATAGGGCGTAGATAGGAATACAGAATACTGAATACTGAAGGGAACCGGATGACGGCTACGCCGTCGTCTTTCGGATTTACTTCATCGGTAGGCCAGGCTGAGCCTGGCGTCAATATTCCGTGATCCAGCCGCGTTGGGCGTAGACCCAGAGGCCCAATCTTTCATGGGCCAAGCTCGAGAAAGCGCGAATCCGGCCGTCGGGTTGGTCCAAACGCTCCAGGTCGAACAGGATTTGCACCGAAGGGGAGGATATGACGACGAGGCCCTCCTGTTCGAAGGCCGCGCTGGCTCGACGCGAGTGACTGGGGGAAGTCACGAGCAAAAGTCGCTCCCAGCCGCGCTCCTTGAATAGTGCGCCAACGGCGACCGCCTCGTCGTGAGTGTTATACGTTGGCCCCACGGTCAAGACTTCCTGCTTCATTCCCAGGTTGCGCATAATTGTCCGAGCTTCGCGAGCGTAGGTCGCAGGGATGGGAGGGGAAAGCTCCGGCACAATGAGTCGCGGGGCCAGATCCTGCCCGAGGAGCTCGAGCCCGCGAAGCAAGCGACTCATAGAGACCGGTGTGAGCTCGCCGTCCCGTTGCATGCTGGAACCCAGCACATAAACCGCGTCGGCCTTCTCGGCGTGGTCCCGCCGGGGCAGGTCTTGCGCCATCCAATTACAAAGCGGAGAAATCGCAACGAGGAGCCACAATCCTCCTAGAATCGCGGTGCCGGCGCCGAGCAGTCGGCGCAGGGGTTTCAGCCTCCATAGGGCGACTCCCGCCGCCGCGGATAGTGCCACCCAAGGCATCGTTTGACCCCAGTAGGAGACGATGCGCAGCAACTCCAGATCCTTGACCACGAGACCTGCGACACCGCCCACGGCCCCACCGACAGCGGCAGAGGCCCATCCTGAATTTTCTTTCGGTGACATATTGGAACGACTCCTTACCGCTCGGGATGGCTCATCGCTTCCAGTTCTTGTTCGACTCCTTCGAAAAGACGACGAATGCCGGTTCGAAACGTTTCGGTCGGCGTAAGCAGACTCACCACCAAACATCCCTCGATGGCGAAGTCGAAAAGATAACCGGGGTGAGTGTACACGTTTTGCCGGGAAAGGAGGCGCAATGCCCATTGTTCGGAGGACAAGACGGCTGGAAGCCGCAAAACGGCGTACCAACCGCCTTCGGCCCTCAGCACGCTGACTCCGCCCGCCTTCGGCTCCTGCAGAAATCCATAGTTGGCCACGATCCTGGAAAGGATTACGGCTCGAATGTGCTCGGCAAGTTCGAGAAACCGTCCCAAAGCGTGTTGAACGGGTGTTCCTACGGACAAGAACAGGTCGCTCATGTGCTCGAGCCTATCTAAGGCTTGCCTCTTTGTGGAGTCCTCGCCGCCGACACAGATCCAGGAGAGCTTCATCTGGGGTAGTCCGGCGACCTTGGAGAGGCCGCTCAGAACGAAGGTCAGGACATCGTCTTCCCCGGCCAATGAACCGGCGTCTTCCGGCTCCTGACGTTGTCCTGCCAAGGAGCCGGCGCTTTCTGGATCCTCGGTCAATCGGTAATCCAGGAAAACCTCGTCCACGACGAGCGCCAGTTGGTGCCGCCGGGCGATGCTTCGAATCCCGGCCAACTCGTTCCGTTTGAGATAGGCGCCCGTCGGATTTCCGGGATGGACGAGCAGGACGGCGCGTGTACGGGCGCCCACTCTTTCTTCCATGGCGTTCGGGTCGAAGTTCCACGAACCGTCATACGTCAACGGATAGGAGACGGCTTCGACATCGTCGAGGGCCAGAAGGTAGTCGAACAAGGGATAGCTCGGTCGCGGGATGAGCACCTGGTCCCCGGGATCCAGGAGCAGTTTGAAGACGAGCGCGTAGGCTTCACTCGTGCCGGCCGTCAGAAGGATGTCGTCGGGGGCAACTTCTTTACGGTGGTGTTCGTAGTATCGGGCGATCTGCGTTCGCGAGTGGGCGAGTCCACGAGGAGTCGGTTCATAGATTAAAGATCGACGGTCTTGCATGGAGGCAAGAATTTCTTCCTCCGGAAAGTCGAGTCCGGCGCGGGTGGGATTCGATTCCGTGAGATCGAGAACCTCGTCTTTTGACCGGCGTTTTTCAGAAAGCAGGCGGGCCAAGGGATTCGTGCCCGAGCACCAGTTCGTCCGTTTGGAGAACATGACCGATGTGCCCCGAACAAAGGACTACGTTGGGATGGTAGGGTGGAAGTCCGGAATCTCCGTTTTCATCGGAGCGAAGGGGTTCTGAGAAGATTGCTTGACGATTCTTCCCGCAAATACCGTCTGCACAACGAGGGCTCCCTGACCTCTCAGCCGAGCCGCGCAGGCCTGCACCACGCCGGCACCCGTGGTCAGATACCCGACGAGGACCGCTGGTTTGGTCCATTCAACCTTGCTAATGAGGCTGATGTTCGAGAAAAGCTCCGAGGGCTCCTGCTTTGCCATATTCAACCCCCTCTGAGGCGAGCTCTTTTTCCAGCGCAGAATATCGAAGGTCTCTGCATCGCCTTCGAGTTTCGCGGCAATCGACATGCATAACAAGGATGTCCATGGACCGGTGCTCGATTCCAGGGTGATGTGGGGATCGGGGATAGGAACGAGGCCCAGGGGTGGCCGGATGCCGTGGCGCCGGAGGTAGGCGCCGACCATCTCGCCAAACCAGTCAATGGCATCATCTAGGTTGGAATTGTCGAGTTGGCGTCGCTCTCCCTCGACGGGGACGAAAGCCGAGCCTTGGATCTTCCGTCCCTTGAGCGAGTTCAAGAAACGGTAGGCGTCTAGGTCTCCTGGATTGTCGCCTGTCGGACTGTTGGCGGTGCTGCAAAACCAAACGATTTGGAGCGGCATGGTGCTCAACCGATCGAACGAAGTTTAGCTACTCTCACTGTTACTAAAAAACCAAGACACTGGAAAACGCGCTCGTGCAGGACGGCTGGGAACACTTGTATATCACCAGCGTCGAATCGCTGTCAATATCAGGGCCATTTCAGCGCGCCGGGGATTAGCCTTTCGCGAATCGGGCGAGCCTTTCGAGCCCTTTCTCAATCTGTTCGGTTGAGCAGGCGTAGCTCAGTCGGACGAAATCGTCGGAGCCAAAAGCCTTGCCGGGGACGACCACGACCGCTTCTTTTTCCAAAAGCGCCTCACTAAAGGCGAGGGAGCCTTTCATGTCGTTTCGATAGAGCCCCGACACGTTTGGAAAGCAATAGAAGGCACCGTGAGGCATGGTGCACTCGACACCGTCTATGGCGTTCAGCGCATCGACCATCAGCTTGCGACGTTTGTCGAACTCACCTCTCATCCGCTCGACGTCACCGAGGCCGCCCTCGAGCGCGGCAATGGTTGCCATCTGGCTTACCGTGGCCGGACCCGAGGTGTAGTGGGATTGAAACGTGTTCATCGCTTTAATCATAGACAACGGTCCGCCCGCGTAGCCGATGCGCCAGCCGGTCATGGCGTAGGCTTTGGAAGCGCCGTTGATGGTGACCGTGCGGTTGTAGGCGTCTTCGCTCAGTCCTGCCGGGGAGATGTGCTGTTTGCCGTCGTAAATGAGATGCTCGTAGATCTCGTCGCTCACCACGGCGATGTCTGTTCCTTTGACCACCTCGTAAATCGCTTCGAATTGAGACCGGTCGAAAACGCCGCCGGTGGGATTGCCGGGAGAATTGAGGATCAGCACCCGGGTTTTGTCTGTAATGGCGGAGCGAATCTGATCGGCGGTGGGCGCGAAGTTCTCGTTTGCGCTGCAGTCGATGATGACCGGTACGGCGCCGGCGGAGCGTGCCATTTCTGGATAGCTGAGCCAGTAGGGAGAGCTGATGATGACTTCGGTGCCGGGATCGGTCAGACACAGGACAGCTTGAGCCACGAGTTGTTTGGCGCCTCCCGCAACCGTGACCTGAGGTATCTCGAAATCGAGCCCGTTCTCACGTTTGAATTTCGATGCGACCGCCTTTTTGAGCTCGGGAAGACCCGATGCAGGCGTGTATTTGCAGACCTTGCCGCCCTTTTCCAGCTCTGCGATAGCGGCTTTGCGAATGAGCTCGGGAGTGTCGAAATCGGGCTCACCGGCGGTGAAACCGCAGACATCGATACCTTGAGCCTTGAGCTCGTTTGCCTTCGCCGAAAGAGCCAAGGTGAGCGACGGGGTCATGTTCGATACGGCCTTGGAAACCTGAGTGTTCATCAGCTTCTCCTCCAAATGCTATGTGCTGGCGCAAACAAAAGCGGAGCATGACATGGCTTCGCCGCGGAATCAAACCACTACTGAGACCGAAAATGGCAGGAAGAAAAAACGCAAAGGCGCCAGGGCGCTAAGACGCGAAGGGGAAAAAGCCACTCCGATTGAGCACTCGAAAGAGCAGTTCGTGTATTTGCGCTTTGCGACTTTGCGTCTCCGCGTCTTTGCGTTGAGTCTTTCGTCTTTGTTCAACCGTTCTAGGCCGACTTTGGTAGTCCCTTCTTTGCCACTTGCTCCATCACCTCGCAGAAATAATCGAGCTCTTCGAGCGTCGTGAACAGGTTCGGCGTCACCCGCAATCCCTGGAACTCGTCGTGCATGATGGGAGCGGTAATGATGTGGTGTTCGTCCCAAAGATACTCGCCGAGGGCCCTTGTGTCGACGCCGACGATCTCTACCGTTGCAATGGCGCAGCTCATGGCCGGATCGAAGGAGGTGTGCAGGCGAATGTTGTCGTGTTTCGTCAACCGCTTGGCCCAGTAGTCCTTTAAATAACGCAGTCGAGCTTCTTTCCTTTTCGTGCCGATGCTGTGGTGGAAACTGAGAGCTTCGCCAATGGCCAAGAAGGTGGCCGCCGGGTGGGTCCCAATCTCTTCGAATTTCCGGATATCCTCGTCCTGTTCCTCTCGAGCCGCCATGAGAGGCCATACCTTTTTAATTTTGTCGCGGCGGACGTAGAGCAATCCGGTGCCCTTCGGCGCATAGAGCCACTTGTGGAGGCTGGTGCCGAAGTAATCGCACCCGATGCTCTCGCGGTCGAACTCGAAATGAGCGAAAGAGTGCGCCCCATCCACAACGACCTCGATACCGTTCTCGCGAGCCAGGTCACAAATGGGTTTGACGGGAAAGATCTGTCCCGTAATGTTGACGATGTGACTCATGAGAATCATTTTCGTTTTGGCGGTGATGGCCCGACGGAAACACTCGACCAACTCATCCATATCGCCCGGTGGAATGGGCACCGGAACCATCTTGACCTCGATTCCCTCACGCCGTCGCCGTTGATCCAGAGTTGTTTTCATCCGCCCGTAGTCGTGCGTCGTGGTTACAACTTCGTCGCCCGATTTCAGATCGAGCCCGAACAGAAGAGTCTCGAGCGCCTCCGAGGCATTGCGGACGATGGCGATCTCTTCGGAATCACAGCCGAAGAGCTTTGCCAAGCCTCTCCGCACCGTCTCTTTGCGTGGCTCGAGTACGCGCCACATGGTGTAGACCGGTGACTGTTCGGATTCCCAGATGTAGTGCACGAGGGCCTCGGTTACGACCCGGGGCGAGGGGCTGACCCCGCCGCTATTGAGGTTGATGAGACTGCGGCTGACGCTGAAAGACTGCTGGATGTACGTCCAGAAGAGCTCATCGGCGGCCACTTCTTCCGGACTGAGTCCGGTCAATCGGCGGGATTGCGCTTCAACGCGAGCGATTGCGGCGGGTCCGAAGAGCGTGGTCACGGTGGCCAGGCCCAGGCCTCGGCCGGTGGATTCCAGGAAGCTCCGTCGTTTCATATTTTGCTCCTAAAAAAGACTAAAAAATCCAGAACTCGGTACGGACGAACCGGATCATGTCTCGAAACAGGATGTGGGAGACCACCGTTCGGCCACAGATGATTTTGGCCACGCCCGTCATGCCCGGTTTGAGCAGGTGGTCCGGGTTGTCGATGGAGGCACGGACTAGAATTGTCGATATGGTTTCCTGACGTTCCGCGACCGGAGCAATTTCCACGACCTCAGCATCGAACTGTCGATTGGGATAACCCCGAACCTTGAACTTGACCGTGTTGCCGAGTTGGACGACGTCCATTTCTTTTTCCGGAACCCGCATCTCGATGACGACCTTGTCATCGTCCACGATCTCGCAGACGTCATCGCCTTCTTCCAAGTACTCGCCGAGCTTTTCTTGAAATCGGTAGGTAGTCAGAGTGCCTGAAATGGGGGCGTAGATCCGGGAGCGCGCGAGCAGGTCGTCCAGACTTGCAAGCTCCGTTTCGAGACCCGAAATGACCGCCTTTTGAGCCTCCGCGTCCCGAAGGTGGAGCATGGCCATCTGCTCGTCACGGTTGGTGCGACTGAGCTTGCGTTGCAGTTTCACCTGAGCATCTTGGCGGGCCGTCTCGCTCTGCCTCTGTTTGAGGGTGCTCAGTGCTTGATCGAATCGTTCGCGAGGTAACAGCTCTAATTTCCAGAGCTCCTCAGCCCGCTCGAAATCATGATTGGCCGCCTCCTCCAGGGTGCGAGCCGTTTGGAGGGCCTGTTCCTGGACACGGATCTCCTCTTGCCAAGTGGGGCTCGATTGCTGGAGTAGTCGTAACTCCACCTGTGCCTTGTCGTATTCTGCCTCTTTGGTTCCCTTCTCCAGTCGAAGCGCCTGAGTGTCATATTCGAGGACGAGATCACCTTTTCGGACCCTTTCTCCTTCCTGAAAAAGGATCCGTTCGATCCGGCCCTCCGCCGGGGCGCGCACGGATGCTCGGGCCTGGGGAAGGACCTCGAGCTCGCTCGTGATTCTGAGCGGCCATGGAAAAAGAGCAACAACCAAGATGCCCACGATCCATAATACGGAGGTTCTCAGCCGCTTTTTTTTCTTCCCCAGTTGGTCCCATTTTTCCTTGCTGACTGTTTTAGCGCTCGAGACCGCCGTCGTTGCCGGTTTGTGAAGAAGACCCAGCAAAGCCATCGAGAAAAGTCCCAGTCCGCTCGATCCGTACTGATCGTAAACCCAGCCGCCGGACCAGAGGACCATATAGCCTAGGAGAAGCACTGTGTAGGTCAGAGCCGCGGCACCGAACAAGGTTACGAAGCGGTCCCCGCGCATCGTGAGAATATTCCGCTCGTCCAAGTTCGATTGCGGCGGGTTGACGTCGAGCCCGAGCAGGTGACGCCGAAGGGAGCGTCCCAGTCCGCTCAGCGCCTCTTTCCTCAAATTAGTCACACCGAGATAGTCGGCTAGCATGTAATACCCATCCAGTTTGATAAGAGGATTGAAATTGAAGAGCGATTTGATGCCACAGACGGCAATGACGACGAAAGTGAGACGGGAGGCAAAGGTCTCGGGTGCTGCAACCCGCCAGGCGACGACGGCCAGAGCCCAAAGGGTGAGCTCGAAGAATCCGCCCGAGAAGGTCACCCAAATCCGTTGCCGCTTATCCTTGAAAAGATACGTGTCGCTCACGTTACAGTAGAAACATGGGGTGAAGTAAAGAAGCAGGAAGCCCATATCTTGAACTCGCCCCCCGAAGTGCCGGCAGGTCAGACCGTGCGCGAGCTCGTGAAAGATCGTGACCACCGAGATGGTGAGATAGATCAGAAGCAGACCCTCGATGCCGGCAATCCGTCGGAGACCAAAGACGAGGTTCTCCCGGTGGACCAACACGAGTCCAGTGGCAAAAAAGATGGTGAGTGCCATCAAAGTCACGAACCAAGCGCTCATGGCCCACCGGACCTTGGGATAGAGCCAGTCGAGGAAACGCTCCGGGTTGACGAGAGGGAACTTGAGAAATAAAGCGCGCGAAAGCCAGCCCTCGCTCCGGTTTCCAAGCTCGCGGACCTCCTGTCCCGGTCTCACGAGGAGCTCGAGATCGACGAACTTCTTGGCGAACTTGAGCAGAACTTCGGGACCCACGAGCACCCGGTAGCGTTCTGAAGCGCGACGACGGATCTCTTCGAAATCCGTGCCGCCGTCGAATTGTGTGATCAGGAAATGCTCGAGAGGTTTGATTTTGAAGAACCGCTGGCTCACGGGATCTTTGATGACGTAGAAGAGTGCCCCTTCTTCCTCCACCGATTGGATGATCAGATCGGGTCGTAGGGTGAGCTCGGCCCCCGTCAGTTCGGACGAATGGTTCCGGTTCGGGTCGGCGTGTGGTCTTGGCGGGGTGGCCCTAAACGTAAAACCGCAATGTTTGCAGCGGATCCCACTGCGAAGCCGCCCATTCGAGGCTTCATACGGCTTCCCGCAACGTTTACATTTGAGCTTTTCTTTGTCTTTCGACACGACACTCCCTCCCGTCCGGTCGGGTTGAACGATAGGGATGTGAGAACGAGTATTCTAGGTGAAGACCCCCCCTCCTACAAGGCCAATAAGGAATGCCGAAAGCCGGCCGCCGCCCCACTTGTCGGTCTCCCGCATGGCCGCTTATAATCCGACCGCCCAAAACTTTCAGCTTGCGGGGGATTAGATGGCGGATGATTTGCTTCGATGGCGGCCGGAATTTCCGATTCTCGACAACACCGTCTACATGATTAGCAACTCGCTGGGCGCCATGCCCCGCCAGGTTGCCGATCGCATGCAGGAGTACACCGAGATCTGGGCGAGCCGGGGGGTGAGAGCCTGGGCCGACGCGTGGTGGGAAATGCCGGTGAACGTGGGTGATTCCATCGGTTCGATCATCGGGGCCGGCCCGGGCGAAGTCAGCATGCACCAGAACGTGACCCTTGCCCAGGCGATCGTGGCTTCATGTTTCGAATTCGAAGCGCCCAGGAACCGGGTCGTCTACACGGGGTTGAATTTTCCATCGGTCACCTACTTTTATGAAGCTCAGAAGTCCCGCGGCGCCGAGATCGTGATGGTGCCCTCGGAGGACGGAATCGGGGTTCCCACCGAAAAGCTGATTGCGGCTATCGATGAAAGAACTCTCCTCGTACCCATCTCGCATGTGCTCTTTCGCAGCGCCTTCATCCAAGATGCGGAAGCCATCGTCGAGCACGCTCACCGGATGGGGGCTTACGTCATATTGGATGTCTTCCAGTCCGCCGGGATCGTTCCCGTCGATGTTAAAAAGTGGAAGGTGGACTTTGCCGTGGGGGGAGTGCTGAAGTGGTTGTGTGGAGGTCCGGGCGGAGCTTACCTCTACGTTCGACCCGAGCTCGCACGCGAGCTCGAGCCCAAATTGACTGGGTGGATGGCGCATCCCCATCCTTTCGATTTCGAGGTGGGTCCCATTCGTTACCGCGAGGACGGTTTTCGTTTCTTGAACGGTACGCCGGCGATACCGGCACTCTATGCTGTTGAGCCGGGCTGCGCCATCGTCCGCGAAATTGGTGTGGAGAACCATCCGCGAAAAATCCCTCCGTCAGACTTCCCGACTCATGGAGCTGGCGCGGGAGCGCGGCTACGCGGTCCATACGCCCGAAGAACCGTCCCGACGGGGAGGCACGGTCTCTATCGATGTGCCGAACGCCTACGAAGTCTCGAGGGAGCTTCTGGCGCGTGATTTCCTCGTGGACTACCGGCCCGGGGCCGGCATTCGGGTCTCACCTCACTTTTACTCTAAGGACGAGGAGCTCGAGCTGACGCTTCGCGAAATGGATACGATCCTCGAGACCAAATCCTACGAAAAACACCGGCTTCCGACTCACGCGAAAGCCAAGGTCACATGATTTCCTTGCAAACGAGGCATCGTCCGTAATATAAAGGCACGTACGTTTCACCACTCGCATAGGGCTGAGATGGGGCATCTCGGTCATTTCCCCTGGGAAAATCAACTCGAAACTGAAACGCGACCTTTCTTGCCTTCGCCAACGAGAACGGGCATGGTCGAATCCGTCTCGTGGAAGGTGATTCATTAAAGGAGGAGTCCAATGCAAGGTCTCATGGAGCAAACAACCGCGCAGTTGAGCGCGGTATTCGGACCTCAAGTCTTTCAGATTGCCAAGGCGCTCGCCGTACTCGTCATCGGTTGGGCAATCGCTTTGGTCGTCCGACTGGTCGTTCGAGGAGCGCTCAAGCGTACGACCATCGACAACCGTCTGGCCAAGTGGGCCCTGGGAGACGAAAAGGGTGAAGGATTCGAAATCGAGCGGTGGGTCGCCAAGGTTGTCTACTATGTTCTTCTACTTTTCGTCCTGGTAGCTTTTTTCAACACCCTCAACCTGACCATGGTGAGCGCGCCCCTAACGTCTCTGCTGAACAAAGTGTTCAGCTACATACCTCAGGTTTTTGGTGCCCTTCTCTTGCTGGCGGCCGCCTGGATTCTGGCGACCCTTTTGCGGCGAATCATTCGCGGCGCTCTAGACCTGGCCAAACTGGACGAACGTGTCGGTGGTGGCGCCGGCCTCGAAGACGAGAAACAACCGGCCCTCAGCAAAACACTTTCTGACTCGGCTTACTGGCTGGTGTATCTATTGTTTCTGCCGACGATCTTGGGGACTCTGCAACTGGAAGGTCTGTTGATGCCCGTGCAGAGCTTGATCGACCGGATATTGACCTTCTTGCCCAACATTCTTGCCGCCGGAGTTCTGCTGGCCGCCGGTTGGTTCATTGCCCGTATCGTGCAGCGCATCGTCACCAACTTGTTGGCTGCGGTGGGCGTCGATCGATTGGGGGAGAAAGTCGGTCTGGCTCCAGCGCTCGGGACCAAACGGCTGTCGGGATTGCTGGGATTGATCGTCTACGTGTTCATCCTCATTCCGGTTCTCATCTCCTCATTGAACGCCCTCGGACTGGAAGCCATCACGGGGCCTGCGAGTGAAATGCTGGGCTCGGTTTTGGATGCCTTTCCGGTCATTTTCGCCGCCGGTCTCCTTTTGGCACTTGCTTATGTTGTGGGTCGCCTGGTGGCGGGTCTAGTCAGCACTCTCCTCGCGGGCGCGGGATTTAATAACGTCTTGGCCCGTTTGGGCCTTGCAGGCGAAGGTGCCGCTGGGGGAGACCGTACGCCGTCCGGTATCGTTGGGACCTTGATTCTCGTCGCCATCATGCTCTTTGCCTCCATCGAAGCGGCAGGGCTTCTAGGCTTCGAGAGTCTGTCGGTGCTCCTCTCGAATTTCATCGCCTTTGCCGGGCAGGTTATTCTCGGTCTGGTGATCTTCGGCGTCGGTTTGTTTCTGGCCAACTTGGCCTCGGACACGGTTAAGGCGAGTAGCGCGCCTCAGTCGGGCCTCTTGGCCTTGGCGGCTCGGATTTCCATCATCGTTCTTGCCGGCGCCATTGCTCTCAGGCAAATGGGCCTGGCGAACGAGATCATCGAGCTCGCCTTCGGTTTGCTTCTGGGCTCCATTGCCGTGGCGGTGGCTCTGGCTTTCGGGCTCGGGGGAAGGGACGTTGCAGCCCGTCAGATCGAGGAGTGGCGGAGCTCTTTCAAGGGCGAGTAGAGAAAACGCAAAGCGAACTAGGAAAAGAATCAACGCAAAGGCGCGGAGCCGCAGAGACGCAAAGTGGAATTGGACTATCGGCATTCGACGAATCCTCTTCCGGCTTAGCGTCTTGGTGCCTTGGCGTCTTTGCGTTGTCTCCAAGGGCTAAGGTTCGACGGCCGCCAACGCTGCGCCGAGCAAGCCCACCTTGGGATTCATAATCACGTAAACCGGTATGTCGCGGAGAACCGCGGACAAGCGTCCCTTGCTCGCGAAAGAGCGCATAAAGGTTCCCTTCTTGAGTCGCTCGACGATGCGTGGTGCGATACCTCCTGCTATGTAGATTCCTCCCGTGGCTACGACGGTTAGAGCCAGGTTGCCCGCTTCGGATCCATAAATAGAGACGAAGAAATCCAAAGTAGCCTCGCAAAGCGGGTCGCCTTTCTCATCGGCAAATCGTTGTATGACGGGAGCCGGGTCCGGAGCTTCGTCGATGGCTTCGCGTAGCACTTTTGATTCTAGATGGTCATCGGAATCGCGGAGGAAAGCATAGATGTCAGCAATGCCGGGACCGGAGACGATCCGGTCATTCGAGACTCGATCGTATTTCTCGGTCATCCAACGGAGAAAGCGGATCTCCAATTCGTTGCGGGCTCCGAAGTCCCGGTGACCACCTTCGCTGGGGACGACCACCTTTTTGCCATCCACGCAGACAATCATCGCTTCTCCCAAACCGGTGCCGGCGCCGATGACGGCAATGTTCCCTGTTGCTGCAGGTTTTCCCGGATTGAGTCGCTCCAAGTCAACGTAATCCAGAGCTTCCGTTCCATAGGCGATGGCGACGAAGTCGTTGATGAGGCGAGCTCGGGCGAGACCCAACTCGCGCTCGAGCTCGGACTCCACCAAGACCCAGGGAAGCTTCGTCAATTCCGAGCGTCCCGCCACCACGGGCCCTGCCACACCGAAGCAAGCGTGCGACGGAGCCTCTCCGATTTGGTCCAGAAACTTTCGGGTAAGGGTTACGAAATCAGCGTGGTCACCGCTAGCGAAGCGCTTCTCTTCAACAATCTGGACTCGGCGTCCTTCGACCTCCGCAATGGCGAGAAGCGTTTTGGTGCCCCCTATGTCTCCGGCGAGAACTCTCATTATTTTATTCCTTGATACTTTCACAGAACTCAAGAACCCGAGAACTCGAGAACTCAAGAAAAGAATCGGAGAACTTGAGAATCGCGACCCCACACGTTAGAGACATCTATTCTAGGCGGGTATGGTCGTCCTACCAAAAAGACCATTGGCTCGTCTTGACAGGTCTCGAGCCGTCGTCATAACGTTGCGGAGCCGAAAAGGGGGTTGTCATGAGGATCGTCATTGGATTGCTTATTGCGTTCTTTATCGTCATGGGTACGGTACCGGCCGACGCACAGACGGACACGAAAGAGGAGCCGTCCTGGCAGTGGCCCGAGTCCCGCTGGCGCGCCGCGGTGGAAAAAGTCCGAGCCGGCCAGCCGTTTGCTTCCCGAAACATGGCCGGAAGGGGCGAGAGTCGCTGTGGCGCTTTCTTTTGACTTCGACACGGAAACTCCGTCGCTTCGCGACAACAGAACTTCTCCATCTTTGCTTTCGCAAGGACAGTACGGCTCGCGAGTCGGGATTCCTCGAATTCTCTCCCTACTCGAACGATATAGCATACCGGCCACGTTCTTCATTCCGGCCGTGAGTGCCAAACTCTACCCCGACAACGTGAAGCTCATCGCCGACAAGGGCTACGAGATCGGCATTCACGGATGGATTCACGAGCGCAACTCCTTACTAGGTGAAGACGATGAGCGGGAGCTCATGAAACGCGCCATGGATACGCTTACCGAGATTGCCGGAGTGAAGCCGGTAGGCATACGTACTCCGTCATGGGACTACAGTCCAAATACGTTGAAATTGATCCAGGAACTGGGGCTCATCTACGACAGCAGCCTCATGGCGGACGACACTCCTTACGATGTGGTGGCCGAAGGTAAATCCACCGGGGTGGTGGAGCTACCCGTGGAGTGGATTGCGGACGACTATCCTTATTTCGGGATGAGCCGCTTTTCGAGTATCCGTCCTCACATCAAGCCGGATGACGTTTTCGAGATTTGGGCGGCGGAGTTCGATGGGGCCTATGAGGAAGGCGGCTTGTTCTTGTTGACGATGCATCCACACATTATCGGTCACCGTTCTCGTATCCGGATGCTCGAGAAGCTCGTACGATATATACGTTCCCATCCCGATGTATGGTTTGCCACTCATGAGGAAGTCGCACGATACGTGAAGAAAGGCGCGGAATAAAACTTGGCAGTTAGCAGACAGCAGAAAAGAAGTGCGATGTTTTTGATTGCCAGCTACTGACTGCTGACTGCTGACTGCTCGCGTGTCGCGAGGGCGACGGGTCGGCTACAGCCCTCGCCTGTTCTTATTTGCGCGACTCCAGTAGATGCTCCCAGACATCGGCTAAATCGAGCCCGTTGGCCATGCCTTCGAGCCGTACCGACAAGTCTCCTGGAATAGGAATGCCGTGGGCTCGACGGATTTGTTCCATTTCGAACTCCGGCTCGCCGGGATAGTAGATGCGGTTTGCCTTTGAGCTTGTCTTTCCGGTGAGTTTCTTCAGCAGTTCATCGATTCTGTTTCGAAAGTTCACGTAAGGTCCGAAGGCTCGAATTTTCAGAGCGAGGAAGAAGTGGCCGATTTGAGCTACACCGGGTTTGTCTCCTTCTGCACCAGCCAATTCCAGGCCGAATCCGCCTCCGGAGAGAACCCCACTAAGAATGTCAATGGCAAGCGCCAATCCGTAGCCCTTATGGGAACCTGTTTCAGGTCGGCTCCCCAAGGGGAGATAACGTTGAGCTTCGAGTGCCGCTCCCGGATCGGTGGTCGGCTGGTTTTCCGAATCGAGGGCCCAACCTTCCGGAATCGACCTCTTGTCTCTCTTCGCTTCCTCGAGCTTTCCCTTGGAAACGACGCTGGTTGACATATCCAAGACAAATGGGCTCACATTTTCCGATGTCGGAATGGCGATAGCGAGAGGATTGGTTCCGAGCATCGACCGATTGCCGCCGGGAGGCAATACGGACGGCGAGGCATTGCTCATGGCGATTCCGATCATCTGTCGCTCGAGGGCACGGCGGGCGTAAAAGCCGGCCATCCCAAAATCATTGCTCCGGCGGACCGCAACTGCGGCGGAACCCTCGCGCTTGGCCTTGGTGAGCGCCAGATCCATAGCGTAGCTCGCCACGACAGGGCCGAGGCCGTTGTTTCCGTCCACGGTAGCCGCCGAGTTGGATTGGTGAACGGTCTTGAGGTTGGCCACTGGGTTGACGAGGCCGCTCGATAGACGTTCGGTGTGGAACGGAAGCCGTGCGACGCCTTCGTTCTCCACTCCGGCGAGGTCTGCGGCGACCATCATATCGGCGACCTTCGTGGCATCTTGTGCCGGAACTCGAAGTCGTTTCAAGATCTCGCGCACGAAATAGTGAAGCCGCCCCGGACGAACATAAAGGATCTCTTCGTTTGCCATCTTTTTTGCCCACGGTGGGTTGAGGAGCGGAATGCTACAGGGACGGAATCTCTATGTCAAAAGCTACTGCTGTGGTCGATTTGTTTTGCGGCCGAGGGGAATCCCCTACGGCTGGAAAATGGGCTGGTTTGGTGGGAAACCCTATTTTATTGAGAGTCAATACATTAGCCAGTCTCATTTGAATGTAGCGACAGGCATGAGACTTGCTTCACAGTTGTGGGGTTCACTCTCAACTTCCGGGTGAACCGCGCTAACCGACAATAAATAAGATTTCAACGGAGCGGGCCTATGTCGCAAGCGACGGAGGGCGGTATTGCCCAAGGACAAGTACTGCTACTGACGACCGATGACCATAGCTACGCCTTCGATCTGTGGGAGCATTTCCGGGTCTCCCTGGGGCGGCACCGATCCAACGACGTGCCCCTCGTTTCGCGAAAAGTCTCGAACTACCATGCGGAGATCCTCAATGAAGGTGACGGCTGGCTTCTGAGAGACCTTGGGAGCACCAACGGATTGTTTATCAATGACGAGCCGGTCCGAGAACGCCGATTGAATCAAGGCGATCGCATTCGAATTGGTGGTTATGAGTTGACCGTGCACCTCAAAGCGCGCGATGGAAGTCAGGGAGCCGGTAAGGCTCTCCCCGTCGGGGCCCGCGGCCAATTGGCGCCCGTGGTGGGACAACCCTCGGGAATCGTGGGCGGCCGTGCGAAAGGTCAGGTGCCTTCCCTCGCTGATCTTCTCCGGCTCCTTTCCCACAAAGTCGGCACGGGGCTTCTAGAGATCCAGAACCATCGATCCGTCAAAGGAAAAATTTTCGCCGATGCGGGCCAGGTCATTCACTCCGAGTTGGGTGAGGTCCGCGGAGAGAAGGCTCTTTACCGGCTATTCCGCTGGAGCGAAGCTTCCTTCGAGGTTTTGGAGTATCCGGAGCCCACCCGGGTTCCACGCTCCATTGAGCTTCCCACCGACGCCCTTGTGGCGGAGGCGGTAAACAAGCGGAAGAATGGGACAATATTGCTCGAATACTGCCTCCTTTCATGATGGCGCTTCGTCTCAAGGAGGACTGCCCCCTGCCTTTGTGCGAAC
Organism: uncultured Acidobacteriota bacterium; assembly: GCA_963722765.1. GTDB lineage: Bacteria > Acidobacteriota > Vicinamibacteria > Marinacidobacterales > DATDRI01 > CAVROO01. The sequence goes on from CAVROO010000025.1 coordinate 313,268, forward strand.
TGTCTCCGACAGAAATCGAGATCTTTCAGAGCATCATCCGCAACGAAACTATTGGTCAGGTATTGGAAGATTCGCCGATGCCGGATTTCCGGATTCTCACCATCATCCACACACTGCTGCAAAAGAAAGTCGTAACAGTTTCCGAAAGTTCGGGACCTCTTTTAGAATCGACCTTCATCCATCGTCCGGGATAAGGCGAAACCTCTTTTCTCCAAAAATCCCTCAGGCAAGGGCATGGGAACGGGAACGTTCAACCGTAATCCCCCAATGAATTGACCTGGGGCGCCTCTACGGGATATAAATGCAGGTTTCATTGCCCGGACGATGCCATGCGTGTGACCATAGCCATACCTTGCTATAACGAAGCGCCGACTCTAGCCAAAGTGGTCCGTGACTTCCGTGCCGCGCTTCCCGATGCCGAAATCGTCGTGTTCGACAACGCCTCTACGGATGAGAGTGCCGAGATAGCCCGGCAGACCGGTGTTGAGGTGGTGCGGGAAAAGCGGCGGGGCAAGGGCTACGTCATGCAAAGCATTTTCGAAAAGGTGGACGCTGATATTTGTGTCATCGTCGATGGCGACGACACCTATTTTGCCGAAGACGTGCACGCTCTTCTCGAGCCCGTCATCGAAGACAAAGCGGATATGGTGGTCGGTAACCGTCTGAAAGAGGCATCCTGGACTGCTCTGACCGATCTGCGTCGTTTCGGAAACCATCTCATTATCTGGATTACGAACCTCATCTTTCGAACGAAATTCAAGGATGTACTGTCCGGGTTTCGCGTCATGAACCGCAACTTCTTGAGAACGGTTCCGCTGATTTCCGGCGGTTTCGAGACCGAGACCGAGTTGACGCTCCAGGCGCTCGAAAAGGGAATGGTGATTCAGGAGCTTCCCATTCGTTACCAGGAAAGGCCTGCCGGAAGCTACTCTAAGCTCAGCCCCTTCGCCGACGGCTATCGGATTCTCATCACCATCGCCATGCTCTTGCGGAATCACCGACCCTTGTATTTTTTCGCCTTCATTGCCGCTTGTCTTTTGGGTATGGACTTCGTCTATGGCGTACTCTACTTTGCGAACGTCTTACCTGCGACGGAGAACTGGGTGCATGCATTGGTGATGATCGGCCTTTTTGGCGTTGCCGGAGGGCTGGTCGTGGTTGGTGTCGTTATGAATGCCATCACGGCCGGGTTCCGAGAGCTTGCCGTGCTCCAAAGGAGGTCCCGCTGAGCCGACTCATCGGAAGCCGCCCGTTCCAAGGTGGATCAAACGCAGTTCGAGTCCGTACCCTGTGTCGTTTGCGGCGAGGACGGTTTCGAGGTGGTCGCCTCCTCACGCCGCGAACCCGGCCCCGTGGATTTGGAGCGGGTGTTTCGCTCCTCGGCGGATGAGGCCCTTCAAGACCAGTTGGTCCGATGCGTCGGATGCCGCTTGGTCTACATACGTCCGCGGCTTCGCGAGGACGTCGTACTGAGTGGCTACGAAGGAGCGTCGGACGAGGTTTTCGTTTCGCAAGCTGCACTTCGTGAAAGAACCTTCCTGCGCTGTCTGGACCGTGTGGAGTCGGTCGCCAAACCTCCCGGCCGGCGTGTCTTGGACGTGGGAGCGGCCGGGGGATCTTTCCTGGCGGTGGCGCGAAATCGCGGCTACCAGCCCTTCGGGTGTGAGCCCAGCTCTTGGTTGTGCAAGTTCGCGAAGGAGCACTATCAGCTCCCCATCGAGGCGGGTACGATCTTCGACCTCTCCTTGGTCGAAGGAGAGCTTGGATCTGGTAACGCTCTGGGATGTGATCGAGCACACATCCAATCCCGCCAAAGTCTTGAAGAGAGCCTGGGAGCTCCTGATTCCGGGCGGAGTTCTCGCACTGACCTATCCCGACTACGGGAGTCTTGCGGCGAGACTCCTGGGAAAAAGTTGGCCGTTCCTCTTGACCGTTCATCTGTACTATTTTGTGCCGGAGACCATGAAGAAACTTCTCACTCGAACCGGGTTTGAGCCCCTCCGATTTCGTCCTCACATACAAACGCTCGAAATGGGCTACGTGGCGAGCCGCGCGGCGCCTTATCTCGGACCTGTGGGCGGTCTCGCGACCGGCGCGGTCCGACTCGTCGGTATGGAGCGTTTGCCCTTTCACTACTGGGTCGGCCAAACGATGGTCGTTGCCAGGAAGCCGTTGTCATGAGCGGAGGATTGGACACTTCCGGTAACCACGTCGTTGTCCTGGGCGGCGGTGTGGCGGGATTGGCGGCGGGTTACTACTTGCTCCGTGCGGGGTACGGCGTCACCGTCGTCGAAAAAGCCCCCGTCACGGGAGGACTCTGCGCCAGTTTTCAGAGCCATGGGTTCACGCTCGACTTGGGCCCCCACAAACTCTACTCCGTGATCCCCGGTATCCTAGACGAGATCCGTCGCATCATGGGAGATGGGCTGATCGAGCACCAAAAGTCGAATCGGATTCGTCTTCTCGATCGGTATCTGGACTACCCGCTCAGCATGGGCAACTTGCTGCCTCTGCTTGGACCCTGGCGGGCGGCCGGTCTTGGGATGGGATATGCAAAGGCCCTCGCAGGCGGGTTGCTTTCCTCCAAAGAAGCGACTTCCTATGAAGGTTATGTCGTTTCCCGTTTCGGCCGTGGCGTCTACGAGTTGGTGTTCGAGCCTTTGGCTCGAAAAGTATGGGGAGACCCGAGCCTTTTGTCCGCTGACCTTGCCAGAGCGCGAATACCCTCGGGAGGTGCTACGGAGCTCATCTTACGCCTGCTCAAACTTCGAGAGGACACTCCCGACGTGGATGCGCCTTTCTTCTACTATCCCAAGGGAGGATTCGGCGCTTTCCCTAAACGGCTGGCGGAGGAGATCCGCGCTGCCGGCGGGCGGATTCTGACGAGCGCGTCCCCCACGGTTCTCGAGCGAAACAATGGACGCATTTCCGCAGTGCAGGTGGAGAGCCCGATTGGGACGGAGCGCATACCCTGCGGACATCTCGTTTCTTCCATACCGATACATGCGCTGGCCCTGCTGCTCTACCCCGGTGACGAGGAGGTACGGGCCGAGATCGCTAAGCTCCGGTTTCGCAACCTGGCCTTGGTCTACCTTTTTCTCAAGCACGACCGTCTCATGAAAGACCATTGGATCTTCTTTCCCGAGAGTCGATACCCTTTCAACCGCCTCTTCGAGCAAAAGGCCATGAACGAAGAACTGGGACCCGAAGGGATGACGGCGGTTTGCTGTGACATCACCTGCGACGAGGGAGATGAAACTTGGCGGGCTTCCGACGAAGAGCTATCTCGACGATGTCTCGATTCCCTCGTCGAAGTTGGACTGACGACACCGGATCGTTTCGAGAGCGGTCTCGTTCGACGGTTTCGGAGCTTTTATCCCATATACTCGCTGGACTACCGCGAGAGTCTCGACCGAACCTATAAAAGGCTTCGAGCTGCGGAGAATCTCATCTTGACCGGCCGGCTCGGCATGTTCAACTACAACAACTCCGATCACTGCCTCGACATGGGACGTTTCATCGCCGACCGGCTCGTCGGAGGTGAGTCGGCCTCAGAAATTTGGACCTCTTTAGAAGAGAGGGTTCGCAATTATCGGATCGTAGACTGACAGACGCGTCGGTGAGTGAATCTTCTCCGGCCGGCGATCCCTTGCATTCTTCCAAGAACGATTTCGATCGATTCACCTACACCGCCTTTCCCCCGGAAAAATACCAAAGGTTCCTGGATACCTACGTCGTCCCTTACGGCGAGAGCTTCGAGCGGTGCCTCGACCTCGGATGTGGCTCCGGAGGACTCATCGATCGGATGCAGCGCCTCTATAGCTGTCGGTTCGTAGGTGTTGATGTTTCTCGGGCCTCCATCGAGGCCTGCCGTCGGCGAGACTCGCTTCCCCATGACCGGGCTCGGTTCTTTCAGGAAGACCTATTCTCTCGCTCCAGTGGGGGAGAGCACGAGGGCGATTTCGATCTTGTGGTCTCCTACAGTGTGCTCCATTTCGTCCGAGCCAATACTACCGGAAAGCTCCGACGGATTCATGAACTGACTCGACCCGGCGCCCTCGTTGCTATCGATGCTCTGGCAAGAATCGCTTGGAATCGAGCGATGTTCGGGTTGGTCAGAGGCTTGATTCGCACCGGTGCCTGGGGACTCGCTGTGAGGGGCTCGCTCCCATTATCGGACCGAGCTTTCCCAAAGCTTTTATGGAAGAGCTCGGGCGGATGACCTACTTGAAGCACCTCCGCTACGGGGATTTTTTCGACCTTTCCGTATTTCAACTCATCCGAGTTTCGAGAATGCTTCGAGCTGCTCCGTCTCGACGTGGTGCCGCAAGATTCCTTTTTAACCGGCCGGAAGGCCCGGTTTACCCTCCGCCGCCGTTGAATCCTAAGAAAGAAACGCAAAGACGCAAAGGCGCGAAGACGCCAAGGAAGAAGACGAGAGAAATAGACGAAACAAATCCGTTCCGCTGCATACCCAATTCCACTTTGCGGCTTTGCGTCTCCGCGTCTTGGCGTTGAATTCTTGATTCAGGGCATCGAAGTGAGCTGGGCGGAGATGGCTTGCCACTGAAAGTAGAAACCCTGCACGGCCAGGACGGCGAGTAGGGAGGCTGCAAGCCCTTTTCTTATTTTTCCACCCTTCCAGAACTTGCCCAAAACCACACCTGAGGCGAGGCACACCAAGGGCGTTACAAAGAGTGTCTCGTGGCCGTGGGTGAAAATGTCCGGGATACGGGCTCTACCCAACAGCAGTAGGAAATAGGTGATGAGCCAAGCCCAGATGAGGCTCCCTTTGGCTTCTGCGCCCCTGAAAGCGCCGAGGCCAAGGGCCGTCAAAACGGGATAAATCCCATCGAAGAAGCTGCGCGTTCGTTCATAGGCAACCTGAAACCAGCCCGAGCCGCGTAGTGCGGTGCCGCCGATTTGGGCTCCTCCGACGTCCTTTGCACGAGATCGATCAACCATCGGGAGGAAATCACGATAGAAAATGACAAAGGCGAGAACGACCCCGTGGCGGTCATACCGACGAGCGCTCCAATCGTCGAGAAGGGCTGGGAAGCTTGTGACGAAGCAGCCTCACGAGCTCCAGCACGACCAGGAGCGCGAGGAACAGACTGATGTTCAAAACGCTCGAGACGTAGGAGAGTTGACAGGCGCAAACCAAAAGGGCTCCTGCGATCCAGTTTCGCCACCGGTTCAAGACCTCGATGTGGCCGGAGAGCCACCAAATGAAAGCGATATCCACAGCGTGGCCGAACAATGAAGGTAGGAAGGCAAAGCTCAGACGCGTCGTATAGGTGGGAACGGCCGCCATAAGAGCCGCACCCCAAGTGGGTACTCCAAAACGACGGGCCAAAGCCCAGACGAGCACGAGGGGCACGGTCGACCAGGCCGCCGCAACGAACTTCATCCAAGTGATGATGGCATCGTAACCGAGTCCGCTCCATGCAAAAGGGATGTGGAACGCAGGCGTATAGGGAAAAGCGTAGGTGTGGCCGTAGGCTTCCGCGATCCATAGGCCGTGTTTCTCGATATAAAATGCCGGTGACCAGAGAAAGTCGGTCCCCGCCTCCCGCACGTGTCTCCACGAGTGTTGCATGGGTTCTGAGGTCCGGATAGTAGAAATCCGGATGGTTTACGAAAAAGGCTCGAATGATGAACGCACCGAACGCGAGAGTCGTCACAATGCGCCTCGAGCGGGGTGAGAGAGTCCCCCAACGCACCAGCGCTGCACCAAGAAGCAATGCCGTGAGGACATAGGCGGTGACGGCGATTGGGAGTCCCGTCAGCAAACGGTGGGTGAGCCAGGGATCGGCCAAGAGGCCGAGCGTTAAGGGAAGACTCAGGAGACTGCCAAGGGCGACGGCGGCGCCGGACGGACCAACCGAGCGCGAGAAGCGCCGCGAAAACGACAGCGGGCACGAGCAGGGGTCTTCCAGGCATTCCAACCCGCCAGCCGGACTGTGGCTCGATCGCCGTAGTCGATCCGCACCCAGTCGAGCTTGAGTCCCATATTGCGACGCTCGTGAGAGTCGGAGGCGATGGTGAGTCTCAATGGGACTCTCATTCACGCCGGCGAGCTCCACGGTACGTGTCTCGAAAAACGCCACCCCGAGCGCTGAAGCGATCGATGATCGCGCCTCCAAGAAGGATCTCGACCTCGGCCGTCTGCGGAAAATCACGGGCGTAGCGATAGGCGATCGTGACCGGTCCACCTTCGAGACGCACCGGTAGTTCAATAGCGGCGTCGTAGGTGGTCCAATGGGTTCGCTCCTTGCCGCGAACCTCGTAGGAAGGGTGGAATCCTTCAATGTAGGGAGCGTCGCCGGGCCCGAGGTTGAGCTCCAGGCGGCCCGGGCCTCCCGCCCCCAGCCAGGAGGCGAGTGCGACGGGAAGGGCGAGGGCGAGGGCGCCCGCCGCTCTACCAACGATTTCGTGCTTCCTTGCTTTTGTTAGCAAGTGGATGATCCGTTTCAGGTCGAGGCCTGCCGAAGCTATTGCTAAGGCCGGCCGAGCTCCAAATTATTCTGAGTTCTCGAGTTCTTGAGTTCTCTAACTCTTTTCTAATCTCTTTTAATATAGTCCCTCGCCTCATACGCGAGGCCCGTCATGTCTTTCGACTCGTCGGACGCGAGATACACGAAGACGGGTGCAATGTCTTCCGGCGTGGGTAGGGTGAGTGGATCCTCGTCTGGATATGCGGCGGCTCGCATGTCGGTGCGCGTCCCTCCGGGATTGACACTATTCACCCGGATTCCGTGGGGCCGGAGCTCCTCGGCGAGAACCTGTGTGAAACCTTCCAGACCGAATTTCGAAACGGCGTAAGGTCCCCAGTTGGGCTTGCCTCGTCGGCCGACGCTGGAGCTGACATTGATGATGGAGCCGGCTCCACGGTCCACGAGAGCGGGAATCAGAGGCCGGGTCACGATAAAAGAGGCTCGACGTGTTGACGCGAAGAACTTCGTCCCACGTCTCCGGTGTCAACATGCCGTGATGGGGGCCGCGTTCACCCAGGATGCTTGCGTTATTGACCAGGACCGTGAGATCGGGGAAATGCTCTAGGGCTTTTTGGATGAGCTCCTCTGCTTCCTGCGGGACGCTCACGTCTCCGGCGTGAAATCCCACATCGGGACCGATTCGGCTCAATTCCTCCGCCGTAGCGGCCAGGGTCTTTTCTCGCTTCGCACTCAGGAAGACACGGGCTCCTTCTTGAAGAAAAACCCTCGCGATACCTTTGCCGATTCCTCGACTGGCGCCCGTGATGAGCGCCGACTTTCCATCTAATTTTCCGCCCACTTCGTTCTCCTATTCACGCGTCACTGAGAAGATATTCTACGATACGCTCGATCTCGTCCCGGGGCATCGGAGAATAACGCTTCACGGAAGGCCGTCCAACCCGATCGTAAAAAAAAGTAGCGGGAAGCTGCGCCCTTCCAACCCGGATCGACTGGCCTTTGTGAAAGCTTCCGGGTCATCGTCGCTTCGGATATAGACCTCAAATCCCGGCTGATGCTCATCGAGGAAGGGCAACAGATCCGTTTCCACACGGTCGAGAGAATCGGCGGACACGGAAACGACGACCAGTCCCCGTTTCCGATACTCTCGTTCCACCGCTACGATCTCCGGAAACTCCTGCAGGCAGGGAGGACACCAGGTTGCCCAAAAATTCAAAAGGACGACACGGCCCCGGTGTTGGCTCACGACACTCGCGATATCGTCGGCGTTTACGATTCGCGGTGTCTCGTGGGATTTGAGACCCGCCACAACAAAGACGAGGAGGCTCGATACCACCAAGCGTCGTAGCTTGGTCCTATTTGCCTTCATCCACGAGCTTCTTGAGTGTCTCGATCTCACGGTCCAGCTTCTTTTGCTTGTTAGAGAGGTGAACCATGTAGGCAAAAAGGACCAGCCAAATGACCATGTAGGCGGAAAAGAGGTAGCTCATAAGGTATCAACCGTTTTGTGCAAGTGATCGATCTCTTCCTGGGCGCGCTCGATCGAGAAGCGTTTTTCGAGCATCCACAGGTAAAGGAACAAAAACGCCGCTAGACTGACCATCAAAGTCTGAAACATCATGGGGTCGAGACCCGAGCCCGGGCCCGCCCATGACGACCGGTTGAGGATGCTGAGTGCGCCACCAGCGAATGGAAAAATGCACGATGGGAACATCGATAAAGCCGATGATACCGGCTACGGCGGCTAGATTGGCCCGCTTTTCCTCTTCGGGAACGTAGCGGCGAAGCATCAAGTAGGCGACGTAGATGAGCCACAGGACGAGAGCCGTCGTCAGCCGAGCGTCCCAGGTCCAGTAGATGCCCCAAGCGGGTTTCGCCCAAAGAGGGCCGGTAATCAGGCCGATGGACGTGAAAATGACGCCTATCTCAGCGGACGAGAGGGCTAGGCTGTCATAAAGCCGCTTCCGTGTGGCCAGATAGGCGATACTGGCTCCGAAAACGACACCAAAGGCGAGGAACGCAATCCACCAGCTCCCCACATGAAAATAGAAGATCCGCTGTACGTCGCCCATGGTCTTCTCCCTCGGTGCGTAGAGGAAGGCTGCATACAGGGCTGCGATCATGCTGATGAGACAGAGCCAGGGAAGGACTTTTAAAAAGGTGCGTTTCATACCACCGAAATCTTACATCAACTCGTGCCCGCGCGTCACTAGGACGATCGATCCGAGCCCGGGAAATAACCACGTGTCGAGATCCGTAATAGAATGAGCTGGAAACGGTCACTACCCGATTTGTTCGGTGCGGTCTCCCGTGAGAAAGGATTCAGGTATGAGTGCGAAATCGTCTTCCGTCATTCCACTTCCCCGGCCGACACGCAACGGGAGTCTCTCGCTGGAGGCGGCATTGAGAAAAAGGCGGTCGGTGCGGGACTTCGTCGGAACAGAGCCTCACCCGAAAAAAGGTTGCGCAGCTTTTGTGGGCGGCCCAGGGTGAGACGGATCCGGAAGGACTACGTACGGCACCTTCCGCCGGCGCGATTTATCCCTTGAAAACAGACCTTGTGGTCGGCAACGTACGGGAACTGGAAGCGGGGATTTATCGGTATCGTCCCCGCAACCATGAGCTTCGGCGTATTAAAAAGGGAGACTTCCGGGAGCTGCTGGCCGACTTGGCGGCGGAGCAGGGGTGGATTGCCGACGCTCCGTTGGTGCTCGCTTTTTCTGCGGTTTTCGGCCGAACGATGAAAAGGTACGGCCGCGAGGGAAAGGTCTACGTCCACCTGGAGGCCGGCCATGCGGTGCAGAACGTATCGCTTCAGGCCGTTTCACTCGGGTTGGGTTCGGTCGTGGTAGGAGCTTTCGACGCAAGAGCCGTCGGGAAGATTCTGAGACTCGGCCCCAAGGAAAAGCTCATCTGTCTACAACCGGTTGGGAGCGTGTGAGCGGAATTTCTAACTCCTGCAGACAGCAGTTAGCAGTCAGTAGGGTTATTTACTTCCAGGAGGCAGTGGATAGACTGAGCTGAGCCGCCCGCCTTTTCAGCCGAAGCGCTGAGTCCTTGCCTAGTTGGTCGTCGCTTCGATGCGCGCGATCTCATCCTCGTCGTAGTAGTCGATTTTGTGGAGTGGCATGACCACACTGGACAGAATGTTGAGCACGTGGCCGCCAATCCGTTTGTAGTATCGACAGCCCAATACTTCGGCGGTGATGACGCAGGGCTCGGCAGGGCGTGCGGCGATTCGCCGGAGAAGTGCTCTACAGCGGTGCGCGATGCTACGACCTTCCCTTATGAACTGCAACGCTCGTTCCTGGTCCGATGATGCGTGGACATCGGCCGTGGATTGAAAGGCCTTTTCGACGCCCGACCGAATCTCCAAAAGCTCCTCTTTGATATCGTCGTCGGGCAAGGGGTGGGAGCAGATGTCCTGGATTTCAGTGAGGTTTTTGGCGTAGTCGCCGAGGCGCTCGACATCCTTGACCAGGCTCATCAAAAGAAGGCAATAGGGGAGGTCTGAAGTTGATTTTTGGATCGACAGGTGCGCCACGACTTGTTGGCGTATGGTCCGTTCCAGCTGATTGACTTCCACGTCTTGTCGATAGATCTGACTACGATCGGCCGGATCGTACTTTTTCCCGAAATAAATGTCGCCGGCGACCAACGTCATTTCATAGGTTAGGTGCAGCATTTGCGCGAAGTTCTCGCCGACTGCCTGAAGGGGGTCCTTGGTTCGCAGGATCGAAATCAGCTCGCGTAGCATCGTCGTTACCCTCAGAGGTTTTGATCTGGATAGGCGGAAGCCTCCAGACCCGACAACATACCGGAGAAAGCCGATGTGCTGCCTCTAAAGTCAATCTTATCAGAACTATAGGTGGATTGTTACGTTCCCGTCAAGTGTCGGTTGGCATGTTTCTCTATTTGTTCTGTATAGTTTCCTTTAATTGAGTTTTTTCTGTAGCGATTTGATTCGAGATGGGAGGATTTGAGCTCATCGCTTCAGCAATTACCCGGAACGGAGCAGCCGTGTTACCATTTCTATTTAATTGAGATCTTAGATAGTTATCAGTTCGTCCACCAAAAAGGCAAGGAGCCGAATGTCGATGAATAGCTCTCTGGACGCGATCTTTCGCCCCAAGTCGGTCGCGGTAGTCGGGGCCTCCTCCCAAAAAGGGGGAGTGGGTCGGGAGATCTTTGACAAGCTGCTGGCGTCCGATTTCAACGGGCCCATCTATCCGGTGAATCCCAAGGCGGATTTCGTTCATTCGGTCAAGGCCTATCCGAGCGTGGCGTCCCTGCCCGAGCCGGTCGACCTGGTTGTGATCGTGGTCCCGCGTGGAGCGGTGTTCCGGGTCGTGGAGGAATGCGCACAAAAGGGCGTCAAGGGTCTCGTGGTCATTTCCGCCGGATTCAAGGAAGTGGGTGACGACGGAGCCCGCGTCGAGCGAAAGATCGTCGAGACCATCAAGAAGCATGGGATGAGGCTCGTAGGTCCCAATTGTATGGGGGTCATCAATACCGATCCCGACGTCCGACTCGACGCAACCTTTGGGCCGACGATTCCCATACGGGGCAACGTCGCTTTCGTCTCCCAGAGCGGTGCTTTGGGCGTCACCATTCTCGAATTTGCCAACCAGCTCAACCTCGGCGTTTCGATGTTCGTCAGCGTGGGGAACAAGGCGGACATTTCCGGGAACGATCTTCTCGAGTACTGGAAGGATGACGGTTCCATCGATGTCATCCTGATGTACCTGGAAAGCTTCGGCAACCCGAGGAAGTTTACGCGATTGGCGCGGGAGGTCAGTCAGACCAAGCCCATCATCGTCGTCAAATCCGGCCGCACCGCTTCAGGAGCGCGGGCCGCTTCGTCTCATACGGGCTCGTTGGCCGGAACCGATATGGCCTTCGACGCCCTATTCAAGCAATGCGGTGTGATCCGTGCCGATACCATCGAAGAGATGTTCGATATCTCCTTGGCCTTCGCCAACCAGCCCGTTCCTACAGGCAATCGGGTAGGCATCGTGACCAATGCCGGGGGCCCGGGCATCATGGCCGCCGATGCCTGCGAGAGCCTCCGGTTGGAGATCGCCGATCTGTCCGAAGAGACCAAAAAGAAACTGCGGGACTATCTGCCTCCCGAAGCGAGCGTCGAGAATCCCGTCGATCTCATCGCCAGCGGCGACGAAGAAGCTTTCCAATACGCGCTCGACCAGGTTCTTCAAGACGACAACATCGACGCCGTCATCGTCATTTTCGTCCCTCCCATCATGACCGACCCCACCAAGGTAGCGCAAAAAATCTCGGAAGTAGCGAATCGATTCGACAAACCGGTGCTGGGTTGTTTCATGGGAGTCAAAGGTGTTTCTCCCGGGGTCGAAGAGCTCAAGCGAAATCGTATTCCAGCCTACCTCTTCCCCGAATCAGCCGCCAAGGCGCTGTCGGCTATGGTGAGCTACGGAGAGTGGAAGCAGAAGGAGCGCGGTCAAACCATCGAGTACGAGGCCGACCGCGTCGCCGTGGCCAAGGTCTTCAATCGATGTAAGCGGGAGGACCGGGCTCAACTGACCGATCTCGAGGTTTTCGAGGTGCTCGAAGCCTATGGGATTCCCTTGGCCCGCTATGCTATCGGCCGGACATGGACCGAAGTGAGGAAGATCGCGAACGATTTGGGTTACCCGGTGGTTCTGAAGATCACGTCCAAAGAAGTCGTACACAAAACGGATGTGGGAGGTGTGGTCGTCGATATTCGCGGTGATGCGGAACTGCATAGTGCGCACGAGGCCATGATCGAGGCGTTCAAAGCACAGGGAGTTGGGGGAGACAAGTTGGCTTTTTCGGTCCAGGAAATGGTCTCAGGGGGCCGGGAGACGATTTTGGGCCTGAACTCGGTTCCCAACTTTGGACATCTCGTCATGTTCGGCCTGGGTGGTGTTTATGTGGAAGTTCTGAAGGACGTGGTCTTCCGTATCTCACCTCTAACGGATCGCGATGCGGCGGAGATGTTGAAGGGGATTCGCGGCTATCCCATCCTCAAGGGCATTCGCGGCGAAAAGCCGGTGGCTTTCGAAAAACTCTCGGACGCTCTGTTGCGACTGTCGCAACTGGCGCATGATTTTCCCGAAATCCTCGAGCTCGATATCAATCCTTTCATGACCTTCCCCGAACCGGACCGCTGCCGATCGGTGGATGCTCGTCTGCAGATCTCTCTAGAGCCGGAGAGAACCAAGTTTCTTGAAAAGCTAGTATAGGGACAGGTCCCTTTTTTCATCTAATTTGGCGGAAAGAAAAAAGGGACCTGTCCCTTTATTTCTTTTTTATTTTCACCGCCGTGCCGTAGGCCAGGAGCTCTGCCGCGCCTTGCATCACGGCGGAGGTGGTGAAGCGCACACACAAAATGGCATCCGCTCCTCTTGCCCTGGCTTCGGTCATCATGCGATCGATCGCCTGCTCCCGCGACTCGGCAAGCATTTTCGTGTACTCCGTAATCTCACCACCGACCAGCGTGCGCAGCGATGCCATGATGTCCTTTCCAACGTGGCGGGCCCGAATCGTGTTTCCTCTCACCATGCCCAAGGTCTGAACGATTTCATAGTCCGCCAGCTCGTCTTGCGTGGAGAGCAGCATATTTCCTCCTACTGGTCGACGTTCTTCGAGTAGTAGTCGTCCTCTTTGTTCGACAGGCGATCTTTGACGACCTTGATGAAGAGCAGACCTATTCCCACGAGCGCAACGAGACCGACGAGGCCCACGGGAAAAGCGGCAATCATGCCGCCGATGATGCCCAGGATCCATAAAACCGCGAGGGAGAGAAGAATGGCGTAGCCGGCTTTTTCCATAACTTGCCTCCTTGTGGTGAGACTTGTTTCCGGGATCTTTACTGACGAATTGTCCCATCGAGTCCCATCTGGTAGTTCCAGCCGCATAAAGTATCATGTGATTTGATTGTTCCAGACTGTAACGATTCGAACCCCACGTACATAAGAAATGCCATTATTTCGATCCGACGATCTCAATACATTGAGTTTTCGATTCGGAAGACATTGGATTTTGAATCGACAATTCAATTTTTTGATTTATTTCGTCTTGCCGTTTTTGAAACTTCCAATCGCTTAATGTAGTTGTATTACAAAAAATTAGATAGAATTCATATGTTTGGATTTCGCATTCAATGGAAAATGGTTCGATAACTTGCTAATGGAGCGTTGTCGTTGCGTCTATATGACTATAGCCTTCGTCATGAACAATCCAAAGGAGGACTTCAATGAAACGTATCATAGGAATCACGCTGGCTCTAGTCCTGGGGCTGGCTCCTTTTGCCGTCGCACAGACGAACAAGGGGAACATTTACGGTACCGTGACCGACACTTCGGGCGGCGTCATGCCCGGAGCCGTCGGTGACGATTACCGGTGAGTTCGGTGACAACACGACGATCTCCGATGAGGCGGGGAAGTTCCGTTTTCTGAACATGGATCACGGCAACTACACCGTCACCGTCGAGCTTTCGGGCTTTGCCACGCAGGCCCGGGAAATCATTTTGGCGCTCCGGGGTCAACGTTGACCTCAACTTCGCATTGAACATCTCCGGAGTCGAGGAGACCATCACCGTGACCGCTGAGACTCCCGTGGTGGACATCAATAAGACGGGGACCGACGAGACCGTTCAGAAGGATGAGCTCGAGAAGATCCCGACCTCCCGTGACCCCTGGGCCTTCTGAGGACCGTTGCCGGCGTTCAGCTCGACCGCGTGAACGTGGCGGGCAGTGAGAGCGGCCAGCAGTCCGGTTATCAGGGCTCCGGCGCCGGTCGCCGACAACAACACCTGGAACATCGACGGCATTCCCATCACCGACATGGCGGCGGTGGGAGCGTCACCCGGCTACTACACCTATGACACCTTCGATGAGATCAACATCGCCACCGGCGGGTCGGACATTACCGCGGCCACGGGTGGCGTGCACATGAACATGGTCACCAAGCGCGGTAGCAACACCCCGCACGGTTCGGCCAATTTCAACTGGGCTGACGATTCACTGCAGTCTTCGAATCTTCCTCCACGAGTTGGAGGGTGACTCCAGGCTCCAGGGCAACGACAAGGCGGATCACGTCGACAACATCACCGATTACAGTCTCGACATCGGTGGTCCGATTTGGAAGGACCATCTCTGGGGCTACTTCAGCTATGGAAAGAACCAGATCGATATCATCCGTCTGACTCAGAGCCCGGACAAGACCACGCTCGAGAACATCACGGCCAAGGTCAACTGGCAGGCCACGGAGACGGATGCCGTTTCCTACTTCTTCTTCCATCCCAGCAAAGTGAAGGTCGGACGTCCCACAGGTGTAGAAGGCACCATCGACTCGGACGAGCACCTCCGAGACCAGGGGAATGCCTGGCCGGCGCAACCGCACGGGTTTCACAAGTTAGAGTGGAACCGAATTTGGGGCCCCAACATCATCAGCAACCTGAAGTTTGCCGTTTCAATACGGGGTTCACTTTGGCACCTCGCGTTCCGGAAGAGGATGAGACCGTCGACTTCAGCGCCGAGACTCGAGGCGGCGCGGTCGATGCCCGTTTCGAGCGTCCTCAGACGACCTTCCGGGGCGACGTCAGTTATTTTGCCTCTGGGTGGGGCGGAAGCCACGAGATCAAGATCGGCGCGGGCTGGAAGAAGGCCGAGGCCGACTCGTTCAACATCACCGCCGGCAAGAAGACTCAGGCGCGGATCAACACCGCTCCGGATATCTGGCAAGCCCGTTTCTACCGTGACAGCTTCAGCGGCGTCCAGGCCGACTACCTACCACTTCTACGTCGGAGACATTTACACCAAGGAACGACTGACGGTGAACGTCGCCGGCCGGTTCGATCGCCAAGTGGGCACCAACAAAGTGGCCTCGGTCGATGGCAATCCCTTGATTCCGGATCTTCTTCCCGGGCTCAATTTCGGCGGCGGCGGGCAAGGTATCAACTGGACGAACTTCTCGCCTCGCATCGGTATGACCTATGCGCTCGACGACGAGTTCAAGACGGTTCTCAGGGCTTCGTTCAACCGCTACCACGGTCAGCTCGCGACCGGTTTGACGATCCAGGACAATCCTCTCGGCGGCCGGGCCTATCTGCAATACAACTGGGTGGACGCCAACAGTGACCGAATCATGCAGTTGCCCGAGGTCGATTTCTCGACAGTCACCGCTTTCAACGCGGTCGACCCGAACAATCCGAGCGCCTCAGCGAGTCGGTGGACAAGATCGACCCGGATTTTTCGGCCGATATCGACTACGAGACCATCATTGGCGTCGACCACGAGCTGCGGCCTGATCTGGGCATCGGTGGTCGCTTTCACATGGCGCCGTAACACCAACTACCGTTTCGGACGCGGGACGGACTTCTATCCCGACATCGGCGTGACCCGCGATGACTACACCCGGGGACGCCGGTGACGAACAACGGTTACACCTCGACTCCTTACGTCTTGAACGACGGCGTTCTGGATCGGCCGGAGGTTACTGGCGGAACGTTGCTCACCAACCGCGACGAACTACACCACGATGCCTACGGATTCCAGTTCACCATGAACAAGCGACTGTCCAACAAATGGATGGCCCGCGGCAGCTTCTCCTTCAACAGCCTGGAAGACAACATCGGTCCCTACTCGTTCTAGGGCGACTACGCCAATCCCATCGAGTCTGGACGACGAGCCTCAGATCGATGGCGGGCAGGCGATTCGTCAGACGAGTGGTTCCGGCCGGACCTACTACATGTCCGCCGGCTGGCAGTTCAACATCAGCGGTCTCTATCAGTTCGGTAGGTTCGATTTCTCCGGCAACATTTTTGCCCGCCAGGGCTATCCCCAGCCTTACTACAACCGGATCGACCTGGGTGCCTTCGAGGGACGGGAGAGAGTACTGGGCGTTGATGACATCGACGAGGTCCGCCTCACCAATCTCTTCACCTTAGACATCCGTATCGCCAAAAAGTTCGGCTTCGCCCTGCAGGCGCGGGTGACGGTGGCGGCGGAGATCTTCAACTTGTTCAACTCGGGCACGACGAACTCCAAAGTCGTGGACTAGCTCGCCGAGCTTCGGCCGCATCGACGAAATTCTGTCACCGCGCATCGTGCGTCTCGTGGCGAAGTTCAGGTTCTAGTTCCTAAATAGAAGTCGTTCGCTTTTCGAGCCCCGGGGATACTCCCCGGGGCTTTTTTTTCGATTGTTCGATCCTCAAACGCCTACGATCCTCTTGGATCTCTACGTTAGTTCAGGACCCCAACCTTCAAATGTGTTGGGTGCTCCTTCGAACGATAAATGCGTTGCGTAGCCTCGATGAAATCTTCTTCGCTCGCTTTGTAAACGTTGGGAACGTACTTCTGCGGATTTCGATCCACGAGGGGAAACCAGGTGCTCTGGATCTGAACCATGATCCGGTGACCGCCTTGAACGTGTGGAGGACGTCCTGTAGCGGGAGATCGACCTGGGTGACCTCGTTGGGCTACGAACGGCTCCGGCTTCTCGTAGCTGTTCCGAAAGCGACCTCGAATGACCTCGCTCCGAACCATCATCTGGTATCCGCCCATTTCGTACTCGCCCGGACCCGAGGCGCTGGTTCGGCGTCTCGTCGGGAAAGACATCGATCAGTTTCACGATCCAGTCGGAGGCGGACCCGGACGTGGAGACCCATAGGTCGGCCAGGATGGGGCCGGCGAGCGTCAGTCGTCTTCGAGGACGTCGGTCTGGTAGACCAGGACGTCGGGTCGGCGGCGCGAAGGTCGCTGGTCGTCGGTCATGTACGTCCCGGGTCATGCCGGTCGCGATATCCTGGTAAAGGGCACCGGCTTGCGGGATCGCTGACGTACTCGTCGTAGGCGGCTTCGCCTCGCGGTGGGAGGTGTGGAAGGTGAGCCGTTCGCCTGCATGCGACGTAGAGCGTTCTCTTCCGTGTTTTCCGGCGGCCATTATCGAAGCGGCGCCACCGGTTCGCGCCGGTCTCGAAGACGAAGGCCTCGGGAAGCTCGATCTCGCCCTTACCCTTCAAATAGTGTTGAAGAAAGGCAACTCGATGTTCTCCTGGTAGTACTCGGAGGTCTCGAATCCGAACTTGACGTTACCCAGCGAATCCCCTTCGGTCCGGGCCCATCCGCCGTGCGACCAGGGGCCCATGACCAGCATATTGAAGATGCCGGGATTGATTCTTCTCCGCTTCACGGTAGATGTGGAGGGGCCGTAGAGGTCTTCGGCATCGAACCATCCGCCCACCGTCATGACGGCGCGACTGATGTTCTTCAGATGGGGCAGGAGGTTCCGGGACTGCCAAAAGTCGTCGTAGTTGGGATGCCCATCATCTTGTCCCAGAAATGGATCTCGTTCTTGAGGTAAGTCGATTGGCGTTCCCCAGCGGGCCCATGTCGAGGAAGAACTGGTATCCGTCGGGGGTCCATGGTCGAAACGAGGGGGCCGCTCGGTGGTGGGCCGGGCCGGGCGCGCCGAAAACCGAGAGGAAGTTGAAAGCGTGGGGAAGGAAAGAGCACCATGGTGGTGGAAGTCGTCCTACAACCAGTCGGCGATGGGCGCCTGGGGCGAAACCGCCTTCAGGGCCGGATGGGCGTCGATCATGCTGGCGGCGGTGTAGAAGCCGGGATAGGAGATCCCCCACTTCCCCACCCGGCCGTTGTGGTTTCGACATGTTCTCCAGAAGCCACTCGATGGTGTCATAGGTGTCGGTGCTCTCGTCGATATTCAGTTGGCCCTTTTTATCCGCCACATGAGGCGTCATGTTGACGAAGTCACCCTCGGACATGAACCGCCCCGAACGTCCTGAAAAACGAAAATATAGCCTTCCCGAGCAAACCGCATGTTCGGTCCGAGGGGGGTGCGGTACGCATTCGCACCATAGGGGGACACCGCGTAAGGTGTGCGAAATAGAATGAAGGGATAGGTCTCGGATTTGTCATTCGGTACGTAAACCGCCGTGAAGAGCTTCACGCCGTCCCGCATGGGAATTTTGCACTCGTACTTGGTGTAGTGCAGGCGGATGTACTCCTCATCGGTTTCAACTCCGAAAGCAAGCGGCGCAACCACACAGGTAAACAATGTCAAGAACATCAATGGGACGGCGGTTTTTTTCATGGCATCTCCTTTTGACAGGGAGATTTTAATCCATGGAGAGGTGGGAGATACAATCTTTGGGGATTTGACTCCGATGGAACCAACCTTTGTTCTTTTCCAGTAATTTGCGTAGATTTCGTGAACTCGGATTCGGGTTCGCCCTGAAGCGACAACGAGCCAACATACCAATTCTGTAAAGACACAGTATAACTGCTTCATTTATGAGTGAATCGCAGACCCTTTCACAAGAATAGCGGCGACTATCATGGCTTTTGTTGCGTCTGACAAAGCTGATTTCGCTCATTTATTGTCGCTTCAGGGCTAAATAGATGTACCGGGCGAACTGGAGTCGTGCTCACGCAAATCTCGAGAACATGTACATATGCCATGGCGGTTTCACCTCGCCTGGGCCCATACACGTTCTAGCCTGAGGTCGGCCAGCCCGAGGAGAGTGCGGTGAGCGTTGAGGATCTCAAAAAGTACGGACAAATGTGTCTCAAGGATGAGGCGTTGAAGGCCAAAGCCAAGACTCTGGAGCTGGATATCGAGAAGCACATTGCCCATGGCGAGGACCTCGGTCTGGAGTTCGGCGGAGGATTGAAAGCTCTGGGAGAGGAGACTGGATTCTCCGAGGATGAGCTGACGGAAGAGCAACTGGAGATGGTAGCCGGCGGCGTAGCGCTCGCGACGGGTGTCATCCTCGCTGGTGCGGCTCCTCGGCGCCCTTCTTGGGACTGTTCTGCGGGAGTGTGCTGACGACGGCGTGGGCGCCGCTGGCCCTGGAAGAGCCAAAGTGGTAGCGAGCATACGACAGCCGTGACTCTGGTCCGTCGCGTGATCCTCTGCCTCATCATGGCGGCGTGCAAATGGTGAGGCAAACCGCAGCTCCATGCGACGAGTGCGTCGTTCCGCAGGTTCCCGTCCGTCGGAGCGTTGCATTCTGCTCGAAGATTCGGATTGCAAACTTAACGCGTCATCAAACTTCCCCTGGATCTGACGACGTTCTGGGGGGTCGGATGCCCTTAGGTCGTCCGTATGCGGTGGCAGACATCCTCTTCCACACGGCAAAGGGGTCTCTGGGTCATTGCCTACTCGCAGGGCATGCAGCTTCTCTCTTGGATGCGCTTTGCGATAGCTCGTCACCATGCTGGAATGCCCTGTGCGCCTTCGCCCGGCTCTGGGCTGAGCCGGATCATCCCTTCCACGCGCACGTGTACAACATTTGGCTGGAGTTCGACACTGGTGCTGCGTCGTCAGCTGCTCAGGCTGCCGATCTCATCTGGCAGCCCAATGTCTTTTTTCGGCTCGAGCGTAAAACCCGATGACTGCGCCGCGCTCCTCCGGGTCGTCCCTGACGTACTGGAAGTGCTGACCGGGGCCGAGGCGGATGCTTCCGGCCTGGCGTGGCTCATCGAGTCCCTTCCCGCGGGAGCCCGGCTATTCCAATCGGTCTCATGCTGGCGAGACCTGCCCGCGGCCTCCGGGTGTGCGTC
>CAVROO010000026.1:0-13802 GCA_963722765.1 uncultured Acidobacteriota bacterium
CCAGTATGCACGAGGGCCGACAGTGGAGGATTGTGCATCGAGTATTTAGCAACGAATACAGGTGGGGCTTTTGCAGAAACCTTGAAGGCGCTGCAATGCCTCATCGGCGAGGCAGCTACCGGTGGCTGGAGACAGTTGATTATCCTGGTGAAGGGGGCAATCGAACTTTAGTTTAGAGATGTTGTGAGAGCTATGGTGCTCGGGCCTGCTTGAGCTCCGTGGCGACTTGACGTCTCAGGCGTCTGGTCTTGGCCAGGATCTTGTGTCTGGCCGGCTCCGGGAGGGTGAGCAAGAGATCGGTGTATTCGAGGGGAGAGAGAAAAGCGAAGCGGTTTTCACAGTAGAGAATAATGCTGGAATCGGATGGAAGCAGTTGGTCCCGCAGACGCATGCGGGTTTGGCGGTTTCGTTCCGGTCGCTTGATCTTCCGCAGCAGGTAGAGCTGGAGTAAGCTGTAGGCCAGCGCAACAAACACCACTTGGTTCACAACCAATGAGAGTACACGACCCCTGAAGTCCGCCAGATCCCAAAAGCACTTGAGCTGGCGGTGCCGCTCTTCGATCTCAGAACGCAATCGGTACTCATCCCGCGAGGTCTTTGGGTTACGTCCGGATTGAGTATCCATCAGCATCCATATCTTCTCGTGACCATCGCCGAAGAGCTCTTTGTTGACGATGACATTAACGGGCACGGTACAGCTGGACCATGAGCGTAGCCCGGGGATCTTTGCGATCTCACGTCGCAGGACGGTCTTGTTGGCAGGTGGAGGAGGCTGGTCTACCTTGCGAGCCTCAACCGTGGCTTGGCGTTTCGCCTCCCGCTTTCGAATCTCTTCCGGCACCTTTCGGGGCTTGGCCTGCAGGGAGGCCTTGGGACTCGGGGGATGGTAGGGCTTGAACGAAACCGTCCCGCCTCTCAACAAACCCAGGGCATCCTCGTAGATGTCCATATTCTTGCGAACCGGGATCAAGGTATCGATCCCGTGGTGTTGCTTGAGTCGAGCAATTTTCTCTCCATCGATGAAGCCACGATCCAAGATCAAACGTTTCATCACACCGGAACCTACCGCATCCAAAAAGACATCCACCATCTCATAAAAGGGGGGACATTCGTGCGCCTCCCCGGACACCAATCCCAATCCTGCGTAGAGGAAAAACTCCGCCTTGCGATTGGTATGCACCAGCGAAATTAGCTTGTAACAACGCCTCCAGGTGTAGCGAGCCTGTTCTTGGGGCGACAGAGCCTTCGAATCCACCGGATGATTGTGCTCATCAAAAAGAAGCCGGACCGAGTTCTCATAGTTGGGATTGTCCGGAACGAACAGGTAGGAGGCATCCCCCAGGAAAATACCTTGTGGGTCGAAGGCCTTGTGCTGTCTGAGTATCTTCACCACATCGTGGTTGAACCATCGCAGCAACGCCTGTTGTGGCGTGGTCCGAGCTAGCTTGCGAAGGAAGTCCTGGTCACAAGGTGTCTGGCGATCATAGCTGTTCTTGGCATTGAAACCGTTACAGTGCAGAGTCACGTCCTGGGTGTCCGGATGCCGGACCTTATGGGCCACATCCGGCCCGAAGGCATTCAACATCCCCCCACAGCGCACCACATACGGATAGGCGTGGAAGCTGTGAACGCCGTGAAAGCGCATGGACAGATTGCTCGCGATGTACAGCCAGGTCGGGACCTCCTGCTTGCGCCGTGGCGAGGGATAGTTTTCGGCCAGCTTCGATAGGATCTTCCGGGCGCCTATATAGCGAAAAAACTCCGTCTCCTCGACTTCGCTCACGGCATCCACGAAGTCGAACTCGCCCTGCCTGAACCGTTCCAGGACGAATCCCGGATCGTGCTCATACAGGCTCATGTCCATCAGGGTTCGCGGCGGCGCGCCTCCTCGATACGGTTGACCACCTCTAGCATATTTTTGTGGAGCTGAACGAGACGCGCCCGGGCTTTCCTGAACCGCTGGTATTGCTCGGTCTGCTGCCTGAGTACGTCCAAGTTCTTTTCTGGAACCGATAGTAGCCGAGTTCGGCCGCCCTCGCTCCAACTCAACACCATGGAGCTGTGTGGAAGGCCTTCAGCGCACCTACAGTTAGGCTTTCCGCACTTGCGTTGCAACTGGTAGACGGAGCCTTTCACCATGGCTTGGCGATGGGACAGGATGTGGACCAGTTTGCGGGATTCGTTGACCATTTCGGTCAAGGATTTTCGGAGCCGGCTGAGCCGTTCTCTGCTACTTACCTGCATGCTTATATTATATATAACATACAGATTTAATGTAAATCAAGAAAAAAATCGTTGTATTGGCAAATTTCATCTGGGGGAAGAACAGGCCCAGGCTTCGGGCCAGATCAAGCACTATCTACGGTACAATCGGCTCGCTGTAGTCAGCAGAGCCTACTGTCTGAATCACAGGGTTTCGGATCTCCTTGATTTACCACCCGTTCTGGCCGATCGGTCGATCCGGTCGAGAATATACGAAAATTTTACCCCGAACCGAAAAAATCCGGATCTCGACAGGGCGCAGCAACGCGCTGGTTATTTCGGTTCGGGGTTTACGTTTGCCTGTCAACAAACGTTTACGGCGGCATCTGGTTGAATACAAGCAGTTTTTGGGCCTTCACTCCAAGAGCCGTAAACCGGGGGTGACGATACGTAGCTTCACCATTCGGGTCCATTGTCTCCCTTTTTTGAGTGTCTCTATTTAAATTATTGATTTTAAATGCTTTATCTTTTTGGTGGCCCCTCGGCACGTTGTGGCCTGGGATTTGCCATGGAAGGTTGTCAGAAGCTGTGCCCCACCGAGGATCAAAATCTTCGGAAGCAAAGGGCAAGAAAGGAGGTGGGATAAGGGAATTTCCCGTCTGGAGCTTGTCCCGTCGCGCGTCTCGTGTCGTCGGTTGGAGCCGGAGAATTGCGACGGGGAAAAAGGACCGGCGGCTGCCTGCCGTGGTCGGGCGGGCAGCCGCCCTCGAAGAATATCGACCAACCAAAGGAGGAGGTAAAATGAAGAAATCACCCGCCATTTTCTTAGGACTTCTTGCCCTTGTCACGGTTCTCGTGGCCACGCCTGTCTTTGCTGATCAAGACAAAACAACCAAAGCAACGTCCAGTGAGCTTCGCGTCGATATCAATGCCGCGGATGTCGACACTCTCACCAAGCTTCCAGGGATCGGAGAGAAGGTTGCGGCACGAATCATCGCTTATAGGAAGGAAAACGGACGTTTTCAGAAGATTGAGGAAATCATGAACGTCCGGGGTATCGGTGAGAAAACCTTCGTCAAGCTCCAGAAAACACCTTACCGTCGGGAAGGAATCGAACCAAGAGTCCATCGACCAAGAAGAAGCCCTCGCTCGTGTGACGCCGATGCGAGCGAGTGTTGATTCGGGCCGGCAGGGGTTATTCGCCCATGCCGGCCCCCGATTTGGCGAAGTGCTCCGATCCGGGGTGAAAGAGGAAGAACATATTTGGAGCTTGCACTGATGCTTGGTCTCATGGCGACGGCCTTTGGTATCGGCATACCAAGGGGATGGAGGTTGGCGGAGGAGTACAAGCTTCGAGGTGCGTCTTTGTATATGAGAAGTCTCATACGTCAAGTTCGGGCCAAGGCGGCGGCGGAGAACCGATACGCCGGCATTGTTTTCGACGACGTGGAAGGCGACCCCGTCCTCGCGATTCATCTCGACGGAAACGGCAACGGAATACGCCGGAGAGAGGTTCGCTCCGGCGTGGACGCGAGGATCGGCAGTCCATCGCGATTGAGCGAAGTGTTTTCAGGTGTTCGTTATGGAAGACCGCCACAGGGCACCGACGCAGGATTTCCAGGATTGAGGATTGGGCGAAGCGACATTTTGTCTTTTTCGCCTCTGGGCCAGTCAACCACCGGAACGCTTTTCCTCAGTAACCGCTTCGGATCGGTTCACGCGGTGGTGGTGTTCGGTGGTACGGGCAGAGTCAGGGTGACTCGCTATCTGAGAGGTAGATGGGAGCCCGTATCTTGAGGCTGTTGGTCAAAGATGAGGAGATTGAAATGGAAGCAACATTTTATCCGAGTCGGTACGACGGAAAGGTATTGGCTTACGCCGATGTGGAAGTCACGAAAGGAATCATGGTGCGGGGTTTCAGAGTGGTGAACGGCAAGAAAGGCGTGTTCGCGTCTGCTCCGCAGAAGCCTTTTGTCGTGGGCGGGGAGACCCGATGGGCGAGCCAAGTTCTGTTTTCCGACCCGGAACTGAAGGAGCGATTTCTTGCCGAAATACTCGATGCGTATCAGCAGTGGCTAAAAGGCCGAGGTGGCGTGCTACTGGATGAAGGCGGAAACGGCCGTGAGATTGAAAGAGGCGGAGAGAATCCGGTCCGCCTTTTTGAAGCTCGACAAGAAATCAACGCAAAGACGCGGGAGCGCAGAGACGCAAAGTGGCACAATATGGTTACTGTCCAGAGTCCGTGCACACCAGAATTAGAGTTGCCGTAGTACCGAAAGCCATCACCTCGACGGCTGCAATGTGCGAAGACAGCGGTTAATCTGAGATCAGCGTCATTTTTCCTTTGGCGGCTTCGCGACTTGGCGCCTTGGGGTTTCTCTTGTGAGATTTCGTTCAGTCTCCCTTCATGGGGAGCTGCATTTGGTGGGCGGAGGGTTCCTCTTGCCTTGGTCCTCGACCGACTTCCCGGCAAAGGTAACTCCAGGACTCTTTGCACATAACTCATCCATCTCGAGCGTCCCCGACTGGGCAAACGGTAGTAGGAGATACTTTTTTCCTCAGCAGACGACCCACGATCGTGTCGATCTCTTTCTGGAACTCGAGGTCCACATCTCGAATCCCGTCTCGACGGAGCGAGAACGTAATGGGGACTTTGAACAGATAGTCGTAGGTCCCCATCCAATAGGTGACGAGATCGTCCAAAGCAGGGTGGCCTCCGGTGGCCGACACCATGTAGGCGTAGTTGTCGAGAGCGGCCCGATCACAAACCACGGCTTGGTTTTGATCTGTTTCGACGATTTCTCTGGCGATCTGTGCGTGTAGGATCCAGGACTGGGCGCTGAGAGTGGTATCCCGGTTGATGGGCAAGGGGCAGGACCGGGCGACCTCCATGACGATGCCCACGCTGGGCATGTGCTTCTTGAGGATTCCGGCCAGGTCGTAGCAAAGGGTGGTCTTTCCGACGCCGTGGCTGCCGATAAAGGCGATCTTCAACGGCTCAAAGCCTCCAACGGACGAACTCTTCGATTGAAGTTGCGCCTTCTCTCACGTCGCGGAGGCATCTTTCTCTCAGGGTCTCCATCCCCGCGTTGAGTGCGGCTCTTTCGATACCTTCGAGGGACGGGCTACGGGATAGTGCCTCTCGGACCTGCCGATCGACGGTCATGACTTCGAAAATACCTTTGCGACGACGGTATCCGATCTTGTTGCAGGATGGACATCCGCTTCCACGGTAAAGCTTCAGCGACGCGGCTTCGTCGGCGTTGATTCCATAGGCTGCAAGCTTCCGCGGGTCAACGGTCTGACCTCCCTCTCGGCAGTCGGAACAGATCCGGCGAACGAGCCTCTGATTCAAGACCAACGATAGGTTTCGGCTCAAGAGCAAGGGCGGCACCCCGAGCTCGTTGAAGCGCCAAACGGATTCGGCCGCACCGAAAGCGGGAAACGATGCGATAACCAGAAGGGAGCTCGCAAGCTGGCAGGCCATATTGGCCGTTTCTTTGTCACCGAGATCGAGCAAGAAAATGACATCAGGCTGAACGTTGGCCACCGAGCGCAACGCCGTGGGGTAATCGAGTCCTCTTTCCTGGTTCACCTCGACCTGCTGGACATAGGGAACCTCCCACTGGATAGATGGTTCCAAGCTGACGACCTTCCGCTCCGACTTGGCCAGATGGTCCATGAGCGAATAGCATGTGGTCATTGCTCCGTTGTAAGGCGGCGATGTAACAAGGATGAGGCCGGAAGGTTCATCGAGTGCCCTTACAAGAAAGAGCTGATCGGGGGGTGTCAATCCCATGGCCGTGAAATTCTTGATGAAGTATCTCCGGTCCACCAGTTTGACGGTGATTGCGGGACCTAGCTGGGTTGGAAGCGTTTGAACGAGGAGGTCGTACTCGCGATTTGACAGCTTCGTGGAAGCCCTGGATTTCTGAGGAAGCTTCCACTGGTTGGGCTCGAGATGAAAGAGGGATTCCACCTGCTGGAGCATGGGCTTTAGAGCGCTGCTCGGAAGGGATCGGAGCTTGTAGAAGAAGCCATCGATTCGAAATTTGACGGCCAAACCCTCGCCCGCCGGCTCGATGTGAATGTCCGATGACCCTTTCTTCGCGGCCAGCGTGAGCAGATGATTTAAAAACTCCCGTGGAGGAGTCGACGGTGGGACCGGCGGGGGCGTTACCTCCGGGTCTTGGGTATCGACCAAGGATTTGTAGCCCTGGTGCCGCAAAGCACCGTCAATGTCCGTTTGTGTCACCCAGCCTTTTTGTAGAAGTATCTTGCCGAGAAGGCCTCCCGTCCGCTTCTGCTCCGTCAGCGCCTCGAGAAGTTGGGGGGTGCTGAGTTTTTGATTGTGGATCAGGATCTCGCCCAGCCTGTCGCGGCTGCGCTCGAGCATCGCGACTTCCTCTTTGAGGGATTCTGGGGAATGCTGCCAGAAGCTCTGCTTGTAGTCTTCATCGGCGGGGCAGAAGCACTGCAGGCAGAATGGACAGACCTTTGAGGGATGTCTGGGGTCACAACTGCACCAGACTGCCTCGACGGCGTCAAACTCGTTCCGGCAGTTCCAACAGCGAATTGCGTATAGATGAGTGACCATGGGCGAACGACTAGCGTTTCTTCAACTTCTCCAAGGCCTAGTGCCCTGTATCAGTAGTTCATCACCTAAATCTCGGGCCCTTTTGCGCGCTGGCTTCGTTGCGACTCCTCGAAATATCAGGATATGTCTTCGTCGCCACGCCTCGCCAGCCCACAAAATGACCTCGAGCTTTAGGCAACGATCCACTGATACAGGACACTAGTGCCCTGTGTCAGTAATTCGTCACCTAAATCTCGGGCCCTTTTGCGCACTGGCTTCGTTGCGACTCCTCGAAATATCAGGATATGTCTTCGTCGGCACGCCTTGCCAGCACACAAAATGACCTCGAGCTTTAGGCAACGATCCACTGATACAGGACACTAGCGTTTTCTGTATTTGCCATAATTATAAGGGTTAATGTCGTGCTTCGGCAACTTACCGGAAGAGGACGACGGGAGTCAATATTTTGCTGCAAATTCCCGTGTATGTCCCCTCCACACGGGCGTTTCCGAAGCGCGACAAGTTGACAGGGTAACCCCCCTATGGTAGTTTGACGTCCCTGATTTACGTTGTCCAGAATACTGCGAAACGGGAAGCGTCTGTCAACCAGTTGAATGTTCGTCCAAGCTTCCAGTCCTGAAGACATCCTTTGCCGAGAACACTGTCCGCGCTCGTATGCGCGAAGGCAAGGACGAGATCGACAAAACCGTTCGAAAAAAGCCCGCCGCGCGTCGAGAGAAGCGGGCCCGGGAGTAAACCTATGTACCCAGAGGAATATCGATACTCGAAAGAGCACGAGTGGATCAAAGTGGATGGTGATCGCGGCACCATTGGAATCACCGACTACGCTCAGCAACAACTCGGCGACGTCGTTTTCGTCGAGCTTCCGGAAGTTGGAGCCACCTTTTCCGCCCAGGAGGTCTTCGGAAACATCGAGTCCGTTAAGGCGGTCTCGGAGCTCTTCTGCCCGATTTCAGGCGAGATCCTGGAGATCAACCAGACGGCCGTGGATTCGCCGGAGCTGGTAAACAAAGATCCCCATGGAGAGGCTTGGTTGATCGTCGTCAAGATTCAGGATCCAGCGCAGGTTGCCGGGCTCCTTTCGGCTGCCGACTACCAGAAGTATCTGGAGGAAGAGGCCGAAAGCTGATCCCTCGACAAAAACCGTTTTTGGGTATCGAGGCCGGGACTTGGCCGAAGCTTGTGATGTCCCGGCCTCATTTTGGTGAAGTGTCTTCGTGGAAGAATCATGAGCAATAACGAGTCTTTTGAAAAATCGTTGTCCACCGCCCGGTTCGTTCATCGTCACATCGGACCGAGCGCGTCCGATCAAGAAGAGATGTTGGAGCTTCTCGGTTTCGACTCTCTCGACGCGCTTGCCGACGCGACGGTGCCGGAGAACATTCGTTTTCGGGGTTCACTGGACATTCCCGCCGCCCGGGGGGAGTACGAGATGCTCGAGGAGCTTCGAGAGCTTGCGGGCAAGAACCGGGTTTTTCGTTCCTTCATCGGAATGGGCTACTACGACTGCGTGACGCCGCCGGTCGTTCAGCGCAATATTCTCGAAAATCCCGGTTGGTACACGCAGTACACGCCTTACCAGGCCGAGATCGCCCAGGGTCGGTTGGAGGCATTGCTCAATTATCAGACGATGGTGGCCGACCTAACCGGTCTGCCCTTGGCCAATTCATCGTTGCTCGACGAAGCAACGGCCGCCGCCGAGGCCATGTCGATGTGTTACGGCATCGGCCGCGGAAAGAAGAACACGTTTTTCGTGTCCGAGGATTGCCATCCACAAACCATCGCCGTCGTGAAGACTCGAGCGATGCCGATCGGTATCGACGTCGAGGTCGGGTCGGTCGACTCCATCGATTTCGAGAAACAGGATATCTTCGGGGTTCTCCTGCAGTACCCCGCGACGGACGGACGAATTCACGACTACGCCGATCTCACCGAGCGTGCGCACGAAGCGGGCGCCATGGTGGTCGTGGCGACGGACCTTCTCGCCCTCACGCTTCTTCGTCCGCCTGGAGAGTTCGGGGCCGACGTCGCCGTCGGTTCGAGCCAACGTTTCGGCGTCCCTTTGGGCTTCGGCGGTCCCCACGCAGCGTTTCTTTCAACTCGGGAGGAGCACGCTCGCCGGATGCCTGGAAGGATCGTCGGCGTTTCTCAAGATGCGGAAGGCCGAACGGCCTACCGCCTGGCTATTCAAACTCGCGAGCAGCACATTCGTCGCGAGAAAGCGACGAGCAATATCTGCACCGCGCAGGTGCTCCTTGCCATTATGGCGAGTATGTACGGTGTGTATCACGGTCCGAACGGTCTGAAGCGAATCGCCGGAAGGATTCAGGGTCTGACGTCGGTATTGGCTCACGGCTTGAAACGGCTCGACCTCGATGTAGGTGATCGTCCGTTTTTCGACACGTTGCGCGTCCAAGTGGGCGAGGAGAAAGCGGAAAAGATTCATCGTGCGGCTCGAGGGCGGGAGCTCAATCTCCGACCCTATTCCGACGGATCGGTGGGGATTTCGCTCGACGAGACGACGACCGTAAAGGAGATTGCAACGCTACTCGAGATTTTCTCATCATCGGAGACACTGCCTTTCAAAGTCGAAGAGCTTCTCGATGATGCGGAGACGGAGTTTACCGCTCCTTTCGCGCGCACGAGCGCTTTTCTTACCCACCCGGTTTTCAATCGATATCACTCCGAGCACGAGATGCTTCGTTACATCCGCCGGCTCGAGTCGCGCGATCTTTCACTGACCACCTCGATGATTCCCCTCGGGTCCTGCACGATGAAGTTGAATGCCACGACGGAGATGATTCCCGTGACTTGGCCGGAGCTCGGCGGGCTTCATCCCTTCGTCCCTGCCGAATCAGGCCGAGGGGTACGCGGAGCTCTTCCAAGGTCTGGAAAAGATGTTGGCGGAGATCACCGGGTTCGCCGGGGTGACGCTGCAGCCGAACGCCGGCGCCCAGGGCGAGTACACGGGACTTCTTCTGATCAAGGCGTATCACGAGAGTCGCGGTGAGGACCATCGAAACATTTGCCTCATCCCGGTCTCGGCCCACGGGACGAATCCGGCCAGCGCCGTCATGGCGGGCTTCAAAGTCGTCGTGGTGGCCTGTGACGCCGAGGGCAACGTGGACGTGGAAGATTTGAAAGCCAAAGCCTCACAGCACAAGGAAGCTTTGGGTGCTTTGATGATCACCTACCCTTCGACTCACGGTGTGTTCGAAGCAGAGGTCCGGGAGGTCTGTGAAATCGTCCACGCCCACGGCGGGCAGGTCTACATGGACGGCGCCAACATGAACGCTTTGGTTGGGCTTGGCTCGGCCGGGCGATATCGGCGCCGACGTTTGCCATATCAACCTACACAAGACGTTTTGCATTCCCCACGGTGGTGGTGGGCCCGGTATGGGACCGGTCGCGGTTGCCGCACACCTCGTGCCCTTTCTGCCCGGCCATCCGGTAACCGGGTTGGGCGGAGAACAAGCCATTGGACCGGTCTCCGCGGCGCCTTACGGGAGTCCGAGCATCTTGCCCATCTCTTGGACCTATATGCGGTTGATGGGGCCGGACGGTCTCACCAAAGCGACCCAGGTCGCCATCCTCAACGCCAACTATATGGCCAAACGGCTGGCGGATCACTACGACGTCTTGTACACGGGAAGCACCGGCCGCGTAGCTCACGAGTTCATCATCGACCTGCGCCCTTCAAGAAGAGCGCGGGCGTCGAGGCCGAGGATGTGGCGAAGCGACTGATGGACTATGGATTTCACGCGCCTACCATGTCGTTTCCGGTCGCCGGCACGCTCATGATCGAGCCCACGGAGAGCGAGTCCCGGGACGAGCTCGATCGGCTGTGCGATGCTCTGATCCGTATCCGCGAAGAGATTCGTGCCGTTGAAGAGGGTCGCGCCGACCGCGAGAACAACGTTCTCAAGCATGCACCCCACACGGCTCGTCTCGTCACGGCGACCGAATGGGACCGCCCCTACCGGCGCGAGGAAGGCTCTTATCCGGCCCCATGGGTTCGGGAGCACAAGTTTTGGCCGCCCGTGGCCCGCATCGACAACACCTACGGCGACCGGAATCTCATCTGTGCTTGCCCACCGATGGAAAACTATGCCGAAAAGTAGTCAGAAGAAGGACTCGGAACTCAGAACCCAGAACTCAAGGATGGAAATCTGACGACGGCTTCGCCGTCCCTCCTCCGTCGGGACTAGCCAAATCGCTGGTTAGGGCGTCGTCGGCATCAGGATTTAAATGATGACGGCGGCGACCAGCCAAGTTCTAGAGCAGTAGCCGTCCTCCTTTTTCATTCTCGAGTACTGAGTTCTGGGTTCTGAGTTCTTCCTGTTACGAGCGCCTTGCTTCGACCCCTCCGAGGGCATATACTCGCCCCCGTACAACTAGACGGACAGGCTCGGGTGCCTATTCAGGGTAAAAGGGAATGGGGTGCGAAGCCCCAACGGCCCACGCCACTGTAATCGGAGAGCCGACCGCCAAGACCCGGAGAGAAATCGGGAAGCCACTTCCGGAATGAGACGGAGGGAAGGTTCAGGCGGAGGCGCAAAATCCGTTAGTCAGGAAACCTGCCCGAGCCGAGAACTCGGAGATCTCTTCGATGGGAAGAGTCCGGTTTCCCCGGCAGGCAACCAGGCTCCTCATTCTTCTTCGAAGGGTGAGGGGCTTTGTTTTTTCGCGAGCACCCTGCCAGAGACCTTGCTCCGCAAAGTCCGCCATTGCTGGAGGTGCTTATGCGAAAAGTGTTCTGGGTCGCTTGTTTTCTTGTCTTTTGGATTCCCACCCTCTCACAGGCTCAGGTTTCGTCGGCTCTAACCATCCGCGTCCATGACTCTTTGGGCAGTGTTGTCGCCGATGCCGCCGTGAGACTCTATACCCGAGACGATCGGTTGAGACTCGTGGCGCGGACGGACGCGCACGGGAGTGTATCGCTTCGAGAATCTGGCGCCCGGTGAATACCTCGTCGATGGCGAGGCTCCGGGATTCGCCCGCGCCGAGGCGCGAATCGTTCGCCTGAGCCGAGGTGAAGATGAAGAGCTCGAATTGACACTGGCGATTGCAGCCCACCGAGAAGAGGTCGTGGTCACGGCTTCGAGCACGCCTCAGACGCTCGGGGAAATCTCCAAAGCGATCACGAACGTCGCGACGCCGGAGATCGATGAACGCGACGAGTACTCGATCCCGGAGGCCTTGCGAACCGTTCCCGGTCTGCGGGTTCAGGAGCTCGGTGGTCCAGGCTCCTTCGTGTCCATCAAGACCCGTGGATTGAGAAACGAGGACACGGCGGTCCTCATCGACGGGGCGAGGTTCCGCGACCCCACCGCTCCGCAGGGCGATGCTTCCGCCTATTTGCAGGACCTCGTCGTGACCGATACGGATCGCGTGGAGGTACTTCGGGGCTCGAGCTCATCGCTTTACGGCACCAACGCCATCGGCGGCGTGATCAATATCGTCACCCGCGACGGCGGCGGCCGTCCCCGCGGGAGTCTTTTTTCCGAGGGCGGCTCTTTGGGGTTCTTCCGCGCTCGCGGTCAGGTCGGCGGGGGAGCGGCCGACGATCGGTTCACCTACAGTGCCGCCCTGAGCTATCTGAACATTTCCGAGGGGCTCGACGGCAACGACGCCGCTCGCAACACGAGCGGCGCAGGGACGGATCCGAGCTCGTTTGTCTCCCACCGCGACGCTCTCGATGCGGGTTTATGCGGCCAACGCGAACGCCATGCTGAACGAGAGCCCACAAGGGGTCGGAGATCTCCCGCCGGCCGATGTCATCGATGCGGTACCTCTTTCGGGCAGAGGAGCTCGAGAGGTACGAGTCGGGAACGCCGATTCCCGATTTGAATCTCGACGGCGCTAATTACATTCCTGCGGCGGACGATCCGGACAACAAACGGGAAAACCGTTTCGTTTCGACACTCGTGACCTTCGAGCAGCGGCCGAGAGAGACCTTCGGCTACAGCATCACCTACCACGGTCTCGGGATCGACCGCGGCATCTTGGACGGACCGGAGGGCGTGACTCTGTTCGAGCCCGGCGAATCGTCACTGTCCGACTTCAACGGCCGCACCCACACCGTGAACGGTCGAGTGGACTTCGAATTGGGTGCCTTCAATTTCGTAACCGCCGGCTACGAGTTCGAGAGCGAGTCCTATCTCAATCAGTCGTTCATGGGATCGACCCTGGATTCCGGTGTGGATGTTACGCAGAGGAGCAACACCTTCTTCGTCCAAGATCAGATCCGTTTGATGGAGGGAGCCTTGCAGATTTCGGGCGCCTTCCGAACACAGCTTTTTTCTCTCGAGACACCGAAGCTCGATCCGGCGGAGGGCTCGCCTTACCAAGGGATCGATTTCGAATCTCCCGAGAATGCTTACACCGGCGACGGTTCCGTGGCCTATTTCTTCCGGAGTTCCGGCACCAAGCTCAGGGCTCACGTTGGAAACGGCTATCGAGCTCCGTCCCTCTTCGAACGCTTCGGAACGTTTTACAACTCCTTCTTCGGCTATTCCGTTTACGGGGATCCCCGTTTGAGGCCGGAAAAGTCGATCGCCTTCGATGCGGGAGTGGATCAGGATTTCGCAGCGGGACGAGCGCGGGCTTCCGCGACTTTTTTCTACACGCGGCTCCAGCAGATCATCATTTTTGATTTCTCGGGAGGCATCGACCCCGCAACCGATCCGTTCGGCCGCTTCGGCGGTTATCGCCGTGTCGACGGCGGGGGGGCTAGGGGGATCGAGTTGAGCGCTACCGCCGCCACGGATTTCGGCTTACGGATGGGGGTCGCTTACACCTATACCGATGCGGAGCCTCCGGCGGAGGGATTCGAGGAATGCCTCAGGCCTACGCGATTCCCAAGAATCAATTTTCGTCTGGTGGCGACGCAGAGGATCGGCCCCGACTTTTACGTCAATTTCGATCTCGCGGTCTCGGACAGCTACCTCGCGCCGATCTTCGATCCGGTCAACCTTTGCCAGCCGGTCGTTTCGTTTCGACG
>CAVROO010000027.1:0-24605 GCA_963722765.1 uncultured Acidobacteriota bacterium
CCAGGCTCTTTTGGCTTTGGAGGATGTCGCCCGACACGATACCGGGCTCGATGAGGCTCGGGAGAGTTCCCGGGGACATGACCCGTGGGGTACCAGCGGCCGACGAGCAGGCCTTCGTCCAAAGCGGCGTCTGGTTCGATGCCGAGCCCGACCGGGTCCAGGATGGAGTCGGCATATCGCACGTCAAAGGTCGCCGGGGCGGGACAGTCCAGATTGGGGGGCTTGCTTTCGGGAAGGATGGGCGCGGCCCGCTTCGCCTCTGCAGTATAGAGGTAGGCGTCCTGGAAGAACGTCTGGCGCACTAAGACCGTGATTTTCTCGCCGCCCCAGATGTAGTCGCGAAGAAAGTCGGTCGTCCATTCCTTGGCGGAGCGATTACCGGCTGCTTCAGGAGTAGCGTCATCTCGTCCTTACAAAGCGATACGTAGGGAGACCGGGAAGTGGCCGCTTCCCGGAGGCTGATCGTGGACTCGGGGGACCACAGATCGCAGCCTACGTCTCGGCTCGAGTCTACGATTCTGAGCCCGTAGGGATACGCAGAGTCCAAAATCAGGTCTTGGCTTTTCGGGCGGCCGTTTACAACGTGATAGGACTCAGATTCCCGTCCGTCCACTGGAGCTCGAGAAGATACCAGGTATTGCACGTGGGATTGAGGTTGATGAGTGTCGCCGTGCCTTGGCGATCGTTTTCGCCCCGGATTTCGATGGCGGCGCTCACGCGAAACGGCTGGAGATCGACGACGGTTTTAGGCCCACGGCGGAAACGCTCGGCCTGCCGGATCAGTACGTCGGGGCTTCGCCGAGGTATCGCCAGCCGCTGAGGAGGGACCGGAATATCCACTTCCTCGGGATGTGGCGTTTCGACTCGCTTCGGTGGCGGGGGCTTTTCCGACGTCGCCTGCTGAATCCAAAGTTCAGTCAACCGTTGCCACTGAGCTCGGCCAAGCTCGGGAGGAGCAGCGTCGGATCCAAAACGAACAAAGACCAAGACACCGATCCCCAATACTAGAAGGAGTAAGATAAGCCACTTTTTCCGGAGGTAGTTCCGCATGAGTTCACATGGTACCCGCTAGTTCTTCATGGTGTAGCGCGTGAATAAGAGATTAAGCAAATCTGGGGTTTACCGGCGTGAGCCTCTGCCAACAGATTGAAGTGCGGCTTGGAGCTCCAGTCGTAGGCGTGCAGAACGGCACGCGTTTACGATACATTGTTAGGAAGTCCATTTCACCCGCAACCCATGAACAGGCGAAAACCGAACAACGTGACGAGGAAGGCAGGTCCACCTTCGACGCGCCCTTTTTGCTGGAGCTCGTCGACTAGGCGAACGAGCTCCAGCTCTTTCAGATGGAGCTTGCCGGCCATCACCGAGGGAAACGGCTCCCCGACGAGAGCTTTGTCAACCTTTTCGGGCGTCAGTCTGGCAGATGGCTCTACGCTGCCACCTTCGTTCTCCCAACGACCGCGCTCGTCTTCGAGCGAGGTCTCATTGTCTTGGCTTATTGTGTGCATTATTTCTTTCGCAGCGCTTGACCTTGTAGTGGCCCTGTCAATTGTAGTCTTCCATCCCGGGCATGCGGCCACGAGGAGTGCTCTTTGCCGCGTCCTGCTCCGGTCGCTCCGTCACCATCGCCTCCGTCGTCAGCATGAGCCCGGCGATGGAGCCGGCGTTCTGCAGCGCGCAGCGCACGACTTTCGTGGGATCGATGACACCCGCCTTCACCAGGTCCTCGTACTTTTCGGTTTCCGCGTTGAAGCCGTGGTCGCCGGTGAGCTCCATCACCTTCGCCACCACGATGGAGCCCTCTGTGGCCGGCGTTCTGCGCGATCCATCGGAGGGGCTCCTCGATGGCCCGGGCTACAATCCCGACGCCCGTGCGCTCGTCGTCCGTTAGTGTGCTGTCCTTGCGAAGTGCCGTCAGGGACGCTCCTGCGCGCAGCAGGGCAACGCCGCCGCCGGCAACGATGCCTTCTTCGGCCGCCGCCTTGGTGGCATGCATCGCGTCCTCCACGCGGGCCTTTTTCTCTTTCATTTCCGTTTCGGTGGCGGCACCGACTTTGATGAGGGCGACGCCGCCAATGAGCTTCGCCAGACGCTCCTGGAGCTTTTCTCGGTCATAGTCGGAGGTTGTCTCCTCGATTTGGTTCCGGATCTGCTTGACGCGACCCTCGATATCGGATTTCTTTCCGGCGCCCTCGATGAGAGTCGTGTTTTCTTTCGTCGCGATAATTCTCTTGGCCACGGCCGAGATCTTCGAGCTCGACGTTCTCCAACTTGATACCGAGATCCTCGAAGATGGCCTTTCCGCCCGTCAAAACGGCGATGTCCTCCATCATGGCCTTACGCCGGTCCCCATATCCTGGGGCCTTCACCGCCACCGCCTTCAGTGTGCCGCGAAGCTTGTTCACGACCAGCGTGGACAGAGCCTCCCCTTCCACGTCTTCGGCGACCATCGAGGAGGGGCATTCCCCGACTCGGCCACCTTCTCCAGAAGCGGGAGCAGATCTTTCACGCTCGAGATCTTCTTCTCGTGTACCAGAACGTAGCAGTCCTCGAGCACGACCTCCATGCGTTCGGGGTCCGTGACGAAGTAAGGTGAGAGGTAACCGCGGTCGAACTGCGTGCCTTCGACAAGCTCCAAAGTCGTCTCCAGGGTCTTTGCCTCTTCGACCTGGATGACGCCGTCCTTACCGACTTTCTCCATCGCTTCGGCAATGATGTTACCGATCGATGTGTCTCCGTTTGCGGAGATGGTGCCGACCTGCGCAATCATGCTCCCCTTGACCGGATTCGACAGCTTTGCGACCTCCGCCACAATCGACTCGACACCCCGGTCGATCCCGCGTTTCAACTCCAGTGGGTTGGCGCCCGCGGCCACGCTCTTCAAACCGTGACGATAGATGGCGTGAGCCAGCACCGTCGCCGTCGTCGTTCCGTCTCCTGCGACATCGGAGGTCTTCGAGGCCACCTCCCGCACCATCTGGGCACCCAGGTTCTCCATCGCGTTTTCGAGATCGATCTCCTTGGCAACCGTCACACCGTCTTTGGTGACCACCGGCGAGCCAAATTTCTTGTCGATAACGACGTTGCGGCCCTTCGGACCCAACGTCATCCGGACGGCCCCCGCAAGCTTGTTCACACCCCTCAGCATGGCCTGCCGAGCCTCTGCATCGTAACTGATTTGCTTGGACATCTTGTTTCTACCTTTCTACGCTAACTGGCTTATCCGACGATGCCGAGGACATCGTCCTCGCGTAGGACTGAGATAATCGACGCCGTCGAGCTTGACTTCCGAGCCGGCGTACTTGCCGATAAGAACTTCGGCGCCCTTGTCGAGCTCGAGCGGCAGGCGCTTGCCGTTGTCGAGAATGCGCCCCGTTCCCACGGCCACAACTTTCGCCGTCATGGGTTTCTCTTTGGCCGTGTCGGGGATGACTAATCCCCCGACCTTTGTCTCCTTTTCCTCGATCCGGAGGGCAACGATATGGTCATTTAGAGGTCGAATCTTCACTTTTCACCTCGATTGGGAACCGTTACACGGGTCTCAGGAACGGTTACGCAGGCAACAGCCGGCACTTTCTGAGCTGTGGCCTCAGAAATTTTCTCGGTAAACATTCTCAGGGCTCGACGCTTCCGCTCGACCCAACCTTCGTCATGTTTACGAGTCCACTGGTTCCACCATTTCATATCGTACCTCCTGGTTGGTAGCCGTCCAGGGCGACCAAGATAACTTTATTTAGTTCACAGATTCAGAATTATACTGTTAGTCAATAACCATTATTAGTTAATTAACCTATAATGTCAAGTCAACGCCGAATTAAATGCTTCCCACATAACCATAAATAGTAAAACAAGGCCACACAGTAATCCCCCCCCTATCCTGCAAGCTTCCTGCGCCTGCGCTTAGCCTCTCGTTTCGGTCGGGAATCGCTTTCGGCCGACGAATGGCGGAAATGGAGAGGATCTCTGAGATTCTGCACCTCCCGGTAAAAGTACAACGGGGTAGGCCGTGCCCCGTTGAATCTGAGTCTCTTCAGAAACTCAATCTCCTTTTCCGTGGCGTCGCCGCTGAGAGAAGTATCGTTGAGGTACTCTTCGAGTCCCGGTTCCACTTCGAAAGATGGTTCGACGCCCTGTTCCACGAACTCGAATCTCTTGGGTTGCCCTGGCCACCAGCCGACGATTCAAGACAATCTCGATGCCGAATGTCACGAAGTCGAAGTCCCAGGACTCGATCAACGGATCCAGGAAAGAGACGCAATTTTCGTTCGATATGTGGAAGACATCCGTATCCAGGAACTCGAGAATGCTGACGCGCGCCTCTTCATAACTGCGATCGCTGAGTCGAGCGAACAGGTGAAGCCAACTTTCATTCCCTAATTCTTCTTTGGCGAGGGTCTTGACGACATCCAAGAGCTTCTGGGTGACCAGGCGTTCGAGCTCTCCGAAGGGTTGCTTCTCGAAAATGGCACGGATTTGTTCTGCTTTGTCGGGGGCACATTTTCGGAGGATCAATTCTCGAACTTCTTTGAACAAGGGCGCGGGAGGGTCCACAACCTTTCTTTTGAATTCTTCCTTGCGCTGGAGCTCGGCAAGTCGCGAGAGGCGGCCTTTGGGGAACTTCAAAGACTCCTCCAACTTGGAGTAAATGTCCGTCCGTTCAGGGGCTGGAGGAGCTTTTTTTCCAGTCAGAAGCTGAGAGATGTAGGATTCGGTGACTTCGGCTGCGGCCGCCAAGTCTTTCTGCTCGAGACCCAGTTCCTCCATACGCTGCCTGATGACAAAAAGCATGTCCATGAGACTTCTCCGTCGATTAACTAAATATGATTAAACTATAAGAGTATTCCAGATATGAGTTGACATTTCAAGTTAATTAACTTATAATTGTTATGTACCAAGGCGACTCCCACAGAATAAATTTACTCATCTAAGTTATCCATAATGCCGCACCTGGGGCCACCATCAATCCAAGAGGACGCCTGTCAATCGCTGCGTCACGGACGCAAGGAAAGGATCAACTCATGAAAACAAAACGACCATGGTGGGCCGGTTCAACTCGGTCTCTGTTTTTCTTTGCCGTATTGGCGATCGCACCTGGGAGGTGCACTGGCACAAGGCGACTCGTCCGAGTGGCCTCCGAATTCTCACGCGAAGCCGTACGGCAGCGGCTGGGAATGCGATCGCGGTTACGAGAAGCTTGGTCAATCGTGCGTCGCAATCAAGATACCTTCTAATGCGTTTCTGGGGACTTTCGGTGACGAATGGAAGTGCGACCGCGGGTACCGAAAGGTCAACAAAGAATGCGCGGTCGTCCAGGTACCGCCGAATGCCTTGCTGGATTATAGCGGGCACGAGTGGGAGTGTGCTCGAGGTTATCGGGAAGTCGATCAATCCTGCGTCGCAATCCAGCTCCCTCCCGATGCTTTTCTAGACTATTCCGGTGACGGATGGGAGTGCGACCGCGGTTACCGAAAGGTCAACGAGGAATGCGCGGTAGTCCAGGTACCGCCGAATGCCTTGCTGGATTATAGCGGGCACGGGTGGGAGTGTGCTCGAGGTTATCGGGAAGTCGATCAATCCTGCGTCGCAATCCAGATCCCTCCCGGTGCTTTTCTGGACCATTCCGGGGACCGATGGGAGTGCAACCGCGGCTACCGACAGGTCAAAGAGACATGTGTCTTGGTCAACGTACCACTCAACGCCTTCCTGGATTCCCGTGGAAACGGTTGGGAGTGCGATCGAGGCTACAAGAAAGTCGGCCAGTCGTGCGTGAGAGTCAAGGTCCCCGCGAATGCGTATCTGGACCGCAGCGGAGACGGCTGGAAATGTGATCGAGGATTCCAGCGAGCGCGGCGAGACATGTGTGCTCGTTGAGATACCTCTAGACGGCTACCTCGTGCGTTCCGGGAACAACTGGGAATGCATTCACGGTTTCCGGAAGAGCGGCGAGTCCTGCGTCCCGGTCGAAGTGCCTCCGAACGGCTATCTCAAATCTTCGGGCGATCGATTGGGACTGCGACCGAAGTTACCAAAAAAGCGGCGCTTCGTGCGTAGCGTTCGAGGTTCCGGCGAATGCTCACATCGACTCGTCCGGCAACGACTGGAGTTGCGATCCGGGTTATCGGCAGGGCCGGGAAAACTTGTTCGTTGAGCGAGTAAGCGCGTGGCCGCAGGTATTTGTGCGCGGCCAAAACGTTAGTGAGGAGCAGACAAGTTGGTCAGAGCCTTGAGAGCGACGCACTCCACGCGGGCGGTGGAGATGGACAACGGACTTATTGAGTCCGTCCTCGGACATCTCCCGGAAGGCGTGGTCGTAGCCGATGGACGGGGGGAATGTCTGTATGTCAACGAGGCGGCAGAGAATATTCTCGGGGCCGACCTCCGGGAGCACCTCGTGTCGGAGTGGGCGGAGGTCTATGGACTTTACCTGCCCGACACTGTAACGCCATATCTTCCGGAGGAGCTACCCCTGGTTAGGGCTACGCGCGGGGAGGACGTTTCCGAGATCGAGGTTTACGTCAAGAACGCCAGAGTGCCTCTCGGATCGTGGATTGGAATGAAAAGCCGGTCGATGGGAGACGCCCTCGGAGTGACACGAGGGGGCGTTCTGGTGATGCGCGACATTACATCGAGCAAACACGACCAGGAGCTCGTCCAGCGCCTGTCCTCCGTCGTGGAACAGACCGGAGACAGTGTCATGATAACGAATCCGTCAGGAGTGATCGAGTACGTCAATTCGGGATTCGAGACCACCACCGGGTATATGTCGGAGGAGGTACTAGGGTCCACACCGCGCATCCTCAACTCCGGAGAGCATGGCGAGGCGTTTTTCCGGGATCTCTGGAAAACGCTCCTCGAAGGGAGAGTCTTCCGAGGAACGATTGTCAACCGGAAGAAAAACGGTGAACATTACTACTCCCGGCAGACGATCACGCCAATCAAACGTGCGACCGGCGAGACCAGTCACTTCGTCACGGTCGGCAAAGACATCACGCAGGTCCTCAAGGCGGCCGAGGAGCAGAGTAAGATGATGCTGGCAAGGACCGTCCAGCAGAAGCTCTACCCCTCCTGTGCACCCGAGCTCGAGCATTTCGACCTTGCCGGCACGGCGTATCCCGCCGATGCAACAGGGGGAGACTACTTCGACTACATACCCATGAAGGGCGGCCTTCTGGGTATTGCCATTGGCGATGTGAGCGGGCACGGGATCGCAACGGCGTTGCTGATGGTTCAAACCCGGGCCTATCTGCGGTCGCTGTCAACGACGCGTTCCGATGTCGAAGGCCTCTTGAGAGAGCTGAACCGTGCGTTATCTTCCGACATGGCGGACAGTCACTATGTGACGCTCGCTCTGGCTCGGCTCGATCCGCACACCGGTGCGGTGGCGTTCTCGAATGCCGGCCACCCGCCGGGCTACATCCTAGACCGATCGGGTGCCGTTAAGCAGGTACTGAAGGCAAAGGGCGTACCGATCGGCTGCTTCCCGGAGTGGGAGTGTGATCCCAGCGACCATATCTCGCTCGAATCTGGTGATTTGATGTTGCTCTTCACCGACGGAATCACGGAGGCCGAAAATCTCAACGGGGAAGTTTTCGGAACCGAACGTATTTTGGAGTTCGTCAGCGCACACCGCCATGAGACGTCGCAGGACATCGTTAATGGCTTGTGCCTCGCCGTGCGGCACTTCACTGGAAGCGCCCCGCAGAATGACGACGTGACCGCAGTCATCTGCAAGGCCATCTCTCCGCCCAGATCGACCAAATGAAAACAACAAGTCCTATATCCTTAGGGTCCAGCCAAAAATAAGTTCCCTTTTTCGGTCGTCGGGGCGCCCGGCTGGCAAGGCGCGAGGAGTGAAGAATATCTAGATATTTGAGCTTCGAGCAACGCAGCCAGGAGGGATGGATCGGCGGCCCAAAATGGGAAGTTATTCTTGGTTGGGCCCTTAGCCGGACAGCTTGACGATGGCGCGCGTAAGCTTGCGATGCCCGTCGAAGAGTCGAACGAAATCGGATTCGCGCCGGCCCCCCTTGGCGCGGACGACCTCCGCGAGGTCGCGCTTTTCGGTTTCGGTCCACTTCTCGATGCCGGGAAGGATGAGAACGAGTGGACTCCACCGCTGCCAGGCAAGCCGTTCGCCGGCGTTGAAGTCTCTTTGTGACCGAACACCCAGGAGTCGGGCGGCTTCCCGAGAGCAGGTCTCGATGCCCCGCTCGCGATCGGCACCGAACCGTTTGGCCAAATATCGAGAGATACGGAGGCCGACATTGCCCAGCCACAGCTTGCCCAAAATATCGTCGCGACGTTGGTTCAGATAGAGGTACATGTTCTCGGCGGTAAGCTGTTGGAGCGTCGATTCGCTGGACCGATGGCGCGGATTTTTCTTCATCCGAGCAAGCTCCTGATGTAGGATGCGTCGCACACCCGCGTTCTCCGGACGAAATCCGAGCTTGTAGTAAAACCACCATGCCCCGGAGCTCAAGCCTTCCTGGTTGTTGTGACCGAGTTGGTAAGGATCAACAAAAATGTTATCGACGCCAAACAGATGTCGGACCATACCGAGGACGCGGCCGTAGGTGACGGCCGATTCGGTGCCACGGTAGGTGTCGAAGACGTTGTAGGCGATTCCCACGGTCTGAAAGAGTTGACTCGTGAGTACGTAGCCTGTCGGCACGCCGTTCTTGAGCGTTAGGTATCCGTAGACCGACTCCAGAAGAAGTCGTCGCTCGGGCTGAGCACCGAAGCCTACGAACTCGAGCCCGTCCCCGCAGTCGATGATTCGTACATCATTGGCGTCGGCGTGGATGAACACATCGAGATCACGGGTTCGCGTGACCATCGCTTCGTAGGCCATTTCGATGAGTTGACGGGTTTGTCGCGGGGACGCGTCGCTAACTCCAACCGGGGGGCGTTGAAGCTCCTCGCGAAGTGAAGGCCGGGCGGTAGATAAAGGGCGGTTCTGGTAAACGACGGGCGACCGGCGAAACTTGGCACGGGTGCGGGAAGGCGTTGACGGTCCCGCCGAAAGCGTCATGGGGACATCGATTTGCTCGAAGAAGGTCTCGCGTTCGAAAGAGTCGGCGGTCAGAGCCTCGAAGCGACGTATGAGAAAGACGGCGTCGGTCTCGTCCCTTCCCTTGAGATTTTCAATCCAATCCTGGAGGGTGAAGTCGATTTCATCGAGGCCGGGTGTCTCGGAATAGGTCACGAGGATGTGCAAAATGGCCTCGAGCCCGGACTCGTTCTCGAACTCCTCCCAGTCGATGGTCAGGAGCTCCGGATAGCGTCGTGCCAGCCAGCGTGACATGAACCAGAAAAACCGGAAGTGGATGTCCGTTCCCGCGATCCCCGAGTTCGCGAGCTCGACGCGAAAAAGTCGGAGGTCACGACGGCCTGCAAATCGCTCGAGAGCCGATTCGACGGCGCGGAGAACGTCCCGATTGTCGGGATAGGCCCACAGAAAACAGAGCGCTTCGTGAAAGCGAAGGACTTTGTCTGATGAGCCCAGGCTACGGCGTGTCAGCTCCTGAATCAGTTTCGCCTTTCGGTCTGCGACTCCGTTTCCGTAGCGCGTCATAATCCGCTCGAGACTCACCAGCGTCTGCGAAGTGTTTTTCATCCGGGAAGAATATCATGGGGTCAGGCTTTGATATCTTGATTTCTTGAAACGCATAACCAACTACGGAAGAACATTTTAGGCTGGGGTCAGGCTTGCATTTCTTGAATTCTTCCAGGCCGGATTTCTGCAAATTGTTGGTTTGAGCTACTTGGAGCTACTTGCTCAACAAAGTGGGTGGCACCTGTTTTATCAAAGATTCCAGGCGCGCGAGCACCTGCTTTTCGAGCATCAGGAAGCCGTTGAAGCGGACCACGCCATCTTTGTCGATGATGACGATCCAGGGAGTGCCGCTGGCGAGGTAGCTTTGCAGCAGCCGCGAAGGTTCCGATTCCGTTCCCTGGCCGGGATCGTGGGCCATGGGAAGCTTCAGATTGTGGTGACGCTGGGTCTCGAGAACCTTGTCTTCCGTGTTGGACTCGAATCCTTCGAAGACGGTCTGAACCGCCAGAAGGGCAATGCGCTCGTCGCCGGAGAACCTTTCGTATATTCGCGCGAGAGCGGGGAGCGCGACTTGCTTACACCCTGGGCACCAACTCTGCCAAAAAAGCATGCAAACCACTTTTCCCTTCAGGTCCGCCAGCCGAACCGGATCGAGAGGCGCACCGTCCGTTCCGATCCAGTTGTTGAGGTCGAGCTCCGGCGCTGTTTGTCCGACGATCCCGGACCCCGTTTTGCCGCTCATCGCACCAGTAGAAAAACGCCGGCCACCATCAGTCCCGTGCAGACGAGATGGCGCGTCACGTTCCCTTCCTTGAGAAAAACGATTCCGAGAAGCACGCTGACAAAGATACCGGCTCGCTTGAAGGCGATGACATAGCTGACCAGTAGCTCCGTCAAAGCGGTGAACTGGGAAACAATCAGCAGTCCTGCGATCAGGCCCAGGCCCAGGAGACCGCCGAGATTCTCTCGAATGACGACCCTGGCTCGTGGCATGTGGCGGATCATATAGGGCAGGTAGGTTAGGGACAGGAGTAGATGGAGCGAGAAGGCATAAAACGACCGCGAGGAAGCCAGGACCGCCACTTTGTCGATTGGAGCCGATATACTCCAGATGAGGGCGACCACCAGCATGAGCCGGGTTCCGCGGTTCCGAGTCAACATGCGGAACGGCTCGAGGAGACGGCCCGGCCGCAAATGAATCCCGTAAGCTCCGGCAATGATGAGAAGCACACCG
Source organism: uncultured Acidobacteriota bacterium (assembly GCA_963722765.1). Lineage (GTDB taxonomy): Bacteria > Acidobacteriota > Vicinamibacteria > Marinacidobacterales > DATDRI01 > CAVROO01. The sequence continues at coordinate 10,791 of CAVROO010000027.1, forward strand.
AAGAGCCCTTTCGCGTCCGGTAGCTCGCCCATCAATCCGTAAGCAACGGGAATGAGGAAAACCGGTGTGAAAGCGGTAAACGGCATGGTGTGGGCTAAGGGCGCTTTTTTGAGGGCGCGGAAGAAAAGATTCCAGCCGATTACATTGCCCACAACGCTTGTTCCGGTTGCCCACAAAAAACTTCGCCACTCGACTTCGGGGACACCGTCCACGAGCAGGAATACCAAAAGATAGGGAAGGGCGAAGGCAAACAAACCCCAGGTCAGGAGTACCGGCGATATACGCCGTCCCAGCACTTTGCCGTAGGCTCCCTGAAGACCGAAGAAAAGGCCCGTCAGGCCGGCGTAGACATATGCCGTCATCGGGTGGAGCGTAACCGATCCGGGCTCGACGGCAAAGAGCACGGAGATACTTGCGGTCCGCTGCCGCGCACACTAGGATCGGGCACCCAATTTGAAACACGAGACCTTGCGGTTACGTAGAGCACTGAGTAAGGAGGTTTCATGATTTTGTTATATCGAAATGCCACGATAGGCATTTTCACCGTTTTCTTCGCGCTGGCGGCAAGCGCCGGCGCACAAACAAAATTACTCCGTTTTCCGGATATTCATGGTGAGCGGGTTGCTTTCGCCTATGGGGGAGACATCTGGACCGCCCCGACGAGCGGGGGAACCGCCACGCGGCTCACCGCTCATCCGGGGCAGGAGCTTTTTCCCCGGTTCTCGCCCGATGGCAAGCAAATCGCTTTTACCGGTCAATATGACGGCGACGAGCAGGTTTACGTGGTCGCTGCGACCGGAGGAGTTCCGAAGCAGCTCACCTACTATCCCGCCAGTGGTCCGCTGCCTCCGCGCTGGGGCTATGACCATCAGGTCTATGGGTGGACCCGGGACGGGAAAGCCATCCTCTTCCGCTCGGTGAGGGATGCCGACGGACTGCGCACCAAGACCGCGCTTTACACGGTGCCGGTCGGCGGAGGGTTGCCAACCGCCCTCCCCATGCCCAACGCGGGCGCCGGTGACTTTTCGCCCGACGGCACGAGCCTCGTTTACTCGCCTCTCTTCCGCGACTTCCGCACCTGGAAGCGCTACGAGGGAGGTTGGGCCCAGGATCTGTACATCTTGGAGCTCGATTCACACGAGGCCATTAACTTCACCAAGCATCCGAGAAGTGATCGCGATCCGATGTGGATTGGAGACAAGATCTACTTCTCATCCGACCGCGACGGGACCTTGAACCTGTACGTCTTCGACATCTCCGGCGATTCCACCACCCAGCTTACCCGCAGCACGAAATGGGACGTCCGGTGGCCGAGCAGCGATAACGAGGGGAGGATCGTCTACGAGCTCAACGGGGAGCTTCAAATCTTCGACACGAGCTCGGGTCAAGATCGCAAGATCTCGATCACGGTACCGAACGACGGCTTAGCCATGCGCCCGTCACGCTACTCGGCGGCCGACAATGTCGAGGACTTCGAGCTTTCGCCAAAAGGGGAACGAGCGCTTTTCGTCGCCCGCGGCGATGTCTTTACGGCACCCATCGAAAAGGGCTCGACCCGGAACTTGACCAACTCGTCGAGCGCCCACGACAAATGGGCACGCTGGTCGCCGGATGGAAGCAAGATTGCCTTCATTTCGGACATGTCGGGCGAAGACGAGGTCTACGTGATCGACCAAGCCGGAAACGGTAAACCCGAGCAACTCACGAAGGACGGAAAGGGCATGCGCTATCAGCCGGACTGGTCGCCCGACGGCAAGCGGATCGCCTTTTCGGACAAAGAAGGAAAAATCTTTGTTCTTACCATCGAGACGAAGAAGCTCGAAGAAATCGCCGACGAAAAACGAGGGCTTGTCCGGGACTATGCCTGGTCGCCGAAGGGCGGCCATCTTGCCTTTTCCTTGGCGGACGAGAGCGGCTACGACTCCATCTACATCTGGAGCGTGGAGGACGGCGCGCTCCGCCGCGTAACCGGCGAGATGTTCGACGAGTTCAATCCGGCATGGGACCCGGAAGGGAACTTCCTTTATTACATCAGCCGCCGCGAGTATCAGCCCCAAGTCAGTGACATGGAGTGGAACTTCGCGACCAACCGGAGCCACGGAATCTACGCTTTGGCGCTACGTAAAGACGTGGAGAATCCGTTCCCGCCCGAAAGCGACGAGGTCACGGTCGAAGAGGAAGACCGAAGAAAAGAAGCCCGACGAAAAAAAGGACGACGCCGAGCCCGAAAAAGAGACTGAGAAGGACGAAGGCTACATCAAGATCGATTTCGACGGGCTCGCCGATCGAGCGATTCGAGTTCCGGTGGAAGCCGATAACTACGGCGGCCTGTCGGCCAAGAAGGGCCACATTTTCTACATCAAGCAAGGCGCCTTTTTCTATGGGCGTTCGAGCTACGCTGAACCGACCTTGATGGTTTTCAGCTTCGAAGATAGGGAGGCGACGGAGCTGGCCGAGGACGCTTCGAACTATGCCATCTCTCCCGATGGGTCGAAGGTTTTGGTCCGTCAGGGTCCGGCCTTCAACCTCTATGACGCCAAACCGGGCGCGAAGGAGAAAAAGTCCGTTTCCACCCAAGGCCTCATGGTGGATCGCGTTCCTGCTCAGGAGTGGTTGGCCATCTTCGACGAAGCCTGGCGCCAGTATCGTGATTTCTTCTACGTCGAGAATATGCACGGTCTCGACTGGGAAGCGCTGCGCGAACAGTACCGGCCACTCGTGAAACACGTGGCGCATCGCTCGGATCTCAACTATGTGCTCGGTGAGATGGTGTCGGAGCTCAACGTCGGACACACCTACATTCAAGGGGGCGACTACGAGATCCCCGAACGAACTAAGGTAGGTCTGCCCGGCGCTCGTTTCGAGCTCGACGAAAAGGCAGGGCGGTATCGTATCGCCAAGATTCTTGCCGGTCAGAACGAAGAGGATCGTTACCGTTCACCCTTGACCGAGGTGGGAGTGAATGCCAAGGTGGGAGACTACGTTCTCGCCATCGACGGCGTCGAGCTTCGCGCCGGCGACAACCCTTACCGCTTGTTGCAGCACAAGACCCACACCGTCACCTTGACTCTGAACGGCGCACCCAACCGGGAAGGCGCTCGCGACGTAACCTACAAGCCGGTCACCAGTGAGTCGAGCCTCCTTTATTACAATCAGGTGAAGCACAATTATGACTATGTCACCAAGGAAACGGGCGGACGGATTGGCTACATCCATGTTCCCGATATGGGCGGCAACGGCATTCGCGAGTTCATCAAGTGGTTCTATCCGCAAATCCGGAAAGACGGTTTCGTCTTCGACGTGCGGAACAACGGCGGTGGTAACGTCTCGCAGTGGCTCATCGAGCGTCTCGACTCGAAGCTCCTCGCTACCGGCTTCGGGAGCATGAGCGACGATCCCGGCACGTACCCGGCCACCGTTTTCCACGGTCCCATGGTGTGTTTGCTCGACGAGACGTCGGCCTCCGACGGTGACATCTTTCCGTACGCCTTCCGTGAGGCGGGGCTCGGGCCGCTCATCGGCAAACGTTCCTGGGGCGGCGTGGTCGGCATCTCCCCTCGCGGTCCCCTCATTGATGGCGGCCTGGTCTTCGTGCCCTTGGCGGGTTTCAACGCGCCCGACGGTTCTTGGGTCATCGAAGGCCATGGCGTGGACCCGGACATCGAGGTTGAAAACGACCCCGCTTCCGTCATCGCCGGCCGCGATCCGCAACTCGATCGGGGCATCGAGGAAGTTGTGAAAGCCGTCAAGGAAAAGGGGATGAAGCTTCCGGCTCGTCCTCCCGATCCGGTGAAGAAGAAGTAGAATTCAGGCGGCCGAGGTAGGGCTCGCCTCGGCCGTACTCGCTAAAGCGCTTTTTGAATTTAGTTTGTCCGCCAATTGTCGGAAAAACAAAAGACCCCGTGTAAATTTGTCTCGTTCGAACCGATTTGCATTGACACAAGGTCTGATGTTGTATAGGAATGCTAATCGCGACCGCTCGACACCGTCAAACCTGCGATAAGCGAACCGATCGGAGGAGGAGGCCGCCATGAAATCCTTGGTCATCGTTATTCAGCTCATCATCGCTCTGGGTATTTTGAACGTTTGGCTGTTGCGTTACCGGAAAGCCACCAACTGGCGAGGTGGTGACGCAAAGAATTTGAAAGAAGAGTTCGGGGTCTACGGACTTCCCGGCTGGTTCATGAACGTGGTTGGATTTTTCAAAATCTTATTCGCGACATTATTGATAGTCGGTATCTGGTTTCCATTTTTGACGAGGCCGGCCGCTGCCGGCATGGCCGTCTTGATGCTGGGTGCCGTGACGATGCATTTCAAGGTGAAGGACTCACCGAAAAAAGCTCTGCCTGCGTTTTCTCTGTTCGTCCTGTGCCTCCTTGTTGCCATCCTTGGATCTCCGACCTGAGGCCGGACGACTCTGTCGAGGCGAGATCCGCAGAATCATGCCCTCTTAGTCGAAAGCCTGTCGCCGCTGGAAAAATGGCGCGAGGCTCACGGAGGTGACGGCTGAAGCAAGTGATCGAGACCGATAGGTATTGCCGTATCTGGAGATAAGAGCCCAAAATAAGGTTGCTTGGCCGTCGGTGTTCGGAGTCAGAGACGGCGAGCGAGGCGAGGCCCGAAATGAAACCAAGCCGATTTGCCTGGTATGCGTGGGGCGTGCTGGGATTCAATCTGATCGTGATCCTGTGGGGTGCCTACGTTCGCGCCAGCGGTTCAGGTGCGGGTTGCGGCAGTAACTGGCCGCTTTGTGACGGTGAGGTGATCCCCCGCGCCCCGTCGGTGGAGACGATCGTCGAGTTCTCGCACCGTGCAACGAGCGGACTGGCACTGCTGATGGTGGTCCTGCTGGTGGTTTGGGCGTTCAGGCGTTTCGAGCGCGGGCACCAGGCGCGAGTTGGAGCAGCCTTATCGATGTTTTTCATGTTGACGGAGGCTCTGATTGGAGCGGGCCTGGTTTTGTTCGAGTATGTGGCGGATAACCAGTCGATGGCTCGGGCTGTTTGGATGTCGGGGCATCTGGTCAATACGTTTCTTTTGGTGGCGATGCTCACCCTGACGGCCTGGGCGGGGACGACGAACGGGCGGGTTGGGTTGCGCCGTCAGGGGTCCCACATCGGGTGGCTACTTGCCGCGGCCATCGCCATGTTGGTTTTGGGCGTAAGCGGAGCGGTGACCGCGCTTGGCGGGACGCTCTTTCCCGTGAACTCGCTGGCCGAAGGTCTGAGACAGGACCTGTCGCCGAGCGCCCACGTTCTGATTCGGCTCCGATTCTTCCACCCGTTCATCGCCCTCGGCGTGAGTGCTTTTCTGGTGATCGCCGCGTCGCTGGTGCGTCGCCGCCCAGGAATATGGATAGGAAGGTTCGCGGCGTCTCTGGTTGCGCTGGTCGTTGTGCAGCTCGGGCTGGGAACGGTCAATCTATTGCTGCACGCCCCGATTGGATTACAGATACTTCATTTGTTGTTGTCCGACCTGATCTGGATCGCGCTGGTACTGCTCGCCCTATCATCACTGGATGAGATGGCAGCGCCGAAGCCGGCGTGAAGCTCCCCTGCGTAATCCATCGCGAGATCCAGGAGGGGACTCGAGCTGATTGGGAGAGAAACGGCATGTACCAGGAAGACATGCGTCGCGATTTCTCGAGCCGAGAGGATCTGAACGTCTATCTGAAAGCCCCCCCCCAAGAAGGTCGTGGAAATGGCCGAGGCGGCTGGCGATGATGCGACCGCCGATCTCGGTATTCAACGGATCCAGGTGCACGAAAAGAACGCTTGGATGCTCGAGAGCCACCTCGAGGATTAACCGGCAAACCCCCGGGACCACGCGTCCCGGGGTGGCGACGGTGAGTAGGTTTCTGACGGCTTAGCAGCCACGTCTCCGGATTTGGTCCTCTTACATGGCGGAGCTCATCGAATACACACTCCACAACGAGCCGGCCAAGATGGCAGCGCAGTTCGGATGTGAGCTTCGCGGGAATCCGCTGCCATTGAAAGCGCTAAAGGCATGTCTCAGGTGTTTCGCAGGGATGTAAGCCGTTTGGAAAAAAACTCCTTCCCCGTCCTATAGAAAGAATCCCACACTCGCTGCCGTGCTATCTTAAATTGTTGGTATATCACCACGCCATGAAGGTGGAATTCATTTTCTCAAAGAAAATCGTGCTTGACGCGATATCCGGCCGTCCTTTACACTGATCACCATAAATCGGGTCAGTCTCCCCAGCCATCTGGTCCTGAGAAGCAAAATGATGCAGCCGATTTTTTATATTTTTTCGAGTGCAACGGGAGACACTCATGTTGAGCAATATATTTTTAGCTCTTACCCTAGCTGCTCTTTTGCCTTGTGCCGGGATGAGTCAACAAGCCGACGGGCTCGACGGAAAAAGCCAGACGCGTTTCTTCGAAAGGATTCGCGTTCTCGGTGTCGAGTCCGGTCGGGGAGAGGTCACGGTTGTCGACCCTGAAGGAAAATCCCGGACATGGAAAAAGGGCGATCGCATCACTGAGGAAAACGCCGTCCTCGACAAAGTAACGCGCTCGTTACTGGTCTTCACCCGAAACGTAGAGGGTCTCAACGGAGGGAGGGGCGACAGTCTCGTCGTCGTCCGCTTCGATCCGTCCGGCAAGACGAAAGTTCGAGAGTACTCATCTCACTCGGACTCTCCTCTGCCGGCGCCCCACCTCGAAGACTCGGTCGGGACTACCGGAACGCGAGATGTGGGGGCGCCGCCTCACGATTCGCACCTGTAGTTTCGAACCAGGTCTTACGCGAGGCGTTTACTGATGTTGAAGACGTCGAGGTTTCTTCCTTTTACGACGAGCATTCTCCTATTGTTGACGGTGGTGCTTCCGGCCATCGCCGATGCTCAGTTCCTGAACGATGAAGGTCATATTGCTGTCATCGAGCACGATGGATCCCTTTACGACAAACTCACCCCTGAGGGGATTCCGAACGTCGAGCCCCGTGCCCGAGTGGTGCGCGAGTTCATCCGAGCGCACGGGGATTTCTATGACTTCGTCGTTATCTTCACCAACTTCGGTTTCTCCATGGGTGACGCCGATGCGTTTTATACCGGTGTGCGCAGCGACACCGCCGGCATCGGAAAAGAGTTTTACGACCACGGGTCCGACTATGGTAGCGACTCACGCCTACAGGGCGTCATCGACATGGGCCCTGTTTCCCACTATCGGCAGGGCTTTCTCAGTCTGGACCCGGCCGATCCGCGATTCCGTTCGACCCTCGGGATTTTGGCTCACGAGATCGGTCACCGCTGGCTGGCCCAGGTCAGGTTTCGCGATGTTAACGGAGAAATCAGTTCCGACCTTCTCGGACGAGACGGAAAGCACTGGAGCTACCTGCTCGATAGCGACGCCTCTTTTCTTTACGGGAGCCGCTGGCAACCGAATGGCGACGGGACCTTTACGGCCGCTGAGGTTCAGGCTCGATTCAGTGCTCTTGACCTTTATCTCATGGGCTTCGTGGACGCCGGTGAGGTTCCGCCCTTCGTTCTTCTTCGAAATCCCGGAGTCGGTCCAAATGGATATCCAGAGCTCGGCGCGACGATTGAAGCGACGACCGAGACGGTTGGTATCGAGCAGATCATCGACGCAGAAGGACCTCGTTCGCCGGACGCGACCGCCTCGCGTAAGAATTTCAATCTTGCTTTCGTTTTCCTGACCCAGCAGGATGTCATTCCATCGTTAACCGATCTCGTCGCGGTGGAGCGAGTCCGTTCGGCCTTCATCGCCCGTTTCTTCTGCCTCACCTCGGGCCGGGCTTATGTCGATACCGATCTCCTGACGGTTACTGCACCGGAACCGACGGTCACGCCGGATACAGCCCTCGCCCTCGAATGGCTTCTTGGACAGCAGGAAGACGACGGTCGTTGGGAAGATCATCCTTTGACGAGCTTTCGGGAAACCTCCGTTGTGCTTTCGGCGCTCGAGGTGCTCGGGGTTCAAGTCGAAGCGCGCGCCGACGGCCACGATTGGCTGAGCCTTCAAATCCCGGCAAGCGTTGACTACCTGTCCCGCGCGGTGGTATCAGGAAGTGCTATCCCGCTCGATACCTTCGTCTCGCTGCAAAATGAAGATGGCGGTTTCGGTGTTGCACAAGGTTACCGCAGCGATCCATTGGATACGGCTCTCGCCTTGTCGGCTATGACGAAACTGGGCGTGCCGTTACAAACCCGGCGCGAAGCAGCCCAGTTCCTCATCACTTCGCAAGACGACAACGGGGGTTGGTCGCCGTTCGGGGGCGGCGAATCAGACCTCCCCACAACAACGGGAACCGTGATGGCTCTCGAAGATGTGAGAAGCGAGCTCGTCGATCTCCCCGTTGGGCAGGCGGTGCAAAGGGCTGCCGCTTGGTTGACGAGTCGCCAGCAGCTCGATGGTGGCTTCGGCGACAGCCCTTCCACACCTTACGCGACGGCCAGGGTTGTCGAGACGTTGATGAAGGTGGGTGCTCCACCGACCGTCGTTGACTACGCCCTCGAGTACCTGCGTCAAACGCAAAGGGTTGATGGAAGTTGGAATGACAGTAGTTTTCAGACCGCGTCTGTGCTGCGGGCTCTTGTCCCGGCCAGCCTACCCAATCTTACGATGGATCCCTCGGACATGGTTCTCAGCCCGGATCCTCCCGAAGTCGGACAGTTGGTCGAGATCCAGGTCACAGTACACAACCGGACCCGGGCGCCGTCCGGTGCCTTTCGTTTGCATCTTTTCGACGGGCCCCCGGACTCGGGCGGGCTTCTCATCGACACAACGGCGGACGTGCCGAACATCGATCCAGGATTTGCGATCTCGATCGCCTTCGACTGGGATACCTCGGGGCTCGAAGGTGCGCACGAGCTTTATGCTCTTGCCGATCCCGAAGCCGCGGTCACTGAGGTGACCGAAAGTGACAATACGATTTCTCGTTCTGTAGAGGTGTTGCCGTCCATGCCCAACCTCGTGGTCGGGCCGCTCACCGTCTCTCCCGAAAACCCTGCTGAGGGTCTGGGAGCGGTCCTTCGAACGCGCGTTACCAATCAGGGCTCGGCGGAGGCTCCAACGTCTTTAGTGCGTTTTCGGGATGGACCTTTGAGGGTGGAGCGTATCCTCGACGAGGTTTCGATTCCTGCTCTGGCGCCGGGTGAGGGAATCGATGTCGAAGGGAACTGGGATACAACGGGTGTAGAGAAGAACCGAAAAATTCAGGTCAAGGCGGACGCTCTCGACGAGATTCCGGAAAGCAACGAAATGGACAACGAGATCGGCACTTGGATTGACGTGCGTGCACGGCCGCCGGAAGAGCCCGATCTCGTGCTCGGATCCGACGCTCTTTCGATCGATCCGGCCGCTCTTCAAAGTGTCCCGATGAACGCGACAGTCGAAGCTCGTATCCTCAACACCGGCTTGACCTCCGTCACGTCGGTTCGAGTCGAGCTCTTTCAGGGTGATCCTTCCTCCGGCGGGCTCTTGATCCAAGAACACACGACGGATGTGCCCGGCGACGGTGCGGCGACCGTCACGTTCCAATTCAATGTTGCGAACGTCGGAACACGCACCTATTTCGTGGTCGTCGATCGGGAAAACGTCGTCGGAGAAAGAGATGAGCTCAACAATCTCGCGTCGGTTGTTCTCGTCGATCTCGAAGATACCGTCGAAGTGGAGTTAGTGGCATCGTCGCTGGTTCAATCCGAACCTTCAGTGACGGCCGGCGATACCGTTTCCGTGGGTGTGGACGTCGCGAACCGCGGCACGCGACCCCTTCCTTCGGTCCCGGTTGCGCTGTTCATAGTCGATCCGGTCGAAGCCCAACCCGCTCTCGCGGCGAGTCTCAATGTTGCGCTGGAAGCGGGAGCTTCGACAAGGGTCCAGCTCAACTGGGTTGCCAACCGTATCGGCGATGTGGAGCTTCGCGTCCGGGCCGATCCCCACAACACACTCGAAGAGCTGGACGAGTCCAACAACGAGGCCACCACACTCGTTGAGGTTCGTGCGTCCGTTTGGCCCAACCTCGTCGTCGAAAGCGCCGGAATTCAACTCTTGCCAGAGCCCATGCTCGAGGGACAACCGGCGACGATGGAAGCCCGTGTACGAAACGTCGGCGCAGTCCCGGCACCTGCCTCTGAAGTTTCCTTTTATGCAGGTGACCCTGCAGGGGACGGACTGATCATCGGCCGCGCCCCCGCGCCCCCGCTCGAACCGGGTGCCGACACCGTCGTCCAAGTGGAATGGAATGAAGTCGTCGTTCGCGGAAGCCGGCTTTTCTTCGCCGTCGCCGACGCGGATCACTTGGTCGATGAGTTCGATGAGGAAGATAACCTGGCCTTCAAAGTTGTAGATGTCCTCGGCCTTTCCGATCTCATGGCGAGCTCGGCCCAAATCGGACTCGACCCTCCGTATGCGCGTTCTGGAGAGACCGTCACTATCCACGGCGCCTTGACCAATACAGGCGAGCAGGAAGCGGCTGACTTTCTCGTCGAACTGCGAGTCGATGACCCCGTTTCCGGCGATATCGTCACGAGCGAAACGGTTTCCGTGCTGCTTTCTGGAGAAACCTACACGTTCGACGGCGTTTGGGATACGACGGGGATCGACGGAGAGCATCAGCTCTTCATGGTCTTGGATGTCTCGAACGCCGTCCGTGAGCAGAACGAGGGCAACAACGTCGTTGCGACTCCCGTAGCCATTCAAGATGCCGATGTCTTCGTGTCACCCCTTTTCTTCTCTCCTAACGGGGACGGTGTACAAGACGAAACCGCCTTTTTCTATCGGGCTGACGGCGGGCAGGATCTGACGGTCAAAGTCGTCGATAGGGATCAGTCGCTCGTGCGAAAGCTCGACGTCGCCACCGGATCGAGCGATAGCGTCCTTTGGGACGGGCGGGACGAGGCGGGTGCCCTGGCTCCCGACGGACCCTATTTCTTCGTTCTCGATTCCGCCAATGGTGAGATCACGCGCCGCCGAACCGTTTTGGACACGAATCGCTCGAACGTTGTTGAAGCACTCGGCACGCCCTATTTGGCGGTGGATAATCTGACCTGTCCGCTGCCTCAGAGAAGCTCTTACCTCCGGGGACCGGCCTGGTTCCCGGACGACAGCGGAGCACTCTTCATCCTACGCCGTCTCGAATCCCAAGCTCCGGAGTACCCGGTCGGGCTATATCGAGTTAGCCCTGACGGAGCCGCCATCGACGCCATCGTTGTCAGCTCGGAGTTTACCCAACTTCAATTCCATTCGGAAGGCCGCCGCGCCGTGTCACCGGACGGACTTAAGGTTCTCATTGAAGGGAGTCGTCGTAGGAATGTTGCCGTGCTCGATCTAACGAGCGGATCCATGAGTGCGATCGGGCAAGGAACGACACAGGCGTCCTGGTCGCCGGATGGAAGGCACCTTCTCGTCCGTGACGGCCTCGGGTTGTCGATTCTGAGCGCCGAAGGGGACGAGCTCTTGCGTCTGTCCGAAGACTACGTCAGCGCAGCGGCGTGGTCGGCAGACGGCCTACGCATCGCCTATCACCGTCAAGGGGAATATGTCCTGCGGCTCGTCAACTTCGATGGAACGAACGATCGGCTTCTGCCGGATACGGACGTTCGTGAACTGACCGGATCCAGCGACCATCCGTGTGCACGCGTGGAAGAGATCTTGTGGAGTCATGATCCCTCCGAGTTTTATTTTACTTGGGCGGGTTTGGACACGATCTGCGAGGGCGCTGAAGGCTATGAGGTGAGTTTGTCTAGCGGCGAGATCCGCAACGTGGAGTATCGGCGGAACGTCTCGCACGACGGGCGTTGGTCCTTGGTCTCGGACTACGACCTGGACTACTACGTCGCCCGGCGTGTCGGAGGCAGGCAGACGCGACTCATCCTTCCTACGAGCGAAGGCTACGATTTCAAATGGTCCAGCCGGGATACACGAATTTCCTTTGACAGTCAAGACTCTCTGCCGGAGTGCCTCGGCGACGACACCTGGGCTCTGTCTTCTCTCCTCAACGGGTTCGTCGGTCTTCGACTCACTCGACTTCCCTCGGGTTTTGGAATTCGCATAACAGGCACCGTCGCCGATCTCAACTTGGACCACTATACCCTCGAGTACGCCACCGTCGACCAACCGGAGAGCTTCAGTCCCGTGCAACCACCTTCCGCGGTACCGGTTGTTGGGGATTCGCTGTTGACCTGGATTCCGCCCGGGGCGAACGACTACCTGGTCAGACTCACGCTACGCGACCGGGCCGGAAACGAGTCGGTGCGACTCGAACGTATCTATTGGGCGGAGACCCTCCCCATCGCGAGCCTGGCACGAGTACCCGAGCTCATTTCGCCAAACGGCGACGGAGTACAAGACGAGGCCGTGGTCAGCTACACGGTTCTCGAGCCGGTGAACCTGGAGTTTCACGTCCGCGACGGCGAAGGCCGCGTGGTGCGGACCCTGCCACGGGACGAAATGACCGTGGGACCGGTCTCTTTTGCCTGGGACGGAACGGATGACCTGGGAGCCTTGGTGCCGGACGGTACCTACACCTTGGAAGTTCGAGGAGCTGAGCTCCCCCTTGTTGTGGATATCACGCCACCCGAATTGAACGCGCATTTTACCGACCTCTTCACCTCCTCGACGAATCCTCTAGATGCTGCCCTTGCTGTGGATCTCGAGGGTCGTATCCAAGACGCCAATTTGCAGGGGTGGTCGTTGCTGTCGGTAGAGGGGGCGACCGTCGAATCGGGCTTGAATGAAGTATGTCCCAGCGATGGCTCCGATGTCGTGATCCTGGAGAACCTCCAACCCCAACTCGGGATGGAGATCCACGCTTCAGACTACGCAGGAAACCGAACGGCCATTCCTCTTGCCGGCCCCAGTCAGGAAGTGCGTCTCCTAGGTCAACTGGAGCTCGGCGCGATGACCTTGCCGGTTCGTGCTTTCGGCCCGTTCTCGCCGGGTCCGACCGAGCCTGTTCCCGAAGTCGTCTTGTCTCCCCTCTCCACGAGAAGCTATAAGTTCGACGGCATTATATTGGAGCTGCCGCCTCGACCGGCGACAGCGGTGTTCACCGCGGCGGCATCTTTTCCAACGAACGATCTCGTCTTCCGATACCGCGAGGTGGATGCAACTTCCTACGAGGAAATCCCTGCCCCGAGTGGAAAGGTGGAGCTGCCCGTGTCCGAGCTCGAGCTCGGAGCGGCCTACGAAGCCCACTTCGCCGCCGGTGACGTTCGATCGGAGACACTACCGCTAGTGGTGGGGCCGAATGCGATTCTTCTGGAAGTGGAATCATACTCTCGAGACGACGGCTATGGAGAAGACTCCTTGCGTTACGCCGTCCACGGCATCAATGCTGTGGATGAGCCGGTGGTCGCAGCAACGCTTTACCGAATAGCCAATGGAGTTCGGGCACCTATTCAGACTTTTCGGCCGCTTCCGAGGGATTTTGCCGTGCAGATCGGCGCAGGGTCGTGTGACGAAACTTCATATTCGATCGTTGGGATCGGAGAAAGTGGACAAGAGTACTGGTCCACAACGCGGGAAATGTATCCCGATCCGCACCCGGCGCCGTCCATTAAGGACGCGTTTTGCGTGTTTCTCCATGACGCCGGGATCGAGCAACAAAGCCCATGTAGCGGTGACCCCCCGACGACGGCGTTTTTTACGGTGATCGCTAGTCAGGAGAACACTGCGCCGCTCGTTGTCGTTTCCGATGAAACGGGACGCGAGATCGTTCGAGGGACCGATTCCCGATTGACTTGGGATGTCACGGAGCTCGGTGAGGGTAGCCACTCTTTTACGGCCCAGACTTTTAGGGAAGACGGTACCGTCGTAGATGGTAACCGCCTTT
>CAVROO010000028.1:0-186266 GCA_963722765.1 uncultured Acidobacteriota bacterium
AGTCTCTCGCCGATCTCGTGGAGATTGACCGAAGACCCGGGCATGAGCTCACCACGGTTCAAGGCGTCTTGAAGATATTCATAGACCTGTTCCCGCAAGGTCTTGATGGTGAGCTTTCTGCGTTTCATAGGCAAGGGCAGAAAAAAGAAGTTCCTGCCTTTCCTCCGCTATGGAGCTAGAGCGGAAGAAGTCGAGGCGATGGTTTCCTTGGCAAAGCTGCTCGTAGTTGCGCGATAAGGAACAGACGGACGCCGGCCGGTTTTCGCTCTAAGGCGATAAACGGACCAGGTCTGTCCAGCACGCCGCGATTCCTCCCAACCTCTTCGTTCAGAGGCAACGATTCGAAGCAAACTTTGAATGCGAAGTCGTCAAAACTGGTTGACGGAAAATGCAATTTCTATGCCGTAGGTTCAATGCAAATATTTATTTGCAGTAATCACATAAATATTTAGCACGCAGGGATTTGTAGTTGGCTCCAGTTTTCGCTTTTTTCCGCGCGGACGGCCGAGATCCAAAAAAATGTATGGCCTAACGTGAGAAAAAAATCGGTAGCCGGTATTGGCAATAAATATATGGATTTATATGGATATTTGGGGATCCAAGATCCCGGATCCAGATCCAAAGTTTTGCATTTCTGGATACTCTCGAGGGGTGCCGGGATGATTTCATCAACAAATTACTGAATCCCTGAGGCAAAAATCGTCACCTCGAAAGGCTCTCCTTCTGATCGGAACCCGGCAACCGAAACAAGAGTGGGCTCGCGCTCGTACATGACAGCTTCATCCATTCGGTGGGCGTGGAGCTTCACCTATCCATTTTCCTGAGTAGGAAAATGACTTGTTTTAGGAAAACATGGTACGCAAAATTGCCAAGGAATGGTAAGCCTGGCTCCAATGCGTAGGAAGAAAATGTTTATTAAGATTCTATAGATTGCAGGGACCGCCGAAACCGGGGTTGGGTTCGGTGTCAAGCTAGCTCGTCGCTCGAAGACGAGCTTCCGCTAACTCCGGCAGATCCTCGTCGGCTTGTTTCCAGAGCTGGAGGAAGTAGCGGTACTGTTCCCTGGATGCCTCAGTCTCACCGCTTTTTTCGAGAAGGCGAGCCATCTCCAGCACGTGTCGCGGCTCGAGAGCGGCCGTCCACTTTTGGGAGATGTCCTGTCGGACGAGGCGGCGATAAATCCGAGTGGCGCCCACCCAATCCCCGGCGGCTTTTCTCGCACGGGCCGGTCCGTCTCTGAGCGAAAGATTTGCGAAGACGCTGCCGAAGGCATTGCCGTTGTTGAAATAGGATCGGATTTCCGGCTCGCCGGCCGAGAATGCCGACGCCGCGGCCCCCGCGTCTCCCGATGAAAGAGCGATCTCACCTTCGAGCAGATGCTGCCACCAATGCTCGGAGTAGCGTCTGAGGCTCCACGAGGTCTTTGAGCGAGGCCAGGTGCTCGCGGGCCGCGTCGAGCTCACCCATCCGCGCTCGTGCCACGCCTCCGAGGAAATGGGCCAAAACGATAAAGTGTCGCTTGTCTTCGCCCAATCGTGCCAGGGCCGTCTCCACTTGGTTTACGGCCGCGCCGTGATCGCTTTTCTCGATGGCGATGAAGGCCGAGAATAAATGGAACCGGGCGGTCCAAACCTCATCGTCGGTGACGACCTCGAGAGCAATCGCCGATTTCTGCGTCCGCTTCCTTGTAGCGCCCGACGCGGGTGAGAAGGAAGGCCTTGAGAAGTGAAAGCGTACCAGGGCCCTTGAGGGTATGATGCGGTGCGACGAGCTCGAGCTCGTCGAGAGCCTGATCGTATCGACCCAAGGAAGCGTGCGCCCAAGCCCGACCCATGTTGGAGAAACAGAATCCTGGATCGATCTCGAGCGCGCGGCCATACTCTTCGAGGGCTCTTTCAGGAAGACCGGCGATGAGATAGGTTTCTCCCAGGCTGTCGTAAGGATTGGGCTCGGTTGGATTGATGCTCGCGTAGGCCTCGAATTGCCGGATGGCTTCCGGGTAACGGGCCCCGTTCAAAAGCCCGTAGCCGTAATAGAGGCGGATGTAGCCGGAGTTGGGTATGGCCGCCACGCCGCGCTTCAGCAAGTTCATATATTTGTCGTACTGATACGAATCGAGATAATAGTGCGAGAGCGTCACGTAGGCATCTTCTTCGCCGGGGTAACGCTCGAGAAGCTCTTCCAATAACCGGTTCGCCTCGACCGGATTCTCCTTGTGGTTGTTCTCGGCCCGCGCCATGAGACGCTTCCTCTCCGGCAAACGCCCGATGTTCTCCTGCAGTCGCCGGCTGTACTCGTCGACAGCGGCGTGGTCGTTCATGATTTTGGCAACCTTCTTGAGCTCCCAGTAAGCCAAGGCGAAATCGGGATCCACGCGAAACGGCACGGGTCAAATGATCCCGTGCGTCCTCGAGGCGTAAATGCCTCCGCGCTTCCACTCCGTCTTCGTAAAACCGATAGGCCTCGAGCGAAGAAGTCGTCACTTCGGCGATGCCCGGTGTCGGTTGACGTCGACGTCGCCGAGGTCGAGACTGCGACGCACGCGGTCGGTCAGATCGTCGACGAGGCTAAAGACATCACTTCCCCGAACACTATGGGCGACGAGTATTTTCCCCGTCGTTGCTTCTTCCACCTGTGCGTCGATACGTATCTCGGAACCGAACTCGAAGACGCTTCCCACGAGCACGGCACCGGCGCCGGCGCGGCGGGCTACCGTCAGGGCTTGACCGGGATTCATCGTGTCACCGGCCGGCACGCCGACTTCATCCACAATTTGCTGGATCCTTTGACGACTCACCACTTCCAGCCCCGGGGTCTCGGCGAGACCGGTCGCGAGCATGCTCGATACACCTTCAGACAGCCAACCGAGCTCTTGCTTCCGAATGTGATTCTTGAAACCCATGACCGCGATTTGGTGTGTTTCTAGACTTCCGATATCGGTCGGGCCCGATGCGAAGCCTGTGAGGTAGGTGGCGAAAATCCCAAAGGCGGCGAGCGCCAGAGCGATAGCCAAGATTTTGAGCCATGGAGATTTTTTCTCTCCGGACAAAACCGTTTGAAAAATGCTGGAAATGCGATCGGTGGTGTTGACCGCCGGCACCGGTCCGCTGTTGTCGGATACTTCAGCGATTAGGCGGTAGCCTCGCTTAGGAACCGTCTGGATGAATCTCGGGCTCCTGGCATCGTCCCCCATCGCCTTTCGGATCTCCCATATGGAGTTGGCCAGCACTTCTTCCGTGACGAAGGTGCCGTTCCAGACCCTTTTCAAGAGATCCGACTTGGCCACCACTTCCCCGGCGTTGTCGGCGAGACAGGAGAGAACTTGCATGGCCTTCGGTTCGAGCTTCACCTCGACGTCGTCCATGCCCACCAAACGGTTCGAGTGAGGCCGCGCAGTCCAGACGCCGACTTGAAACTCGTTTTCCAAAGTTTCTCTCCTGCTTTGACGTGGTAGGGCAAAAGATGTGCCAAGGTCGTTGATTAAGAGATACGAGCGCGTAGATGCTTTGTATAAGGGAGTTACGGCATATTCAGTCCGTGAGCTGCGTCGAACGAGAGGGCTGGGTTGTTATCGATGTTTACATTTCTGTCTCGAGGTTTTACACATGTTGACGTGGGTTATCGCCTCGGGGAGACCGATCGGTCCGCGATCTGAACGGATAGGTCCTTCATGTTGCGCAGCCCGCTGACAAAAGCGGTTTCGCTGTCGGCACCGATTCGGATCCGTTTCTTTGTGAGGAAAGAGATATCCAAGCTGGCTGACATCAGCCCCTCGGCGGCGTGCGGCAAGGAAGGAGCGACGGCGTGAACCACCTCGTGAGCAAGCACACGACCCAGTGCCCGCGAGAGATCTCTACGTTCCAGAAGGGACAGGATTCGGTCCTCGTGCGGATTCAATCGGATGGCACGCATGACGTTCGTGATGAAGATATAGACCGATTGCTTTTTCCCGGTTTCGTAAACGCAAGCGCCCATGGTGTCGCTCGGGAGTCGCCAACCCGGACCGCCGGGATCGGAGGGCATCAGAACAACGTTCACGTCGGACTCTAGAGGAAGTGTCGGTTTGCCCGGCAACTTCCAGCGAATATCAACTCCCGCGGCCTCGAATACAGATTCCACCTCTCGAGTTACTCGGCCAAGGTCATAGGGAAACAGCCGGTGGCTGTCGTGCCAAGACAAAACGAGGTCGAGTGGCTCGGCCGTTGCTGTTGCTACCGAGCCTAAAAACAACGTCACGAGCGTCAGCCGGACGGTCCATGCTTGCATCGTTCAACTCCCGAGTTCTTTTCCGTCCCTCCATGGTTCCAGCCTTAGCGTTGACGAGTCCCTCGTGTGTTCTGGGTTTCGACAAGTTTTCTCGGGTTTCTTCTCAGGATTGTTCAGAATTTCTCTGAATTCGTCTGGCCGGTGGCTAGTTGGCTGCGCTCAGCCGCGCCGACACGGAGTTTGGCGAGCTATCCTTATTGGAATCCCAGCATGGGATCGCTCAGAATGGAGTCACAATGAAAGAGAACGATCGCTTCCGCGGATGTCTCCTCGGTTTGGCCGTAGGAGATGCTCTTGGAACCACGGTCGAGTTTTCTGCACGCGGAACATTTCCGACAGTGACGGATATGGTCGGTGGCGGGCCGTTCCATCTTGAGGCCGGTGAGTGGACGGACGATACCTCGATGGCCTTGTGTTTGGCGACGAGTCTACTCGACCGCGGTGGATTCGATGCCCGGGATCAAATGGAGCGCTATTGCCGGTGGGCCGAGGCGGGCTATTTGAGCAGTAACGGTCGGTGTTTCGATATCGGTGGAACCGTTTCACGAGCTCTTGGGGAATATCGACGAACGGGAAATCCGTATAGCGGTTCGACGGATCCGCAGAGTGCCGGCAACGGTTGCATCATGCGCCTTGCACCGGTGCCGCTGTTCTTCCATCGCGACCTCGAAGCGGCGGTGAAGTATTCGGCCGAGAGCTCACGAACGACGCATGGAGCCGAAGAGTGCGTCGATGCCTGCCGGCTCTTTGGATCCATGTTGGTCCGAGCGCTTTCGGGAATGAGCAAGGAGCAGGTTCTGTTCGCTGGTGATGATCCGTCTCCTCTGGTACAGCGAATCGGTGCCCTTGCGATGGGAGCCTATCGCGAAAAAGACAAAGACTCCATCCGGGGCAGTGGCTACGTCGTCGAGTGTCTGGAGGCGGCTCTCTGGTGTTTCTCGATAACCGACAATTTCCGTGATGCCGTCCTCGAGGCGGTCAATCTCGGAGACGATGCTGACACGACTGGGGCGGTCTGCGGGCAAATCGCGGGCGCCTTCTACGGTGAATCTGGAATTCCCGAGGGTTGGCGAGAGAAGCTGGTGATGGCTCGAGAGATCTGCGAATGGACGGACCGCTTACGCGATGAGGGACCTCGGTGAAAAATCGCAGGCGATGGAGGCCGGAGCCGGGCATGGTCCAAAGACCGCGATACGAAGTCGGCGACGAAGGTTTGAGACTTAGCTTCGCTTGTTCATTTCAACCATCGACCATTTCACGCGCTCAGCGATGAATTCAGCAAAAGGCTCCACGTTACCGCCGACACTTGCGGACTCGAGTGCGTCCATATAGACCGTCCTGTCCTCAACCCGAATAACGGTCCAGGGATAGCCGCCTGACGCCAACATCGCATTCATTAGAAATCTAGCCATGCGACCATTTCCATCCATGTAGGGATGAATATAGCCGAACAGCCAGTGACCCAGCACAGCGCGAACGCTAGGTTCCGGCTCCCTTTCCAACAGATCGAACAGCACCGGCATGGCGTCGCGCACGGCTTCCCAGCGCGGCGGCACATGCCGTGACGCGCGAAGAAACACGGCATCTTTGCAATATCCGGCGAGCGCAACGGCCTTGATGAGACCGGCCGTGACGGAAGGTTGGAAAAGCTCTCGATACCATTCTCGATGGGCGGAGCGCACGATAGAAGCGGCATTTTCGCCGGACACGATCGTGGAGACGGAGTCTTTGACTTGCTGAAACGCTTGCCAGTACCCCCTCGCGGCTAGGGCATCACGATTATCTCGATCGCTTTCGTGTCTTTCAGGATCCCAGTCACCGGAACGAACCCGTTCAATGAGCTCGGGCGTCACTCGATATCCCTCGATCGAGAGCGAGTGGTATGCGTCGCTTTGATAGATGTCGTCGATGAATCGTAAATACTCTCCGCGTTTTTCGGGAAGTCCAGGAGTCTCGGGGAAAGAGTCCAGCACCGTCTTCCGATGCGAGCGCCACATCGCCTCTAAACGGCCTACGATCGGAGAAAGGGGGGCGGCTGATGATATCGATCTTGCGATCGGGCTCGAACGGATCGGATTCCCTGACGTCGTAGCCGGCAGATCTCATGGCGGCGACAATCTCGTCAGCCATCTCGTCTCGGCCAACTCGGCGAAGCGCACCCGCCAGACGGCCGGAAACGACAGAATGACCCCCCTCCAGAAGGTAGCGCAGCACGTCGGACGACTCACGGATTCCTGCGAGCACGACCTGCGCTTCCACCGGAAACCGGTTATAGAAAGGCTCGGGGACCTTTATAAGAGCGGCGGGTGGTGAGCAAAGGCGCAGGTCATCGCGCAAAACGACGTCGGCTTTTGAGAGTGCTTTCTTCTGCTTAAGATCGAAGATCGATGTCCCGAACAATAGATTCACGTTGTTGTTCGTGCCTTTTGGGCTATAGACAATGACCTGCTTTGGGATCGCTCGATTCTCGGCATGCAGTAAGAGCGACTGCTCCGGCGAAAGGTACCAGGCATCGCCAAAGCGCTGGTTGCAGTAACGGACGCAGAATTCCCAGAAGGAAGCGAACCACGGCGAGCTGTCGCTGGGTGCGGCGTTAGGGCTTGAGGAGATCAACCAGCCCTTCATGATCTCGCGGATAAAACTTTGCTTCAACAGACGCTCGCGGTGAACACGGCCGAGCTCCTTCGATTGAAAGACGCGGCGTCCTCCCTCCTGGAGAGCTCGGAGTTGATCGAGCGATGCAGCGAGTTTTTCGTGAGGTTCAGCCATGGTCGTTTTTCTTTCTGGTACGGCCGGATGTGCCGTTACAAGTATATTATGTTGTATTATCGCAAGTTTATTTTGTCGTGTCAATACAAGTAAATGGTGTATAAATAAGCGGTCCTCATCCGTTTTAGTCCCTGATCGGTGAAATTGAATGCAAAATGTGAACGATTTTTCCGCGAGCTGACGGCTGACAGCTGATAGCTCGCGGCAAGCCGCGATAACCCTTTTGGTTGCGGCTCTGCCGCGTCAGGTTATTCGGAAGCCTTGGTTTTATCAGAAGGATTCGACCTGTATTACGAGGTATTTAAAAGGCTTCATTCCAACTCGAGCCGATGCGTCCGTGGGTTGGACAAGTCGATCATGTTGTACGGTTACAAGTGAATCCTGCGGTATACGTGGGTCTGACAAATTCAGATCCCTTTCCCTGTCTTCCATGGCGTCGTTCCAGCCGACGGGCCGGCTGTTCGATGGGGTCGGGGTCGCGCCGGATATCTTTGCCGAACCGGAACCGGAGTATTACCTCCTGAACGGAAGAGACACGGTTTTGGAGTTGGCAGTGGCGCATATCACCAGTCGGAGCTCATCCCAGTAACGCGTCACTCGGCGCTTGTATGGCGCGAACCGGTAGTGAGATCTTCGCCGTGGTTCCCTGGCCCTCGGCGCTCGCGATCTCGATTCGGCCTCCGTGATCGGCGATGATACTCCGCGAGATGAAAAGTCCCCAGTTGGTGGTCGAAACACGGTTGCCTTCGACTCGAAACGTGGGATCGAACAGACGCGTCAGTCGTTCGCTCGGAATGCCTCGACCATCATCTTTGATTTCCAGGACCACTTCGCCCGCCTTTTCGTCACTCTGGATTCGAATCGTGCCCTTGTGTTCCATCGATTCCGCAGAGTTGCGAAGAAGGTTGGAAAATACCGCGCTCAACTGTTGCGGACGGCACTTGAGACGGGGAAGCGGTCTCAGATTGAGCTCGACTTCGGCTTTGTCTTCGAGCTCGGCTTGAAGTAGGGCGACCGTGCTCGTCCAGAGCTCGTTCAGGTCGATCACTTGCTCCTCGGCCCGGTCGAGATTGGTCAAATGCTTCATGCGTTCGATGATCGTTTTTAGACGCGCGGAGGATTGCTTCGCCGAGATCGTAGCACCGGCAATCACCTCCCTGAGCTTTGGCAATTGATCCGGTTGGCGCTCCAGTTTTTCATAGGCGAGAAAAAGAGTATCGAGGGCGCTCGAAAGGGAACCGATGGGAGAGTTGAGCTCGTGACTCACCGCGGCGGCAAAGCGACCCTGGGAGGCGGCGTTCTCCGAGATGAGTAGTCGTGACTGCGCCCGGCGAAGCTCGTCGAAAGACTCTTGGGCGTCGCGCCGAGCCCGATAAGACGAAACGCGCTGATGATAGACGACGGCGGTCAAGCCGGTGCAAATCAAAGTCGTTTGTATCAACAGCATCGTCACCATGCTCGCCTGTTCGCCCACCGTTGAACGGATCCACAAGAAACGGATGGGTCGTCATCATGGCCAGACCCAAACCGAAAACGTGAAGCGGCTTGAGGGGAAGTGAGGCGATTCCCACCAACATGATTCCCGAGAAGACGGCAGGGACCAGTGCCAGGGCGTTGCCGATGTCTCGGCCTCCCCAAATCTGAACCACAAATACGAGGTATCCGGTGACGATTCCCAGCGAGCGTGCGTAGGAGCGAAGCCGGGTCGAGTAGGAGAGTGCGAAAATCAGCAGTCCCCAAGTCAGTAGACCCAGAGCCACGCCGAAACTGAAATACTTTCGCGCCTCCTCCACCCATATCAATAGAAAAAACATCAATAATGGAGACCCCACGCAAACTCCGGCGATGACCCGGAGGCCGACGGCCGCGAGCTGGTCCAGCTCCCGACGAAATGCCGGATCGCGTTGCTCCTCTTCCGGAAGCAAGTACTTTATCCATCTTCGCCATTTCATGGAGGTAATTTAGCACAGAGCACCCTCGAGCCCGATTACGTCGGACGCTCGACGCGTGGTTTCGCGCGGAGCGAACCCGTTGCCTGGACGGTACCGGCCAGCGCGGTTTTGCAGCAACCTTTCCAGTTTCTTCAAGCACTTCGGGCAGCAGGATAGATGACATTCCACGGGACACGAGACGCAACCTTCGAGATCGCGTCTTACAAATTGCTCGAGAACCTCCATTTTCAAGTGTTTGGTTTCTTTCATGAGTACAATCTCCAACGGTGTTTCAGACTTCTCTGAGCCCACGCCATCGTGCGCTGCCGATTATCCTTCTCGGCAAAATAGCAGCGAGCACTCTTGTGCGAACGGGCGTCCATTCTTTGACGGCACAGATGAAACGGTAGCCTCGTCGCGGAACCGTTTCGATGAATCGCGGGTTTGAGGCGTCGTCTCCGAGAGCGCTTCGGAGCGATCTCACGCACGAGTTGATACTTATATCGAAGGCGATGAAAATATCTTTCTCCCAGAGACTTGTCCTGATTGCCTCCCGCGCTACGATTTCACCTTGCCGCCGAATCAGCAGTTCGAGCAATCTGCTCGGTTGATATCGGATGGAGACCCGGTTCCCTTTCTTGCGAAGCACGCCTTCGCGTGGGTCGAACGTATAGTTGGCGAAGCGGAACATAGTGTTCTCTGACATGATCACACCAACCTTTGAGCGTCGATAACTTTCCCCTCTACTCCCTTATGGCAAAAGCCCGGGGAACGTTTCGTTGAGTAAATTACAGGTGGGCGTTTTTCGGTTGTATGGTGCGAAAATGGTAGCGTCCGACCACCTCGAAATCGCCGGCCTCGGTCCGGCCGGTCAGTCGGATATGGTAATCGCCAAGTCGCACCAGGCTGGAAGGTAGGTCGATGGGGACCACGACCGTGCCTTCGAGAGTGTCCGTTGTGAGCTTGTTCTGAACCAACAATTCCTCACCGTCTGCATCGTGGAGGGTGGCGCGATAGCTCGTGTAATCGTCCATTCCTATGTCGAGTTGAAGCCTGACGAGGTCTGTCGTTTCCGAGATGGGAATTCGTTGGGTTTGTCCTCCGATGTCCCGCAAGAGCCCGGGCTGAAGAACATAGGCAGTACTCGTGGGGCTGGGTATGGCAATTCGTGACCGCTGAAGGGATGAGAGCTCTTGCTCCTTTGCAATACGACTGTCTGTTTCGCGACGGAGCGAGTCGGTGAGATCCGTGTTTGTTTCGTTCAGAGTTGTTACTTGACCTTGAAGATCTTGCGTTCGATCCTGGAGCGATACGCGCTGCGACTGAAGCTCGTCGATCTCTTGTTCCAAGCGGTGATTCTCGATAACGGTGAATAGACCACCGACAACGAAAAGCACAAGGGCGGCCGCCGTTGCGAATCGTAGAGCTGGCGATGCCAAATAGGCCGGGACTCGTTGCCAGAACGATGTTCGATCGTCGGTCTCCGTCGTAGCCGACTGAACGTATTTTTCGAGTGCTTGCGCATAGCGAACTTTTTTCCGCCGCGCCGAGGTACAGAGAAAGTGCCGGTTGAATTTCTCCAGGTCACTATCGGGAAGATTGCCCTGGACGAAGTCATCAATGAGCTCCTCCTCTTGGATCTGTAGCTCCTCGTAGACCACTTCGTCGGTCATCAACCGCTCCTCCAGCTGCTGCTGACGCTTCTCGGGTAGCTCGCCCAGTAGGTATTGCCTAAATGGAATGTCCTTGTCGTTGTCCGATGTCATGTTGCTCTTATCCTTGGCCCCACCTGTTCTTTATCTATATATGCGGCGAGCTCCGGATCCGTTTCATGCGACACCATTCATATCCAAGCAATCGGCGACGCAGCTCTGGAGGTTCATCCTGATTCGGTGTGCTCGGATTCTCAATGCATTCAAAGCAATTCCCAGTTGGTCGGCGAGCTTTCTTCGGCGGTCGATTTTCGCTCCTCTGTCGTCCTTGTAATACTCGAGGATGAGCCGGCGGTTTCGAGCCGTTAATTTTTTGATGCACTCCTCGAGACACTCGAGCATCAGCTCGTCTTCCTCGGTGTTCACGGACTCGGGTGGAGGAGGGCGATTGGGCTTCTTGCGCACCGATTCCAGGAAGACTTTTCGAGCCACTCCATAAAAGTACAGGTTCTTGTCGCCGACGTAGGAATCGGCGATGGCGGGGGTCTTGTCGGCCACGCGGTCCATGGTGATATCGGCGAGATCTTCCGGCGTGGAGCACCCCCGGCACGTAAAGATGTAAATGAGCTTGTGGCGAATCTCGACATACCGCCGGCCGGCTTCCTCCCGGTCCGGGTCGAGGAATGAAAGCAGTTGGTCGAAGGTATCCTGATTCAATCTCGGCCTCGAGGCCAATGAGCTCATTTGAACCGCCCCTGCGGCTTGGCTTGCTGAAAAGGGGCGTCGCCGCAGATTCGATACCATATTTGGTGCTTCCTGTAAAGGAACCGCTCTCGAATCTATATGGCTGTTCGAAGGGAAATATTTCGGTGAATACCGAAACAAAGGTAGGTTTAAGCTTCTAACTCGCTGCGTTTAATGAGAAAAGGGGACAGGTCAGACCTGTCCCCTTTTTAACTACTCGTTGCCGGCACCCGCAGCCGGTTTTTCCCGGATTCCCAGATAGTATGCCGTGTTGGCGTGGGGGTCGCGTGTGGTCTTGATCACCCCAGGCTTGGCGCTGAGCAGAGGGTTGACGCCCGGACCGTGCCCGGCCGAGTCGCTCCATCCATGGATAACGACCCCGACGGTTACGGCGCCTTTGTATCTTCCCCGGCCCCAGAAATCGTAGTGGTCTTCGATGGCCACGATGTCACCGAGGCGGAGATCCTTCAATTTGTATTCCTCGACCGTCTTCGGACAGGTCGTTTGGATGTCGTAGTCCACCGGCTCCAAGAACGAGCCTCCCATGCCCGAGCCCATGATGTGCCCGGGAACCGCCGTGACAATGGGCACCACGAGCTGTCCGTTCTCGATGGTGATGCCCATGCTCTCGAGAAGCTTCGGAGAAGACTTGTTCACCCTTACGTCTTCAAAGCCTTCGATCTTGAGGCCCACTCCTTCAGCCTTCACCATGATCCGGTCGTTCAAGGCGAGGTCCTCGAGGACATCTTTGGGGAACCAGACGAGATCGTCCGAGCCGGCATGACGTCCAATGAAAAGCCCCTCCGCGCCTTTCGCCTCGCCGGAGACTACTTTCGCATAGTTTCCGATACAGGCGAGAACGGCGAGAGCGCAATCACTGGGGCGTTCTCTGTCGCGGCCCTGTATGGTGACGTCGGGCTCGACGTGATCGGCGTTGGCCCATCCATAGGCCAGGTCTCCGAGAGAAACCGTATAGTTGATGGTTGCCGATCCCAGGGAGAGCTTCGGTGCTCCGGTCCAAGTCGTGCGGTACCCGCTGCTGCGGGCGGGTTGCACCACTCCTTCGACTGCCGTCGTGATGAGCGTATCCTTGTTGGTTTTGAAAACAGTGGGCCGCGTGCCGGGGTCGGGAACCTTGTAGTCGAGCGTGGTGTTGACGGTGGGAGGTGTCGAGGTTGTGACGTCCATTCCCAGCAGATTGCCGATATTGGCTGCCGGGTCGATCCGTCCAACCAGCTTGCCCTGGCGGTTGGACAAGATGGCCGTGACACCGATTCCCAAACCGGAGATATCGCTTGGCCCCGAGACGACCACGCCTAGTGTGGAGCCCCCTTGGAAGTATCCCTTGCCGAAATCCGTCTGATGGTCTTTCAGGAGGACGAGGTCGCCGTACCGAAGCTCGTTCAAACCGTTGTCTTTGATGTCCGGGGGATAGCAGGTCTGGATGTGATAGTTGCTGGACAAAGCCGTGCGGCCTGGGCCCTGGCCGACGATCTCGGCTGGGATCTCCTTGACCACGCCGACTTCGAGCTTGCCGTCCGCAGTTTGGGTGACAATCTTCTCCAGGATCTCGGGCGTTACGCTATGGGCGTATACCTCATCGAAGTCGTTGACCTCGAGACCGACTCCTCGCGCCTTGGCTTGAATCGTGTCGCCGATGGCGAGCTTGTCCAGGGTGTTCGCCTCAAAGTGAACCAGGACATAGCCTTGGAACTTTCCAACCACGATGCCCTTATCACCTTTGGCCTCTCCACCGATGACCTTTATTTCGTTACCGATGGAGGTGTAGTTGAGCCAAGCGTCGTTGAACGCGCCGTCTCCGGCACCCACCGCGGCGACCCCAACGGTTGCTCGGTCTCCGTTCGCATGCCCGAAGACGTAGTCGCCGATCTTGACGTTGTAATTGATCCCACCGATGCCGATCATCATCTTTGGAGCTCCATCCCAAGTTGTCGTATAGCCTCGAGAAGGCTCGGCGGGCGCAATCTTTCCTTGCACCGCCAAGGTGAGGAGCTTGTCTTTGTTGGTGGTTATCGGCCGGCCCGTGTCGGCGGCCATGAGGGCGTCCGACATTCCGATGGCCAGGCACAGAGCGATTCCGATGAGGACCAAAGGTTGATTTCTCATGCCTTCTCCTTTCGAAGGTGCAATGCTGGCGCTTTTTCGTCTCTGGGACCGAGACCAGAGATGATTTTTACCACTTGGGCTGTATAGAATCAATTGCGAGACGAGGCGCGCTGGGCTCGAACTGAGCGTTTCACGCGTCGTTCGAGCTTCTCGAGGTTTCGACAGATGGACTCAACACAATCAGATAGCAGGTCCGAAATTCATTGGATTCCCTCGCTCGTTAAACGCCTTCGCGGGAAACGCTCGCAGTCGGAGTTGGGAGATCTCCTGGGTGTGTCGAAGAACACCGTTTGGCGGTGGGAGCAGGGCCGATCTTCACCCCGCCGCGAACACGCCAAAGCACTTTCTCGACTAGCGGCACAGCAAAACTTTTTGGAAGACTGGAAGCTGGTTGGTTCCATGGAGCTTCTGGGTTCGCTCGAAGAAGGCTCAAAGATAATAAGCGTTGAAGTGATGAAATCCCTTCTCCGAGCAGGACACCAAAGAGGCTAATCTACTCAAATTACTGGAAAAACAGGGACAGGTCCGTTTTGGGTGGACCGTTGTCTTTGCCAAAAAGGGACCCGTCCCCGTTTTTCCTGCAATTTACCCTGAGTTTATTGTCGGATTAGGGCTAAGCCTCCCGCAAAACTGAAACCGGTTCGAGCCTAGAAGCTCGGTACGCCGGCAGGTACCCCGCAATGACCGAGATCGAGGTCAGCACCACCACCATCGCTGCGAAGGTCGGCGGGTCCGTTGGGCTGATGCCGTAGAGCAATGACGCCATCAACCTCGTAAGCGCAAACGCTCCAACGGTTCCCAGCATGATTCCGGCCACGGTCAAGGACAGGGTCTTCAGGATGATACGTTGCTTTACTCGAGCCGCCGACGCCCCGAGCGCCATGCGGATCCCGATTTCGTGAGTCTGCTGACTGACTGAATAGGAGACGACTCCATAGATCCCGAGTGAGGCGAGAAGAAGCGCGGTCAGTGCAAAGGTGCCAATCAAGAACAAGATGAAGCGGCGGGGAGAGACGGCCCGATCGACGAGCTGATCGAGTGTTTGAAAATGGCTTACCGGTAAAGCGGAATCGACCGAGCGAAGCGCGGCCCTCATATCCGGCGCAATCAGCTCCGGCGACTGCTTCGTTCGGATCACGAGCTCTAGGTTTCTCCAACTGTTGAGTTGTGCGGTTGGAATATACATCTCGAGGCCCGCTTCCTCTTCGAGTGAGCTGTGCCGAACGTTGGCGACGAGACCCACAACCCTCCATTCCCTGTCGGCAAGCAAGATGGTCCGATCGATCGGATCACTGCCGGGCCACAGCCGATCGGCCATCGCCTCATTGATGATCATGACGTCCTGCTTGTCATCGGTGTCGTGCGGCGTGATGTGACGGCCGGCGAGTAAAGGAATCCGCATGGTCTCGAGGTATTTGCTGTTCACCATCCGCGGGAAGGCGACCGGTGCCTTTCCTTTCTCATATACCTGGCCCTTGGCTCGAACTCCCCAACTGCGATTCCTGCCGAGAGGTAGGGTGTCGGTCAATCCAATGGACTCGATTCCGGGTACCGATTCGACACGTTGGATGAGTCGTTCATAGAAGGCCTTCTTCTCGTCGAACTCCTCATAGCGTTCACCGATTTCTATCCGCCATGCGACGGCGCTCTCGGGCCGGAAGCCGAGGTCCACCTCCATCAACACCAGGAAACTTCGTAACAGTAAACCCGCACCTACCAGGAGCACGCACGCCAGAGCGATTTCCGAAACGACGAGGACTTCACGCATCCGAGCACGGCTTTTTCCCTCGCTCGAGCCGCGGCTCGAATCATTCAATGGACCGGTGCCGTGCTCCGCCGAGATTTGAAGCGCCGGAAAGACTCCAAAGAGCAGGCCCGTCGAAAGCGAAACGATCACCGTAAAGACGAGCGCGGCTGTGTCTACGGTGACGGTCTGGAGCAAGGGGATGTTGATTGCGCTCGTCGCGGCCACGGCCCGGGTGACGGCAAAGGCTATGAGTACGCCGACTGCCGCACCGCAACCGGAGAGCAGCAGGCTTTCCGTCAGAGTCTGACGAATCAACTGGGAGCGGCCGGCCCCGAGCGCTCTACGAACGGCTATTTCCTTGCGGCGAGAAGCTGCGCGCGCCAGGAGTAAGTTCGAGATGTTGGTACAGGCGATTAAGAGTACAACACCGACGCCGCAGGCCAGCACCAGCAGCGCCCGGCGAAACCGGTTGGTGACCTTTTCTTGTAATCCGGTCACCGCGGCGCCGAGTCCCCAGCGGTCGGGCTCCGCTTCCTTCAACTGCCGGTTGATGAGATCGAGCTCGGCCTGTGCTTCGGAAATCGTAGCTTCCGGTTTGAGGCGCCCGACCATGACCAGCGTGTTGCCCCACCGATCGGTCTCGTCGCAGATTGGGAAAGGGCTTAGGAAATCAATGCGGGAGCCGGGAGAGAATACCGATGCGAAATCGAACGAGGACGGCAGCACACCAATCACCGCCGTAGGCTCGTCATTGAGCGTGATCGAGCTTCCGACGATTCCCGGATCTGCCCCAAAGCGTCTCGTCCAAAAATGGTGGGTGAGGAGGACCGCCCTCCGGCCGTTCCACACCGACTCCTCTTCTACGAAGTTACGCCCAATCTCGGGTTGAATGCCCAAAACATCCAAAAAATTCGGCGCCACATCGACGCCGACCAACCGTTCTGGATCGCCATTACCGGTCAGGACGAAACCTCGGTAGTCGAAAAAAGCGTTATAACCGGTGAGGCTTTCGAAGGAACGGTTCATACGGCGATAGTCGCGAAGGTTCGAGGTGCGCGACGTTGCCGTGGAGAGACCGCCGCCCTTGCCCGTGTTGGCGATCCAGACGAGGCGCCCAGGCTCCTGAAAGGCCAGCGGGCGGAGCAGTAAAGTGTTGACGACACTGAAAATGGCGGTGGTGGCTCCGATCCCCAGTCCGAGGATCAGCACGGCAATGGTAAAAAAGCCGGGTTCTCTGTGTAGAGTGCGGAAGCTATAGCGCAGGTCTCGGGTCACGTCGTTCCAGGTCACGAGGACACCTCCCCTCACAGAGTTGGACGGAAAACAACGACTTTTAGTTGCTCCAAAAATCTGAAATGGATCTATTGCAATGGAGGCGTCGATTGGGGCGGCTGCCGGTAGCGCGTTGCCTGTTCGAAAGCATAGGCGATTCGCAAGAGTTGGCCTTCGCTCCAGGGCCGGCCGAGAAACTCGATGCCTACCGGCACACCGATCGGAGCCGAGTCGGTCGGTGGGGAGAATCCTCCAGGGACCGTGATGGCGGGAAAGCCGGTGACGGAAGCGAGCACGCCGTTGCGGCCGACCTGGTCTTCGCCGATAGGCACGACGAGTCTTTTTTGGTGAGGATAAATGATGGCGTCGAGACGATGATCCGCCATGAGCGCAACGAGTCGCTCTCTCAACGCGTTTCGCTCTAGGAGACGGTTACGGTACTCCGTGGAATCGGTGTTGAGGGTGAGGGCGCGTTCATAGATGCTTTTCAACACCGGCTCGAACTTTCCGGAGGCAAGGATTTCGCTCAAGGAGTCCGCAGGAGCTTGGCGTTCAGCGAGGTAGGCGCTCAAGTCGGGGTCGAGCTCGAAAAGACCGACCGAAACGTCACGGATGAGCTCGTCCGCGTCGATGTTGTCTTCGAGTGTGACTAGATGAGCGTCTGCGTCCCGCAACGCCTGTAGCGCCGTCTCCATGACGGCGTTGACCTCTTCGTGCTCGGGTCCCGTTCCAAAAAAAGATGCCAGGACGCCGAGCCTGGCGCCCTTCAAACCGTCCGAGTCGAGAAAGGAAGAAAAGCGCGGCGTCTTGCCGACGCTCCAGGCGGTCGTTGGGTCGTCTGGATCGTAGCCCGCGATGACCTCCAAAACCTTCGCGGCATCGGCGACCGTACGCGCCAGCGGCCCGGCCATGTCTTGGGTGTGGGAGTAGGGGACCACCCCGGCGCGGCTGACGAGGCCGCGAGTGGGACGAATGCCAACGAGACTGTTTGCCGACGAAGGTGATCGGATCGAGTTCACGGTGTCGGTTCCGATTCCGACCACGCCGAAGTTCGCCGCCAATCCCGCCCCGGTGCCGCCGCTCGACCCGCCCGGGGTACGGGTCAAGTCATAGGGATTGAGGGTTTGACCGAGGATCGAGCTTCGGGTGATGCCGGTAGCCGCGAGCTCGGTAAGGTTGACCTTGGCGATGATCAAACCACCCGCTTGTCGAAGTTGCTTTACGAGAAAAGCGTCATCGGGCGCGAAGAATCCCTCCAGGCTTTTTGAGCCGGCCGTGGTAGGCATGTCGGCGGTCTCGACATTATCTTTTAGTAGGACGGGAATGCCGTGAAGCGGACCCGTGAATCCCGATACCGCGAACTTCGCGTCGAGCTCAGCGGCGAGACGCTTCACCTCCGGATTGACCAAGATGACGGTATTGAGAGCCGGCCCGTTTTTGTCGTAGGCATCGATGCGTTGCAGATACATGTTGACGAGATCGGCCGCGGTCAACGTACCGGCGCGCATGGCGGCGTGGATGCTCGCAATCGTTGCTTCATCGAGTTTGAATGAGGAGGTCTCAGAAAGGGCCGGCGTCAAGGCGGCGGCGAGAAGAAGAGCCGGCAATCGAAACATTTCCATCCTCCGAGTCGATTGCCGGAAGTGTACCTTATTTCGGGGGAAGGTTGTGGGTTCGGTTAGCGCCCCGGCTCGCCGAAAAGCCAACTGACTTCGACGCCCAGCTCGAATCCGCTGTAGTTGTCTCGGCCAGCCAGAGGTCGCGAGAAATCCGACATGAAATGGTATCCGCCGCGGATACCCAGCATGAACGAGCGATGGAGTTGTATGTCCAGACCCGCCCCGGCATGAGCGCCCGGCGAAACCACGGTGACCGACTTCGTGGAGTAAGTGCCCACTTCCTTACCGGAGCCGATATAAGGACCCACGCTCCCCGTCACGTACGGCTTGACGGTCGACGAAGAGCCCAGGTCCGGCAAATACAAACGGGCTCCGACGAGAGCGGCAACGACTCCATTGGTGGTGACGGCGACCGGACCGATTCGAGCTCCCACCTCGGGGGAAAGGATTGACATCGTAGCGCTCACCGCCAGGTTTTCTCGAAGCCAACGGGAGTAGCTGAATCCCAAGGCGAGGTGCTCGCTCCCCCCGAGCGTTGCATCCGACGTCGTGCCGGTTTGACCGCGGAATCCGACGCCAAAGACAACGCGCGATCGGCCGTTGAGCTCGCCGAAGCGCGAATGTTGCTCCAATGCCGTGGCATCGGCGACCGGGACGGATAGGCCAATGAATAGAAGAAAGCATTTCAAGAAGTTCATGGTGTTACTCCTCTCGTAATACGGCTGCCGGATCCAATGCAGCGGCACGTCTTGCCGGTACCCAGCTTGCCGCGAGCGTTGCAGAAAAAAGCACTGCAAAGACGACAGCAATCGTGATCG
Source organism: uncultured Acidobacteriota bacterium (assembly GCA_963722765.1). Taxonomy (GTDB): domain Bacteria; phylum Acidobacteriota; class Vicinamibacteria; order Marinacidobacterales; family DATDRI01; genus CAVROO01. The sequence goes on from CAVROO010000028.1 coordinate 18,946, forward strand.
GCTCGAGCGACGGGGCGTCAACGAGCACGCTGCTCAAGATGCCGCTGATGGCCAGAATACCCGGCGCGCCCAACGCTAGTCCTATCGCGCCCAGAACGGCTCCTTGCCGAGTCACCATACGTCGTACTCGAGAGGGACTGGCGCCCATTGCCATGCGTACCCCGATCTCCTGCGACCGCTGGGTGACGTTGTAAGCTAAAACGCCGTAGGTCCCGAGAGCGGCAAGAAGAAGTGCCAAAAATCCGAATCCACCCAAGATGATGTTGAAGAAATTCAATCCAACGAAAAAGGAATCAATGATCTCTTCGAGCGTTTGCATCTGCCCGATCGAAAGGCGCGGATGGAGTGCTCCCAGTTCTTTGCGAAGGGGACCGACCAGAGCGTGCGGGTCGGTCCCGCAACGGACGAGTAGAAACGATCTCGGAACGGGCTGTTGAGCGAATGGAACGTAGACCGATTCTTGTGAGCTTTCGCCTCGGTTGATGAGCGATTGGCGGATGTCGCCGACTACGCCGACGATTTCACGTGACGTTTCTCGTATCGTGATCCTTCTGCCGATCGGGTCGTCTCCAGGCCAATGTCTTTCGGCGACCGAACGGCTGATTACAGCCACCGGCGGCGAATCCCCTCGGTCGCGTGGCTCGAGGTATCGGCCTTGAAGGATCGAGACCCCTAGAGATTCTCTGTACTCCGGACTCGTGACTAGAAGGATCGTTCGCGGGCCCGCCTCGTCCGGCGCCAAAGGTTTTTCATCCAAGGAATAGGACGTCGTGGTCGTAAAGACGGTTTGAGGTAGGGTGCTGGTCGCCGTCGCCCGCGTCACGCCGGGATAGCTGTTCGTCGCTTCCAGAATGCGCTCGGTGAGAGCCACCGCGTCGACATTGTCGTCGTTCGGTAATGTGACCGGTATGGTTAGCAGGTTGCCCATGTCGAAGCCGGGGTCGGAATGCCGTAAAGTGAGAAAGCTCTGCACCAAAATACTGCCGCCTCCGAGAAGGATGATGGACAGAGCAATCTCGGCGACCACGAGCGCGCGGGTTACGATTCGCCGTTTCGAGCCGGCCGTTCCCCGCCCGCCTTCCTTGACGATATCGGCGAGGTTGAGCTTGGTGCTCATCCAGGCGGGAGATAAACCAAAGAGAAGACCGGCGAGTGCAGTCAAACCGAGGGTCACGACAAGTACCCGTGCGTCCAACACCGGAATCCAATAACTGGGAAGGGCGTCGGCGAACCAATTGGCTACGAGGCGAAGCCCAATCATTCCGAGTCCAAGGCCGGCGACGCCCCCCATCACGGCAAGGAGGACGCTTTCCGTCAATAACTGTTGGACGATACGCATGCGTCCCGCCCCCAAGGTGCTCCTGAGAGCGATCTCTCGACGGCGTCCTTGAGTTCGGGCCAAGAGCAGGTTGGCGATATTGACGCAGGCGATGAGAAGCACGAAAAAGACCGAGCCCTGGAGAAGGCCCATCATGGTTCGTCCGCGCGCGTTCGGTATGTCGTATCGTAAGTTGACGACATCTGCTTTGAAGCCTCGGTTCGCTCCCGGATACTCCTCGACGAGTTGGTTGTAGACGCTCGCAAAATTCGCCTTGGCTTTGTCCATCGTTACACCTGGACGTAGTCGGCCCACCGCAGCGGTGTTGCGCTCCTCTCTAGGTAACTCGCTGCGTTCGAGGGGGAGTGGTAACCAGAGCTTGACCTGAGGATTGAAGAACTCGAAGCCCTCAGGAAGAATCCCTACGATGGTGTAGTGTTCGTGATTCAGAGTGACGGAGTCACCGATAGGGTCTTCTTCGGGAGCAAAGCGTTCCTTCCAGAAAGGGTAGCTCAGCAAAACGACACGGTGACCGCTTTCCGCCCCTTCTTCTCTCAGAAACGTCCTGCCTAGAAGGGGAGTGGTCTCGAGGACCTCGAAAAAGCCGGGAGAGACACGGGCCGTAATCAACGGCTCGGGTCGGTCGCCGGATCCCAAGGTCATGGGAGTCGAGCTATAGCCTGCGAGATCGGTGACCGAGCGGTTACGCTCTTTCATGTCGAGAAGGTTTGCAGGTGAAACGGCCAGCGTAGGCCGATCGGAGCTCTCTTCGCTTTCTCCGATGAGGACGATGCGATGCGGTTCCGGGTAAGGAAGAGGGCGGAAAAGCAATGCGTTCGTCAGGCCGAAGACGGTCACGTTGCCGCCGATGGCGAGTGCCAGTGAAACGATCGCCAACCCCGTAACGAGAAATCCTTTTTTCAGATCACGAACTGCGAAGCGTAAGTCCTGCAAGAAGGCCGTCATGGAACTCCCCTTTCTCTCTGTCAAATGTAGGCAGCGACTTACGGCAGGACAATGATTATGTGACCGATGGTCCCATCCCGGTGACGACCGGGCCAGTTTGTGGGATGGTGGGGCGAGACAATGTAGGCCAGGCTGCGCCTGGCGATCACCTATGAAGAGCGGTTAAAAAAACTTTCTAGATGGTTCCTATAGTTCCGAGACGACGCCAGCTCAGTGCCGTCGTGAAGGACGACGTTGTAAGTACCCTTGGACAAGGTGTGGAATTCCTTGATCTCGTCAACGTTCACGAGAGCCGAACGTCGAATTCGAATGAACTTCTTTGGATCGAGCTCCCCTGCCGTCGCTTCCATGGTGCCGCGAAGCATCAAAGTGCGGCCGCCGACGTGCAGTCGAATGTAGTTACCGGCGGTGTCGATCCACGAAACTTCGTCCACACGGACGAAAAAGACGCGACCCGCTTCTTTGACCAGAAACCGGTCACGCCAAGGCTTTTCGCTTGAAGTTATTCCGTCGCCCTCGAGGTGGTGCAACACTGCATCCAAGCGTTTGTTGAAATCTTCCCGTCGCGTGCGCCCAATCCCTTCCACCACCCGAACGAAGGCCTCACGAAAGCGATCGGCGTCGAGAGGTTTTAGGATGTAATCCATGGCGTGGACTTCGAAGGCCTTTAGAGCGTAGCGATCATAGGCGGTGACAAAGACAACCGCCGGCATCTGCTCGAGTCCAATCGCTTTGACCACCTCGAAACCATCGAGCTCGGGCATCCGAATATCGAGGAAGACCAGATCGGGAGAAAGCTTGAGTATTTTTTCCACCGCCTCCCGGCCGTTGGTGCACTCGCCCACAACTACGACCGGTGTTTGTTGCTTGCGGAGTTGGTTGATGATCCCTCGGCGGGCTAACGGCTCATCGTTGACGACGAGCACGCGGAGTCTTTCTTCCGTGGTCATGATTGGGTGAGAAAAGGCATCGTGAGAACGACGGAGAACCCTCCGTCCGGCGGTGGGCCGTACTCGAAACCTTGATCGTCTCCGTAGAGCTGTGCCAGTCGGGCGCGGCAGTTGGCGAGGCCGATCCCGTTGCGCGGCTCAGCAGCGTGTCCTTGCTCCATGCCGGGGCCGTCCTGTCCCGGCGTCGGGCCGGGACCGTCATCGTGAACGGTGAGCACGAGCTTTCCATTTTTTCGACGCGCCCGGACGTCGAGCCGGCCACCTTCGGCGCGCGGCGCGATTCCGTGGCGGATCGCGTTTTCGACCAAGGGTTGGAGTATCAGGTTGGGTACGCGGGCATCGAGGGTCTCCGGCTCCACGTCGATGTGAACGGAGAGTCGGTCGGAAAAGCGGATGCGTTCGATCCCCAGGTAACGTTCGAGGAAATCAAGCTCTTGTTTTAACGACACTTGTTGGCGACCGGAGCTTTCGAGGGTCAGGCGAAGCAACTCGCTCAAGCGTACGAGCATTTGGTTCGCCTTTTCGATGTCTTCGGTCATCAGCACGGAGATCGCGTTGAGGGTGTTGAAAAGAAAATGGGGTTGGAGCTGCATCTTCAAGGCCGAAAGCTCCGCTTCGGCCAAACGCACCTCGAGGTCGGAGGTCGCCGACTTCTCTCGATGGTACATGTGGTAGTAGGCGAAGGCGTTGTAAATGGCCACGATCATGAAGTAAACGAATAGATTGACGGTGCTTTCGGCGAAAAAAGCCCGTCCCTCGGGCCATGCGGGCGGTGTTAATCCGAAGGCCGGGGCGAGAGCGCGTTTCAAGCCGTTGTAGGTCGCCAGTTGGAGGGGGGCGATTACAGCAACAAAGCCGAGATGGGCGAACAGTGAGCGCCAAATCTGTCCGCGGTCCAAGTGAAAGTGACGGGAGAAACGCAAAACGGCGAGAGAGAAAATGGCCCAAACGAGCCAGTAGACCGTCATCTGGAAAACGTACATGGCCTGTGTCGGTCGTTTGCCCGTTTCCTCGCCGCCCAGGGAACCCACCACCGCGAAGAAGGCTGCGACCAACAACCAAATCCCGAAGACCGCCGCCAAGCGAACGAAAACGTTCTTCAAGATCGGTTCATGGTCGGCGATAGTTTCGGCCTGTTTGCCTTGCATGGGTCTGACTCGTCTAAGGCAAGATTAGCACAGCGATCAAGTGCAAATGAAAAGTAAGGTCAATTGCCGATGTCTTCCGCCCAAAGATCCGGCTTCTCGGACTGCAGGCGTTCCATTAAAGCAACACATCGGGGATCGTTGAGCACCACGACTTCGATGCCGTGCGACCGCATCCAGTCTTCCTCTCCCTGGAACGTTTTATTCTCGCCCACGATGACCCGAGGGATTTTGAAGAGCGCTGCCGTTCCCGAGCACATGGAGCAAGGGCTCAGCGTCGAGACGAGGGTGAGCTCGTTCCAGTCACGCCGCCGTCCGGCGTTGCGAATGCACACGACCTCGGCATGGGCGGTAGGGTCGCCGCTTTGGACGCGTTCGTTGTGCCCGCGGGAGACGATTCGTCCTTCGCCATCGACCAGCACCGATCCGATGGGAATGCCGCCTTCACTCCAGGATTTCTCCGCTTGAAGGATGGCTTCGCCTAGCCACTGTTGTTTCGAGCTCATGATTCCGCATTGTACTACCTTGGGGAGACCTGCCCGAACGACGCCGACATCCCGGCGTTGATGAGAACCCATATGTACGCCGCTCAGTATTCGAACTTTCACCAGGCGCGCACCGCCTACGACGAGATCGCTTTTGGGAAAGGTCTCGAGGCTTGTAGGTCATGCAGCGATTGTGTGGCCCGATGTGCTCGGTCGGTCGATATCGCTCAAACTATCGGAGAGCTCGAGATACTTTATGCATGAGCTGACTCAGACGATTCTTGAGCTCGAGTAGCCAACCTTGGTGTTTCACGCTCGACATGATTGAGTTGATTTCGTTCATCTACTGCCGAAACGAAGATTCCAGTTCTTCCGTTGTTTCCTCTTTTTCCAGCGCCTCATCGATCTGAGGAACCACTTCTAAAAATTTGGAAAAAACGTCCGGGTCGAACCGATGAGACTCGTGCATCATAAGGGCGACCGCCCCGTTTCGATCCCAAGCTTCGCGGTACGCTCGGCGAGTCCTTAGAGATGCGTAACAATTGGCGACCGCGATAATTCTCGCTCCATAGGGAATTGCCTTGCCCTTCAGTCCATCCGGGTATCCGCTTCCGTCCCAGTTCTCGTGGTGATGAATCACGATGTCGATGACCGGCCCCTGGAACTTGATGTTCGAGAGGATGTCGGCACCCACTTCGGGGTGCGTCCGAATCTTCTGCATCTCCCTCTCGGTGAGACAAACAGGCTTGTAAAGGATGTAGGCGGGGATGGAGATCATCCCGACATCGACCAAGAAAGAGGCATATTCAACCGTCTCGAAGGTTTGTGGGTCCAGTTCGAGCGCTTTGGCAAGAACTTTTGTTGTCGCTCGTGTGCGCCTAACGATGGACATTGTGTTTCGACGTCACTGGGAAAATGTTGAAAAACTTGCGCTCGGTTTTCATTCTATTCGAAGGCTCGTTAGCCGTCAACGGCGCGGCTCTCAGCCTTGTGTCGCGAAACTTGGCGGCTCTAAACGTATCGTTAGAACCAACAAAGCTGCTAATTCTTCCACTTCCTCTTCATGAACGGCTCATAGCCGGCGGTGCGGCAGGGGAGCACGACCGAAGCAAAATCCAAGCCGAGTACCTCGACCAACCGGTCGGTGAGACGCTGGCCACAGCGACAGCAACGGTAGAAGAATTTGATCCTTTTCGTCGTTGAGTGGGTCGTTTCGAAAGGGCCGTCAAACGTGTGCTCCCAGTGCTCGCGATCCTCAGGTTGGCAGGGGCCCAAACGTCGAACGACAATTTTTTCCCATTCGTAGCGCTCCATATCCCGGCTCATCAGCGTGCTCCCCTTTCGCTCTGCGTTGTGCGTGTCCAGGGTAGCCGCTCGAAGTGTTTGGTCTTGATCTTGAATTTCTTTTCTTCGCCCGTGGTGCCTATGACCACGATAAATAGCTCACCTTTTTTGTCGGGTGTCGAGACTAGGATAAGCTCGTCCGGGTCGAAGTATCCGAACATCCATGAGATAACATCTTCAGTCCAGAGGGCTTCTTGGTATTCCTGGATCCGCTGCTTGTATTTTCTAGCGTCCCATGAAGAGCTCCTAGAGATCCAGGTGACGGGAGTGCCGTTGTTGACTCTGAATCTGTTGGCTCTGGAGCCGAGATTAATGACTTCGAGGGCGTGAAACTCGGTCGAAGGCGTGCATTTTAAAGGATGCTTTTTTTCTGCTTCCGCAGGTCCCACAACGATGAGGTGCGAGACGATGATGAGACCGGTCATCCATTTGTAGCTCATTCGGATTCGCTCCTTCTATTTTTCGCTGTTGGGGTTGCTTCGTTTTCAGGTTCCAGGATAGGTGCCAACCAGGACAAGCACGGTCACAGGAGAATTGAAGAAGGGAACGTGCTGTGTACTCGAGGCTGTGTTACCATGAGTCGATACCGAGAAGGACAATCGAGAGACTCGCCTGAAGAAAGTTAAGAGGCAAATTCGTGGAACGTGGTGACGCCATCAGCCGGAGCTGGCGACTCATGCAGCTTCTGGACTCGCCGCGCGGACGGACGCTCAGCGAGCTTCAGGAAGAGCTCGGCTGCAGTCGTCGCACGGTGATGCGGGACCTTCAGGGGCTCCAGAAGGCGGGCATCCCGATCTACGATGACCGAGACGGCAAGGAAAAACGCTGGAAGTTCGTCGAGGGATTTAAAAATCGGATCCCTCCTCCTTTTACTTTGGCCGAGCTCATGTCGCTATACTTTGCGCGCGCTCTTTTGAAGCCTCTCAGCGGAAGTCCCATTCACCAATCGATCGAGACTACTTTCGATAAGATCGCAGCTCTGCTTCCTAAAGAAAGTATCGCTTTCCTCGAATCACTCGAGGGAGTCATCTCGGCGCGGCCGGGGCATTTCAAGGATTACAGCCTTCATCAAAAACTCATCGAGACCTTCACCCGTGCCCGGATGGAAAGAGTCACCCTCGATGTCGTCTACGAGACCTTCGCCCGCAAGCAGGTGACCCGCCGCAAAATCGATCCTTATCAGCTCTGCTATTTCGAAGGCGGGCTCTATGTGATTGCCCACGATCATTTGCGCGAAGACATAAGGATTTTCGCCCTGGAACGATTCTTAGAAGTCGAGGAGACCGACGCCCACTTCGAGGTCCGGGAGGACTTCGACTATGAAGTCTACATGCAAAGCGCGCTGGGAATTTTCCGAGGCCCGGCCATCGATGTAACGGTCGAGTTCTCGTCCTCCATTGCCCCTTTTATCCGCGAACGCCGCTGGCATGCCAGCCAGAGCGTCGAGGAGCGCCCGAACGGCTCACTGTTGTTCACGATGACTGTGGCCGACACGCTGGAGCTCCGGCGCTGGGTCTTGAGCTTCGGCGCTGAAGCCGAGGTGCTCGAGCCGGAGTCGCTTCGCCGTGAGATCCGGGACGAAGCCCAGGCTCTCGTTGAGCAATTGGAGCGTTGGGACATCAATCCCGGTCAGCTCGCCCTTCCGCTCCTCGAGATGCCCCTACCACACTAATCTCACCAAAATCGCTTTCGCTTCCCTCGAGTGACCGTGCTTGTCACAGGTCCTACGTATTTTGTAACTCGAGACAAAACAGTGACTTGTAGGGGGATTTTATGAGACATCATACCGACGAAGTATTATTACGTTTCGCGACGCCTCTCATGTGGGCCTCGCTGGCTTTGGCATTGGGGATCGGTCTTGGATTCGCGTGGCGTTCGGTTCGCCTGGCGGACGAAGGCGTGGAAATCCAGGCAAGAGTCCCTTTAGTAGAAAAGACGCGGTGAAGCATGAGTAGGTCTCATTCTGATTCCGGGGAGGATTGGAATCCTTACGCTCCACCGACCTCATCTTTCGGCCTTGCTTCTTCTCCGACCCTGACTTGGTGGGTCGCGATCTCGGTGTTCATCCCCATAGTGGTTTTCGTCGCCTTTGCCGTCGTTTGGTTTGTCGCCGGCCTGTCGGCGTTGTCTCCCTTAGAACAAAAAATCCTCGGCTACCCAGCCCTCTTCTATCTGGTGTTGCGTTTTTCTCTCTGTGCGTTGAATAAGGGAAGGGTGCCTGTGAGAGAGCTCGCTATAGGCATGGTCGTAGGCTTGTTGATCTACTGGTTGTGATTTTCTGATTAATCTGGACTTCCGTCGCCGGCGACATAGAATAGGCCGAGACTATTCATGGCAGCTAATGCGGGCGCAGTATTTCTCGGCGCGCTTCTCCTGTTCCTCGTCCAGCCGATGCTTGCTCGCGCGATCCTACCTTGGTACGGCGGTAGTCCAGCGGTTTGGACCGCTTGCATGCTCTTCTTCCAGGTTTTTCTATTGGGTGGGTATCTCTACGCTCACTGGGTCGGTGATCGCCTGCGCCCGCGGAATCAGGCGAAAGTTCATCTCTTGCTGCTCGTTGTTTCGTTAATTTATTTACCCCTCTCCATCCACGATTTTCTCCGACCATCGACTTGGCCGTTTCCAGTGGGTGCGATTTTTTGGTTGCTGTTCGTGAGCGTCGGATTGCCCTATCTGTTGCTCTCATCGTCGAGTACCCTGCTTCAGAAATGGGCTCACATACGCCATCCCCGCCAATCTCCCTATCGTCTCTACGCGCTGTCGAACCTGGGCTCTCTTTTGGGACTTCTGCTCTATCCGTTCGTGATGGAGCCCTTGATGGGCCTTCGGAATCAAGCGTGGGTATGGTCTGTCGCCTACGGACTCTATGTCGTCGTTGCCGGGCGGTGTGCGTTTCGGCTCCTGCGCGAACCTTTGGCGGAGCAAAGCGACAAAGAGATCGGCGCTTCACAACGAAGAGGAAGTCCGGACGGTGCGGCTGTCGGACAAGCTTCTCTGGTTCGCCCTTGCCGCCACGGGCTCCGTCGTTTTGCTGGCTACGACGAACCAGATGTGTCGAAACGTGCCGGTGGTGCCGTTCCTCTGGGTACTGCCTCTGAGTCTCTATCTCCTCACCTTCGTCCTCTGCTTCCAAAATGAACGTGGTTACCGCCGGGGAATCTGGATTCCGGCGATGCTCGCGAGCAGTGCCCTGGCTACGTTTCTTCTGCCGAGAACGACCGACATGGACATTCGCCTTCAGATTTTGATCTACTCGTTCGCCTTGTTTTCCTGTTGCATGGTCTGCCACGGCGAGTTGGCTCGTGCCAAACCGTCCCCCGACCGATTGACCGTGTTCTATCTGATGACGGCCGGTGGAGGAGCGGCAGGCGGAGTCTTTGTGGGTTTGCTCACGCCCTTGTGGTTCAACGACTACTGGGAGTTCTATCTGGCTTTGCTCGCCTGCTATTTTATTGCGGCGCTTCCCTTGTGGGGCGGCTCCCAAGGGGGCCCGCGTCGGTGGACTACCCATTTTCTGCGCCTGGCATGGACCGTAGGAGCCACCCTCGGTGTCATCATTTGGCTTCGTTCCGTCAATTACGAAGCGCCGGGTACGCTGGCGACGGCACGTAACTTCTTCGGTGTTCTTGCGGGTGGTCGAAAGCGACGAAGGAACACTTCATGGGCTGAGACATCTTTGGCACGGGGATACCGTTCACGGATCGCAGTTCTTGAACAAAGCTCTTGGGCGCTTGCCGACACACTACTACGGTTTTCGCTCAGGGGTGGCTCTTGCCCTCGAGAGTCATCCGCGACGTGAATACCGGTCTCGACATGGGAGTCGTTGGTTTGGGGGCGGGGACGCTGGCCGTTTACGCAAAAGAAAACGACACCATCCGCTTTCTATGAGATTGACGGTGACGTCGTAGATATGGCTCGCGAGTACTTCACTTATCTAGAGAACACTCCCGGCTGAAGCTCAGGTCGTTCTCGGCGACGCACGCGTATCCCTGGAAAGGGAGCTGGCGGAAAACGGTCCTCACCGATTCGATTTGATCGCCCTCGATGCTTTCACGAGCGACGCTATTCCAGTGCACTTGCTGACCAAGGAAGCCTTCGCCGTTTACCGCGAGCATCTTCAATCGGACGGCGTCCTGGCGGTTCATATCTCCAACCGGCACGTCGATCTCGAGCCCCTCATCCGTGGCCAGGCCCGGGAGATCGGCTGGACCGCGGTTCTAATTGAGAACGACGAACAAAAAGACAACGAGGTCTACTCTGCCCGGTGGGTGATCGTCACGGCCAACGACGACGATTCTGGCGAGCGAACCTTTCTCCGAGTCGGCCGGGAGTGCTTCCGAAGAGGACGAATCCGTAGTCTGGACGGACGATTACATCAACTTATTGGGGGCTTTGAACTAGAAAACAGCAGGGGATTTTCATCCGGCATGAAGGATCGTGATTCTTTCGTGATAATTGAAGTGTAGTTATTAATAGAGGAGGGGCCGATTCGCCGTTCGCGACTGAAACCATGTCTAAGAACGTACTCGTCGTCGAAGACGACCGGGAGATCGCGAGTCTCATCGAGCTCCATTTAAACGATCTCGGATGCGAGGTCCGCCTGGCGCACGACGGGGAAACGGGACTTGAGGAAGCGCTCGAAGCAATCCTACGCACTCATCATTCTCGATCTCATGCTTCCCGGCCTGGAAGGGCTCGAGATTTGCCGGACGTTTGAGGGCGGAGCCCAACTACACGCCGGTCTTGATGTTGACGGCGAAGTCCTCGGAGCTCGACCGGGTCGTCGGCCTCGAGATGGGAGCGGACGATTACCTCACGAAACCTTTCAGTCTCCGCGAGCTCTGGCGAGGGTGAAGGCAATTTTCCGGCGGGTGGATGCCATGGGAGCGCCGCCGCCGGCCTCCCGGTCCGAGCGCACCCAGATTCAAGCCGACGAGCTCATTATCGATTTGGAAAAGCGAAAAGTTCAGGTTGGATGAAACCCAGTCGATCTGACGGCCAAGGAGTTCGATTTGCTGGTGCAGTTCGCTCAAAATCCCGGCCGAGTTTACACACGGGCTCAACTGCTCGATATGGTATGGGGATACGGGCATGAATCCTACCAGCACACGGTGAACTCTCACATCAATCGTCTGCGTGGAAAAATCGAGAAGGACCCGGCCCGCCCGCGATTCGTTCTCACCGTTTGGGGCGTGGGCTACAAATTCTCGGAGCCCGAAGATCGGCGCAGGGAGTAATCTGGTGTTGAAAACACTCTACGGCAAGTTGGCGGCGGTTCTGCTTTTGCTTCTCGTTCTCATCGGCGCGGCCTACATGTATTTGACGCTTTTTACGACGAAGCGGAACATCCAAGAGGTTACCCAGAAGCTGCACGAGCAATTGGCGGAAAAACTCGTAGCGGAACGAATCCTCGTTCAGGGCGGGGAGATCGACGAGGAAGCTCTCGAGAACATCTTCCATTGGCTCATGGTCGTCAACCCGAGCATCGAGGTGTATCTTCTTTCGCCCGAAGGAAGGTTCGTGCTTATTCGGCGCCGCCGGGAACGGTGAAGCGGGAGGCGATCTCGCTCGAGCCGATCGAGCGGTTTTTGTCGGGTCGGCAGAACCTGCCCATTTTGGGGGACGATCCGAGGGACTGGAGCCGGCAAAAGGTCTTTTCGGTTGCTCCCATTCCTTTGGAACAAGAGGTCTACGATTCGCGAGACCAGGGCGCTATCGATTGACGGGGCGGCGGGGATCGAGGGCTATCTCTACATCGTTCTGGGCGGAGAGGAATACGATTCGGCGGCGGAGATGCTGCAAGGGAGTTTTATCCTGAGGCTCAGCACGGGCTTGGCTTCGGGAGGACTTCTGGTGACGCTTCTCGGCGGCCTGGTGCTTTTCAACCTACTCACGCGCCGCCTTCGATTTCTTGCAGTGGCGATGGATCGGTTCCGGCGCAGCCGCTACACGGAGCTCCCGGATCGCGCGACGTGGGCTCCGCGCGAAAACGGCGACGAGATCGACCAACTCGGCCTGTCTTTCGAGCAGATGTCGAAGCGTATCGGTGACCAAATGCGGGAGCTCGAGGAAAAGGACGAGCTTCGGCGGACTCTGGTCGCCAATGTTTCGCACGATCTTCAGGACTCCCCTCGCAACGCTCCATGGATATCTCGAAACCATGCTTTTGAAAGAAGATTCGCTCAGTCCCGAAGAGCGGAGGCGTTACCTCGAGATCGCGGCCCGTCACAGCGAGCGATTGGGAAACCTCATCTCGGAGCTCTTCGAGCTTTCAAAATTGGAATCACGTGAGATCGAGCTTCAGATGGAGTCGTTTTCGCTTGCCGAGTTGGTTCAGGACGTTGTGCAGGATTTCCAGCTTGCCGCTAAAGAAAAAGGAATCTTGCTCAGCGCTGATTTCGACCCAGAGCTTCCCTTTGTTCGTGCCGACCTTCGCCTCGTCGCTCGGGTTCTCGAGAATCTGGTCGAGAACGCTTTGCGACACACTCCGGCCCAAGGCTCGGTTACGGTGAAACTTCTTGCCGACGGCGAAAAGGTCCGTGTCGAAGTTCGGGACACGGGGTGCGGCGTTTCCCCGGAGGATCTCGAACATATTTTCGACCGCTTCTATCGTGGCGGCACCTCTGGCTCGAGCGATTCCGGCGGCGCCGGTCTCGGACTGGCGATCGCGAAACGCATCGTCGAGCTTCACGGCGACACCATCGAGGCGGAGAGTCGTTTGAACGAAGGAACGACGATCCGATTCAGTTTATAAAAATGTGAACCTTTCGTGACGACCTCGTGATCTCGGTGGCCGATGCTTGGCCGTAAGGAGGTCTATCATGAAACGATTCACTTTATTGGCTTTATTGGGAGTCGCGCTGCTCCTGACCACCGTCGCAGCACAAACGGAGGATGCGGAGGCGAACGGCGGCTCGAAACTCGTCGTTACCGTCACCAACCTCACGAAAGGGCAAATCCTTTCTCCTTTCATCGTCGCGACACACAGCAGCCGGCTCGAGCCTTTGTTCCGGCTCGGCTCGCCGGCAAGCTCCGAGCTCGCCTACCTTGCAGAAGACGCCATGCTTGATCCGCTCAAGATGCTTTGGGAAGGGTCCAAGGAAGTTAAGGACGTCGAGATCTCATCGGGACCGGTTCCCCCCGGCGAGTCGGTTTCTGTGACGGTCCGCGCCGGTGGGCGTCACAAGTACGTCTCTTTGGGCAGCATGCTGGTCACCACCAACGATGCTTTCACGGCGTTGAACGGTGTTCGTGCGCCGAGTCATGGCTACAACGTGCATATGACGTCGGCCTACGATGCCGGCAGTGAGACGAACAACGAGACCTGCGCGACCATCCCCGGTCCGCCTTGCATGAACGGTGGGGTCCGCGATACGTCCGCGGCCGAAGGTTACGTCTACATCCACTCCGGGATTCATGGAATCGCCGACCTCATGCCGGCTGACCACGACTGGTCAGAACCCGGTCGCCAAGATCACCATCCAACGAACCCGCTAGAAAAGCTGTCTTTTAGAAAACGGGGACAGGTCCAATTTTCAGAAGGAAATGGACCTGTCCCCATTTTTGGAGATCAATATGCGCAGGCCAGGTTTTCTTTTAGCATTGATTTGCTGTTTCGTCTCCGGTTGCAGCGGCGCGCAGAGCACATCCACTGCACCGTCCGATGTTACGACGACGACGGCTCCACCGAGCCCATCTCCGACGGCGCAGTATCGCGTCACCTTCGAGGCGACCTGGAGCCGGGAGACCCATCCGAACATGTTCCCCGCAAATCCGCACTTCTCGGGTCTCATCGGCGCCACCCATCAGCGCGATTTTCGGTTCTGGGAAGAGGGTCGTCTCGCTTCGGAGGGTATCGAATCCATGGCCGAACGAGGCAGTAAGTCGCCGTTCGATCAAGAGATCGATAGGGCGATCGCGGAAGGCCGGGCAGAGAACCTTCTGTCGGGAGGCGACATCGCGCTTTCGCCTGGGTCGGTCTCTCTCGATTTTACAATCGGCACAGGTCAATCCGCCGTCACGCTCGTGTCTATGATCGCGCCGAGCCCGGATTGGTTTGTAGGAGTGTCGGGACTCGATCTACTCCAGAACGGTGATTGGGTCGACGAGTTTGTTGTCGATCTACTCCCTTACGATGCCGGCACCGACAGCGGCACGACCTACGCCGCACGCGATCGGGAAACGGTTCCACCGGCTCTTGTATCCCGCATCCAAGGTCCGCCGCTTCAGGTGGGGGGTATGGTTCCTCCTTTCGGAACCTTCACGTTCCGACGTCAATAGATCAATTACTCGTATCGGAGTGCAACGACGGGGTCAACACGAGCAGTCGGCTCACGAGTGCGGAACCCGCCAGGCCGAGCGTAACACCGACGAGCACTACGGTCATATCTTTCCACAGTGTTTCCATGTCCAATGAAACGAAATGGATGAGCCATGGGTTCAGGAAATAGTACTGATGCAATTGTGCTATTGCCGTTTCTAGAGGTGATTAATTTACTGGACTACGATCTGTTTTATTGAAGTATATGGAGGCAACTTTGTTCAATCCCACGTTGAAGAAAGGGAGCTTCGAGCTTCTCGCTTTATCCATCCTCGAGACCGAACCGCACCACGGCTACGAGATCGGCCGTAGGATCGAGATGCGATCCGGCGGACGGCTCCAGTTCCGGGTTTCCTCGCTTTACCCGATCCTCTGCCGGATGGAGGAGCGAGGATGGATCAAAGGTCGATGGGTGGAAAAGGAGGGGCAGCGACGTCGGCGCTATTACCGCTTGACCGCGCTGGGACGGGAAGCGCTCGCCGAGCAGCGGAAAATCTGGAATGAGTTCATGACGGCGGTCAACCTGGTGGCAGGAGAAGGCCATGCGTGACTGGAAAAGTTACGTCCGCGAGCAACTCGCGCTTCCGGAAATGAGGCGCCTGATGGGCAACGAGATCGTCGAAGAAGTCGCCTCGCAGTTGGAGGAATGCTACCTCGAAGCGATCTCCCGGGGCGATTCGGAAGAAGAAGCCGACGCGCGTGCCAGGGAGCACGTTACAGATTGGGAGGCACTTGCAGGGGATATCTTTCGCGCCAAGCGCGCTCACACAACCTCGACGGTGGAGCGGCGCTTGGACGCTACCGAAGAAACCTTGCGGAAAAGAGGCAGGCGCTGGGTACCTTTTGCCGATCTCTCGCAGGACCTGCGCTTCGGTATGAGAACCTTGCGGCGGCGACCTCTGTTCACCCTCGTCGCGGTGCTCACGCTCGGCCTTGGGATTGGTGCCACCACTGCGATCTTCAGCGTGGTGGACGGCGTTTTACTTCGGGATCTGCCGTACGAAGATCCGGGGTCCTTGGTAAGTGTTTGGCAGGCCTATCCGAGCTGGCAGGAAATGGAGGGTCGCGGCCCACAATGGGACCGCGTCCAATTCACCTTTCGGGATTATCTCGATTTTCGAGCCGGAGGGACGCTCTTTGAAGACGTGGCCGTTTTCGCCGGCTGGGGAGAGCTGGCGCTAACGGGTACGGGTACACCGGCACGGCTTTCCGTGGGCTACGGTAGCGCCAACCTGTTTACACTCCTCGGTGTGCGAACCATTCTGGGACGCGGCTTTCTCCCCGGAGAGGATGCGAGCCAACCGGGACAGGCGGCCCGCGTCGCGGTGTTGAGCCAGGAGCTGTGGCAACGAAGATTCGGCGGAGATACCGATGTTCTTGGAACGAGCATCAACCTGAATAACACCCCGTACACGGTAGTCGTCGTGCTACCCGCTGGATTTCGACTCCAGAGCACCATTGTGACGGGTGTCAAACAGGGGACCAATGACATCGGGCTTCGCGATCTTTGGGTTCCGATGGGCCAGAAAGGAATCGATCTTTTCGGAGAGGGTAGTGCTTTCGAAGTGCTGGGCAGGTTGGCTCCGGGCGTGACGCTCGAGCAGGCTCGTTCCGAAGCCCAGGCGCTGTTACCGGAGGACACCGGCCCACCGGACCGTGAGGTAAGAATTGCTTTTCGAAAAGAATTCGTCACTCAAGCCTTTGGAACTCCCCTTCTTCTCATCCTGGGAGCGGCGGCGACACTGCTTCTCATCGCATGCACCAATGTCGCTACTCTTTTGATTGGCGAGGCTATGGGACGCCGACACGAGATGGCGACTCGATCGGCGGTCGGGGCGGGACGATTAAGGATTATTGACAACTACTGACGGAAAGCGTCGTTCTCGGTCTCGCAGGAAGTGGAGTGGGCATCCTTCTCGCTCTGTTAGGGACGGACGCTTTGATCCACTTGGCTCCGCCGATGCCTCGGTTCGAGGAGATCGAGGTGAGCGGTCGGGCCTTGTTCTTCGCCATCGCCGCCGGCATTTCGTCGGGTTTACTTTTTGGTTTGGCGCCTCTCGCGATGGTCTGTCTCGATTCCGTTGGAGCCGCGCCGGTGGGCAAAGGTAGAGGCAGCACGAAGGGAAGCAGCGCGTTACAGGGGCCCATCGTTGCGTTTCAGATCGCTCTCACGGTGGTGCTGCTGGTGGCCGGAGGTCTCTTGGTTCGGAGCCTCTTGAATCTTTCGGCCGTTGATCCCGGATTCAACTCCACGAACCTGGCGACGCTTCGTATTGCAGCTCGGGGCGGACGATATCCAACGCAGGCCGAAGCCTCCAGTTTCTTCGAGGAGGTGGTGGGTAACATGGAGGCGCTTCCGAGCGTCGTCTCCGTTGCTGGTTCCTACGGTCTTCCGTTCCCCGGCGGTGCTCCGAACAACATGGTTCAGATTCAAGACCGAGATCCGGTCGTACAAGTTGTAGCGCGGCGTAGAACCGTTCTTCCGGCTTACCATGAGACCATGGCAATCCCGCTACTCGCCGGGCGACGTTTCTCCGAAGCCGACGGGGCGGACAAGCCCAAAGCAATGATCATCAGTGAGTCGATGGCTCGGGGCCACTGGCCTGAAGCCTCGCCTATCGGTTCGACGGTGCGCTTTTGGAACGATACGTGGACCATTGTCGGAATCGTGGGTGACGTCCGGCACACGACCCTGAAATTGGAAGGGGAGCCGACCTTCTACGTTCCTTTTGCACAGGCGCCGAGAAGAAACTTGAATCTCGTGGCACGAACCGAAGGCGACCCTGCTGCGACCATTCCGTTCTTGCGAGAAGCGGTGTGGTCCGTGGATCCCGACATGCCCATCACTGACGTGAGCACGATCGACGCCTTCGTTTCGCAATCGACGGGTGAAGATCGCTACCGCACGCTGTTGACTCTTGTTTTCGGTGCCTTGGCCGTGCTTTTGGCAGCGGTCGGAATCTTCGGCGTCACTGCCCGAAGCGTAGCCCAGCGCACGCAGGAGATCGGCATTCGCATGGCTCTGGGTGCTCAGGAGCGTGGTTTAGTGGGGATGATTCTCAGGCGTGGACTCGTTATCGGGTCGGCCGGTGTTGCCACGGGCATAGTGGCTGCAGCCTGGAGCAGTCGCATTCTGTCCCACTTCCTCTTTGGGATCGAAGTGCGGGATCCCCTCACGTTCGGGACCGTCGCCGGCATGTTGTTGCTCGTATGTCTCGTTGCCGGCTATGTCCCCGCCACGCGTGCCGCCCGGGTGTCGCCGATGGAAGTGTTGAGGGAGGAGTAGAGGCCCACCGACTTTTTTCTCCTGAATAGACGGCCACGCTGGTAAGATGGCGGTCGCCGCGAGGCGGGACTGCGGCATCTTTTTCTTTTTAGGGGTGGCCAACGGAATGTTAGAGGCGAATACAAAGCAAGACCCCGAGGGGAGCGCTCCTCGGGCGGAAGTTAGCGGTAGGCAGAGACTGATCCTGAGCTGGGCGGTCCTCGGCGTAAGTGCCTTGTTGCTGAGGGCGATCGTCTCCTTGACTCCAGTGGCTCTAGCTCCCATTCAAGACGGATCTCTGGAGCTCTGGCATTGGGCGATCCTGATCTTCTGGGTTTTCTTCAACGCCTACGCCGAAGGCCTCCGCGGCTTCCACAAGAGCTTTTCTCCACGGGTTGTGAGAAGGGGGCTCTATATCGGCCAACGTGCCAGATTCTGGGAAGTGCTACTGGCCGCACCGATATCCATAGGATTTTTTCGCGCCCCTCGACGAACCATGATCGTGGCTTGGTCGGTGCTCATCGGTATCGTCATTCTCGTCGTTTCCGTGCGTAGCTTGGCTCAACCCTGGCGCGGTATCGTGGACGCAGGTGTCGTGGTGGGCCTGACCCTGGGTTGGCTGAGTCTTTTGATCTGGTATTTCCGCGCGATGACCAAAGGGGACGTCACCCCGGCACCTTGAAAATAGGGACAGGTCCCTTTTTTAGCGTTTGAAACAGCAAAAAAGGGACCTGTCCCCTTTAATTGAGATGCCGGTCGAACCAGTCTAGAGTCCTCTGGTAATAGTCGAGAACCTGCTTGGGATAACGACTGACGCCGTGTCCCTCGTTGGGATAGATGGCCAGGACGGACTCCACGCCCTGCTTCTTGAGCGCCGTGAACATCAGCTCCGCCTGGTTGATGTTGACGCAATAATCCCAGGCACCGTGAACGAACAGCGTCGGCGTCTTACAGTTCTTCACGTGCTTGATGGGTGACATGTCCCAGGCCTTTTCTGGATCATCGATGGGCATGAATCCACCGTCACTCTCGAACCACAAGGGATTGGAGTCCGTCCCCCAATCGCTGAGAATATGGCTGATGGAGGCCACCGGAACCGCCGCCTTGTATCGGTCGGTTTGGGTGATAATCCAGTTGGTCAAATAGCCGCCATAGCTTCCACCGGTCACACCCAGTCGGTCGGAGTCCAGGAAGGCGTAATTTTCAAGGACGTAGTCGAGTCCTACCATCAGATCTCGGTACTCTCCGCCACAGAGGTCACCCACAATTAAATCCGAGAATTCCTGGCCCCGGCCCGTACTGCCTCTGTAGTTGATGAACATGACGGCATAACCGTTGGCCGCGAAGTACTGTAACAATGTCGTCCGGGGCAAACTGTATCCGTACTGACCGTGAGGGCCGCCGTGAATCGCGTGGATCAAGGGGTATTTCCGGCCTTCTTCGAATTGGGCGGGCTTCATCAAAAAACCTTCGACAGTGATCCCGTCGGAACTGGGATAGGAAAACGCCTCCGTTTCCGCGATCTCGACCTCCTCGACGAATTCGTCATGGAAGTGAGTGAGTTGTTCTTTGGGCGCCCCCGATTCCTGGATGCGAAAGATCTCGGAAGGATGGGCGAAATCCGTCGCAACGAAATAGAATTCTCCGTTCGGTCCCAGGCAGAAGTCTTGAACTTGAGCGTTTTCCTCGAAGACCCGATCGACCTTCTCCCCCTGCGGCGGTGCTGAATAGATCCCCACCCGGCCGTGGTTCTGGGCCTTGAAATAGACTTTCCCGCCATCGTGGGACCAAATGGGAGACGTGCTCCAACGATCCAAGGGAGCCGTCAAGTCGGTAGGGGTGCCTCCACTTCGAGGTACAACAAACACCTTGTAAAGCTCGGCGTCACTCTCCTTGCTGCGGTGATCGCGTAGCCTGTTCAGATAAAGAATCTGTTCGCCGGTGGGAGACCAGACGGGCCAGTACTCCGGACCGATGGTGTCGGTAAGCTGCACCATCTCTTTTCCCTCGGTGGACAGGAGGCAGAGATCGTTGTTGGCGTTGTAGTCATCTTCTCCGGTCCGATTCGAGACACAGGCAATCCACTTTCCGTCGGGGGAATAGGAAATTGAGTGGTAGTCGTAATCTCCGGAAGCGATCTGCTTGGGCGTTCCACCTTCAGCCGAGATCAACCACACGTAGGTGCGCCGTAGGTCCGAGTAGTAATAAAACGTCTTGAAAAGAACCCTGTCAACGACCATCACGTCATTACCTGTCGGGGGAGTCAGCGGCGTTGGATCGTAAGGATAATGTCTGGGCCCGGCAGCGGTATAGGCCAGCGTCCGGCCGTCATACGACCAGGCGAGCTCGTTCCCCGTCATACCGAGGTAGGCGTTAGATGTTTCGAGGGCCGTCAGTTTTTTCTCCCCGGAACCGTCGGCGTTCGCTACCCAGAGGCCGAGCCCACCGTCCCGAGAGGAGAAAAATGCGATCTTCGTTCCGTCCGGGGACAACCTAGGGTTCGAAACAGAATTTTCGGGATTGGTGATCCGCTTCGGAGCCCCGCCTTCTGCAGGCATTGTCCAGAGGCTCGAGCTCCCCCCATTATTCTCCAGGCTTTTTTCGGACAGCACGAAATAGATAGACCGCCCGTCGGGAGAGATCTGAAGCTCGCTGATGCTCTTCAATTGAAATACATCATCGGCCGACCACGGTCTTTTAGCCTGCGGGTTTCCCCAGGCGGAGACGACTGAAACGAGACTCCCTGCTACTAGAACGACCGCGGAAATAAAGGCGCTTTGGCGACTCATACCATCCTCCTGTTCCGACTCGAGGACCGAGTAAAAACAGTGTGATGATACTTCTTGTGTTGACCTGACACCAAGCGAGCTCAACGACAGGAGTTGCCATACATCTCCGCGGCGATGATGAGAGGGCGGGTCTCGTAGTTATCGGCATCGGCATAGCGAATTGCAATCAGTCCGCTGGGCAGGAAGAGGACCAGGTTTCCGCCGAGACCGCTCATGTAGGGGACCTCGAAATGACACCCGTTGGTGTCGGTGGGCCCAAGCCACATCGAATGCATGTATCGTCTACCATTGCCTGCTTCATAGCCTTGCCGTGAAGTCCGGTGGAGAGCCTCGCGCACCTTGTCTCGATGAAGGAGCTGCCGGCCTCGAAAGTTGCCCTCGTCCCCCATCAATTTAGCTATCTTTGTAGTCTCGCCGAGCGTCGGATAGGAGCCGAAACCCATATAGGGTGTGCCTAATGAGCCGTCGGGCTCAACGGTGCGAGAGACCGGAAGATGAGGGATGCCCATGGGCGTAAGAACATCCTCCTTCAGCATGGTCCAGAAGTCGGCGTCCGGTCCTTCTCGCGCTTTCATACAACTTTCTCCGTTAGAAACGGTGACCCAAGCTCACCTGGACGAACCACGGATTCAAGTTTTCTACCGGGACGTACTTGAAAGATGTCGAGACCAGCCAGCCCTTGTTGCTGATGGGGGCATCGAATCCAATCAAGCCTCCCAGCGCCAGGTGGTTACTGCTCCCGTCCCAAGAACCGCCGGCCATGGGAGTGTGCGAGGTGAAGCTCGGGAAGGCGGCGGTGAAACCTCCAGTATTGAGCTCGGCGGATATGTGGGCCAGCCCCACGACCGGTCCCGCATAAAGGTCGAGCCTGTCGTTTTGAAGAAGATGGACGTTGGCTCCCACGGTCAAGAGGAACAGGTTGAACCCGGCCTCCGCCGGCGCCGACGATGGATGCCGACTCGTTCAGGTCGGGAAAGAGCGTGGGGGGTTGACCAAGATAAGGTGTGAATGTGATTTGTCCCGAGAAGTCGGCAGCGACATCCTGCCTGCTGTAGTTGAACGCGGTGTCGATACCGACGCGATCGGTCACCATGATCTCGAAATCGAGCCCGACCCCGACGTTGCTATCCGCCGAAAGGCGGTGATCCTGGATGATATCGAACCTCACCATAGGGGGATTTGTGGGATCGAGGAAATCTTCGATACCCGTTCCCCCGAGCCGTGCATCCGAGGTTGGGTTGACGTAGCTCGCGCTGCCGCGAAGGATCTTGTCTCCGGCGTCCGCTCTTGCAGAATCGGGTAAGACCAGGCACCCAAACAGAATAACGAAGAAGGGGATAGTCAGAAGTTTGCCGTGATGCATCGTTTGTCTCCTCTCCCTCCAAAAAGATAAGGCGGAAAGGAGCGCCGGGAGCCGGCAAAGGCATCCAGAATTCCGGACTAAATTAGAAAGTTACGTTGAAGGTTGCTAGCCCCGAAATGCCTGGAGCGAGAGGGGAGCGCCGGTCCGTGCTCAAAGGATACGAGCTGTTGAGGAGGTTTCTGGCCATGAAACTGAGCTCTGCATTGGGAGTAATTTTCCAACCCGCTGCGGCATCGAGAAGGGTGAAGGAGGGGGTCGGTACTTCGGTCGGGCCCGGGTCGTTGTCATCATCGTAGAAAGCCACTCGCAACTGAACGAAGCCCCGACCGAGAACCTTGCGGGTCTGTATCCAAATACTCGGCGGCCCGATGTTGTCGAGAGAAGCTCCATCGTCGAGGGCCTCACCCTTGGTGATTTGGCCGCCCAACTCGGCGGAGATTTCGTATCCGAGGTCACCTTGGGCTTCGAGCTCGATGCCGCGGATGCGGGCTCTTCCGCGATTGCGAAAGTAGAAGAAATCCTCCTCTTCTTCGTATCGCTCGATGAGATCATCAATCCTGTAGTCGTAAAGATAGAAGCTCCAACGCCAGCGAGATGCCGTATAACGCACGACGCCATCGTATTGAAGGCTCGTTTCCGGCTCGAGATCCGGATTGCCGGTAACGTACCCTCTTCCGGTCACACCCCGGAAGTAGCGATCCGAGATCCGCGCATCGCGAAATCCTCGAGCCACCTGTCCGGTGAAACTGAAACCTCGAAAGGAGCCGAGCGTCATCGTGACATGGCCCGAAAAAGCACCGTTCGATGTCGAAAGGTCTCCGAAATATCCGCCTTGATTCTGCGAAGTGACACGGTCGGCGCGCAGGCCGCCTTGGAGGGTCAATGTTCTAGTTAGGCCCTTTTCGAGGCTCACAAACAAGCCTGTGTCCACGCGGTTGGCGTTTTCAATGGCCGGAAGCTCCAGGCGCGAGCTCTCGTTTCCATCGAGATCGTAGTCCACATAGACATCCGTGGCTTCCAATCCGAATCTGCCGTTTAAGTCGAGTCCGAACTCGAAACGGGCGTCGTTCCAGGGCCGTTCCGCCGTCGCCCGGACGGAGAAATCCTTTGCCGCTACGTCGGCGCGCTCGATGTTTCGCGGGTCGGTTTCGGTCGCGAAGGTGTCTTTGTCCGTGACGACGCGGTTGGTGCCGAAAAAAGTCTCGAGGCCGAGCCTGGAAAATCCTGCGATCGGAGTCATGTCATAAGAGGCGGTAAAACGATTGGAGTCTTCGGTAGGATAGTAAAATCTCGTCTTGTTTGAGTTCGTGCGGGGACGCTCGATGTCGCGGCCGAAATCGCTTTGCAGGCCGACGGAGAGCAAACCGCGATTTGTGGCATGCGCGAACCGGCCCAAGAAACCGTAATCGCTCGCGCCGGAGTTGAACACCTCACCTTCCGGACTCGAGTAGTCTTCCGCGTTTCGGTAGTGTGCTTGAAAGAGAAGCCCGCCGGCTTGGGTGACTCCTTTTTGGACCTCGATGGCCGTGCGTGCCTGGGGAATACCGGCCCCTGCGGATCCCAGGAAGCGCATTTTTAGCGGCCCACCCGGCGCCGGTCGGCGCGTTTGTGCAAGGATGACTCCACCGAAGGCGTCGGATCCATAAGCGACCGAGCCTGGACCACGTGATACTTGGAGACCCTCGAGCACGAAGGGGTCGAGGTAGGTAGCGCTCGGCCCGACGCGGCGTTCCGACGTTACGCGGGCCCCGTCGATCAGTATCAAGGAGCGTCCCTGAGCGAGTCCACGGATCGCCGGGACCGACGCCTGACCTTCCGAGACGCTGAACACACCGGGCACGTTCTCCAGAGCTTCCGTCAAATTCCCGGGCTGTCGAATCTCGATCTCGGTCTCGGAGAGCAGAGTCATTCCGCTCGCCGGGGTGGATTGGATATCGGGAGCGACTCCCGCGGTCACAGTGACCGACTCGAACACGACCGGCTCTACCCGGACGGTGACGATGCCGTCGTCGGGGATCGTTTCAATGAGGACCGGCTTCATGTACCGGCCGCCGGGAAGGCTCACCAGCAGCTCGAAGGGAAGTGAGGGATCGGGGGTGAGGGTAAACCGGCCTTCCTGGTCGGTTCGTGCCGATAACGCGCGGCCCAAAACGGTCACCTGGGCGCCCGCGACCGCTGTACCGTCATCGTCTCGAAGGACTTTCCCGTCCATACCCTCCGCCACAGATGCAACCGTAAGGATTAGAAATACGGCGAGACTCAATTGCAGCGACCCCGGCAGAAAGCATCGATTTGGCATCACGTTCGTCCCTCTCCTTCAAAGCTGGCTGCGAGTCGCTGGATCCACCGTGGCCAAAATACTCCACGATAGGCAAATTGTATTGATAGGCTACGTCAACTACCAGAGCTCGTATTTGAGGAAATTTATTGAAGGATCTCGACCACGATCTCGGTGACATGGTGCATATTCTGCAGGATTTCGGGCGCGGCCAGCGAAAAAGACAGACCAAGGAGCCCGAGTCCAAACCAAGCTGCATAGTGGTTTCGCCGCGGTACGGCAATCGGAAGATTCATCAGCCGGTACACGCGATTCGTGATGTTTCCACCTCGGAGGATTGTGGCGCTATCGGCGGTGTAGGGGAACGGCCGGCCGGCGGCGAGTCGGGCGATTTTGACCAGCGCTGCGGCGAGCTCGGCTCTAGCGCTCATGTTCGAACCCGTTGCAGCGTCGTCAGCGGCTATCTCCGTTGCTTCGCACCATTTTTTCTCGATGGAGCCGGCGATCGAGAATAAGGACAAAAAGTCGGGGCAGGAGCGCATGAGTAAGCGTTTGAAGTTGTCCAGGCTCGTGCGATGAGCCGTCTCATGGCCCAATACGGCGGATATCTCGCCTGGTGTGCAGGAGCTCAAAACCCTCCGACTCATGAACAAATGGGGTCGCAGTACTCCAGCCAGTGAAACGACGGGAAAATCAGAGTCAATCGTATAGGCCGTGGTGAAGGCTCGCCCTAGGTCGATGCGCTTACCACTCGACCTCCAGCGATCCACGAGTCTCCTGGTCTTGAGCCAGGAAGCGAGTCCGCGGCTCGCCCCAAAAACGAACAGGAGCACGGGCACCATCGTGACCGATAGCATGAGAAAGCTGACCGTTTCCGCCGTGTCCTTGGGCTCATGCCAGACGAAGCCGGGAATGAAGAAAACGGTCAGAAACAACACGGAAGTCGCTGTGGGGATGAGTCGCGTGATGAACCAAAAGTCCGGGCTTTGATGTTGTGGCTGAGCGACTAAACGCCAATAAAGAGCGACCCCCGTTGACGTTACGAAGTTCACCGCACCATAGCACAGAAGCGCGCAGCACGCGGCAAGGGCTGCGTAAGTTACCACTTCACCCCTCCTCCCGTGCCGTCTCGGCCTCGAGTTTTTTGGCTGAGATGAGCTTTTCAAGCTCATCCAAGAGCAGCTCATCTCGACGACTCACGATCTCGATGAAGCTCGTGAGCACCGGGCGGATCGTTTCCTCCGTGTCCATGGGGCCGATCAACGTGTCGAGAGCACGGGTTGCCAAGTGCGATTGCAGCTCTTCTCGAGAGTACAGTGGAGCATAGAAAAAAGCTCGGCCTTCCTTACGACGAACGAGAAATCCTTTTTTGTAAAGACGGTCGAGCGTCGTCATCAAGGTCGAATAGGCCAAGGCGGGAAAGTCGGCTTGTAGCTCGCGTACGCTCCTCTCGTTGGAATGGGTCCAAAGCGCTTCCAGTACGTCGAGCTCCAGTCGGCCGAGGAAAGACTCGAGGACCGTGGGCCGGCGAACCGTGAGCCTGCGGAAGTACTGTTTCAGTTTCCGCCCGAATCCCGAGGGGGAGCGCTCTTCCCGGGGATGACGCTCCGTCGAGCCGGCTTCCAAGGGCTTTCGTTTCCTCACGGTTCGATTATAACCCCGTCACTATTTGGGGTACAGCGCGGCCACGCCTCCCTCGAGCTCGTGGAGGGTCTTGACTTCTTCGTCCGTCAGAGGCCGGTCGAACAAGGCCAGCTCATCGTACATCCCTGCGTAGTTAACTCCGACCCGAATCTGGGCCAGCGAGAGGTCCCAGGTGAAAGGCTCCCCGATGTTCGGAGTGGTACCTTGGAGCCGCCCGTTTAAATAGAGCTTCGCCGTGCCGCCCGACTCGGAGCCCAGCCCGGAGAAAGTGATAACCACGTGGGTCCATTGACCGTGCTCGAAGGGAAGCTCTTCGACCACCACCAGACGATTCAGGAAACCGGGGTTCTGATCCGATTCCAAATTCTCCGGATTCCAGACCTCGAGGTCGCCAAAAACTCCCAAGCGGAACTGACGGGGATTGTCCTTGGTGAAGTCCACCCACACGGCGGCATCGTTGTACCGCACGTCGGTGATTTGGATGGGATCGCAGTAACCGGGCTCGAGGTCCTCCGCCGGTGTTAAATTCAGCCAGAACGATGCCGTGCCGCTCCAATCTTGGGGTGTATAAGTGACATGGTTTTCCGCTTTATAGAAGATCCCTTGAGTGTTCTTTTTGTTGAATCGTAGCGCGGCTCCGAAGCGGCCCGCGTCGGCCACGAACTCGACGTCCGGGTTGCCGATGCCTGGTGTCGCTTCGTCACGCTTGTCGAAGGCCGGCGCGGTGTAGATGAGCTTGTCGCCGCGGGCGAAGTCGGCATCCGGACCCTGGTCGAAAGAAGCGTGAAAGGTGAGCGCTTCGCTCAGCGGAGCAGTCGACGGTTCGGTTTGGGTGGCCGGCGGTTCCGTCGTTTCGGGCTCGGGAGCGGGTGTGCAGGCCGGAAACGTCACAACGGTTGCGATAAGAAGGAACGGAAAAAAAGAGCCTCGGTTCATATTCAACCTCCCATCAAGGCACTCACGAAAGGAGCGCCGCTCATCATATCGCATTTCCATGCTTTGATTCCGCCGGGTCCACCGTGCTACGCTCCGCACTGTTGGAAGGGACGGGCATCCATTCTCCAGGGCGAATTCAGGCGGGGGCGCAAAATTCGATGGAGAGGTGTGATGTCAAAACTCCCGATTCTCGTTCTCCTTTTCTTGTTGGTGGTTCCCGCTACGTTCGCCGCCGAGGTCACCATCGACTGGACCCACTACCACAATTTCGCCGAGACCACCGAGCTCCTCGAGAGCTTTGCCAAAGAGTACAAAGATCTAACGAGTCTCTACTCCATCGGCAAGAGCGTGCAGGGGAAGGATCTCTGGTGTCTCGAGATCACCAACCACGCGAGCGGCGCGCCGGAGACCAAACCGGCCATGTACATCGACGGTAACACCCATGCCGGCGAGGTGAGCGGTGCCGAAACCAGTCTTTACATCATCAACCACCTCTTGACGCAGTATGGGAAGGACGAGCTGGTCACCGAGCTCGTGGATAAGCGCGTCTTTTACATCGTTCCCAAAATCAATCCCGACGGATCTGAAGAGTACCTGCGAGATCCTCGCGAACCGCCCGAGCCCAATCTGAAGAAGTTCGATGATGACGAGGATGGACTGGAAGACGAAGACGGTCCCGACGACCTGAACAAAGACGGCATCATTACCACGATGCGCATTCGTGACGAAAAAGGCTCTTATAAAACTTCGCCCAAAGACCCGCGCTTGATGGTCGAGCGGGGTATCAATGAAAAGGGGGAATGGAGGCTCATCGGGCCGGAAGGTCTCGACAACGACGGAGACGGAGAGCTCAATGAAGATCCCCCCGGACACCGAATCACCGTGACCAACCGGAACTACCCTGCTTTTTGGGGACCAGCCTGGATCCAGGGAGGCAACCGCCCCGGAGGGAACTACCCGCTCTTCGAGCCTGAAGCGAAGGCGCAGGTCAACTTCATCATCGCTCATCCCAACATCGGCGGAATCCAGTCCTTTCACACGCATAGCGGCGTGCTGCTTCGTCCCTATTGCAATCGGGGCGACGAGTACATCCCGCCCGAGGACATGCGGAATTACAAACTCGTCAGTGCCCTGGGAACCGAAATCACCGGTTATCCGGAGCTTTCCGTCTACAACGACTTCACGCGGGACAAGTCGAATCCCCGCCGCGGCGTCTTCGTCGATTGGGCTTATGATCACTACGGCGCTTTCGCTTACACCACCGAGATTTGGAAGGCGCCCGGCGAGACCGGTCGTTCCGTTTTCGAGGGGACCGATTGGGACGTGGCGATGGAGTGGAACGACAGGGAGTTGGGGGGCGAAGGTTTCATCAACTGGACGAAGTTCGATCACCCGGAGTACGGAGAGGTGGAGATCGGAGGATGGAATACCAACTATGTCGTTCAGAACCCGCCGCCGAAATTCACCGAGGCGGAGTGGAAGAAAAACTGCCTCTTCGAGCTCGAGCACGCGCGAACTCTTCCCTATGTGCAGATCACCGAAACAAAGATCGATGACCTGGGAGACAAGCTGCTCCGATTGACCGTTACCGTGGAGAACGAGGGCTTGCTGCCGACCAACGTCACCCAAAAAGCCATCCAGCATGGTTTGGCCAAACCGGTCTTGGTCAAGCTGAAGCTCGACAAGGCCGAGCTCTTGAGCGGCAAGGCCAAGACCGACATCGGTCACATCAAAGGCTTTGCCCCCGCCGAGCGCGCAATGTTCGGCCGAGGGTCCGACAAACCGGAGAATTTCAAGACCGTCGAGTATCTCATCAAGATAGAAGGAAAGGGAGCGACAGCCGATTTGACCGTCGTTTCGCAAAAAGCCGGGACGACCTCGAAGAAAATCGATCTCGACGCCAAGTAGCGCGAGATTCGATCGAGGGAGGGAGAACATGAAGCTCTGTGTTGGCTCAGCCGTTATGCTCTTGTTGGCCTTTGCGTCGCCATCAAGCGGAGCGCCGCAGACAGAATCCATTCCGAGTCCCGCCGAGTTCCACGGGTACGAGCTCGGCACGACCTATACCATCACGGCGAATCTCTACGAGTACTACCGGGAGCTCGCCCGGCGAAGCGATCGGGTGGAGTATCAGGAGTACGGGCGCAGTATCCAGGGACGGCCGCTGCCGGTTCTTTTCATCGGCAGTGAGAAACATCTTGCTTCCAGGGAGACCTATCGGGAAAAGATTCATCGGCTGACCCACTCGCTCGAGCCTCTCCCTCCCTCCGAGTTGGCCGAATTGATTGAAGGGACTCCCGCCTTCGTCAGCATCTTCATCGTGGATACGGATGAGGAAGCGGGGGTCGAAGTTCTTCAGGAGATCGCCTACGAGCTCGCGACCCGTGACGACGAGGTGGCACAAAAGGTCCATGACAACGTGGTGGTCATCATGGCTCCGCTCACCAATCCGGACTCACACGCCCGCTACGTCACCTGGCACAAGCTTTACGACGTGGATGGCGCTTCCGTCAACCCCTACGCGGTCGAGAACAGCGCCCATTGGGGAATGAATACGGACGGCAATGCTCTCGGGATCGACGTGAACCGTGACTTCGGATTTTTCGTGAGTCCCGAGATGCAGGGCGTCGCCCGGACTCTCGTGCACTGGCGACCGCAGCTCCTTCTCGACATTCACAGCGGTCCCGACGTCATTTTCCTTCCGCCTTTTCCGCCACCACACCATCCCCTGTGGCCGGAGGAGACATCGAAGTGGTGGGAGGCCGTGGCGAGGCGCGCAAGCAATCACTTCGGCCGACGAGGTTGGTCCTTCAACACTCGAGAGGGTTATGAGGGAGTGACGAGTGTGAGCTTCGGTCTCTCCTGGGGAATGCTCGGTCCGTCGGTGAGTGCCTTCCTGTACGAAACGTTCGGGGGCCGGCCCAGAAAGACCGAAGCTTTTATCCGGACCGACGGAACCATCGCCACCATGCGCATGGCCATGGACCGCCACTCGGTGGGAACCTGGTCGTTTCTCGAGATTGCCGCGGAAAGGCGCGAAGAGCTGCTTCAAGATGCGCATCGGGTCGTGGTGAAGGCGGTCGAGGAGGCTCGCTCGGGTCCGGTGCGCGAGGTGGTCCTGCCCGCCCACGGACCGGGTGTCGATCCCTCGAAGGTGGGGCGCATCGTCGAGCGACTCAAGCTTCAAGGGATTGAGGTCGAGCGGCTCGAGGAGGACATTACGACCGAGGCGCATGATTTCTACGAGGTCGGCCGGGCGTCGCAACGGACCTTCGCCGAGGGAAGCTACGTCATCAATATGGTCCAGCCGATGGCGCGCCTCGCACGGGCACTCCTCGACCCGGTCGTCGAAAGCGGTGAGCCGCAGGTACTCCTTCCCTTCGCCCGCAAGATGCCCTTCTACGATACGACCTGGAGTGTGATGCCTTTTCTCTTCGGTGTCGAGGCTCATGCGGTGGAGCAACCGATTGCTGCAAGGCGCGGCCTCGTCGAGGAAGTTTCCGTTCAAGAGGGAACGGTCGAACGGATCTCGCGTGACGGTTTACCCTATGCCTACCTTCTTCCGGCCGGACTCGAGTCGAGCTACCGTATCGCTATAAGAATGATGCGGGAAGGCTACCGGTGGCGTGTCTTCCGAGCTCCTTTCCGCATCGGCGATCGAAACTACCCGAAGGGAACCTGGGCTGCGATACGCGGGCGCAATCCAGAGGGGCTCGGCGATCGTCTCGAAGAGCTCGTTCAGGAGCACGCCGGCCGGGCCGTTGAAGTGGCGGGCCCTTACACCGACGCCGGTGTGGCTTTCGGGGACGACCGTCGCTTGGCGCCTATTCCCAAACCTTTCGTGGCTGTCGTTGCCGACCAGCCGGTGTCTCAAGACCACATCTTCGGCGGTATTCGAACCGTGCTCGAGGCGGACTTCGGATTCGCCTTTACGCCCGTGATGCTCGAGACCATCAACCGCCGTGATCTGTCGAAATACACGGCGGTGGTTCTGCCTCATGCGGGGATGGATATTCGCGGCGGTCCGGGTTTCAGCGCCGGTTACAAGGGAATTCTCGATGTCGAGAACCTACGTCGTTATGTGCGCGGAGGTGGGACGCTCGTAGCCGTCCAGGGCGCGGCGGAAGTCATCGCGACGGACGAGGTGCTGGGTTCCGGTGTGGAGCTCGAGGGATGGGCCGAACAAACGAACGGACCGTCGCTCCGTGCTCGATGGGAAGAAACGCTCTCCGCCGACGTGGAGACCACGACATGGAGGCCGGGGCTTCAAGAGATCGGCTTTTCTCTCTTAGCTTCCGGGTATCACCACGAACAGTTTGCGGCGCCCGGCGCCTATCCGGTCTTGTTGAAGATTTCGGAGGAGGGCAGTGCTCGGGCCGTCGCGCGCTACGAGAGTGATGAAGCGGCTCTGCTGCTCGACGGCTTCATGGCGAGCTCGGACAAAGGGAAATTGGCGGGCCGGCCCTTCGTCGTGATTCAGCCCTTGGGTCGTGGACGCGTCATTTACTTTGCCTGTGACCCGACTTTCCGTGGTTACTGGTACGGACTCAATCAACTCTTTCTGAACAGTCTCATCCTTGGGCCGTTGTTGTAGGGTGTATTCGTCGTGTGGGTTGCGGCGAGCAAGCTTGCTGCTGTTGACGTCAAGCAAGCGACCTTTTATACCGAAAGCGGTGAGTTCTGACGATCTCGGCGATGTGGTAATACCCCGCGTCAATCCCACCAACTCTCGACCATCAGTCCGTCGATACGGGCGAAGTGCTTCACGTTTCGCGTTGCAACCGTGAGCCCGCGGACTAGCGCCGTGGAGCCTATGAGGACGTCTTCTAAACCGATGGGTGTGCCTGATGCTTCAAGAGCGGCTAGCACTTCTCCTGCCTTTGCAGCCTCATCGAATCCTAGGGGGAGTATCGAAATGTGCTTCAAGGCCTGGTCCTTGATTCTTTCCCATAGTCGTCGCCCGTTGGGATGCCTCGCTGTTCCGAACCGGAGCTCCATGATGCAGACGGAGGATGAAAATAGCTCGCCTTTTGGAACCAGTCGAAGTCGCTCGAGCACTTCTTGGGACGGGCGCTTCTTCAAGATCTCGGAGATCAGGTTGGTGTCTAAAAGGTAGCCTTTTCAATTTCTCCGACTCTTCTTGTCTCTCAAGGCTCTTGGGACATGTCGCTGCCGGTCAGCAACGATTTCGTTCATTATCTCGAAGAAGGTGTCGTCTTCGTCCAGCCAACCTTTTGAGTTGGCGAGCTCGTTCGCCTGAGACTGTTGTTCTTGGATTGGAACGAGTTTTGCCATCGACCGGCCACGTCGAGTGATGATGATGGTTTCGCGACCGTATGCCACCCTGCCTAGTAAAATAGAAAAGGCTCGCCTAGCCTCGGCCACACCTATCTTAGATTCCATCTGTACCGCTCCAGTATGGTTATTATAGACATCATGACTACAATCCATAAAGAAGATGGAAAACCGGTTTGCTTCCACGACACCGTGGAAGCAAACCCTTATTTGGGAGTGGACTAAAACCGCCCGAACTTCAAGTCCACGCTCGCCGTGACGCCGCTCAAATCGTGGTCATGCCAGGGTGCTCCGGCAACGAATCGATAGCCTACTCCTCCGCCCAATCGCATCCACTGGGTCAAGTTCAGCGTCATCTTGACTTCGGGTTCGGCCACGAAGAAGGGCTCGGCCCACGATCGGGAGCTTGCCCCTGCACCGAGGATCCCTTTGACGGAAACATTCCAGAGTCGATTGGGATTGATGTAATACTCGAGGACGAACCCACCGTATCCCATCTGGTGGCGATAGACGTCGGTGGTTCTACCGTAACCACCTACTCCAATCATGAACTGGTGGTTGACCAACCACCCGCCGTAGATACCGAATAGATTGGCGAATTCTCCGTTCATTTTGGTGAACTTATTGTTGACCGCGACCACGAAGCCGTTGTGAGGTTCCTGGAGCAGCACTTCTGGTTTCGACGGTTCCTGGGCCATTAGTGTCGAGCTACAGATAGCGGTCAAAGCCAACATATATACGATTCGTTTCATCTGGTTCATGTTCATTGCTTTCCCCCTCGGGCTAGATTTCCTGCTTCAATGTGCCTCAATAGGTAAGGCGGAAAGCTGGGCCGAAAACTGGGAATGAAAAGAGGTTAGGCTCTATCGGGGGCTGCGGTCGCCGAAGCGGAGATGTAGACATCCTGCTCGCCGATGATTGAGCCGAGCATGTAGAGATTCTCTCGACGGTTGCCATCCGAAGCTGCAGAGGTGACAGACCAAGCGACAAGACTGACGACAGCCGATAGGCTAGCCGTGCGCCGGTTCATGGTTAATACGCGACCCTCATGAACTAGACAATCAGACTCGCTTTGCTCCGACCATCACGACTGCCACTACGCAAGGCTCGGAAGATTGGTTGCTCCAGCCGTGGCGGGTCCCGTTTTGCACGTAGGTGTCTCCCGTCTCGAGGTGAGCTTCTTTCCCGTCGTCGAGCTCGAGCCAGATGTCACCGGAGACAACGACTCCATAATCGACGGTGTCCGTTGTGTGCATACGCAGGTCATCCTCGAGGGTTTCTGCAAGGCCGGGAATTTTGGTTACGGCTTCCATCGCAATCGCTTCGGGATCGGCGGACGCCAGAGTCTTTTGGACTTGTTCGTCGGGTGGAAAGGTGACGAATCGGAAAAGGGTTTCTCCCGGTGCGGGGACAAAAGAGGACATACTCAATGTCGGGTCCTCGGTTGCAGTGGGAACGGAAGGCGTCGGCCCCGTCGACCAGAGCTCTTCGAATTTGAAACCGGGCAAGTTCTCGAACGTGACGACGCGCGGAGTCGGTCCCTCGCTCACAAAAACCGACTTGCCGGATTGGTTGTATCCCGTGACAACGCGTTTCATGGCCGCCTCCTTGTGCCACGCATGACGGTGGCTTCCTCAGTCTGTGTAAAGTACCATCTGCTCAACTCGTAAGGCAACGGAGGCCATGATGGAGTATCGCTTCTTGGGAAATTCGGGCTTGAAGGTTTCGGCGCTTTCATTCGGCGCTTGGGTGACGTTTGGAGACCAGATCCGTGAGGACGTGGCCTTCGATTGCATGAAGGCCGCCTATGACGGCGGTGTCAATTTCTTCGACAATGCCGAAGCCTATGCCGGCGGCGAAGCGGAGACCATGATGGGAAAAGTGATCACGCGGGCCGGTTGGAAGCGGTCGGACCTGGTCGTGTTGACGAAGATCTTCTGGGGAGGTCCGGGCCCCAACGACGGTGGCCTTTCTCGTAAGCACATCTTGGAGGGGACGGATGCGGCGCTCGAGCGATTGCAGATGGACTACGTCGATCTCATCTTCTGTCATCGCCCCGACTTTTATACGCCGGTCGACGAAACCGTGTGGGCCATGAATCAAGTCCTCAACCAGGGAAAAGCTTTTTACTGGGGAACCAGTGAGTGGACGGCGGAGCAGATTCGAAAAGCCTATGAGGTCGCTCGCCGGGAGCACTTGATCCCACCCACGATGGAGCAGCCTCAGTACAACATGTTCGTTCGGGAACGATTCGAGAAAGAGTATGCGCCTCTTTACGAAGACTTCGGCTTGGGCACGACCATCTGGAGCCCGCTGGCGAGTGGTTTTCTGACCGGCAAGTACGTCGAAGGCATCCCGGAGGGAAGCCGGTTGTCGCTCGAGCAATACAAGTGGCTAAAAGATCGGATGGAACAAGAAGGTTGGGAAGAGAAGATCGAGAAAGTCAGAAAGCTCGTGCCCCTGGCCAAGGAACTAGATGCCACGTTGGCGCAACTCGCGCTCGCCTGGTGCTTGAAGAATCCCAATGTCAGCACGGTGATCACCGGTGCTTCGAAACCCTCGCAGGTCGTGGAGAACTTGAAGGCCATGGACGTGGTCGAGCGGCTCACCGACGAGGTGATGGAACGGATTGAGGCCATCCTCGATAACCGACCCGTGCCGGATTTGGACTGGAGACATTTCAGTCGGGACTGAAGGATTCTCTCAAGGAGCTCAACGGGAGCTCGGTGACCCGTCGAGCTTCAAGTGGTTGTTGAAGAAGCGCTCCATCCGGATGAGCCGGTCTCTCACAGTTTTCTTATAGCGGCGGAGGCTGTGGTCTTCATCCGGGTATTCCACGTAATCCAGGAGATGGTCCTTCCCAAGGTCGCGCATGCGCTCGGCCCACACCTGCGACTGTCGGGGTAGCACCGAGGAATCCCTCAGGCCGTGAAACAAAAGTTGGGGGACTTCGACGTTCTCCACAAAGTTGATGGGGGAGCGCCGGTCGTACTCCTCGGGAATCTCCGCATAAGAGCCCCCGAACTCCGATTGCTCCCGCCGTGGAGTCCGGGTCGGTGTCCAGGCTCGTCCCGAAGCGCCGAACCGGTCGATAGCGAGAAGCTTCCAGGAGGAGACGGGGGCGCGGATGACCTGGGCCTCGAAGGCCTTCGGAGCTTCCGTGGCGATGACCAAGCTCATGTAACCGCCCCCGCTGCCGCCCCAGGTCGCCTTACGGTTCATATCGATGAAAGGCTGAGTCTTCAAGTAATCCAGGACGTTCATGACGTCTTGAAACTCGGTGCCACCGTAATCGGCGATGTGCAGGTCGTGAAACCCCTGGCCGAACCCACGGCTTCCCCGCGGATTGGGTGCGATGATGACGAAGCCCTTCTGGACGAAATACTGCCACATCAAATAAAAGGAGTGATTCCACTGCCCGGGGTGACCGTGCAGTCGCACGATGACGGGGTGCTTTCGGTCGGGATCGAAGTTTTTCGGCTTGTAGAGGATGGCCGGAATCGGTAGGTTGTCGGGCCCCGGATAGTAAACCTCCTCGGGTTCGCTCAGATGGTTGGGATCGATTTCTCCCATGGAACGGGTGAGGGCGCGCGGCTCGCCGCCGTCGGCGTGAATCTTCCAGATATCCGCGGTCCGGGTACCGGTTTGCTCGATGTAGGCGACGAATCGTCCATCGGGAGAAAAGCGGGGCGACTGGCGCAACCCCTTCCCCCGGGTCAACACGGTCATCTCGCCGCCTGCGGCCGGGGTGACGACCACCTGGCAGCTCATGCCCGTTTCGTCGCTTCGAACAAACGTGAGCGTCGAGCCGTCCGGTGACCAGGCGACGTCGCTATGGTCATTTTGCGAGTAGGTGATCGGGGTGACGCGTCCGGTTTCCGTCGTCACGATACCGACCTGCGAGTAGCCGCTCTTTCCCGTTAGAAAGGCAATCCGTTTCCCGTCGGGAGACCACACCGGTGAGCGATTCCCTCCCGCATGAGCCGGGGCGATCAGCTTTTTCGTCGAACCGGATTCCATGTCACGAATCCAGAGGTCTCCTCCGCGAACGAAGGCGAGGTTCTTTCCGTCGTGGGACCAGAGGGGGAAGCTCTCCGTATCGTCACCCGGCTCGAGAAGCTGTGGCCAACCGTGTTGCTCCTCGAGATCGAGCAGCAGAATCTTGGTCCCGCGCCGCGTGCGGGCGAAATAGGTTAGTTTTTTCCCGTCCGGCGACGGGGACGGAGAGGTCTCGATCACAGCGTCGTTGAACGTTATCTGCCGAGCCGGTCCTCCGTTCGCCGAAATGGAGAACAGGTTGGTGTAGTTCTGGAAGTATCGAGCCGAGACGAAATAAAGGGTGTCTCCGTCCGGCGAGAGCACCATACTTTGTTTCGGTTCGGGCCGCTCGCCGGGGCGATTCGTAGTCAATTGCTTCGGCTCGCCCCCGTCGCTTCCCATCCGAAATATTTCCGTCGTGCCGGAGTCGGAAGCGTTGCTCGTGTAGTAGATGGTGGCGCCGTCGGGTGACCAGGCGAAAGAAGAAATTGCCGACACCGTCATCCAATCGTCGAGCGAGTAGGTATGTTGAGAAAGGGTTGGGCTGGGCGCGAGAACGTGGAGAGTCAAGGCCAGCCAGCTCACAATCATCACACGGGATTTTCGCGACATGACCACACCTCCTGATCGCTTTTCTATCATATCTAGCAGGCGATATGATCTTGGTTTGACTCAACAAATTTTTCAACATCAAATATCAACATGAAAGCCGTGCACGTACTCTTTAGCGAAGGCCTTCTTTCCAGATTTGATGCAGACCCAGAGGTCAAGAACAGGGGCCGATCTGCTGTTCTTCGACGGATCGTGGCGGAGTACCTGGAGCGGAAGCGCGAGGCCGATATCGATGCTCGATACAGCAGCGGCTACGCGGGTGGAGTCGGTCTCGGCTCGGAGTTCGAAGGCTGGGAGGATGAAGCTGAATGGCCGAAGGAGTGAACCGCGGCGAGATCTGGCTGCATTCTTTTACTAGAACACGAATCGGTTGTGAATCTCGATCACATCCAAACGGTCGAGCAAAAGAAACTACGACACTACGTGGGTAGCCTTGATGGCTCCAAAATGGCGGAGGTTTGTTGGGCTATCGCAATAGCAACCGGTTGCAGCGTCTCGAGTTAGTAGTCCGAGCGGGAAAGACCTTTTCTCTATTCCCACTCGATGGTTCCCGGGGGCTTCGACGTGATGTCGAGGGCGAGACCGGAAACGCCGGGTAAGGCGCTGATGCCGGTCCGGATATGGTCGAGGGCCGGAGTCGGAAGTTCCACCGGCGCCGCGGTCATCGCGCGTTGCGATCGAACCGGCCGTACCACCACGAGCTCCCCATCAGTGTCGCCGAGGGCGAGAGGGACCAGGACGGTGGGGCACTGCCAGATCTCGTCGTAGAGACCGTGTTGCGATAGCGCGCCCATCACGATGTGATCCGCTTCGCGAAGGACATCGAGTCGCCCGCGGGTCACGGTCGCCGCAATCGGGCGAGCGGTCTCAGGGTGATCGTCCCCAAGGTTCCAAACGCAGCGATTGATGCCGGGCACGTCGGCGGTGATGGCGGAGGCGGCATCGATGAGTGCGTCCCACGAGACGGCGCCGCTCAGTAGGACCGGATGCTCATAGGCCCGAAGATCGGCCTTGACTCCCACCGAGCGGATGGGAAGTAAGAGACTTGCGAGGCCGAACCTTTCGGCGATCTCGGCAACGGCGGGTCCCGCTTCCTCGAAGCCGGTTCGGTCCGGTGTGCCGTCGTTACAAAGAAGGCGAACGCCGAGTCCCGGCCCCGGAAAGGGGTGACGCCACACCAATTCGTGAGGGATGTCCAGTCGCTCGCCGAGCTCTCGTACCTCCACCTTGTAAAGCTCCGCCAGGGGCTCGACTACTTTACCCTCAGCGATCATCTCCTCGATGATCGGCACTCGGTTGTGGTGCGTCTTGATCGTATCGGCGCGCTTGGTACCCCCGGTCTCGATGGTGTCGGGATAAATCGTTCCTTGGCCGAGTAAATGATGAGCCAGTCCAAGGTGGTTCGCTTCGTCCTGGAAAACCTTGATGAAAGTGTCGCCGATGATCCGCCGCTTACGCTCGGGATCGATCTCGTCACCGAGGGCCGAAAGGAATACGTCACTTGCATCAACGAACTCGAGGTGGGAGTCGAGTCCGAGCTGATGGAACAGGTCGATGACCTGCCGGCTCTCATTCTTGCGCATGAGCCCGTTGTCGATGTGGAGTAGATGAAGTCGCTCCGGACCGATGGCTCGGCCGATGACCGCCGCCGCGACCGTCGAGTCCACGCCCCCCGAAGCGAGCAAGAACACGGAGCCGTCGCCGACTTGCGCGCGTATCTTGTCACACTCTTCGTCGATGAAACCCTCCATGCTCCAGGTCTTCCGGCACTTGCAGATCTCGAACAAGAAGTTCGCGAGCATTGCTTCGCCGTGAACGGTGTCGTCGACTTCGGGGTGGAATTGAAGACCGTAGCGTCGCAGCGAATCCGAGCCGATGGCCGCGTACCGGTGCTCGGATGAAGCTTCTCCGGTCACGGTGTGGCCGAGCTCCTCGAATCCGGGGCCGACGGAGACAACAGAGTCGTTGTGACTCATCCATACCTGTTGGACAGGGTCGAGTCCGGAGAAAAGAGGATGGTTCCCGGTGAGGTGAAGGTTGGCTTTTCCCCACTCGCGGCCCGCGTACTCGATCTCACCGCCGTAGTGCTTGGCAATCTCCTGGTGCCCGAAGCAAAAGCCGATGATCGGCATGTCCAGGTCATAAATCGCTTTGTTATATGTCGAGTCTTCGCCCTGGGAGGCCAGGGCTGGGCTGCCGGAAATGATGATGCCGCGGTAGCCGGCGAATGTCTCGTTGGGATCTTCGGGTTGGCGAATCTCGCCCAGGACTCCTAGGCGGCGAACCTTGCTGGCGATGAGGTGGGCGTACTGCCCGCCGAAGTCAATGACGGCAATTTTGTCGTGCTCCATGGCGGGAGCTTAGCACGAGTGGGCGGGAGGACGGGAATTGAATCCTGATGATGCGGCGGCCTGTCCGCCGACTTGTCCGCAGTAGCCTCGGCGGAGGCGGAAGCCGCCACCAGTCCCATTCAGAGTTCTCGAGTTCTGGGTTCTCGAGTTCTCTATTTACTCCTCCCTAAGCGTCGTCATCGGATCCACTTGTGCCGCGCGGCGTGCAGGGAGCCAGGCCGCGACGAGCCCGATGGCTGCAAGAACCGCCGGTACCGCAATGAATGTGATCGGATCGTGGGCGCTCACCCCGTAAAGGACACCGCCAAGGACCTTTGCTAGGGCCGAGGCCGAGACGAGTCCGATGACGATGCCCGCGGCAATCAAGCGTCCTGTCTCGCGCAACACCTGCCTGGACACGTCACGAGCCGTGCCGCCCAAGGCCATGCGGATGCCGAACTCGCGTCGCCTCCGGCTGACCGTATAGCTCATGACGCTGAAGATGCCCGTGGCCGCCAAGAGCAGGCCTAGGACGCCAAAACTCGATGCCATATCGGCGTTCATTCGCTGGTCGGTGAAGGACCGTCGGAGTTGCTCGGAAAACGGCACGAGGTCGATGACGGCCAAGTCGGGATAGTTCCGGTGTAGCTCGGCTCGAAGCTCCGATGCAATCGGAGATGACGTGCGAATGACAAACGTCAGTCTCGACCGGTATTGCTGCTGGAACGTCAAGTAGATTTGGGGCCGTATAGGATTGACGATACGCTCATATCGACTGTCGGCTACGACTCCCACTACCTCATAGGACTTGGCCTGGTTCGCACCGCGGCCCAATCGGAGTGATATTCGCTGACCGAGGGGATTCCGGTTTTCCCACAGGTGACGAGCCGCTGCTTGGTTGACGACGATGACTCCCGGACTATCGTGACGGTCGCGATCTCCGAATCCGCGGCCTTGAAGAAGGGAGATCTTCATGGTCTCGAAGTAATCCGGGCCGATGATGTTGTAGTTGACGGCCTCGGGCTCGGACAAGTGAGGTAACTCCACATCGGTTTTCCGACTGAGCCAGCTCAGGGGAATGAGTTGGACCAGGCTGGCGGCTTCGACCCCAGGCATCGAGCGCGTTGCCTCGAGGATATCTTCGTACGCACCTACACCTTCGGTGTCGTCGGCCGTCCGGTCGGCGGGCATGTAGACGGTGGCCAGCATGAGGTTTCTGGATTCGAACCCGATATCTTGCCCGCGAACCGCCAGCAAGGTTTGCACCAAGAGCGCGGCTCCAAGGAGTAACACGACTGATAAGGCCACCTGGGTGACTACCAGGAGCTTGCGCATATCGAGCCACCCTTTTCTTCCGGCGGAGGACGTACTCGATTTGAGTGCCGTTACCAAGTCTGTCCTAAGAACTCGTGTGACGGGTGCCAGGCCGAAGACGAGTCCGGTCGCGACCGAGACTCCGAGGGCAAACAAAATCATGGCGCGTTCATCGATGATGAGAAAAGTAGACTGACCCCACGTTCCCATTCCAACGGGAACGGTCTGTAGCAGGTAGTACTCGATAATCCCAATCGCCCAGGAACCGATCAGCAAACCGAGCAGGCCGCCGGTCACCGACAACAGCAAGCTTTCGGTCAGAAGACGTACGGAGAGTCGCCCCCGCCCTGCTCCAAGGGCGGCAAGGATTCCCATTTCTCGACTTCGCGCCTCGGATCGCGCCAGCAGAAGATTGGCAACGTTGGCGCAGGCGAGAAGCAGCAGTAGAGCGACAGCGGCCATCAGAATCTTCGTAGCAAAAACAATAGGATCTTCTAAGATACTTACGACGGGCTCGGAGATCGGAGTCAAGTTGAGCTGACGCGCATCTTCCTCGGGGTAGAGCTCATCGAGGCCGATTGCCAGTGGAGCGAGAGAACCGCGGGCTTGCTCGATCGTCACATCGGACGACAACCGTCCAATGCTCTGTACGAGCCGGTTTTGCCGGTTGTCGAGGCCAGACACAATGTTGCCGGCGGTCGCCAGCGGAATATAGATTTCGGTGCCCAATCCCTGACCCTGAAAACCCCGCCGGGCTACGCCGATGATGTTGTAAGGAAGGCGACCGTCGAGATAGACCGTCCGGCCGATGACGGACGGGTCGGCGCCGAAATGTCGCGTCCAAAACAGATGATTGAGTACGACGACTCTCTCAGCGTCTTCCAGATCATCCGTCGGTTGAATCAAGCGTCCCACTTCGGGTTGAGCCCCAAAAAGAGCGAAGTAGTCGCCGGTCACCGCATGTCCCCATGCGTGGAGCGTTTGTTCCTGGCTCCTGACGGAGCTACCAAACAACCGGAACGCGGCTAGCTGATCGAAGACCTGGTTCTCGCGTTTGACCTCGAGCCAGTCGGGATAGGAGCTCGTTGAAGTGCGGCCATCCTTGAAACGGGTTTCGAGTCGAACGAGCTCATGGGGTTGGGGCGCGTCCATGGTCGGCCAGATCCAATAGCTTAGATAAGAAAACACAGCGACGTTGGCCCCGATACCCAACGCCATTGTCAGGATGACGACGAGCGAGAAACCCGGCCGTTTGACTAGAGAACGAACCGCGAGACGAAGATCGAAAAGACTGCTCATGAGATTCTCCTGGGAACTTCTATCATTCTAACATTGGGTGGGAAGGAGAGTGAAAAGTCTAGAAGTTCATGTATCATAAGCCCCTGGAGGCAATCATGGGTAAGCTCTTTGAATACATTACGGATATGATTTGGGGTGACCGCACGGCGCCCAAGATAGACATTTCCGTCAAAAAGGCGGATGCGAGTGTCGAGACGCATGCCGACGACGCGGAGGGGAAGACGAAGGTAATTTGGAAGCTAAAGCTTATCCTCGAGAATGAAATGGATGCGGCGGCCGCCGATCTCAAGCTTCATTGGGTGGGGGACAAACCGATCTTCGATATCAAGCTCCCTTACCACGTGGACCGATTTGGGGACAGATCGGTGGCTTTCAAGGTCGAGCGGTCCGTGCCCTCAGGGACGGTTTCTCCGGACGAGGCCCCCGAACGGCTGTGGGAACACCTTCCCGAAGAGCTTCGGGATATGACTTTCTTTCTTTCCTACCGGAGTCCCCGCGGCGACACCTACTATACGAAGTATATCCAAAAAGATGGAGCCGAAAGCTGCGAGTTTCCGAAGACACTTTCGCAAGAGCTCCAAAGCTCGACGTAGAGGAGCATTATCAGGCGGTTCGGTGTCGCGATAAGAGTCGCTTTGCTCTCGGGTACTCGAGATAGGGAAGGATGACGTCGTTCTTTTGCCCGCCGGTTCCGTCGTAAGTTACCGAGACCACAGGCACGCCGGTTTTCTCCTCGATCCGCCCGGCCATGGCTTCCGTAACCAGGGCGGCGCAGCAAAAGGCGGGACTCGCCTGGATGAACAAGGCCACATCTGGGTGGAGCTTGGTGACGTAGAAGATCTTCAAAAGATTGTCCATGGACTCGCCGGTATGTTCCACACGGACGTTATATTCGGAAAGAATGGCCTGCGGGGAGGTGTCGTATACCGGTTCCGGCTCACCCAAGACTTTCTCGAAGTGTCGGTAGTACTTTTTTTCGATTCGCGTAACCGCCGTCATCAAGGCTCCCGTAGACAGTAGATTCAGGTACTGACCTTCCATGAACCATTTCCAGTAGTAGGGTCTCGCCACCATCTTCACGTAGCACGTATAGGGTGTAGTGATGACTTCGCCACCGTGAGCTTCGATGAAATGAAGGAGGTCTTGATTCAAGATGTCGTTGTCCCGCGCGTAAAGGTCACCGAACACGGCCACCTTCGGCCGCGCCGCGTTCTCGACGAGCTCAATGGACTTGAAGCGGGAGACTGCCTCGGCCAGCGTCTCCTCTTTGTTGCCGTCGTTCTCGAACGTCGTGACGAGCCGGAGCATTGCCTCGTTGATGACACGGTCGGTCTCGCCGAGGTGTTTCTCGTAGGGCCTCAGCTTGCAGCCCATGCGACGAATGAATCCACCGAACATATAGGCGAGATACGTGTCGAACGCGAGCGGCGTAGAGATATCCGCGAGTGTCACGGCGCCGACATAGACTTCCGACCTTTCGTAGCCTCTTCCGTGCGCGTTCAGAAGCGTTCGAATGTGGTGAGGATAGAGACGAAGATTACAGGACATGTTCGACGCAGCGAGCCATAACACGCATCTCGAGGGATCGAGCTCGTGCCGCTCGACATACTCGATGAAATCCTGTGCGATGATGTTGAGCGGCG
The DNA here is from genome assembly GCA_963722765.1 of uncultured Acidobacteriota bacterium. Taxonomy (GTDB): domain Bacteria; phylum Acidobacteriota; class Vicinamibacteria; order Marinacidobacterales; family DATDRI01; genus CAVROO01. Next base: position 62,280 of record CAVROO010000028.1, read on the forward strand.
TGCACTGACCGGTGTTGTGCCGCAGGGCCCTTCGTATCGTGGCCTCGGATTCCTCGAGTAGCCGGGCGTCGATTCCGATCTTTTTCATGCCGGCAACGACGAGCCGGAGACTCAGGGGATCCCAGTTGGGAAAAAGAAGCGTTTTTTTGAAGAGATCGACTTGTCCGCGGCGGACGACGCAGGTTTCCGCTGCTTCGACAGCGCTTCGCCGGCACCGACCGGTGGTGGTTCCGAAAGGCCCGGACGGCAGCCTCGATCCGCGTCTCGTATCCGAGGCGCGAGTCGTGCTCGTCGAGTTGAAGGATGACGTAGGGCTTTCCGTGGGACTCGAGAATCTGCTCGAGGTATTCCGTGACAAAAGAGTCCGGGGAGCATTTGAACGAGGTGACGAGAACCGGATAGGCCCCCGGGGTGCGGGCAACGACTTCGGCCGCCTCGAGGGTCTTCGCCGCATAGTGCCAGTGCACTTCGTTCAATAGGGGACGAAGGGTTTCGACATCGTCTTTCGAATACGACAACATATCCTGATAGAAGACGGGGACACCCATAGAGGCAAACAGATGGGGTATCTGTTTGTTCATCCACTCGGACAGAACCGTGTAGGGTCTGCCGAGAAGGACCACGTGGATGTCGTCGGTTTTCCGAGACTCTTTTCGATAGACCGCTCTTTAGCCGATCGAGGCCTTGTTTTTTGGCCTCCCATGCATCATCCAAGGCGGCGGAAACCTCGAGGAAAGAGATCCCGCCGGGAAGAATGGACCGCAGCATTCGGTAAAGCTCGGTCTTGGTGAAAAACGTACTGTAGAGGGAATGAACCAGAGGCGTCAGAATCCTGCTGTTGTCCTCCTCGGCGCCGAATCTAGCCCCAAGACTCGAAGCGAATTGCGTGTAGTAGCAGAACTGACGTCTAGCCGTTTTTTCGTCGGATCTCTTCTCGAAATAAAAGGGGAGGAAGACATAGTCCGAGCTTTCCAAAAGGTTTCGAATGTGGGCGTGAAGGGCCGTCATGGGTGCACAGAACTCGGCGCCGGCCAGCAGCTTTCCGTCCTTGACCGCATCTCGGTATCGTTCGCTGGTGACGGTCCGTATCTTCAGATTGTTGAAGAAGCGCTTCCAAAGATAAATATCCTCGAACAGATGAAGGGCGGCGGGAATGCCGATGGTGATACCGTGTTGCCGCTTTCGGGCGCGTCTCGCGGGGAAGGCTCGGCGGCGCTCCTTGAAGAGATCGAAACCGGAGGTGTTGTTGTGAACGTACTTCCTTGTTTGGTAATCCCGCCCACACAGGAAGCCATACGCTACAGTGTCTTGGCCGACTTCCGCCACGCTCAGCTTGCAGTGGTTGGTGCAAAGCTCACAGGTCTCGGAGCGGACGGGGATGGTTTTTCGATGGAGATCGAGCCCGCGAAAACGGGAAGCCCGTACGCCCTCGTCCGCAAGCGTCAGGGCGGCTCCGATGGCGCCGGTCAGGTGGCAGTACCGCGACACGTGAATGGGCTTGCGGAGCCTCTGCTCGAAGGCGGCGACGAGAGCCGGATTCCGCGCGGTCGCGCCCTGAAATAGGATCACGTCACCGATGGCGGGCTCGACGGCCACCTTGTTGAGGTAGTTCTCCCGCACCGAGTGGAGAACCGCCGCAAGCATTTCACCCCGTGTGTAGCCCGAGCTGAGGTAATGGTTGAGGTCCCGTTCCATGAAGACGGTACACTGTTCACTGGCAATGGGGGAGCGTTGCCCTTCGGTTCGCCGTGCGAAATCGGATAGGGGGCAGCCCAGTCGCTTGGCCTGCTCTTCGATGAAACTGCCTGTGCCGGCTGCGCAGACGTTGTTCATCACGGAAAGGGTAACTCGGCCGTCTCGTAGGGTTGTGAACTTCGAGTCCTGGCCGCCAATCTCGATAATGGTGTCTACGTCGGGGCGAAGCTCCACTGCGGCGCGCGCGTGGGCCGTGATCTCGTCGAGAATGATGTCGGCGCCTATGATCCTGCCGATGAATTTCCGGCCCGCCCCGGTCGTTGCGGCACCTAGGATGTCGAGATTCAGTCTGCTTCCGATCCTTCCAGTCCACAATGGCTTCGAGAATGAGCTGCACGGCCTCGAGCGGTCTGCCCGCCGTGGCGGTGTAGAATCCTGCCAGCACGTTGCCTGCGGTGTCCATCGATACGGCTTTGGTGCTCGTCGAACCGATATCGATACCGAGATAGATGGCTTGTTCCTCGTTCTTTGGAAGCTCACGGTAGAGATCGACCTCGAGAGCATGGGGGTGATCCACGACTCGGCTGCGAAAATGGCTTTGCTCGAGACTATTGAAATTCGGGTAGCTGGATAGACGAAGCTCGAGCGGTTCGTACTCGTAGGTTCGAACGGTGGTTCGGGGAGGGAGGATGTCATCGATAGTGCGTTTTTGTTCCCAGGTGTGGGACCGCGTTTCCTCCAAAACCTTCAACGCCGCTCCGGCGGCCCCGTAGGGAAAGTTCCCGTCGACGATCATCTCGACCGCGAGCATCCCGCGGAGGTGTCGGAGGACGGCGGTGTTCTTCGCCACCCCACCCGTGAGGAGTAGAGGCTCGTGGATCGTCTCTCCGGTAAACAAGGTATCGATGATGTTCTTCGCCAGTCCCCGGCAAAGGCCGTCGCAGATTGACTCGAGGCTGTAGCCTTCCTGCTGCGCATGGACGAGGTCTGTCTTTGCGAATACCGCGCAACGAGACGCAATCTTGGGAGGCGTCTCACGATTGGCGAGAGCCAATGCCATCAGTGCCTCGACGCCGGTGAGGTCGAGTCTCCTTGCCTGCTGATCGAGAAAGCTGCCCGTCCCCGCAGCGCAGAGCGTGTTCGACTTGAAGCTCAGGTAGTTTCCTTCGGCGTCGAAACGAACGAGTCCGAAGCGTTCTGCGCCGATGACGAGGATCGAGCCGACTTTTGGATGAAGGTGCCGGGCGGCCGTGATCGTGCAGATTTGATTGTCGTAGCGGCGGTCGACTTGGACGAAGGAGGGCGTGGATGTGGTCGAGGCCAGCGCTGCGATCGATGCGAGATCGAATCGCTTCAAGACGGCTTCGAGCGTTGCCTCGATGTCTCCGTTGTGCAGCTCGTAGGCGGTGTGGACGATCTCACCATCGGAGCCGAGCTCCGCCGCGGAAACGGAAACCGCTCCAATATCCAACCCCAAAACGCGGAACTTCGGAGACATGGCTACCCTCGAGGAGTGATCTCTGACCGAATTTCCTACGTGCTACCATCCAATATACTCTTGGAATCACAGAGGTACAATATCGAGGCGGGACCTTTTCACGGTATTTCCAGCGGGATGAACTCGCCGTCGTTCGACCTCTTCGCCCCGCACACGATAGAGGATGACTCCTGACAGATCGTTCGGATTCGAGCGAGCATCACGAACGACCGGCGCCATGTGGAATCGAGTCGGATGGGTCGCGGTTCCCAGTTCGATTGTTTCTCGGGTATGGAGATGACCGGCGAGTGCCAATGTGTGGTCGTGTTTGGTGAGGCGGCGGAGAACATCTACCGTATTGGAGACCGTGTGCCGGTGCACTTTTTTTCCATCGATATCAACGAACCTGTCGTCGGAATATCCCAATAGTGACGCAACCGAGCTGAAAAACGGGACGTGGCTGAACGTCACCACGGTAGTTCCCTCCGGGACGTGAGACAGATCCCGTTCGAGCCATCCGAGCTCTGTTTCCTCCACGTGCCCGTAGTACCAGAGGTCGTCGTAGTCGAGCACGTCCAGCCCGATGAAATGTACCCTGCCGAACTGGAAGGAATAGTAGTTGGGGCCGAGATAGTTTCGGTACATCTTTTTGCCGTAGAGCGGGTGTTCTTTCGAAACAAGCGACATGTGGCGCTCGATGCCGAATATCTCGTGATTGCCGAGGACGCCGTAGACGGGAGAGGCAAAGGTCTCGATCTCGCGCAGGTAAAGCTCATAGAGGCCCCGGGCCGTTTCCTCGGGAACTCGGAGCGCATCATCTATTAGATCCCCCGTGATCAAGACGAACGCCGGTTTCCGTTGCTCGACGATCTCCCGCACTCGGCGGAGGCGGGGTAACGTTTGCTCTTTGAGATGTATGTCGGAAGCGTGGAGGAACGTAAACTCCTCGACCACCGGTGCGGGGGTGAGGGCGAAGTCGAGGCGGGGCTCGCTCGCGTCGGCGGGGACCCATTTCCAGAATCGCTCCACCGCTCGGTGATCTGCCGGTACACGGACGAATACGACTCCATAGCCATGGCCGGCGTCGATCGTGTAGGAACCGTCGTCGCTTGTAACAACGCAATCGACCTGGTTGGAGACAACGACACCGGCGATTCCGCCTTCGGCCGATTCCCGGATACCGTTTCTGTTGGTATCCTCGAAGACCGTGCCCTGAACCGATTGGCTCCAAGCCGCGGAGGCAAATGCCGTCAGGGCGGCAAGACAGAAGCCGAATACGCGAATAGTCATGAGACCTCCCGTTAAAGAGTTGCTGAGCGTAACACGCCGACCTCCCGGCGGCAAAGAACGATAGAATGATGATGTGATGAAGACCGTTCTTTTTGCGTTGTCTCTCGCGGTCGCGACTCAATCGGCCACTGAACCGAATGACCCGAATGACGCGTTGCGGCCCGTTCCCTTTACCCGAGTCGATATCCAGGATGATTTCTGGTCCCCGCGCATCGAGGTCAACCGGACGGTAACCCTGCTTCACGCACTGAGAAAGAATGCTGAGACGGGTCATCCCGCGAGCTCCGCAGGGTACAAGCTCATCGAGGCGGCCGCCTATTCCCTCGCCAAGCATCCTGATAGGGAGCTCGAGTCTACCATCGGTCAAACGGTTAACGACGTCCTGGCGGAGATTTTGCCGCAGGAACCAGACCGCCGCTGGGCGAACTTGCGCTGGGACGCGAAGCTTTATTACGCAGGCCATTTGTTCGAGGCCGCTGTTGCTCATTATCAAGCGACGGGTGACCGAAGGCTGCTCGATGCCGCCGTTCAGGTCGCCGACCATATCGACTCGCTTTTCGGTCCCGCGGCGAGGCGCGACGTGCCGGCTCATCAAGAGATCGAGCTCGGTTTGTCGAGACTTTACCGGTTGACGGGCCGGGACCGTTACGCGCGCTTGGCGAAGTTTTTTCTCGATGAGCGCGGTGTCTCGCGTGAGTTTTTCGGCCGAACGTTCTTCGGTGCTTACGCTCAGGACCATGAGCCCGTGATTCGGCAGGAAGAAGCGGTGGGCCACGCAGTCCGAGCGACGTACATGTACTCGGGAATGGCGGATCTCGCCGCTGCTTTCGGTGCCGATGAATACCTGCCGCCTCTCCGAAGCATTTGGGAAGACGTCGTCTCGAGAAAACTCTACGTTACGGGAAGCTTGGGAAGCCGGAGGCTCTTCGAGGGCTTCGGCGCCCCGTACGAGCTGCCGAACTTCACCTGTTGGAACGAGACATGCGCATCGGTCGGGAACATCTTTTGGAACCACCGGCTGTTTCTTCTCGACCGTGACGCCAAATACTTGGATGTCCTCGAGCGGTCTCTCTATAACGGTTTTCTCGTGGGCGTCTCCTTGAGTGGTGACCGGTTCTTCTACCAGAACCGCCTGAAGTCTTTCGGCGAGCTCGAGCGAAGCGACTGGTTCGGTGTTCCTTGCTGTCCGCCGAACGTGGCGCGACTGTTGGCCTCGTTGGGAAACTACATTTACGCCCAATCGGAAAACGATCTTTTTGTGAACCTCTTCATCTCGAGTCGCGCCAGGGTAACGCTCGATCAGGGTGATGTCCGTATCACGCAGACGTCCCGCTACCCCTGGGACGGCCACATCGAGATTGCCGTCGATCCGGAAACCGACGGCACCTTCGCCGTTCATGTCCGGATACCGGGATGGGCACGAGGCCGACCGGTCCCGAGCAATCTCTACCGGTATACGAATCCGAGTGTCGAGCCGCCGGTTGTACGAGTGGATGGGGAGTCGGTTACACCGGAGCTCGATAGGGGATTTGTTCGTATCGAGCGAATCTGGGAAAAGGGTGACGTCATCGAGGTCGAGCTCCCCATGCCCGTGAGACAGGTCGCGTCCCACGAAAACGTCGTTGAACGATCGCGGTAAGGTCGCCCTCGAGAGGGGCCCGGTGGTCTTTTGTGCAGAGGGACGGGATAACGGCGGCAAGGTTTCGGACCTGCAGGTGCCGGAAAGCGCCTGGTTCACCGCAAGGTTTCGCGACGATCTGCTGCGCGGTGTGATGACTGTCGAGGGCGAGGTAAAAAGACTCCGTCGTGGCGATGACGGAGTCGCGGTGCAGTCGCGGCCGCACAATCTTGTCGCAATTCCTTATTCTACTTGGGCCAATCGGGGACCGGGCGAGATGGAGGTCTGGCTCGCCAGGGATGCCTCCCGGGTCAAGATCGAGCCGGCGCCGAGTTTGGCGTCGCGAGCTCGCGTAAGCTCATCGCCCAGCCGACCGAGCGGCGCACCCGGAATCGGAAATCACGAAGGTCTCCACGATCAGATGGTGCCGCTTCATTCATCCGATGGGTCCTTTTCGTACTTCCGCATCATTCCCGAAAATGGCCCGACCGGTTGGATTCAATACGACTTCGACGGAGCCGAAAGCGTGTCTTCGGTCGAGGTGTACTGGTTGGATGACCATCGATTCTGCCGCTTCCCCGAGTCCTGGCGCGTTTTATATAAGGATGAGGAAACGTGGCGACCCGTCGAGAACCGAAGCCCATACGGTGTGGAACCCGATCGGTTCAACGTGGTGGAATTCGAGTCAGTCCAAACCGATGGCTTACGGATCGAGATGACATCACCTCGGCAGGTGTACTATGATGGACAGATCGGTCCGCCGGACGGTAGCTTCATTCGAGGCGAGCCCGTAGAGTGGTACGAGACCGGCATCATTGAGCTCGGGATTCATTGAATCCCCTGTGTCAGGCAGAAAGTACACCGACCACCGAGAAGATCACCAATAGCGCGACGAAAACCGCAGTTGCGATCCTGGCGGCCTTCGCATGCGGACCGTGCCTGCCCCTGAGAAGAATGAGCTCGAGGACACCCAGGAACGCCACCGCGCCGGTGTACGGTAAAACGAAAATCAAGACACCAAGTGCCGCCCAGTTGTCTCCGTAGGATCGACCTCTCCACGCGTCCAGTGTCAGGTAGGCCGCAAGCAGGAGACCGGGGAGCCAGACGCATTTCAAGACATAGAGTGCAGTGTACTTTCGCCCGACGGTGCCAACCAGAAGCAGAGCAATACTCAACAACAGAAACGCAACAGCTATAGGGTAAATCATGGCTGGTCAGCTTGCCTTCTATTCCTACAGGGTCCTCACTCGCTGTTCGTATCTATGGCTGGATTAGCCGGCCTTGTTGGTGTCATCGGGTCGAGTATCTTCAACGTCGCGCTCATCCGGATCCTGCGCCACTGTGAGAAGCGGCTTTGGCTTGCGGTGGATGATCAGTTCGAAGAGGTCAGGCCGAGCGTAATGACCGGCGACATCCAGTTGCCATCGGGGTCCCGTGATCTTCGATCGATCCAGCTCCGCATAGAGGATCGTCTCTTCTTGGCTCGCGGGGCCGGACACGAATTTGCCATCAGGATCCACGATCACGCTCTCGCCGGGATTGATCCACCCCTCCACGCTCTCTAGATATTTCTCCTTGAACGTCAGCCGATCCGGGACGTCATCCTTGTGCATCGGCGTGCAACAGCCGACCACGTAGCAACGCCCCTCCTTGGCAACGTGCCGCATTGTAGATAGCCACGGTTCGCCCCGGTCCCACGTGGGCGCAACGAAGATCTCGGTACCCCAGACCGACATCGCGTACCTTGCCAGAGGCATGTAGTTTTCCCAGCAGAGTAAGCCACCCAAACGGCCGAAGGGGAGCTCATAGACCTCGAGGTCGCTGCCATCACCCATTCCCCAGACGAGCCGTTCTCCTCCGGTAGGGATCAACTTTCGATGCTTGCCCAGGATCGTTCCGTCGGGACCGATGTACAAGAGCGTGTTATAGACGGTCGTCCCGCTCGCTTCAGCGTTTACCTCGTTGATGCCCATCGCCACGGCGACTCCGGCCTCCTTCGCGGCCTGACAGAGTTGCTCCGTCGCGTCGCTCGGAACAGTAACCGCGTTGGCTACGAGCTCGGCATAGAGCTCCCGCAGCGGATGTGTGTGACCCGGAGGGATAAACCAAACCCAGAGCGGATACCCGGGCAAAAAGGCTTCGGGAAACACAGCAAGCTCCCCGCCTGCGACACCGACCTCTGCAATCAGGTCACAGGCCTTGGCGACGGTTGCCCTCTGATCCATGTAAACTGGGCATGCTTGAACGGCAGCGATCTTGAATGAACGGGGCATTCATTTACTCCTCAACCAAGATGAACAGCGCAATCATTATTAATGTATATCGCTTCACGGGCTATCTCCTTTCGAGCTCGTTCGCGGCGTACATGGATGGCGAGCTTCGTTCATTCGGGGTCCGACGTTTTCCTGCGGGATGACCATATTAGGAACACGGCCAACATGAGAAAGAAACCGCCGCTGTAGTATCTCCTGAGACCATCGGCGAAGATGAAAATTACGACGGCCAGCACCAGAAATATGAGGCCGATGACGAGAGAAGACCTTTTCATGATTTCGCTCCTATCGTTTTGTGTGTTCATTCTCACTGCCCTCGAACGAGCATGTCCAAGGAGTAAAGCGATGTCCGCGCCGTGATGAACAAGGTCCTGCGTTCCGGTCCGCCAAAGCAGAGGTTCGCCGGGCGTTCCGGCACCTGAATGGATTCGAGCCATTTGCCCTCGGACGAGTAGATGTCAACCGAATCATTCTCCAGGTTGGTCAGATAGACATTCCCTTTTTCATCGAGCGTCATGCCGTCAGACCCGAGCTCTGCGAATAGCTTCCTTCCGCTCAATGTGCCATCGGGCTGAATTTGAAATGCCCAGGTTTTCCCACCGCGGTGTTCCGTGACGTAAAGCAATTTGCCATCTTTAGAGCCCACGATGCCGTTGGGTCGATTCATGTCTTCCAGTACACGGGTCGTCTCTCTTCGGTCGGGTTTGATGTAATAAACGCCGTCAACGGGTTGTTCGATCTCCGCTTCTTCCATCGAATAGGCCGGATCGGTGAAGTAAACACCTCCCCTTGGGATCGATCCAAAGATCGTTGGGTTGATTGAATCGCTTCCCTTTGTAGCGGTCGACGAGCACCGTTACTTCGCCATCGAGAGTCATGGAGCTGATCCGACGGCTCTTGCCCTCACAGGCGATGATGTTACCCGTTTTGTCGAGATAAAGGCCATTCGTCCCGTCCGAGTTTTCTCGAAACAGCAAGAGTTTGGCCTCCGTCACCGACCATTTGTAGATCTTGTCGTTGGGAATGTCGGAAAAGTATATGTTACCTCCGGCGTCAACGGCGGGACCTTCGGTAAACTCGAAACCGCCGGCCAATTTGACGATTTCCGCATCGGTTGCGATGAGGCTTTGTTCTTTCTCGATAGAAAGCGCTGGCCCCGATATGGATGAAGCGGCGACGATGCACCCCATCAGAAACGTCATCGATTTCGCGTTGGTAAAGAAATAGCTGCTCATGGCGCCCTCCGTACGAAATGCATAGGACAATATAGTCGCATGAGTGCCCAATAAAGTCCGGCTGAGACGATCATAGAGACGAGCGACGCCAGCAGGCTTTCCGGGGTCGCGACCGCAACGACGGTTCCAACGAGGACCACTACCCATGCCACCCAGTTGACTCCCCGCCGGTATTGAACCTGCTTGTCTCTTGGGTCCTTGGCGCAGCGGTCGATCTGACCCTTTCGGATGACGAAATAGTCAGCGAGCGCCACACCAACCAGGGGTGCGAAAACGTATGTGAGTAGCTCCAGAAACGTCGTGAAGTGCTCTGTTATTCGCAACATGGCCAGGACCGTGCCGACCACGCCTAGAAGAAAAGTGTTCTGCCAACGGCTCAGTGCGGGAACGATGTTGGTCAGGGCCAACCCACCACCATAGAGATTGAGGTCATTCGTGGTCCAGGTGGAAAAGACGATGACAAAGAGCGCGGGAGCTCCGAGACCCAGAACCTCGATACCGTTGACCGGGTTCCAGTCCCCGGTGGCGAGGCTCGTCAGTGCACCGAGGCCCATGAGAAATGCCGCCGACGGTACCACTCCGAGCATGACGCCAATCCAGTTGTCGCGACGGCTGCGGACGTGTCGCGAGATGTCCGGGGCGACGAAAATACCGACAATGAGTCCGCCAATCGTCCAGTCGATGGCCGTGGTGACGGAGATTCGGCCGGTTGCTTCATAGGTGACTAGATCCGTCAGCGGATATTGCCACAGTATCGTCGCAGCCAGCCAGAACATGATGGCGAGCAGCAGCGGCACGGATAGACGACTCAGCCACTTGATACTTTCGATACCAAGGATCGACACGATGACGTTTGCCGCACTGAGGATCAGAATCATCAGCCGGGGCGACGAGAATCCGAGTAACCCGTTCGTCACCTTGTCAATCGCCATGCCTCCAAGTTCGGCGTTCACCGCAAACCAACCGGTGAGCGACAAGATAATAGCGGCGGAGCAGAGTGCCGTGCCAACCGGGTACCCTAGAAAAGCGCGACTCATTACGGCTGCAGGCAGGCCGTGATCGACTCCCATGTGACCCATCAGGACCATGAACAACCCGATGATGACGTTGCCGACCACCAATACGAAAACAACCTCAGCCCAATTGAGCGCCGGCACCAAGAATCCACCGATGAGCAAGGTCGCCATCGTGATATTCAGGCCGGTATAGATGACGAACAGGTCGCCCCAGCCCTTGGTCCGTTCAGCTTTCGGTACGGCATCGATGCCGTGACGTTCAACGGCAAGGATGCGACCAGGACGCAATTCACTCACGGAATAGCAGCTCCTCAGAGCATCGGCTTGTTAAAGTTGAAGCTCATCGTTGCACATTGCCACTTATCGTCGCTTTTCTGCCACACGATGACGTATTTTGTTTCCCCTTCGACCTCCCCGTCGGGGCCTATATTTATCATTTGTTGGTCGCCGATCTGGTAGGCCAAGTCACCCGAGGCGGCAACGACGATGCGATGGATGTTGTCGGTGACCGAAACAAGAGACTCGATATAAGGCGTGACCATTTGCCGTATCGCCTCCTTGCCCACCATCGGAAGAGCTCCGGGTGCATGCAGGACACAATCATCGGCGATATAGCTCATGTACGCGTCGATATCTTTGTTTCTTTCGGCGTCGTACCACAGCTGCGTCAACTGTCGCAGCGTCTGTTCTTCTTTCATCATCGCCATCCCTTGTTGCTCGCTATGTCACTATTTCCCCGATAGCGCTGCAATGAATTCCGCGGTCAACTCTTCTGTCCCATCCTGGAGCCCTTGGGTTTTTGCCATCAAAGGACATATTCCCGATGTAACGATGTTTCCATCCCGGACCACGCCGCTGCCGCTGTAAGTGCCGCCCTCGAGGACCGGCGTCGCTTCAACCCATTCTTCGGAGAAGTAGGCATACCTTTTTTGGGATAGAACCCCCGCCTTCGCCAAGGTTTCGACGCCTCCGAGTTGAGCCGCCACCGGCTTTCCTGCGGCCACGGCCTCTTTCACAAGGGCCACTGTGATTGGGTTAGGAGGTACCGGCTCCTCGACCGACCCAATAGCCATGCAGGGCAAAATAATACCGGCGAAATCTGCCGCTTTAACGTCTGCAAATTTCAAGTCGGGCTGTACGCGTGCTTTGCCGGCGACCAGTGGAACACCGGAGGAGGTGGCCACTTGGACTTGGAAATCGGCTTGCTCGAGCTTGTCTTTCATGATGCCGACCTCTTTCGTTAGCATGAGCTCCAGATCCTGCGATTCTCCATCCCTGATGATCAGGAGAACTTTCTGATCCTTGCCGGCCGCGTTAAGAGGGCCAAGCATCGAGACAATTGCGATAACAAACAGTGCCGAGACAATAAATCGTTTCATGGTATCTCCTTCCTCTGAACGTATGAATCGGAAAAGAAAGCCTCTTTTAGATCAACGATTCGGCTGCCCAAGCCAACGATGAAATTTCCAGGACCCGTCGGACTGCTTTTTGAGCAAGGATACATAACGAAATCGTCGTACGACCGGTTCACCCTCTCCCGACTTTGGTGTTCTTTTAAATTCGACGACGCCGAGTCTCATAGGCCATCCCATCATGAACAAAGATCTCGTCCGTCGTTTGACTAAGGACGTCGTCCGAGTAGGATGCAAAAAGGTTCGTGAACAAGGCTTCAATCTCGGCCATTCCGGTCTGCGTTGACCCTGGAGACGGCATGTTCTTGGCATCCGGGGTGTAAAACGATGCCAGGGCCGAAGCATCTCCTTGCTTTCACACTTCAACAAAATCGCTCCATACTTGTTGTATGGCCTCCCGGACGGACTCATCGCTTGCAGGCGGCTCCGCGGGTACCGTCGTCGCTTTGCCGGCTCCGAGTGACAGGAAGACGAGCGCGGATACAGGCAAAGTGATCCATTTCATCGTGTTTTCCTTTTGCCGCTAATTTTGATCCGATGGGGATGGAAGTACGTTCCAAATGAGTCTCGATAAGCACCAAGAGTCGTCATCTCGGCGTCGCAGTATATTGATGCCGTAGCCCTTCTGTGGAACAGGATCGCCTTCCGTCCTAGGCGTCAAGCTCAAGTCATAGGCATATTGGTGGAATGCCCAGTCTCCACTCACGACGGTCTCGATCGTCGTCATGCTTACATCGAAGGTGTATCGTTCAGAAACCCCGCTATAGAATTCTCGTACGTCAGGTCCGGTCACGGGCTCTTCATTTGGAGGAATCATCGCGACGTCGTCACACATGAGCACGACCATTCCATCGACGTCGGTTGCCTGACTTGCCGCCCACCAACCGTCGATCACGGTTTTCACCGACTCCAGTTCGACTTCGTTGGTAGCCGGTGCGGGCGGCTCGGGAGCAGTGCAAGAAACGGGCAATGTGACGGTGAGCAGGAGAAATAGGGTAGCAATTCTCATAAACACCTCCGTTTTACGTCCGGTTTGAAACCGAGCTAGGGACTCGCACGCAGAACCTTGATGAGGGCCGCGACGCCCTCCATGTCGTAGCCCGCGGATATCCCTTTTTGGCAGAGCGCTGAGGCAAAGGATGGAAACCCTGAGTCGATCTGCGCCTCGCGCGCATGACCTTCGATTCGTTCCAGGCCCGCCGCCCAGGTCTTCAGTCGAGCTTCGTGATTTTCGTAGTTGACTGCGTGAATACTCTCGGCCAAATGTTTGACGTCCCCTCCTAGAAGGGGCGAAATGTCGGCCAGCAAGGAGCCGTATTCGTCCACGGGCAGACCTTCCGCTTCGCAGATTCGCACGCCGTGAAGGGAGCCGAGGATGCCCCCAAAGAAGAACGATAACAAGGCAAAGTCCAGCGCCGATGCAGAACCTACCTTCTCCCCGAGATAGCTGAGGTTCTCCGCTAGGATCTTTAGAAAAGGCTCACTCGTTTGGAATGCGGATTCTGCACCCGATACCAGAATGGTCGCATCGGGCGTTCCAATCTGATTTGGAAAGGCCAGAATAGCGCCGTCCAAATATTGGATGTCCCGTTGCCGCGCCCAGTCTTCACTGTCTCGGGCCTCCTGCGGTCTGCCGGTGCTCAGTTGAACCAACACCCGGCCCTCGAGGCCGGTCGTGGCTTCGTCGTTTCCAAGAAGGGTCCTCGTTACGTCGTAGTTGCTGACGCAAGTGACCACCACCGGACTCGCCGTGACGGCCGTTGCTACACTCGGTGACAGGACCGCTCCGTCATCGACGAGGGCCGACGCCTTTTCCGCTGTGCGATTCCAAACGGTGACCGAATGACCTCTCCGAATGAGTGCGCGTGCAAGTGCCGAGCCCATGGCTCCTAATCCGATAACTGAAATCTCACTCATCTAGTAACCTCCTTGTGTTTGGTGCGTGTCGTAGCATACAAATGAAACCGTATACTTATCAGGAGTTAGACCTTGGAACTACGCCAGCTACTGGCGATCCTTAATCCAAAGCAAGAGCTCCGTGTCGAAAACCTCGGATTCCTCGTAGTGAGGCCAATGGCCGCTGCAATCAAAAACACGGATGGTCAGGTCGTGGAATTTGGGAGCTACCGGTTCCCATGTGGAAGGCGGAACCACGAGGAAGTCGTATCGTCCCAGTGCCAGATAGACAGGTATGTCGAAGGTTTCCAGTCCTTCCGTGATGTCGTAATTTTGAAAGACGAGTCCCAATTCAAATGCTTGTTCGAAGTCGTCGTTCGAATCGACACCCTCCCACAGCGGCGACGAATCGAAGTGTGGGTCATACCAGGTCTGGGGGCCGTTTCGAATGTAGGTCTGAATGAATCGCTGCCCAGGGGGAAGCTGTGCCAGTTGCTCATCCGGGAGATGCCGCATGTTTTCCTCTAAAGCGGCCTTGCGACTGTCAGACGCGAGCTCCTTCCAATATTGGTCCTTCAGGCGTTCGTTTCCTTCGTCAAGGCCGGGAGAGCCAATCATGACCACATGCGAGACACTATCGGGGTATTTTTTGGCATACTCGAGAGCCATGATCGAGTGAATAGAGTGACCCATGACAACGATGCGGCCGAGGCCGAGTTGTTGCCGTGCTCGTTCAATGTCGTCGATCAAGTTGTCATCCGCGATCCAGATAGTAGAAGGCACGTAACAACGAACGACCCAAGGATTTGCTTTGATTTGCCAGACATGACGAACCTCCTTTTCGGAATTCCCATGCAAGAATTCCGATGCTTGCGTCTACCGATCGAACGGCTACTAAACTTCGAGCTTTCAAGCATCGGAGTTGAATATGTCAACAGCCATCAACCACGAATCGTCAGACTGCTTTCTCCGGATTTCCACAAATTTGCCCCGATCCTCAACTGGCCCAGGTGCACCTGCCGGAGTGAGGACCATGAAGTACCGCCCCCGCACGTATGCAAGGTCTTTGTATCCATCGACGTCATCAATCTGGAATTCAAACTTACTTATCGGAGGGAATGCCTCCATGAATCTCCGAATATCGGATCGTCCTGTAACTGCCGCATGTCCCGGGGGCATGAGTACAGCATCCTCGGTGTACAGGCTAGCCAGAACTTCAAAGTCCTGTCTCACGACATTCTTGGAAAAATTTTCATGAAGTTCTCGGATGCGCCCAATTGCTTGTTCAGAAAGACTCATTTGTTTCTCCTCAATGTGACGGTTAAGAAAACGACGCAACTAGTCACGTTGTCCTGCCGGAGGTGCGTTGTCGTTGTAAATATCCCGTGCGATTCTCCAGGAACCATCGTCCAGGCGCTGGTAGACGTACAGATACTTGCCATCCATTGAGATGGTCGGACCGTCGCCGAAACGTAGGTGGCCTCCGATTGTGCCCCATTCGAAGCCCACTCACCCGTGACCTCAATCTCTTTCGCTGTCATTGATATGTCAGCGTCGGCGTAGGCGTATAGTGGGCGTAGGTGTTCTTCGAGGCGCTTTTTGCCAAGAATCGCCGGCTGGCCTGGTGGCATGACACGACGTCCTCGGTCATACCGGATAAAACCGCGTCGAGGTCACATAAATTGACCGCCTTTACATGCTTGTTGCGAAGTGCATCAATCGCTCCGATATCTCGTGTTTGATTAGAAGACATTCGCCACGGACTCCTTTCGAGTGGCTGTTTTGCTCAAGAGCCAATGAGGTAGGCATATTCTGAACCCGAATAAGACAAGGAACGCTAATCAGGAGACTCCGCCGTCTGGTCGTAGTTCCATATGTAGCGCGCGATCTTCCAAGTGTCGTTACTCTGCCGCTCAAAGATCCAAAGGAATTTTCCCTGTGTATGCTGCCGTTCGTCTCCGTCGTTGGGGATCAAAGTACGAGAGAAGGTGCCGTGTGCATGCGCCCAATCGCCGGGTATCGTGATGCTTTCGATTGAAGGCTCCAGCTTTTCTGTTGAATGCTCGAAAAAGCTGCTTGCCCCGACCCTGATAGCTTGCCTGCCGAGTAACGCCGCCCGGCCCGGTGCCATGAATACAGCATCTTCTGTGAATAAAGCGGCATATGGGTCCGGATTCCCGTTCTGGAGTGCGGCGACATATTCATCGAGCACACCCTGTATTGCTGGAGTGTCCGTTTCCGAGGTCGTCGGGTTTCCACCGGAAGTCACCAGAACTTCTTCTCTAGGGCCCTGCTTTCCGTTTGGATTCCAGATAACGCATGAAAGCTTCCAATTCGTGCCGTCCACCTTCCGCCAGATACGGATATATTTGTTGTATCGAACGGTGGGTTCACCGGCCGGCTTCGGGGTCCTCGTTATCGTGGTGATGCCACGGTCAAAAGCCCACGATCCCGTAATACGGATTTCTTCAGGTGTCGTCGTTTCCTCGAAGTCACTCTCTTCGTTGGGCGCAAAGGCCGCCTCGAGTAATGAGCGGATCGATTCCTTGCCTGATATCATGGACTGATACGGGGGCAGCAAGATCGCATCGTCGGTAAACAGGTTGAGAAAGCCGTCCACATCCCCTGCGGTAACGGCGGCGCCGTAGTCGCCACTAAGATTACTGATTGCTTTTAGGTCGGCTTCAGTTGTTGATGCGAGATCGGGTGTGGGTGCTGGCTGTTTTTGGATCGGTTGACATGCGACGGCTGTCAGCAAAGAAAGTAAAGCAGCGAAACAAGCGAGAACTTGTCTCATTTTAGAACCTCCAATTTTCTACCGCCGGGGCGGATGATAGCCGTCTTTTTTCACCTGAATCCTGAATAGGGACCCTCCCGCTGTAATGTATAGCGTCGTCTTGGTATCACCCCGACCGAACGTAACGTTGCGGGCAACTTCAGGGACGGGAATCTCGGCGAGCTGTGTCCCCTCTGGTGAAAAAACACCGATGCCATTAGGTTGTGTGAGGTAGAGGTTGCCATCGACATCGATGGTCATACCGTCGGGACCCCTTCCCGTCGAAAAATCGATGACCTCTTCACGAAACGAGACCGTCCCGTCGTCGAGGATGTTGTAGGCTAGAAGAGCATGACGCCCTTTATATGCATTCATACCTTCGGGAAGATCCCCGAAACTTCCTGTATCAAGACTTGCGACATAAAGGGTCTTCTGGTCGGGAGAAACCACGACTCCGTTTGGTTTTCCAGCGTCCGATATGATTAGTTTGATTTTGCCCTGGGGATCGATACGGTAGACGCCTTGGACCGGTTGCTCTATGGATTCGTGACCCAAGTAGCGAGGATCGGTGAAATAAATATTACCTTTCTCATCGATAGCGAGATCGTTCGGCGCGTTAAAATGCTTTCCGTTGAAGAGGCCCGCGAGAATCTCGCTGCGGCCGGTCTTCAGGTCTGTACGGGTGACCCGGCGTCCCCCGAAGTCGGCACCTTCGGCCACGATCATTCGGTTTTCGAGGTCGAAGATGATCCCGTTTGCCATGCCACTGGGTGATCTGAATATCGTTGTCAACCCTGTCGCGGGATCAAAACGCCAGATATGGCCCGCCTGCATACCGGTTGTAGACGTGATCGTGATGTCACTGAAATAAACCGAGCCATCAGGGCCGACGGCGGGCCCTTCGGTAAAATAGGCGCCGTCGAAAACGAGCTCTACCCGAGAGCCAGGTATAACGATTGAAGAGTCTCCATTTACAGGCTCCTGGCCCGCAAGGACCGTTGGTTGGCCGAGAAATGCAACTAACGGGACAAAGCCCGCAAGAATTCGTCTCACGCTATTCGCTGGTCTCATGACAATCCTTCCTTTTGTAAGATCGGCAAACCTGTCGTCACGGCTCATGTGGCGATAGATGCACGTGTACGAGCTTCCATTTGCCTTCCTGACGAGTCCACATCGTGTGGCGGCCCGCGCAGTGGAGCAACGACTTAACGCCAACACCTCGGACCACGCCGGCCCGATGTTGCCTTGCGCGTGCGGTCGGCGCTGGGCTTGGAGGGTGGGTCGCTATCTCCGGGTGTGCTGCGCATGGTCGGGCGGGGCCTTACCAACCGTCAATTTTCAGGCATGTCCTATCTCGGCGGCCTAACCCTGTTGAGCGGTGAAGCTCGATCGCTTGCGCGGTTTCTTGATCAGCGCGTTCGCTCGAACCGTTCATACTCCAGCTATTGTCCGATTGGACGAGCGAAACGCGCCGCTTTTAGCCAGTTGCCGTCCCTTTTCACAAATACGTAGGCGACCAACGATTGTGTTGGGGATAGTGGGTTCCCATCTTCGTCAGTCATTCCGGTATGCTCGAGGGCTAACTTGTATATAGCGACATCAGGTGTCAGGAAAATGATACCTATTTCCGCTATCTGCTTTTCCTGAACAGTCTTCTGTTGCTCAAACCACTCAGCAATGCTGTTTTCAAGTGTTACGCGACCCTTCTGTGTGCCGCTCCAGTCTTCAGTATCCTCGATGCTTGATGAGTACAACGCCTTTGCGTCGTGTCTGTTAAACGCTGTGATACTTTGCTCAATGACCTTTCGAATTGCGGCCTCATCCTCGATCTGGTCCGCCATCAATGGACTCGACGCGAAGAGTGCAAAGATTGTTACTATGACCGTTATCAGATTATTCATCAGGCGTGCACTTTCTACTCTATGAAGAGACGATGGCCCACTCTCGGACTCCCGCGCAAGGACTGATGATTCCGGAAGAGGGTGCGTCCACTCCAAATACTCGTTAGTCGGAATTACTCTTCCGCTTCGGATTGTGCAAGCCAGCGGTGGAATTTCCACGTTCCGTCCGACTGTTGTTGGAAGACCGATACATAGCGAAAGCGTCGTATCCTCGAATCCTGGTCTGACAATCTCGGTTTCTGTTCAAATTCCATGGCTCCGAGCTCGTAGGCCATCCCGTCATGAACAAAAACCTCGGTTGTCGTATGGCTCTGAACATCGATTGTTGATGAGGAAAACAACGCCTCCCACATGGCCTCGACCTCTGATGGCCCGTTTTGTGTTGAGCCATAGGAGGGCATGTTGATCAAATCCTCTGTATACAACGGAACTAATGCAGAAGCGTCGCCATTTTCCATTCCTTCAATGGTCTTCTGCCACAATTGCTCGATGGCTTCGCGAACGGTCGCTTCATTCTGAACCTGTTCTATCGGCTCCGTCGCGTCTCCGCAAGCGCCGAGTGATAGTAAAACGAGCACAAGAGTGTGCGCAAATAGGGGCTTCAATCTGTCCTCCTACGTTCAGTCTTCATGCTCCAGAGTGATGATGACGTTTCCCTTTTTACGCCCCGTGTCAACGTATCTATGAGCCTCAGCGATTTGCTCGAATGGATAGCTCCGATCGATGACCGGTTTGAATTCTCCTTGTTCCGCCAGCTTCGCGAGGAAACGCAAATCCGCTGCTCGCCCGGCTACCGGTCCGCCGATGACTCTCTTGCTGCTGGTCATCGAAACCCATGGAATCTGAAGTAAGTCCGGCAACCGACCCAAAACCAGAAGAAGGCGTCCTTTTTCTCTTAGAGATCCTTTGATACGTGAGAACGGAGCCGTGCCGACTGTATCGACGATGACGTCATAAGTCTCACCTTTTTCCGTGAAATCCACCTTGGTGTAATCGATCACATGATTGGCACCTAGAGATTTCACTAAATCCACGTTCGCGGTACTGCACACGCCGGTCACCTCTGCCCCGAAGTGCTTGGCCAGTTGCACTGCCGCTGTCCCCACCCCGCCGGAAGCGCCGTTGACGAGTACTTTCTCTCCGCTCTGGAGCTTTCCTCTTCTGAAGAATTCCAACGCGGTTGTTCCGCCGAAAGATATTGCGGCGGCTTCACTGTAGGTCAGATTGGCCGGTTTCAGTGCAACCGCCCCGTCTTCCGGCATGCATTTGTACTCCGCATGGCAACCCATACCGGCACCGCTATATGCAAAGACCTGGTCGCCGACTTTGAATTTGCTGACGCCTTTGCCGACCGATTCGACGACACCCGCGAGCTCCGTTCCCAAAATAGGTTGCCTTGGTCTCGAAATTCCAAAGACAAACGTGAGATGAATCCGAATCCGGCGGGTACCTCGAGACTGCGCGCTCTCCAGTCCCCCGATGTTACCGTTGTCGCATGTGTTTTTATCGAGATTTCGTTGTCTTTGGGCGTGGGCTTTTCGACTTCCTTCAATTCAAGAACGTCGGGCGGCCCATATTTTTCATACACAATGGCTTTCATATGTTGCGCTCCAGGATTGATTTGCTCCGCTGATCTCCTTGCAGGGGAAGACTATTTTGAAACGCCTCCAACTCCCCCGCGCCATATACCGGATATGATTTATCACACTCACCTATGGACTTACGTTTTTATCGTTACTCGTCGGTTCCTCCAACTGCCTCAGTAACGCGCCCGCTTCCTCTGCTCTGGACGGTTCTACGAAAAGTACGGGTGGACCTGTAATGAGTTTGAATCCGAGTCCAAAACGACCAACCCCGAAAAGGTCCTGAACTCGTTTCCCCTTGATATAGAAGCTGATACTGGGCCACTGCATGAGAGACTGCACGAAGGTCTCGAGCTCGGCATTGGGGAGCGCCATGAGCGGGACGAACGTGATTCGTGGGACGAGCTCGTCATGCTCGACATCCGGCTGGTCCGACCCTTCTGTCGGCTCCGTCTCGAGGAGAGCGGACCCGCAGTCCAGGCAATGGGTCAATCCCGTTGGGTACTCGTGTGCCTCGCCGACTCGTCGAGCACGAGGGCAATCTGGATTGGGACAGAACATTCGCGACTCTTCGCCGGCTTAACGAGTTATTATGAAGCTCGGAATGGTCGGTACTTCACCGAACCGGTCATTCATGAACAGCTATGGAAAAACCGTAGTGGTCTCAACTGTTTTGAGAACACTATTTTTCAAAGACTGTAAATATTCCCTTGGAGAGGTGCGAAAGTTGACGGAATATCCTGGGAATTCGGTCGTTTAGGCTTTTTACGTCCAGGCAATTATGATCGCTTCAATGCCGGGATTTTATATTTGTCACTCTTCAATGTCAATGGGGTGAGCTCTCGAGGAGGTGAGCTTTCCGGGGCTTTGCTTCCGGTCGAACGGCCTCGTTGGTGACGACGACTCGGATAGTTACCCTTCAGTCTGGTTTGACATTACTAACACTGAAGAGCCAATCAAAGACAGTAACTTGACCAAGTGTGAGCTGACTAATACTCGAGATCACTACCAAAGTGAAAAGCTGGTCATTTGATAGAAGAAAGGATGTCCATGAGCTCTGAGACAATCGACCCGCCTGCCCGCACCAAAGTCGCGACTTGGAGCGAGCTTTCCGACCGTAGCCCGACCTACGCCCTCGTGGGAAACGTCGATCTTGTCGTCGTCCGTTACGACGACCAGGTCTCGGTCTTCTACGGGCGCTGTCAGCACCGGGACGCCCTGATGGCCGACGGAACGATCGACGGGGCCAACCTTATATGTGGGGTCCACGGATGGGACTATCGGTACGATACCGGCGTCAGCGAGTACAACAATAAAGAGCGACTCGAGAAGTTCACCGCGGTGATCGATCGCGACCAAGACGCGGTGCTCGTCGACGTCGCCGAGATCACATCGTTCGAGAAAGCACACCCGCAGTACTTCAAGCGCGACGAATACCTCGGGCTCTATCAGGACCTGCACGGGGGACCGGAAGAGCCGAAAAACACGTACATTCAAACTCTCGCCCGCGACGGACTCACGAAGACCGGCCATCACGGGCCGGTCTCGGCGATGGGGGTCCCGTTCACGGATCTCCCCCGCTGGGACGACCTTCAAATCCTCACCGCGCAACTGTCACGATTGCCACTCCTTGACGACGAGCCCGTGGGAACCGAGCTCGTGATAGGACCTCGTGCGAAAAAACCTCTGCGCCTCGAGATCCCGCTCTTCGTCAGCGACATGAGCTTCGGCGCGCTCAGCCTGGAGGCCAAGGTCGCGCTCGCGCGCGGAGCGGAGCTCGCGGGAACGGGGATCTGCTCCGGCGAGGGTGGCATGCTGCCGGAAGAGCAAGCGGCGAACAGCCGCTACTTCTACGAGCTTGCGTCGGGGAAGTTCGGTTTCAGCCTCGATAAGGTCGCGAAGTGCCAGGCGTTTCATTTCAAGGGCGGCCAAGGAGCCAAGACCGGCACCGGTGGACACTTACCCGGCAAGAAAGTATCGGAAAAGATCGCATCGGTCCGTGGTCTGAAAGCCGGCGAGCCCGCGATCAGCCCGGCACGGTTTCCGGATCTTGCAAACGTGGAAGACTTCAAGCGCGTCGCTGAGCAGGTCCGTGAGACGACCGGCGGGATTCCGGTGGGCTTCAAGATGTCGGCCCAGCACATTGAAGACGATCTCGATTTCGTGCTCGAAGTCGGCGCCGATTACGTCATCCTCGACGGTCGCGGCGGGGCGACCGGTGCAGCACCGGATGTCTTCAAGAACAACATATCGGTTCCGACGATGGTGGCGATTGCCCGCGCGCGGCGTCATCTCGATCGACGAGGAGCGGACGACGTCACCCTCATCGCGACCGGAGGCCTCCGTACCGACGCGGATTTCGTCAAGGCGATGGCGCTCGGTGCCCATGGCGTGGCGATTTCCAACTCGGCGCTTCAAGCGATTGGCTGCCTCGGAATGCGGGCATGCCACACGAACAACTGCCCCGTGGGTATCGCGACACAAAAAGAGAACCTTCGGGCGCGGCTCATGGTCGAGACGTTCCGCGGAGCGTCTCGAGACATTCTTCGAGGCGACGGTCGAGCTCATGCAGATCCTCGCGCGAGCGTGTGGGCACGATCACTTGCAAGGCTTCGAGCTTCGCGACTTGACCACATGGAAACGAGACATCGCCGAGCTGACCGGTGTCCGCTTTGCCGGAGTCGGGTCATGAGCGGATGGGAGAAGCTCGGAAGCGTCGCTCCGTCCGATCTTACCGAGACGAGGCTTCAGTTGCATTGGGCGATCCAACTCGTCGCTGCGGTAGGCGCATCGCTCGTTCCCGCGAAACCCGACGATAGTCACACGGCTTTGGTGTGCGACGTGGAACGGTCCCTCCTGGTGAGCGCGAGAACGGAGTCGGATCCTCCGCGTCATGTCGCACTGTCGGTTCCCGATCTTCGCATCGTGGTGCTCGACACTAAGCGCGAAGAGCTCGGCGGATTGGCGTTGGACGGAAAAACGATGCCACAAGGGCTCGATTGGCTCGAAGGGGAGCTCGCCGCGAACACACTCGAGCGGCTGGACTACGACATGCCCCATTACCCGATCCAAGACGGTGCCGCGTTTCGGCGGGGGCAGCCGGAAGCGTTCAAGGAGCTCGCGTTGTGGTTCAACAACGCCGCGCGCGTTCTCCGAGGTCTCGAGTTCGGCGATGCTCGATGCTGGCCACATCACTTCGATCTCGCCGGCCTTATCGAGCTTGGAGACGGCAAGAGCATCGGCGTTGGGATGTCCCCCGGCGATACGAGCTACGACGAGCCGTACTGGTACGTTGCCCCCTGGCCCCGTCCGTCCGCCGACGACCTTCCCGAGCTTCCCATGGGGCATTGGCACAGCGAAGGGTTCGTTGCTGCTATCCTCACCGGATCGGATATAGCCGGGGAAGACGACCCGGATCGGCAGCGAGCGAAAGTCGAAGAGTTCATCGATGCGACCGTCTCCGGTTCGAAGAAGCTTCTCGCATGAGGACGACCTATGAGTGACGTGAAAAGATTTTGGTTCACAAGCCATCAAAGGCCGAAACAGATTCTGGCGCTCTTAAGCTAGAACAATCAATCGGTTCCAGGGATGTTCGCGTCAACGACTGAGAGCGGGGAATCTCCTCAGCGTGAAATTGAATGCAAAAAGTCAACGATTTCCTCTGAGCTGATGGCTGACAGCTGATAGCTCGCGGCGAGCCGCGATACCCTTTTGGTTGCGGCTCTGCCGCGTCAGGGTTAGAGAGTCCTCATCCTCAACGAGTTCAGCAACACCGCCGCCGAGCTGACCAGCATCAGCAGCATTGCCGCCAGTGGCGTCAGCCGGCCGGCCGCGGCCACCGGGATGAAGATGGTGTTGAAGGCGAAGGCCCAGACATAGTTCAGTCTGATGACACCGTGCAGCTTCCGCCCGGCGGCGAAGAGATCAACCAACCGCGGCAACTGCCCCTGCCGCATGACGAAGCCGCTTGCCGACAGCGCCTCGTCCGTAGAGCGCGCCAGCGCCACGGAGCTCGAGGCCTCCCCCATGGCAAGCGCGTCATTGGTGCCGTCGCCGACGAATGCGACCTCCAGGCCGGCCTCCCGCTTGCGCCTGACGTGTTCGACCTTTTCCTGCAACGAAGCCCCGCCCGCGGCCTGGCCGATGCCCATCTCCCGCGCCACCCAGTCGCAGACTTCCTGACGGTCGCCGGAGAGGATCTCCAGACCGATTCCGAGATCCAAGAGCCCCATCGCTGTCGCGCGCGCATCCGGTTTGATGCCGTCTGTGATAAGGAAACAACCGACCGCTTCTCCGCCACGACCAAACCAGACGGCGGTGTGCCTCGGAGTGACCCCCTCCGGGGAAAAGGGATCCGCGAACAGCCCCGAAGCGCCGATGCGGAAGGGTGCGTCCCCATCACGGAGGAGCCTTCCTTGGCCCGGCAGATCCTCGATCTCGTGGGCTCCGGCCGCCGGTTCGATTTCCCGCTCCGCAAGCCAGGCGCGCAGCGCCTGAGCGATCGGGTGGATCGATCCCTCTTCGGCGGTGAGGACCAGCGGTAACAGCTCCGGCCGCGGAGAATCCCGCCAGAGCAGCGCTTCTACGCTCATGTTGCCCTCGGTGATGGTGCCTGTCTTATCGAAGATGATCTGGGCGGTGCGATGCAGGTTCTCTAGCTGCAGAGGCTCCTTGACCAGGATGCCGCGCCGCAGCAGCCCTCCCGTCGCCGCGGTAATCGCCGCCGTTCCCGCGAGACTGAACGCGCACGGACAGGCGACCGCCAGCACCGCCACCGCCGGGAACCATCCCGGGGCGCTCAGAGCGTACGCCACGCCATAGAGCGCCAGCCGCGCCACCCAGGTCGCAAGCGCGATGGCCATCACGACCGGCGAGAACCACTGCGCGATGCGATCGGCCGAGCGCAGGTGCGCCTCGCTCTTGCTGAGCGATTGGCTGATGCCCTCGATGATCTGGAACAGGCCGGTGTCGCGGAAGCGGCGTTTCACCTCGGCCACGAGGTCGCCCTCGACCACTTCGGATCCGGCCACCACCACATCGCCCGGACCCTTGCGCAGCGCTGTCGGCTCGCCCGTCAGCACCGCCTCGCTGACGAGGATCTCACCGCCCACGACGGTGCAGTCGACGGCGACGGTGTCTCCGGATAAAAAGCGCACCCTCTCGCCCGGCGCAATATCATTCACTTCGCCGTAACTCTCCTTGCCGGAGGCATCCAGCTTGCGGATGTGGACCACCCGCATGCGCATCAGATTGGCGATGTCGGCAAAGGCCCGCTCGCGCAGACGGGCCTCGATCATGCGGCTGAGCAGCGAGATGGTGACCAGCCCCGCGGCGGTCTCGAAGTAGATGTGGCCGCTCCCGGATGCCAGCGCCGCAAGCGACAGCGCGAAGGCTGCTCCCACCCCCACGGAGATCAGAAAGTCCATCGTCATGCGGCCGCCGCGCAAGCCGGCCACCGCGCGCCGGACGGCGGGCACCCAGCCCAGCCACATGACCGGTACGACCAGACAGAGCTCCAGCAGGGACAGGATCTTCGGAGCACGTCCGTAGCCGTCGAGCAACTCGAAGTATCGCACCGCCGCCAGCGACATCATGTTCATGGTGATGACGGCACAGACGATGAAATCGAAAGTGGCGCCGCGGCTGACCCGCGACCGGCCCGCGTCGTCCGCGGCCTTCAGACCGTAGCCCAGGGGTTTCAGCGTGCGCCGAAGCTGGTGGCTCGACGTCCGCCGCATGTCGTAGCGCACTCTGGCGCTGCCGGTGAAGAAATCCGCCTCCGCCTCCACAACGCCGGAGTCCGACAGCAGAACCTGCTGGAGCACCCAGGAGCAGGAGGGGCAGGACATGCCTTCGACGCGGAAGCTTTCCTCCTTGACGGCTTCGGGATCGTCGGGAAGCGCCTGCGCCTCCCTGGCTGAAGGCGCACCATCATCGCCGGGAATGATTCCCATGCGCCGGGCGGCCTCGAGATAGACCTCGCCCGCCGAGGCATCCAGACCCTGCAGGACGTCATGGACGCGTGCGCAGCCATGACAGCAGAACTCTCCCTCGCTGGCGGCCCGGCCACCGAGCGGCAGCCCGCACAGCTTGCACTTTTTGTTCTGGTGCAGATGCGTTATCGCAACGGCTCCACATTCCGCGGTTCGAACAGCGGGACGCTCGGCGCGTCGGCCAGGTCCCGCAGGCGCTCGATGGCCAGCAGCCGGTCCAGCGGCGTCATGATCGGTGCCAGCGGAATGAGAATGTCGGTCCCGTTGGAGAGATGGTCGTAGAGGGATCTGTCGCTGCGCGCCTTATCGCCGGGGAGCGCAGATCGGGAGGCCGGACGCGAAGCTCTCGCCGACGATGCTGCGGCCATCGCCGTTGGGGCCGTGGCAGTGGTGGCAGAAGCGGCGGTAGACCAGCTGCGCCCGCTGGTTGCGAAGGTCAGGATCCATTGTCGGACAGCTGCAGCAGCGCCTGCTCGAAATCCGGCGCGCCGTTGACCGCCACAGTCCCGTGCACCGGCAGCGGCATCGGCTTTTCGATGCGGCTGGACGGCCGGAGTCTCCCACATGTCCCAGCCGTCGACCGCTTCCCGCGTGACACGCTCGGCGCCGCCCAGCCAATCTCCCCTGTCGCAGCCGGTCAGGGAAACTGCGGCGAGCATGGCCAGCGCTGCGGCGATCGCTCTCATTCCGTTGCCTCCTTGCCGAACTCCAGCCAATCGGTCTCCTGCACGGGCAGGTAATAGCCGTCGGCCTCGGAAGAGCTGGCCGGAACGAAATGGACGCCTCCCATGTCCCATTCCACCTTGTCCAGGCCCGGCGGGCTGGTCGAGGTCGCGAGCAGGAAGAAGACCACTATGTAGATCGTCCCGAGCAACGCCAGGAACCACGCGTTGCGGTAACCCCGTTTCAACTCTTCGTCCCGCATCGCCGCCCTCATATGCCCCTGGCGCCGATGAACAGGATGTAGCCCACGGCCCAGACGAAATAACCGAAGAAGATCAACCAGATCAGCCATGGCACCGGCCGGTCGCTCTCCTTGACCTCGCCTCCGAATTCGTGCACCTCCTCGTCCTCGGCCCGCGAGGAGCCGCGGAAGGAGAAGGTGAGATATTCACTTCCGCGCGCAAGGATAATGGCAAGCGCCAGCCCTATCCCGACCAGGACCATGAACAGGAAGTCGTCGAAGTGAATCTGAGTATATGGCGGCATCGCTTTTTCCCTATCAGGTCTTCAGCACCAGCACCAGCGTCGCCACCAGGCTGACGGCGCCACAGACGATGATCGCCATGATGGCGTAGAAGCTGGCGCCCCGCCGGATGGGCGGTTGATCGGCCATCTCGCCGGCGCTCAGACCGACCAGCGGCAGGTAGCGCGCGCGGTCCTGCTCCTCGAACTGATCGCTGCGGATGGCCCAGACGATGACCAGCACCGCCATCAGCGTTCCTGTCGCCAGGAAGATCATCCAGACCGGCACGAACATCGCTTACTCCCCTTCTTCCACCGGCTCGAACGAGGCATCGATCCCTCTCGGCTCGGTGTTGGCGTCGACAATGCCGATGAACTGCTTGGCGACGTAGTTGGAGACATCCCAGATCTTCTCGCTCTCCAGCTCGCGCTTGAAGTAGGGCATGGCGCTGCCGGTGATGCCGTTCATGATCTGGTAGTAGAGCATCCCGCCGGTGGCGCCCCCCTTCCAATGCCGGCCCGCCTGAGAGTGGTGAAGTTGAAGGGCGGCGGGTAGATGAACTGCGCCGCCGGCCCCTGGCCGTCGCCAACCGGGCCGTGGCAGCCGATGCAGTTGCGCTGGTAGATGACCTCGCCCCGCATGAAGGATCACCTCGGTGATCGGATACGGGTTCGGCACGCGCAGCCAACCCTCCGGCACCATCGAGTGCAGCCACTTGATGTTCTCGTCCACGCCCGCCTCGTAAGCCGCGATCACCTGCTCTCGCCAGTGCCACTGCCGCTCGACGCGGCCGTCGGCCATCTTGCCCCCGAGGCTCTGGACGTAGGCCAGCACCGCCTTCAGCTCATCCCCCTTCCAGAACTTGAACGGGGGCATGAACGATTCGGGCCGCACCCAGCGCGGGTTGTAGAAGTGGGCGACGTGCCAGTCGTCGGTATGCTCGCCCCCTTCCTGGGAGAGGTCGGGGCCGTTGCGGATGGATCCGAGCTGGGGCGCATGGTCGGGGGCGTAATCGCCCGCTTCGGCAATGCGCTCGGCGCCCAGCCCCCAGTCTCCCTGCCGGATGTACTGCGAGTGGCAGTACTGGCAGCCGTGGGTCATGTAGATGCCGCCGCCCCTGCATCCTCCAGCTCGGTGCGCGGCCGGTAGATTGTCGGAGACGGCTGTCGTGCTCCGGGTTGGTGTGCCGCGGGGCGATGACGACGGCGCCGAAGATCAACGCCACCAGCAGCGTGGTGCCGATGCCGACGACCCTGGCGCTCATGTGGATCATGGCGCCACCTCCGTCGCGGCCGCCGCGCTCAGGACGCTCATGACAGGTGTTGTAGACGAACAGCAGCGCGCCGACGACTAGCAGGATGCCGGAGATGCCGCGGACCACGAAGTAGATCCGCAGCTCGGGCAGCATGCGGTAGACGACCTCGCCGTTGGCCCAGCCCTCGCCCTGCACCAGGCCGGCGAAGGTGAGCGACAGGAAGATGCCGAGCGTGCCGAGCAGCATCAGCCAGAACTGCATGTCGGCCAGCCGCTTGGAGTAGAGCGGGACGGCCGACCAGCGGCAACAGGTAGAAGACGGCGCCCATGGCGATGAAGCCGGCGAAGCCGAGCAGCGCGATGTGGGCGTGCGCGACGACCCACTGCGTGAAGTGCGTCACCCGCTGCACCGAGGGCAGCGATTGGAAGGGTCCCTGCACGCAGGTGATGAAGTACCAGACGGTGCCGGCGAAGACCATCTTGGCGCCGACGTCGTCATAGATGCGGCCGAAGCGGTCCTTGACCGGCAGCCAGATGTTGGTCAGGAAGGCGAAGACCGGAATGATCAGCGCGATGGAGTTGACGATGGAGATGACCTTCAGCCACTGCGGCACCGGCGCCTGCAGCAGGTGGTGCGTGCCGGTGTGGGTGTACATGACGATCAGCGCCCAGAAGCCGAACAGCGACAGCGTGTGGCTGTACAGCGGCGTGCGCGTCGCCCGCGGGATGATGAAATAGGCGAGCGCCACCGCCTGCGGCGTGACCACCAGCCCGACGACGTTGTGGCCGTAGAACCAGAGCAGGATCTGGTCGTTGATGCCGGTCCAGGCGCCGTACTCAGGGCTCCAGACGACGTTGCCGACGGCGTAGACGAAGAAGGTCCACATCAGGCCGCCGGCGATGTACCAGACGCTGACGTACAGCAGCTTCTCCTGGCGGCGGGCGATGGTGCCGAAGACCAGGAAGATCAGCACCGCCACCGCGGCCAGGATGGCGATGTCGAGGATCCAGGGCAGCTCGGCGTACTCCCGGCCCTGGGTGAAGCCGTGCGGCATGGTGTACAGGATGCCGATGACGATCAGGTTCCAGAACCAGACGGCGAAGTTGGCCAGCCGCTCGCTGATCAGCTTGGTGCGGCAGACCGCCGGGACGACATACAGGAAGCCGCCGAAGAAGGCGCTCAGCAGAAACCCGAAGATGACGATGTTGATATGGGTCGGGCGGATGCGGCCGAAGGTCAGCTGCGCGAAAGCGGGCATGAGGTCGGGCGCCACCATCTCGATCGCGCCGATCAGGCCGAAGATCACTCCCACCAGCATCCAGAAGGCGGAGGTCAGGAAGAACCGCCTCGACGCGCTGCCCGGTTCGTCCGGCAACAGGAAGTTCATGATCGACTCCAACCTCGCACTCCAATCATTGGTGGCACGCGACACACTCCAGCGGGGCCTCCCGCTCGCGGTGGCAGGCGATGCAGAAGCCCATGTAGAAAGTCACCTTGCGCAGACGGTCGACGGTCTCGACCTCGCCGTGGCACTCCTGGCATCGCACGCCGCTCGTGATGTGCCGGTAATGCGGGAACCAGACATGGTCCGGGTTGTAGTACACCCGCACCCAGGGGATCTCCTCGCCGGCGTCGTTGTAGGCCTTGAGTTTCAGTATCTCTTCATGCTCGGGGATGATGTAGTTGTGGCAGCCGAGGCAGAGCTGCACCGCCGGCATGCCGGGCGATGAGCGACCGCTCGCCATTGGGGTGGCAGTAGTAGCAGTCGATCTGCTTGTCGGTGACGTGCAGCCGGTGACGAGAAGGAGATCGGCTGTTCCAGCGCGCGGCCGAACATGGCGTTGTCGAAGCGCAACTCGTGGCCGTAGTCGCGCTCCCAGTTCGGCCAGACGTAGCGGCCCGCCGCCAGACCGGCAGCCAGCAGGGCGAAGACGATCACGAGGACCACCCCCCATGGCCCGCCGCGCAGTCTCCGCCGCCGGGTGCCGTCAGTTGCCGCGCTCATGCCGCATGCTCCCCTGACCCGCACTCGCGGGTGAAGACTTCGTCACCGATCGGCAGTATCGGAACCTTGGTCAGAAGGCTGTAATAGAAGAAGCCGCCAACGCCGACACAGCCGGCGAACAGCAGTATCGGTGGAGAGCAGCAGCCCGAGCGGCCCGCCGCCGTCCAGCAGCCCGGTGCCCGGCTCGACATGCAGCAGCGCCGGCGCGATCTCGAGGAAGCGGGCGAGGAAGATACCGGCCACCACCACGACCGACACGGTCGGTCAGCAGCACGCGATTGCTTTTGACCCTGCGGAACAGCAGCGCCACGAACGGAATGATGAAGAAGGCGCTCAGGCTGACCCAGGAGAGCTTGGCCCAGGGCAGCGCTGTCATCGACGGCGCGCTCGATCAGCCAGCCGGTCTCCTCGGGAAGGTTGCCGTACCAGATGGTCAGGTACTGGCTCCAGAAGAAGTCGATGTTGAGCAGGCAGAAGGCGAACAGCAGCGTCGCCAGGTCGCTCTGCCGGGCCTCGGGCAGGAAGCGCTGCAGCCCGCAGCGGTTGCGCAACGACATGGCGGCGATGGCCAGCAGGGCCAGGCCGGAGAAGAGATTGCCGATGAAGTACCAGCCGCCGAATAGCGTGCTGAACCAGTCGGGATCGAGCGCCATGATGAGGTCGATGGCCGAGGAAGGAGAAGGCGACGGCATAGACGATCGCGACGGCAGGCGCCAGCACTTTCAACCGTGACTCGCAGCGCGCGCGCGTCTGCTCGCGGATCGGTGACATGGCCGGTCAGCCAGCGGTTGATGAAGCTCCGGGGCAACCGTTCCGCCACCTCCGGGATGGTGAAATCCCGCAGCAGCGAGAAATAGAGGAAGCGCAGGGCGAGGCCGTAGGAGAGCGCGAGATAAGCGCAAGATGCGCAGGTCCCAGAAGCCGCGCACCAGCCAGAGATGCTTGCCGCCACTGAGATGTTCGTGGTGCACCCATGGCAGGCCCTGCGTCGTCACCGCCGTGCCGATCATGTAGGCGGCCAGCAGCAGCAGGCCGATGGGCATGAAGACGACGCCCGCCTCCGCCAGTCTTCTGTAGGCGCGTCCCCACTTGGCGTTGGTCAGCTCGAAGATGGCGGAGATCAGGATGCCGACGATGCCGTAACCGATCGTCAGCACGGCGCAGACCAGGAGCGCCGCCAAGCGTGGCAGACGTGCCGCCGGTGGTGAAGGCGAGTACCAGCCCGATGAGCGCAGCGACCGCGGTCAGTATGGCGGCCAACCTCACCGCCGAGGGCACTGCGGTCGGTGTCGCGTCGAGGACCTCTGTGGCCAGGTTCCGGGAGGTCATGCCTGAGCCTCCCCGCTCGACGGGCCGGACCTCGACGGCACCGGCCTCCTCGAGCAGCCGCCTCGCCTCCCGCTCGTCGCCACCGAGCCAGACCCCGAAGCGGTCGACACTGAACTCCGGCCGGTAGCCGGGCGCGGGGAACTTGCGATACGGCATGCCGCCGAATAGCAGCAGCCCCGCCAGGGTGGCGAGACCTCCGAACAGAATGGTCAGCTCGAAGCCGACCACCAGGAAGGGGATGATCGAGGTCACCGGCTTGCCGCCGACGATCAGGTTCCAGACCAGGGCGGTGCCGATGGCCAGCGCCATGCCGCTCGCCAGACCGATCAAGCCGCCGCTGAAAGTGACATAACGCACCGGGCTCTTGCTGGGCGAGACGAACTCGACGACCTCGTGGTGCGGCACCGGCGTGTAGACATCGATGATCTCGACCCGCCGTTCGCGCGCCTGTTCGAGCGCCCGCATCATGCCCCCGGTATCCTCGAAGATGCCGAGCATGCCCTTCATGCCGCACCTCCCTTCGTGGGATGAGGCATCGACTCCTTGACCTCGGCGACCGCCACCGACGGGCAGCACCTTGATGAAGGTCAGGAAGAGCAGGAAGAACCAGCCGAACGAGCCGACCAGGATGCCCCACTCGACCCAGCTCAGGCTGTAGAGCCCCCAGCCGTGGGGGAAGTATTCGTGGGAGAGCGACGTGACGATGATGTTGAAGCGCTCGAACCACATGCCGAGATTGACGAACAGCGCGATGACGAACAGGCGCGGCGATGCTGTTGCGCACCGTCTTGAAGAAGATCAGCAGCGGGATGAAGGCGTTGCAGGTGACCATGATCCAGAATGGCAGGGCGTAGTCGCCGGTCGGGCGGTAGGCGAAGATCGCCTCCTCGAAGACGTTGCCCGAGTACCAGGCGATGAAGAACTCGATGCCGTAGGCGTAGCCCACGATCAGCGAGGTCATCAGCAGCAGCTTGGCCATCGACTCGAGGTGGAAGGGCCGGATGATGTGCGAGATGCGGAATGCCTTGCGCAGCGGGATCAGGATGACGATGACCATGGCCAGGCCGGAGAGGATGGCGCCGGCGACGAAGTAGGGGGCGAAGATGGTCGTGTGCCAGCCGGGCACGATGCTCATGGCGAAGTCCCAGGAGACGACCGAGTGCACCGAGATGACCAGCGGCGTGGCCAGGCCGGCGAAGAAGACGTAGGCCGCCATGTAGTGCTTCCACTGGCGGACCGAGCCGAGCCAGCCCAGCGAAGCGATCGTCAGCAGCCACTTCTTCGGTCCGGGCGGCGTGCGGTCGCGCAGCGCCGCGATATCGGGGACCAGCCCGACGAAGAAGAAGATCAGGCTGACCGTGAGGTAGGTGCTGATGGCGAGCACGTCCCACATCAGCGGCGAGCGGAAGTTGGGCCACAGCTCCCGGCCGTTGGGGATACGGCAGCATGTAGTAGACGACCCACAGGCGGCCGATGTGGATCAGCGGGAAGAGCCCGGCCGTGGCGACGGCGAAGATGGTCGAGGCCTCGGCGGCGCGGAAGATCGCCGTCCGCCAGGGAGCGCGCAGCAGGAAGAGGATCGCGCGAGATCAGGGTGCCGGCGTGGCCGATGCCGACCCAGAAGACGAAGTTGGTGATGAACGAGCCCCAGCCGACCGGGTTGTTCAGCCCCGTGACGCCGATGCCCGTCTTGCACCAGGTAGACCCAGCAGCCGCCGCCGATGGCGACCAGCACGAAGCAGAGCAGCGAGCAGCGCCGAGTAGATCGGACCGGGCCGGCCGAGGGTCGCCAGGATGTCCCGGTTGACCTCGGCGTAGCTGAACCGGCCCAGCTTCTCGGTGTAATCGGTCATCGCTCAGACCTTATCGCGGATCGGAATCGACCTTGCGCAGGTAGACGACGCCGGGCCGCGTGTTGGCATGGTAGTCGAGCAAGCGGTAGCCGCGCGGGTCGCGGGCGAGGCGGCTCATGGCCCAGCTCTTGCTGCTTGTAGTCGCCGAAGGAGAGCGCGCCGGTCGGGCAGGTCTGCACGCAGGCCGGCTTGATCTCGCCGTCCCGCACCGGCCGTTCCTCCGCCTTGGCGCGGTTGGTGGCCTCGCGGATGCGCTGGACGCAGAAGGTGCACTTCTCCATGACGCCGCGCGAGCGGACGGTGACGTCCGGGTTGAGCTGCTGGTTGGCCGGCTCCTCCCGCACGTAATCGAAGTAGTTGAAGCGGCGCACCTTGTAGGGGCAGTTGTTGGAGCAGTAGCGGGTGCCGACGCAGCGGTTGTAGACCTGGGCGTTGAGCCCGTCCTGCGTGTGGTAGGAGGCGAAAACCGGGCAGACCGTCTCGCAGGGCGCGTTGTCGCACTGCTGGCACATCACCGGCAGGAAGCGCCAGCGCTCATTGCCGCCTTCGCCGAAGACGTGTTTCTCGATGCGGATCCAGGACAGCTCGCGGCCGCGCCCGACCTCCTCGCTGCCGACGACCGGGATGTTGTTCTCGGCGTAGCAGGCGACGGAGCAGGCGCCGCAGCCGGTGCAGCGATCGAGATCGACGACCATGCCCCAGCGGTGCTCGGGGTGCTCCTGCAGCTTGGTGATGGTGCCGGCATCCCGTTTGCCCTCGATGGCGATCTCGTCGTGGGGCATCGGCAGAGGCTCGCCGTGGAAGTGACCATGCTCGTCCGGCTGCTCCTCGCCGTGGCGGGTCATGCGCGGGTAGCGGCCGGCCATCGCCTCCTCGGCGTCTACGGAGAGGTAGAGATGGCGGCCCTCCGAACGTGCGCCGCCGCTCGTGGTGACGAGGACACCTTGCCCGACCTTCTCGAGAGTGACGCGGGTCTGGACGCGGGCGAGTTCGCGTGAGACCGGGTCGGAAACGGTATCGAGCAGCGACATGACGGCGCCGCCCAGGCGAAGCGCCACCGTTCCCTCCACCAGGCCGCTGTTGACGAAAGCCTTGGTGGTCAATTCTCCCGCGCTGCTGCTCAGCTTCACGAGGTCGCCGTCCGCGATCCCTTGCCCGGCGGCGATGCCGGGCGGGATCTCGATCGGGATCTCCCAGGCTGTCTGCGTCAGGGAATCCGGCACCTCCAGCAGCCAGTCCCGCCGCGAGGAGCGGCCGTCGTACAGCGCGGCCGTGACCGGTGTGATCAACAGTGGGCCGCTGCCCTGCGGCTTGGGCGCCGCGGCGGGCAGCTCCGCAGCCGCGCGGGGATTGAAGGAGAGCCGGGCCGGTTCCGCAGGTGGAGCGAACTCCCCGCCCCGGACCAACGCCGCTTCCCAATCGCCCTGCCGCGACGAGCCGAAGACGGGCCCGGCGGCCCGGCGGGCAACGACGTACTGCTTGAACTCGCCATGCCGCGGCGGATGGCCCAGCGCCGTCGCCAGTTCAATCAGCAGGTCGCCGGCGTGGCGGGAATCGTGGAGCGGGGCACGGACCGGCTGCATCAGGCTGACGATGCGTTCGTTGACCTCGTAGTCCCCCCAGGACTCGAGCGGGTGGTGTACGGGCAACACGACATCGGCCGCATCGGTGGTGGCGCTCCGCTCCCAGGCGAGTGCGACCACGAATGGCGCATCGCGCAGCTTCCGCTCGGCCGCGGCCGCACCCGGCAGGGTCGCGACCGGATCGGCCCCGTGGAGGATGAGCGCATCGCTCTCGGAGTTCAGCAGCTTCATCGCTTGATGCGCTCCGCCTGCCTTGCTCCACGCCGTCTTCTCACCGTAGCGGATCGCGCTCCCTACGGCACCGGTCATGATGTTGATGATCATGGCCAGCATATGGCCGCGTGTCGCGTCGGCAGTGAGGACATCGGCGCCGCCGAAGAGGACGAGGCCGCGCTCGGCGGAGGCCAGGCGACCGGTGATGCCCTGCAACGGCTCGCTATCCATGGAAGTTGTGGCAGGGCCCAGCCGCTCCAGCACGCCGCGAACCGTCTGGGCCGCCCTTGTCTCCAGACCCTCCCGCTTCAGCTCGAAGAGCCGCGCGGCGACGGCGTGCAGCATGTCGACGCCGCCATCCGGCGGGATGGGATGCCAGCGATCGGCGGCGTTGGCGGTCAGGTTGCGGCGCGGGCCGGCATACTCCATGAGCATGCGGCGGCCGGAGGCGAAGCCATGCTTCTCCGCCCACTGGCGGGAGAACTTTACCGGCGAGAGCCAGGCATCGAGGAAGTCGGCGCCGACGGAGAAGAGGTAATCGACGCTGTCGATGTCGATTTCCGGGATCTCGGGGCGGGAGAAGAGCATGCCGCCGGCGGTGGCCAGCGAGACCGGCGCCAGCGGCTCGTAGACCACCTTCTCAATATTGCCAAAGGATGCCAGGAAGTCGTCCTGCACGTCCTCGAATGCGCCGCTCTCGAGGCCGCTGAGATAGCCCACTCTGCCGGCACTTTCAAGCTTCCCGATCGTCAGCTCCAGGGCATTTTTCCAGCTGGTCTCCTCCAGCCGGCCCTCGGTGCGGATCAGCGGATTCGTGACCCTGTGCCGCCCGTACAACCCCTGAACGAAGGCTTGGCCGCGGGCGCACAAGCTGCCGCGGTTGACCGGATGCTCCGGGTTGCCCTCCAGCTTGACCGGGCGCCCCTCGCGCGTGCGCACCAGGATGCCGCAGCCCGCGGGGCAGGCGCGGCAGACCGTCGCATACCAATAGGCCAGGCCGGGCACGAGGCTCTCGTCCGGCGTCAGGTAGGAGTACAGGCTTTGCAGCGGCGCACCGCTGCAGCCGGCCAGGGAGCCGGCGCCGACGAGCCCCAGCGATTTCAGGAAATCTCGTCGGTCCAGTGCCATACCCAATCACCTACCGCGTATCGTGTACCGCATGCCCCTGAGCAGGCATCGGCGCACCGGCAGTCATGTTCTTCACTCCCTTGGAGCCTATCCACAGGCCGGTCAGCAGCATGGCCACGGCGACGAGCACATTGGCATGCTTGCCGAACGTGCGCAACAGGCTCCCGGAGGCCAAGCCTACCACAACTAACAGCGGCATCGAACCGAACCAGAATGCGAACATCAGGAGCCCGCCCTGTGCGGGAGAATCGGCCGCCAGAGAGCGGGCGAAGGCGGCGTAGAGCACGCCGCAGGGGAGAAATCCCGTCAAAAGGCCAAGTATGAACATGCCCGAGGCGCGGCCGGAGGTGACGAACTTACGGATCAGCCTTCCGAAGCCGCTGCCGCCGCTCGGCGCGGTGACCGTCTTTCCGCGCAACACCGCGAACACCGCAAGCCCGATGAAAAGCGCCGCTACCGCGATCTGAATGATCCCGCCGAACAGCCGTGCCGGGAAAAGCGCCGACAGCATGCTGCCGGCGAAGCCGAGGATGACGCCTATGGTGATGTAGGTGACCCCCCTGCCGAGCTGGTAGCTGATCTGCCAGCTCATCAGGGGCCGCAGGCCGCCTTGCCTGTCCGGGGAGCCGGCCTGCAGCGGCGCCGAGGCCACGGCGATGAGCGGCCCGCACATGGTCACGCAGTGTAACGATGAGACCAGCCCGAAGGCCAGCATGAGAGAAAAGTCCATAACGTCCCGTTGAACGAAACCGCTACGCGGTAGTTTCGATTCCCACCTTCCGAAAAGATCTGGGGTGCCAACCGCGAATCCGCGAGCATGTCCCTATGTTATCTATCCGACGTGAGGATTGGAGTGATCGATTGCTAGTTCACGCGCCATTCGATGACGCCGCATTCGCGCCAATCGATGTCGGCTTTCAGAAACAGGGCGGCCGGTGGGCCGATCTCTCCCGCCCGGTAGAAGATGCTTCTGGGGCTCGACTTCCAATCGAACGGCTTCGGTGGTGACCGGGTCGAAGGTCAACTTCGTTAAATTGATCTTTGGCGACCCGGTAGTCATTCCGGTTCGCCACCGGTCTGCCAGCTGTGCCCCCGTCCTTGTACAGGATGCGCCAGGTTTCGGGGAGCCTGCAAAATCTCCGGTCGTCCACCCAGTAGACCTTGGTTGACGAGACTTCGGTTGGCTTTTCGAACCGGTATTCCAGCCATGCGGGTTGGCCCGGTGGCGGACGTAAACGGTAGTACAAATGGGACTCGTCCGCCGAGTTGATGGGCTCAACCCCATCGTAAACGGCGGAGATGTCGTCGTTCTGGTCGTTGTAGCCCGTTTGCACTTTTTCCAGTTCGCCAAAGGAGGCGACGCTCGGCGATCGGTTTTGGCAGCCGCGGTTCAGTCGCACCTTCTCCTTATCGCGCGCCATCCAGACGGCCATTTCACCCATGCCGCGATTCGCCCACGCGTAGTAAGGGATGGCTACGAGATCGTGGTCGCGAGTCTCCGTGGAAACACCGTCGCTTCCGCGTTCGACTCTCGAAATCTTTCCGGTGATGGCCACGATTCCGTCCAGTAAGATCGTTGCCGAGGCTCTGCAGCCAATTCGGCGTCATCCGGTACTAGAAGGTTCAGGACCTCTTCGTCGTTGTCCACCCACTCGGCGCTATAAACCAGTGGGCCCCGTTCGAGCGCCACGCGTCCCCGGTCGTCGAGGACGTTGTCGTGTGCGACGACGCGTCTGACCGGCATAGGGAAGTCGAGCTCGATGACATCGCCTTTCTCCCACCGGCGTTCAATCGACAGGTAGCCTTGCTCGATAGGAGCTTCGACGGGCTCACCGTTAATCTCGAGCGTCACGTCGTCATCCGTCTCATCCAGGTAGCGGTAAAGATCGCCCGGCATCGGTTGGTTGCGCGTCCATCCTGGAGCCCGAAGATGGACGGAAAAACGAGCCGGCCGCGCGGGCGTTAGCTCGATCCGAATCCGTCCATCCCACGGATAGTTCGTCTCCTGCTCGAGAGAGACCTCGTTACCGCCGAGCGAAATATCGGCGCGGCTGGCGATATACAAATTGATGTAAATACCTTGCGGGTCTTGAGAGTAAATGTAATTGCCCAACGAAGCTAGCAGACGAACGACGTTGGGTGGGCAGCACGGAACGTTGATCCATGCGAAACGTTCGTAGTCGCCGAACGACTTGAGCGGGTTCTGGTAGAAGAAACGATCTCCCGTCATGGATACACCCACGAGGAAGCCGTTATAAAGAGCCCGCTCCATCATGTCTACGTACTGTCCGTCCCGGTGTAGAAGGGCGAGACGGTGGTTCCAGACGAAGTTGCCGAAGGTCGCGCAGGTCTCTCCCCAGCCACTCAGATTGGGCAGCTCGTAGGGGGCGCCGTACTGCTCGTGAAATCGGATGGAGCCGATGCCGCCCGTGACATAGGTCTTCAAGTACGTCGCATCCTTCCAGATATCCCCGATGGCCTCGAGATAATCGTTGTCACCGGTGAGCGCCGCGATATCCGTCATTCCTATATAGGCGTAAGTGGCTTGTACGCAATGACCCTCGGCTTCATGGGGCAGAACGGTCGAGCGATTACCCTGAGTCGACCGCCCTCGTTCCTCGAGAAAAAATTTGGCCAGGTGCCAATACTTCGAGTCGCCGGTCTCCCGGAAGAGCTTCACCAGGGCAAGCTCGATTTCGGCGTGCCCGGGAACGTGACGCCGCTTGTCGGGACCATAGACGGAAGCGATGGAATCCGCCATTTGGACGGCGGCGTCCAGCATTTTTCTCTTTTTCGTGGCGTGAAAGTAGGCGATCGCCGCCTCGATGAAATGACCGGTCGAGTAGAGCTTGCCGTCCCAGTAGGCAGCCTTGCCATTGTTCCGACGGATCGTCGGGAATGAGCTCCGCCACCATTTCGTCGATCCATCGATCGACCTCGCGTTCGAGCTCCGGATCGGGGTTTTTCGCCAGGGCGTAGGCCGACCCTTCAATGGTTTTGAAAGTGACGGACGAAACGGGGTATCCGGCTTCTCGGCTTTTTTCGAGCACGTAAGGAATCGAGACCCTTTGATTCCGTTCGATCCACGGCTTCCAGAACTCGCTCGTGATGTCAACGCGCGTCAGGGGTACGGCCTGGGCCGGATAATCCGTTGGCGCGGGGCTGTCAGCCCGGCAGCCGACAAAAATGACAGCCGACCAGAGGACCAGGGAAACCCAAGCGAGTTTTATCTTCATAGACGATTCAAGGTTGTTCGGTTGTCGGTTGCGTTTTCTCGAGCGCCGAGTCCTTGGTAGAGATGATGAATTTCGCCACGTCCTGCTTGAATTTTCTGAGCATGTCCGGAAGGATGTACATCATGTGTCCGGCCTCGTAATATCCCATGCTGACCCGCTCGCGGTAGGTGGGCTCGAAGCCCAGGTGGTCGAAGGTCCACTCCGTCGCCGCAAAGGGCGTGGCCATGTCGTAGTAGCCATTGGCGACGAAGACCTCGAGGTAAGGGTTTCGCGCCATCGTGCTTCTGAGCGATTCGACGAGGTTCAGATAACGGGCCTGGAATCGCCCGTAGTCCCAGGGGCGAACGGGTCCGCGGGTTCGGTACCTGAGATCGGATTCCCAATTGAGCTCGTTCCGGACGTAGTCATTGAAGAGAGCCGTGTAAGCGCCTTGGAGCGCCGTGTTCGAAGGGTCGAACTCCTGAGACTCGCCCGCCGCGTCGGCATCGATTCCGGTGAACCGGCCGTCGAGACGTCCCACCATTAGACGTTGGTCGCGCAGCAACTCCTTACGAAAGCGCCCGGGGCTGACCCGCAGGTTGGCCTGCTTGATGAACTCCGGCGATAAGCCCGTGTAGCGCGCTACCTTCCCGGCAAGGTCGTCCACTTCCTGGTTGGTCAGGCGGTTTCCCTTGGTGAGCGCCACCAGGTACTCGTTGAAAGCAAACGCTCGCGCTTCATCGAGGGTTTTGTCGAGGTCACCCTGGAGATCCGCCGGTAGTTTCTTGTGGAACCAAGCCGTCGCGGTGTAGGTGGGAAGAAAGCATACGATCTGCAGGTCGTTGCCCACGGCACCGCGAATGGTCATGAAGTCGATGACCGACGAGACCAGGATGATGCCGTTGAGCTCGATGCCGTGTTGCGACTGAAGCTCCTCCGAGACCCCGGCCGAGCGCACCGTCCCGTAGCTTTCACCGAGCAGATACTTCGGAGAAGACCAGCGGTTGAACTTGGTGATGTAGAGCCGGATGAATTCGGAAAAAGCCTCGATGTCCTGCTGCACTCCGTGGAACTGTTTCGGGTCCTCACCTTCGACCGCCCGACTGAAACCCGTCGAGATCGCGTCGATGGCCACGATGTCGGTGACGTCGAGCAACGAGTGCTCGTTATCCACCAGACGATAGGGCGGGGCCGGCTGGAAACCTTCTTCCGCCATCTGAACCCGCTTGGGGCCGAGCGCTCCCATGTGGAGCCAGACCGTGGCCGACCCTGGGCCCCCGTTATAGGCGAACGAGATCGGCCTAGAGCGCATGTCGGAAACACCATCACGGGTGTAGGCGACGAAGAAAACGTTCGCCCGCGCCTTGCCGTCCTCGTGCCGGAGCACGATTTGACCCGGCGTCGCCGTGTAGCGTACTTCTTCACCGCCGATTCGGACGCTGTGCTGTGTCTCGACGAACTTCTCCTCCGCGACGATGGATTTCTTCCCTTCGTCGGGCGTTGATTCTTTTTTGGTTTCGGTAGCGGCCTGTTGCGCAAGGGCGGTGGTGGCCGCAAGAACAAAGAGAATTACAATCGGGGCGAGTCTGGAACGCATCGAAGACCTCCTTGGGTGTGAGACGTGAAAGTGTAGCATATCCCGCGGCGGTCGCCGTTTTAAGTAATGTTCCCTGATTCGAGGTGCGAAGCGCCGAGCTCCACCTCCTGGGTCCTCGAGTTCTTGAGTTCTCGAGTTCTGACTCTCAACTCCGCGTGGATAGTTCTACCACGTCTTTTGGATCGGATGCGCCTCGGTGTTGAAGATCGACTCTTTGACGGAAACCGGCGGCTCCGGCGCGAAGAGAAGGTAGGCGTACTTCAGCGTCTCCGCCAGAAAGAAGCTCTGCATCTCGTCCCGCTTCTCCATGGTACGAACGTCGGCGATAGCGGCGAAGCCTGCATCCACACGGCAGTGCTCCACGATGCTGTCGAACATCGTTTTACCCATTCGCAGATAGCGCTCTTCGCCGGTGTGGTGGTAGAGAGTGCAAGCGGACTCCAGATTCTCGGGCCGTAACACATAGGAGGGCGCCACGATTTCCATTTTCTCGTAGTCGATCTGCTCGGGCTCGATGCGAAAGGTCGTCCACATCTTGAAGCAAGACTCTTGAAGCGCTCGAGCTCTTTCGAGATCGCCGCCAAGGGCCAGCACCGCCGGCATGAAGGCATCGAGTGCACCGAAATGCCTTCGGATTTTTTCGCCCGTGTCCATGTTGACATGGGCATACCAGAACCCACCGTCCGTTTCGTCGGCCAGATACTGATTGAGCGCTTCGATACTCTTCTCCCACATGTGTCGAAACTCCTCGTCATCGAAGAGGATCGCGGCCTTGAGCATGTACTCGTAGTAGGAGTCGATACGCCCGCTGATGTGACTCTCACGGTCGAGCCACTCTCCGTTCGTCACATCGATGACCGTTCCTGGAAGACCGATCTCCGAGTGCCTCTCGAACACTGCGAGATGACCGCGCTTGGCGGCATCGTAGTAACGCGTGTCCCCGGTCAACCGGCTCAAGGTGCCCAGTTCGAGGATGAGCGTTCCGATCTCAGCGGGATTGTTCTCGGGGTCGCGGGTCGCTCCCGTCCGGAGGTTGACGAACCGGTAGGGCATCCCGGTCGGCGAATCGAAGGCAGGCAGGAGACGATTGCCGAGGTCGCGCGCTAATTCTAGAAATCGCTCGTCACCGTCGAGTTGGTAAGCGGAAAGCAGACCGCCCAGCAAGCGGATGTTGACCTCGAAGACCTGGACTTCCATATCGTAATCGAAGCTCAGGTTGTCGAGGATGAGCGATTTGGCCTCCTTCGCCTCCTCATCGAGACCCATCAAGACCATGGTGTCGAAGCTGTTCGACCGGGGTCATGTAAAGAGAGTGCGAGTACCAATCGTGAGGTGTCTGCGAGAGGGGTTTCAGCGAGTCATGACCCCAGGCATGTTGTTTGTATCCCTGCCAGGCATGGCGGAAGGCGTCTTGAACCTGCTCCGCCATGCCCGTTTGGTCAAGGGAAGGAGACGTACACGCTGAAACAGATAGGAGTAAAGCAACCCATTTCAACCTGATTGGCATCAAAGGAGTAAGACTTTTTTGCTCCGGCATTCCTCTTTCATCGCTTTCGGCCAGAGACCGGCCTGAATTTCGCCGATGTGCGCTTTCCTAAGAAAATACATACACAAGCGAGACTGACCGATGCCGCCACCCACCGAGGCAGGTAGCTCACCGGCCAAGAGCTTACGATGGAAGTAGAGGGTTCGTCTATCGGTACAACCTCGGATCTCGAGCTGTTTTTCCAGAGTCTCCGGAATTACGCGGATGCCCATCGAAGACAGCTCGAAGGCCCGTTCGAGCACGGGGTACCAAACGATGATGTCACCGTTCAGCCCTGTCCCGCGACCGTTCGGTGTGATCCAATCGTCGTAGTCCGGTGCTCTTCCGTCGTGGGGCTTGCCGTTTTTGAGTGCCGCTCCGATGCCGATGACGAACACAGCACCATGTTCCTGCGCTGCGCGGTTCTCCCTTTCGAGTGGGTCCAAATCCGGATACTTTGCCTCGAGGTCCTCGGAGTGGATGAAGGTGATCTCCTCGGGCAGCCACTTTTCGATCTCCGGGTATTGCTCGTAGATGTGATGTTCCGTCCGGCGGAGGACTCGATAGATTTTTCGTACGATCGATTTCAGGTAATCGAGCTCCCGTTCCTCGGGGAGCATCGCGCGCTCCCAGTCCCACTGGTCAACGTAGAGCGAGTGGAGATTGTCCAGAATCTCATCGGGTCGGATGGCGTTCATGTCGGTATAGATGCCCTCTCCGGGATAGATACCGAGCTCGGCGAGTGTGAGCCGCTTCCACTTGGCAAGCGATTGCACGATTCGACCTGGCGGCTACCGAGGTCCTTGACTTGGAATGTCACGGGTTTCTCGATGCCATTGAGGT
This sequence comes from uncultured Acidobacteriota bacterium, assembly GCA_963722765.1. Taxonomy (GTDB): domain Bacteria; phylum Acidobacteriota; class Vicinamibacteria; order Marinacidobacterales; family DATDRI01; genus CAVROO01. The sequence continues at coordinate 106,177 of CAVROO010000028.1, forward strand.
CGTCGTTCACCCCCGACCCCGACTCGACGAAAAGCGGTGCGGTGACCCGTTTCAAGTTGAGAGTCTCGGCGAGACTTGTTTCAAAGAAGTCCTTGGTCAGCTTGATGGCCCTTTCCGTTTCTCTTCCATCCAGAATCGGACGATAGGAGTCCGGAATAAGCGTTCCCTGGTTATTCATCGCTTATCTCCTTCACCGGTGCTCAAAGACACCGGCCACAATTATCTTCTAAGGATTGGAATGGGTGGGTTTCCGGAGACTATCCGAGACGAGGATAGTCCCCTATCTATTATTATTGATGGAGGTATTAAAGAAGAGGTGTCGGGTGGCATGCCTGGACGTTCGGCGCAAGTTGCGCCCCGAAGCCATCATCGCCGCGGACCCCCTTTCTTCATAGCGACATTCTAGCACGGATTGCTTGTCGAGCTATTTCCCTCCCAATGTGGCGAGTTGGTCGGTCGGGTCGTAATCGAAGTCGGCCGCCGACTTGATATAGAGGGTGTCGGGAACCGTCACCGGGGGTTCGCCCTTGATGGATTTGATGAGCTCGAAGGCTTGGTCCACCCGCGCTTCTTCGCCCTCGATTGTCAATACGACGGCACCCTCAGAGCCTCCGACGCCGCCCGATCCCACGTGCGTCGTTTTGACGCCCGCGAGCACCGCCAGTGCTTGGATCTCCGTGACGACCTTTCCCAAAACGACGGGGGTCAACCTTGCCGGCAGGCCCATGCAGTATTTGAAACGATAAAGGCCGGTGCATTTGGCGCCTGCGATGACCGATGGAACCAGCTTTTCGAGGCCCACGGGCATGATGAGGTGAGACCCCCTGGGTGTAACGATGGGCCAGGCCATGCCGATGGTTCCCGCCTTGACAGACGAGGTCAAGATTCCGGCATTGCCTTCCATGTCGATGGCATTCGCGCCCTTGATGAAGACGTCATCCGGCCCAAACTCGAGGATCTCAACATTCGAGTCCGCGTTTTCCACCGCTTTGCCCTGCTTGATGACGTGATGTGGACAGGGAGGTGGCCCCGAGTTTCCCGTCGTGACGCCGCCGCAGACCATGCCTACGGTCTGAGCTGCCTTGGGTTCAATTTGAACACCCAGAAGCTCTTCGGTGATATAGGCGTTGGTCACGCCCCGCCCCAGGATGATCGTCCCGTGCTCGAGGGCGTGTTGAACCTCGGGAAGTGCAACGGTAGCTTTTGCCAGTAGTCGACGTGACTCGGAAGGATTGAGAACGACCAGGGCCGACGCCCAGTCCTTTGCACCGGGCCGCTTTTCGGGAACCTCGACTTCGTAGAACACTCCTGAACCTCCTTAGAGGGTCCACACCGCGCCGGTATTATATGTTGTCTAGGATGTCAGGCCGAACCTCTTCTCCTAACGAGCGAAAGTCCGTTCAGCGGTCACCCGTGGCCTTGGCCTTGGTCCTCGGTAGGTGACCGTGCGTGGTCTCGTGAGATCCCTTACCCTGCTCTCGCCCGGCCACCGGTGCCGCGCCGTCTCCCTGAATCTCGAGCTTCCCGTCTTTGACGAGTTGCTGTAGAGGCTTGTGGTCCACGTCTTGGTGTGCGACCTGCCCGCTCTTGCCTGGGCCTAGATGAAGCTTCTTTCCCCGCGGCAGGGGGACTCGGAGAGGGCCGCGTGTTTTGTTGACAATCGTCTTCATGCAAGACCTCCTTGGAATGGTTAATCGTATTCTACCTCAACTCGACTGAGCGGGAGGTACTCTGAATTTTCCAGCAACGGTGGACCTTTTGATTGCGAAAGTCGGGCGGAATGGTTTTCGGCGAGATGTCTTCGATGGACGCTGCGTGAATCGCTTCTTCGTCGAGCCGGAAGCGGCGGAAGTTCGTGGAAAAAAAGATCAGACCGCCCGGTGCCATGAGCTTCAAAACCCGGTTGAGTAGAGCGACATGGTCTTGCTGGACGTCCCAGTCGCGTTCGAGCGTCTTGCTGTTTGAAAAAGTCGGTGGATCCACTACGGCGAGGTCGTAGGAAGGCCCAGGACGATGTTCTTGAAGAAAGCGCAAAACGTCGTCGCGTACGTAGCGGTGTTGACGGCCTTTGTGGCCGTTGAGCTCCATATTCCTTCGAGCCCAGGCGAGGTAGGTGTTCGAGCTGTTCGACGGAGGTCGTCGAGCTCGCTCCGCCGTCCGCGGCATAGACGGTGAACGCTCCCGTATATGCAAATAGGTTCAGGAATCGTTTTTCACGGGCCGCTTCGCGAACCAACCCTCGCGTGATTCGGTGATCGAGGAAAAGTCCCGTATCGATGTAATCGGAGAGGTTGACAAGAAAACGCAAACCACCCTCTTCGACGACGAGCTCTTTGCCTTCCTTCGAGAGGCGGAGGTATTGCTCGTCACCCCGTTGGCGCTTGCGACGCTTGACGAAGACCCGCGACTCGTCCACCTCCATGACCTCGGCTGCCGTTCGGGCAATGAGGTCGAGCCAGTCGGCCTGCTCGGCCGGAGTACGCCTCGATTCCGGATAGACGATTTCGGTCACGTGCAGCGCGTCGCTGTAACGATCGACGATGAGAGGGACTTCCTTGATGTCACGGTCGTAGAGGCGGTAGCAGTTGATGCCCCGCTTCGGCCATTTGCGAAGGTGACGCGCCCGCTTGCTCAATCGGCTGCGAAAAAGCTCGGCCTGGCTTCGCGCTTTCTCCGAAAGACCGCCAAAGGCCGGCTCGGCCTCCGATTCGGGACGTGGCCCGTGATACTGAAAATAGGTGCACTCGATGCGGCCGTTGTAGAGTTTTCTGCGCCGGTCCGCTTCCTGGCCGACGAGTTGCTCGAAGTCCCGGTGCGATGTCAGGACGTAGTGGGACCAGGCCGGGAAACGCCGCAACACGCCCGGCATCTCGCGATAGAGATTCTGGGCTTGTTCCCGTTCTTCGCTGCGTTCGCCGTAAGGAGGGTTCGTGACCATACACCCATGACCCTCGTCGCCTTTGAGGTCGGCGAATGCGCGGCGCTCGAAACGGATCGTCTCCGAAACCTTTGCTTGCTTGGCGTGATAGCGAGCGAGGCTCAGTACCTCCTTGTCGCTGTCACTCCCAACGATATGGAGGGGAGCCGACGTGGATTGGTCGCGCGCCTCTTCCCGCGCGGTCTTCCAAAGCTTCGGTTCGAGCGTGGGCCAGTCCTCCGCGGCGAAGGATCGACCTAGACCCGGAGCGATGTTGCGGCCGATCAGCGCGGCTTCAATCGGAATCGTACCCGTGCCGCAGAACGGATCGAGAAAGGGGCGCTCGGGTCGCCAAAAGGTCAACTGGATCATCGCCGCCGCAAGCGTCTCCTTGATTTGGGTCGGTCCGTAAAGTGTGCGATAGCCTCGCTTGTGAAGCCCGGCTCCGCTCGTGTCGAGCGTGAGCGTCACCCGGTCGTTGAGCAAGCCGACCTCGATCTTGAAGACCGCCCCGGTCTCCGGGAGTTGCTCCACCGCGTGGGCGGCGCGGAGCTTTTCCACGACGGCCTTCTTGACGATCTTCTGGCAGGCGGGAACACTCGAAAGCTGCGACTTCACCGACCGTCCCGTGACCGGAAAGGAGGCATCGCGGGGCAGCCACTGCTCCCAGGGCAACGCCTTCGTTTCGTCGAAAAGAGCCCCAAAATCTTGGGCCTCAAACGCGCCGACCCTTATCAGGACACGATCGGAGGATCGAAGCCACAGGTTGGCGCGGGCGATGGCGGCGGCATCCGCCTGGAATAGGATGCGACCCGGCTGAGCGACCTTGGCGTCGTAGCCGAGCGCTTTGAGCTCCCGCACCACGACCGCCTCGAGGCCGAAGGTCGATGTGGCAATGAGATCGATCTTAGACATATCGAAAATAGGGACAGGTCCGTTTTTTTGCTGTTTCAAACGGACGTTTCAAACAACGAGAAATAGTACCTGTCCCCCTTTATTCATCTGCCGCATGACGTGCGGGTTTTGACCATGAGCTGCGGATTATGGGGTATGAGCTGCAGATTATGGACATGACGTGCAGATCATATCGCTGATTTCAGAACAAAAGAGGTGGGGTACAATAAACCCCAGGAAAGGGTGCGAAAGATACCTATTTTTATTTGTCCAAGGTTTCTCGCATGTGCCTTGAACCGATACGACTAACATAAGAATTATAGGACTTTTTGGACATCGTTGCATTCGAGACTCAACAACAAGGAACGATAGCTGTTCGCTGATTCATGATCTCTGGTAGGCTGTATTATGATGGTAAATTGAGGGAGATCGGTCACCATGAAAGATGCACAATTACTCGAGCGTATCGTTTTTGATCCAAAAGTGATGGTAGGTAAGCCGATAGTCAGGGGTACGCGTCTGACCGTCGAGTTTATCCTCGGGCTTCTCGGACGTGGTGCGACGATTGAAGATATCCTGGCGGAGTATACGAGCCTTACCCAGGAAGACATACAGGCTTGCTTTCTGTTTGCCAACAAATCTCTTGAAAATACTTCCTTCATGCCCCTTGTGAGTAAAACCAGCTAGTGCGTTTCCTAGTCGATGAGTGTACGGGTCCGGCGGTCGCGCAGTGGCTGCGAAATCGGAGCCACGATGTTTTCTCGGTCTACGATGAGGCCCGAGGGATCGATGACGATGTCATCATTGAAAAGGCGTTCACGGAGAACAGAATTCTGGTCACAAATGACAAGGACTTCGGCGAGAAAGTCTACCGAGGACGATTCGAGCATTGTGGAGTCGTGCTTCTTCGTCTCGATGACGAACGTGCCGCCAATAAAATCGAAGTCTTGAGTCGCTTGCTCGAATCACATTCCGACCAGTTGCCCGGCCGCTTCGTGGTGGCTACGGAAAACCGAGTGCGGTTTGCACAACCCCCGAAATAGGGTGGGGCATCAGTAGGCCAGGCTGTGCCTGGCAAGATTGTAACTCGCCGGATCTACGAAATCTCTATCCGTCGTCGCGGGTGAGGGTAGGAAAACGTCATCTGGTGAAATTTCCATCGACCCTCGACCTTATTGAGACCAGCCGAGACGCGGATAGGGAAGGACTCGCCCGATTGGGTCAACGTGCCCGGGACCACCAACCAACTCCAATTCTCGCGGACTCGAACGACGGCGCGGTCGATGGCGAGCTCTAAATCTCCCCACTCCTTCCAGTCGCCCTCGATGAGCTTTTCGACCTCCTCGAGCCCGTGACACCATTCGTCCGGGCCCGTGCCGATGACGAGAACATCTTCCGTGAAGTGCTCAGCCACGTAGGCCTTGACGATCGAGAGGTCCCTTTTGGTGTAGCCGTCCTGAAACTGGGTCAAGACCTCGAGGATTTCACGCTCTCGTCTAGAGCTCACTACGTCCAAACCTTCTCGAAGACCCGAAGGAAATTTTCGCCCAGGAATTTCTTCACGTCCTCATCCTTATAACCGTGCGCGAGCATCTTTTCCGCCAGCGAGCCGATCTCGGCGTAGTCGGAAAAGCCGTCCAGGTTTCGCTTGGGCGAGCGGAAGTCGGCCGTGACGTGCTCGTTGTACGCAGCGGTAATATCAGGGAAGCTGGGCGAGCCCCATGGATCGCTCTCGTGGTCGGGATAGGTGCCGATCGACATGTCGGTGCTCATGCCGATGTTGTCGGTGCCCCCGGCCATTTGAACAACGTAGTCGGCAAGCTCGAAGTAGTCATCGACGGTCGGCCAATGGGGTTTATCGGGATGCATGACCAGCGGTCCCCACGCGACCAGGCCGATGACCCCGCCTTTGGCGATGCAGGCTTTGATCTGCTCGTCATCGATGTTTCGGGGGTTGGGGACGAGGGAGCTCGGGTTCGAGTGGCTGAAGATGCAAGGGTTACCGGTGCGGTCCATGATCTCCATGGTCGAACGCTTGCCCACGTGGGTGCAGTCGAGCACGATGCCGACCCGGTCGCATTCGTCCACCACGAGCTCGCCGAAACGACTCAGCCCGCCATCGGTTATGTCGAGACAGCCGTCGCATAGCTGGTTAGTACTGTTGTAGGCAAGCAGCATCATGCGAAGGCCGAGGCGCTGGAACGCCTCGATCCGGTGGAGCTTTCTTTCGATCCAATCTCCGTCCTGAGCGGCCAGCAGGAGTGCGGCCTTGCCGTCTCGCTTCGCCGCCCGGATATCCTCTGCCTTGTGGGCGACCACGAGGTTGGGGTACTTCCGGGAGATCCAATGCCAGTACATCAAACCTTCGAGCGCCGCGTCGAAGCTGACGTGAGGATCCCAGGCGGTCGCGGCGTAAGCCGTCACACCATGCCGGTGGGCATTAGCGAAATCCGCGTCCGCCCACATCTGCATGCAGGCATCAATAAAGATGTAGGGATGGTCCTTTTCGACGATGGAGTGATACCCCCCGTGGGGCCGTTTACCGCTTTGCGGCTGGACTGCTGACGGCTCTCGCCCGCCGCTCGCGAAGGCGTATCCACCTGTCGCGGCCGACGCCGCTACTCCCGTTAGTGCAACATTCGAAAGAAAATCCCGTCGGCTCGTGGCCATATTCAACCTCCCGTTGTTGTTCCGCGCCTTTTCTATCGTCCCGGCGCCCAATAAGCAAATCGAACCTGCGTTTACGTTCTTAACATCTCTTATCAGAAACATTACACCTCGGACGCAACAAGAGTGCAGTTGCAAGCGTCCTCATTAGTAGAGAGCGAGAAAAATGGAGAAGACGATGACAAACGTGAACAAAGATGAGCTGGAAATCGCCGAAACACTGGGTGTTCAGGATAGCTACAAACGCACCATTCATGTAAGGCGATGGCTGGCCGTCGCCGCTGGGCTCGTAGCCATGATCAGCCTGATGGCTTGGGTTCGGTCGGATGAAGGCACCCTTACGAGATATAAGACACAGCCCGTCGAGCTAGGAGGCCTGAAGGTCACGGTGACGGCCACCGGAAACCTCGAGCCCATCAATCAGGTTGATGTGGGTAGTGAGTTGTCGGGCATCATCCGAACGATTGGTGTGGACTATAACGACGCGGTGCGTGAGGGGCAGGTCCTCGCCACGCTCGATACGGATCGACTTGAAGCCCAGGTCCTCGAGTCCACGGCGGCCTTGCGGTCGGCGCGGGCCAAGGTGGAGGATGCCGAAGCGACCTTAGCCGAAAGGCAGTTGGCTCTCGAGAGAACGACCGAGCTTGTGGACAAAGAGCTCATCTCACGAAGTGAGCTGGACTCGGCGGAAGCTCAGTTCAAGCGGGCCAAGGCCGAGCTGACCAGCGCAGAAGCTCAAGTGTCGCAAGCGGAGGCGAGCCTCAATGCTCAACAGACGAATCTTGAGAAGACGGTCATTCGTTCGCCCATCACCGGAGTCGTGTTGGACCGGAACGTCGAGCCGGGCCAGACCGTTGCCGCCTCTCTTCAAGCGCCCATTCTTTTCACCCTTGCCGAAGACCTGACGCAGATGGAGCTTCATGTCGCCGTCGATGAGGCGGACATCGGTCTGGTGAGCGAAGGGCAGTTGGCCACGTTTACGGTGGATGCACATCCGGAACGAAGTTTCCCGGCTGAGATCACCGAGCTCCGATACGCCTCCGAAACGGTCAACGGTGTGGTGACCTACCAGGCCGTGCTTCGAGTCGATAACTCCGACCTGGCGTTGAGGCCGGGTATGACCGCAACCGCGGAGATCGAAGTGCAGACGGTAGACAATTCAATCCTCGTGCCCAATGCGGCGCTGCGGTTCGAGCCACCCACTGAAAACGCGGGCTCCACTCAAAAGAGCGGCGGCCTTTTGAGTGCCCTCTTGCGGCGGCGTCCGGGTGGTGGGCAGAGGAGCCGGCCGACCACCGAGGTGGGTGGTCAGAAGGTCTGGATGCTGAAAGACGGGCAGCCCTTTGCCCTGTCGATCGAGACGGGCGCGACGGACGGTCTGAAAACCGAGGTCACAGCCGGCGACGTCGAGCCAGGATTTGCGCTTATCATCGATGTGCAGGCGGGAGGTCGGTCATGAAACCGTCGCTGATCGAACTTGAAGCGGTATCCAAAGTTTACGGTAAAGGTCAGGCGGCCATGCACGCTATGAAGGGAGTGAATCTTCGTGTCGAGGAGGGTGAGTTCATCGCCGTGATGGGACCAAGTGGCTCGGGCAAGTCCACCTGTATGAACATTCTTGGGTGCTTGGACACGCCCTCCTCCGGCCGTTTTCTTTTCAAAGGTCACGATGTCGGAGCCCTTTCGCGTGATCAACGAGCGCTGCTGCGACGCCACTACCTCGGGTTCATCTTTCAGGGCTTCAACTTGCTGAATCGCACCACGGCCCTCGAGAACGTCGAGCTGCCTTTGATCTACCGCGGGATGGCGAAAAAGGAGCGTCGACGGATCGCCCTCGAGGCACTCGATGCCGTTGGGTTGAAAGCCTGGCAAACCCATACGCCGAGCGAGCTATCCGGAGGACAACAACAACGGGTGGCCATCGCGCGGGCTATCGTGACGGAGCCCGACGTTTTGCTTGCCGACGAGCCCACGGGAAACCTCGATACGGCTCACAGTCGAGAGATCATGGATCTCCTCACGAGTTTCAACCGAGATCGCGGCATCACCATCGTTATGGTCACGCATGAGTCGGACATGGCCGTCTACGCGAACCGCATCGTTCGGTTCGTTGACGGCGTAGTCGAACCTGAATCCGAAGCCGGGAGGGCAGCGTAATGCTTTGGGAAACATTACAAATATCGCTACAGGAGATTCGAAGAAACGTTCTCCGTTCCACGCTCACGATCCTGGGTATCGTGATCGGAGTCGCCGCCGTGATCTTGATGGTGACCCTCGGTAACGGAGCGACCGCGAAAGTGACCGCGGACATCGCCGGGCTCGGTAGCAACTTGCTTCAGGTGAGACCGGGACAACGAGGCGGCCCCGGAGGAAGCCGCTCCGCAGCCGAGCCTTTCGATCTAGATGATGCGCAGGCGATCACCCAAGAGATTTCCGGCTTGGAAGCCGTGGCTCCCACGTCGAACAAATCGATGCAGGCGATCTACGGCAATTTGAACTGGTCAACGAACGTGATCGGTACGGACAACAACTACCTCGAAGTCAAGGATTGGGAGATCGATGGAGGCCGGGCCTTTACCGACGGCGAGGTCCGGGGCGGCAAGACGGTTTGTATCCTAGGGTCGACGGTTCGCGAAGAGCTATTCGGTGCCCAAGATCCCCTGGGAACGACGATCCGACTGGAGAAGTTTTCGTGTCAGGTCGTGGGCCTTCTCGAATCCAAAGGACAGTCCGGCTTCGGATCCGATCAGGACGACCTCGTCCTCATGCCTCTTCGCGCCTTCCAGCGCCGTGTCTCGGGCGATCAAAACGTGAGCTCGATCTATGTCTCCGTGCGCGACGGCGTTTCGACCGCGAAGGTCGAGGAGAACATCGAAAGGCTCATGCGCGAGCGCCGCCGCGGCTCGGCGGACGGGCAGGATGACTTCAACGTGATGAACATGGAGCAGATCGCGAGCACGCTATCGGGCACGACTCAGGTCCTTACCGCCCTCCTCGGCGCCGTGGCGGGAGTCAGCCTCCTCGTGGGCGGCATCGGTATCATGAACATCATGCTCGTGTCCGTGACCGAACGAACGCGGGAAATCGGCATTCGCCTCGCCATAGGCGCCATGGAGAGGGAGGTCTTGACGCAGTTTCTCGTGGAGGCGGTGGTGCTTGTCTTCGTTCGGAGGCCTGCTCGGTATCACCCTGGGAATCACCGGCTCGGCGCTTGCGGCCGCCCCCTCGGCGTCCCCCTGGTCCTCGACCCGAGCATCGTCCTCGTGGCTTTCTTGTTCTCCGCCGGCGTGGGCGTGATCTTCGGCTACTTTCCGGCCCGGCAAGCTGCACGGCTCGATCCCATCGAGGCCTTACGCCATGAGTAGGTCACAGAAAATCTTGCCCGGGCGAGGTTTTTGTCGGACTGCAAACTATTCTTCAAATTGAATCTGTAGGCCAGGCTCTGCCTGGCTTGCCAGATGGAGATGGATAACCCGGGGACGGTCGGTCTCGTCGAAGTGACATCGGACTGCATCCTGAAGCATGGTCTTGAGCTCTTCCATCGTGTCAGCCTCTGTGAAGATGGGGTGACCCAAGGCCTGGGCCTCGTAGCCGCCTTCTGGAGACTCCTCGACAGAAAACACAATCTCAGTTCCGGACATCTTGCCTCCTTATGACATTATGCCACTTGACAGGGGCTCGATGCTCGGGCTGCTCAGTATGCGACCGGCCGCTAATCGTATGGGTTTCGCCGTCTCATTCTTCAAATAGCGAAAGAAGCCTCATTCTCGTCAGCAGTGTACGAAGGCTTTTGCTGGGGTTCGTGAGCTTCAACTTGCCGCCGCTCTGGCCCACCGCTCGGTGAGAACGGACAATCTCGCCGATACAGGTGGAGTCGATGTAGGTCATATCGGCTAGGTTCAGGGCGATGTTGAGGTTCCCTTCCTCGATGAGGCCCTCGATCTCTTCACGGAGTCGCTCTGCATCCTCTTCGCCGAACATCTTGCCTTTCAGATCGAGGATGGTGACGTCGTTCTCGGTTCTCTCTTCGATTTCCATGAATGCCCTCAGTCTAATGGATTACTGCAATGAATCCGGCGGTCTAACTGCATTGTTCCTTCACATGAGGCTGCGGAACCGAGTTCTCGGTGTGATAATCTGGGCAATAGCCGTCGTTTGGAAAAAGCCAACAACCAGGATCGACACAGTGGGGGTCACCAGTCATCGCGAAGGACAGACATTTGAGCCCTCCTCTGCATTGTCTTTTGAAGAAGCAATCCTCACAACCTTTGCTTACGAGGTTACGATCACGGAGTTTTCGAAACAAACTACTATCTTGATAGAGATCCCAGAGATGTGATTCAAGGAGATTGCCGACTTTGATCGGCATTCGGCGGCAGGGGTAAAGATCGCCGTTGGGCGCCACGGCGATCAAGGTATCGCCCGCAGTGCAGTGGTAAGGGTCTCCGCCTTCAAGAAATTGCAGAGCCCTATGCATCGCAATATCGGTTCTACCAAACCATCCGCTGGACATCGATGCGAGCGTCTGCGCATCAGTTTGAAGAACTCTCGGACTCCACCGGGATAATCACCTGCTCCCTTAGAGCATCGCCGGCTCCGACGGGGATGCAACCGATCTGCCCAAACACGAGCGACACCTCAGACGCCGCCCCAAACGGGCCACTTCAGGGAACTCTCCAAAATTCCCGCGATGAGCTGTGAAAGATATGAGCGTGCGTATTCGTGCTCGGACCAGATGCTCAATCGCGGCCACAGTCCGGTCGAAGTTGCCGGGACCGCGAGTACTATTGTGTTTGGTCTCCGAACCATCAATACTCACCTGGACGAAGGATGGACCCAAGCAGCTGAGAGTCGAGCCATCGGCCGATCGATGAAGCTTCCGTTGGTGAGAATCGCAAAGCTGAATAAACTCTTGTTCGCTGCGAATACCTCGAGTAGGTCCAGAAAATCCCGTCGAACGAAAGGCTCGCCGCCCGTGATTGTGATGTGGCCTCGAGCTACGGGGCATTGCGAATCGGTCTTCAAGACCTCTAGACATTTCTTGAACTCTTCCATCACGTGGAGCAAATCTCGGAACGAAAGCTCCAGACTTGCGTGAGTTTCTTGATAACAATGTTGACATTGGAGGTTGCATCGCTCGGTGATGTGCCACTGGAGCAGCAAACTGGGCCGGCCATCTCGGTGATGACCGATACGCCTATTGTGCCAAGAAATCATCAGTCTCCACCGCAACCTCCGCACGCCGCCACCACACCCGCCGCCGCATCCGCCACCACAAGCGCCGGAGCATCCGCCCCCACTGCTTTCCCAGCCGGAGGTGTTCTTTCGGAACATGGCTGCATAGTAGTCAAAAGGTGTTCCGGCCAGAACCGCCAGGCCGAAAATTCCGATGGCCAACGGAAGACCTGCGTGCGCCGTCCCCAAAGAAATCCTCTCTTTCAGCCCCTGAAACGATCGCTCAACCTGTTCCAAATAGGCTCGTCCCCGACTGGTTATTCGTACCGATTGGAAAGCTATGAACAGAATCATCAACGAAACGACAGCCATAAGGATAATAACGCCAAAATTGCTGTGACCCTTGAGCAGGGCAACGGACAGTTTATAGCCTCCGAGTCCCGCTATAACGACAACTCCAAGCGCCTTGATTTTCCGGACGACCGCCTTCTCGTTGTCGCTTGAAAGTAGCTCTTCTTCTTGCAGTTTTTCCTTGTAAGAGTCACAGATCGTCTTAAGCTTGTAAGCTAGAATGCTGTCGTGCCAAAGATCCGTTGTACCGCGCGGAACCGAGAAATATTCGAACAGCATCCGCTCGAGCGGAGACAAATGGCGTGGATCGGGGTGTTCGGAAACTTGTTCGAATCCTGGAGCGCGAGCATTGAACTGCAGGTAGTCCCGCTGGATCAGGTCGAAGACAGCGATCTGAATAACTTCCTTTTCTCCCCCACGTAAGAAAGCTATTTCATATGGGTCGGGTTCTGCCGGAACAGGCGGTGGGTTGAGCTTGGCCGACGGCTCCAGTGAATGCAGTGCCCACCAGCAAGCCGTGAACGTCACGACGATTACAGCACCGTAAAACAAAAGAAAATGGGGGCCATACATACTGGCAATGGGATTATCCAATAGCCAACCCATCATACTTATCTCTTAGGATCGTTCGAGTATGTCTGCGGCTCTCTGGACCGTGTTCATGATAGCTCCGTAGAGTCGCTTCAGAGTTTCCGAATCCGGCTTGTATTCTCCTGACTTCAGCGCCAGCGTGTCTTGAAGCGGTCCATCATCGAGCCCAAGTTCCCGCGCTGCCGACGCTATTGCCCTTTTCTCTGTCGGAGCGTGGCCAGTCTCGAGAACAAGCAGCGCACTCAGGCTCGTAAGGAACGACGAAATCGCAGTTGCAAGGGTGCTTTCGATCAGGTCATCGCGTTGAGCACGATGGAGGTAGAAATGGCGCAACCTCAATAGCAAGTTTCTGATTTCTTGTTCGCATCGTAGCCGCAGGTGGTCGTCTTTGATGTCAAGTTCCGCGACAACGTCTTTGCCGCAAAGAACACGATGATGTTGCCTGATGTCTAGAAACTTGATGGGAAATACATCGGCGGAGCGCAATAATCCGTTCTCGGTCTGAACCATAACTGTTAATCCGAAGTCACGGACGCCTTGTCGAACAGGTGAGGCCACTTTCTCCAAATGTTCAATCGTCACCTCTTTGAGTACCATCATTACGTTTACGTCAGAGCTGGATCGTGCGTACTCCCCTTTGACAACGCTACCGTAGAGGACAACCGACACCAATTGTTCCTCGAGTGAATCTCGAATCTGGGTGACGAAGCGTTCCAATCCTTCACGCATAGAGTCTGGAACGGTGTATTTATTGGGACTTTGCGGGTTCATCGGACCGTTTCCTCTGTGACGTCTAGGAATTCATTTGCGCAGTTCTTGGTTCAACCGGCATCGATCGGGAACTCTGAGGTGGGTGTTCCAGTTGGTGTGCGTATTCTATCCAACCAGTCAAGTATCTTCAATGTGACGCCTTGACGTGCTTGAAAAACTGGTGCGGCACCGCTGCCGGTGTAGAGTATCGGTATTCAACACTCCTGATAGAAGGTGGATGGCTATGAAAAAGCTTTTTTCGATAGGCATTTTGTCGGTTTCGGTGGTCTTTCTACTCGCCCTGGGCGGAAGCGAGGACGCCCCACGGGCTGGTATCAGTGGGGAGGACCGGATCGGAACTTCCATTCGGACTCGACCGGGCTCGCGAAGTCCTGGCCGGCCGGTGGTCCCAAGCAGCTCTGGAATCGACCGCTCGGTGAAGGCTATTCCAGCATCGTCCACGACGGCGACTCGCTCTACACCATGTACCGCGAGGAGGACGATGAGATCATCGTTTCTCTCGACGCGGAGAGCGGCGAGACCCGTTGGGAACATCGATACACGGCGCCTCTTCTCGAGGACATGGACTACGGCACATGGTTGCGTCAGGGAGGAGCGGGCCCCTATGCAACACCCCTGTTGCTGGATGGGAAGCTATATGCGGTCGGATCGACGGGAAAGTTCCATGTTCTCGATAGAAAGACCGGCAGAATCCAGTGGTTCCACGACCTGGACGAGAAGTTCGACATGTCGGGCTACCGGGGTTTTGCGCCGAGTCCGCTGGCCTATGGCGATAACGTCATCCTGCCGGTGGGCGGTCCCGGTCAAGCGGTTGTGGCCTTCAATCGAGAGAGTGGAGAGGTGGCGTGGAAGAATCAAGACTTCCGGTCTGGCACCGGCCTCGCCCATTCTGATCGATGTCGATGGCCAGGAGCAGCTCGTCGTTTTTGCACCTTCGGAGGTCGTGGGGCTCGATCCCAACAACGGCGATTTGCTCTGGAGCCATCCGCACGAGACCCAATACGGCCTGAACATCAGCACGCCGGTTTGGGGTGACGGCAACTTGCTGTTCACCTCATCGGCCTATGACGGTGGAAGCCGCGTGATTCGTCTGTCTCGCGACGGCGGCAAGACCACCGCCGAGGAGCTTTGGTACGACAACCGGTTGCGCCTGCACTTCGGCAACGCCATCCGCATCGGGAATCTGGTCTTCGGCACGAGCGGCGACTTCGGGCCGGCGTTTTTCATTGCCGTCGATGTCGTTACCGGCAAAGAGAAGTGGCGGGAACGGACGTTCGGCCGATCCCAGATGGTTTACGCCGACGGAATGCTCGTGATCGTTGACGAGGACGGGGATCTCGCCTTGGCGACGGTCGCTGCCGAGAGATTGAACGTGCTCGCGAGGGCGGAGATCTTGACGGAGAACGCCTGGACGCCGCCGACGCTGGTCGGGACCAAGCTTTATGTGCGGGATCGGAAAAACATCGTGGCCTTGGAGCTTGGTGAATAGATGTAACGGAAGGAAGAGCATATGACGGTTAGATGAGTTACTCTCGATAGACGTCCTTGCGGTGGCCTACCTTCACAACGTACACAATGAGCTCTTCGTCTTCGACGGAATAGACGATTCGATATTCGCCCTGCCTAAGGCGATATCGATCTTGACCCGACAGCTTCTGACAACCCGGAGGCCGAGGATTGTCTGCCAATCCTGCGATCCTTCGGACAATCCGCTGTCGGTCCTTCTTCCGGCGAACCGCCTCGATTTCTCTTGAGTGCCGACGGCTTGATGAGGACCCTAAATCTTCCCACGCCGCTTTAGATCCTTGACCACATCCTCGAACACGAGATTCGGCTCGGCAGCCCGCTCATTGAAGGCCGCCAGGTCCTGCTCGTCCTCGGCGAGTGAAAGCTTCACCGCTTCGTTCACGAGGTCCGACAAGCTGCGGTCCGTCTCTGCTGCTTTCACGCGAAGTGCGCGATGAAGATCCGGATCAAAGTAGACGTTGGCTCGCTTCGTTGCTTTTCCCATCTACTTAACGTTTTCGACTGCGTACGATCGCGGTCTGCTTCTCGGAGATCGCTCGTCACTTCTTCGTCGGAGTACTCGCGGTTGACCTGTTTCATACACTTCAGGTGTTTTTCGAAGCGTGCCAGAGATCTCCGCCTCGTCAAACATAGCTTTGATGCGACATGAGAAGCTTTGCTAAATCCGTGGTTTTGTTCATCTCGTCGCTGCCCTTGTAGGAATCTCATTAAATCTTTTCATGTGCTTGAACCTGTATCATCTAAGAAAGATAATTGCGTGGCGGCTAGTCCCACAAAACGGTGTTGTGTGATGAAAATGACCAGGTTCATTTGGCCAAAGGAACGGATCGACCACACCGCACGTCACGATGTCCACCCTGAAGAGGTGGAGGAGGCTTGCTTTGGCCAAGCCCTCATCCAGCGCGCAAAATCATCGGGTAGGAACCCAGTCTATAATATTCTCGGCCAAACGGCATCCGGACGATATTAGTTTTGTGTAGTGATACAATTCCCTGAGGGGCTAGGCTATCCCGTTACAGCGCGGCAGATGACCGAAAAGGAAAAACGCCGTTTCAAGCGGTGGAAAATGAAATGAAAAACTCCAAGATTCCACACACGGATTCCATTGAAGAGCTCGCGAAGTTTTGGGATACCCATGATCTGACCGATTTTGAAGACCAATTGGAGGAAGTTGCTGAGCCGGTCTTCCAGCGAGAATCCGAGGAAGCTCTGACGATTCGACTCCAATACGAGGAGATGAAAGCCATCAAGCGTATTGCTGAATCCAAGGGCGTCGAGGAGGTATCGCTCGTGAAAGAGTGGGTCCTCGAAAAACTGCATCAATCCTGATTTTTGCTTCTGGACCAGTTCAATCCTCTAGCTCCCAAATGTACTACATCTTAAGTACGGCACCGCCACCTCGTTTGGATGTGATATCGTGTTCGGCCCGGACCCGATAGGCCCGGTACTCATCCAAGCTCATGCCAAAGTCGAGATCCAAACCAAGCTCCCCCGCACCCCAAAGGCCGCTCAACACCGCCCAGCGCCGTGCCGCTGATGTCGTCGACGGGCCCGTCCTCGTCATTGCGGGGGCCGGCACGGGAAAAACCCATACGCTGATCCATCGCCTCGTTCATCTGGTGGAAGCCGGAGTGGCACCGGAATCCATCTTGCTCCTCACGTTCACGCGCCGTGCCGCCCAAGAGATGGTCGGTCGAGCGTCCGAGATCCTGGGCGGAAGGTGTGACCGGGTCGGGGGAGGTACCTTCCACTCTTTCGCAAACATGATGTTGCGGCGTTACGGGCCGGCGGTCGAGCTCGACCGTGATTTCACGGTAATCGATCAGGGCGACTCCTTCGAGATCTTGAGCGGTATACGGAGCGAACTGGGTCTTTCCAAAAGGGAGCGTCGCTTTCCTCAGCGGACGACCATCAGTGCGATTCTCAGCAAGGCCGTCAACAAGCAGGTTTCCATCGAGAGGATCCTGGATGAGGAATATCCTCAGTTCGCGCACGAGGCGGAACCGCTCATCGAGATCGACAAGCGTTATCGGAAATACAAAACGGAGCGGCGACTTCTAGACTTCGATGATCTGTTGGTCCAGCTCGTCCATCTATTAGAGGCGAGCGCCGAGGTCCGGTCCCGCATCCTGGACCGCTACCGATATGTGATGGTCAACGAGTACCAGGACACGAACATCCTCCAGGCTCATATCACGCGACTACTGGCCGGAACTGAACGCAACCTTCTTGTTGTGGGGGATGACGCACAGAGTATCTATGCCTTCCGCGGTGCCAACTATCGGAACCTCTTCGATTTCAATGAAGAGTTCGACGACGCGCGGTTGATCAAGCTCGAGGAAAACTACCGGAGTACCAAGCCTGTCCTCGACGTGGCCAATGCGCTGATGGAACAGATGTCCGAAGCGTTCAAAAAGGAGCTCTTTACTCGAAGAGACGGAGGGGAGCTGCCGCTGCTCGTCGAGGCGACGGACGAAGAAGATCAAGCCTGCTTCGTCGCATCCGAAATCGAAAGACTTCGCGGCCAGGGTGTGCCGCTTTCGGACATGGCTGTCTTGTTCCGAGCCAGCCGACACGCCTTTCCTGTCGAGGTCGAGCTTCAACGCGCCGACATCCCCTACGTGAAATACGGCGGGTTTCGATTTCTCGAGGCCGCTCACATCAAAGATGTTCTGGCGCACCTGCGGGTGCTTGCGAACCCGTCGGACGACCTTTCTTTGACCCGGGTGCTGATGCTACAGGGAGGGATCGGCAGAACGGGGGCGCAGAAGATCCAGAGCGCCGTTGCCGGTCAGACGGTGTCCAAGGGCCTCAAAAACTACTCGGGTCGCGGAAAGGTCAAATCAAGTGTAGCGAGACTGTCGATAGCTTTTTGGTCGACTCGAAGACCTTCAATCCTCTCCGGTCTCCTGCCTCCAAGAAGTCATCGAGGACTACGACCCGATGCTCCAGGAACGATTCGACGACTGGCCCCGTAGGAAACGTGATCTCGAGCAGCTCGTGGTCATGTGCGAGCGATATCGGTCGCTGACTTCGATGCTCACCGACTTTAGCCTCGACCCTCCCACTCGTTCGAGTCGAGATAATCTGGCCGGTGAGACCACCGAAGACCGCCTGATCCTATCCACCATGCACTCTGCAAAAGGCCTCGAGTGGAAAGTCGTCTTCATCATTCAAGCGGTGGACGGCTACATCCCCATGGTCTCGAGATACGACGACGAGGAGGACAAGGAGCGAATGGACGAAGAGCTGCGGTTGTTCTACGTTGCCGTCACGCGAGCCAAAGACACTCTCTACGTGGTCTGGCCGGAAGAGACACCGCGAAGCTCCTATTTCGGCTGGTCCATGCCGTCTCGGTTCATCACCTCGATGCCCGAGGAGCTCTTCGAAGTCGAGAGCGCTTCCCGCTTGATGCGCAGGCGGAAGAAATGACTCGAAGACAAAGCCGGCGTGTTGCTACAAAGCCTTTGTACTACAAGGCCTTTGTCGTTACTCCCTCCGGCCGTGGTATTCTTGGATCTCAGTGATGAGAGGCAACATGTTGAAACTTCCCCTATATCCAACGTTTCTATTCCTTGCACTTTCCTTGATTCCTGCGACTCCTTCACCCGCACAAGATGCGAAGCTCCAGTTGACCGCCCTGCCCAAGATGGGCAACTTCCCGCTCACCGTACAGCTACAAGGCTTGATCCAAAACGCCGACGAGCACGATCCGGAGCTTCATTGCCTCGACGCGGACTGGGATTTCGATCATGTTCGCTATTTCGATCGTAAGGATTGTCCGCCTCTCGAAGAAGGTGGGGTGATCGAGAGGTACTACTCGACCAGCCATACCTTCGAGTTGCCGGGTACCTATCGGGTTCGCCTCACACTTCGGCGCGGCCGAGAGAGAGTGCTCCAGGACGAAGTGTGGATTAAGGTCTTGATGGTTCGAAACGAAGACGCCGGAGGCTCGGCGCCGATCGACATCGTGAACACTCCGGTTCGTGCCGAAGTGTCCGAGTTGCTGCGGTCTCCGGTCGAGTATCACGTTCCGGATGGTCGTCGTGAAGGGACGGTTGGAGTTGCTCGCCAACAGCGAATATGTGCTCCACGATCGCCGCTCCTACGACCAGACGATTCGTGTGTTGGTCCTCGACTTCAACGCTCCCATGGGGGACGAGGTGGAGGTCATGGGCCGATTTCGGTCCACGACAGACGCCAGTATGAACTATGAGCAGACATCGATGCGGGAGCCGCCGAAGGGTATTTACATCCAAGCTCAAAAGAATCGACTCGTTGGAATACGATGTCCAGCCGTCTGAAATCGAACCTTCGGGGGATTTGACGCCTCCGGACCGAGGGACGCGAGAGGTGCCGGCCGGCCCGCCGCCGGAAGTCGCCTTTGTTTTTCCTTTGGACCAGGAAGAAGGTATCGCTCTTGATACGGAGTTTCAGATTCAGTTCACCGAGGACATGGACCCCGGTTGTTTCAGCGGCAACGTTTCCATGCAGTACTCAAACCGCCGCGCTGCTCGAACCCGAACTATCGCTCGACTATGAGTTCGCTTTCGCGGACCCTCACCGTCCGTCCCGAAACGCTTTTGCCGGGCCAGAAAATCTACCTCCTTCTCTACGAAGGTATCGTCGGCAAGGATGGAGTGCCCCTCAAACCCGCCGTACTGATGTCACGCCGCGCCTCTATGGACCGACGAAGCGGCCGTCGCAAAGTTCTGACGTTGACCTATTCCACGCAGTAAATTCCGGGAAAGGTGAAGGTTTACATGAAAGCTTCTCGTCGCTCCGTGCTGAAGATGGGTCCGGCTTTGGCGACCCTCGGGTGGGCGTCACCGTCTCTGGGTGTCGGCGCTCCTCGCGAAGAGGGCTCTTCCTTCGATCCTTGGGTAGAGGTTCACCAGGCCAACTTGCGCCACAACGTGGGTGAGATCAGCCGCCGCGTGTCGGGACGCCCGATCCTTGCCGTGATCAAGAACAACGGCTACGGTACCGGTATCGCGAATATCGGTCGCCTTCTCGATCCGATGTCTCAGGTCGAAGCGTTGGCGGTCGTGAAGCTACAAGAAGCGCTCGCTCTCAGAGACGCCGGGGTTCGGAAACCGATTCTGTTGATGGGGCCCTTCAGCGAAAGCGAGCTCGAAGAAGCGGTGAGGCGGGACATCATGCCTGCTGTTTATACGCCGATCGGCGACGCGTTGGACCGGATCTCGGCGAAGCTCGAGAAGCGAGTGCCCCTACACCTCTACGTTGATACCGGCATGGGTCGTGTGGGAGTGCCTTATCAGGAAGCGTCGTCTTTAATCCGGGATCTGGCGGGACGAGAATCGGTCGAGGTCGAAGGGATCATGACGACCTTTACCGAGGACGCGGAGTTCGACAAGGAGCAGCTACGTCGCTTCGACGAGCTCTGCCGGTCTCTCGAATCAGAAGGAATCCGTTTGGGTAAAAAGCATGCTTCTTCGAGCTTTGCCCTGTTCCAAAATCCCGATTCCTTCCTGGACATGGTTCGCCCCGGCATGGCGATCTTCGGCGTTTACTCGGAGCTTCAGTTCCGCGATATGAACGTGATCGATCTCCGGCCGGTTCTAGGCTTAAAAGCGCGTGTCATTTATGTCAAGAAGATTCCGAAAGGAGAAAGCGCCGGATATAACCGCGCCTATATGGCCGAAGAGGATGTGTACGTGGCAACTTTACCGGTAGGTCATACCGATGGATGGCCCCGGGTTGCCGCCAAGGGAGCGCGGGTGAAAATCAACGGCGAGCTCTATCCGGTGATCGCATCCATTTCCGCCAGCCACACCATCGTCGAGATCGGATCCGAGCCCCGCGTCAAGGCGGGTGACGTGGCGACGCTGTTCGACTGGGAGAAAGGCTCGCGACCCGAGGACGTTTCCGAGGCTTGCAAGGCTTCGGTTTATGACCTCACCATGCACTTGAATCCGTTGTTGCCGAGGCGCGTTATTTGATTTCGCTCTCTTTATCAGGGCGTCCCTCGCTCCTCGCTCGGAACGCTTCGCCTCCGCTCGTCAGGCTCACTGCGGCGGGCGGGTCTCCAATTTCGAAAGCACGTGATCCTGCACCCATTTCGGGTCCCACCATTCCATGGGAGTGACCTGGGTTTCTCCCAAGATCATGGAGAAGTGAAGGTGGTCGCCCGCCGCCAGGCCGGTCTGTCCGGTTCGTCCTATCGTGTCTCCCCGAACGACCTGCTGGCCCCTTTCGACTTCAATGGAGCTCAAATGTCCGTAAAGCGAGAACAGTCCCATGCCGTGATCCAGGACCACCGTATTGCCGTAGATCCCCAAGTAATCGGCATGTACGACGGTGCCGGTGTTCGAGGCTTCGATGGGGCTTTGGGCGACAGAGGCCAGATCGAATCCGAGATGGGTCTGCCGGTCGATCTCCTTGCCCTCATAAATGTACAAACGGTAATCGGCAAACCGTGACTCCACCTTGGAGTTGCTGAGCTGCAGAAAGGGCTGATCCCACAGAAGTCTGGCGGCCGAAGAGGACGTGATCGCCATGAGTTTTTGATTGGTGACGTCACGATAACGATCGTTGATCTCGACGAATGTCTCGACGAGGGACTCTTTTTCCACAACATCCGTTGTGTTGGCGAGGATGTCGCTCGAGACCGCCTCGATGAGCCGGTCGTTGAGATTGATGCGGCTGGTCCGGAATTTTTGCGGAAACGTTTTGGTCCAGAATCGAGTTTCGGTTCGGTTGCCGGCGCGGTCTTCCGCCCATACTCGGATGGGAACATCGGCCGGTTGATCGTGGGCGAGCGCGAACAAAGACAGATGCTCTTGCCCTTGTGTGGGGTAGCCGTAGAAAGTGTTATCGCCGACGCGTACACCGGAACGGACCTCGTCCTCGAAGATTCGGTAGGCCACCGCCTCCGAACCCCCTTGGCGTAGATAGTGCTGTGACGAGAGGACTTCCACGCGCGGCGGCGTTCTGTCGTAGATAACCGTTCGAACGTCGGTTACCTTGCGGCTGAACAGCCAGAGGTTCGGCTGGTCCGTGACCTCCACCACGATGTCGAGGATCCCTTCCTCGAGCGGAACCTCGTCTTTCAGCTCCGCTGCCGACACGGTGACCTGCTCGCTCGCCCGGCCTTTTTCCCAGGGTGCGGTCGTCTCGAGCTCTTGGGAGTAAACGACAAAACTCTTGCCGGCCTGCTGGAGGAGCACTCGAATGCCAAGGAGGCCCCGTCCTTCGTCGCTTGCATCCAGTGAAATCTCGAAGTTCTTTCCGATAGCCGGCGGCGGTTCCCAATCGATGACCGGTTCCGAGAAGTCCCAGGTCCAAAAGACAAATCCCAAGACCACCAACCCAAGCAATGTCAAAAACCACTTCATCCTCGACAAACCTCCTCCGTCAAATGGACCGTTGCGTCATACGGGATTAAGGAACGGGACCGGCACGCCCCGTCGAACGTCTGGCCGACGTGTAGACTCAAGTCTACCTCATTCAGTGGGGACGATCCGAATTTGTCCGCGGATCAATCAAAAGGTAGCTCGAAGGTCTCGATGACGCGCCTCGCCGTTCTAGCAGCCTCGGGATCCGGAGGCTCAGAGAGAGGCACGTGGAACACGATGGCCACCCGCGGCGTTCCGTGAGCGCTAGCCGAGCATGGCCTGCCGACATGATCGAGCTCCCTACTTCGAGATCGCCGACCCGGAAAGGGAGGAGGCTGGGGTTGTATTCGGCTTATTGCTTTTCGAGCCTCTCGAGCATGGAGGCGGCGTCGCCGTTGTTGGGCTCGAGCACGAGACACTTCTTGAGATGGCGGATGGCTTCTTTGGTGTCTCCTCGGTCGCGGTATAGCTTGGCGAGGCCATAGTAGGCGAAAGCGGAGTCGGGAAACTCCTCGACGGTAAACTCCAGTATCTTCAGGGCGTCGTCCGCTTTTTCCGGATACTGAGTGAGAAGATAACCGAACGTTGCGAGGTTATCTTCCATGTCGAAGGCGGGGTCTTCCGAGGAGAGCTCCTTCAGTAGCTCAATGGCTACCGAGATGTAACCGTTCATCGCGTAGATCTGGGCGAGACCGAGTTCCATCTTTAACTCTTTCGGCAACGTGGCCGCCAAGGAACGGTGGAATCGTTCCGCCTCGTTGACGTTTCCCTCTGTGATCATCTGTTCGCAGATAGAGAGCAATTCGTAGGGTGAAAAATAGTAGCGGTCTTGCTCGTCGGTGTACAATTTTTCGAATTTCTCGATTGCAGTGTTTAGACCGCCCGTCCGGTAGTCGGTTAGTACGACCTCGGCGGCGCTCGTCTTCTCGATCATGATCTCTCGGAGACGTTCGATGAACGACGTCTCCACCCAATAGAGGTCGTAGTCGGGCTCCGACTCAGGGGACTCCTTTTTCTCGCCTTTCCACGCGTCGGTCGCGCGACCGCTCGAGAAGAAAAAGTATTTCCCGTCGGGCGAACCATTCGCGCAGAGGTCGCCGCTCGAAGAGTTCAGCTTGGGACCCAAGTTGACGGGCGCCGTCCAGGTGCCGTCGTTGCGGCGGAAGCAGATGTAGTTGTCCGATGACCCGTAACCTCCAGGACGGCCGGACCCGAAGATGAGGAAGCTTTCATCGGGCGACACGTAAGGATCGAACTCGATATAGTCGGTGTTGATCGGCCAATCGAGTCGCTCTGCCTCCTGGTATTCACCATCAACGAACCGACTCCGGTAGATGTCGTAGGCACGCGTGTCGGGTCTCTGCCAAGAAAAGTAGTAGACCGTCCCGCCTTTAGTTGCAGTCGGGTAGGCCTCTCCGTAGTCGGAATTTGCCGGTGCCGGAAGCGCGTGGGGTTCCGCCCAGCCATTGCCGGTCCATTCGATGAACCAGACGTTATCGTCTGTTCGTGTGTCATCGGATCGCGTCGGCCGGCCCGAATGGAAGTACACTCGTTTTCCTTCGGGGCCGGTGGTGTAGTTGGGATGGCCTTGCAGCTCTTCGAAGGGCGCTCTTTGCGGAGGCGTCCAACGGCCGTTCTTTTCGTAGGTATAGAGTGTTTTTTGTCCTTCTTCGGTGATCCTCGAATAGACGCACGCCCGAGCGTCATTCAAAAAGGCGATGTAGGTCTCCGACCCATGAGTGCTGATGAGGCCGGGAAGGAAGAGCTCCGGCTCATCTCCCGGAGACTCTTGGCCGAAATAGGGTCCGGAGAGCGCCTCAAAATCGAAGGCTTCCGGCGGTTCCGACCCCGGTTCACTGCATGAGCCCAGAGTGACGACAAAAACAACCGTTAGAGCGAGGTCGTATTTCCCTTTCATTGTTTTTGCTCCAGTTCTTCGATGATTCCCGCGTCAACCCAGAAAATGTCCCGGCTGCCGTTTTTATTGCTGGTGAAAAACAGATACCTGCCGTCGAGCGTTACATTAATAATGTACTCGGTGAAGGGCGAGTTGATTTTGTCGCCCATATTCATCGGCGGAAGCCCAACTCCCACCGGGACCCTTGAAGGTAATATAAAAGTCGTCCTTGCCGTAGCCGCCGGGTCGGTCCGAAGCGAAGATCAAATAGCTCTCGTCCGGCGCGATGAAAGGATCGACCTCATGGTGTTCCGTGTTGAGAACTGGGCCGAGATTGGTGACTTTGGTAGTGGTCCCATCGACGAGCTCGGATCGATAGAGGTCGGATTGTCCGAATCCTCCCTTGCGGCGGCTGAAAAAGTAAAGCGTTCCGTCCTTGGACAGGGAGGGATAGCTTTCGTGGGCATCGGTATTGACAGGGGGGGGGAGCGGTACGGGTACGGTCCATCCGGATTCCGTACGGAAGGTTTTCCAGATGTTGTGGTCTTTCAAGGGCGGCGACCCCTTGGATGTGGGACGACCGGAAGCAAAAAAGACGGTCTTGCCGTCGGGCGCAACGATGAAATCGCCATCTTGGCCCGACTTGGCAAACGATACCTTTGCCGGCGGTGTCCATTGGCCTTCCTTTAGCTCGGTGAACAAGATTCCAGTTCCCCTGCGGGAAAAAAGGAAAGCTTTTCCGTCGTCCATGAAGCCGGAACAGCCCTCACCGACATCGGTGGAGATGATTCCCGGGGCGAAGACCTCGGGGACGAAACCTGGAGGGTTCTGGCCCAGGTAGGGTCCATGGAGCGCCGAAAAGGTTCCTTGAGGTGCGAAGCCGATGAGACATAGAGCCGCCGTAGTCCATGAAGCCGTGAAAATCGCTCGTCTTTTCACCGTTGTTCTCCCTGACAGAGGTGCAAACCTGTTCCACGGGACCTTGCAATTCCATCGCCGCCCGTGGCCCAGGAGCCGCCGGAGATATGGCCCGATTGGTTCAATTGAATAGGGGATGTGAACTAGCCGGCGGCAAGGAGAGCCTGATCCCGTTATGAACGGAGAGGTTGACGCTAATTTCCTTTACGTCCCCTTTCAAACCTTTGCAATGGAATACGGCTTTTTCCGCGAATCGATAGTGCCGTTGGTCTACAGATGTGATTCAATTCCAACCATGCTCCCGAAGGTCATCCGGGATGGAACGACATTTGCTGGGATGCCCTTGGTCTTCATGGAGGATTCGTATGCTCAATCGTAGCTCTGTTCTCGTTCTTTCGGCCCTTCTCTTCTCGAGTGCCTGCGACGAACCGGTTCAAGACGACCAGAGGCTTTTTGGATTCGAAGCTCTCTCGGGACCCTATCTCGGGCAGGACCTGCCGGGGGCCGAGCCGGAGCTTTTCATGCCGGGTCTCGTTTCTACGACGGATTACGATCGGTGTGTCACTTTTTTGGACGGCGGGAACCTTTGTGTTTTTACTAGAGACGGGGAAGGTGTGCGCTATACGTTCCAGGAAAACGGTCGTTGGACGGCGCCGCAACGTGGCCCGCTAGACTTCGATTACTACAACAAGTACTCCGAGTTCGATTTCACGGCAGGTCCCGATGGACGCAAACTCTATTTTCAAACTCGACGTCCCACCGGCCCGGACGACGAGGTTTTCGAATCAAACATTTGGGTGGTTGAATGGAACGGAACACGTTGGGACGAGCCCCACCCCCTTCCGTGGCCGGTCAATACGGAGGAATACTACGAGGCTTATCCCACTGTGACATCGAGCGGGACGGTCTACTTCTTCTCGGGCGACAGAGACGGTTCCCCATCGGCCGACATCTACCGTTCGAGATTCGAGAACGGCGAGTATCTACCTCAAGAGCGTTTGGAGTCGCCTTTCAACACCGACTACGACGAGCACGATCCCTACGTGGCGCCCGATGAGAGCTACCTCATGTTCGGCTCTCGGCGACCGGGAGGATTCGGCAGAGATGACACCTATATCTGCTTCCGTCGGGAAGACGGTAGTTGGACCCACCCGGTCAACATTGGTTATCCCTTGAACTCCGCCAGCCGGGACAACCGCATCAACGTAACACCGGATGGTAAGTACTTCCTCTTCGCCAGTGGAAGGACGACCGACTTGTCCAAAGGCGATGCGGAAAGCCCGCCTATGATCGCCACCTATGGTGACAATGACGTCTATTGGGTCGATGCGGGCTTCATCGAGGAGCTCCGGTCGGACATTGTGAACAAACAATGTGCCGCCGATAGGGTTCAAGAGGTGTATCGAGCAGGAGGGGATTCAATCCGCCGTGAGTAGCATGTCCGACCTTTATGCGACGGGCCGGACAAGCTATTACTTTCCTCTTTACGATCTTCTGGCGCTTTGCGGGGACATGATTAAAAACGGTGCGAAAGCAGACGCCGATGTGTTCTTCGAAGCTCTCCTGGACGTTTTACCCGACGGAGACCGTATTAGGCTGGGCTACGGAACAATCTGCACCATGAACGGCTTCGTGAGCGAGGGGCTGGCCATGCTCGAGGAGGTCATGTCCGATAGCCCGGACGCACTACGTTGGGAGCTTCGCTTCAGAGGCAGCGATCTCCTTCGCTCGTCGAGCTTGGACGCGGCGGAAGAAGTCATGCGATTCAACCTCCAGAAGTTTCCCGACTGGCCGCTCGCCTATATCGGTCTCGCAACGGTTCATGAACGACGCGGAGAGATCGATGAGGCCGTCGAGATGTGCCGAAAAGCTCTCGAGCTGAATCCGAATGACCGGGACACTCTGGCCATGCTCGCGAGATTGGAGGGGAAGTGAGTGGAACTATTTCTTTCCTGAGTTCTTGAGTTCTTGAGTCCTCGAGTCCTGTCTTTTTTTAATCTGTTCCGTGATCGTCCAAAGATAAATCGGGTGCCCTGTGATCAGATCGACTTGATCCGGTATCCAGTCACCCATGGGGTATCCGTGAGAAACGATGCGAGTGCCCACCGCAAGCTCTTTCCAGAGTTTTGGGCGGAGCCTCAGATTGAGCTCGGGTAGCAGGTACAGCGTGACCACGTTGGCTTCGCTGATGTCGGCCTCGAACAGATCCTGAAGTCGAAAGTGGACACGGTCCGCGACGCCCAGGGCTTTGGCGTTTGCCGCGGACTCCGCGATACGTTCCGGGTCGATGTCGAGACCCACACCGCGGGCTCCGTAGAGCTTGGCAGCCTCGATGACGATACGACCGTCGCCGCAGCCTAGATCGTAGACCATGTCCGTCCGCTTGGGCTGGGCAAGCTTGAGCATGTCGAAAACGACAAAGTAAGGCGTTGGGATATAAACGACATCCGGCTCGCGGACCGGGGCATCGCTCTGCCGGTTCGTGCCCCGTGACCCCGGTGAGAGCATCACGGGGAGGAGAAAAACGATGAACGCGGAGGCGCCGAGATTTCGGATGTTCAACGATCCAGTTCCAACGGTTCGTGCGCCCGATCGCGCGCTTCCTTTGTCTTTCGGAGATGCTCTTCGGGAGAATACTCGTCCCACCCCGCAAACGTACTGAATGTGCCTCCCCGTGGATCGGGCGACGGTGACTCGGCGAGAAGGAACGGACCGGCCACGCCCGCCATCCACCCTTCTTTTGCCGCCCAGTGAGGAGGGAGAGTGCGGAAACGAAACACGTAGGACTCGCCGGCTCCTGCCTCGTGGGTCTCGGGGATGACGGCCATGAGCTCGATCTCGTCCGGGACGCAGCCGAGCTGTGTCGGGTAGGTGAGCCAATCGACCATCTCCGCCTGAGCGAAGGCCTCTTGCGTGGCATATTCCGTGGGGAAGAGATCGAGCCTATCCAGCTCCGCCAAGCCTCTGAAGACCCAGTTCCGCGTTTCGGAGGATTGTGCAATCTCTTTCAACGATTCGTGCGGGGGCTCTTTGCCATGAACCACGAGACCCAAGACCGCAAACATTTTGAGCCGCGGGTCTTGGTACTCGAGCGCGTCAACAAGTCCACGCTCCGCCTCCGGTGTAACAACGTGACCGAGAACATCGAGCACGAGGGCCGCCAAAGATCGAGGTTCCTGGTACTCGTCGTCCCACATCCAGTCTCGATCTTCACTGTTCTGGAGCGGGCCGAGCTTGGCTCGGAGGTCGTCGTGGAGCCCGATCATAGCGTTCGCGATTTCGGATTGGATCGCGGCGTCCGTGATGGTTCCGGACGACAGGTGCGCGAGGATGAGGCTCGAGAGCGGACCACGCAAAGCCGGATGCTGAACATGACGAAGGACCTCAGGAAACAGGACGTCGGCATGTCGCGGTTTCTCGGTCATGGTGCCGAGGGTCGTTACCTGCGCCTCTTCGGAAACATCGCCTAGTAAGGTTGTAAACGTCTCGGTGGCCGCCCGACCTTCGAGGGTTGCGATGAGGCCTATGGCGGCTCCCTGTGCCCGTGGAGAATAGAGACCGAAGTGCTCGTGGATGATCGGGATGTGCTCCGAGAGCGGCTCCTGTGCTGCTGCGGAGACGAGCTCCTCGCTCACGTCTAGCCAGTCTTCCGTGAGGGGAGGAAAGATTTCGGCCGCCGCTTGAAGAGCGTGGACGCCCTCCTCCACGGTGAGACCCGCTAACCCCTGGAGCTGCGTCACCCCCTTCGAGCGCTCTTCACTGCTCTCAGAGCCCAGCCGTTCGACAATGGACGCCATCCGATTCATGCTCCCATGATACGTGCAAAAAAAGAGGGACAGGTACGATTTTTTATATGAAAATCGGACCTGTCCCTATTTTCCTACGTTGAATTTATGCGCGGGAGGGTCTATTCTCGCGGACAACGAATTGGTCCCAGGAGGTCAAGACATGAAAAAAACTACCGTTGCCCTTATTGCAGTTACGTTTCTAGTCCTGTCGATGTCTGCGACTCTCGAGGCGCAGCTGAACTGGAACATCTCGGACGTGCGGGACATCGAAAAGATTCTTCCGGAAAGGGAGCGTGCGACGCTCTACAACGAATTGCTCGAATGGAGACTCGACAACATCCTGCCGGAGATCATGCGACGAGAGGGCATCGATCTTTGGCTCATCATCTGTTTCGAGTACGCCGAGGATCCTGTCTACATGTCTCTCGTTCCCGAGCCCATCATGGTGGCTCGGCGGCTCTCCATTCTCATGTTTCACGACTCTCCCGAGGGGTTTAAAAAACTCACTGCAAATTGGCACGGTTCCGGCTCGGCGGGCCGTATGTACACGAACATCTTCACCGATCGGTCCGAGGGCGCGAACGCTCAATTTACCGTCGTGGCCGACTACATCAAGAAACACAACCCCAAAAAGGTCGGTATCAACTACGCGGAGCACTGGGATTATCATGACGATTTTTCCCATGGAGCGGGGTTGTCCGCCTTCCATAAGGTCAAGCTGGAACAAGCGCTCGGCCCCGAATACTCGTCCCGTTTGGTCTCGGCTGAAAAAGTCTGCATCGGTTGGTATGAAACACGGAGTCCACAGGAGCTTAGCCTCTATCGCCACATTGCCGGTATCGGGCACGACCTCATTAGTGAGTTTTTCTCCAACCGCGTCATCACGCCGGATGTCACAACGACGCAAGACGTCCAATGGTGGATTCGACAAAGGATCACGAACCTCGGCCTCGATACCTGGTTCCATCCCTCGATCAGTATCAAGCGCTCTCCGCAAGACAAGGCGAAGTATGGCGAGGACGATCGGGTCATCCGGAGGGGTGACGTTTTGCACTGTGATGTCGGGATCACCTACTTGGGACTCAACACGGACATGCAGCACAATGCTTATGTCTGCCGAATCGGCGAGGATGGGCCGCCGGAGGGAGTGCAAGAGCTATATAGAAGGGGAAACCGAGTCCAGGAGATTCTGCTCGAGCAGTACAAGGAAGGACGGACGGGAAACGAGATTCTTCTGGAGGCGACGCGAAAGGCCAAAGCGGAAGGATTGATCCCTCGGATCTATACGCATCCCATCGGAATCCACGGTCATGGCTCGGGCATGATGGTGGGTATGCCTGAGAAGCAGGAATGGGTGCCGGGAACCGGCGAGCATCCCCTCTATCAAAACACGGTATATTCCATCGAGTTGAGCAGCGGGTACAACGTTCCCGAATGGGACAACGAGCTGGTCACGTTGGGGTTCGAGGAGGAAGCTGTTTTCACCAAGGAAGGCGTGAATTGGGTCGACGGGTACCCGAGAACCTTCTATCTGATTAAGTAACACTATCCGATTGCATCAAACATATCAGTTCGGTCTCCCCCGACCGTGAACAATTGCCGGGGTAAGTGCGTCTTCCTTTGTACAACTTGCATGGAAGGAAGATCCTATGCGTTCCCATTTGTTCTCTGACCTCTCCTACGCTTTCCGCGTGATGATGAGCCGTCCATGGCTGACGGCCATCATCATTCTCACTCTGGCCATTGGAATCGGTTCCGTCACCGCCATGTTCGGGACCATCAATGCAGCGCTTCTGCGCAGTCTTCCCTATGACGAGCCCGATCGGCTCGTGATGGGGCGTAGCACTTTCGATGGTCAGGTCGGTCCCAACGTCTCCGGATACGACTATTACGACTACCGGGAGCAGAGCGGGTCTTTCGAGTCACTTGCCGCAATCTCCAGTTTCACTATGCGTTTCACCGTCACAGGTGACATGGAGCCGGACCGCGTCGAAGGTCCCATCATGACCTGGGATCTCTTCCACCTGCTCAAAGTCCGGCCAGCGGTGGGCCGACTGTTCACGGCAGAGGACGCGGTCGAAGGCCGTTCCAACGTTTTGCTGATCAGTTACGGATACTGGCAGCGGCGGTTCGGTGCCTCGCCAAATGTGGTGGGGTCCAAGCTCACCGTGGATGGCCGTCCGAATACCGTTGTTGGTGTGATGCCCGCCGGCTTCCACTTCATACACGACGCGGATATTTGGGGCTTGACCTATCGCGACGGACCAGCCGCGGGCGCAAGGCGATGGCACAATTTTCTGCTCGTCGGTCGCTTGAAGTCGGACGTTACCCTCGGGCAGTCCCAAGCTGAAATAGATGCCATTTCGACACGTTTGCAGGAAGAGTATCCGGACACCAACGCGGGGAAGGCACTTCTGTTGACCGACCTGCACGAGGCCTTGGTCGAAAATGTGCGCACGAGTCTTTGGATTCTCATGGGCGCCGTCTTGCTGGTCCTTCTTTTGGCTTGCGGAAATGTGGCGGGGTTGTTGCTGGCGAGGGGGCAGAACCGGCTCCACGAAATCGCCATCCGTTCCGCCATGGGAGCCTCGCGCCGTCGTCTGGTGCGCCAGCTTTTGACCGAGAGTGTTTTGACGGCCTTCATTGCCGGTCTTCTCGGTGTCGTCTTCGCCTTCCTGCTTCAAGGACTCCTGGTGCGACTGCTCCCGATGGGAAGTCTCGGCATCACCGCGCCGGGCATCGACGTCCCGGTGCTACTTTTCGCGCTCGTCGTTTCGATCGCGACGGGCGTGATCTTCGGTGTCGTTCCGGCGCTTCGGAGCACCGTGGTCGACACGTCTCAGCAGCTCAAGGCAGGCACGCGAACGACGGAAGCTCACAGCAGTTCCCGCCTGCGCAGCGGGTTGGTGGTTTTGCAGGTTGCCGTCTCTATTGTTTTGTTGATGGGTGCGGGTCTACTTATTCGAAGCCTCGGCCGGCAATTGAGTGTGAATCTCGGTTTCGACCCATCGAACCTGCTGGCAGCTGAGTTGAGATTACCCGAAGACGAGTATCAAGCGCCGGAGCAACGGATCTCCTTTTTCACTTCCTTGGTCGAGGAAGTGAAGGCGCTGCCTGGTGTGACTTCGGTGGGACTCATCAACCGGATTCCCATTCGCGAATCGGGCGGCGACATATACATTCACCCGGTGGGCCGGCCACCGGAGTCGCGGCAGGACACGCGGTCGGCCTTCTTCCGATGTGTCCTTCCCGGCTACCTCCAGACCATGAGGATTCCGCTTCTAGCGGGTCGGGATGTCGCCGAGACTGACACGATGAACAGTCCTCGGGTGATGGTGATCAGTGAGTCCCTCGCGGAGCTTTTCTTTCCTGGTCAGAATCCTGTGGGACAGAAGATGGTCGTGGATATGGGGGAAAAGATCGAGCACGACGTGATCGGTGTGGCGGGAGATGCTCGTCTGTCGTCTCTTACCGGCCAGCCCTACCATACGATGTATTTGTCCTATCGCCAGGTTCCAAGGCCCTTGATGCGGATCGCCGTACGTACGTCCGGAGACCCCACCGCCTTGGTCGGATCGATGCGGGAGATCCTCAGGGCCAAAGACCGCAACATCCCCCTCGCGGAACCGGCGGCGATGGCGACTATCATTGATGACTCCGTGGCCGATTACCGAGTCGTGACGTTTTCACTGGGATTGCTGTCCGCCATTGCGCTGCTGCTGGCGGCGGTGGGTCTTTACGGAGTTCTCGCCTACTTCGTAAGCCAAAGGTACCACGAGATCGGGGTTCGTATGGCCTTGGGCGCCAGCGGCTCCAAGCTCATCGCGCTCATTCTGAGCCGTGGCTTTCTGCTCGTGGGCATTGGGCTGGTGCTGGGTATTGCGGGATCTTTTGCCGCCAACAGGCTTCTTCAACAGCTTCTCTTCGAGACGGCGCCCACCGATCCGGGCACCTTCGTGGGAGTCACCTTGTTCCTCGGATTGGTGACGCTGCTCGCCTGCTTACTGCCGGCTTGGCGGGCGTCCCGGGTGGACCCGGTCGACGCATTGCGTGCGGAATAGGCATGAGGAGTCGCTTCCGAAACGTCCGCCCAAGGTAACTAGAGAAAGAGAACGGAGACCCCAACCTCTCTCGCGAGTAGATGAAAATCTTCTCGATTTGAGGTTACGACGGTGGCGCCATAGCTTCGGGCAGTCAAGGCAATTAGAGTGTCGTTCTGAAAGGCTCGGCGTTTGTTTTTGTCCCAAGTGTGGGTATCGCCAACCTTACGAATCACCTCTCCGGCTTCCCACCAGTGTTGTCGCGTTGGTTCCCACTGTATGTGCGCCTGTTTGAACAACATCTCGACAAGAAGCTCGGCCTTCCTTGTTCTTGCGCCTCGCCGAAGCTCCGACAGTACTACGGCAGAGTGCCTCACGATATAGGCTTTCTCAATGTCGGCGAGAACCTCTTCGTAAAGGCCCCTCTCCCAATGGCCGATGTAAACGTTACTATCGAAGATCGCCCACGCCATATCACGATGATTCGAAGCTACCCGGCTCGACCGAGGCTTTGGTTTCCTTCATAAATCGCCAGAACTCCTCCATTTCGAGAGTACGGTCTACCGCCTCACGGACGACCTCGGCTTCGCTGGCGAGACCCAAAACCTTCTTGGCGCGTCGGAGCTTTTGCTCGTCAACGTAAAAGGCCTTTCTTTTTAACTTCACTTTCTTATGCATTCGATCTCCAATATGAGAACATGCATACATTTTATGGAAAATAGGCCCACATATCAAGTTGAAGGTTGGGTCTTTGCGTTGCGCGCGGAGTAGAAAACCGACCCAGGCGACAGCTCGTTTCCGCCGCGGTAGAATGTTCTTCGTGCCGGCAGCGGAACGAGACCATGGTTAAAAAGTATCCGAAGCACGTCTTCTGCATCGAAGGTAACTGGGAAGAAAAGCTCACCCACTACGCGACGGTGAAGCCCGTTCTCGAGCTGCTCGAGATCAACGCCGGCGTGAAGTTCATCTACCGCGATTGCTCGACCAAGGCAGAGATGCTGTATCTCATCGAGAAGTGGCAGCAGAAGGCCTACTCCGACTACAAGATCCTCTATCTCGCGTTTCACGGGCGGCCGGGGGAGCTGGTCATCGACAAAAACACGGCGGTCTCGGTCGCGGAGCTGGGGGACCTCATCAACCTGCGGCCGCAACAGCGGCTCGTCTACCTCGGTGCCTGCTCGGTCCTCAAGGGCGACTTGCGTGTCATCAAGACCTTCCTCAAAAAATCGGGTACGAGGGCCGTATGCGGTTACGAGACCGACGTGGATTGGATGAAGTCTACGGCCCTCGACCTCATCGCGATCAATGAAATGCAGCAATTCTCCATGACTCACCGGGGCCTGGCCGCGGCCGAACGAGCGATTCTCGAGAACACTCGAGCCCTGTCCGGCCACCTCGGCTTCCGAATGGTTTACCTTTAGAAAATAGGGACAGGTCCAATTTTCAGAAAAAACAGAAAATTGGACCTGTCCCTATTTTCACTTTGTAAGATCGACTTTCTTTGTTTTTGTGCCCGCTTTTTCCGAGATGGCGATGATCTTTGCCTTGGCGCCCGCTCCGTTGGCGCGGACCAAAAACTCCACCGTCTTCGTGTTCTCGAGCGGTGTGGCGCGTCTTCCCGTGGTGTCGACGCCGAGGGGCGAGAGTCCCTTGATGTGGCCTATCTCGGTTTCCCCGTTCCCCATCAGGGATTCGGCTTTCTCGAGCTCGAGTTTCACCCGCACCGGTTTGGCTACTTTATTCAGAATCGCCTTTTGAGTGACGTTCGTGGGTAAGAAACCTTCGTTCTCGACGGTCACTTTCAAGCGGAACAGATTGTCCGCCAAAGAAGTCACTTCCACATCGGCAATCGTCAAGAGCGGAAGCAAATCCGCGTGCTTCAGGTCAAAAAGCGTGTTCTTCTTCCACTCCTCTTCCATGAACTTCTCCGGCGGATTCTGAGTGAAGTAGTTGTAGTTCCAACCCCCGATTTCGACCGCGCCGTGTTGAGGGTGGTCGTATGGCGTCCAATTGACGAAGCCCTTTCCGTCCAGTTCCTCGTCGTTCCATTTCATGGCGATATCTTCGTCCTGACCCTCGAAGGCCGATTTTCCGGTCTCTCCCGGTGCCTTCCAAATCTCCGTCGAAAGAGCGGAAAGCCCGAGGTGCTCATAGGCCCAATCGAGACTGCTGCCATGTCGGGGGTTCGACTTGTCTCGAGTGAAATCGTTGAAGATGGAAAGGAGTGGGTAGCCGGTCGCCTTGGTCCCGACGGCACCGATAGCTTCGAAGTTTCGAAGATCCGCCGCCGGGAAGTCTTCGTCGCTTCGGTTAACGAAAGGACGCAAAAGGATGCCGCTGTGCGTGTGGTAGGACATGAATCCGGCGATATTGGGGTGGGCGAGAATGAAATCCACCAGAGATTTGGTCTCCGGCTCGGAGAGCGGATAGGTTCCGCTGCCTCGCTGAATCCAATCGGGAGCCCAATAAGCGTGAAAGTTTCTGTTGCTCACGGTGCGAGCGCTTCCCGGTGGATCCTCGTTGATCTTGCCGTCGTCGTCGTTGTCTATTCCTTCCGGACCGATGATTCGCCAGTCACCTTTCTCATCGATGTCGCGTTTTACCATGAGACGAGAGTCGTTGGGTGACGTCTTCAACGGTCCTTTTTCGTCTCGTATTCGCATCGTCGAGATGATGCCGTCTCCGTTGAGATCTTCCGCTCCGTCTTCATCGAGGAGGCCGTCGTCGTCATCGTCCACCTTTATGTAATTTGGGCTGACGGGCTCACCAGGTTTTCTGAGATAAGCATCCGAGCCGTCCGGATTCACTTTAGGCACGATGTAGAAAACCCTCTCGTCGAGCAGCCGGGTGACGAGCTCGTCCTTCCCGTAGTTGGTCAATAAGTAGTGGATCGTGTGGAGGCAGACTTCCGCTCCGCTTACCTCTCCGGCGTGGGTGTTCCCATCGATGTACATTCCCGGCTTGGTCTCTGGAGCCCCCGTGGCGGTGTTGGTGATTTCCATCAACCACAGGTCTTGACCTTGAAAGCTTTTGCCGAAGGAATACACCTTGCTCAGTTCGGAGAACTCGCCGGCGAGCGCCTTCATGATTTCAACAGTTTCCGCATGGTTGTGGTAGTGGGTCCAGTCGATCGACAAGGCGGAAGGATCGGACGCGTGGAGGTGCGCCCCCAAAGATGAAAGTCCCCAAAAGCAAAGTGCTATAACAAAATAGTTCGCTTTTCTTTCCAACGTTCCTCCTCGATCTGAACGGAAGACCCCAATGCTATCTTTGCGCTGGGTCGAAAGTAACACATCCGAACGAAATGGGAAAAACGGGCATTTTAGAGTCAATTTCACGTGGTGCCCCAACATCGATCTCGGCGGCCCATTTGATGTATTCTTCGGGCCGGCAGGATCCATGAACGCCCCGAAATTATGTTTGCGCGCCTCGGTCGCTCTCGCTGTTTGTGCTTTGGGGGTATCCACCTTGGCTCGAGCGGCGGAGTTGAGCCGCTCCGATAGACGTTGGCTCGAGCAAGAGGTGGCGGTCATCATCACAGCAAAAGAAGCTCAGGTCTTCAGAGATCTTGATTCCAATCAGGACCGCAAGCTCTTCAAGGAGCTTTTCTGGGTACGACGCGATCCGAACCTCATCACCATAGAAAACGAGTTCCGTGCGGAGCTCGAACGGAGGATGCGCGTTGCCAATATTAACTTCAGGCGCGGGAGGAAACGTGGATCGACCACCGACATGGGAGCTGTCTTCGTGCTCCTCGGCAATCCGACCCGAAAGGAAGAAATTCGCAAAGAAGGAGCAGGAGGTATTCCCCTGTCATCACCCGAGGTCGCCGATGTCGTCATCCCATCGATCCCGGGCACGGGGAATATGAGAACGGTTCAATGGTTCTACGAGCCGAATTCCCAGCTCGGCATCCCGGAGGGCCTCGAGCTCCGGTTCCAATCTCAACCCGGTGTGGGGTCTTGGCTCGAACCTTCCGGCGAAGTCGAAGACGCGCTCGAGCGGGTGAGGGAGAGCACCATCGCGAACCCAGGTGTTGCATACTCATTGGATTCGAAAGGTCGCCTAAGAAAACCGCCTTCGCGTTTCGACCCTCGAAGCCGGGCTAAAAAAGTCCTTCGGGAAATGATGGACCATGACACCTTGCCTGCCGATATCTCTTTCGAAACTGAGATAGATTTCTTTCAAGCGAAGGATGGTTGCTTCATTCCTTTACTGATTCAGATCGATCGAGAACACCTGCGCTGGGATGACCAGCTCGCGCAGGTGACCGCATTCGTATCGATTGAGTCCGTCGACGGTCGTTTGATCAGCTATTTCGAGGAGCCCGTGGCGCTTACTTTCCCCCAAGCGGGTCCGTCTGATTTGGAACTACCTTTCCAGCTTCCTTCCGGAAACTACACCTTCAGCCTGGGAATCTTGGACGAAAACTCGAAGTTGGCGGGAACGCGCCAGATCCCGGTCTTCGTCCCGGATTTCGACACGGAGGAGCTCGATCTCTCATCCGTACTTCTTTACACGGACAAGAGCATTAGCGACGAGGCCCCGGGAGCTCTCGGTCGCGCGTTCCAGTTCGGAAACGCACATTTCGATCCTATCGGCCGAAGGCCTCTCCGGCCGACCGATAACCTGGGAGTATTTTTCTTCGTATACGGATTCGGTTTGGATGACGGTGGTCAGTCTCATCTGACGGCGGACTACGCCATCCTCGAGGAAGGAAAGCCAAGAGAGCCTATCGACGGTCCGCCCATTCACGCGGACCCATCACAGGCCTATGCCGAACGAGAGATTCCGCTTGCCGGCTTCGAACCGGGTCGCTATCAGATCGAGATCCAAGTGACGGATCACGTCAGCAATCGAGTCGTTAAGAAACGAGTCGACTTCACCGTCGAAATCGGAGCCCACCTGGTCGCCGAGTATTCGGAGCTGGTCAACCAATACCAAAGCGGTCGTTTCGACTCGGCTGCCGACGCCATGTCTCGAGTTCCTCGGGCATCGATCCCGGGAGCGGCTAAGGCTTACCGGAGGGAATCGCGAAGGGACGCGGATCTGGAGGCCGCGGCGATCCTTCATACCGAGGTCGTGGTGACCCAGGGGATTATGGAACGGGCCCACTTGAGGGCCGCGCGTGCGTACCTGGAACAGATTGAGGACGAGTCGCATCGACGTATCCTTGAGCGGATTCATTACTTGGTTGTCGCCTATCACTTAAGAAGATCGCCCGAAAGCTTCGGCGCCATTTCCATTTTGAAGGATGCTCTAAGTGCATTTCCTCGCGACGTCGAGCTCCGTGTGGCGGTCGGATCCGTCTACGAGTCGGCCGGGTGGCTTGGCTCGAAAGAATACCTCGAGCAAGCGGAAGGGTTGTTTCGTGGTGTCGTCGAAGAAGAACCCACTCACGCAGAAGCTCATTTGAGGCTGGGAAGGGTTTTGCAGATCAAAGGTGAACGTGAAGACGCGATACGAGAGCTGAAGTGGAGTCTCGAGTATTCCGACGATCTCGAAACCGATTTCGTCGCTCACATGTTGCTTGGAGGTCTTTACCGCGGTCAAGGTCGTCTCTCCGAAGCAGTGAGGGCCTACCAGGCGGCGATCGGTATCGATCCCGCCTGCCAGGCCTGCACTATCGCCTTGAGCTACACGTTGGAGCAACTCGGGGATCCTGAGGGCTCTCACCAAGTCATCGCCGAGCTTCTCGAGCGAAGTCTAGAGCTACCTGGTGACACGGATTGGTGGCGGAGCTACGTCCGTGGTGACTCGGAACGGGTAGAAACATTATTGGCAGAACTGAGGAACCAATTACATCCATGATCTTGTTTACACTTTTATTTTCCTCGATGGTTACGTTCCAGCAGGAGAGCGAGGAGCCGCAGGTATACCGGTTCGGCGTCGAGAATCGCACGGTCTACGTAGACGTTTTCGTGAGCCGCGGTGGTAAGCCTGTGAAAGGCCTGACCTCGGAGTCCTTCGTGGTGAGGGACAATGGTGTTCGCCAGCAGGTGCAACTCCTCAACCAGGGAGACCTGCCGCTGACTTCGGTACTTCTGATGGACACGAGCGACAGCGTCACTGGTGAGGAGTTGAACCACCTCCAAGCGGCGGCTCATTCCTACATGGGAGAACTGGGTCCTGAAGACGAAGCCGGGCTCGTGACGTTCACTCACCGAATGCGTCTTCGTAAAGGTCTTGGCTACAACGTCACCGAGCTACACCGATTGGTGGACGAGTCATGGGAGTCGGGGGAAACGAGTCTCCACGACGCTCTCTTCTCTTGTGTCAAGCTCGTCGAGGCCCGGGCAGGGCGACCTCTTGTGCTGACTTTTTCGGATGGTTTGGACCGTACGAGCTGGCTCACGCAGCGCGAAGTGATTGAGAAGCTCCAGACGTCCGAGGCAGTTGTTTATGCGGTTGGAGTCAAGAGACCTCCGATCCCGTCCTTGAGGCTCAGTGGCCGCAGTATGTGCGGAGTGGCCGAGCTTTCTCCGGGTGATTTCCTGAGGAGCATCACGGCCCAAACAGGAGGTCGGGTTTGGTTCCTTGATTCCAGTACAAATCTAAAGGAGATTTTCCTCAGTGTCCTGAATGAGATGAGGAACCGGTTTCTCGTTTGCTATCAGCCCCAAGGCGTTCCTGTGGACGGCTGGCATACCCTAGAGGTCGAGGTCAAAGGATTCGAAACGGGTGAGATTCGGGCGCGCCCCGGCTACCGAGTGCGGTCCAAGAAATAGTAGGCCAGGCGGTGTCTGGCAATCCCGCAGGCCAGGCCTGGCCTGGCCTGCGAGCTCACCTCGGCTATTCCGTTGTTCCCGATCC
The DNA here is from genome assembly GCA_963722765.1 of uncultured Acidobacteriota bacterium. Classification (GTDB taxonomy): domain Bacteria; phylum Acidobacteriota; class Vicinamibacteria; order Marinacidobacterales; family DATDRI01; genus CAVROO01. The sequence continues at coordinate 145,884 of CAVROO010000028.1, forward strand.
CGCCTTCATCTCCTCGGCGACTCGGTCGGCTTCCCGCCATACACGCAGCAAGTTGCCGCCCCAGATCTTGCCGATCTCCTCTTCCGTGTAGCCGCGACGAACCAGCTCGAGCGTGACATTGAAAGCCTCGCTTGCGTCGTTGAAGCCGGAGATGCCTCCACCGCCGTCAAAGTCGGTACCGATGCCGACGTGATCGACACCAATGATCTTGACTGCGTGATCGATATGGTTGGCGTAGTCCTGCAGGTTGGCGGGCGGCCACTTCTTGTCGAGCTCGGCCCGTCGCGCCTGGACCTCTTTGAGCTTGTCCTCTGGAAGGGTTTGATAGTCTCGGTAGCTCCGGATACCGAACTCCTTCATCATAGCTTCCTGAGCCTTCACTTTCTCGGGTGGGCTCTTGACGAAACTGTCCAAAGCGCACATGTGAATGACGCCGCCGTTTTCCTTGAGTGCAAGGAGCTGCTCATCGTCGATATTGCGGTTGACATCGCTCAAGGCCTTCAAGCTCGAGTGCGAAAGAATGATCGGAGCTTTCGAGAGCTTTGTGGCGTCCAGCATCGACTTCTTTGACACGTGGGAGGCATCGACCAACATACCCAGGCGGTTCATCTCACGGATGACTTCCTTGCCGAACTCGCTCACGCCGTTGTGCTCTGTCTCGGCATCGCCCAGTTGTTCTCGCGCCGAAGAGGAATCGGCGATGTCGTTGTGTCCACCGTGAGTCAAGGTCATGTAACGTGCGCCCCGATCGTAGTACTTTTCGATCAGATTCAGGTCTTTTCCGATGGCGTAGCCGTTCTCGATGCCGATCAAGGCGACGAGCTTGCCGGCGGCATGGATCCGCTCGACATCGTCGGGCGTATAGGCCATCTCGATCTGATCGGGGTACATCTCATCGGCCATCCGATGAATCGCATCGATCTTGGTTCCGACATCCTCCTTGGCCTTTGCATAGTTTTCCGGCGTTCTCTTCGTTTGACCCGTATAAGCGACGAAGAAGACGGCATCCATTCCACCCTCTTTCATCTTGGGGAGATCGACTTTCTGGTCGCCTCGCACGCCGGGGTTGACTTCTTCGGTGGCGAAGTTGAGAGGGATGTTGACGTGTGTGTCGATAGTAAGGATGCTATCGTGGATCTGTTTGGCTGAGGCGATGATTTCCTCTTCCGTCATCTGAGCCGGTTTTTCGACCGCTTCTTCCACGGGAGCGGAACAGGCGACGAAAGCCAGGGTCACGAGCAACAACAGGAGCTTTTTAGGCATGATGCCTCCTTTTAGTTTCGGGGAGCGGTTACGGCGCGCAGGTGGTGCGGACCCCTTTCTGGTTAGACAAAAATTCTCGAGAGAACATGGGACTTCGTTGGAGCGTGATGGTAGTTCAAGTTCCCTTGGAAGGCAAACGGCCCTCATAAGGGGGGAACGGCTCTAAGAAGAGCAGACTATCTCAGAAGAGTTTTTCCGTGTCCAGCCGATTGACGAGCGACTCGCCCGACAGAAATCGCCGGAGATTCTCACAAAACAGATCCGTGATTCGACGGTTCTCGTGGTCGCTCGTGCTCGCCGAGTGCGGGGTAACGAGGACATTCGGCATCTCCCACAAAGGGCTTTCCCCCGGAAGCGGTTCCTTCTCGAAGACATCGAGGCAGGCCCCACCCAGGTGACCCGAGGAGAGTGCTTCGATGAGGGACGATTCGTTCAACCGTCGCTCCCCGTCCGATGTTGATGAAAACGGCCCCTTTCGGTAAAAGCGCAAACTCGGCTTGGCCGATGATCCGCTCTGTTTCGGGAGTGTGTGGCAGGGAAATTACGAGGAACTCCGAGCGTCTCAACACTTCTTGAAGGCGGGACGTGGGATGAAGCTCGTCGAGGTGGAGCGATGCGGGGTCGATGTCGTCGGTGTTCTGATCGACACCGAGCACGACCATGCGCAGGGCACGAGCGACCCGGGCGACTTCTCGACCGACAGCGCCGACTCCGACGATCCCAAGGGTTCGCCCGTCGAGATCGGTTGCGGCATAACGTTCCCAGTGTTTTTGCCGCTGCTCCCGTTGGACATGCGCGAATCTTTTGGTGAAGGTCAACATCGACAATAGACAAAACTCGGCCAGCGGCTGGGCGTGAACCCCTCGTGCCGTCGTGAAGATGGTATTCGGCAATGATTTGTCATAGCCCATTCGTTTTACGAACTGACCGATGCCGGAGCTCGTCGCTTGAAGCCAGAGGAGGTTCGGGGCGAGGCTGGGTAGATCCTCATGATGCGTGATGTCGAAGTCGAAAAGGATGTCCGCCGTTTCGAGGTAACGGCGCCAGCGGGATTCCTGCTCCTCGGTTCGCTCGATGGGTCGACCTTTGTGGTCGGCCGGGTATCGAGGGGGTTGTAACAGGTCGGGCTCGTAGATGACCTCGAGTCGCGGGTCCACGTTTCGGACCCGCTCGACGAGCTCCGGTTCCAAGTAGCTTGCGATGAGAACTTTGTATTGGCGTTTAGTGACCATGACGACGGAGTTTAACCGGTTTCTGTAAAAAGCTCGAATCGGTGACTCGTTTGCCTAAAGACGTGGAGGGCGATAGTTTGTTCCAGTTTGTCGAGCCGATTTAGGTCCGGAGGAAGTTATGAAGCGTGCATGGTTCGCCTTGGTTCTAATTGCCCTGACGGTCGAAGCCCAGGAACCGCAGGGAGCAGCCGCCGTTCGCGAGAGCTACACGAAATACGAGCTCGAGATTCCCGTGCGGGATGGGGTGAAACTTTTCACCTCGGTCTACGTGCCCAAGGATAGGTCTCGAGATTATCCGATCATGCTCCTCCGTACGCCTTATAGCGTGTCGCCCTACGGTGTCGATCACTATCGTTCATCCGTAGGTCCCTCCGAGCTTTTTCAGGAGTCAGGCTACATTTTTGCTTACCAGGACGTTCGAGGCCGTTACATGTCGGAAGGCACTTGGGAAGAGATGCGTCCGCATCGGCCAAAGAAATCGGATCCCAAGGACACGGACGAGAGTACGGACACTTGGGATACCATCGACTGGTTGGTGAAAAACATTCCCGGTAACAACGGCAAGGTGGGTATGTGGGGGATCTCGTACCCGGGTTTTTATGTGTCGGCGGGGATGATCGACGCCCACCCCGCGCTGGTCGCCGCTTCACCTCAAGCACCGGTGACGGATCTATTTCTGGGTGATGACGCTTACCACAACGGGGCCTTCATGCTGGCCGCCAACTTCAGTTTCTACCAGTTTTTCATCGAGCGCAAAGGAGGTCCGTCGCCGCCGCAACCCCGACTCCGCTTTGACTATGGAACGCCGGACGGCTACGACTTCCTGCTACGGATGGGCCCCTTGGGTAACGCCAACGAAGAGCACTTCAAGTACGGGAATCCATACTGGGACGAGTACTCGGAGAACACCACCTACAACGATCACTGGAAAGCTCGAGCCATCTGGCGGCATCTCCGAGGCGATCAAGCCGGCTGTGATGACCGTGGGCGGATGGTTCGACGCCGAAGACTGTGCGGGGCCTTTCGTGACGCACGCCTTCATGGAAGAGCATGAGCCTCCTGCTACCAACATGCTCGTCCTCGGCCCCTGGACGCACGGTAGTTGGTCGCGGGGCGACGGCGACCGGGTCGGTAACGTGACCTTCGGCTCGAAGACTTCCGTCTACTATCGGGAAACCATCGAGTTTCCATTCTTCGAGTATTTCCTGAAAGGGGAGGGCGACGGGAAGTTTCCCAAGGCCTGGGTTTTCGAGACGGGCACGAACCGATGGCGCCAATTCGATAGTTGGCCCCCGGCCGAAGCCGAAGCGAAGTCGCTGTGGTTTCGTTCCGGCGGCGCATTGGGATGGGAAGGCGAGTCGGAGGAAACGTTCGACGAGTACCTGAGCGACCCGGCCAATCCCGTGCCCTATGTTGGGTACACGACCATGGGCATGCGCCGGGACTACATGACCGATGACCAGCGCTTCGCCGGACAGCGCCCCGATGTGCTGGTGTTCGAGACGGAGCCCCTCGACAACGACGTAACCATCGCCGGGCCGGTCGACGTGAGCTTGATGGTCTCGACCACCGGTACGGACTCTGATTTTGTAGTGAAACTGATCGACGTTTATCCCGGGGACTATCCCGATTACGAATCGACCGACCGGCAGAGCGATCGACAACCCGCCAATGCCGTGAAGATGGGAGGGTACCAGCAACTGGTGCGCGGGGAGCCTTTTCGGGGCAAGTTCCGCAAGAGCTTCGAGAAGCCCGTTGCCTTCGAACCGGGTGTTCCCGACCGCATCGAGTTTTCCATGCCCGCTGTTGGCCACACCTTTAGAAAGGGCCACCGCATCATGGTCCAGGTGCAAAGCTCGTGGTTCCCCTTGACGGACCGCAACCCGCAGAAGTTCGTAGAGATTCCCCATGCCACGGCGAACGACTTTCAAAAGTCCACCCAGCGCGTCTACCGCGGCGGCCCCCGAGGATCACGAATAACCTTACAGGTCTTACCCAGAAGCTTTTGAAAATAGGGACAGGTCCGATTTTCACCGCGAAGCTCACATCGTCAACGAAGACAAGCCTTGCGCGGCCTACCGCGCGGACGAAGAGGTAGCTTGAGCTCGCGGCTCGTTTTCTCCCGCCAGCTTGCCGCTCCATACGGCTTGCCTTTAAGTAGACTCGTGCGTAGCGCCTCGAGCTCCGCAGAGGTTTCGGCCCGGTTGACGCGTTCCACCCAATTGTCTGGAAGTCTGACAGGCCCAGGACTCAAGAGAGGATCGTCCTCAATCGTAAATGATTGGCGTCGCCAAAGGCTCGAGAACGGCCAGTCTTCCGCGCGCTCCACGAGGTTGGCACGAAGCGCATTCCTTTCAACGTAGCGAACCACAGTAAGGTAGTGCTCGTCTGCCTGAACGGGGAACGATTTGTAACGGGACTGGTAAAGGTGGCCCGCCCCTATGGTGTCGTGGAATGTCTTCCACCTCATCGAGTGCGTCACCGTGACGCGATGCATGAAGCGCGGCATCTCGCGGTTTTGTGACGGCCATAGCACCAAATGCCAGTGGTTGGGCATCAGGCAGTAGGCGCACAGACGGATCCCGACGAAGGCGACGACCTCTTCGAGAACCATCTCGAAGGCACGATAGTCAGAGTCGGTGAAAAAGAGAGTTTTGCGGTCTACGCGCCTGTTCAGGGCGTGAAAGACCATTCCTGCAGGTGCGATCCGAGCAATTCTGGGCATGACATCCTCCTTTTCGTATCTAGGACGACAAAGAGGACGCCAACCCTCCCAAGAGAATAGAGAAATAGGGACAGGTCCAATTTTTTTTGAAAATTGGACCTGTCCCTATTTTCACTTGGTCATGCGGGCTTTGACGATTTTTTCGTACTTGTCTTTCAAGCGGGTTTGGAAGCTGGTCATGGGAATGACCTGACCATTAATAATGACGGTGCGGACTTGGGCACTCAGTTGAAGTAGGCTCTTCGTGGTGATGATGACGTTGGCGATTTTGCCTGCTTCCAGAGAGCCGACCTGGTCGTCGATGCCCAGGATCTTCGCTGGATTGATGGTCAGGGCTTTCAACGCTTCTTCCTCGTCGAGACCGTAGGCCACCGAGAGGCTTGCCGGGACGGGTTGGCGACGGACGTTGCGGCTGCCGGGACGCCCTCCGCTCTCGCTGAAGGCGAAGAGGACTCCACTCTCGGCCAGAGCTGCTGCGGTATGGTAGTTCAAATCGACCGGCTCCCACCGTTCGGGCAGAGTCGTCGTTCCTCCCCAAATGACCGGAACTTTCTTCTCGGCGAGCTCATGGGCGAACTTGTGAAGATCCTGACTGGCGTAAATGATTCCATCCAAGTCGTACTCCTCGATCATCCGGAGGGCGTTTCGAATGGTGACTTCATCTGAAGTTACGAACAGCGCCGGCATTTCACCTTGAACGACGGGGACCAAGGCCTCCATCTCCAAGTCTCGCTCGAGAGGCTTGTCATCGGATTTCTTTTCACGTTTTTCTACATAGAGCTTGGCTTCGTTGAGCTTGTCACGAATCAAGGCATTGACGCCCGGTAAGGTGCTCGGATATTTGTCCCGGGTTTTGGCGCCGGTGTTGAAAACCTGGGCGACGTCTCTTTTTAGGATCATTTCCTCGCCGAGGTTGCCCACAAGGTTCAACACGACCGCCTTGCCGTTCAAAACGCCTCTCGAGCCGCTTGTCGTCAGGACGGTCGTCACCCCGTCGATTCTCGTGACCTCGATGCAGTCGTCCTCGGGATTGATGGCGTCGTAAGGGTCCATGTGAGGCGTCGATGCGCCGATCTCATCCATGTCGTTTCCGGCTCGAGGGTAGCCGGTTACACCTACGGCGGTGAACGGCGCCACCATGCCGGGATAGACGAACATGCCTCGGGCGTCGATGACTTTTGCGTTTGAAGGAGCTTTGATATCGGTCCCGACGCGGGAGATCTTACCGTTCTCGATGAGAATGCTTCCGTTTTGAACGGTGTTGCCCACGACCGGAACGATGGTCCCGTTTTTGATGAGGATGGTCTCCTGGGCACGAGCCGGGAGGCTCGTTACCAACAGGAGCGAGAAAATTCCCAAGATGATCGCTGCTTTTTTCATCGGTCCATCCCTCCAGCCGTTACGCTCTCGGCGGCGTAGTCGAAATACGTTTCACCTTCGATGATGGTCAGGATGACCTTTGTGGTGGAGTCGAGCGGGTGTTTGTCGAAGACGGCGATGTCCCCGTCCTTTCCGACTTCGAGGCTTCCCACTCGGTCTTCGAGCTCCAGGGATTTGGCCGGGTTGAGAGTAATCATTTTCAGGAGCTCGGCCTCAGGAAAATCGTTGTACTTCAGCACCTTTGCGGCATTGAGGTAGAGGTACCGTCCTTCGTCGGCGCTGTCGGAGTTGATGACGATATTGACTCCGGCCTCGTGCATGATGGAAAAACAGAAAGGACAGCCGTCATACATTTCTTCCTTTCCACCCCACCAGTCCGTCCAGCCTCCGAACGTAACATCGGCGTCCGCCATGACGTCCGCCACTTTATAGCCGTCGATGCAGTGGCTGATTTGCAGCAGATCGATATCGAATTCTTTGCAGAAGTCGATGAACCAGACGATCTCTTCGGCCCGATAGATGTGGCAATCGACACTCAGTTTCTTTTCCAATACCATTTTCAGAGTTTCGAGACGGAGGTCCTTCTTAGGTGCTTCCACGTCCTCGCCGGCCGCTTTGTCCTTCTCGTATTTTTCCCACTTCGCTTTGTACTCTTGAGCCTCGATGAAGGACTTGCGGGCCACGTAGGCGTTGCCGAGCCGTGTCGAAGGCATGCGACCTTTTGTGCCGTAGACCCGCTTCGGATTTTCGCCGAGAGCCATTTTCAACTGTTGGCGGACGTCTTTGATAATCATTTCGTCCACCGTGCGGTTGTACTTGAGCTTGATGGTTACGTTGACGCCGCCGATGACGTTGGCGCTTCCGTGCATGGTCTTGACCGTGGTGACCCCGCCCGCCAGCGTGGTTCGAATGGAGTCGTGATCGGGAACCAGAACCTCTTTCATCCAAACTTGAGGCGTGACGGGATCGGTCATCTCGTTCCCGTCGGCCATGTCGAAAGCGATGTGGGTGTGACTGTCAATGAGACCCGGCATTACGAATTTTCCTGTGACGTCGATAACCTCTACCCCGGAGGGGATGGAGACATTGGCGCCAACCGCCGTGATCTTTCCGTCCTGAATGAGGACCGTACCTTTTTCAATCGTTCCCTTCGTCACGGTCAGGACCGTCCCCCCTTTGAGGGCCACGTTTTGGGCCGAGACGACCGCGGCGAGAACGACGAGCGCCGCGAGCGTGAGCATGAGGATTCGTTTCATACGTTTGTACCTCCAGTTGATGGCCGGCCTCGTGCTTATTTGGTTTGATCCTGGAGACTGGATCGCTTGGATTATTCCCGACCGGACAGGGCAGGTCAATTTCAAATGGGTTCAAATGGGTTCGAATGGGCAGGTTTGGTTGTAGTTTCTACTCGAGCCCCTCGAGTTTCATTGCCGGGTCCCCGAACAAGTGATAGATGGTGAGAAGCTCGGGTAGCGCCCCGGTGGCGGCATAGGCTTCTTGGGCCGCCCGAATCGCATCCCCAAGACGGTCGTGACGCCCGCTCGTCAGCTCTTCCAGATACGCCCGGTGTAGATAGTGCGCCGGTGTGTTTAGACTCAACCCGCTCGGCGAGATCGCCGCGATGGCTCCTCGGTCTTCCACCTTCACCAGCTCTTCCGACAACGAGTCATAGTCCGGGTAGGGCAAGTGAAACGACCCCGTATAGCAGTTGATCGTCAACACAATCGGTTGATGCGACTGCGGTGAGACCCCTGGAATCTAAGCGCCGAGTTTAATTTGCAAAAATCCTGCCAATCACAGAAATGGAGTCAGATAATAAACTGCTTTAAATCAAAGGCTTGTCGGACTTGCAGGACACGGTAGGGGAAGAGGCGCAGGGATTTGGCAACACCATGCAGGAAAATAATCGGGACTACTCGGCACTCAGTGCCCGCACCGGATTGATTTGGGTGGCGCGTGTTGCCGGAACGGAGCAGGCAACGAGTGCCACGACGCCCAGAACCGCCGCGGCGGAGATCAAGACCATGCCGTCTAGAGGCTCGACACCGAAGAGGAGACTTTCCGTGTAGCGCGCCAGTGAGACCGCCCCGACGATCCCGAGCGCAAAGCCGATGGACACGATAGTCAAGCCTTCCTTCAACACGAGGCGAAAGACGGCCATCGCGTCGCTGCCAAGGGCCATCCGGATCCCGATCTCCTTCGTCCTTTGGGTGACGAGATACGCCAGAACGCCGTAGATGCCGATGGCGGCAAGGAACAAAGCGACGGCCCCGAAGACCAGTGCGAGCAACATCGGAGAGCGCCGTGTGACGAGAGACGCATCCATGCGCTCCTGCATGGTTTGGGTGTCGTAAAGCGGTAGCTGCGGGTCGATTCGAGCCAGCTCGCGGCGGACGGGACCAATGAGGCTCGTCGGCTCGAGTGGTGGTTTTGATCGCCAAGGTGATTCCCCGGCGGGTGTTCTGCTTGTACGGGTGGTAACAGGCGCCCACACGCTCGTCGGGATCGATGAGAGCGCGGAGCTTGACGTTGCCCACGACGCCGACCACGGAGATAAACTCCGTTTCCTCGGTGATCGCCATGAGGTCTTGGGGGCTGGTAGGAAAGTACAATCGTTTTCCCAAGGCGCTCGTATTCGGCCAGAACTTCTTGGCCAACCGCTCGTCGACGATGACGGATTGCAGGGAATCTTCGGTGTCGCGCTCGTCGAAGAGGCGACCTTCGATGAGTCGAATCCCCATCGCTTCGAAGTAGCCCGGTGTCACGACGTTCCGGCTGGGCGAGACCAGTGACTCACCGGGCTGCATGACGTAGCCTTCTGCCAGGATGACGCTGTCGCTGTAACCGCCACCGAAGGGGATCTGATTCGTCACACCGGCGTGGACGACCCCGGGCAGCGAGCGAACCCGCTCGAGGACCCGGGCGGTGAAGGTTTGGAGGCTGGCCTCTTCTTCATAGCGTGTCCGGGGCGGGCTGACCCTCCCCGTGAGCACGGATTCGCTGTCCCGGAATCCCGGATCGATCCTCAGAACCTGCCGAAAGCTGGAGAGAAGCAGACCGGCGCCGATAAGCAGGACGAAGGCGACCGCGACCTGTACGACCACCAACCCTCGGCGAACCATGCGCGATCCGCGGCCGCTGGTGCCGGAACGTCCCTCTTCTCTCAGCACATCGTTGATTTTCACGCCCATCACGTGGGCGATTGGAATGCCGCCAATAAGGACTCCCAGGGCGAAGGCAAGCGCGAGAGTCGAGCCGATGACCATACCGGTCATCTCGATCTCGCTGCCGCGAGGGATCTCATCGAGCCCGATGGTTGCGAAGCACGCCAAGGCCTAAGCGTATCCAATCGCCAATCCGAACAATCCTCCCAGGACGCTCAGTAATACGCTCTCGGTCAGCAACTGCCGGGCTACGCGTCTCCGGCCGGCCCCGAGGGCGAACCGCATGGCCAGCTCTTTTCCGCGAACGCTGGCTCGCACAAGCATGAGGTTGGCGATGTTCACACAGCCGATTAGAAGTACGAAGAAGACACCTGCTCCGAGCAAGTAGAGTGTCCCCCGGATATCTTTGACCACCTCGTCTTTCAAAAAGTGCGCCTGCACGTTGAAACCGGCGTTTAGGAGTATTTCTTTGAACGCCGGAAACAGCTCGAGGTTCGCGGCCGTCAAGGCGTCCAGTTTCGCCCGTGCCTGTTCCAGGGTTGCGCCGGGCTTCAGGCGCCCGATACTCTCCCAGCTATTGCTGTGACGGCTATCATCAGACTTTTGCTCCGCCGTAAAAGCCAGCGGAATCCACAGTCGCGTGTCGGGGCGGAGATAAATGAAGTCTTCCGGCATCACTCCCACGATCACATACGGCTCGTCATTGATGCGCAGGTCCTTCCCCAGGACCGCTTCATCTCCGCCGTAGAGTTGCTGCCAGATGGCATAGCTCAGGAGCACCTTCTTTTCATTGCCGATCTCGCCTTCTTCTTCCGTGAAGATGCGTCCGAGGTGGGGTTCGGTTCGCAGCAGGCGAAAAAATGAAGGGGTCACCGACAATCCGCTGACGCGTTCCGGTCGTCCCTCGGCACCCAGGGTCAGGCCCGTACCGTTATAGAAGGCTTGTTCCTCCATGAGATCGTCCAGCTCACGAAGCCGGTCGTAGTAGTCCGGCACGCCGTTGGATGCGCGCTCGACGCCGGCTTTGGGATAACTGTTGTACATGAGGACGATGCGGTCCGACTCGGGAACCGGCAACGGACTCAGAACCACGGAGTTGATGACGCTGAATATGGTTGCGTTGGCGCCGATGCAAAGCGCCAGGGTGGCGACGGCGGTGATGGCGAAGCTCTTGTCCTTCCAAAGGAGCTTGAGGCCGAACTTCAGGTCCTGAAACAGCGTCTCCATATTGCAGCCTCCCGGAACGGCAGATCGATGCCTTCTACTCGTAAAAGAGATACGCTCGCAACGATCCCGATGTTCCCACTTTCTGACGCACTCGGAGTCAGCCTTCTTGATGTGATATCTTTGCCGCGCCGCAAAAGGAGGAAAGGATGCTCCCATGCGATGGAAACCCTATCTCCTTCCCGCTAAAGACATGAGCGCAACGGAGGTGAAGGCCTTCCTGGCGGAGACGGAAAGAGGGCGACTACACCTTGCTCGACGTGCGTCAGCCGGTGGAATACGAGGAAAGTCACATCCCCGGTGGTTTCCTGATCCCGCTTCCCGAGCTTCTCGACCAACTGGGTGATGCTCGATCCCGAAAAGCCCATCATCGTCTACTGCCGGTCCGGGAATCGCAGCCGGATGGCGGCCCAGGTCCTGTCCGGCCAGGGATTCGCGGACGTCTACAATTTGAACGGCGGGATGCAGGCCTGGCAGGGACTTCCGGGCCGTCGGGCCCAGCGAAATCGGTATGGGCTTCGTCAGCGGAGAAGAGACTCCGGCCGAAATCTTGCTGGTTGCATACGCGATGGAAGAGGGCCTTCGCGAATTCTACGAGCGGATGAGCTCGGACAATGCCGATCCCTTGTCGTCACGACTCTTCGACAAGCTCGCCGTCATCGAAGTGCGTCACAAAGAGACGGTCTTCGAGCTCTACCGGGAATATGAACCGAAAGTCGACAGTCCCGAACAGCTCGAGGAGCAAGTCCTTCCATCCCTTATGGAGGGTGGCGCGACCACCGAGGAGCTGATTGCGACCCACACCAACTGGACACTGTGAAAGACGTCATTTCGATGGCCATGGCGATCGAGACCCAGGGGCTCGATCTCTATCTCCGTTATTCCCACCGGAGTCGAACAATCCGACACGCGCCAAGTACTTCATCGTCTCGCCGATGAGGAAAAAGCCCATCTGGCGCTCCTTGGAAACTTGATGGAGAAGTTCTAGGCCGACTTTAGCGCCGAAAAGACCAAGGGCTTCATCGTTGGCCGCCCAGACAAATCTGGAGGACGACCATGAGTAAATCGAGAATCGTAACCGTCAACGCCGACAACATCGACCGCTACGGCTTCTTCTGCCTCATGAGTCGACGGAAGTCGGAAGGCTATCGGCGAAAGCACGACTGGCTTCTCGAACGCTTCAAGGAAGGTTTGAAGCTGAAACTCATCGTCGAGGGTGAAAGGCCGGTCGGGTTCATCGAGTACGCTCCCGCAGAAGTGGCCTGGCGGCCGGTTCAGGCCAAGGGTTACGTGGTCATACACTGTCTCTGGGTCGTGGGGAAATGGAAAGGTAAGGGCTACGGAACTCACCTGATACGGCACTGCGTCGCCGACGCCAAGAAGATGGGTGCTGATGGTGTTGCCATGGTCACGAGCTCCCGCGTCTGGCTGGCCGGCCGAGAGCTTATCGAACGTAACGGCTTCGAGTGCGCCGATGAAGCGCCTCCGAGCTTCGAGCTGATGGTCAAGCGATTCGGTGAAGCACGGATGCCGCGCTTCCCGAAGGATTGGGTCAAACGAAGCGGCAAGTACGGCTCGGGACTGACGATTGTGCGAACCGACCAATGCCCCTATATCGATGATGCCGCGCGAATCATCGTAGAGGAGGCCCGCGATAAGGGAATCGACACTCGAGTGGTCTCGTGCGAGAAAGCACAACAGGTGAGAAGTCGTTCACCCTCCGCCTACGGAACCTTCGGTGTCGTTCACGACGGCGAGCTGCTGAGCTATCACTATCTCACGAAGAAGCAGTTCGACAAGGAACTACAGAATCGGTAGGTTCTCCTAATAATCTCTGACCTGTTCGGTTGGCTCATTTAGCCTCTTGTTCCGGAGTGTCTTCAGGCGGGCTGTCGGCCGGCAAAGTCGGAAATGCCGGCGTCGCCTGGCGAAACCAATTGGCGCACTGAATGGTGCCGATGGCTCCGAAACCGAGAACCAAGGCCCCGACGATTTTCAAAGATGTCATGAACAGCAAGGTCAGGCCGATAAAAATCATTGTTCCCAAAAGGCCGATAAAAATCATCAAGCCGGGGGCCGCTTTGCCGTACCGGCCCATCAGCAGAGCCGCCTTTATCTCGCCGTAGCTCATGGAGGCCTCGACGTTGACGGCGACTCCCACTCCCTTCGCCCAGGTCTTTCTATAAATGGTAGGACGGCCTGAAAGCCGTGCTTCGCGTTTCAATCTCGACTCGAATACCTCACGAACAACTTCCGAGCCGTGACGCGTCGTCGTCTTGCCACGTTGCGCGAGCAGCCACGCGATGCCGAGGATCAGGACGAGGATGAAGAATGCGAGAAGCAAGGGTAGCAGGATCATGGGTCCAACCTCCGCCGGCCAGCCTCAAACGAGAGTTTATTCTTCTATACGGTATTCGCGACTCTTCAAGACCAGGTGCATCAATTGACTCCGGCTATTGACACCCAGCTTTTGATACAAATTATAGATATGGTTCTTGACGGTATTGAAGGAGATAAAAAGTTGCCCCTCGATCTCCTTGTTGGTTTTGCCCTCGAGGATGAGCTCCATGATTTCCCGCTCGCGTTTGGAGATTCTGTGCCGGCGAACAAGGTCCTCCAAATGTGCTCCCTCGCCGACCGGGGAGAGCCTTACGTTATATCGTAGGAAAAAGTAGTGGAACCACAGGATGGGAACGAGATTCAACCATAGCTGGGCTATGACGGAAACAGAAGCGCGATAAGAACCGGGCAACAAGTTCGACGCGGCAAGGGGCACCCATCCGGACAGCATGAAGTAAGCCAGCCAACGGTCGGCTTTTCGGCGATTTGGGTCCAACTCGGCGGGCTTTCGGAACGCCAGAACGATCCACGCGCAGACAATGATCGTCATGGAGGCACGCACGACGATCCACACCGACCAACCGGCAAAGCCGAGCCTCCAGGCGATTGGATAACTCGCAACGAATAGGACCATCACCAAGCCAAACAAGAGGTTGAAAACCCTTAGAGGTTCTCGCCTCTGGAGCTCGAGAACAACCCGCACCACCGTGTAGGCCAACCCAATCTCCACAATGAGCATGACCAGAAGGAGGATTCCTTCGGCCGCGGGATCGGCGCTTGCGGGATCGTGTCTGACGAGATTCACCGACACGTACCTGCTGAACAAATAGAGAAAGGCCGAGAAATTGAAGACGATGATGTAATAGAGGAAGGATCTCAAGAAGGGCCGGTCAAATCGGCGGCGCATTTGATGGGAATAAACCGCGGCCCAAGTCCCCACCAAAAGTATAACGGTGTAGCCCAAGATGACAATATGCGACATTTTGTTTATCCGGGGCCCACCTCTTCTCAGCTAACCAAATTTCTCATAACATACGAGAAAACCTATCGCCCAGGCAAACCAGTGCCCTGTGTCAGTAATTCGTCACCTAAATCTCGGCCCTTTTTGCGCGCCGGCTTCGTTGTGCCTCCTCGAAATATCACGATATATCTTCGTCGGCACGCCTTGCCGGCACACAAAATGACCTCGAGCTTTAGGCAACGAACTAGTAAATTATTCCCAATTCTCCTAATTGATAAGTTTTTCCCATTTCTATTCTTTTCTCCTGTGCCTAGTTTGTTCTTGAAGGAGAATCCCATGACCGAAGGAACACTAAAAGCAACATTTGTAGCGCTGTTCGTCCTGTTTTCTTTTGCTCCCGGCTTTGCTAAGACAGGAAAAGAAGAAGAAAAAGCGATAGAAGCAATGATTCAAGAGGCCTATATCGGTGGTGCCTATAACGACGACGATACGGAGGCTTTGAAGCAAGGATTCCACGAAAGCTCGACGGTTCATCAACTGCACCAGAAAGACCTGATGATCTATTCCCTTGGCCAATGGACAAAGCAAATCGATCGTTTGAAACTCATTCGTCCGAATTGGAACAGCAGGACCACTGCTGAAATAGAGGTGCTGGGGCTCGAAGGCAACGCTGCTGTAGCAAGAGTCGATGTTTTCAATAATCGCGTACCTGAGCTTACGGATTTCCTCTCCCTTTATAAGTTCCCGGACGGCTGGAAGATCACGAACCGTATATTCTCGAGACACCCACGTACGGCTGAAGCCCATGAAAAACTTAGAGCGGAATGGGAACAAAATGTGAATGAGGTTTTGAATCCACCGGAGAAGGTCATCGATGTCATCGGGGTCGAACCGGGAATGGTCATCGGCGAAGTCGGTGCCGGAAGGGGCCGCTATACGGTTCCCCTGGCGCGGCAGGTGGGAAACACCGGGAAAATCTACGCCAATGACATCGACGAAAACTCTCTTTCCACGATCCGTGAACGTTGTCGGCGAGATGGCATCTCGAACGTCGAAGTCGTTCTCGGCAAGGAACATGATCCCCTCCTACCTCAACAGGCTCTGGATATGGTCCTCATGGTTTGGGTCTTTCATCATTTGGACCAGCCCGCCCCTCTGCTGAAGAACCTGAAGTCGAGCCTCAAGGACGGTGCGCCCTTGGTCATCGTCGGACCAAAAGATTCGGAAATTGACATGGAACGGGAGGCGTTCGGAGAAAAAGTGGAGCCAGGTAGGCCGACGCTAAGGGAACGAATAGAAAGTGCGGCTGCCGAGGCTGGTCTCGAGCTGAAGCTTATTCGAGTGGAACCCTTCTTGCCGAGGGACGATATCTATATCCTCAAAGCTAAGAGTGACCCAAAAACAACCGACTGAGCCGTCCCCTCTTATGATTTCTTCTTAGCAATGCGGCGCTTCAGTGCGGCCAGACGGTCACGGAAAGCGGTTTCGCCAACGGACCAGAGTTGAGCCTCGAGCTCGAGATCGACGGCCTCGTCGTGGTCGTCAACGGCGCCCATGGCGAGACAGGTGGCTTTGAGCTTCGCCACCATCTCGCGCGGCGCGACCGAGGCGCGCTTGGCAAGTCGTTTCGCTTCGTCGAGAAGGGTGTCGTCGTCGAAGCACTTCCAGGCCAGACCGGCGTCAACCGCCCCTTCACCGTCGAGAGACTCACCACACAGCACCACGGCGGCAAGACCCTGGGGGCCTATCAACTGCCGCAGCATCCAGGTGTGCCCGCCGCCGGGATGCAGGGCGAGGTCGATGAAGCGGGACTCGAACCGCGCGGCCCGACCGGACAGGCGAACGTCACAGGCCAGGGCCAAGTTGAGTCCGGCGCCGACGGCGGGGCCATTGACCGCAGCGATGGTGGGAAGAGGAAAGCGAGCCACGACGAGGAATCCCTCGTAGATGCGGCGCAGGCTGTCGCGGTCGGCCTGCTCGAGATCGTCGAGATCGGCGCCCGCCGAAAACGCGGGTGGCGCGCCCGTTAGGACGACTGCACTCACATCGGGCGATGACTCGAGGGCCCGGAACGTGGTTTTCATCTCTTCCGCCATTGCCAAGGACAAGGCGTTCCGCCGGCGCGGATCGTCGAGCGTGACGAGAGCGACGCCATCTTTCGTGTCGGTCTGTACTAAGCTCATGCCCTGTGCTCCTTTCAGAGAATCGTGACGGTGAAACTCTTGGCGGCGGAGCTCGTCGTATCGAGATTGTCTTCGATCCGGTCTACACCGACGGTGAAGTTATAGGTTCCCGGTAGTTCGGGGACACCTTCTAAAACTCCGTCACTGAAAAGAGCGATGCCGGGCGGGATCTCGCCGGAAAAGACAAACCACGCCAGATCTCCTTCGCAGGTGGTGGTGAGGTGCTGTTCGTAGTGTTGCCCTACCACCCCATCCTCGAGGATCCTGTTCTCAATCTCGCATTCACGGTCGCATCCAGTTGTGAAAGAGTATCGCGGCCGAAACGAAGCAAATGACGACGGAGGCAGGTACCCTCATAAATGGACTCCTTTTGCCCGAATTCTACTTCACTTTTCGAGCTTTTGTATCGAGCCCTGTTCCTTTAGAATATGGCCGCGAAGGTGGTTGTTATGAATATTTTTGTTCCTAAAGAAGTTCATCCAGGCGAAACACGCGTACCGATGATCCCGGACATCGTGGACAGGTTCGTCCGGCAAGGTGCGCCGTTTACAGTGGAGAGCGGCATTGGGGAGACATGCCGGTACACCGACGAGGCCTACGAGAAGGTCGGGGCGACAGTGTCGAGCGACCGGGCCGGCTCGTTGGAATCGGCCGACGTCGTTTTGCGGCTGCGCAAGCCTCCCATTGAGGAGATTGCGGGCCTCAAGAAGGGCGCGATTCACGTCAGTTTCCTCGATCCGTTCAACGAGCCGGCGTTGATCGACGAAATGGTCAAATGTGGCATCACCAGTATCAGCATGGAGATGATCCCGCGGACGACCCTGGCCCAGAAAATGGACGCCTTGAGCTCGCAGGCCAATCTGGCGGGCTATGTGGCCGTGATCCTGGGGGCGGAGCGCATGGACAAGGTGTTGCCCATGATGATGACTCCGGCCGGGACCATTCGCCGTCCCGCGTTTTCGTCATCGGTGTCGGGGTGGCCGGACTCCAGGCGATTGCAACCGCCAAGAGGCTCGGTGCTCGGGTTGATGCCTTCGATACGCGCCCGGTGGTGGAGGAGCAGGTCAAGTCGCTGGGCGCGAAATTCGTCAAGGTGGACCTGGGGGAGACGGGCCAGACGAAGGACGGCTATGCGAAGGAGCTCACCCCGGAACAGCAGGAAAGCAGCGGGAAGCGATGGCGAAGGTCTGTGCTCAGTCCGACCTGGTCATTACCACCGCCCAGCTGTTCGGCCGAAAAGCGCCCACGATCGTCACCAAGGAAATGGTCGACGGACATGAAGCCCGGTAGCGTGACTCGTGGATCTCGCTGTCGAGACGGGCGGCAACGTCGAGGGCTCGGAGGTCGACAAGGAGGTGGAAGTCAACGGCGTTCGAATCATCGGTCTCGGGAACCTGCCCGGCCGCGTCGCCGTCAATGCCAGCCAGATGTACTCGACCAATATGTGCAGTTTCGTCGAGACATATTGGAACGAAGAGGAGAAGAAGCTAAAGCTCGACTGGGACGACGAAATCATTCAAGGTTGTGTCATCACCCACGAGGGTGAGATTCGAAACGAGATGATCAAGAAGCTGCAGAAAAGCGTAGGGGTATCGAACATGCTTGTCATGCTGCTGTTCGTTTTCGTTTTGGCGATGTTTCTGGGATTCGAGCTGATTACGAAAGTTCCTTCCCAGCTACATACGCCTCTCATGTCCGGCTCCAACGCCATTTCGGGAATCACGATTGTCGGTGCCCTGCTCGCTGCCGGTTCGGTGCGAGAGCGACATGCTGAGCACCTATCTCGGCATGGTCGCCGTCGCTTTCGCCTCCATCAACGTGGTTGGCGGCTATCTGGTGACGGATCGAATGTTGGGTATGTTCAAGGGAAAAGGCAAAGGGAAGAGAGTCCTGATATGCGCGAGCCACTCATCAATTTCGCTTATATCGTCGCCTCGGTGCTCTTCATCGTCGGTCTGAAGATGCTGAGCTCCCAGAAGACCGCCCAAAAAGGGAACATGTTCTCCGCCGTCGGAATGTTGATCGCGGTCGTGGCGACCTTGGCTCAGCAGGGTATGGAGTTCCCGTACATCATCGCCGGAGCGGTGGTGGGAGGTCTCATCGGTGCCGTGGCGGCCGCGCGCGTTCCCATGACGTCGATGCCCGAGTTCGTTGCGCTTTTCAACGGCTTCGGCGGTATCGCCAGTCTGCTTGTTGGCTGGGCCGAGTATCATCGGCAGCATACGGATTGGGCCGGCCAAAGTCTGACGTTTCGGCGATCCTCCCGTCTGGTATCTGGCCGTAGCGATATTCGTCACCCTATTGATCGGTGGTGTGACGTTTTCCGGTAGCCTCATCGCCTATGCGAAGTTGGCGGAACGCGTCATATCGGGTAAGCCGACTTTGTTCAAGGGACAACATATCGTCACCGGCCTGGTGCTGGCTGCGATTGTGGTTTGCGGTATCGTTTTTTTCCTGAATCCCGCCGAGATGTACCCGGCCTTCATAGCGGCTCTGGTGCTGGCTTTGATTATGGGCGTCTTCTTTACGATTCCCATCGGTGGGGCCGACATGCCCGTGGCCATCTGTCTGTTGAACAGCTACTCCGGGCTGGCCGCCTGCGCCTCCGGTTTCGTCATCTCCAACAACGTGTTGATCGTGGCGGGATCGCTCGTCGGGGCGAGTGGTTTGATCCTCACCAACATCATGTGTAAGGCCATGAACCGCTCGCTGGCGAACGTGCTTGTTCGGCGGACTCGGATACGGCCGGCGGCGCCATGAGTGCGGTGGCCGGGCGAAGCCAAACCCATTACTCCCGAAGACGCGTACTTACGTGTTGGAGGCGGCGAGCTCGGTGGTCTTCGTGCCGGGATACGGTATGGCGGTGGCTCAGGCTCAGCACGTCGTCCGGGAGTTGGGCGATCTTCTGGAGGCGAACGGCGCTGATGTCAAATACGCCATCCACCCTGTTGCGGGCCGTATGCCGGGGCACATGAATGTCCTGTTGGCGGAGGCCGACGTTCCCTATGAGCAATTGGTCGAGATGGATGACATCAATCCCACGATTTCGACCGTGGATGTGTGCATCGTCATCGGTGCCAATGACGTGGTCAATCCCGCGGCCCGCGAGGATGAGAACTGCAGCTATCTACGGAATGCCGATTATCAATGTTGATCAAGCCAAAATCGTTTTCGTGCTGAAGCGGTCTTTGGCCTCCGGCTTCGCGGGGGTGGATAACCCACTCTTCTTCAAAGAGAATACGCGAATGTTGTTCGGAGACGCCAAGAGTACGGTCTCGGCCGTCGTGGCGGAGTTCAAACAGACATGACCCCCTTCGTAGGATCATTTGACTTGCGAAGGCGTCGAAACCCATGAAACGATCAAAAATAGGACCTCGACATGGAACATACAATCCGCCGCGTTGATTACTTCTACGTTTCCGTCAAAGACGAGCCCGGACAGTCGCTCAAGGTCCTGACTCAGATGAAGGACATGGGGGTCAATATGCTGGCCTTCGCCGCGATACCCACCGGCCTACACAAGACGCAGTTGACTCTTTTTCCCGAGGACTCGCTTCAGCTGCAGAGCGTCGCCAAGCGAGCGGGAATGAAACTTGTCGGCCCCCAGGGAGCGTTCCTGGTTCAAGGGTCGGATGAAATCGGAGCTCTGGTCGGCGTTCACGAGAAACTCTACCGAGCAAAGGTCAACATCTACTCTTCCACCTGCGTCACCGACGGCCATTGTTGTTACGGTTACATCATCTACGTTCGGCCCGAGAGGTACGAGGACGCCGCAGCGGCACTGGGCTTGTAGCGCGACTCAGGCGACAAAGAAAGAACGCAAAGACGCCAGGGCGCGGAGACGCAAAGTGCGTAACCGCACTATCCTAATGATGCGGCGCAGCCGAATCCTTGTTCCATTCTGAGTTCTCGAGTCCTTGAGTTCTCGAGTTCTGCTAGTAATTCACGGCTCGTTGGACACAGATGCGTCCCGGATGAAGTTCCTCACGTCCTCGGTGTATCGCGGTATCTCCGATTGCGGCGTGTAGACCATGTGCCCGGCATGGTAGTAGCGGCGAATGACGTTGTCCCGGAGCTCGGGCTTGACTAGAAGCTGATCGAGAGCGTAGTCGATGGTGGCGAAGGGGCAGGCGTAGTCGTAGTATCCCGCCGTCACGAACACCTTCATGGCCTTGTTGTTCTTCATGACGTCCGCCAGGTTGGACACGACGGAAAACGGATAAGGCGCGTCGTGCCATTTCCATGGCCGAACACTGCCGCTGACGAAATAAGGATTCGGGGTGTCGTATCCGAGCTCCGCCCGGATGTAGTGGTTGAACAGAGCCGACACCGTCGTGTCCACATCATAGGTGCCGGTCTCGAATCGGGCGTCCAGGCGGTCCAAACTCACGTTTTGGTCACGCAAGAGCTCGGCTCGGAACTCGGCGGACGTGATTCGCAGGTTCTGCAGCAAGATAAATTCTTCCGATAGCCCGATGTACCGAGCCATTTGCCCGGCAATTGCTTTCTTCTTCGAATCTTCGAGCCCATCGCCCTCGATGAGCGCCAGCAGATACTCTTCGTTGGCCCATCGGGTCACTTCGGCGAGGAAACCGTCGAAATCCGCCTGCAGATCCGCGTCCAGTTTTTTGTGATACCAGGCCGTTGTGGCGTAAGTCGGAAAGAACTGGGAGAGGTAGATCGGGTTTCTCTTGCTCGAGCCGAAGCTTTGGAAGTCATAAACGGGCGAGATGAAAATAATTCCATTGAGGTTCAGTTTGATTTTGCGGTTGCTTTGAAGCTCGTCGGCCAGCAAGGCGCCTCGAACCCCACCGTAGCTTTCACCGGCCACGAAAATCGGGGAAAGCCAGCGGTTGTTCTCCGTGAGATAGACGCGAATAAAGTCACCGACGGACTCGGCGTCCGCAAAGGCCCCCCAGAATTTGTCCGTATCCGCATCAGGATGGGGGAAGCTGAATCCGGTGCCGATGGGATCGATGAAGACCAAATCGGTGGTCGTCAACCAGGTGTGGACGTTGTCAACCATTCGCGGCGGCGGCCCCAAGGTCATGCCGTCTTCATCGAGCACCGCGATTTTCGGCCCGATGGTCAACATGTGCAGATAGATAGAGGCGCTTCCCGGACCTCCGTTGAAGCAAAACGTCAAGGGGTGGGAAGTCGAATCTTTGTTTTTCTTGATATAGGCCGTGTAGAAGAGGTAGCCGAGGACCTTGCCTTCTTGGTCTTTTTGCGTCATGTAACCCACGGAGGCCGTGTATTCGATGGTCTTACCGTCAATGGTGATGGATTGTTCGGTTACAGAAGGCGGTTTCAGCTCGACAGGAAGATCGGAGGTCTGAGCCTCGTCTCGAGCAGCGAGATTACCGGGTTGCCAGACGATAAGACAAGCCAAGATGCCGATTACGAGAGCTGCTTTTGTGGTTCGGTTCACGGCCTTTTTCTCCTTGGATCCGATCCATGGCGATGGAAACTGGTGGTGAAAGCATACCACGGCAGTAGGTTGGCGAGGGAGTCGGCGGCCGCTGGCCTGTAGCGGATTAGAGTCCGGCCGATCGAATATGGTCGAGGTTTTCTGCGACCTTTTGTCGTTCCTCGGTGTCGGCCCACTCTTCGAGCCGCCGGCCGTCAGCGGCCCTGAGCAGGAGCTTCCAAGCTTCCTTGAGGGCCGATTGGCGAACCTGCGGTCCGGTCCTAGGTGTCATGAGCAGCGCCGCGGCGCCGCCGAAAACCACTCCGGCGAGTAGGCCGGCCAAGAACTCAACACCGTTGTTTCTCGTTGACATGAACTTTTTCTTCCTTGTCCTATCTGTAGTTTATCACGAATCGGTCTTTCGAATCAGCCGGATACAGTGGTTGATCCTCGTTTGATCCCGTGCGAAACTGATTTTATTCGCATCCACCACTAACTCGAGAAAAAAGCAGCAAGTCGCGCCTTCTCGTGCTGACTACCGACTGCCGGCTGCGTGGAGGAAATTCCAGTGAAAGACCTGCCCATTACCCACATGACGCTGTATAAACACGGTGTCGGTTTCTTTGAGCGACGGGCCGAGCTCTCCGGCGAGGAGGTGGAACTGGCCTTCCGTGTCGAGGAAATGAACGATCTGCTGAAGAGCCTCACGGTCGTCGACCGCGGAGGTGGTCATGTTTTGGGCGTCGATTATGCCACGCCGCAGAATCGAGAGGAACGGCTGGCTGGGTGCTCGATTCGTTTGGGCGATGACCGGAGTCTCCGGGACTTGTTGATTGACTTGCGAGGAAGGCGGGTTCGATTGCTCCTCAGCCAGGAAGAGGATACTCCTCGGCACGCTGCTCGGATTGGACGAAGTCGGAGATCGACATCCACCCACCGAGTCGTTGGTGTCCTTGTTGGTGGAAGAGACGACTCAGGTTCGAACCTTGGGCCTAGCGCGGGTTCGCGGGGTCGAAATATTGGATGAAAGAGGGTCCAGCGACCTCGAGTTCTTTCTGGAATCCTCCTTGAGCCAAGAAAACTACCGCCAGGTCACCCTCCGTCTATCTCCGGGTGAGCATGACCTTTCGGTGAGCTACATCGCTCCGGCGCCGACGTGGCGGGTGAGCTACCGGCTGGTCTTCGACCGAGCCGGCGGAGATGACGAGCCGCGCGCGCTCCTCCAGGGTTGGGGCATCTTCGACAATCGGTTGGAGGAAGACCTGAAGGGTATCTCGCTTTCTCTGGTAGCGGGGATGCCCATCTCGTTCGTGTACGACCTCTACAAGCCCTTTATGCCCGAGCGGCCTTTGGTGGGGGATGAGTCGCGTGTCGCGCCGGGTCCGGTCGCTTTCGGTGGAGCGGTCGAGTCCGCCGCAGAAGAGCTGTTGGACTTGGAAGAGAGCGCGCTGCTTGAAAGACCCATGGAGGTGGCCTGTGCTTCGATGCCTTCCCTTGGACGCGAAGAGATGGAAAGTGCTTTTAGAGTCAAGGCCAAAGGGGAGTCTTTGGGAGAGCTCTTTCAGTATGTCATCGATACGCCGGTCACCGTGTCACGGGGCCGCTCCGCTATGGTGCCCATCGTCTCGGCCGACCTGGGGCTTCGCAAGAACCTACTTTACAACGGGTCCAAGATGCTCGATCACCCGGTGGCGACCCTTAGAATGACGAACGAAACCGGATTGATTCTCGAGCGTGGGCCGGTGACCGTCATCGAAGGCGGGGAGTATGTAGGAGAAGCCGTTTTGCCGTTTACGGCCGAGACGGGAGAGGTTACCGTCCCCTACGCGGTGGAGCTCGGTGTCAAAGTGAGTGAAGACCACGAAGTAGCTCAGGAGTCCCGAGAGCTTCTGCTCGATGGAGCATTTTTGCATTTCGAGGAATGGGCTTTGATCCGCCGTGAGTATCAGGTGAACAATCGGACCCGGCTGACTCAGAAGATCCTCATCGAGCACCAGCGGTCGAGTCCCTATGAGCTCTACGAGACCCCCGAACCGATCGAAACGACCGACGAGATGTATCGATTCGAAGTGGAAGTTGAATCTCAGGGCGAGACGGTGCTCAACGTTCGGGAGCGTCGGCTGATTACGCGGAAGGAAAAGCTTCACAAGCAGAGCTACCGAGGGCTGAAGGAATATCTCGAAAGGGGTTTGTTGGATCAGACCGCCTACGACAAAGCGGCTTATTTACTGGGCTTATGGGACAAGATCGCAGATAGCGAGAAACGCATCGACAAACTCGACAAGAAGCGGGAAAAGGTTTACAAGTCCCAGCAGCAGGTTCATGCGAACATGAAAGCCCTTTCCAACGAAGGCAAGGAGGGAACTTTGCGGGCCCAGTATGTGGCGCAATTGGAAGCCAGCGAGGGCGAGCTCCGGTCCATCGAGGAGCAAGAAGCGAAGCTCAAGAAAGAGATAGAGACGCTCAACCAGGGAGTTCGGAAGAGTTTGGCAGGGTTGGAGCAGCGGTAGGGTCATTTTTCGGGCTGAGATGGGTTCGTTCTTACGAGAGAGCAGACGGCACCCTTCCTCGAAGACTCGTTCAGGACTACCAGTCCGCAAGTTAAAGGGGCGCATTCCGGCCGTCGCAATCAGCTGTTTGGTCGGTCTCTTTCTTTACGGTTGGCTCATTGAGGCTCACTGGGTCGAGAAAGTACATCGGACGGTGACGGTCGATGCCGTGGCTCCCACGCCGGCGCTAAAAATTGTCCACCTCTCCGACCTGCACATTCAGACTTTCGGGAGACGAGAGCGAAGGGCCTTCGGATCTGGTCCGAGAAGCCCGTCCCGATTTGGTCTGTCTCACAGGAGACTATCTGAGAAGTGGCAGTCCTCCTTCCGCGGTGGCGGAGGCGCGTCGGTTCATGCGGGAGTTGGGCGCGCCCCACGGTGTTTACGCGTCGCTCGGCAACTGGGATCGGGATCCACGGCCTATCTTTGACGGTACCGGTGTCGAGCTACTGGCGGAACGATCGGTGGAGATCATCGTCCGTGGAGCTCCCGTACGAGTTGCGGGGTGCGGTTTCGGCATATCTCCAAAGGTTCTCGGAACGGCGCCGCCTGACACCCTCAACATTCTCCTTTATCACCATCCGGACTTTCTGGAACAGTTTTCCCACCTTGGTTATGACCTTGTCCTGTCCGGGCACACGCATGGCGGGCAGGTACGCCTGCCTGGTCTAGGACCCTTCATCCACATGTCCCGCTCGGGGTATGACGCCGGACTCTACACGATGGACAAGACCGTTTTGTACGTCAATCGCGGTCTGGGAGCGGAAGGGGGGCCATTGCCGGAATTCCGGCTTTTTTGCCGCCCGGAAGTGACGGTCTTAGACGTCAAGAGCAAGAAAAAGTCAACGCAGAGCCGTCCGCGTCCGCTCCGCCTAAGAGCGGTTTTGAGCGGAGCTACGGCGAGACCCGCCGAAGCCCGACGGGCGAAGGCGGGCAGAGGCCGAGGCGACCTACTTCAGATTTCTTTCCAAATAATCGAATACCATCGTCCACAGGTGAATCATCTCGTTCGTCCGCGGACGCCGTGCGTCTTGTTCGGGTAGAGCATCATGTCGAACTGCTTGCGGTTCTTGATGAGCGCATCGATGAGTTGGATGGTGTTTTGCGGATGGACGTTGTCGTCATGGGTGCCGTGGATGATGAGCATCCTGCCGCGTGTAGTCGGCGGCTGCTTTGACCGACGAGGTTTCCTCGTAAGCTTCCGGATCATCTTGAGGTGTTCCCATATAGCGTTCTGTGTAGATGGAATCGTAGAGGTGCCAGTCGGTTACCGGTGCTCCCGCGATCCCCACCTTGAAGAGCTTGCTGTGGGTCATGTGGAAGGTCGTGGTGAAACCGCCGCCGCTCCAACCCCAGACGCCCATCCGATCGCCGTCCACGTAGGGTAGCGTTTTCAGATAGTCAACGGCCACCTCGTGGTCCCGGATCGCCAGCGGTCCGATGTTGTGGTCGCCCAGCACGGCGTACTTGTGGCCCCATATCGCCGAGGTACGGTCGTCGATTTGGGCGACGATGTATCCGTTTTGAAGCAGAAACTGGTGAAAGAGCCCCCGGTTCCCCGGCCAAGCGTCGCGAATCGTTGACGCGCCGGGCATGCCGTAAACGTAGACCAAAACGGGGTACTTCTTGTTGGCCTCGAGCTTCTGCGGTTTGAGAAGAAGCAGGCTGACCTTGGCTCCGTCGGGGGTGTCGAGCATCTTGTACTCGGGCTCTACGAGATCGAACTCGTCCATGGCGCGCCGCTCCTCGAACGGCATCGTTTTTCCCGAGGTGAGATTGTGGAGCGTAGTCCCGCCCGGGTCGGTCATGGAGGAGTAGTTGTCGAGGTAGGCGGTGGTTTTCGGGCTCAGGTCGATCCGGTGTGTACCTTTTTCTCGGGTCAACCGTTCGAGGCCGGTTCCGTCGAGCTTCACCCGGTAGAAGTCCCGCCCGATGGGATTGTCCTTGTTGGCCGAAAAGTAAACCCAGCCGCCGGCCTCGTCTAGTCCGTCGATGCCGACGACCTGCCAGTCGCCGTCGGTCAGTTGCTTGATCAGTCGGCCTTCCGCTTCGTAGAGATAGATGTGACGGAAGCCGCTCCGTTCGGAGGTCCAAAGGAACTGCGCGCCATCCTTCAAATAGGTCAGGTCGTTGGTCACGCTTACCCAGCCGTCGTCTTGCTCGATGAAAACGGATCGAGACCGGCCCGTGGCAGGATTCACGTGAATCAACTCGAGCTCGTGTTGGTCGCGGTCGAGAAGCTGAACGGCTACGGTATCGGGATCTACCCAGTCGATACGAGGAATGTACTCGGCGGCCCGATCGATCCAGGCCGTCCGGCCGCTGCCGATCTCGACAATGCCCACACGGACCTTCGGGTTCGGGTCACCGGACTTGGGATACCGCTGCAGATCGACGCTCGGTTGCCGGGAGACTTCCTCGGTGATGGGATAAATCGGAACGGGGCTTTCGTCCATCTCGAGAAAGGCGATGTGTCGGCTGTCGGGGGACCAATGGTAGCCGGTCCGTACGTTCAGCTCTTCGGGATAGACCCAGTCGAGGTCGCCGTGGAGGAGAAGGTCGTGACCGCCGAAGGTCCGTTGCTTTTCCTCGCCTCCCGCTGTGGGTACGACCCAGATGTCGTGCTCGTAAACGAACGAGATCATTTTCCCGTCGGGCGAGAATTTCGGGTCGAGAACTCCGACCTTGGACGGCGCTAGCGGCGTATCTTTTTTGTCCCTCACTTTATAGAGGACGATTTGACCGCTGCTGGTAAAAAGGAGCGATCCGCCGTCCGGCGACCAATGGTAGGCGGCGACCCCGAAGCGGGTCCGGCGCGTGCGTTCCCTCTCATCCTGGGTGGCTTGAGTCGGAGACGGCGCGATACGCTCGAGCTCATCCGCCCCGACCAGAATACGTTTTTCCCCGGACGCGGAGTCGAAAAGCCAAAGATCGCGTCCCCCATCGGACGATAAAAAGAAACTCAGGTTGCCTTCGGGTGTCCATCGAACCTGCGACGGCGACGGTGCCGACAGCTCGCCGCCGTAGATCAGCTCGATGGATAATGGCTTCTTGGCCGTTTGGGCCTGGGCGGACATGGCCGAACCCGATAAAAGGGTGAGAACAATGGGAGCAACCAACAGTCTGACGCATCCTCGACCTCCTGGACGATCGTTGCCACGGGATTGAAAGCGACAAGAACATAGCAGCCGCTGCTGGGACGCGCAAGGTTTGTTCGCTTTTTCCAGAAGGTTCAAAAGGGGTATTCTTACCGCGAGGGAAAACCATGAGTCTAGAAGAAGCCGCCAAAGCCATACAGGAAGCATCGCATCTTTTAATCGCGGCCGGCGCCGGTATGGGCGTGGATTCCGGTCTACCGGACTTTAGAGGCCGGGAAGGATTCTGGAACGCCTATCCTCCCTACCGAAAACTGGGCCTGAGCTTCGTGGAAATGGCAAGCCCCGATACTTTTCATGTGGATCCTACCCTGGCCTGGGGCTTTTACGGACACCG
The DNA here is from genome assembly GCA_963722765.1 of uncultured Acidobacteriota bacterium. GTDB lineage: Bacteria > Acidobacteriota > Vicinamibacteria > Marinacidobacterales > DATDRI01 > CAVROO01. The sequence continues at coordinate 173,807 of CAVROO010000028.1, forward strand.
ACTTCATCTTTATCGGGATACGGAGCCGCACGAAGGTTTCCATATTCTCCGGCGCTGGGCGGCATCGAAGAAAAGCTCCTTTGTTTTCACCTCCAACGTGGATGGCCACTTTCAGATGTCCGGTTTCGACGAGAACCGAATTTACGAGGTCCACGGAAGCATTCATCATCTTCAGTGCTCGAGTCCCTGCACTCACGAGGTCTGGCCCGCCGAGCCCATCGACGTTCCCGTAGACCACGAGACGATGCGGGCGGAAGAGCCGCTGCCCAAGTGCTCCGCCTGCGGCGATTTGGCCCGGCCGAACATTCTTTTATTTGGGGATTTCAGTTACCTGCCGACTCGGCAGGAGGGGCAAGCCCGCCGGTATCATTCTTGGTTGGCGGAAGTCGGTTTCGATCCGATCGCGATCGTCGAGATGGGAGCTGGAGCCTCCGTTCCCACCGTCCGCTACCAAAGCGAGCAGCTCTGTAGCGCCAAAAAGGCCCGCCTGGTGCGCATTAATCCACGGGACCCCGAGGTTCCAGGCGGCGAGATTTCCTTGCCGATGGGTGCGCTAGAGGGTGTGAAACAAATCGATACGATTCTGGCGTAGGCGAACCGCCTGCCTGCATCACTGACTGCTCTTTTGATCCCCTCTAGTGGAAATGATGAAGTAGCTTCCCCGTCTCTGATCCTTGTGGATTTTGAACATGCCGAGGCGGGCGCCGTCCTCGAGAAGCTCGCTGAAGTTCGCGTAGCCGTAGGTCGATTCGTTGAAGGAAGGCTGCTTGCGCTTGATCGTCTGTTTGACCATCGATGCCCAGATGACCTCCTTGTCCTCGCGCTGCAGGGCTTCGAACGCATCGAGAACGAGCTTGAAACATTCCTTCTTGTTCTTCGGCAGGGACTCCAGGTGCGGCCGCTGTCGCTGGGTCCGCGCCACGAGATCGTCGTAGAAGATGAACTCGTCACAGTTCGAGCTGAGCAGATCCGAGGTGGACTCGCGGAGTCCTATTCCGATGACGGTCTTGTCGTTCTCTTTGAGCTTGGAGACGAGGGGTGCGAAGTCGCTGTCGCCGGAGGCGATGACGAAGTAGTTGATGTGCTCCTTGGTGTAGCTGAGCTCCATGGCGTCGACCACCATCTTGATGTCGGCGCTGTTCTTGCCACTGATGCGCCTCTGCGGGATGTCGATGAGCTCGATTCCGGCCTCGTGGAGGGGCTGCTTGTAAGGCTTGTAGGCGCTCCAGTCGGCGTAGGCCTTCTTGAAGATGATCTTGCCCTTCTCCACCAGCCGCTCGAGGACCTTTGCGATTTCGAACGACTTGAGCTTGGCCTCGCGCGCTCCAATGGCGAGATTTTCGAGGTCGATAAACAGGGCTAATTTTGGTTCTTCGGCTTCAACCATGCGGTCAGCATATAACAGGAAAAAGGGGACAGGTACCTTTTTTCCGAAAAAGGTGCTGTCCCCTTTTTCTTAGCCCTGAAGCGACAATAAATAAGCGAATCAGCTTTGGTAGACGCAACAAAAGCCATGATAGTGGCGGCTATTCTTGGGAAAGGGGTCTGTGATTCACTCATATATGAAGCCGTTCTTAATGTGTCTTTACGCAAAGGCTTTGTTGCCTCGTGTGCGCTTCAGGGCGAACCCTAATCCGAGTTCACGAAATCTACGCAAATTACTGGAAAAACAGGGACAGGTCCGTTTTTGGTGGACCGTTGTCTTTGCCAAAAAGGGACCTGTCCCCGTTTTTCCTGCAATTTAACCTGAGTTTATTGTCGGATCAGGGTTAGTTCTTGTCGTCTTTGAAGCCCTTCCAATGGGTGCCATCGCAAAAAGGCTTGTTCTTCGAGCCGCCACAGCGACACAGAGTGTAGTGATCCTGGGTCTCGGGTGTTTGTCCATTACCCGGGTCTTTGAGCTCCACTCCGCCGGTCACTCGGTAGGGGCCGTTCTTGATGATGCTGATTCCAGGCTCTTGACTGTATTGGGTGTGCTCCGTTCCCTCCAGTGTATAGCTGAGGGCGCCGGAAGGGCACTGCTGGACCTGACTCTTGACGGCCTCCACATCGGCACCGTCCGGATCGATCCAAGGCTCTTCACCGTATTTGAACACCGACTTGAGGCCATCCGTGCAACGCGCAGCGTGAGCGCAAACCCCGCGGTTGTCATTGATCGTAATAGCCTTCCCTTCATAGTGATCTTGCTTGTCGGCGGGGCCTCCCCCCAACCGTTTCGATGAGAAATCCACTTTCGCGTGCGTACCGTCGCAAAAAGGCTTGTTCTCCGATTTGCCGCAACGACATAGCGCGGTTACCGGCTTGGTCTCGATGGGCTCACCTTTGGAGTTTTTGAGCGGTGGAGGGCTCTTTACGACATAGGGTCCATCCGGCTTCGCCTCGATGGACGGGGTCTCGGGATCGTTTTGCTGACTCATTAGATTTTTCCTCTCTGTGTAATTTACCTGCATTCTAGCGCGGGAATGAATTTGTTGGTCAAATCCGGAAACCGGGGCGCTGGAATCCCTTCACCCCTGAAGCCGTTTGTTCTACAATAGTTGTATTCCATCTCGATAAAATTCCTCAGTAACGAAGGGTCAGAAAACGTCGGCGCGGTTTCGGCGTCGAATAGGAGGTGCCGCAAATGTCGGTACTGGTGGGAATGGTCTTCGGCGTTTTCGGTTATTTTTTCTTCCGGTACGGCCTAGCGGGGTTTTTCACCGTCCAGCAGAACGAGCGGGCGGTCGTGACCAGCTTCGGCCGGGCTCAAAGGATTGAAGGAAAGACGACGCTCGATCTGCCGATCGCGGAGCATCTTTCCGAGACCGATCTAGAGCGATACACTTTTCCACAGGTACGGGTCATCGAGCAGATCGAACAGAAGGTGGTCAACCGGTTGCGACAGGTGACTTCAGCCATCCGACAGGCCGGCGCCAATCAAGTGGACATCATCACCAGTGCTGCGGAAAAAGAAGCTGCGGTGGAGTTCGCGCGTGCCGAAGCCGTTCGACCCGAGCTGGTGGGTCAGGCGCTGGTCGAAATCGCCAAAGACGAGGACGTGGCCGAAGCGCTGTTCGAAGCTCTAGAGACTCAAAGACTCGTGGAAGGGCAATCGGATCTGACGCTCGTACCGGCCGGTAGCGGCGAACGGCTTCTGACCGATTTGTTAGCCTCCCGGGAGAATCCATAAGAAGGAACGCAAAGGCGCAAAGTGGAACGAGAGGAGAGAAAAAGGCTGCCTCCTACTTTCCAACTGTGGTCAATTCCCAGGTGTCTGTGCTCGTGTCGTGGCGGATGACGTAGGTGTTGCGGTCGTTTCCCTTTACCCTGAAATAACGGTGGTCGGGTTCGAGCCAGCGGTCCACGATTTCGACGACTTCGACCCATTGCTCTCCAACGATAAAACGTCGAGGCGTTTCCTCACCCCTGTAGCCCGCGTGGCAATCGACTCGAATCCGCATCAGAGTCCCCAGGCACATCGTAACATTTTGAAACGGGCTCGAAAGGGCAGAAACTTGAATCACACGCGGATTCATTGTCGGTGAACCGCAACAAGTCCTTCTTTTGAAAGGGGATCACTCTCCGAGTCCGATGACGCTGAGGGGTTTTGGCTCGAGACCGTGGATTGGGCACAGCCCTTGCACTTTATCTGTGCATCTCGTCCTGCATCGCGTGCGGAGCTGGTCGCAATTTCTTTGTCGGTAGTCCTTTCGCGTCATTGCGCGCTCGAGTGGATTTTCCGGCGTGTGGGGGTGGGCCTACACGCGAGGGGTTATCCACCCGCAGATGCAGTTTGCTTTGGAGTGGTTGGATGGAGCAAGCATTGCGGATTCTCATCATTGAGGAGAACGGTGTGGAGCGAGCGAAGCTCCGTGATCTCCTAGAGCAAGGATTCCGCTGCGATCTCGAGCTCGTGGATGCCGACTCGGGCCGTGAGGGTGTCAACCTCTATCGGGCGGAACGGTTCGAGTGCGTGCTATTGTCCGCGTCGGTCACCGACATTCCCAGCCTCGAGGTTTTGTCTCAGTTGAATGGTGGCGATTCACCCACGGCTACCCCGGTCATCTATTTAGCGAGAAAAGACGCCGATGTCCTCGACGCCTTGAACCATGGCGCCCAGGACTGCCTCGTCACCAAAGATGTCTCACCTATGGGACTCTTCCGAGCTATCCGGAACTCCATGGAGGCCGCATCGCTCCGTCAAACAGTCAAAGCGCAGCAAAGAGAGATGGAGCGGTTGGAATCCAAGCTCTCTCAGCTTTCCCAGTATGACAGCGTTACCGATCTCCCGAATCGCGAGCTTTTCAAAGATCGTCTCATCCGGGCGATCTACGAGGACGACCGAAGGGGCACCTCAACAGGGGTTTTGTTCATTGGGCTCGACGACTTCAAGGCCATCAACAGTTCGTATGGGCATGAAGTGGGCGATCAATTGTTGGGCGTCGTCGCCAAGCGGCTGCGCCATTGCGTCCGCAACGTGGATACCATCGCTCGATGGGGCGGAGACGAGTTCGCCGTCATGTTGGTGGGTATGTCCAGGTCCGATGACGCGGTACTGGTGTCGCAGCGGGTGATGTACGCCCTATCCCGTTCCTTCAACGTCAACGGACACGAGCTGTCGCTGACCGCCAGTATCGGCATCACGATTCACCCCGAGAGACGGACCGGACGCCGAGACCTTGTTGCGAAACGCGGATACTGCGATGTACCGTGCGAAACGCACCGGGCGGAACAACTACCAGCCTTATTCGGCGCAAATGAACGACAAGGTGGTCGAACGGCTCGATCTCGAAAACCGTCTGCGGCAGGCTCTCAAACGTGATGAGTTCGAGCTCTACTATCAGCCACAACTGGATGTTGCGAAGGGTTCGGTGGTTGGACTCGAGGCGCTCATTCGTTGGAACGAAGGAGGCAAGGGTTTGCGGTCCCCGGCGGAGTTCATCCCGGTTCTCGAGGAGACGGGCCTCATCGTTCCGGTGGGCGAGTGGGTCCTCCGAAAAGCCTGCACGCAGAATCGGGCTTGGCAGTATGCTGGCCTGAGCGACCTGCGGGTGGCGGTGAACCTGTCGGCTAAGCAGTTCAGACAGCGACAACTTCCCGAGACGGTGGCGCGGGTTCTCGATGAAACGGGATTGGATCCGACCTCTCTCGAACTGGAGCTTACCGAGAGCGTGTTGATGGAAGACGAGGAGATGAGTCGAAACATGCTCGCCGAGTTGAAGAACCTCGGTCTCCAGATCGCCATGGACGACTTCGGGACCGGCTACTCCTCGTTGGGATTCCTTCGCGGGTTTCCGTTCGATGTCCTCAAGATCGATCGAACCTTCATCCGTGAGATTTGCGAAAACTCGGATGACCGAGCCATATGTTCTGCCATCGTCACTCTGGGAAATGCTCTCAAGAAAAACGTGGTCGCCGAAGGTGTGGAGACGGTGGACCAGGTGACCGTTCTGCTGGACCAGGGATGCCATCTCATTCAGGGTTTTCTCTATGCCCGACCCATGCCGGCCGACGACGTTTGGCAGTGGCTGACCGAGGAAAGCGACAAGAAGCTGACGGAGGTTCGAAGCGCCGCCCGTGAGTTTAGCTCAAAGACTCCATCCGAGAGCTCCATGCCCGGTCCATCTTGATCGTCACTCGGGGGAAAAACCTACACTGACTGAACTTTCTGCCAAGATAGCTTCGTCGAACCCAAGTGATATGTACAAGATAGCATGCCGGTGCAGAAACTTGATCTGGCACATCATTTGCTCTTTGTATTGGGATCAAAAGGAGCTCACCCCATGAGCGAATCGATAGTGAAGAAAGCGCCCGGGTACGTTCTCTTGTTGGCGACGGAACAGCAAGTTCATGCCTTCGACCTTTCCGAATCTTCAAGGGCAACCATCGGACGGCACGAGTCCAACGATCTTCAGCTCGTGTCCCGAACCGTCTCCAACTATCACGCCGAGATTGTTTTGGACGATGAAGGTCTGTCCATACGGGATCTGGACAGCACCAACGGATCCCACTTGAACGGTAAGAAGGTTTGCCAGGAGCGATTGAAGAACGGTGACCGGATCCGGATCGGAAATCACCAAATGACGGTTCACCTCGAGCGTCTCGACGACCAGAAGCAGGGATTCTTTCGCTACCGTCGCAACCCCGAGTCCTTTGCCGTGGGAACCAAAGGTAACATCATATCGACACGTGCGACCTCCGATCGGGCAAATAAAACCCTTCGAGTGGATAACCCTCACGATTTATCCATCGCCGACCTGCTCAAGATTCTGACGACGAATGCAAATTCCGTCATCCTCGAGCTCTATAAGGGCGAGGAGACGGGGCGGATATACATCCAAAAAGATAAGATCATCCACGCCACATACGGCCGCGCCGAGGGCGAAAAAGCTCTCTGCAGGTTTTTCGGCTGGCAAAGCGCGAAGTACGAAATCGTCGAGTTTCCGACCTCCTCGGATGTGACACGCACCATCAACCTGCCGGCGGACACCCTCATTCTGGAGGGGATGAGCCAAATCAGCGAGTTGGCTCGACTCATTGCCGAGCTTCCGCCACTCGGAGTTCCATTGACCTTGAAGGAGGACTGCTCCTTGCCTGTGAGTGCCCACAGCGCGGCCGAGATCGAGATCTACATGAGCATCATCCGGCACCAAACGATCGCGGCCGTGCTCGAAGTGACTCCTATGACCGACTGTCGGGCATTGCGACTGATCCGCGCTCTCATCAAGAAGGGTGTGTTCGGATTGTCTCATAACTCGGATTACGTCCCCACGGAAACATTCATTCTTCGTCCCAAGGCTGCGACCGAACCGGTTTGACAGCCGCGAACCGGCTCCCCATACTTGAAAAAAGATCTCCGATCCAGTTTCAGTTTCAAATTTCAGGAGTCGCTATGCCTTTGGGTGGTTCGAACAGCGCCGTCTCGGCCCTCGAAAAGGAGCTTCGGTCCGTTATTCTCGGTAAGCCTCAGGTCATCGAGAATGTCTTGCTTGCGCTACTGAGTGGCAGTCACATGTCTGATGGAAGACGTTCCCGGCGTCGGCAAGACGACGCTCGCCAAGGCGTTGGCGAAGGCTCTTTCGAGCGACTTCAAACGGGTTCAGTTCACTCCCGATCTCCTCCCGACGGATATCCTGGGCTCATCGATTTACAATCCCAAGGACGGGAGCTTCATCTTCAAAGAAGGTCCTGTGTTCACCAACATTTTGTTGGCCGACGAGATCAACCGCGCCTCTCCGCGAACCCAATCGAGCTTGCTGGAAGCGATGAGTGAACGGCAGGCTTCTATCGAGGGAAAAACCCATCCTTTGCCCTCACCGTTCCTGGTTGTCGCGACTCAAAATCCCGTGGAGTTTCACGGTACCTACCCGCTTCCCGAGGCTCAGCTCGATCGGTTCGGCATGAAGGTCGCCTTGGGGTATCCCGCCAACGAAGAAGAGGTGGAGATCCTTTACAGTCAGTTTCATCATCACCCTATCGAAGACGTCAAGGCGGTTATCGATGGCACAACGGTTCTCGAGCTTCAGGAGAAGGTGAAGGCGGTGAAGGTGGACCGGAAGATCGCGCGCTACCTCGTCGCGCTGGCCGAAGCCACGCGCCATCACGAGTCTCTCAAAATGGGCTGCTCTCCTCGTGGAACCCTTACCTTGTTTCGTATGACACAGGCGCATGCGTTTCTCGAGGGCCGCGACTACGCGGTTCCTGAAGACGTGAAACGGATTGCCGTGCCCGTTCTTGCTCACCGTCTGTCTCTCGACACCAAGGCCAAATACTCCGGGGTCGTCAAGGAGGATGTGGTGAACGAGATTTTGGAGAGGGTGCCGGTAGGAGTGTAGCGGTAGCCCGTGAGCATCCAATTGCCGCGTTCCCGCGTCGTCGTCCCGATCCTCCGGAAGGTCGCGGAAAGCTACCGGGAGGTCCTGACGCCCCGCGGGCGTTATCTCTTGTGGTTGACGGGAGCGCTCGCCATGCTCGGGCTCAATACCCGGGAAAACCAGGTCTTCAAGGTTTTTGCCGTCGCGGCGGCCATGCTCATTCTGGCTTTTGCTTTTGCCTTGTTGCGGGCGCCACGGGCTCGACTCGAGTGTCGTTTGCCTCTGCGCGGCACGGCGCTTCGGCCGCTCGAGCTCAAGGCACGAGTCGAGGGGCACCGGCCGGGATTCTCCGGTCCCCTGTTGCTTTCTTTTCCGAGACCCCACCGCTGGGGAAGCAGTATCGTGTTCGAGCCGCGGCAGGCGCTTCTCCACGGAGGACGAGACGGCTCGACCGAGCAGTCGATTACCTTCAAACCGCTTCGAAGAGGCAAGTACCTCTTGCGCGGTCCTTCCCTTCGAGCGACGGACCCTTTGGCCTTGGTTGGAGGGCGAGCCCGAAGGCTTCCCGACCAGGCCATGCTGGTCTATCCCCGCTTCTATTCCATGGAGGATTTTTATGTGCCGGCGGGACGCCGGTATCAACCCGGCGGCATTCCTCTCGCTTCGAACACCGCCGACTCCGTCGAGTTCATGGGAACCCGCGAGTACAGGCAGGGGGATCCGGTCAAGAACATCCACTGGCGATCCTGGGCTCGGGTGGGCAAGCCGGTCGTGAAGGAGTTCCAGGAGGAGTACTTCTGCCGTATCGCCATCATTTTGGATACGTTTCTCCCCCGCCGCGCCAAAGAAGCGGACGTCGATGGATTCGAAGTCGGCCGTTTCCGTCGTCGCGTCGATTGCCGACTTTTTCAGCCGAAGTGAGTACATCGTCGACATCTTTGCCGCCGGGCCGGACATCTACGAGGTGAGTGCCGGACGGAGTCTCGCTTACCTCGAGAACATCTTGGACGTCCTCGCTTGTCTCGAGCCTTGTAACGAACCGCCCTTCGAAGTCGTAGGGCCGGCGCTCTTCGAGAAGCTGTCCATGATCACGAGCGTCGTGGCGGTGCTCCAGGACTGGGACGAAGCGCGGGAAGAGTTTCTCCGACAGGTCAAGATGGCCGGTGTGGAGCTGCGCGTCATGGTGGTCAAAGAAGGGGAGACGAAAAAACCCGTCTACGCCGTCGGGGAGGAGCTCGGCGAGATCACCGTGATGAGTCCGGCGGATGTGGAACGGGCCATTCATGCCGCGGAGGCCACGCAGTGAGCCGAAGCGCTTTTTCCTTCGTTCAGAAGTTGTGCTTCGCCGTACTCTATATCGCGGCCGCGGGGAGTTTTGCCCTCTCCCAGGGGGCGCCGCTCCCGTATGTGTTTTTCCTTCCCGCGGTGATTTCCCTTTTCTGGAATTTGCGAAATCTTCCATCAGTCGTGGCGAGCTGGGCCAAGTGGCTCCTTTGGGTCCTTCTGAGTGCGACCGTGTTACTGGGCTGGGTTGTGATGTCTTACCCGGTTCTGGCTGCGAGCACGGTCGCATTCGTTTCAGGGCTCATCGGTTATCCTTTATTGTTGCTCGGAGCCCTTTTCTTGGCGGGGCCGACGTCCTGGTCGCGGCCTTGGACCTTTGTTCTCAGCTCCGTAGCCGTCATCGCTCTTGCGAGCTACCGTTTGGATACACCGCTCCATCCCTACTTGCTGGCGGCGGGGATTGCCGGATTCGTTCATCTCGCTCTTGGCAGCGTCGGCACGGCCCTCGAGGCGGGAGCTTGGAAGCGGACGGCTGCCCTGGTCGTGTTTGGTCTCGCGGCGGCCGGTGTTGCCGTGTTCATTATTCGTATGCTTCCCTGGGCTCAGGGTCGTGTCGAAGAATCGATGGCGGCGATGGTCATTCCCAGCTCCGGCATCTCCGGATACGGGTCGGAGTCGACGCTCGGCGAGCTCAGCGAGCTCAAGCTCTCTCGTAAAGTGGTACTCCGAATGTGGGCGGATCGCCCACGGAAGTTACGCTCCCGCGTGCTTGTGTCATTTAGTGGAAAGCTGTGGCATGGAAGACCAAGTAACGCTCCCGGGTTTACGCCGTCTACCGCGGCGAGCACATTGGACCCGGTGAGTGTCCGATGGTTGGACGGTTTGCCGGGAAAAGACTTCATAATTAGTCGTACCCCGAATCCCGTCCTTTCTTTCAAGATCCTTCGCGCCGACGGTGGTGGGGGACCACTATTTGCGCCGGTGGGGACGGTTTGGGTACGAGCCTCCACCGACCAGCTCCTGGCCAACTCGGCCGGTGTGCTCTCCCTTCCGCCGTTTTCCTCGTCTCGTCTTTACGGTGTCCTCCAGATGGACCCGGTCCCCGAGCGCATCGAATCGGGGACGGTGGACGAGCGTTGTTTGGGCATTCCCGAAGACATCGATCCGCGTCTGAGAAAGCTTGCCGACGAGCTCAGCCGGGGCGCTTCGACGACGGAAGAGTTGGTAAAACGAACGGTTGAACCATGTGAGCCTTTCCTGCTCGTACTCACTCGAAATGGGCGAGTTTCAGACCGACCAACCGGTGGCCGAGTTTCTCTTTGAGAAAAAGCGTGGCTACTGCGAGTACTTCGCCACTTCGGCGGCCCTTTTGCTGCGGCTCCAGGGCATACCCACACGCTACGTCAGCGGCTTCAACGTAATCGAGACCAATCGCGAAGGCGACCACTACGTGGTTCGCGAATCGGATGCCCACGCTTGGATTGAGGCTTACCTGCCCGACCGCGGCTGGGTCGAGTATGATCCCACGCCGTCCGACGAGTACGAGGAGCTTCACGCCGGCCTCGGAAAGGGTTGGATTCGTGAGGTGCTCGAGCGACTAAGAGTCGAAGTCTCCGAGCTCTGGGCCCGGGCCATGCTCGGTGATTGGCGCTACGTCTTTGATAGATTCTCCTCGGGGCGTTGGCTGGCCGCCCTTATGCTGGTTGCAGTGGCTGTGGTCCTCGCACGATTTGTTCGTCGTTTTTGGGTGAAGAAGGATCGAGTCTTCCGGTTAGCGGAAGAGTCCCAGGCGATTCCTCCGGAGCTCATCGATGGATTGAAGGATCTCGACCGCGAGTGGAAAAAACTCGGACTGGCTCGCCCGGCTTCGCGCGCCCCCCTCGAGCACTGGCTCTCTTTACCAGACGACAAAATCCCGCCCGAATCTGCGCCACCGAAGCCGCCGCCTCATCGATTGTTTCTACCGGGCGTCGTTCGGTGGTGAGAGCATTTCCTCCGACGAGCTCGACGCATTGGGAAAGGAAGGGGTATGAAGATGAGTGAGCTTCGCAGACTCGTTCTTCTGGTTGTCGCAATCGGTCTGATTGGTTGCTTTGAAACCGACTTCCCCCTCGATGCTACGCCGCAGGTCAACCTCGATCCCGGTTTGCTAGGTACTTGGCGTTGCCTGCCTGCCGACCTGCACCCCGACACAGAGGCTGCAAACTTTGTAGTGACGCCCGCTACCGAACGCGTATACGCCATCGCCTTTCAGGAAACAGACGCAGAGCCCGCGCAGTACAAAGCCTACCTGTCCCAACTGCAAGAATCGACCGTGCTCAACGTCAAAGATCTCGACCCGAGCGGCCCGGCGAAACCGTGGGTTTACGTCCGCTACTCCTTTCTCCGGCCTGATGTCCTCGAGATAGAGATCGCGAGCGATACGTTGCTAAAGGATGTGGAGCGTACTCCCGCGGCTGTCCGGCGGGCGTTGGAGCAATTGCGTGACGATCCGGAATTGTACGATAGCTATTGTGTCTGTCTTCGAGCCGGTTGAGCTCAGCAATGCAGTAGAGCACTTCCATTAGCCTTCAACAGACCGAGCCTTGGTTCATGGTCATCAGCCTTCTTAGCGGGGTCCCCGCCCTAAATATCGGTCGAAGTGCTCGACCAGCTTGTTCAGGAAAAACCGCGCATAGTGCTCACCTCGGGACCAGCCGTGTCCGGCCCCGGGGCGAAGGCAAAATCGAAGTTCTTGCCCAAGAGCATGAGCTTTTCCGCCAACATTACCGACGTCTTGAAGGGAACGACGCTGTCCTGCATCCCGTGAATGATCAGCAAACGGTCCTGCAGCGCTTCGCCGTCGTGAATGGCCGAGATGCGATGGTAGACATCCGGGTCCGTATGCGGCAGTCCCATGAGGGCAATATCGTCCGTCCCAAAGAACCGGGCGTCTACGGCTGGAGCACCAGCGACACCGGCCTGGAAAGACCCGGCTTCCGAAAAAGCGCCATCACGGTCAACGTGCCCCCGTAGCTGCTGCCCGAAATCCCGATCCGGTCCAGATCGACGGACTCGAGTGTCTCGAGATACTCTACGGCGCTTTGTAAATCTTCGATGTCTCCACTACCGATGTTCTTGTGAAAGGCTTCCCGAAAAGCACGCCCATAGCCTTGGCTTCCTCTCACATCGACCTGGAAACCGATGTATCCGCCTTCGAGTGCGAGATATGGCTGAAGCGTCGCTCGGGAGCCGGCCCACCGGTTGCGGACTGTGCTCGAATACATTGGGCCCAGGATAACGGGATACTTTTTCCCAGGCTTCAATTCGGGTGGCACGACGAGCCGGCCATGCAGGGTGTAGTCGTCGATTCGGCTCTTGAACATGGGGCGCCTTCGGTTGAA